>NZ_JARUBL010000001.1:0-1200000 GCF_029626155.1 Solwaraspora sp. WMMD1047 | reverse complement strand
TGCCGCCGGCGAAGTGGGCCACGAAGACCAGCACCAGCACCAGCGGGAACCAGCCGGTCACCGAGACGCCGAGGTAGGCCAGCCCGTACCCGGTCATCGAGATCGCCAGGCCGGGCAGCAGCCAGGAGCGCCGGCCGAGCACCCGACGCATCAGCAGCGGCCCCACCAGGGCACCGGCGCCGCGGACCGCGAACAGCAGGCCGGCACCCACCGCGCCGACGCCGTACACGCCGGCCAGCAGCGGAAACACGGTGAGCACCCCGTTGCCGAGGCCGACCGCCGACTTGACGGTGACCAGGGCGAGCACCCGCGGCCGGGCAATGATGTAGGCGAGCGCCTCCCGGATCGCCGCCCACGGCCGCTGCACCGGCGCCGCCAGGTCCCGCTCCGCCTGCATCGGGCGGCGGATCAGCGCGGTCAGGCCCGCGGCCACCGCCAGGCCACCGGCCGCGACCCAGAAGCAGGCGTACGGCCCGGCCAGCGCGCTGAGTACGCCGCCGAGCGAGGCACCGACCACCGTCATGGTGCCCCAGGCCGAGCCGGCGATGGCGTTGCCGGCGGCCAGGTCGGCCGGCTCGACCACGTTCGGCAGCGCGGCCTGGGCGGCGGGCGAGTAGAACGCCTTCGACGCGGCGACCACGCCGACCGCGACCAGCGCCAGCCAGGCCGTCGCCGCGCTGCGCACCCCGAGCAGCAGCAGCACCGCCGCCAGCGCGACCACGTTCGAGGTGATCAGGATGCGGCGGCGGTCCAGCCGGTCGGCGATGGTCCCCGCGTACGGCAGCAGCAGGGCGATGATGCCGGTGTCGGCGGCCAGCACCAGCGCGCCCCAGACGCCGCTGCCGGTCAGTTGGGGCAGCAGCACCAGCAGCGGCACCATGACGAACCAGTCGGCCCCGAAGACCACCAGCTCGGCCCCGAACAGGTGCCGGAAGTCACGGTTTCTGGTAAGGACCGAGAGCGGAGACGCCACGTACTGCCACGTTACTCCCCGGCCGGCGAGGACCGCCCGTCCGGCCGCTGCTCGGACGCCGGCCCAGGCGCCGGACCCGGTTGCGGACCGGGTTCCGGGGCGGGCAGCGGCGACCGGCGGCTACGCGGCAGCCGCAGCACCTCGAACTGGTCGGTGCCGGCCAACAGCGCCCCCGATGGTGCCGGCCCCGGACCGGCGCCCGTCGACGCGGCGGACCCGGGTCCACCCGCGGACCAGCCGGCCGAACCGCCGCCGGCCCCGGCACCGGCCGGCAGCCGGACAGGTCCGCCGTTGCCCCCGCCGTCGGCCGGCGCGTGGGGATCGCCCGGCTCGGCGGCGCCACCGCGCCGGCCGCGGATCCACTCCTTGGCGTTCTCGACCATCGTGTAGAGGGTCGGGACCAGCACCAGGGTGAGCAGGGTGGAGCTGAGCAGGCCGCCGATCACCACGATCGCCAGCGACTGGGAGATGAAGCCACCCTCGCCGGTGAGCCCGAGCGCCATCGGCAGCAGCGCGAAGATGGTCGCGATCGCCG
This sequence comes from Solwaraspora sp. WMMD1047, assembly GCF_029626155.1. Classification (NCBI taxonomy): domain Bacteria; kingdom Bacillati; phylum Actinomycetota; class Actinomycetes; order Micromonosporales; family Micromonosporaceae; genus Solwaraspora; species Solwaraspora sp. WMMD1047. The sequence continues at coordinate 1,198,492 of NZ_JARUBL010000001.1, read as the reverse complement.
TCATCAGGATCGGCCGCAGCCGGCGCCGGCCGCCCTCGACCACCGCGTCCCGCACGCTCATCCCCTGCGCCCGGTACTGGTTGATCAGGTCCATCAGGACGATCGCGTTCGTCACCACGATGCCGACCAGCATCAACGCGCCGATCAGCGCCGGCACCCCGAGCGGCTTGCCGGTGACCAGCAGCAGGGTGATCGCGCCGGTGGCGGCGAACGGGATGGAGACCAGCAGGATCAGCGGCTGGATCAGGCTGCGGAACGTCGCCACCATGATCACGAAGACGATCGCGACCGCGACCAGCAGCGCCAGGCCCAGGTCGGCGAAGGCCTCGGCCTGGTCCGCGCTGACCCCGCCGACGGTGATGGTGGCACCGGCGACGGTGATCGCGTCCAGCCTCTCCTGCAACGCCCGGGTCGTCGCCCCCAGATTGGAACCGGTGGCGGTGCCGGTGACCGTCGCGCTGCGGTCGCCGTCGATCCGGGTGACGGCGAGCGGGCCGTCCACCTCGGTCACCTCGGCGATGTCGTCGAGGGTGCCGGCGCCGACCGGCAGATCCCGCAGCTCCTGCAGACCGGCCGGCGGCGGTCCGCCGGCCAGCAGCACGTCCTGCTGGCCGCCGTCGAGCGTGACCCGCCCCAGCGGGGCGCCCCGGAACGCCTGCCCGACGAGCTGGCCGACCGCCGCCTCGGAGAGACCGGCCTGGGCGGCGGCGGCCCGGTCCACCACGATGTCGATGCGGGGCGCGCTCTCCGCCAGGCTGGTGCCGACGTCCACCACCTCGGGGGTGTCGGCCATCGCCGCCCGGACCCGTTCGGTCGCCCGCGCCAGCACGTCCGGGTCGGCGGCCTGAATGATCACCGCGAGCTGGTTGGTGGCGCCGCCGCCCGGTCCGCCGGCCGCCCCGAAGGTCAGCTCGCCGGCCCCGGTGAGCCCGTCGAACTCGGCCCGCAGCCGGTCGGTCACCTCGGCCGCCTCCGCGTCCTCGGTCAGCGCCACTGAGAAGGTGGCCGCGGAGTTGGACCCGCCGCCGGCCCACGGGGTGCCGCCGCCACCCGCCGTCACCTGGTACGACTCGACACCGTCGGTGCGGCCCAGGATCGTCTCCACCCGGCGGGCGGCGGCGTCGGTGGCGGCCAGGCTGGCGCCCACCGGCAGCTGCTGGGTGACCGTCAGGGTGTCCTGGCCGGAGTCGTCGATGAAGTTGGTCTCCAGCCGGGTGGCCAGCGCGAAGGTGCCGAGCAGCACCACCAGCCCGAGACCGACCGTGAGCCACCGCCGGCCGGTGGCGAACGCGATCACCGGCAGGTAGCCGCGCTGCAGCGGGCTGCGCAGCTCCTTCTCCTCGGCGGACCGGCGCACCGCGGCCTCGTCGTCGGTGCCCGCCGGCGGCTTGAGGAACCAGTACGCCAGCACCGGGATGACGGTGAGCGAGACCAGCAGCGAGGCGAGCAGCGCCACCGTGACGGTGACCGCGAACGGGGTGAACAACTGCCCGACGAACCCGCCGACCAGGGCGATCGGGGCGAACACCGCGACCGTGGCCAGGGTGGAGGCGGTCACCGCGCCGGCCACCTCCCGGACCCCGGTGAGGATCGCCTGCCGGCGCTGCTCGCCGTACTCCAGATGTCGTTTGATGTTCTCCAGGACGACGATCGAGTCGTCCACCACCCGGCCCACCGAGATGGTCAGCGCGCCGAGGGTGAGCAGGTTGAGCGAGTAGTCGCCGACCCAGAGCGCGATCAGCGCGATCAGCACCGACAGCGGGATCGACACGGCGGTGACCACGGTGGACCGGATCGACAGCAGGAAGACCAGGATGACCAGGACCGCCATCACCAGGCCGAGCAGCCCCTCGGTGGTGAGCGCCTCGATCGAGCGCTCCACGAACGGGGCCTGGTCGAAGACCGCGGTCAGCTCGGCGTCGGCGCTGTCGCCGAGCTCGTCCAGCCGGTCCCGGATCTCCCGGGAGATGCCGACCGCGTTGCCGTCCGGTGCCGCGGTGACCGCGATGCCGAGGCTGTCCTGGCCGTCGGTGCGGGTGAACGAGGTGGCCGGGGCGAGCTGCTGGTCAACGGTGGCGACGTCGCCGAGCCGCACCGGCGGCCGGCCGGGGCCCGGGGTCAGGTAGATGTCGCGCAGCTCGTCGAGGGTGGCGATCCGGGTGCCGACCTGCACCGGCCGGGTCTGGTCCGACTCGGTGACCGCGCCGGCCGGAATGGTGACGCCGTTGGTCTGCAGCGCCTCGCCGAGTGCGGTGGGGGTCAACCCGGCGGCGGCGAACTTCGGCGGGTCCGGGGTGACCAGCACGACCTGGTCGCGGGTGCCGGTGACCTCGACGGTGCGGACGCCGTCGATCGCCTCCAGTTCGGGTACGACGGTGGCGGCCAGCCGCTCGGCCAGCGCCTGCGGGTCGGTGCCGCCGGCCGCGGCCAGCACCACCGCCGGCAGGTCGTCGGTGTTGCCGGCGAAGACGAGTGGTTCGACGTCCGCCGGCAGCTGGGCGGAGATCCGGTTGAGACCGGATTCCATCTCGGCGACGGCGGCGTCGAGGTCGGTGCCGAACTCGAACTCGACCTCGACGGTGCTGGCCCCCTCCCGGGAGGTGGAGGAGACCTCGCTGAGCCCGTCGATGCCCTGCAGGCTGTCCTCGATCGGCGCGGTCACCTGCGACTCGACGATCTCCGGCGCGGCGCCGGGGAAGGTGGTCACGATGAAGGCGCCGGGGAACTCCAGCGACGGCAGCAGCTGCTGCTTGAGGGCGGGCACGGTGAACGCGCCGAAGGCGGTGATCACGATCGCGACGAGCGCGACGAGCCCCCGGTTGGCGAGGCTGAGTCTGGCGAGCAGCGACATGATCGGGCCCACTCTCCCGGAGATTTAGTTGGCGCGGCAGTTGCAGAGTTTGCCTGACCCGCGCCACCGTACCGGCGGCGGGGCGGCGGCCGTCAGGCCAGATCCAGCGACCGGGCGGCGGCGAGCACGTCGTTCGGGATGGTGGTCGGTGACGGGGCGGTGGAGATCGCCCACTCCGGGTCCTTCAGGCCGTTGCCGGTGACCGTGCAGACGATCGTCGACCCGCCCGGCACCCGCCCCGCCTCGGCCTGCTGCAACAGTCCGGCCACGCTGGCCGCGCTCGCCAGCTCCACGAAGACGCCCACCTCGCGGGCGAGCAGCCGGTACGCGGTGAGGATCTCCCGGTCGGTGACGGCGGCGATCAGCCCGCCGGAGGCGTCCCGGGCGTCCAGCGCCTTGGTCCAGCTGGCCGGGTTGCCGATCCGGATCGCGGTGGCGATGGTGGACGGCTCGCGGACCACCTCGCCGGTGACGATCGGCGCGGCGCCGGACGCCTGGAAGCCGTACATCCGGGGTTTGCGGGTGGCGTTGCCGGCCTGCGTCTCCTCCTGGTAGCCCATCCAGTAGGCGCTGATGTTGCCGGCGTTGCCGACCGGCAGGCAGTGGATGTCGGGGGCGTCGCCGAGCGCGCCGACGATCTCGAAGGCGGCGGTCTTCTGGCCGTGCAGCCGGTCGATGTTCACCGAGTTGACGAGCGCCACCGGGAAGTCCTGGGAGAGCTTGGAGGCGAGCGCGAGGCAGTCGTCGAAGTTGCCGGTGACCTGCAGCAGCCGGGCGCCGTGCACGAGCGCCTGGGCCAGCTTGCCGAGCGCGATCTTGCCCTGCGGGACGAGCACCGCGCAGGTCAGCCCGGCCCGGGCGGCGTACGCGGCGGCCGACGCGCTGGTGTTGCCGGTGGAGGCGCAGATGATCGCCTTGTTGCCGGCCTCGACCGCCTTCGACACGGCCAGGGTCATCCCCCGGTCCTTGAACGACCCGGTCGGGTTGGCCCCTTCGATCTTGAGGTACACGTCGCAGCCGGTCCGGGCGGAGAGCACCGGCGCCGGCAGCAGCGGGGTGTCACCCTCGTGCAACGTGATCACGGGCGTCGTCGCGGTGACCGGCAGCCGGTCCCGGTACGCCTCGATCAGTCCACGCCACATGTCGCTCTCCTCGTGCCTCTCGGCGATGGCCGCACGCGCTCTGGAAGATCGCCGCACGCGCTCCGGCGCCACCCGCACAGCCTGCCGCAATGCCGGCTCGCCGGCCAGCCCGCCTCCGCCGCAACCCACCTACCGGGACACCGCCGGTCAGCCGGTGCCCTCGACCCGCAGCACGCTGGCGATCGACCGGACGATGTCCAGGGTGCGCAGCTGTTCGACGGTGGCGGCCAGCGCGGCGTCCGGGGCGGCGTGAGTGACCACCACCAGGATGGCGTCGTCGCCCCCGCCGGGGGTACCGCCCGGGGCGCTGGCCTGCCGCACGGTGGCGATGGAGACCCCGTGCGAGGCGAAGACGTTCGCGACGGTGGCGAGCACGCCCGCGCGGTCGGCGACGTCGAGGCTGATGTGGTAGCGGGTGACCGCCTCCCCCATCGGCCGCACCGGCAGCGCCGCGTACGACGACTCGCTGGCCGAGCGGACCCCGGCGAGCCGGTTGCGGGCCACCGCCACCACGTCGCCGAGCACCGCGCTGGCGGTAGGCGCCCCGCCGGCCCCGCGGCCGTAGAACATCAGCTGACCGGCGGCCTCGGCCTCCACGAAGACGGCGTTGAAGGCGTCGCCGACGCTGGCCAGCGGGTGGCTGCGCGGGATCATCGCCGGGTGCACCCGGACGCTCACCGAGTCGGCGCCGGTGGAGTCCGGCCCCCGGGAGGCGATGCAGAGCAGCTTGATGGTGCAGCCCATCGCCTGGGCGCTGGCCATGTCGGCGGCGGTGACCTCGGTGATCCCCTCGCGGTGCACGTCGGCGGCGGTGACCCGGCTGTGGAAGGCGAGCGAGGCGAGGATGGCGGCCTTGGCGGCGGCGTCGAAGCCCTCCACGTCGGCGGTCGGGTCGGCCTCGGCGTAGCCGAGTTCGGTGGCCTCGTCGAGGGCCTCGGTGAAGCCGGCGCCGGTGGCGTCCATCGCGGAGAGGATGAAGTTGGTGGTGCCGTTGACGATGCCGGTGACCCGGGTGATCGTGTCGCCGTGCAGCGACTCGCGCAGCGGCCGCAGCAACGGGATCGCCCCGGCCACGGAGGCCTCGTAGAACAGGTCGGCGCCGCCCTCGGCGGCGGCGTCGTGCAGGGTGCCGCCGTCCTCGGCGAGCAGCGCCTTGTTGGCGGTGACCACGCTCTTGCCGGCCCGCAGCGCCTCGACCAGCCAGCCCCGGGCCGGTTCGATGCCGCCGACGACCTCGACCACCACGTCCACGTCGTCGCGCTTGACCAGGCCGAGCGCGTCGGTGGTGAACAGCGCCGGGTCGACCGGCAACCCGCCGCGGTCGCGGCCGGCCCGGCGGACGGCGATGCCGGCGATCTCCAGCGGGGCGCCGACCCGGGCGGCCAGGTCGGCGGCCTGGTCGTGCAGCAGCCGGACCACCTCGGCGCCGACCGTGCCGCAGCCGAGCAGGGCGAGCCGTACCGGGCGATGCTGTGTCGTCGTCATCCCACATCCAATGCGAGCAGATCGTCTTCGGTCTCCCGGCGTACGATCACCCGGGCCTGGCCGTCGCGGACCGCGACCACCGGTGGCCGCGGTACGTGGTTGTAGTTGCTGGCCATGCTGCGGCAGTACGCGCCGGTGCCGGGCACCGCGAGAAGATCTCCGGGCTGCACGTCGGCGGGCAGGAATTCATCCTTCACCACGATGTCCCCGGACTCACAGTGCTTTCCCACCACCCGGGCCAGGATCGGGCCGGCGGCCGAGGCGCGGGAGGCGATGGTGGCCGAGTAGGAGGCGTCGTAGAGGGCGGTGCGGATGTTGTCGCTCATCCCGCCGTCGACGCTGACGTAGCTGCGCAGGCCGTCGACGTCCTTGACGGTGCCGACCTGGTAGAGGGTGAAGACCGCCGGGCCGATGATGGCCCGGCCGGGCTCGATGGAGAGGTGCGGCACGGTCAGTTTCAGCGCGGCGCACTCCCCGTCCACGATCTTGTCGAGCCGCTTGGCCAGGTCGTGCGGGGGCGCCGGGTCGTCGCTGGTGGTGTAGGCGATGCCGAAGCCGCCGCCGAGGTCCAGCTCGGGCAGCTCGACGCCGCGGGCGTCGCGGAGCTGGGCCTGCAGGGCGAGCACCCGGCGGGCCGAGACCTCGAAGCCGCTGGTGTCGAAGATCTGTGAGCCGATGTGCGAGTGCAGGCCGCGCAGCTCCAGCACGTCCTCGTCGAGGATCTTGACGGCGGCCTGGAAGGCGGCGCCGCCGGCCAGCGAGAAGCCGAACTTCTGGTCCTCGTGCGCGGTGGCGATGAACTCGTGGGTGTGCGCCTCCACGCCGACGGTGACCCGGACCAGCACCCGGGGCCGCACACCGCGCTCGCGGGCCAGCGCGGTGAGCCGGTCGATCTCGGTGAACGAGTCGACGATGATCCGTCCGACGCGCGCGTCGACGGCCCGGGTCAGTTCGCTCATCGACTTGTTGTTGCCGTGGAAGCCGATCCGCTCCGGCGGCATCCCGGCGGACAGCGCGACGGCCAGCTCCCCGCCGGTGCAGACGTCCAGATGCAGCCCTTCCTCCGCGATGATCTTGACGACCGCGCGGCAGAGGAACGCCTTGCCGGCGTAGTAGATGTCCTCGTCGGGGAAGGCGGCCCGGAACTCCCGGCAGCGGGAGCGCAGGTCGTCCTCGTCGAGCACGTACGCCGGCGTACCGAACTCCTCGGCGATGGCGCGGACGCCGAGGCCGCCGACGGCGAGGGCGCCGTCGGCGGCTCGCGCGACGCCGCGCGGCCACAGCTGCGGCACCAGGGCGTTGACGTCGTCGGGGGTACGCAGCCAGCCCGGCCCGCCCGCGCCCAGCTCGCCGTGCAGGGCGCCCGCCTCGTGCGCCCGCATCAGACCCGCCCTCCGCGCGCCACCGCGCCCGCCCCGCTCACATCCGTTCCGGTGCGCTGACGCCGAGCAGGGTGAGCCCGTTGGCGATCACGGTGCGGGTGGCGTCGTTGAGCCAGAGCCGGGCCCGGTGCAGGTCGGTGGGCTCCTCGTCGCCGCGCGGCAGGATCCGGCAGCTGTCGTAGAACCGGTGGTAGGTGCCGGCCAGGTCCTCCAGGTAGCGGGCCACCCGGTGCGGTTCGCGCAGCTCGGCGGCGGTGGCCACCACGGCGGGGAACTCGCCGAGCGACTTGAGCAGGTCGTTCTCCCGCTCGTGGTCGAGCAGCTCGGGGCGGAACGCCTCCGCGTCGCCCCGGTTCAGCCCCACCTCGTCGGCGTTGCGCCCGACGCTCGCGGTCCGGGCGGCGACGTACTGCACGTAGTAGACCGGGTTGTCGCGGGTGGCCCGGGTCCACAGCTCGATGTCGATGTCGATCGGCGAGTCGCTGGAGTAGCGGGCCAGCGCGTACCGGGCCGCGTCCACCCCGATCGCCTCGGTCAGGTCCTCCAGGTTGACCACGGTGCCGGCCCGCTTCGACATCCGGACCGGCTCCCCGTCGCGGACCAGGTTGACGAGCTGGCCGATCAGGATCTCCAGGTGGGTGTCGGGGTCGTCGCCGAAGCAGGCGGCCATCGCCCGCATCCGGCCGAGATAGCCGTGATGGTCGGCACCGAGCATGATCACGACCCGGTCGAAGCCGCGCTCCCGCTTGTCCAGGTAGTAGGCGCAGTCGGCGGCGAAGTAGGTCCAGTCGCCGGAGGAGCGGACCAGCACCCGGTCCTTGTCGTCGCCGAAGTCGGTGGTCCGCAGCCAGACCGCGCCGTCGGACTCGTACACGTTGCCCTGCTCCCGCAGCCGGGTCAGCGCCCCGTGGAGCTCGCCCCGGTCGTGCAGGTCCTTCTCGTTGAAGTAGACGTCGAACCGGACCCCGAACTGGTCGAGCGTCGAGCGGATCTCGTCGAACATCAGCGCGACGCCCTCGACCCGGAAGATCTCCTGGGCGGCGGCCTCGTCCTGCGCCAGCACGTCGGGCCGGCGGGCCAGCACCTCCCGGACGATGTCGTCGATGTACGCCCCGGCGTAGCCGTCCTCGGGGACGGGTTGGCCCAAGGCGGCGGCGAGTAGGGACCGGGCGAACCGGTCGATCTGGGAGCCGGCGTCGTTGAAGTAGTACTCGGTGGTGACCCGCGCGCCGGTGGCCCTCAGCAGCCGGGCCAGGGCGTCACCGACGGCCGCCCACCGCACCCCGCCGATGTGCACGGGACCGGTGGGGTTGGCCGAGACGAACTCCAGGTTGATGGTCTGACCGGCGAGCCGGTCGCTGCGGCCGTAGGAGTCACCGGCCTCGACCACGACGCGGGCGAGCTGCCCGGCGGCGGCCGCGTCGAGCCGGATGTTGAGGAACCCGGGCCCGGCGATGTCGACCGATTTGACCCCGGCAGCGGCGGCCAGCTCCTCGGCGAGCGCGCCGGCCAGCTCCCGGGGTGCCACCCCGACCCGCTTGGCCAGCTGCAACGCCAGCGTGGAGGCGTAGTCGCCGTGCTCGGGATTGCGCGGTCGCTCCAGGCTCACCGTCTCGGGCAGGACGGATTGATCAAGCCCACGGGCGGTGAAGACGGCCCGGGCAGCGGCGCTGACGACCTCGGCGAGTTTGGCGGGAGTCACTTGCGCATGTTACCGGGGTAGACTCGGGCACTCGGCGGTGACCCTTGCGCCTGCGTGACCCGCCTGACCCCCGACCGACCCGACCTGACGAGGCATCAGTGAGCATCAGTACTCCGAGTGGCGACCAGCGCCGTCCGTCCGTGGTCAGCACCGGCAAGAAGGCTCCGGGCGGCAAGACGGCCACCGAGGCCAAGACGCCCGCGGCCCGCAACAAGCCGGCGGCGGGCGCGAAGCCGGCGGCTGCCAAGCCGGCGGCGGCGGCCAAGCCAGCGGCCAAGCCGGCCGCGGGCGGCAAGCCGGCGGGAGCCAAGCCGGCGGCCGGCAAGCCCGCCGGCAAGCCGGGCGCGGCCCGGTCCGGTGGGGGCAGCAAGGGGCCCCGTAAGCCGGTCAAGCCGGTCAAGGTCAGCCAGGAGCGGGCCTGGGGCCCGATCGCCCTGTTCGTCGCCGTCGGGGTGCTCGCGGTGGGCATCGTCGGATACGGCGCGTTCGCCGTCTACCAGGGCGCCCGGTCTTGGGAGGACCGCGCCTCGGACATCGACGGCATCTCGAACTTCCGCGAGTCGGACCCGGAGCTGATGGCCGGCGGTAACCACCAGAGCGGCCCCATCGAGTACACGGTCACCCCGCCGGTCGCCGGCCAGCACAACGCGACCTGGCAGAACTGCATGGGCGACGTCTACGAGGCGCCGATCGCCAGCGAGCACGCGGTGCACAGCCTGGAGCACGGCGCGGTCTGGATCACCTACCGCCCGGACCTCGCCGCCGACCAGGTGGAGACGCTGGCCAGCAAGGTGCGCGGCACCGAGAAGCTGTTCATGAGCCCGTTCGAGGGCCTGGACAAGCCGATCTCGCTGCAGGCGTGGGGCTACCAGCTCAAGGTCGACAACGCCAGCGACGGCCGGATCGACGACTTCATCTCGGCGCTGCGGGTGAACGCCTCGATCGAGGGCCCGACGGCGCTCTGCTCGGGTGGCATCACCGCCACCGGCACCACCCCGCGTGACATCCAGCAGCAGCAACAGCAGGGCTGACAGCGGTAGGCGGTATCCCGGGGGGAGTCGGTCGGCTCCCCCCGTACCGTTTTCGGGTCCTGGTCCGCCGGGTTCCCGGTTTTTCCGGGTTCCGGTTGGTCCCGGGACCTATGGCCCGGGCGGCGCGGCGTCCGGCGCGGCAGTATGGGGAACAAGGTCCGGTCCGCGACAGGTTGGGGAGAGCCATGGAGACCTCGGTGGTGACCAGGGAACAGCACGACGAGCAGCACAACGAGGCGGCGGTCGGGCAGCGGCCGGGTCGCCGGTTCGGGTTCGTCGGCCTCACGGTCGCCGTCGTGGTCGGACTCCTGCTCGGGTACGCGGGCGGCTGGCTCACCCCGCAGTTGACGCAGCCGGGCACCGACTCGGCCGAGGCGGGCTTCGCCCGGGACATGACCACGCACCACGCCCAGGCGGTGGAGATGGGGCTGCGGGCGTTCGACGCGGCCACCGACGGCGAGGTACGCCAGCTGGGGATGGACATCGCCGCGTCGCAGCAGGGCGACATCGGGGTGATGCAGACCTGGCTCCGCACCTGGAACGTGACGCCGACCCGGTCCGGCCCGCCGATGGAGTGGATGCCCGGCGGCCCTGAGATGGTCTCGGAGGCCGGCCTGATGCCCGGCATGGCCACCGCCGAGGAGATGACCGCCCTGCACAACACCACCGGCCCGGAGCTGGACATCATGTTCCTGGAGCTGATGCGCGACCACCACCTGGGCGGCGTGCACATGGCCGACGCGCTGCTGGAGGTCAGCGGCAACGACGAGGTTCGCGAGGTGGCGCTGACCATGAAGCGCACCCAGCAGAGCGAGCTGAACACCCTCCAGATGCTGCTGGCCCGGCTGCAAGGCTGACCACCAGAGCCGGGGCTGACCACCAGAGCCGTCACGGCTGGGCGCCGAACGGCCGCGGCGGCCGCCCGCTCTCTTCGACCACACCGCCACCCGGTCATGCCGACCGGGGCGGGGCGTCTTTGTCCGACTACAGACTTAAGTCCGGTTTCTACCGACATAGCGTGACGCTTCATGATTAGTCGTCGTTGTCCCTGACGTGGTGGTTCTACTCGGCGACACACGACGGTCGGTCACCTCCTGGTGCCGACGCAACACGATCGGCGGCGACAGCGCGGTCGCCGCGGTCCGGCACCCGGAGCAGGCCGATCGCGGCCCGCTCAGCCGGGCCCAGGAACTGGAGCTGATCGATCTGCTCCGCGGCACCCATCCGGACGAGTGCGGGTTCGGCGAGGAACTCTGGTCCCGGGAGAGCGTGGCCGCGCTGATCCGGCGCCGCTTCGACCTGGCGATCCAGCCCGGCGACGTCGGCGGCTACCTGCTCGCCTGGGGACTCGGCCCCCGCGAGCCCACCGACCGGGCCTGCGGCCTCTGCGTGGACGCGGTGGCCAGGTGGATGCGCGACGACTACCCGACGATCGTCGCGTCGGCCCGCGAACGGCACGAGGAGGTCTGCTGGATCGGCCGCACCCGCCTGCACGGGCTGACCCCGGCAGCCGACATCATCGCCGCCGAATCGATCCGCGGCCGTACCCAGTTCATGGTCACCACGGCCGCGCCCGACACCCGACTCCCCCGCGACTTCCTGATCCGGCTCAGCGGCGCCGCCGGCCGGACGGTCCACGTCGTGGTCGACAACTCCTGGGCCAAGGTCGACTGGCCGCGCCGGCTCCCCACCCACCTGATCCTGCACCCGCTGCCGAGTTGCGGGCGCTGAGCCGGGGGTCCGTCAGCGGCGCGGCCGACGGACCCCCGGCAACAAACCCGTTCCCCCGGGGCGGCGCGTTCCCCCGGGGCGGCGCGGCCCCCCAGATCGGCACGGCCCCCCATCGGCACGATCCCCCAGATCGGCACGATCCCCCAGATCGGCACGGCCCCCCAGATCGGTACGGCCCCCCAGATCGGCACGGCCCGTCCTTCGGTGAGCCACCAGCCGGACCCAGTTGATGCTCCGCTGACCTGCTCGGGACTGTCGGGCGGGTGGCAGGACCGAGTGAGCCCGAGTCGACCTCCACGGTTCACCGTAGGTGCCGCCGGGTCCATTCCGCGCTCAGCCGACACCGGATGAACCGACGCCCGATGAGCCGATGTCGGGTAACCAAGGTCACCGACGCCCCCGTCGACCCTGACCCACCTCCGGCCCACCCCGGGAGCCCGGCTCGACGGGCAGCATCCCGGCATGTGGGTCGCCTCCGGCGAGAGGACCGGGGAGGCCGTGGCGGTCTGGCCCCGGGTGTCGGTCCGTCCCCAGGGGTGGGGGTTCAGTTGCTTCGGTGGTATCAGTTTCGTCGGTGGTATCAGTTTCGTCGGTGGTATCAGTTTCGTCGGTGGTAGTGGTTGCGGCGGGGTAGTTGGGTGGGGTCGAGCCAGGCGGGTGGGATGAATTCGGGACGTCCGTCCGGCGCGAGGCGGACTTGCCATTGGCCGGTGTGGATGAGGCGGTGGTGGTAGCCGCAGATCAGGACGGCGTTGTCGAGGGTGGTGGTGCCGCCGTCGTGCCAGGCGGTGATGTGGTGTCCGTCGCACCATCGTGGTGGTCGGTCGCAGCCGGGGAAGGCGCATCCGCCATCGCGCAGGGTCAGGGCGCGGCGCAGTGGTCCGGTGAACAGCCGCCGTTGCCGGCCCACGTCGAGGACCTGGCCGTTGCCGCCGAGGACGGCGGGCAGGATCTGCGCGTCGCAGGCCAGCCGGCGGACGGTGGCGGGGGTGAGTGCGGCGCCGGTGTCGAGCATGCCGGCGCCCATCTCCCGGACGAGGGCGTGGTAGCCGATGGTGACGACAAGTTGTGGGCGGTCGCCGCCGGAGGCGGGCAGCTGCCCGGTCCGCAGCACCAGTCGGCATACGTCGGCCAGGGCGTCGTGGCGGCGCTGTCCGGGGCTGCGGTCGTCGCCGTCACCGGTCGGGGCGCACAGCGGGTCCAGTGCGGCGTGCAGCAGCCCGGCGGTTTCGAGGTCCAGGACCCCGGTCAGCCGTACCCGCCCGTCGCGGGGCGAGGAGAGGCTGACGTGTCGACGTGGGTGGGCCTGTTCCTCCTCACGGCGCAGCGCGTCGGCCTCGGCCTGCTCGGCGACGTCGGGGGCGACGTGGTGCAGGATCCGCCGGCCCAACCCGCGCAGGATCGACGGCTCGAACCGGACGCTGTGATCGACAAGCGCCTGCGCCGCCTTCTCCACCACCTCGGCACCCACGGTGGCGGGTAGGTCGGACACCATGTCGACGATCACCCGGGCCTGTTCGGCGTTGATGGTTGCGGCGGCCAGGGCGTGGCCCACCACGGCCGGAGCGGCGTCCAGCGCGGCGGCCAACTCGACTGCGCGTCGGGCCGCGCTCCCGGAGATCCGCAGCCGCTCCCGCAGCCACACCGCCGTGGACGAGGCGCCGTGGGTGGTGGCGACCCCGCGTCCGTCGACCTCCCGCACCAACGCCAACCGCAACGCGGTCAACCGCTGCTCCAAGCCGTGCACCGCCTCCAACGCCGCGACCAGCTCACCCTCCGGCAACGCCCACGCGTCGCGGAGCGCGGCCTCGTCCACCAGGCCACCGATCCCCCGCAACGTCTCCAACACCACCACAGACTAGAACAGGTGTACGACAAGAGTGGCCGACGTCGAACAGATGCACCGATCACCCGACTCGGCCGATACCGATTCGGCCGTCGCCGGGGTCGTTTGCTAGTCTTTCCGGGTCACTGAGCCCCCGTAGCTCAGGGGATAGAGCACCGCCCTCCGGAGGCGGGGGCGCAGGTTCGAATCCTGCCGGGGGCACCACACATACCTGCTTACATCCGGCCGTCTTCTGGTCGGGGCCGCGCTGTTGCACGCCAGCCCTCGGCGTTCCATGCCGAGCCCGTCGTGGTTGGGCGCCGCCGCCGCGAACCCGGCCAGCACCGTGCCGATCGCCGCGTCCCGCACGGCCGGGACAGCGTCCGGTAAGGACAGTCAGTTCGGCGCTCGGCACACTCTGAGCACTCCCTCCCGGAAAGCCGCGCCGGCTTCGGCCTGTGTCATGCGGCCGGCAATCACCTCCTGACCTGCGGCGTGGCCGAGGCCGATGATCGCCGCGACGTACCAGGTGGTGGGCATGGCCCGGTCGAACTCGCGGCACCGACGCCCCCGATCGAGGAGCCGGACCAGTCCGTCCGTCACCGGTTCGTGGCGCTCCTGCTCGTCGCCGCCCGGCGCGGCAATCGCCGGAGTGAGCAGCACCGGGTAGCGCTCCAACAGCGTCCAGCTGGCGTCGACCCAGCGCGCCAGGGCTTCGACGGTGCTGCCCCTGTCGAGATCGAGGCCGCCGAGCTCACGAGCGACTTCAGCCGTGATGTGCCGTGTCACCGCGTGCAGCAACGCGTCGCGGGAGGAGTAGTGCGCGTAGATCGTCTGGCGGGAGACCCCGGCGGTCGCGGCGATCTCGTCCATGGACGCGTCCGGCCGCCGGCCCAGCAGCGCGACCGCGGCGTCCAACACCGCGGCGATGCTGCGCCGCGCGTCGGCACGTTGGCGTCGCTTCGGCTCCCGTACCTCCGACATGGTTGTCAAATTTACCGTACGACGTTAGCTTTGACATTACTGTCGAATTTATCTCCGAACGGCCTGGAGCTGAGCATGGATGTCACTGTCGCCGCGTACCTCACCCAGTACCCGCAGGAGGTCGCCTTCGGCGAGCACGACGCAGGGACGGTGTTCGACCGCTATCACACGGCGGACTTCGTCATGTGCAACAACGGCGTCCAGCTCGATCGGGAGAAGCTGCTCGCGCACGTGCGTCCAGCCCGCAAACGCGCCAAAGGCGTCCACGTCGAGGTGCACGAGACTCTGAGCGCGGCCGACCGGGTGGCCGCGCGGTACACGCTGACCGCGGACATGGCCGCGGGGAACACGATCACAACGGAGATCTACATGTTCGGCCGGCTCTCGGCGGACGGACGGCTGCAGCGGGTCGACCAGATCACCCGCGATGTGCCGTCCGGACGCTGACCCCGGCTGTAATCCGCACCGGACGGGCCGGAGTCGTCGCCGGTGGCGGTTCCTATCCGCACGCCACGCAGCGGCGGGCGAACGGCCGTACGGCAAGGCGTTCGCCGGCGATCGGCTGGCCGCATCCCTCGCAGACTCCATAGGTGGCGGCGTCCACCCGCCGCAACGCGTCGTCGACCTCGGCGATCCGTTCCCGCGCGGCCGCGAGCAGCGCGGTCAACTGGGCACGTTCGAAGCCGATGGTGGCGCCCTCCGGGTCGTGCTCATCGTCGGCGTTCGAACCGCGCGACGCCGAGAACAGCTCCGCCAGGTCCCGGGCCAACGTCGCCGCCTCGGCCTGCGCGCTCGCCCGGAGCCGCAGCAACTCGTCGCGGATCATTCTCCGCAGCCTAACGAGGGATTCCGGCGAGACGGAAAGGAGTACGTGAGGAACCAGCGACTGAACACCTCTCAAGAGAGCCACCAGCTCGCACCTGGCGGATCTGGGCTGGCCAGCAGCGCGCACCGGGACTGCGTAGTTTGCCGTGTTTGACCTGGGTGTGGTCCGTCGGACAGGACGTCGATCCTGTCCAGGAAGGACCACGTCACGGCAGACAACAAGAACGCGGCTCAGCTTCCGCGGTCGACGACGGCGTCAAGGCGTGCGGGCTCGCGGGCGGCCCGTGCAGTGGGTGTGTCTTCCTCGACCTCGTTTGTCAGCGCTTGCGGGTGCGCTCGCGGCCCAGAATCCACAGTGCCTCGACACCGTCTTTCCAGGTGATCTTCTTTCCCTCTTCGCGACCCCGGGCCCGGTAGCTGATCGGCACCTCGTACGGCCGAATCTTGCGCCGCAGCAGCTTGCCGGTCACCTCGGCCTCCATGCCGAAACCCCGCGACTTGATCTCCAAAGACCGGTAGAGCTCGACCGGCAGCAGCTTGAAACAGGTCTCCAGATCACCGATGTACGAGTTGAACAGCACGTTCGCGGCCGTGGTGACGGCCTTGTTGCCCATCACGTACCAGAAGCTGTAAGCGCTGTGGCTGCCGAACGTGCGGTTGCCGTAGACCACCTCGGCCCGCCCGTCGAGCACCGGGTCGAGCAGCTTCGGGATGTCCATCGGGTCGTACTCGAGGTCGGCGTCGAGGATGACCAGGTAGTCACCCTCCGCGCTGTCGACCGCGGTCTTGATCGCCGCGCCCTTGCCCGCGTTGCGCGAATGGGTGATGACCCGCAGGCGAGCGTCGTCGGCGGCACCGTCGAGGATCGCACCGGTGCCGTCGCGGCTGCCGTCGTTGACCACGACGAGCTCGATCTCACACGGGTAGTTGACCGCGAGCGCCTGCTTGAGCGCCTCCGCGATGCGTTCTTCCTCGTTGTAGACCGGCATGAGGATCGACAGCTTCACAGAAATCTCCATGGGTGGGTGACAGGCCGCGTAAATGTACCGGCACAGCTCTTCGTATCGTCTTCACCGGGTAGGTCCGCTGACTCGTGATGCAAGCAACCGCAGCACGCGCACTCCCCCGGCGTCTTAGCTCAGTAGATTTCCAGGCAGGGCTCATCGCCAGTCATGGGTCGCGGTGTCGGTTGGAAGGGTTCGAGTTCGACCAGCGCCCAGGAGTTGGGTCCGATCCGGTCGCCTCGGCCGTCGTGTTGCTCGACGACGGTGCCGATCGAGTCGAACAGCCGAAGGGTGACCTCGAAATGGTCTCTGCGCGTGGTGGCGTTGAGCTGGCCTTCGACATAGAACACGCGCTTGGCGCCAGCGAGTTTCTCGTAAACCGCCAGCTGTTTTTCGACAGGGGTCTTCGGCCGGCACAGCCGCACGTGGTGCACGGCTGGACCCAGATCAAGGTAGGGCCTGTACCACCTGGTGACCGGATTGCCGAAGTAGTAGACGAGCACCACGTCGCCCGGTCGTACCTTCCCGGAGATATCCCGCAACGCGTCTCGCAACGCGTCCTTCCCCCGCGGGTCAGCGATTTCCTTCGCTGCCGTCTGCGCGCCTGGACCAGCAATCATTCCTACGCCTAAGCCCGCGGCCACGGCCAGTGCGGCCGCCACCGCGGCGGGCAGGTGATACCAGGGCATCGCTCGACCGCGCTGGAACAACCCTGCGCTTACCCGCACGAGGCCATCCACCGCCGCGACCACCAGCAAGATCGTCGGTGCGATCAGATAGATCGCTGGTCGGCTGACCACGGGGAAGCCCCGCACCGCGCCTCCGCCAACCCCGGAGACGAACACCATCAGCAGCATCACCGCCCACACCCGTCTGCGCCACCAGAGCGCCACCAGCCCGGCAACCATCAGCAGCAGGACCAACCCGCCCAAGCGCCAGCCCATCGGATTGGCGACGAACTTGCTCCACATGAACGGCAGCCAATCGAGGATCTCGGGTAGCCCGGCACCCTCAGGCGCGGTTCCGCCTTTGAAATAGTCAGTCTGGTCGGGATAAAACGAGAAACGGCGTCGCCACGACACGAGAAAGGTCGCAGTCAATCCCGCTGGCAGCGAGAGGCCGGCCTGCCAGCCGAGATCGGCCCACGCTCTCCTTGCTGCGTGCAGGCAGAGCAACGCCATCGTCACCGCAGCCGTCACCAGAATTGCGCTGAAGGATACGAATACCGCGACCCCCGTCGCGGTCACCCAGGCAGCCGCTGGCCACGAGCGAAGAGCGGAGGCCCAGCCTTGCCACCGGATCGCCTGGTGCGCCCACGCCCCGAGCACAAGCAGTACCAGCGCGATGCCGGCTTCCCAGGCGTACTGCTTGGTCTCGCCGGCGTAGACGAGCAGGGCCGGCGCGAACGCGAGCATGGCCACGACCGCAACCGCCGCGAAGCGTCCGATCGCCTGCCGCGCGATGAACGCCCCCAGACACAGGACCGTCAGCGCACCGAGATAGGGCAGGAACCGCAGGACCCGGTCGTCCGGACCGACAACCTCGAGCAGGAGCTTCTCCAGCCAGAGCCAGCCAACCGGGGCCACCTGGTCATAGGTCAAATGCCCAGTCAGCTGGAGGAACGACCGGCGGAGGTTGTTCGCGATGCTCGCCTCGTCTTTCCACATCGGCACGGCTGACCACCACACACGTGTGACGCCGAAGACCCCCACACCCAACGCCAACACCAGCAGCACGCGGGAAGACCATTCGACGACACCCGCAAGGACCTGGCCGCGCGAACGAATGCGACCCGCAGGCGCGTCAGCCCTTTCCGGGGCGTCTGTCCGGCTGCCCGGCACCGACGATGTCCGAGAACCCGCCACGTTGTCCCTCGCTCCTCTGAATGCCCGCCACGCCGCTCGACAACATCAACAGCGGCGCGGGATAACCTGGTCCTATTTCGCCCGACACATCTTCGACGGTTGCTGCGCCAGCAGGGGATGTTGACGTTGCTGAGCAGCGCTGGGTGTCGTGACGGTGAACGGGAACAGCCACCGTTGATCATGGACGGTCGCGTGTGGGTCAACCATGACACCGCGGTGGCGACGGCCTACAGAGTAGACGCTCAGCGTTAGCAGGAGTAGTCAGAGTTTTCGGCAGCCGCGACCTGGCGAAGTGCGGGTGCTTCGTGCGTTACCGGTAGATTATTCGGCTCCGCCCGATGAATCCGACCCGTTGGGGAGACTCATGCAGCCGACACGGCGTCGCCGCGTGATCATCGACACCGATGCGAAGAACGAAGCGGACGACCAGTACGCGATCGTGCACGCGCTGCTGTCTCCGTCGCTGGACGTGCGTGGTCTGGTCGCCGCGCACTTCGGGACCCGCCGCACAACCCGCAGCATGGCGGAGTCCCGGGAGGAGATCGACCACCTGCTCGACCTCATGGACCTGCGGGAAACGGTCACCGTGGCCAACGGTGCCCCCACCCCCATCCCCGACGAGCAGACTCCCGAGGACAGCGACGGGGCGCGGCTTATCGTGGCGGAGAGCAGGCTCGCCTCGCCGGCGGACCCGCTCTACGTCGCCTTTCTCGGGCCGCTGACCGACATGGCGTCGGCGATCCTGCTCGACCCGGACATCGTCCACCGACCCGTCGTGGTCATCTGGATCGGCGGCGTCGGCTACGGCGGCGTCGAGACCTATCCCGGCGTCGAGTTCAACCTCGGCAACGACATCCCCGCCGCCAACGTCGTCTTCGACTCCGGCATCACGCTCTGGCAGGTGCCCAGCAACGTCTATGCGCAGGTCTCGGTCAGCTACGCCGAGCTTGAGGAGAGGATCGGCGGCACCAGCCCGCTCGCCGACTACCTGATCCGCCAACTCGTCGAGTGGAACGAGACCTACCACCCGGCGCCCATCGAGTCCCGCTCCCTCGGTGACTCGCCCGCCGTCTCGCTGATGCTGTATCCCCACGGCGGCACGTTCCGGGTAGTGCCCGCGCCGCGGTTCGGTCGGGAAGGGCACCCCGTGCCCGGCTCGGGGCACCCGATCCGCGTCACCGAATCAGTGGACGTCCGGTTCCTCATCGAGGACATGTTCGCCAAGATCCGTCGCTTCGGCCGCGACCACACCTGACGCGGCCCTCACCCGCACCCCGCCGAACGCGGCATCGACCCGCCGCACGATGCCCGAGGAGGTGAGGGTCTCGTGCTCATCAGCGATGTCGGGGTGCCCTCACCGCCGCCGGAGCGGGGCCGGCTTGGTCGGAGCGACCACCGGAGCTCAGCCGGGGCGACGGGCGGCCCAGATGGTGCGCTCGGTGCGGACCTGAAGGTCACCTCTGCGCAGGATGCTCTGGTCGCCGCCGGTGTCCAGCAGCCGATCGAGGGCCGCGAGATCCTCGGGGTCCAGGGCGTCGGCGAGGCCATGCCGGATGCGCGTCAGGCCGTTGAGGGCGTACGCGCCGACCGCGTGATCGCCCGCCCCCTCGACGTTCACCGCGATGGTTCGGATGCCTTCGACGGTGAAGCCGGCGGCGGTGAGCAGCGGTCCCCAGTCGGCGCCGCGGTGGGACATGCGCCCAGCGTGTAGCCGGTCGGCCGCGGCGTGGCAACGATCTTCCAGGCCGGGGCGGTCCGTCGGCATGTTCTCGGGCAGGAAGCGCGGGAAGCCGGCCAGTTCCAGCACCGCGAACAGGCCGCCCGGGGCGAGCAGGCTGCCGACCGCGCGCAGGGCGCGCTCCGGATCGGCCAGGTGGTGCAGCGAGGCCGATGCCCACACCAGGTCGGGCCGGCCGAGGTCGGGCCAGGTCGGGCCGTCGAGATCGGCCTGGACGGTGCGTACCCGATGCTCCTCGCCGCGCTCGCAGGCCTTGCTCATCAGGCGCTGCAGGTGGGCGACGGAGGAGTCGACCGCGATGACGTGAGCGTCGGGCAGGCGCTCCAGGAGGGCGAAGGTGCCTGCTCCCGTTCCGCATCCCAGGTCCACGATCCGGCGCGGTGGCGCGTCGAATGGAAGCCACCGGATGATGTCCGCGAGGTGTTCGGCCAGGACCACCGCGTCCAGGTCCAGGATCTCGATCAGGTCGCCGTCGTGGCCGGAGCCGTGGCCGGGACCGTGGCCAGGATGCGTGTCGTGCGAGTGATTCAGGGGCATGGGGGCCACGCTACGACCGCCATGCTGGAGAGGCATAGCCACTCCCGTTTTACGCAAGACAATGACGCGCGGCGCTGCCCGAGGCGCAACCCGGTCTACCCGCCGGAGGTGTCGTCGCCGGCCCGGGTCCTGCCGTTGCGTTGCTGGTGGCCGCGGCGGGCGTCGCGATCGAAGATGCCCAGGATCTCGCAGGGTCTGCCGGCGGTGCCGATGGCGTGCGGAAGCATGGTGGGAAACTGGGCCGCCTGGTTGGCCTCCACCCGGTAGCGGCGGTCGCCGAGCAGGAGGACGGCGACGCCGGAGAGGACGACGAGCCATTCCTGGCCGGGGTGGGCACGCATCCGGGCGGGGTTGTCCGGGGGCGGCCCGGTCAGCCGTTGGCGGACCACGCTCATGCCGGGCTCACCCTTCATGGTCCAGCGCAGCTGACCGTGCGCTCCCTCGACCGTGGGATTGATGATCACGTCGTCGGAGGCGGTCTCGACGAGCTGGTCCAGGGTCGTGTCCAGCGCCCGGGCGAGGACCACGAGCTGGTCCAGGGCGAGCCGGCGCTGGCCGTTCTCGATCCGGCTCAGGGACGACTGGCTGAACCGGGTCCGGGCCGCCAACTCCTCCAGCGACAGTCCCCGGGCGACCCGCAGCGCGCGGATGCGTTGCCGCACCAGGCCGTCCAGGTCACCCTCCGCCTGCCTCACGAGCAGAGCTCTTGCGTCATGAGCAGGATGATATGCCCCTACCGTATTACCAGCGGCTCTCACCGGCCGGTGGAGCCGTCGATCTGCTCCCGGAGGATGTCGGCGTGGCCGGCGTGCCGGCCGGTCTCCTCGATCATGTGCACAAGTACCCACCGCATCGAGGGCGCCGGCCCTCGGCGCGGGGGTCTCGGGGCGGGCTGGGCCAGATCGGGGCAGGCGTCGATGACCTGGTTCGCCCGCTCGACGGTGTCGCGGTAGTCGGCGAGCACACTGTCGACGGTCTCCGCGGCGGTGGGCCGCATGGTCGCCCGCCAGTTGCCGACGTCCTCGCCCAGGAAGTAGAACCGCTCGACCGCCGCCAGGTGCTTGACCAGCCCGAGCAAATTGGTACCCGAGGCGACGCCGGCCGTTCGGACCTGCGGCTCCGGTACGCCGGTCAGCTTGTTCGCGATGGCGTCGCGCAGGTAGTCGAGGAACCCCCGCAGGGTCTCCTTCTCGCCGGTGCCGGTCCACGCCGGTCCGGTGTCCTTCGCCCGCCGCCGGGCGGTCATTTGGCGGTCCGCTCGATGAGCAGGACGTTGTCGACCACGGTGGCGGTCCGGCCACCGGGTCCGGTGGCCCGGCGGCGCGGCATGTCGGCGCGCCGGACCGCCCAGCACCGGGGGTCGAGGTCGAGTTCGGCGGCCACCTCCGTCGGGGTCGGGTAGTGGGCGTCGGGATCCTGGTTCCACGACCAGGGTGCCGTGGAGCCGTGGTCGACGACCAGCAGCAGGCCGCCGGGTCGCAGGGCCGCCGCCGCGGCGCTCAGGATCCGGCCCCGCAGCAGCGGGAACGGGGTGTGGAAATACTGGGCGGAGACGAGGTCGAACCGGCCGGCCGGGAAACTGCTGGCCAGATCGTGCCGCTCGGCGGTGACCAGGTCCTCGACGCCGAGTTCGCGGGCGCGCTCGCGCAGCCGTTCGACGGCGGTGGTGGAGATGTCCACGGCGGTGACGTGCCAGCCCCGCCGGGCGAGCCAGACCGCGTCGCCGCCGGCGCCGCAGCCCAGATCCAGGGCGGCGCCGGGATGCAGCGGGTCGGTGATCTCGGCGAGCAGCGGGTTGACCCGGGCCGCCCCGCCGGGCCGGCCGCGGTAGTGCCGTTCCCAGAACAGTTCGGCGTTCTCCCCCGCTGGTCGTCCTCTGCCCATCACGGAATCCATCCGGATCTCCCTTGTTCGGGCCGGCGCGCCAGCGCCGGTCAGCTACCTGGAGCCTCACCGCCACCGTTTCCCCGTTGCAAGAAAAATTGCGGATCTGCACTATCGGGGGATGGAGAACCTCGCGCACGACGTCCTGGCCGGGGTCGGGCCACGGCTGCGCGCCCTGCGCCGGGCCCGCGGCGGCACGCTGGCCACGCTGGCCGCCGAGACCGGGCTCACGGCGAGCACCCTGTCCCGGCTGGAGACCGGTCGGCTCCGCCCCACGCTGGAGCAGCTGCTGCCGCTGGCCCGGGCGCACGGCGTACCCCTTGATGATCTTGTGGCGGCGCCACCCACCGGCGACCCGCGCATCCACCTGCGACCGATCCGCCGAGCCGGACTGGTGCTGGTGCCGTTGACCAGGCGGGCCGGCGGCGTCCAGGCGTACAAGGTGATCTATCCGCCGGCCGGCCGGTCGCCGATCAGAAAACCCCAGACCCACGAGGGGTACGAGTGGTTCTACGTCCTGGGCGGCCAGGTCCGGTTCGTGCTCGGTGAGCGGGAGTTCCGGCTCGGCGTCGGCGAGGCCGCGGAGTTCGACACCGGCGTACCGCACTGGATCGGCAGCGCCGACAGCCAGCCCGCGGAGGCACTTGTCCTCTTCGGCGCGCAGGGCGAACGCGCCCACCTGACACCGGCGAGGTCCTGACCGGTGCGGGTGACGATGGCGACCGACGCGGCGGGCCGACCCGGCCGTACCAATGAGGATTTCGTCGGCGCGGTGCCCACGGCGGTCGTGCTCACCGACGGCGCCGGCGGGGTGGTCGGCGCCGAGGCGGTCTGCCGGCACGGCGTCGGCTGGTACGCCTGCCGCCTCGGCGGACACCTGCTCAACCTGCTGTCGCCGGGCGCGGCGTACCCCTCGGCACCCGCCACGGACCGGACCCTGCCGGCGCTGCTCGCCGAGGCGATCGAAGCGGTGGCCGACGACCACCGGCACACCTGCGACATTGCCGATCCACGCAGCCCGTGGGCGACCGTGGCGATCCTGCGGCTGCGCGACGGCCAGGCCGAGTACCTGGTCTTCGGTGACGCGGTGCTCGTGCTCGACCGGGCCGGCGCGCCGGTCGTCGTCACCGACCCGCGCGAGGTGCGCATCGCCGAGCCGTACCAGGCCGCGCTGGACGCCGCGGTCGAGGGCAGCGTCGAATACCAGCGGATCCTCCGGGACGGCCGCGACGCGATGCGGGCCAACCGCAACCGGCCGGGCGGTTACTGGGTGGCGCAGCAGGACCCGCGGGCGGCGGCCGAGGCGATCGTCGGCAGGCGACCCGTCGCCGAGCTCGCCGGTGCCCTGCTGCTCAGCAACGGGGCCAGCCGGATCGTCGACCGGTTCGGTCTCGCCGACTGGCCGGAGGTCCTGACCGCCGTCCGGTCGGCCGGACCGGACGAGATCATTCACCGCGTCCGGCAGGCGGAGGCCGACCGGAAGGTGGCCGCCGACGACGCCACCCTGGCGTACTGCACCGGCCTCGCCGGGTGGGCGTCCGGCCTTCTGCGCACGCCGGTCGGGCCGTAGAGTCGGTCGGGTGAATGGCGATCTGGTGCCGTCGCGGCGGAACCTGCGGATGTCGGATGCCGACCGGGAGCAGGTGCTGGCCCGGCTGAGCAGCGCCGTCGCCGAGGGCCGGCTGACGCTGCCCGAATTCGAGGAGCGCACCGACGGGGTGCTGCGGGCCCGCACCTACGGCGAGGTGGAGCCCTACGTCGCCGACCTGCCGCCGGCAGACGTCGCGGCCGCGACCGAAGACGTGGTCGAGTTGCGCAGCAGCGCCGGCACCCTTGCGCGCAGCGGCCGCTGGGCGGTCCCTGCGCGGCTGGTGGTCCGGAGCCGGGCCGGCTCGGTCAAGCTCGATTTCCGACATGCCGTGATCAGCCACCGGGTGGTCGAGATCGAGCTGGCCGCGCAGGCCGGGTCGACGACGATCGTGCTGCCGCCCGGCGCCACCGCCAACATCGACCGCGTCACCACGACCGCCGGTACGGCGACGACGAAGGTGCCCTCGATGCCCGAACCGGGATCGACCGCCCCCCACTTCGTGATCACCGGCAGCACCTCCGCCGGCACCCTGCTGGTGCGGTACGAGTACCGCTTCTGGCGCTGGCGCTGGTGACCGACAGGTCTCAGCCGCCCAGGGTGGCCAGCTCCGACACGACGACGTTGCTCAGTGCCCGGCCGTCGCGGCGGACCTGGCGCAGGTACCACTTCTGGATCGGCGCGTGGGTGGTCTTCGCGAACTGCCACGGACCGCGCGGGCTGGTGAGTTGCCCGAGCGCGCCGATGGCGTCGTTGATCTGGTCGGGAGTCGGGTTGGTGCCGGCCGCCGCGATCGCCCGGTCCAGCACGGCCGCCGCGTCGTAGGAGGCCATCACGATCGAGGTGGGCACCCGGCCCGGGTACGCCGCGTTCCAGGCGGCGACGAACTCCCGGTTCTCCGCGTTGTCCAGGTCGGGCGAGTAGTTCAGGCCGTTGTAGATCCCCTCCGCCGCCTCGCCCTGCTCGACCAGGCTCGCCGGTTCGGTCACGAAGCCGGCCGCGTAGAGCGGCAGGTCGGCCACCTCCGACTCGGCGTACTGCTGGACGAAGTAGATCGCGTTCTGGGCGTCGAAGAAGCAGTAGATGGCGTCGGCGCCGGACTCGGCGATCTCCTCCAGGTACGGCCCGAAGTCCTCGTTGACCGGGAACGGGCTGAAGACGGCCTCGCCGTCCGGGTTGGCCAGCTCGCCGCCGAGCGCCGTGAAGGTGTCGACGAAGCCGCGCAGCTCGTCCCGGCCACCCTGGAAGTCCGGCCCGATGGCGTACACCTTGCCGTCCTTGACCTGCTGCTTCACGAACGGCGCCATCGCCACGCCCGGTTCGACCGAGAGCAGGTTGGTGTTCCAGATGTAGTTGACCTCTTCCAGCGCCGGCCGGCCCAGCGCACCGACGAGCGGCACCTTGCGCTCGTTGAGCAGCGGTTGGATGGCGGTGACGTTGCCGCCGTTGATGATGCCGGTGATCGCGGAGACCCGCTGCTCGTCCAGGAGCGCCCTGGCGGACTCGACCGCGACGCCGCGTTCGTACCCCTCGTCGCCGACGATCAGCTCCGCCGGGTGACCGCCCAACTGGCTGCCCCGCATGTCCAGGTAGAGCTGGAAACCGTCGCGCAGCTCCGAGCCGGGCGCCTCGAACGGGCCGGCGATGTTGGCGATCATCCCGATCCGGATGGTCCGCCGCGGGTCCTCCGCGTCGCCGCCGCAGGCGGCCACGGCCAGCACCAGCACACCGCTGAGGACGGCCGCGAGCAGGCGCCGGGCGGCCGGGCCGCCGGGCCGGACGGTGGGCAGTCGAAGAGCCGGTCGGCTGGCCATCACAGCGTCCGCAGCAACTCGGAGCGGACCGCCGGCGTGAGCGCCTCTCCCATCCGGTTCGCCAGGTCGGTCATCTCGTAGGAGACCTGGCCGACGTCGCAGGCGGGGGAGGCGAGCACGAGCAGCGACGCCCCCTCGCTGAACGCCATCAGGAACATGAACCCGCCGTCCAGCTGGGTCACGTTGGAGATCACCGAGCCGGCCTGGAAGAACCGGGCCGCCCCCATCAGCAGGGAGATCAGGCCGCTGCCGGTGGCGGCGAGTTGATCCGCGCGGTCCCGGGGCAGGCCGTGGTTGTGCGCCAGGACCAGCCCGTCGGTCGAGACGGCGAGGGCGTGGCTGACCTCCGGGATGCTGTTGACAAAGTTCTGCAACAGCCAGCTCAGGTTGTTCGGGCTCGTCACGGGCGCTCCAGGGGACACATCGGGGGGGAGGGGTCAGGGCTGGTTGGCGGCGGGGACGCGGTGGGAGGCGACGCCCTTGGCGTAGGCCGACATCGCCGCGGCCACCGTGGACGGGTCGAGTTTGCGAGGCGCCTCGGCGGCGGGTTGGGGCGCGTCCGGAACCAGGTGGTGCTGAGGCACCCGCCGCGGCAGCCCGACCTGCGTGGGCACCGCGACCGTGGGGGCGGTCGCCCACCGCTCACCCGCGTCGACCGGCCAGGTGACGGTCACCGAATCGCCGTCCTGGGCGGTCTTGAACCAGCCGTTCACCGAACGCCCACCCGACGGCTGCGCGACCGTCGACTGCTGCGCACCGTCGAACTGCTGCGCACCGTCGAACTGCTGCGCACCGTCGAACTGCTGCGCACCGTCGAACTGCTGCGCACCGTCGAACTGCTGCGCACCGTCGAACTGCTGCGCACCGTCGAACTGCTGCGCACCGTCCGACCGCTGCGTCCCGGTCGGTACCTCCGTGGTCGCCTGTCCCCCGTTGGACGCCTGGGTGCCGGCGCCGGGCAGCGCGGCCGCGTTCGGTCGCTGCGGCAGGGTCCCGGCGACCGGCTGGAACAACGGCGCGGGCGCGGCGGGCGCCGGCGTGAACGGGGAGACCGGCGACGCGGGAGCCGCCCGGCCGGCCGGGGAGCCCGACCCGGCCACCGCCGCCGGGGCGGGCAGCCCGCCCTGGCTGTACGGGGGAGGCGGGGACGCGGTGACCGACCGGCCCTGGACGACGGACGGTCGGACCGTACCCGTCACCGCCTCCACCGGCTCCGGACGCTGGAACGGCCGCCGCACCACGACCGACGCCGGCATCACGATCTCGGCCACCGTGCCGCGTTCCGGGCCGGGACGCAGCTCCACCCGTACGCCCTGTCGGGCGGCGAGCCGGGCGACCACGGTGAGGCCCATCGCCCGGACGCCGGAGACGTCGACCGAGCCGGGGCTGGCGAGTCGGACGTTGAGCTGCTGGCACCGTTGTTCGGAGAGGCCGACGCCCTGGTCCACCACCTGCACGATCGCCCGGTCGGAGAGCGCGTGCCCGGTGACCAGCACCTCGGTCTCCGGCGACGAGTACGCGGTCGCGTTGTCCAGCAGCTCGGCGAGCAGGTGCACGATCTCGTCGACCGCGGTGCCGGCGACGTGCAGCTCCTTGTCGACGGAGCCCGTCCGGACCCGGGTGTAGTGCTCGATCTGGGAGAGCGCGGCCTGGATCACGTGGTCCAGTGGGACCGTGTCCTGGCGTACCCGGGAGATCCCGGAGCCGCCCAGCACCAGCAGGCTCTGGTTGATCCGCGCCATCCGGGTCGCGAGGTGGTCCAGTTGGTAGAGCTGGTGCAGCCGCTCCGGGTCGGCCTCGTCGCGTTCCACCTGGTCGACCAGGACCAGCATGGCGTCCACCAGTCGCTGCTCGCGGCGGGACAGGTGCACGAAGATCTCCGCGACGTTGGCCCGCATCACGGCCTGTTCACCGGCGATCCGAACCGCCTCCCGGTGCAGCGCCCGGGTCGCGGTCGCCACCTCGGCGATCTCGTCGGTGCCGCTGATCCGGAACTCCGACACCGAACGGTCGGCCACCTCGTCGGGTCGCACGCTGCCGGGTGGGGCGGCGTCGAGCTCCCGGACCACGGCCGGCAGCCGGTCGTACGCCACCTTCGTCACGGTCCGGCGCAGGGATCGCAGCCGCCGGGTGATCCGGCGGGCCACCACGGCGGTGAGCACACCGGTCAGGATCAGGACCAGAAGCATCCCGGCGCCCTGCGAGACCGCCGTGTAGATCCGTTGTTCGCGCTCGTCGGTGACCGCGTCGGCGACCGACGCGTCCACCCCGCCCTGGATCTCGAACAGCTTGCTGATCCACCCGTCGGTGGCCTCGACCCACTGGTCCGGCTCGACGTCGTACCGGGCGCCCGGCAGCGTACGCCCCACCTCGTCCTGCAGGCGCTGCGCGGCGACCACCTCGGGATCGGTGCCGATCTGCTCCCAGCGCGCCACCCACTCCGGCTCGGCCAGCCCCAGGAAGGTGGTGCTGGCCTCATTGATGCGGGCCTGGGCGGCGGCGCTCTCCTGCTGTCCGGCCGGGGTCAGCGCGCCACCGGCGAGGCTGCGCAGCACGCTCACCTGGAGCTGGCCGATCGCCTCGCCCACCTCGGACACCGCCACCGCGGCGCGGACCTCGTCGGCGATCCGGGCCGGGGTGTCGGCGACCACGGACGCCCGGAAGGCGAGCAGGTCGGCGATGAGGATCCGGTAGCTGAAGGCGATCGCGGAGAGTGACGCACGCGGGCTGGAGCGCACCTGCTCGCGTACGGTGGTCAGCGCGCTCAGGCCGGCGTCGACCCGTTGCAGGCTGGGGCTGGCGTCCGTGACGTCCGCGCGGCCCTGTTGGAACTGGGCGACCGCGATGTCGGTACGCCCCACCTGCCCGTCAAAGGTCGAGCTGGCGACCTGTTCCTCGTTGGTGAGCTCGACCGCGGCGAGCACCCGTTCGGACTGCAGAGCGCGAGCCAGGTTGCCGGCCTGGGCCGAGAGCCTGACCAGGTCGTGCACGGTGCCGGCGTTGATCACCTCCTGCACCGATCCCTGCAGCGCCAGGCCCGCGAAGCCCATGACCGCGATCAGCGGTACGGCGACCAGCAACCGGATCAGTCGGACGATGCTGCCGCCCAACCGCCATCCCCGACGCGCGTCTGCGTGGATGCGCACCGCGCCTGCCCCTACGGCCCGTGTCACGAGCGACTTCGCCCCCTAGCTTTAGCGGCGCCAATTGTCGGAGCTGACGGACTGTGATGCGTACGATGATGGAGTGGGCGAGCACGCCCACTTCAGTGCGCATTCGTACCATGGCGCGTGAGGCCGATTCCAGATTCATCTTCACCCCCAGCCCGCAGATTGACGGATCGGATCTTTCCAGACGCACGACGGTTGAAGTCCGTACCACCGTTCGAGTGGGATGAACCGACGTTCAGTCGATCTCCGCCGGCGGTCTGATCTTGTAAGATCCGCCCCGCCCCCAGCGACCGGCCGTCAGCGAATCAGAGCTGGACGACGCGACCCTCCCGAGGCGGGACGCGGCCGGCCAGCACGTCTGCCCAGGCGGCGCGCAGGCCGTCGGGTCCGGTGTCGATGCGCACGTCGAGCCAGCCGGCCGCCCGGTCGGCGAAGCGCCGCCAGCCCGCGGCGAGCCGCCGGTCCAGTTCGTCGCGGCCCCAGTCCTGGCGGCGCTTGCCCAGCTGCGTCGGCGCGAAGAACGTCTCGTCCGCCCCGGCGTCCAGCCTCTGGTTGGTGAGTCCGACCGCGATGTCGCGGACCAGCCGGTCGCCGAGCTGGCGGCGCAGCGCGGCCCGGGTCGCGGACGCGCCGGCCAGGTCGAGGTAGAGCGTCGGCACCGGGTCGAGGGCGCCGAGGTCGTCGTACGGCAGGACCTCGTGGTAGCAGCCGAGCGACCGGGTGAAGTCGACGTTGCCCGGCGAGGTGAGCCCGATCAGCCGGGGACCCTGACCGTGCAGTTCGGCCGCGGCCGCGTACCCGGTCTTGCTGGAGGCCGACGAGACCACGACCGCCGCCGCCCCGTGGAATTTCCGGTCGATGAGCTGGTCGGCGAGCATGAAGGAGGTGAGAAAGAGCGGCCGGAGCAGGACCAGCAGGTCCTCCTGGTCCGCCCGGTAGGCGGGGTCGCCGGTGGTGGCCAGGTAGCTGTTGTACGGCGCCGGCAGCTCGGCGCGGTGCCCGCTCGCGTCGCGGAAACCGGTCGCGTCGACCCGTTCGGGCCGGACGACGAGGTGCCCGGCGGGTGGCAGGTAGCCGTAGAGCCGCTGTCCGGCCGGCACGCCGGCCACCGTGGAGGCGACCACCTCGGCGAACCCCCACAGCGGCGGCAGTCCCCACTGCGGTCCCAGCTCCCGGGGTCCGGGCGGGAAGAACTCCCAGTACCGCATGGCGTCGCCGAGCACCGCGTAGGTGATGTTGTTGGCGGTCAGCCCGACCCGGTCGACCCGCAGCAGCGCCTCGCCGCCGGCCGGCTCCGCGACGGGGTGCTCGACCAGGCTGGTGCGGGTCAGGTCGTTGCGGGCGACCGCGAAAGTCCACGAAGCAGGCATGCTGCGACGCTAGACAGCCGCTCGACCGATGACAAGTGCACTCCCAGTGCAAAAACCTAGGACCCGGGTACGGACCGACGCCGGCCCGGCCGGATCAGGCCGACCGCGCGGCCGGCGATGCCCACCGCGAACATGGCCACCCCCGCGAGCACCGACTGCCAGGGCAGGGTGGCGACCAGCAGCAGGCAGCCGGCGGCGCCCAGCGCGTTGAGCGGGCGTGGCCAGCGCCGGTCCGAAGCCGGCTGGGTGATCGCGGCGACGTTGGCGACGGCGTAGTAGACGAGCACCCCGAACGACGAGAAGCCGATCGCCTCCCGCAGGTCGACGGTGGCCACCAGCACGCCGACCACGACCGCGAGGGCGACCTCGGCCCGGTGCGGCACCCGGTGTTCGGGGTGCACGGCGGCCAGCCAGCCGGGCAGGTCGCGGTGGCGGGCCATCGCCAACCCGGTCCGGCCGATGCCGGCGATCAGCGCCAGCAGCGCGCCGAGCGCCGCCAGGGCGGCGCCGACCCGCACCACCGGCGCCAGCGCGCCGGCGCCGGCCACCTCGACCGCGGTGGTCAGCGGCGCCGCCGCGGCGGCCAGCCGGGCCGGGCCGGCGCCGAGCAGCGCCGCCACCCCCACCACCAGGTAGACGGCGACGGTGACGAACAGGGCGATCGGGATGGCGCGCGGAATGGTGCGGCGCGGGTCGCGTACCTCCTCGCCCATGGTGGCCACCCGCGCGTAGCCGGCGAAGGCGAAGAAGAGCAGACCCGCCGCCTGCAGGATGCCGTACGCGCCACCGGCGCCCAGGTCGGACCAGTCGCCCAGGTTCGCGGTGTCGGCGCCGCCGCCGACGGCGATGCCGGCCACCACCACGGCCAGGGCGGTCAGGCTCGACGCGACCAGCACCCGGGTCAGCCGCACGGTCCGGGTGACGCCTCGGTAGTTCAGCGCGGCCAGGCCCACCACGCCCAGCACGGCCACCGCCCGCTGCGCCCACCACGGGCCGGGCACCGCGTACGACGCGAAGGTCAACGCCATGGCCGCGCAGGAGGCGGTCTTGCCGACCACGAAGCCCCAGCCGGCCAGGAACCCCCACCAGTCGCCGAGCCGTGCCCGACCGTAGATGTAGGTGCCCCCCGAGGTGGGGTAGGCCGCCGCGAGTTGCGCCGACGCGGCGGCGTTGCAGTACGCGATCACGGCCGCAATCAGCAGGCCGACCAGCAGGCCGGTGCCCGCCGCGGCGGCGGCCGGCGCGAACGCGGCGAACACCCCGGCCCCGATCATGGAGCCCAGCCCGATGACCACCGCGTCGCCGGTGCCGAGCCGGCGCGCCAACCGATCCGGACGATCCATCAAGCTCATTTGATGTATTCTCGGGGCATGGCTCCGACCGGTCAAGCCGCCGCACCACCCTTCGTCCAGTTGGCCGCCCACCCGCTGCGCTGGGCCCTGCTGACCGAGCTGGCCCGCAGCGACCTGCGGGTCCGGGAGCTGGTGGCACTGGTCGGCCAGCCGCAGAATCTGGTCTCGTACCACCTGCGGCTGCTGCGCGACGGCGGCCTCGTCACCGCCACCCGCAGCAGCTTCGACGGCCGGGACAGCTACTACCACCTGGACCTGGACCGCTGCGCGACCGCGCTGACCGACGCCGGGACCGCCCTGCACCCGGCCCTGCACCCGACGCCGCGTCCGGCCAGCCCGGCGGCGCCGGTGCCGCCGAGCGGCCGGCCCCGGGCCGCCGTGCTCTTCGTCTGCACCGGCAACAGCGCCCGCTCGCCCATCGCGGCGGCCCTGTTGCGGCACCGGGCCGGCGGGCGCGTCGAGGTCGCCAGCGCCGGCACCCAACCCAGGCAACGGATCCACCCCAACGTCGTACGGGTGCTCCGCGAGCGCTACGGCATCGCCACCGTCGAATCCCGTCCCCGACAGCTGGAGAGCCTCGCGGACCGGCGCTTCGACCACCTGGTCACCCTCTGCGACAGGGCCCGCGAGGCGTGCCGCCACCTGGCTGGGCCGCCCAGCCGGACACATTGGAGCATCCCGGACCCGGTCCCGGCCGGCGCCACCGACCAGGCCAGCTACCCCGCCTTCCAGCGCACCGCCGCCGACATCGACACCCGGCTGCGCCACCTGATGCCGACTCTCGACACCGACGCTCACCAGGAGGTCAGACCATGACAACCCCCGACCGGTACGCCAGCGTGCGCTACCTCGTCGACGACGTGCAGACGGCGATCGACTTCTACACCGGACACCTCGGCTTCAGCCTGCACTCCAGCGCCGCGCCCGCCTTCGCCGACGTGGTGCGCGGGCCGCTGCGGCTGCTGCTGTCCGGACCGGCCAGTTCCGGCGCCCGGGCCACGCCACCGGAGACCGCCGGCGCCGGGCACAACCGCGTACACCTGGTGGTGGACGATCTGGACGCCGAGATCCGCCGGCTGACCGCGGCCGGACTGCCGTTGCGCAGCGAGGTGGTCGCCGGCCCGGGTGGCCGGCAGATCCTCCTCGCCGACCCCGCCGGCAACCTGGTCGAGCTCTTCGAGCCCGCCGGCCGCGGGTGACGACCCCGGGAAACACAACCCCGGTGGTACGCCGAAGCGGTCGGACGCGACCCGGGTGGTAGGCCGACCGGCAACTGCGGCATGACGACCGGTGACCCCGTCGGTACCTACGCTGCCGCAGGTAGCCGTCCGGTCGACGAGGGGAACTCCCGATGCACACCCAGCACCTGCTCGCCGCAGCCAGTGTCACCACCATGAGCGCCGGGCGACTCGGCGCCAGCATCGCCGCCGTACTGGGACTGGCCGGCCTGGTGGTCGGCGGGCTGGCGCTGGCCCGCCCGGCCGGTCGCTTCGGCGGGCGCCGGGGAGCCACCCTGGCCGTGACCGCCGGGCTGCTCGGCCTGGTCGTCGCCGGCCTGGTCGTGGCCACCTCCGACAGCGGAATCGGCACCGGCAACGGCCGGGGCGGGGCCTACCTGGCCCTGGTTGCCGGGCTGCTCGCCGTCGCACTGGGCGGGCTGGGCCTGACCCGCCACCGCCGCGCCGGCTGAGTCCGCCGGTCCGGCTCGGGGCGCGGCCGGGTCGGGCGTCAGGAGCGGGTGAGCCAGCCGGGCAGGGCCAGGCCGGCCTCGTACGCGAGGATCACCAGCTGGGCGCGGTCCCGGACCCGGGTCTTGGTCATGATCCGGCTGACGTGCGTCTTCGCGGTGGCCGGGCTCAGCACCAGCCGCGCCGCGATCTCGTTGTTGGACAGGCCGGCGGCGACCAGCGCCAGCACCTCGCGTTCCCGCTCGGTGAGCGCCCGCAGCCGGGGCTCGGGGTCCGGCTGCGGGACCCGCGCGGTGAACTCGGAGATCAACCGGCGGGTGATCGACGGTGCGATCAGCGCGTCGCCGCGCGCCACCACCCGCACCCCGTGGATCAGCTCCGCCGGCTCGGTGTCCTTGACCAGGAACCCGCTCGCGCCGGCCCGCAGGGCGCCGTAGACGTAGTCGTCCAGGTCGAACGTGGTCAGTATGATCACCCGGACCTCGGCACCGGTGGCGATCTGCCGGGTGGCCGCCAGGCCGTCCAGACCGGGCATCCGGATGTCCATCAGCACCACGTCCGGCCGTAGCTGCCGGGCCAGGCGCACCGCCTCGGCGCCCTCGGCTGCCTCACCGACCACCTCGATGCCGTCCTCACCCTCCAGGATGGACCGGAACCCGGCGCGTACCAGGGTCTGGTCGTCGGCGAGCAGCACCCGGATCACGCCGACGCTCCCGCCGGGATCGGACCGGGCCGCAGCGGCAGCCGAGCCCGAACCCGGAAACCGCCGGCCGGCCCCGGCCCGGTCGTCAACGACCCGCCCAGCGCCCTGGCCCGCTCGTCCATGCCGAGAATCCCACTGCCGGGCGAGTCCGGTTCACCGGCGCGGTCCAACCCGCCGGTGACGGCCGGTTCGCCCGGACCGTCGTCGTCGATCTCGACCAGCACGTCGTCGCCGTCCGGACGGACCCGGACGACCGCGGTGGTCGCCCCGGCGTGCCGGGCCACGTTCGTCAGCGCCTCCTGCACGATCCGGTACGCCGCCAGGTCGACCTCGGGCGGCAGCGGGCGGGTCTCGGTCAGCTCGGTGCGGATCGCCAGCCCGGACCGTCCGGCCGTCGTCACCAGCTCGTCGAGGTGCGCCAGGCCGGGCGGCGTGGCGGTCGGCGCCGCGTCCCCCTGCCGCAGCGCGTTCAGCGTGGTACGCAGCTCGTGCAGCAGCTCCTTGCTGGTCTGTTTGATCGCGGTCAGCGCCTGCTCGGAGCGGTCGGGGTCCGGACGGTGCAACGCGGCGCTGGCCTGCACGTTGATAAGTGACAGATGGTGGCCGAGCGCGTCGTGCAGCTCGCGGGCGAGGCGCAGCCGCTCCTCGGTGGCGCGGCGCCGCGCCTCCTCCGCCGTCCGCTGCTCCGCGGCGAGCGACCGGGCCCGCGCCTCGGCGAGGTACGCACGCCGGTTGCGGGTCACCCCGACGATGACCGCGACCAGCCAGCCGGCGTGCAGCAGCGTCGCCCCGTTGCCGGCGATCCCGGTCCGCTGGTAGCTGTCGGCGACCGCGAAGGCGACCACCGAGGCGAGACCGAGCCCGATCGCGACGGCGAGGTACCCCTCGTCGACGACGGTGTAGAGGGCCACCACGAAGACCAGCATGATCGGGCCCGGCCGGTGCAGCAGCGCGCCGTAGGCACCGACGGCGGCCAACGCCAGCAGGCCCACCGCCACCGGATGACGGCGGCGCCAGCAGAGCGCTCCGGCCGAGACCAGCACGGCCAGCAGCGCCGCCCACTCGGCGGTGCGGTCGATGCCGGCGGACTGGACCACCAGGCCGACGAGGGCGACCAGGCCGACCACCGGCACCAGCGCCGCGTCCGCCACCCGGCCGCGCCATCGCCACGTACCCATGCTTCGAAGCGTAATCTCCGGCCCGACGCCCCCGCGTCCCGCGAGCGGGCGGCCGGCACCCCGGGATCGGCCGGCGATCTACCCCGCGTCCCCAGGGGCCGGTCGGCCGCGGTGCTCCGGGGCGCGGTCAGCCGGGGATCGATCGGCCAGCTCGGCCACGCCGGCCAGCAGGCGGTCGACGTCGGCACGGTCGTTGTAGTGGACCAGGCCGGCCCGGACCGCGCTGCCCGCCGACCGGATGCCGAGCGCGGCGGTGACCTCCCAGGCGTAGTTGTGCCCGTCCCAGACGTTGACCCGCCGCCCGGCGAGATGCCCGGAGACCTCCCGCGGGCTCCGCCCCGCCACCGTGAAGTACGCCGTCGCGGTGCGCCGGGCCGGCTTGCCGTAGAGGGTCACCCACGGCATCGCCGCCAGCCCGTCCAGCAGCACCGCGAACAGCTCCAGCTCGTACGCCTCGGCGGCGGCCAGCGAGGTGAGCAGCCGCTGGCGCCGGGTGCCGGTGGCGGTCGGGTCCAGCCCGGCCAGGTGGTCGACGGCCGCCACCACCCCGGCGAAGTCGGCGAACGGCGAGGTGCCGGTCTCGAACCGCCCCGGCACCTCGTCGCTGGCCGAGGCGAGCTTGTCCGGCAGCAGCCCGGCCAGCCGGTCCGGGTCGGCGACCACCGCGCCGACGTGCGGCCCGGACCACTTGTACGCGCTGGTGGCGTAGAAGTCCGCGCCGAGCGCCGCCGCGTCGGTGGGGCCGTGCGCGCTGGCGTGCACCCCGTCGACGTAGCTGACCGCCCCGGCCGCCCGGGCCCGGGCGGTGATCGCCGGCACGTCCGGCCGGGTGCCGAGCACGTTGCTGGCCGCCGTCACCGCCACCAGCCGGGTCCGCGGGCCGATCAGGGTGTCGTACTGCGCCACGCCCAGCTCACCGGTTGCCAGATCGACCTCGGCCCAGCGCACGCCTGCGCCGGTCCGCTCGGCGACCTGCACCCACGGCCGCACGTTCGCGTCGTGGTCGAGCCGGGAGAGCACCACCTCGTCGCCGGCCCGCCACCCCCGCGACAGCGCGTACGCCAGCCGGTAGGTCAGGGTGGTCATGTTCGGCCCGAGGATCACCCCGTCGGGATGCCCACCCGCCAGGTCGGCGACCGCGGCCCGGCACTCGGCGACGATCCCGTCGGAGCGGTGGCTGGCCGGGAAGGTCCCGCCCACGTTGCCGATCCCCCGCCGGTACGCGCCGGCGATCGCCTCGATCACCGTCTCCGGGACCTGGGTGCCGGCGGCACCGTCGAGGTAGGCGTATCCGTCGGCGAGGGCGGGGTAGGCGGCGCGGACCGCGCTCACGTCGTATGGCATGCCGACCAGTCTGGCGCAGCCCGGCGTACCTGGATAATGCGTTGCGGGCGTTCGGCGGATCGGGGAGGCTGCGCCAGGTGACGACGCAGCCGCCGGTCGAGCGCCCGGTCCGGGCGGCCACGGTGGCCGACGCCGACCTGGTGGCCGAGATGCTGGACGCCTTCAACCGTGAGTTCGACACCCCGACGCCGGGTCCGCGGGTGCTCGCGAGCCGGTTGCGGCAGTTGCTGACCGGCGAACACTTCGTGGTGCTGCTCGGCGGCGAACCGGCGGTCGGGGTCGCGGTGCTCTCGTTCCGACCGAGCCTGTGGTACGCCGGCCCGGTCGCCACCCTCGACGAGCTCTACGTCCGCCCCGACCTGCGCGGCCGGCGGTACGGACACGCCCTGCTGGAGGCCGCCTGCGAGCTGGCGCGCCGCCGCGGCGCCGGCTCGTTGGAGATCAACGTCGACGGCGAGGACACCGACGCCCGCCGCTTCTACGAGGCGCACGGCTTCACCAACTTCGAGCCGGACGCCCCGGAGCCGATGTACTACTACTACCGCGACCTGGACTGAGAACTACCGCGACCTGGACTGACAACTACCGCGGCCCGAACTGTCGGTGAGCAGGCCGGTCAGCCGCCGACGTCGTGGTCCCCGGTGGCCGGGGGCCGGTCCGGTGGGAGCCGGGTCAGCACCCCGGTGGAGAGGGCCAGCAGCGCCGCCACCGCCCAGAACACCCCGGCGGCGCCGGTGGAGAAGACCCCGACCGCGACGGGCAACGCGGTCTGCGCCAACCGGTTGGCGGTCAGCCGCAGCCCCATCGCCGCACCCTGGGTGCCGGGTCGGGCCGCGTCGGCCACCCACGACATGGTCAACGGCTGCGACGCCCCGAGTCCGAGCCCGAACAGCACCATGCTGATCAGGGCTCCCCACAGACCCACCACCGGCAGCAGGACCAGCCCGGCGCCGGCGCAGCCGAGGGCGAGCATCATCGCGATCCGGCGGCCGGTACGGCGTACCACCCGGTCGACGAAGAGCCGGACCAGCAGGGTGACCGTGCCCCGCGCCGCGAGCAGCCACCCCACCGCCACCACCGAGACGCCCCGCTCGTCCGCCCAGGCGGGGAGGAACGTGTAGAGCAGGTCCAGGGCCGCGAGCGCGACCCCACCGGCGACCAGGGTGGCGGTCATGCCCTGGATGCCGAACATGCCGGTGGCCACCTGCCGGTTGGACCGCGGCGGCCGGATCCGGCCGTCGGGGCGGGGTACCGTCCGCAGCAGCGGCGGTAGGCAGGCGATCGACGAGACGCAGAGCAGGGTTCCGATCGCCAGGCCGACCGAGGCCGGCGACCAGCCGCCGGCGGCGCTGGCACCGACGCCGGCCAGCACCGGGCCGACGATCTGGCCGACGGCACCGGCCGAGGTGAGCAGGCCGAAGCCGCGGTCCAGGTCCCCGGTCCGGCCGACCGCGACCGCGGACTGCTGGCCGACGATGCAGACCAGGTGCCCGAGCCCCAACAGCGCGCTCGCCGCCAGCAGGACCGGCAGGTTGCCGGCGAGGGCGGCGAGCACCCCCGCGACCGCGAAGATGACGGTGCCGGCGACGATCAGCCGGGCCGGACCGAACCGGTCCGCGCGCCGGCCGACGGTGTAGGCGAGCAGCAACGGCAGCACCGAGAAGCTCGCCGCGAGCAGCCCGATGGCGGTGTTGTCGGCCTGCAGCTCGATGGCCCGGTAACTGGCCATCGGACGCACCGCCGAGTAGCCCGCCAGCACCAGCCCGGACTGCACGAGCAACGCCCACCCACCCACCGAACCGATCTTGGCATAGTCGTCGTTTCCCCAGGTCGGCGCCCTCTTCCGCGTCGCACCCGACGCCGAGGACTCAGCGCCCCGTAGCGGCCCGTCCACGGAAAGCGGCGATGGTGCGGCGCCAGGCGATCGTCGCGATGGCGCGCGCCTCGGTCCGGTTGACGGCGATCTTCCGGCCGAGTCGGGTGGCCCGGTCCAGCACCGCCTTGCTCGCCTGTTCCGGGTGGCCGGCGGCGAACGGCGGCCTGGGGTCGTACTCGATGTAGAGCTGGATGGTCTCGGCGTGCTCCCGGCCGGCGATCTCCCCAGCCAGCCACAGGCCCAGGTCGATGCCGGCCGAGACCCCGGCCGCCGTGACGATCTTGCCGGACCGCACGATCCGCTTGCCCGGCTGCGGTCTGGCGCCCACGGCGGCCAACCCCCGTTGTACGTTCCAGTGGGTCGTCGCGGGCTGCCCGTCGAGAATGCCGGCGGCGCCGAGGATCAGCGCCCCGGAGCAGACCGACGTGGTCCACGCTGTCGTCTCGTGCACCTGCCGGAGCCAGCCGGTGAGCTGCCGGTCGGCCATCGCCGTGGCGGTCCGGGGGCCGGAGCCGGGCACCAGCACGATGTCCGGCCGCGGCGTCTCGGCGTAGTCGTGCGTGACGCCGAGGAAGAGCACGCCGCTGTCGGCGACCACCGGTCCGGGCTCCGCACCGACGAACCGGACCTCGGCCTCGGGCAGGAACCGCAGCACCTCGTACGGCCCGATGGCGTCCAGCGCGGTGAGGCCGGGGTATAGCACGATCGCGATCTGCATGGCCGTCCTCCTGACCCGGATCGTTGTCGCCGTTGCACCACCGATCGTGCCGGCGGCGGCGCGTTCCGCCAGCGCCGGCGGTGGCGGCGCGTCCGGATCCGTGGTGACCGGTGCCGGAATCCTGCGGTCAGCCGGCCGGTACCGGTGTCCGGTCGAGTCGGTACCGCGACGGGGGCATGGCGTACCGGCCGAGGAAGGCCTGCCGCAGCGATTCGGTCGAGCCGAAGCCGCAGCGCCGCGCCACGGCGGCCAGCGGCAGTCCGGTCGAGACCAGCAGGTGCGCCGCCGCCTCGGTCCGGGCCCGCCGCACGTACTGGGCGGGGGTCTCGCCCACACAGGTCAGGAACAACCGCGCCAGGTGCCGCTCGCTGACCCCGGCCGCCCGGGCCAGTGCCCCGGTGCTCAGGTCGTCGCCGAGATGGCCGGCGATGTGCGTCGTGGTGCGGCGCACCAGCCGGTCGTCGGAGGTCCGGCTGGTCAGGAACATGCTGCGCTGGGTCTGGCCGCCGGGCCGTTGCAGGTACGCCACCGCGCCGAGCGCGACGCCGCGGGCCAGCGCGGGCCCGTGGTCCTCCTCGATGAAGGCCAGGGTCAGGTCCAACGCGCTTGTCACCCCGCCGGAGGTGGCGACGTTGCCGTCCCGGACGTAGATCGGGTCCCGTTCGACCCGGACGTCCGGGTAGCCGCGGGCCAGCCGGTCCGCGTACATCCAGTGGGTGGTGGCGCGGCGGTTGGCCAGCAGGCCGGCCGCCGCGAGCACCGTCGAGCCGGTGCAGACCGAGGCCACCCGCCGGGCCAGTGCGGCGAGCCGGCGCACGTGGCCGACCAGAACCGGATTGGCCGCCGCCCGCTCGTGGCCGAGGCCGCCGGTGACGAGCACGGTGTCCGGCGGTTCGGTGAACCGTTCCAGGCTCGCCGCGGCGTCCAGCCGCAGGCCGGAGTCGCAGGTGATGGGCTGCCGCCCGGGGGTGGCCAGGACCGTCCGATAGGCCGGGCTCGCGCCGGCCCGGTTGGCGATGTCGAGGCTGGAGGTGACACAGGCGATGTCGAGCAGTTCCGCGCCGTCGTAGCCGATCACCAGAAACAACCGTTCAGCCATCCGATCAGCGTAGCCTACCCCAGGGGGGTATAGGCGACCTGATTCGCGGCGCCGGTGCGACGCGACCACGAAGAATCCGGCCCGGCCGACCGGCAGCGCTCCCGGAGCCCGGCCGCCGCCGGGTGCCGCAGGTCGTCGAATATCTCCAGCGCCTGCCGCCACGCGACCCGCGCCTGCTCGCCGGCCCCGGCCAGCTCGTGGCAGTCGCCGAGATGGACCAGGGTGTCGGCCTCGTTGTAGCGGTCGCCGGCGGCCCGGTACAGCTCGACCGCCCGCCGGTACGACGCCGCCCCCTCGGCGTACCGGCCGAGCTTGTGGTAGGCGAAGCCCAGACTGTCCAGGGTGGATGGTGACTCGTACGCCGGCCCCAGCTCGGCGAGGAGTTCGACCGCGCGGCGGCAACCCGCCAACGCGCGGTCGTACCTGCCGAGCAGGGCGTCGTACCAGCCCACGACGCCCAACGCCAGCGCGTACCCGACCCGGTTCGCCGCGCCGCGGTAGAGCTCCAGCCCGCTGCGGGCGTGCTCCAGTGCGGTCTCGTACCGGCCGGCCAGCTCCAGGTTCAGGGCCAGGTTGAGATGGCAGCGCGCCTCGGCGGCCGGATCATCGATCCGCCGGCACAGCTCGATCGCCGCCGTGAGATGCGCCCGGGCCTCGTCGTTGCGGCCCAGCCGGTTGCCGGCCCGGGCCAGCAGGCGGCGGGCGTGCACCTGGCCGAGGTCGTCGTCGGCCCGGACGGCGGCGGCCAGGGCGATCTCCTGCACCGCCGCCAGATCGTGCCAGTGGCCGCGCCAGTCGAGGTAGCTGGTGAGCGCCCAGGCCAGGCGCCAGGCGTGCCCGGCGAAGCCGTGCGCGGCCGCCTGCTCCACCACACCGAGCAGGACCCGATGCTCACTCTCCAACCAGCGCCGGGCCTGCTCGCGGTCCCGCAGCGGCTCGGGGGTGACCCCCGGGGCAGCCGGCTCCAGGCTGATCCGGTCGCAGGCCGGGTCCAGCAGCACGGCCGCCGCGAACGCCGTACGCAGATAGTGGTCGAGCCCGCGCCGCACCACCGCCCGGCGCCGCGCCTCGCGGTCGACCTGACCGGACTGTTCGGCGGCGAAGGCCCGCAGCAGGTCGTGCATGGCGTACCGGCCCGGGGTGCGCTCGACGAGAAGGTGCGCGC
The DNA here is from genome assembly GCF_029626155.1 of Solwaraspora sp. WMMD1047. Lineage (NCBI taxonomy): Bacteria > Bacillati > Actinomycetota > Actinomycetes > Micromonosporales > Micromonosporaceae > Solwaraspora > Solwaraspora sp. WMMD1047. The sequence goes on along the minus strand of NZ_JARUBL010000001.1, from coordinate 1,157,441 downwards.
GGTTGAGCTCGGCCAGCGCCGGCCGGACCGCCGCCGGCGACACCCCCACGATGCTCGCCGCCGCCTCAGCCGTCTGATCCGGACCGGGATGACCACCGATCCACCGGAACAGCTTCGCCACCGACGGGCGCAACCGGCGGTACGAGCCGGCGAACGCCGCCCGCGGGTCGGCCGCACCGTCCTGCCCGGCGAAGGCGGCGAGGCTGTGCTGCGCGTCGCGCAGCTCCTCGGCGAGGGTCGCCAGTGGGAAGGCCGGGCGGGTGCTGGCCCGGGCGGCCACCACGGCCAGCGCCAACGGCAGCCGGGCGCACCGGTGGATCAGCTCGTCCACGGTCTCGGGCTCGGCCGACACCCGCTCGTCGCCCAGCCGCGCGGCCAGTAGGTCGCGGGCGTCCGCGACCGGCAGCACATCGAGCCCGACCAGCCGCGCGCCGTGCGTCGCGACCAGTCCGGTGAGCTGGTCGCGGCTGGTGATCAGCGTCAGGCAGCCCGGCGAGCCGGGCAGCAGCGGCCGGACCTGGTCGGCGTCGCGCGCATCGTCGAGAACGATGAGCATCCGCCGGTCGGCGACGAGGCTGCGGTAGAGCCCGACCTGCGCGGCGGTGCTCGGCGGCACGGCCCGGGTGGCGACCCCCAGCGCTTCGAGCAGATCCCGCACCACCTCCGCCGGGCTGACCGGCGCCCGCGCCGGGTCGAAGCCACGCAGGCTCACATGGAGCTGGCCGTCGGGAAAGTGTCCGGACACCCGGTGTGCCCAGTACACGGCGAGGGAGGTCTTGCCCACCCCCGCGCTGCCGGCGAGCACCGCGACGGTGCCGACCCCCGCCGCCGCGCGCCGCGGCCCAGCCCCGGCCCGGCCGGTCCGCCCGGACCGGCCACGGACCAGGCCGTCCAGCTCGGCCAACTCCCGGGTACGGCCGACGAACGGGAAGCCCGCCACCGGCAGTTGGCGCGGCACCGGCGCGTTCAGAACCCTGATCTGCCGTCGGCGGCTCTCCTGGGCCCGGTCCCGGGCGGTGGCCAGCGCCCCCCGCTCGGCCGGCTGGGCGCCGAGCACGGTGACCAGCACGTCGAAGCGGTCGGTCGGCGGCAGCACCCGGCCGCTGAAGTAGCCGGCGATGGCCCCGATCGACCAGCCGGTCCGGGCGGCCAGCTCGCGGTAGGTGAGCTCCGATCCACCACGCTGGCGGGCCTGCCGGCGGCGGAGCTGGCGGAGCAGGTGGTCGATCTGCTCCGGCCGGCCGCCGTCGTACGCCAGGCTCTCGACCGGGGACGGTTCGTGCGTCATGTCTCAGACCTCCGCAGATAGGTCCCACGCCGCGCCGTGCCCGCCACCGCGGGCGTCGCCGCCATGACCCTACGCATCGGTGGCGCTACCTCGGGACACCGTCTCGCCTGCTGGTCCATCCGTGTTCAGCGATGTTCAACCGCGTTCAGGATTCAAGGCGGCCGATCCGGCACCGGGCCATCATCTGGGTCGACAGGCCGGCCGGACGCAGGTGCCGCGACCGGCCCTTGAGGTCCCGACGAAGGGAGACCGTGCAGATGGCCGTCCACAGTTCCGCCCGGGGAAGCTGGTCCGCAGCGCGGGCACTGGTTCCCCTCCTCGGCGTGGCGCTCGCCGCCACGACCGTCGCCGGTCCGGCGCACGCCGACAGCGAACGCTTCGCGGCCCCGGCCGCGGCGGTGCCGTCGATCGAGGTGCAGATCAACGGCCGGCTGCAGAACCTGTTGGCCCCGGCGCTCGCCGCCGCCGGGGACACCCAGGTACGGACGCTGGTGCGGTCCGTCGCCGCCCGGCAGTTCGACGGCGACACCAACGCCCTGTGGTCCACTGTGATCCGGGAGGCCGAGGAGAGCCGGATCGTGGTGCCGACCGACCCCGGCTGGGTGGCGCTGAAGAACGCCGTCGCGCTGTTTCAGAACATCGGCGGGTACGCGTACGACCCGCAGGTCTACATCCCGAACCAGGACGAGGGGATCGTGCCGGCCGCGACCGTGACGATGGTGGTGGCGCCCGCCGACGAGAACGCGGCCTCGGCGACCGGCTACCGGCTCGGCTCGTCGGGCGAGCTGGTGGCCCTGCCCACCCCCATCGACGAGACGTACGTCGAGACCAACGAGGTCTGGGTGCTGTCGGTCAACGAACGGATCAACACCGGTCCGGAGCCGCGCCCGGTCGCGGCCACCGCGGCCACCGCGGCCGACGCCGCCCCGGGGTCTGACATCGCCCGGATCGAGCCGGGTGGCGCCGAGGTCGCCGCCGCGGGACCGATGGCCGCCTGCAACCCGACCGGGCTGCGCAACAACCGGGGCGAGGAGTACCTGCAGCGCTGGCGGGTGCCCGACCGGAGCTCGTTCGGCGGGCTCTTCGAGGGCAAGCGGGAGATGCGGCTGCTGGTGGTCACCAGCACCGGAGTGCAGATCAAGAACTACCGGTTCCCGAAGGTGAAGCGTAAGCACATCAGCTCGTGGCAGAACTCCGACATCTTCATCACCACCTGGGACCGGGCGGTCTGGGGCGAGGTGATGGGCTACCAGTGGTTCGAACTGGACGGTGGCAAGACGGTGAGCAGCACGATCAGCATCCCCGTCCAGGGTGGCGGCACGATCAGCACCACGGTCACCTCGCAGGAGCGCGACGACGACGGCGGCAGCACGGCGGTGCTCTTCTCCGAGTCGACCTACCGCGAGTACGACACCGGGCGGGTCCGGTTCAACGTCTGCAGCCAGGGCGGTGACGGCGGCACCGGCATCGACAACTTCGCCTGCGGCGCGATCGCGTCAGCGTCGAGCACCTATCCGGGCTACTCGCCCGCCCGGGCGACCGACTGCAACCCCGACACCCGGCTCGGCGGCGCGTACAGCTGGTCGAACGCCGCCGGCACCTGGCCGCCGGGTAACCCGCAGTGGGTCCAGGCCGACCTGGGCGTCGACCGGACGATCCGGCGGGTGGTCGTCTACACCAGCGCGGGCTATCCCATCCGGGACTTCGACGTGCAGGTGTGGAACGGCGTCACCTACCTGACGGTGGCCACGGTGACCGGCAACACCCAGCTCGCGGTGACCGTCAACTTCCCGGCCCGGACCACCCGGATCGTCCGGATCCTCGGCCGCAGCGGCCCGAGTCACCAGCAGACCCACGTGCGGGTCAACGAGCTGGAGGCGTACGCGGTGTAGCTCCCGCCGATCCCGGCTGGCCCCTACTGTTCCTGGGGGGTCAGCCGGGTCCGGCGCAGCAGTTGGGCGTTGAGCGCGACCACGATCGTGGACGCCGACATCAGGATGGCCCCGACCGCCGGACTCAGCGTCACGCCGGCCCAGGCCAGCACCCCGGCCGCGAGCGGAATCGCGACCACGTTGTAACCGGCGGCCCAGCCCAGGTTCTGCAACATCTTGCGGTACGACGCCTTCGACAGCCGGATCACCCCGGTCACGCCGCGCGGGTCGGACGAGGCGAGGACCACGCCGGCGGACTCGATCGCGACGTCGGTGCCGGCGCCGATCGCGATCCCGACGTCGGCGCGGGCCAGCGCGGGGGCGTCGTTGACGCCGTCGCCGACCATCGCCACCGTCAGGCCCCGGTTCCGCAGCTCCGCCACCGCGTTGTCCTTGTCGGCCGGCAGCACCTCGGCGAAGACCTCGTCCTCGCCGGCCCGGAAGCCGAGGTCGGCGGCGACCGCCTCGGCGACCGGCCGGGCGTCGCCGGTGATCATCACGATCTTGGTCACCCCCTGCTCGCGCAGTTGGGAGATCGCCTGCCGCGCCTCGGGGCGGATCTCGTCGGCCAGCCCGAAGCTGCCCAGCACCTCGGCCCGGTCGTCGGCCAGCCTCAGCAGGTGCAGCACGGCGGCACCGCGCGCGGACCAGTCCCGGGTCACGGACTCGATCTCGGCGGGCAGCTCGGCGTCGAGCTCCCGGAGCAGGGCGGGGCCACCCACGGCGTACCGGTTGCCGCCGACGGTGGCCTGCACGCCCCGGCCGGTCAGCGACCGGAAGTCGGTGGCCGCCGGAGCCGGATGGGCCGCCGCCGCATCGCGGCCGGCGGCGGTGACGATGGCCTTCGCCAAGGGGTGTTCGCTGTCGGCCTCGACGGCGCCGGCCAGCCGCAGCACCTCCGCCTCGTCGTGTCCGGGTGCGGCCGCGACGCCGGTGACGGTGTGCGCGCCCTTGGTCAGGGTGCCGGTCTTGTCGAAGAGCACCGCCTGCACGGTGCGCATCCGCTCCAGCGCCAGCCGGTCCTTGACCAGGATGCCGGCCCGGGCGGCGACCGCCGTGGAGAGCGCGATGACAAGCGGAATCGCCAGGCCCAGCGCGTGCGGGCAGGCGATCACCAGGACCGTCACGGTGCGGATCACCGCATCGTCGACGGAGCCGAAGGCCGACCAGGCGGCGAAGGTGAGCGCGGCGGCGGCCAGCGCGACGTAGAACAGCAGTGCGGCGAACCGGTCGGCCAGCACCTGCGCCCGGCCGCTGGACGCCTGGGCCTCGGCGACCAGCCGCTGGATGCCGGCCAGCGCGGTGTCCTCGCCGAGCGCGTCGACCCGGACCCGGATCGCGGAGTCGGTGGCGACGGTGCCGGCCACCACCCGGTCACCGGTGCTCCGGCGGACCGGGCGGGACTCGCCGGTGATCATTGACTCGTCGAGTTCGGCCTCGCCGTCGGCGATCCGCCCGTCGGCCGGGACGCGGCCGCCGGACCGGACCAGCACCAGGTCACCCACCCGCAGGTCGCCGACGGTGACCTGGGCCACCGATCCGTCGTCGGCGACCCGTTCCGCGTCGTCGGGCAGCAGCGCCGCCAGCGCGGCCAGCGCCCCCTGGGCCTGGCCGATGGCCTTCATCTCCTGCCAGTGGCCGAGCAGCATGATGGTCACCAGGGCGGCCAGCTCCCACCAGAAGTCCAGGTCGAACGCGCCGACGGTGGTGGCCAGCGAGGCCAGGTAGGCGACCGTGATCGCCATCGAGATCAGCAGCATCATGCCGGGCGCCCGGTCGCGGACCTCCCGCCAGCCGCCGACCAGGAACGGCCAGCCGCCGTAGCCGAACACCACCGAGCCCAGCACCGGGCCGATCCAGGACATCCCGGGGAAGTCGAGCGAGTAGCCGAACCAGTCCATCACCATGGAACTGGTGACCACGATCGGCACCGTGAGCGCCAGGCTCAGCCAGAACTTGCGCCGGAACATCTCCGGGTCGTGCCCGGCGTGTTTGTCGTGCCCGCCGTGCCCGCCGTGCTCGGCATGGCTGTCGTGCCCGGCGTGACTGTCGTCGCCGCCGGCCGGCGGGTGCCCGCCGTGCGGTACGTGATCGGTCGTCTCGGGTCGCATGCCGCATCGCCTCCCGCCCCGACTATACCCCTGGGGGGTATTAACGCAAGCCCGTTCGTCGACCGGGGCGAGGTGATCCGCCTCAGGCCGGCGAGGCGGCGAGTGGTGGTCCGGCCACCTCGGCCGGCGGGCCGAAGAGGGTGAGCAGCCGGTCGGCGTCCAGGAAGGTGGTCGATCCGGTGACCAGTCCACCGGCCACGTGCAGCAGCACCAACGCGAACGGCCGGTAACCCCCACCCGACGCCGGCCGCAGCTGCCAGTACGCCGGAGTCCCGTTGGCCGCGACCGGCACCAGGCGGGCGCCCGCGCAGGACGCCGCCGGATCCAGCAGCGCCACCCGGAGCTGGTCACGGCCGCGCAGCCACCACCGGAACGGTGGCATCGTCATGGTGGCGTCGGAGTGCAGCAGCGCCACCAGCGCCTCGACGTCGTGGCGCTCGAACGCGGCACAGTAGCGGGTGAGCAGGTCACGCTGGACCGGATCGAACGGCCGCAGCGGTTCGCCCGGATCCCGACCGACCTCGCCGATCCGCGCCCGGGCCCGCTGCAGCGCGCTGTTCACCGACGCCACACTCGTGGCCAGCAGCCCGGCCACCTCGTCGGCCCGCCAGCAGAGCACGTCGCGCAGGATCAGCACCGCCCGCTGCCGGGGCGGCAGGTGCTGTAGGGCGGCCACGAACGCCAACCGGATCGATTCGCGCCGCACCGCCAACTCCTGTGGGTCGGCGTCCAGTCGCAGCACGGCGCCGTCCGGCACCGGCTGCACCCACTCCCGCTCGGCCGTCGGCGCGCCCAATTCCTGACCGGGGGTGGCCGGCCGGCTCAGATCCATCGCCAGCGCCCGCCGCTGCGGACTGCGCAGCATGTCCAGGCAGACGTTGGTGGCGATCCGGTAGAGCCAGGTCCGCAGCGACGCCCGCCCCTCGTCGAACCGGTCGGCCGCCCGCCAGGCCCGCAGCAGCGTCTCCTGCACGGCGTCCTCGGCCTCGAACCCGGAGCCGAGCATCCGGTAGCAGTATCCGGTCAGGTCGGCGCGCAGCGGTTCCAGGCGGGCATCGGCCCAGGTCGGCGTCTCTGGCACCCCCCGACCCTACAAACGCGATGAGTTCGGCCCGGCCGGTCCGTAGGTACCGGTGGAGGGCGGGCCACCCCGCGCGCCCCGAACGAGAGGACCGAAGATGACCGAAAAATCCAATTCCCCGGTACGCGCCCAGGTGGCGGCCGAACGACGCGAGCTGGCCGACCTGCTCGCCGGGCTGGCACCCGCCCAGTGGGACGCCCCGACACTCTGCGCCGGCTGGCGGGTCCGCGAGGTGGTCGCCCACACCACGATGCCGTTCCGGACGTCGCTGCCCCGGCTGGTGGTGGAGCTGGCCCGGTCCCGCGGCAGCTTCAACCGGATGGCCGACCGGAGCGCCCGCCGGGACGCCGCCGACCTCTCGGCCGACCAGCTGCTCGACTCGCTGCGCGCCAACGTCGAGCATCCCTGGACACCGCCCGGCAGCGGCCCGGCGGGTGCCCTGTCCCACGACGTGATCCACGGCCTCGACATCACGGTCGGCCTCGGCCTGGACCGGCGGGTCCCACCGGACCGGATGACCACCGTGCTGGCCGGGATGCTGCCCCGGAACATCGCCTTCTTCGGCACCGACCTCACCGGAGTCGAGCTGCGGGCCACCGACCTGGACTGGTGCTACGGCACCGGCACCCCGCTGCGCGGCCTCGCCCAGGACCTGCTGCTGGTGGTCTGCGGACGCCGGCTGCCGGCCGGCCACCTCCACGGCGACCCCGCCGCCCGGTTCAGCACCTGACGCCGCCACCCGGCCCGGGCCGCACGTCCGGGCCGGGCAGCAGGTCAGCACCTCGCTTCCAGTGCCGGACCCGTCGACCACCGGCCGCCCCCGTCCACCGGCCGCCCCCCGCCGACCCGGCCTTCGACCGGCCCGGTCGAGCTGATGGTCGGGGACCGACAGCCCGACCGGTCGAGGTGGACGGTCAGCGGGTGGCCGGGGCGAGCGCGCTGATGGCCGGTAGCCGCAGTGGCGCCGGTGTCGACCGGCTTGCCGACGCTGAGGCGGCACAGGCTCCCGTGAACAGGAAGTTCTGCCAGGCCACGTCGATCGGGTGCGGCTCACCGCTGAACAACTGGTAGTGGCTGTAGTTCAGCGCGGTCGAGACCTGCCGGGCACCGTCCGCGCTGTGCAGCGAGACGGTCAGCTGGCCGACCACCCCGCCGTCGTGGCCCCAGAGCGTCCCGCACGGGCTGGCCGCCTGGTAGATCCCCAGACCGTAGCCGCCGATCTCCGGCTGCTCCGGCACGAACGGGACGGTGGTCTTCATCTGCGCCAAGGTCGCCGGGCTGAGCAGTCGGCCACCGAGCAGCGCCCGGAAGAACGCGTTCAGGTCGGGCATCGTGGAGATCAGCTCCCCGGCCATCCAGGCCCACGTCATGCCGTACCGGCTGAAGTCGCGGACGCCGAGCGGCGCGAAGTAGGCACCGGCGTGCGGACCTCGGATGATCGGCTGGGCGCCCGGGAAGTAGGTGCCGGTCAGCCGCAGCGGGCGGATGATCCGCCGGGTGACCTCGGCCGCCGGGTCGTTCCCGGTGACCCGCTGCACGATCAGCCCGGCCAGGATGTAGTTGGTGTTGGAGTACGAGTGGGCCTCGCCCGGCTCACCCGTACGGGGCATGCCGGCGCCGATCGCGACCAGCTCCGCCGGGGTGTACACGGTGTTCCCCACCTCGATGACCGTGGCCAACGAGGTGAGCAGCACGTTCGTGTAGTTGCCGATCCCGCTGGTGTGGTTGAGCAGCATCCGCACCGTCACCCGCTGCCCGAGCTCACCCGGGAGCGCGTCGGGCAACCACCGACCCACCGGGTCGTCCAACCCCAGCCGGCCCTCGTCGACGAGCTGCAGCAGCACGGTGGCGACGAAGGTCTTGGTGATGCTGCCGACCCGGTGGCGCATCTCCGGCCGGGTCGGTCGGGCATTCGACAGGTCGGCGATCCCTGCCGCACCGGTCCACTCGGACCGGCCATCCCGGACGGCGGCGAACACCCCCGGTGCCCCGGCGGCCGGCACCGCCGCCAGTGACCGGCGCAGTGCGGCCCGGTCCAGCTCGGAGCCGGGTCGACCGGCGGACGTGGGCGCGCCGACAGCGCCGGCCGGTTCGGGCGCCGCGGCGGCCGCGGCGGGCAGCACCGCGACCGCGGTAAGCAGCAGCAGAGGTGTGAGTGCGGACCGGACGGCCCGGAAAAGCTTCGACATCCCTCCATGGTTGACCAGGTTCGTCCAGATCGCGTCCGTCCCGCGCCCGACCGCGCGCTCCAACCTGCGGAGGAGCCGGACGCTGCGGGTCGTCCTCAGGCACTGTGTCGCCGCGGTGGTGCGGGTGGCGCAGACTCGAACCTGGACGGCGCTGCCGTCCGCGAGACGCCGACGGGGGCGAGCGGTACCACCACCCATGCGCCGCCGTACCCGGAGCGGACTGAGAGGTGTTGTGATGCTGCTGCCCAATCTCGTCGCCCAACTGCGGGCCGCCCTGCCGGCGATGATCGCCGACATCGAGACGCTCGTGACGTGCGAGTCGCCCTCGGCCGACCTGGCCGCCGTCGCGGCGAGCGCCGACGCCGTCGCCCGGGTCGGCACCCGGCGGCTGGGGGTGCCACCAGAGTGGATCGTCCGGGACGGCCGGACCCACCTGCGGTGGCGGCTGGGCGGCGAGCCGACCCGGGTGCTGCTGCTCGGACACCACGACACGGTCTGGCCGCGCGGATCACTGGCCGCCCACCCGTTCACCGTCGTCGACGGGGTGCTGCGCGGGCCGGGCTGCTTCGACATGAAGGCCGGCCTGGTGATGGCCCTGCACGCCGCCGCCGGGCTGGTCGACCGGACCGGCGTGACGATCCTGGTCACCGGCGACGAGGAGCTCGGCTCGCCGACCTCGCGCAGCCTGATCGAGACGGAGGCGGCGGGCTGCGCGGGCGCGCTGGTGCTGGAGGCGGCCGCCGACGGCGGGGCGGTGAAGACCGAACGCAAGGGCGTCTCGCAGTACCGGGTCCGGGCGCTGGGTCGGGCCGCCCACGCCGGCCTGGAACCGGATCGCGGCGTCAACGCCACCATCGAACTGGCCCACCAGGTGCTCGCGGTCGGCACGCTCGCCGACACCGGCCGCGGCACCACCGTCACCGCGACCCGGATGTCGGCCGGCACCACCGCCAACACGGTCCCGGCGACCGGCGAGTTCGAGGTCGACGTACGCGTCCGCGACGCGGGCGAACAGCAGCGGGTCGACGCCGGGATGCGGGCCCTGCGACCGGCGCTGCGCGGCGCCGAACTGACCGTGACCGGCGGTCCGAACCGGCCGCCCCTGCCGGCGGTGGCCTCGGCCGGGCTCTTCGCCCGCGCGGCGGCGCTCGCCGCCCAGCTCGGCATGCCGCCGCTGACCGCCGTCGCGGTGGGTGGCGCCTCCGACGGCAACCTCACCGCCGGCATCGGTACGCCCACCCTGGACGGCCTCGGCGCGGTCGGCGGCGGCGCCCACGCCGACGACGAGCACGTTCTCATCGCGGAGCTGCCCCGGCGGACCGCCCTGGTCGCGGCGCTGATCGCCAGCCTGCGCCACGACGGCGCCTAGCAACGACTCGGGCCGCGCCCACACAGGGCGCCCTGCTTGTTTCGTTGCGATTGATCTTCTATTCGTGCAAGACTGAGCATGGAAGGGACAGGATTCGCGCACGGATCGGCATGAGGGAGCGTCATGACCACTCCTGGCTCAGGGATGGCAGCGGACATCTCGGAACAGCCCGAGGCGTACGCCCGGCTGCTCGGGGCGGACCACTCGGGGCGGATCGCCGAGGTCGCGGCCGCCATCGCCCGGCGGCGACCCCGGCACGTCGTGCTCACCGCGCGCGGCACCTCCGACTACGCGGCGCTCTACGGCGCGTACCTCGCCGAGATCCGGCTGGGGCTGCCGGCCGGGCTGGCCTCGCCGAGCGTCACCACCCTCTTCGGCGCCCGCCCGGACTACTCCCAGGCCCTGGTGGTCGGGGTCTCCCAGAGCGGCCACTCGCCCGACCTCTGCGAGGTCGTCAAGGTCGCCCGGGAAGCCGGCGCACTCACCCTCGGCATCACGAACGAGCCCGACTCGGAGCTGGCCGGCATCGCCGAACTGGTGATCGATCTCTCGGTCGGCGTCGAACGCGCCCTGCCGGCCACCAAGACCTACACCGCCGAACTGCTCGCCCTGCTGATGGTGATCGAGGGGGTCCGGGCCGGCGACGGGCGGCTGCCCGCCGACGAGCGCGCCGTCCTGGACACCCTGCCGGAGCTGGCCGCCACCACCCTCGCCGATGACACCCCGGCCGAGCTCGCGCCCCGCTACCGGTTCGCCAACACCCTGGTCACCGCCGGCCGGGGCTACGGCTACCCGACCGCCCGCGAGGTTGCCCACAAGATCATGGAAACCTCGTACCTGCCGGCGCTCGCGTTCTCCGGGGCGGACCTGCTGCACGGGCCGCTGGCCGTCACCGATCCCGACGTACCCGTCCTCGCGGTCGTCGGCGGCGGACCCGGCGGCGCCTCGATGCGCGAGGTGGTCACGAAGGTCGGCCAGCGGCGCGCGGACGTGGTGGTGGTCTCCGCCACCGACGTGCCCGGCACCACCGCCCGACTCCCGGTGCCCGCCGTCGACGAGCGGTACGCGCCGCTGCTGGACATCCTGCCGCTGCAGCGGCTGACCCACGCGCTGGCGCTCGCCCGGGGCGAGAACCCGGACTCCCCCACCGGCATCACGAAGGTCACCCCGACGAGGTGACCGTCACGCCGCCCCGGTGAGCTGGCGGCTCACCTCGTCGACCGGGGCGAGCAGCACCGTCTCGACCGGCAGCGCGGCCAGCCCGGCCGGGTCGAAGCGGGTGTCCGTCTCGGTGACCGCCGCCCGCACCTCCTCCAGCCGGGTGCCGGTCAGATCCAGCAACTCCACCAGATGCGCCGGATCGACCCGCTCACGCAGCACCACGTGCGCCAGCGTCAACGCGTGCACCCGGGTGCCGGTCCGCTCCGGGATCATCAGCACCAGCCGGCCGTCCCGGCCGCCCCGCACCAGCCGGACCATCCGGGACTGCACCGCCAACCGCTTGGAACCACTCAGCTCGGTGCCGCCATCCGCCCGGCTGGCCAGGTCCCGGGCGATCCCGGTCTTGCGGGTGACCCGCACCGTGGTCCGCTCCGGCGCCCAGCCGATCTGGTAACGGGTGGTCCCCGCCACCGCCGCCACCACCCGGGAGAACGCCCGCAGCGCCATCAGCACCGGGTAGCTCACCACCGAAGGATCGCCGCCGGCCTCGGTGACCGCCGCCGTCAACGGGTTCTCCAACAGGTCGGAGTCACCCCGCGAGGTGCCGACGGTGACCGTCTTGGCCTGGTGCTTCACCGAGTCGATCGAGCGGGTCAACTCGTCCACCGCCGAGGTGATCCGCTCCCGGACGAACTCGACCGGGTCGGCCGCCTCCGCCGGCAGCGACTCCATCGCCGCCGTACCGTGCCGCAGCAGCAGCGCCGCCTGCCAGAGCCGGATCGCGGTGTCGCTGGTCAGCACGCCGCGGACCGAACCGGTCGCCGCCTCGGCGAGGAACTGGTGCAGGTTGTCGCAGGCCCGGTCGAGATCGTCGAGGCCGAGCAGACCGGCGTCCACCGAGCCCTCCAGGGCGGCCAACGCCTCCCGCAGCGGATCCGCCCGCCGGTCGATCGCCCGCGCGCAGTGGTACGCGAACAGGTGCCCGGCGGCCGTGCTCAGGATCCAGGCGAACGCGGGGTGAGCGGCCGGCACCCGGACCACCCAGTCCGTCGCCCACGGCACGTCGACCCCCTCGTCCACCACCACCACCGGCGCGTTGCGGTGGGCGGCGAAGATGTCCACCTCCTTGGTCAGGTCACGGATCTGGCCGGGCGGCGCCCCGGCCGCGCAGACCAGCACGAACGCCTCGGCCGAGAGGTCCACGTGCTTCTTGTCCTCGACCGCGTCGGTGGAGATGGTCTTGTAACAGAGCTCCGAGAGCTTGATCCGGCTCTCCTCGGCGGCCACCCGGTTCGGGCCGGAACCGACCACCGTCCAGTACGGATACCTGATCGCCACCTCGGAGATCTCCGCGACGGTCGGCGCCAGCTGGTGCAGCGCCTCGATCTGGTGCGGCAGCTCCAGCAACGCGCGCAGCAGCGAGTCCTCCAGATCCGGCGCCAGCCGGTCACAGACCCGGGCGATCTGCAGCGCCAGCAACGCGCCGGTCGCCGCCTGCGAGTAGAACGCCTTGGTGGAGGCCACCGCCATCTCGACGTCCCGGCCGTCCGAGGTGTAGAGCACCCCGTCGCTCTTGTGCGCCAGGTCGCTGTCACGCCGGTTCACGATCGCCAGCACCGCCGCGCCCCGGGACCGGGCCATGTCCACCGCCCGGTTCGTGTCGGTGGTCGACCCGGACTGGCTCACCGCGACCAGGCAGACCGCGGACATGTCCGCCCGCAGCCCCCAGGCGGAGAGCTCGGTGGCGGGCATCGCCTCCACCGACAGCGCCGGATGCAGCAACTGGCGGGCCACGTTCGCGATGCCCTTGCAGGCCACCGCGGCCGTACCCTGCCCCACGAAGATCAGCTCGGTGAGCTGGCCGGCGGCGAAGCGCTCCCGCAACGCCGCCGGGAAGGTCGTCTCGCCAAGCGCCACCACCAGCCGCTCCCCGTCGACCGCGTACCGACCGCGCAGGCTCTTGCGGAACGACGACGGCGCCTCGGTGATCTCCTTCTCCAGATAGTGGTCGAAGCTGCCCCGCGCCACGTCCCGGGTGGTGATCTCGGCGGTGGAGAGATCCTCCTCGGTGACCGGCCGGACCTGACCGGCCAGGGTGTACGCGCGCAGCGCGGCGAGCGTGCCCGCCCCGGCCCGGTCCAGGGCGACCACCGACCCGGCCCCCTCCTCGCCCTCGCCCGCCGCGGTGCCGTCCAACCGCAGGTAGGTGTCGGTCCAGCCGACCAGGCCGTACACCTCGCTGGCCACCAGGAAGCAGCCCGGCGCGAAGCCGACGTAGAGGCCCTGCCCGCTGCCCTGCACGGCCAGCAGCAGCCGGTCCGGCGCCGCGTCGGTCTGCGCGCCGATCGCGAACGAACCGTGATACCGGCGTACGCAGTGAGCCAGCGCCCGGGCCGGCTCGGTCCCGGCGTCGACCTCGGCGGCCAGCATCACCGGGATCAGCTTCGCGTCGGTGCTCACCCCGGCCGGGTCGGCCGGCAGCCGCAGCCGCTCCCGCAGCTCGACGTGGTTGTCGATGTCCCCGTTCAGCACGGCGGTCGCCAAGCCGCCGCCGGTCGCCGAACCGGTCTCGCTGTCGACCGGGTGGGCGTTGGCCTCCGAGATCCGCCCGACGCTGGCCCACCGGGTGTGCGCGAGCACCGTCACCCGGGCGCCGGGCAGGGCGAGCAGGGCGTGCAGGTCGCCGTCGGCGGCGATCGCGGCCCGCAGGTACGCGACGTTGTCACCGAGCCGGCCGATTATCGACGCTCGCTTGTAGACCACCGAGAGGCCGCCCCGGAAGAACCGCACCGCGCGGTGCCGGTAGTCGGCGTCGACCCGGGACCGCAGCGCGTCGGGCAACTCGGCCGCCGCCGGCTGCTCGTCGAAGGTGATCCAGACCTGGACGCCGGCGGAGTCCCGGCCGCGTACCTCAAGCCGGTCGACCGCGTCCAGCACCGCGTCCAGCGCGAGGTAGCTGCGGGCGGCGGCCAGGGTGGCGATCCCGGCGGGCGCCAGCCCGCCGATCCGGGTGGCCGCCTCGATCCGGTCATTGCCGATCGTCCAGACCAGGTCGCGCGCCCGGACGGCCAGTCGCTGGGTCCGCTCCAGCAGGTCGGCGTCCCAGGACGCGCCGGAGTCGTCGAGCACGTCGTCCAGTTCGGCGAGCCAGCGTTCCAGCGCCCGCAGCCGGTCGGCGGTCCCGGCCCGCAACCGGGGGGTGACCGCGAGCCGGTGGATGGCAGCCGGTGCCGTGTACAGCTCGGCGGCCGCGCCCAGGCTCTTGACGAACCAGTCGAGACCGGCGGTCACCTCACCGGGTACGCCGCGCGCGGCGGTCAGGTCGACGGCGGGCGGATCGGGCAGGATCTCCAGCAACTGGCGGTCCGACACGCCCTCCGAGTCGCCGCTGTAGTCCGGTAGCGCCGCGACGATCCCACACACCTCGAAAACCTCCACCGGTCGGGCACAGTCGGCCGGCCACGACGGTAGCGCACGAGACCTCGGCGCACCGGACGAAACGTCCGTACCGGCCGTTAGTCGCCGACTCGGGCCGTTAGTCGCGGACCCGGGCCGTTAGTCGGTGCGCCGGTGGCCGAAGAGGCGACCGATGCGGGTGCCCGTCCGCGACCGCCGGACGGCCCCGCCCGTTGCCCGCGCGGGTTACCGTTCAGAGGGTGACCGAGCAGCAGTGCCGGAGGCTTGGTTCGCCGGTGGACACCCGTGGGGTGAGACCGCGACCACGATCAGTACAGTGGGGACGTGTCTCTATGGATCGCCGCGACGTGGGGACTTGTCGGCAGCGTGGTGGCGGAGGCGCTCAACCTCTACGGGATGATGCGCCCCACCACCGAGTCGAGGGGCCGGTGGCGGTGGCCGTGGCGGGACAGGCGGGACCGCCCGATCGTGATGTTCGCGGTGCTGTTGCGGGCCGTCGCCGGCACGGGTCTCGCTGCGGCGGCCGGAGCCGGTGGGCTCGCCACCACCGCGTTCGCCACCTTCACCTTCGGCGTGGTGGCCCCGCTCTTCATCGCCAAGATGTTCGATCAGGTGCGGGTGCTCGACAAGCCGCCGGTCGATCCGAACTGGCCCGGGGGTGACGGCGATGACCCGGTCTGACGGCTTCGTCCAGCGGCTGATCTCGGCGCTGGCCGCCCGACCCGCCACCACGACCGCACCGGTGCCGCTGCGGACCCGGACCAAGTTGGCCGCGGCCCTGGCCGCCCGCCCGGTCCTCGACCCCTACGCCGAAGGCGAGCCGGAGGGCCGCGCCTACCGCCCGCCGGACCTGGGCGAGAAGCTCGCCGGCCGGGTCCGGCTGGTCGTCGCCGAACTGCTCGGGGTCACCCCGGACCAGCTGCGACTGGACTCCGACGGGGACATCGGCATCCGCGCCGGTTCGGCCATGATCTTCGTACGGGCAATGGAGGATCCGCCCCTGGTGGACGTCTTCTCCCCGCTGCTCAGCGGGGTGCAGCCCACCGAGACGCTCTACCAGCGACTGTCCGATCTGACCAACGGCATGGCGCTGGGTCGGATCTACTGCACCGGCGACACCGTCTGGGCGTCCATTCCGGTCTTCGGCCAGGACTTCCAGGCCACCCACCTGCTGCTGGCGATCAAGGCGATGATGGAGATCGCCGACGATCTCGACGACGAGCTGCGCGCCGAGTTCGGCGGCAGCCGGTTCTTCGGATCGGAGGCGGCCGGCATGATCCCGGTCCCCGATCCCACCGGCTACCTGCGCAACCTGGCTGAGTCCGGCGAATCCGACGCCGGCCGGGTGCTGGCCGACCTGCTCGCCGACCGGGGCCATGTGGACGAGCTGCGCAGCCTCGCCGAAAGCGGTGACTGGCACGCCGCCTCCCGGTTGGCGGCTCTCCTGTACGACCAGGGCCACGCCGGCGAGGCCGAGCGTTTCTGGCGGCTCGCCGCCGACCAGGGCGAGCCGACCGCCCGGATCGAGCTGGCCGGCCTGCTGGTCAACCAGGACCGGGTCGACGAGGCGATCGAGTTGCTGCGCTCCGGCGTCATCGACGACGACTGGCGCTGCGTCGGCCTGCTGCTGACCCTGTTGACCCGGCAGGGCCACCTGGACGAGGCAACCGACCTGCTCCGCACCTGGGCCGACCGCTGGCCCACCCGCCCCTGACCCCACACCGCACCCCACGCCCGCACCGCGCGCCCCGCCCTCACCTCGCGCCCGCGCCTCGCCCCGCGCCCCGCGCCTCACCTCGCCCCGCGCCCCGCGCCTCACCTCGCCCCGCGCCCCGCGCCTCACCTCGCCCCGCGCCCCGCGTCCGCGACTCACCTCGCCCGCGCCTCGCCCCGCGTGCCGCTGAGGTCGGCTGGCCCGATCCGCCCGTTCTGGCCGTCCAGCCCGCCGTGACCCGTCCGGCTGGTGGTTCCGGGTGGGGGTGGGGCAGCGGCGTGACGGTCGGGCACGGCAAGCTGGGGCGATGCCCCGCGCTGCCGTTGTTCCCCGCGACCTGTCGTTCGTGCCGTTCTCCGGCCGCCGGGCCGTCGCCGACGGGTTGCTCACCAGGCGGATGCTGGTCGGGCCGACCTGGCGCCGACTGCTACCGGACGTCTACATCCACGCCGACGCCTACCAGGCCGACGACCACCGGATGTGGTGCGACGCGGTCGCGCTCCGGCTCCCGGCCGGCGCCGCGATCGGCGGGCTCAGCGCCGCGTACCTGCACGGGGTGGACCTGCTGCCCCGTGACAGTCCGGTCTCGGTTGTCCTGCCCGGCACCACCCGGTCCCGCCCGCACCCGCGAGTAGCTGTCACCTACGCCGACCTGGCGACCGACGACATGACGACATTCGCCGCGCTGCCACTCACCACGGGCGTGCGTACCGCCTTCGACCTCGGCCGGCGGCTGCCGCGTACCGAGGCGCTGGTCGCGCTGGACGCTCTGCTGCACCGCAAGGTGGTCCGGCCGCCCGAGCTGGCCGCATATCTGAGCGGGCACCCGAGGTGGCCCGGTGCGGCGCAGCTCCGCGAGCTGCTGGCCGTCGCCGAGCCACGGACGGAGTCTCCGATGGAGACCCGGCTCCGGCTGATCCTGCTCGACGCCGGGCTCCCACCCCTGACGGCCCAACACACCGTCCGCACCGCGAACGGCCGCCACCTGGGCCGGATCGACCTCGCCTACCCGGATTGGCGGATCGCCATCGAGTACGAGGGTGATCATCATCGGGAACGCGCGCACTTCCGTCGCGACGTCGCCCGTCTCAACGCACTGCGCGCGCACGGCTGGCTCGTGCTCCGCTTCACCGCCGACGACGTAAGACAACATCCCGGACAAATAGTCACCCACGTCACCGCCGCCATCCGCGAACGCCGACGGCAGGGGCTCACGAGGTGAACACCAGTTACCCTACCTCGCAGTTTTAAGGTAACTGGCGTTCACCTCGTTCCTGAAACCACCCACCACCCGCCGCGCCGACGCGGAAAGGTGAGACCGGAAAGCGCGGCGCAGAGGTGTGGCGCACGGAATGTGCGGCGCGGGGAGGGCGCGCGGAGCAGGGAAGGGGTGCGCGCGGGGTGCCGGAGAGCATGGAAGGGCTGCCGCATGAGTGACGGACGGGCGGTTGGGTGCCGCGCTGAGGAGCGCGGGGACCACGAGGCCGTACGCGAGTTGCACCGGGAGGCGTTCGGCGACCACGGGCGGATGGTGGCCGACCTGGTCGACGACCTGCGGGAGAGCATCACCGCGGACAACGGGCTATCCCTGGTCGCCGAGGACGGCGGCCGGGTGATCGGGCAGGTGATGTTCACCCGCGGCCTGCTGGACGCTCCGCGCCGCCTGGTCGAGGTGCAGGTCCTCAGCCCGCTGGCGGTGCTCCCGGCCCGGCAGCGCGAAGGCGTCGGCGCGGCGCTGATCCGGCACGGGCTGGAGACCATGGTGGAGCGGGGCGTACCGCTGGTGTTTCTGGAGGGCGACCCGCGTTACTACGCCCGCTTCGGCTTCGAGCCGGGCGGCGGACACGGCTTTCGCCGGCCGTCGCTGCGTATACCGGAGCGGGCGTTCCAGGTGATCCGGCTGCCGACCTACGAGCCGTGGCACACCGGGACGTTCGTCTACTCGGAGACCTTCTGGCGCCACGACGCCGTCGGCCTGCGGGACAGCACCGCCTGACCGACGGCGCACGGACGCGCGCCAGAACCACCAGCCGCATGGCGCGCGCCAGAACTCACCCGCCGCCAGACAGAAGCCAGGAACGGCCCGCCGCGTGGCGGGCGCCAGGAGACGCCCGAGGCGTGGCGAACGCCAGGAGACGGCCCGAGGCGTGGCAGGCACCAGGAGACGGCCCGAGGCGTGGCGGGCACCAGGAGACGGCCCGAGGCGTGGCGGGCACCGGAAATGGGCTCGTCGGCTAGCGGCTGGGTGGGAAGGCCTCGGCCAAGACTGCGTCGGTGTGTGCGGCGGCGGTCTGTCGGGCCAGCCGGATGGTGTCGTTGATGCGCCAGCCGAGGTCGTCGGCGGTCAGCTCCACCGCCCTCGGGTCCAGGCTGACGTTCTCGACCCGGCCGGCGTGGTCCACCACAACCCACACCATCCCCAGGTCGTCGCCGGCCCGGAAGGACGTCTCCCGCAACTGGCCCACCTGCGCGGCGAGCTGCTCACCGGCCGATCCGATCTCGGCCATGAAACGCTCCATCCGGTCCAACGCCGGGTATTCCATCGCACTCCCCTTCCACCGCTGGCCGGCCCGGTCTCAGTTCAACGAGTCGAGCAGGTCCTGAAACAGCCGGCTGCCGAACTTCAAGTCGTCCTTGTAGGTGTCGTCCATCAAATAGTTGCGGTCCCTCTTGCCGTCGCTGATCAGGTCCCAGGCGCCTACGGCGGCATCGCTTCCGGCGCCGGCGTATCCCGTCAGGTTGACAGGGGAGATCAAGTTGAATGCGGTGATCGGAACGGCGAGCAACACGGCGTGCTTGACCTTGAGCTCCCCCCACTCCTTCCACGAGATGCCCGACGTCTTCATCTTCTTCTTCAGCACCTGCAACTGCGTCCGGAGATCCGCCACCTTGGCAGCCAGGTCGCGCAGAAGTCGGGAGAGCTGCCCGAAAATCGCACCGAGCCGCCGGACGATCCGCCAGCCCTCGGTCATGGTCGCGGCAAGCCGGGTCAACCACCGAGCCGCGAAGGCCAGCACCGCAAGGCCGCCGGACAGTAGGCCCAAGGCCACGGAGACCACCGCCTCCCGCACGAACGCGATCGCGAAGCCGGCGATCAGTTCGAGCAGCAGGTTCACGGCATCCGCCGCCGCCCGGTGTGCCGCCGTCAGCACCTCCGCCACCTGGTTGAGAGAGGCGACCAGCAGGCGTACCTGTTCGTCGTTGTCGGCCATCAGGACGTCGAACGCGTCGGCCGACCCGCCACACCAGCCACCGTCGGTGGCCGCCGCCCGGTCCTTCGACTGCGCCACGCCGAGGTCGGCGAGCTTCTTCGCATCCGCCCGCATCCGTTCGGCCGCCGCCCACAGCTCGTCCGGATCACCTGTGCCGTACTCCAACAGAGATTGCAGGGCGTCGGCGGCCTGCTGGGCGATGTGCCGGACCTCGACCGGGGTCCTCGCGACGAAGTCGTCGAGGTAGGTGCTGGTGCGTTCCGCGATGGCGGTTGACATTGCAGGCTCCCTCGTCAGAATCGGGCATCCGGGTTCAGGCTGCGGTACCGGTCGAAGATGTTGTCGTCGGCGGCCACGCAGGACTGCCGGACCATCTCGACCGCGCCGGCGACGGAGGCGGTCAACTCGGCGTACTCGCGGATTCCGTCGCCGGCCGCGGTCAGAGTGTGCTGGTAGCTCTCGAAGAGCTCCGACGACACCAACGGGATGTAGCCGAAGGCCGACCCATCCAACGGCTCCGCGACCACCTCGGCGGCGACCCGCGTGAAGTCACCGGCCCGGTCCAGGATGGACATTGCGAGTGCGCGGAGCATGTCCGCCTCTACCCGGTAGCCGTTCTCCGCCATCGTGCGCTCCCTGGTGACTCCTCCGCCGGCTGTCCAGACCGACGCTAGGCGCACGCGAGCCTCCGCACACCGGCACAATTGCCGGTGTCGGTCAAGTCCAGGCGGGTCAGGTCCGGAAGGCGGGCGCGGTCCGATCGAGGAAGGCGCAGCCGGTCGCCAGCAGGAGTGGCAGGTGCTCCGCTATCTCGGCGGCGATGCCGGCGGCCGTCAACCCGGCATCTCCCTCGGCGTAGTAGGCGCACGCCGCCCAGAGGCTGTCATTGAGCAAGGAGAACGACCACAGCCCGTAGACGGTGCTGGGGACGGCGAGAACGGGGCGGCCGGCCGGCCCGATGCGGTGCTCGTCGGGCGCCTCGGGCGTCCCGCCGAGCCCCTGGGCCAGCGGGAACAACCGGTGCCCACTGAAGACCGGCGCCAGATCGCCGTCGGTGTCCAACTCCACCAGTAGGCCGCGGTCGACCAGGTCGGCCACCACCTTCGCCGGCCCGTACACCGGCACCGGAGCGCGCTCCAGCGCGTCCACAAGTGATGCCCGGTCGACCGTCAACGCGGCGTGGCCCTCGTGATCGGCGAACGCGGCCGACCAGACCGCCGCCTCGGTCTCGGTCAACTCGATCAGATCGTCGCCGAGATGCACCTCGTGGCATTCCGGCAGCGGATCCGGTGGCGTCGCGTACCGGAATCTCGGCCCCATCGACAATCCGGCCGGCACGATCACCTTCGGCATCGGTCCTCCCCCATGGTCCCCCCACTGAGGAGATCACCATAGGCGGACGCGCCGCCGAATCATGAGAATGACTCGGCGGCGCGCCGCGTGCGGGGTGGGCGGCCGGCTCAGAGGGTGCGGGCCAGGCGGTCGGCGAGCAGCCGGGCGAACCGGGCCGGGTCGGTGAGTTCACCGCCCTCGGCGAGCAGCGCGGTGCCGTACAGCAGCTCGGCGGTTTCGGGCAGCGCGGGGTCGTCGGCGCGCTCGCCGTACGCGGACCGCAACCCCGTCACCAGCGGGTGCTCCGGGTTGAGTTCGAGAATCCGCTTGATCTTCGGACCCTCCTGCCCCATCGCCCGGTACATCTTCTCCAGCGTCGGGGTCATGTCGTTGGCGTCGCTGACCAGGCAGGCCGGCGAGGTGGTGAGCCGGGTCGAGAGCCGGACCTCCTTCACCTGCTCGGTGAGCTGTTCGGTAAGCCAACCGAGCAGCGGCGCGAACTCCTCCTTGCGCTGGTCGCGCTCGGCGTCGTCGGCCTTGCCCTCGGCGTCGGCGGCGGCGAGGTCGACCTGGCCCTTGGCGATCGACTGCAGCTTCCGGCCGTCGTACTCGCGCACCGACTCGACCCAGACCTCGTCCACCGGGTCGGTCAGCAGCAGCACCTCGTACCCCTTGGCCTGGAAGGCCTCCATGTGCGGCGAGTTCTCGATCATCGACCGGGACTCGCCGGTCATGTAGTAGATCTCCTCCTGGCCGTCCTTCATCCGCTCCACGTACTGGGCCAGGGTGGTCAGCTTCTCGGCGTCGGCGGTGGAGGCGAAGGAGGAGATGTCGAGGATCGCCCGCTGGTTCTCGAAGTCGTTGAGCAGGCCCTCCTTGACGGCTCGGCCGAACTCGCGCCAGAAGGTGCGGTATTTGGTGTCGTCCTCGGCCGTCATCAGGTCCTTGACGGTGGCGAGCACCTTCTTGACCAGTCGGCGGCGCATCAGCTGGATCTGCCGGTCCTGCTGCAGGATCTCCCGGGAGATGTTGAGCGAGAGGTCCTGCGCGTCGACCACGCCCTTGACGAAGCGCAGGTACTCGGGCATCAGCTCCTGGCAGTCGTCCATGATGAAGACGCGCTTGACGTAGAGCTGGACGCCGCGCCGGGCGTCGCGCTGGAACAGGTCGAAGGGCGCCTGCGACGGCAGGAACAGCAGGGCCTCGTACTCGAAGGTCCCCTCCGCCTTCATCTGGATGGTTTCCAGCGGATCGGTCCAGTCGTGGCTGACGTGCTTGTAGAACTCCTTGTACTCCTCCTCGGAGACCTCCGACTTGGGCCGGGCCCAGAGCGCCTTCATCGAATTGAGGGTGACGACCTCGGTGGTGGCCTCCTCGCCCTCACCGCCCGGGCGCTCGACCGTCATCCGGATCGGCCAGGCGATGAAGTCGGAGTATTTCTTGACGATCTCCCGGATCTTCCATTCGTCGGTGTAGTCGAAGAGGCTGTCCTCCTCGTCCTTCGGCTTGAGGTGCACGGTGACCGTGGTGCCCTGCGGCGCGTCCGGCGCGTCGGAGATCGTGTAGGTGCCCTCACCCGCCGACTCCCAGCGGGTGCCGGCCGCCTCGCCGGCCTTGCGGGTGAGCAGCGTCACCCGGTCGGCGACCATGAAGGTCGAGTAGAAACCCACTCCGAACTGCCCGATCAGGTCCTTGGAGGCGGCCGCGTCCTGCGATTCCTTCAGCTGCCGCAGCATCTCGGCGGTGCCGGACTTGGCGATCGTGCCGATCAGGCCGACCACCTCGTCGCGGGACATGCCGATGCCGTTGTCCCGGACGACGAGCGTCCGCTGTTCGCGGTCCGCCTCGATCTCGATGTGCAGGTCGTCGATGTCGGCGTCAAGATCCTTGTCGACGAGCGCGCCGATCCGGAGCTTGTCGAGCGCGTCGGAGGCGTTGGAAATGAGCTCCCGGAGAAAGATGTCCTTGTTCGAATAGATCGAGTGGACCATCAACTGCAAGAGCTGCCGCGCCTCGGCCTGGAACTCAAGCGTTTCGACCGGAGTGCTCATGTAATCCCTTCCCTCGCGGTGACCCTTTCCCCGACGGATGGTACGACCCACCGGCGATCTTGCCGCCCGAAGGTCAGCGCCGCGCCTCCCGCAGGCCGCGGACCGCCAACTGGTCGGCGCGCTCGTTCTCCGGATGGCCGGCGTGCCCCTTCACCCAGTGCCAGCGCACCTGGTGCCGGCCCGCCGCGGAGTCCAGCCGCTGCCACAGGTCGACGTTCTTCACCGGCTGCCGGCCGGTGGTCTGCCAGCCGTTGCTCTTCCAGCGCGGCAGCCACTTGGTGATGCCGTCGCGCACGTAGGTGCTGTCGGTGTACAGCAGCACCACCGCCGGCCGGGTCAGGCTCTCCAGCGCGCGGATCGGCGCCATCAGCTCCATCCGGTTGTTCGTGGTGGCGGTCGACTCGCCGCCGTACAGCTCCTTCTCCCGGTCCCCGTAGCGCAGCACCGCGCCCCACCCGCCCGGCCCGGGGTTGCCGCTGCACGCCCCGTCGGTGTAGATCTCCACCATCCGCTCCGCCACCCCGGCACCATACTCACCGGCCCACCGGTGGTCACCGACCCGGCCGCGCCGTCGGGACACATAGACTCACCGACATGTCGACTACCGGCGTCGAGCACCCGGAGGACGAGCGCCGGCGGGCGCGGATGACCGTCGCCCGGATAGCCCGGATCGCGGGCGTCTCGGCGCCGACCGTCTCCCGGGTGATCAACGGCCAGTCCGGGGTGGCGTCGGACACCCGGCAGCGGGTCGAGGAGGTCATCCGCGCACACGGCTACCGCCGCCCCGAGGGCAGTGGTGCGGCGGCCATCCTGGAGCTGGTCTTCCACGCGGTCGAGAGCCCCTGGGCGCTGGAGATCATCCAGGGCGTCAGCCGGGCGGCCCGGGAGCACGACCTGGCGGTGGTGCTGACCGAGCTGCAGGGGCAGCTCACCCCGGGGCGGGGCTGGACCGAGCAGATTCTGGCCCACCGGCCGACCGGGGTGGTGGCGGTCTTCTCCGAGCTGACCGTCGAGCAGCAGTCCCAGCTCGCCAGCCGGTCGATTCCGCTGGTGGTGCTGGATCCGACCGGCGAGCCGCTGCACCAGACCCCGTCGGTCGGCGCCACCAACTGGACCGGTGGGCTGGTCGCCACCCGCCACCTGCTGGAGCTGGGCCACCGGCGGATCGCGATGATCTGTGGCCCGGTCGAGTGGCCGTGCTGCCGGGCCCGGCTGGACGGCTACCGGGCCGCGATGGACGCCGCCGGGGTCGAGGTCGACCCCGATCTGGTACGCATCCACCCGCTCTACGTCGAGGGCGGGCTGGCGGGCGCGACCGAACTGCTCCGGTTGCCCGATCCGCCGACGGCGATCTTCACCGCGAACGACCTGCAGTCCGTCGGCGTCTACCAGGCCGCCCGACGGGCCGGGGTCGGCATTCCCGACCGGCTGAGCGTCGTCGGCTTCGACGATCTGTCGTTCGCCGAGTGGGCGATGCCGCCGTTGACCACGATCCGTCAGCCGCTGGCCCAGATGGGCGCCACCTCGGTGGAGCTGGTGGTCGCGCTGGCCGCCGGGGAACGTCTGCCGCAGCACCGGATCGAGCTGGCCACCACCCTGGTGGTGCGGGAGAGCACCGCCCCGCCCGGCTGACCCGCTGCGAGTTCCGCCTTGCAAGGGCCGCTGACCGCGGCCGACCAACCGCTCGCCGCACCTGAGCGGTTCCGGGTTGTGTCCTGAAACATTTCGATAGACACTTTTGAATATTTCAGGGAGTCGGCGACCGGTCGAGGGCTCCGGGCGCCGCCGACCGGCCAGTTTCCGGATGACACGAAACGGAAGGTCGAGAAGAAATGAGAGTGATGAACAGGGCGCTCGGCGGCGTGGCGGCGGCCGCGATGGTGGCGGCCGCCTGGCTGCTGGTGGCCACCCCGCCGCCCGCGTCGGCGGCCACCCTGACCGAGGTGACCGGCTTCGGCACCAACCCGAGCAATCTCCGGATGCACCTCTACGTCCCGGACAACGTGGCACCCCGGCCGGCGGTCGTGCTGGCGATCCACTACTGCACCGGCTCCGGCCCGGCCTTCTACTCGGGCACCGAGTTCGCCTCGCTGGCCGACCGGCACGGCTTCATCGTCATCTACCCGTCCGCCACCCGGTCCGGCTCCTGCTTCGACGTCTCCTCGCCGCAGGCCCTGCGCCGCGACGGCGGCAGCGACCCGGTCGGGCTGATCTCGATGGTCCGGTACGTCCTGCAGCGCAACAACGGCGACCCGAACCGGGTCTACGTCACCGGTGCCTCCTCCGGCGCGATGATGACGAACGTCATGCTCGGCAACTACCCCGACGTCTTCAAGGCCGGCGCGGCCTTCTCGGGCGTACCGTTCGCCTGCTTCGCCACCACCGACGGCTCCGCCTGGAACAGCGCCTGCGCCAACGGCCAGCTCAGCCGCACCCCGCAGGAGTGGGGCAACCTGGTGCGCGGGGCCTACCCCGGCTACACCGGCGCCCGACCCCGGATGCAGATCTGGCACGGCACCAACGACGACATCCTGCGCTACCCGAACTTCAACGAGCAGATCAAGCAGTGGACGAACGTGCACGGGCTCAGCCAGACCCCCACCTCCACCGACACTCCGCAGTCGGGCTGGACCCGGACCCGGTACGGCAACAGCGGCGCCACCGCGCCGGTCGAGGCGATCAGCCTGCAGGGCGTCGGGCACAACCTGCCCGGCGGCGGGATGGCGGCGCTGGCCATCGCGTTCTTCGGCATGAACAGCGGCCCGACGCCGAGCACCACCCCGACCGGTCCGTCCCCGTCGCCGACCACCCCCGGCCCGACGCCCACCGTCAGCCCCACGCCGACCCCCACACCGACTCCCACGCCGCCGGTCGGGGCCGGGTGCCGGGTCGGCTACACCGTCAACGCCTGGAACACCGGCCTGACCGCGTCCGTCACCATCACCAACACCGGCACCACGGCGGTCAACGGCTGGACGCTGGCCTTCAGCCTGCCGGCCGGACAGACCATCACGTCGGGCTGGAACGCCTCGTACTCGCCGAACAGCGGCCAGGTCACCGCCCGCAACGCCAGCTACAACGGCACCATCGCCCCGAACGCCTCGACGAACATCGGCTTCCAGGCCACCCACACCGGCAACTCCGGCCGGCCGTCCTCCTTCACCCTCAACGGCGCCGCCTGCACCGTCGCCTGAACCCGGTCGCCCAGACCGGACACCCGGGCCCCGCCCTCGCGGCGGGGCCCGGGCCCGGCGGAACGACCCCGACGACACCGCCGACTTTGGTCTACCCGGTCGAGCCGCATGCCCGCTGCGCACGCCAACCGCCGCCCGTAGCGTCACCGCCATGACACGGCAGAACCCGCCGCCCGGCCCGAGCCGACCGCGGCGACGCGTCACCCCGGCGCTCGGGCTGTTCCTGCTCGCGCCGCTGGTCGCGGAGTACCTGCTCGGCAACATCGCGATCGACCAGCTCGCCGGGCTGCTGGTGCTGGCCCCGATGTACGGCGGCGGCGCGCTGCTGATCCGGGAGGTCACCCGGCGGGCCGGCCGCGGCTGGCCGACCATGTTCCTGCTGGCGCTGGCGTACGGCCTGCTGGAGGCCGGCCTGCTCGACCAGTCCCTGTTCAACCCCTCCTACCTCGGGTACGACTTCCAGACCACCGCGCACGTCCCGCAGCTCGGCGTCAGTGCCTACTACGCGCTGCTCTTCCTCATCGGACACACGGTCTGGAGCATCGCCGTGCCGATCGCACTGGTCGAGAGCTTCACCCCGGCCCACCGGACCACCCCGTGGCTGGGCCGGTTCGGGCTCGCGGTCACCGCGCTGGTCTTCGTGGCCGGCAGCGGCTTCATCTTCTACGACCACCAGGTGACCGAGGACTTCCTACCCGAGCGCCGGCAACTGCTCGGCACCGCCGGGCTGATCCTGCTGCTGATCGTGGTCGCGTTCCTCGTCCGCCGGTCCCGGCAGCGACCGGCGACCGGCCGGCCGGCGCCCGACCCGTGGCTGGTCGGCGGGGTCGCGTTCCTCGCCGGCAGCCTGTTCTGGCGGATTCCGGAGGACCGCAACGGAGTCGCCCTCGGGATCGCGCTCGTGCTGGTGCTCGCGGTGGTGGTGCTGCGCTGGGCCCGCCGGCCGGGGTGGGACGCCCGGCACCGGCTGGCGCTGGCCGCCGGGGCGGTGCTCACCTACTGCTGGTTCTCGTTCACCATCCCGCCGATGCTCGGCTCGACCGGCCGCACCGACCTGATCGGCAACGCGGTCTTCGCCGCCGCCGCGGTCCTGCTGCTGCTGGCCGCCGGCCGGGCCGTGCGGACCGGGCGCGCCCGGCGGGCCGACCGGCCGGCGCCGGCACCGGACCGGTCCTGATCGGGTGGTACGCCGGGACGGCGGCCGGCTGGTGGCGCTCGGCTGGGTCGGCCCGCGCGGGGCGGTCTTCGTGGAGCTGGGTCGACGACGGGGTGCTGCACGAGGCGATCGACGCCCTGCCGCCCCCGGCGGGGGAGATCATCGGCTGGGGATGGGGTTCGAAATGGGGCGGCACCCTCAACCTGCGTCACACGGTTCCCGGCACCGATGACCGCGAGGTGTACTACCAGTGGAACTGGAGAGTACTTCCAGCCGTCGTGACGCTCCAGGAGCTACCGGCCGGGCAGCCGGGCGCTCACCCGGACCACGGTGCCGTCCGGGCCGCTCTCGATCGACATCGTGTCGCAGACCTGGCTCGCCAGCCAGAGACCGAGGCCGCCGGTCGGCGACGGGCGGGGCGGGACGGCCCAGGAGGTCCGCGCCTCGACGTCGAACCCGGGGCCCTCGTCGCTGATCTCCGCGATCAGCTCCCCGTTGCGCCACACCCGCATCACGCCACCACCGCCGCCGTGCCGGACGGCGTTGCTCATCGCCTCGTTGACGGCGAGCACGAAGTCGTCGGCCGGCCCGGCGTCCAGTCCGGCCGCCGCGGCGTGCTCGCCGACCTGACGCCGCAGGCCGGTGACCTCACCCTCGGCGAAGCGGGTCTCCAGCAGGCAGCGCTGGTCCTCGGCGACCCGAGGCGCCGCGCCGCGGGTGGGATCCGGTACGCCAGGCGTGGGACCCTGCACCATTACGCCCCTTCCGCAGCCCCGGTCGGACGACCGGGTTCGTCCGCTCGACTGTCTTGGTACCCCCTCAAGTACCCCGAGCGGCGGTGGCGAACCGTCCCGGACGGCAACGAGACAGTGACCGAATTTCCGGATCCGCCCCGGTCAGCCGCGAGATCAGACGCCCGCCGGGTAGGTCTCCATCTCGCCCGGCGTGACATCGGCCGGCAGCGGATGCAGCGCGCTGGTCCGGTCACACCACACGAAGGCGTCGTAGCGCTCCCCGAAGCGGGTCGGGACGTAGTTGCCCCACTGCTCGAACGACGGGTCGTACACCACCCCGATGGCCCGGTGGTCCGCCTCGGCGGTGAACCAGTCCGGGCGGTCGCCGTGCGACAGGATCAGCACCGCCCGCTCCGGCAGCATCGTGTGCAGCCGATCTTCGAGCGTGCCCGGCCGGGCCGGTGGCACGGTCATCACCTCGGCCGGCGCCCCCCACCTCGGCGCGGCGACCACCCGCCCCTGGTAGCTGCCGAAGCCCACCAGCACCGCTCCGTCGGCGCCGTACCGCTCGCGGGCCAGTTGGCCGATGTTGACCAGCCCGGCGCCGGCCATGTCGGTGGCCCGGGCGTCGCCGACGTGGGTGTTGTGCGCCCAGACCACGCCGCGGGACAGCGGGCCGTACCGGTCGAGCAGCCGGTCCAGGGTGTCGGTCATGTGGGTGTCCCGGATGTTCCAGGACTCCGGTCCGCCACCGACCATCGCCCGGTAGTACCGCTCGGCCCGGGCGATCACCTCCGCGTTCTGCCAGGCCGCGAAGCGGTCGGACGCGTCGGCCCCGCCGGACCCGGCGGCCGCGGCCCGCTCGCGGGTGCGGGCCAGCAACGTCACCACCTCGTCCTCGCAGCGGGCCGAGACGAACCGACTGGCGATGCCGTACTCCTCGACCTGCCGGCCGTACGGCTCGAAGCAGCGGTATGCCTCCTGGGCGGCCTCCAGCGAACCCGGGTCCTCCTCGCCGAGGTAGTCGAAGATCGCCTGCATCGACTCCCAGAGGCTGTAGATGTCCAGGCCGTGGAAGCCGACCCGACCCGGCTCCGGCCGCTCGGAGTTCCAGGCCCGCAGCCACTGACAGAACCGGGACACCTCGGCGTTGGACCACATCCAGGTCGGCCACCGCTCGAACCGCTCGAGCGCCACCTGCGGGTCCGGGTCGCCACCCGGCGCGAGGGTCACCGACCGGTTCACCCGTTCACAGTCCGGCCAGTCCCCCTCGACCGCGACGAACGAGAACCCGCACTCGGCGATCAACCGCCGGGTCAGCTGCTCACGCAGCCGGTAGTAGTCGTAGCTGCCGTGACTGGCCTCGCCGAGCAGCACCACCCGGGCGTCCGCGACGCGCTCCAGCAGCGGATCGAAGTCGCCCGGACCGCCGAACCGGTGAACCAGCATGTCCGCGGCTACCCGGCCGCCGCGCACACAAACGCCGGGCGGCCGGCGGTGTGCCGGCTTTGGATCCCGGGTACGGAATGACCATGACCGTTGACCCGATTCCGTCGTGGGAGGCCCTGAACGGGCTCGACTACCCGGTTTCCAAGGAGGATCTGATCCGGCGGGCGCAGGAGCTCGGCGCCAGCACCGAAACCCTGCAGTCGCTGCGTTCGCTGCCGGTGGAGCGGTTCGATTCGCCGGCCGCCGTCGGCGAGGCCCTCGGCGGCCTCGGCTGACCCGCGTCAGCGGCCGTCCAGGTACGCCAGCACCGCCAGCACCCGCCGGTTGTCGTCGTCCGACGGCGCCAGCTCCAGCTTGGTGAAGATGCTCGCGGTGTGCTTGCCCACCGCGCTCTCGCTGAGGAAGAGCCGCTGCCCGATCGCGCTGTTGGACCGCCCCTCGGCCATCAGCTCCAGCACCTCCCGTTCGCGCGGGGTGAGCCGGCCGAGCGGTTCGCCCCGGCCCGGCCGGGCCAGCAGCCGGGCGATCACCTCCGGGTCCATCGCGGTCCCGCCGGCCGCCACCCGCCGGACCGCGTCGATGAACTGGTCGCCGTTGAAGACCCGGTCCTTGAGCAGGTAGCCGATCCCGCCGGTGCCGTCGGCCAGCAGCTCCCGGGCGTAGAGCTGCTCGACATGCTGGGAGAGCACCAGCACCGGCAGGCCGGGCAGCTCCCGGCGGGCCGCCAGCGCCGCCTGCAGGCCCTCATCGGTCTGGGTGGGCGGCAGCCGCACGTCGACCACCGCCACGTCCGGCCGCAGCCCGGTCAGCGCCTCGCGCAGCTCCGGCCCGGTCGCCACGGCCGCCACCACGTCGAAGCCGTGCGCGGTCAACAGCCGGGCCAGCCCGTCCCTCAGCAGGTAGAGGTCTTCGGCGAGGACGACGCGCATGGGATCTCCAGGGTCACGCTGGTGGGGCCGCCGGCCGGGCTGGCCACCAGCACGGTGCCGTCGAATGTACCGAGCCGGCGTCGCACCCCGCGCAGGCCGCTGCCGGCCGCCGGGTCCGCGCCACCCCGGCCGTCATCGCGTACGGTGATCCGCAGCCGGCCGCCGGTGTGCCGCAGATCGACCGATATCCGGTTGGCCCGGGCGTGCTTCACGGCGTTGGCGAGCAGTTCGCTGACCCCGAACCAGGCCGCCGTCTCGATCGGTTCGGGGAGCCGGCCGGGCAGGTCGGCGGCGACGTCGACCGGCACCGGCAGGTCCAGCGCCAGCGCCCGTACCGCGTCGCCGAGGCCCCGCTCGGCCAGCACCGGTGGGTGGATGCCCCGGACCAGGTCGCGCAGCTCGGCCAGGGCGCGGACCGAGCCGTCCCGGGCCTGCGCCAACAGCTCCCGGGCGGCGGCCGGGTCGCGGTCGAGCAGCTGCTCGATGGTGCCCAGGGTGAGCCCGAGTGCCACCAGCCGGGCCTGCGCGCCGTCGTGCAGGTCCCGCTCGATCCGGCGCAGCTCGTTGGCCTGTGCCTCGGTGGCGTCCGCCCGGCTCTCGGCGAGCTGCCGGACCCGCTGGGCGAGCCGGGCCCGCTCGGTCGGGGCGAGCAGTACCCGGGTCCACCGGCCGTGCCAGCGCAGCACGGCGGGTGCCAGCGCCAGGCCGACCGCCATCATCGCGAACCCTCCGACGACCAGCCCCAGCCCGACCGGGACGGCCCAGCCGACCGGCAGGGCGGGCGCGTCGACCCCGGTGAGCGCCACCCGCCAGCCGGTCGCCTCGCGGGCGCCGAGCAGCTGCCACAGCCGGGGCAGCACCAGCCCCCAGTAGCCGTACCAGGTCAGGACCGGCGGGATGAGCAGCAGCAGCCCGCCGACCAGCGGGTCGGTCACCAGCCAGAGGGTCTCCCGCCAGGTCGCCGGGTCGCGGGTGAGCCAGCGCAGCCGCTGGTTGTAGCGGGTCCACCTCGGGGTCCGGTACAGGTGCCGGCCGACCTGGTAGAGCCCGTCCGGGCGGGGCTCGGGCAGCTCCGGCCGGGGCAGGTACGGCGCCGGCACGTCAACGCCGGACCAGGCCCCGGCGAGCTGCCGGCGCAGGTTCGCCAGCCAGCGGAAGTGTTCGATCAGCGGCGGAAGCACGACGACGAGACCGAGGCCGTACCCCAGTCCGATCCCGATCACGGTCAGCACCGCCATCGGCACCGCGACCAGGGTGAGCCCGAGCAGGCAGAGCAGTCGCAGCATGGCCAGCAGCCGGCCGGCCAGCCAATTCTTGAGTCCGGTCATCCCGGCCCGGTCCACCGGTGCCCGCAGCAGCAGGCGGGTCCAGCGGCCGTGCAGCCGGACCAGCGCCGGGGCCGCGGCGAACCCGGCCAGCACGCCGGCCGCCCCCGTCGGCACCGCCCACCAGTCCTGCCCGGCGCGGCTGACCGTCAGCCAGGCACCGGCGACGATCAGGGCCGGCGCGGAGCCGGCGAGGAGCCCGCCGATCACCGGGTTGAGCAGCAGCCAGGCCAGGTCGCGGTGGGTGGCGATGTCGCCCAGCACCCAGTCCAGCCGGGCCAGCAGGGCGGGCGCCCCCGGCCGCCGGTAGAGCTGGTTGCCGTGCTGGTAGCGGCCGTCCGGTCCGGGGCGCGGCGGGGCCGGCCGGGGCCGGTAGGGCCGGCCGACGACCACCCCGGACCACCGGGCGGCGAGCCGGCGGGCCAGGTTCGGCAGTGGTCGGGCCGCCTCGATCGGGTCCGGCAGCAGGAACACCATCCCGAGCCCGAATCCGGGCAGGAACAGCAGCGCGTGCAGCGCGAGGGAGAGCGCCGAGCCGACCGCGAGCCCGACCAGCGCCACCGCCCGGGCGACGGCGACCAGATGCCGCCCGACCACGCCTCTCGTCATGCCCTGAAGTCTCGCCGACCCGGCCCGACCAGCGCACTGACGACAACCACCGGCCCCACCTGCACCTACCCCCACCCCGCCACCAAACCTCGCTCATGATCGTGACGCGCTGGGCCGTCGAACACCGCGGTGTTTCAACGGCTGGTCGCGCCACGATCATGACAACCCCGTCCGCGCAACGGCCGGCGCTGCCGTAGCGTCGAAGGCAGGCCCCCTGCTGGCTATCGGCAGTCGCCGACGGCGCGATGGAGGGCGGGCATGGGCGGCACGCACGGGCACGGGCACGCGCCTGGGCACGGGCACGCGCCTGGGCAGCGCGTTCCCGGGGCGGTGCCGGAGCGGGCCCGGCGGCTGATCGTCGCCGTGCTGCTGCCGTTGATGCTGCTCACCGCGGCCGGTCTGGTGCTGCTCTGGCCCACCGAGCGCCCGTCGGCCAGCGATCCGAACGAGGCACTGCGGCGCGGTGGCACGGTCACCGAGCTGCGGCCGGCCGGGTGCGGGCAGCGCGCCGCGCCGCGCTGCGACACCGCGCTGGTCCGGCTCGACGACGGACCGGCCGGCGCCGCGGCCGTACCGGCCCGGATCCCGGCCGGGCCGGGCGCCCCGCAGCTGCGGATCGGCGACCGGATCGTGGTGGTCGAGACGGCCGAGGCGGACGGCGGCACCGGCTACGCGGTGCTGGACCATCAACGGGGCCGGCCGTTGCTGGTCCTGGTGCTGGCGGTGGCGCTCGCGGTGATCGGATTCGCCCGCTGGCGCGGGCTGGCGGCGCTGGCCGGCCTGGCGGTGAGCTTCGCCGTACTGCTGCTCTTCGTGCTGCCGGCGATCGGCACCGGCGAGCCGCCGCTGCTGGTCGCGGTCGTCGGCTCGGCGGCGATCATGTTCGCGGTGCTCTACCTGACCCACGGGGTCAGCGCCCAGACCTCGGTGGCCGTGCTCGGCACCCTCGCCAGTCTGGTGCTCACCGGGGTGCTCGGCGCGGTGAGCATCGCCGCCACCCGGCTGACCGGCTTCGGCAGCGAGGAGGCCAGCCGGCTCGCCGTCCAGCTCGGCGAGGTCGACGTACGCGGACTGCTGTTGGCCGGCGTCATCATCGGCACCCTGGGCGTGCTCGACGACGTGACCGTCACCCAGACCGCGATCGTCACCGAGCTGGCCGCCGCCGATCCGGGCCTGTCCCGACGGGGTCTCTACCGGGCCGCCAGCCGGATCGGCCGAGCGCACATCGCCGCCACCGTCAACACCATCGTGCTCGCGTACGCCGGGGCGACGCTGCCGCTGCTGCTGTTGGTCTCGGTCAGCGGTCTCTCCGTCGGGACGACCCTGACCAGCGAGTTCATCGCCCAGGAGGTGGTTCGGACCGCGGTCGGCACGCTCGGCCTGGTGGCCGCGGTGCCGCTCACCACCGGCCTCGCCGCCCTGGTGACGGCCCCCGGCGCCGCCAATGGCGCTACCCGGGGGCGGCGACGGTGACGGTGCGGCCCTCCGCCCGGGCGGTCTCGGCGGCGGCGAGCACCGCCACCACGTCCCGGCCGAACCGGACGTCGCAGCGGTGGTCCCGGGTGGCCGAGTCGACCTCGGCCAGCAGCTGATCGATGGCGAGGATGAGGGCGTCCACCGCGCTGCCGTTGCGGGTCGGCAGCTCCTGCACCCCCTCCTCACCGAAGAAGACGAAGTCGGAGAGGACCGCCGCCGGTGGGGCGTCCAGGCTCAGCGAGACGGTGCTCGCGGCGCCGCCGTCGTGCGCCAGCAGCAGATGGGTGGTGTCCCGGGGGCCAGCCAGGGCGGCCACCCGGCGGACCGGGCCGAGCACCGGCAGCAGCACCGCCAGGGCGTGCGGGCCGACGTCCCAGAGCCCGCCGCGTTCGCGCCGCCACGCCGAGCCGCCGTACGGGTTGTCGGGCTGGAAGATCGACGCGAACAGGGTCACCCGGGCGCCCTGCCAGCCGCCGCCGGCCGCCGCGGCGGCGGCGATGAAGCCGGCCACGTTCGGATGGAACCGGCCGGTGAAGAAGACGATCGAGGCGACTCCCGACTGCTGGGCCGCGGCGACCACCCGATCGGCGTCGGCCAGGGTCAGCGCCAGCGGCTTGTCCAGCAGCAGGTGCCGGCCGGCCAGCGCGGCCCGAACCGCGATCTCGGCCTGGACGTCCGGTGGCACCGCCACCGAGACGGCGTCGGCGGCCTCGATCAGCGCGTCGATGTCGTCGAAGGCCGGCACCTGATGACGGTCGGCCAGCGCGGCGGCCTTGGCCGGATCGCGCCCCCACACGCCGACGAGGCGGGCACCGGGATGCGCCGCCAGCGCGGCGGCGTGCGTCTCGGACGCCCAGTGGCCGGTACCGAACAACCCGAACCGCAACACGGACCGACCCCTCTCCGGGCCGTCCGCCGACCATCCGACCGCTTCGGCCGGCGGCCGGCGCACCCGGACGGGCGCTGCCGGCACCCGGCTCCATTCCTAACACATCCGATCAGCCGGCACGCCGGCTCGCAGCCCAGCACCGTCGCCACCCGCCGGCCCTGACGCGACACGGCCGCCCACGACTGCGCCGACACTGCCGCCACCCGCCGCCACCGGCACCCTCCGGCAACCCGCGGCTGGGGGCGCCGCTGTCAGCTGCTCCGGCGGAACGTGCGGCGGCGGGCGGTGAGCTGCCGCACGGCCAGCAGCGCCTCCTCCGCCTCGGCGGCGGAGGAGGCCGCCTCGTCGACCAGAGCCTGCGCCGCCACCTCCGCGACCCGCGCCGCCTGGTCGGCCCGCCGGGCGGCAGCCGCCGCCCGGTCGTACTCGCGCCGGGCGGTGGCCCGGTCGATCCGGCACCGGTCCGCGGCCCGCTCCCGCTCCTGCTGGGCCGGGTCCCAGTCGCCGGTCCGCCGGAACACCTCCTGCAGTTCCCGGACCGAGATGTCGCCCCGCCGGTAGGCCGAGAGCGCGGCCCGGGACACCGCCCGTTCCCGCTCGACGGCGCGGCCGGCCGGCTCGGCCGCGCGGCGCCGGTCCGCGTCGCGGCCGGCCACCGCCGCCCGCAGCGCCCGGTCGTACGCCAGTTCGGCGGCCTCCTGGGCGGTCCACGCCGCGTCGCGGGTCTGTTCGGCGGTGAGCGCCGCCGCCCGCGCCTCGACCGCGGCGGCCGCCGCCCGGGCCGCCTCGGCCTCGGCGGCGGCGGCGTGCGCACCAAGCTCGTCGGCCTCGGCCGCCAGCCGGGTCGGGTCCGGACGGGGCGGGCGCGGCGGCCGGCCCAGCACGGCGAGACCCAGGAATGCCAGTACGACGAAGCCGCCCGCCACCAGCAGCACCCAGATGCCCGTAGCGTCCATGTCTGCCCGACTCCCCACGGCGACCCGTCGGTGAACGAGCTTGATGATAGATGCGCATTGATGACAGAACCAGGGGCACGCGGTTACTGTCAGATCTCGTCGCCGCCCGGCGGGCCGGCGGCCAACTGCTGCGCCAGTCGTTCCAGACCACCCTTGATCAGCCGGCCGTAGTCGTCGTCGCCGAGCGCGCCGATCCCCGCCCGCGCGCGCTCCAGGCACTCGCGGGCCCGCTCGGGATCGCCGAGCCTGCGGTGGCACTCCCCCAGGTTGAGGTGCAGCGACGGGTACAGTGCGGCCACCGACATCGGCACCCCGGCCTGGGCGAGCCGGTCGTCGGTGAGCAGGTCGGCCGCCGCCAGCGCCCGCTGGTCCCAGCTCAACTCCTGGTGGACGTCGTCCTGCACGTCGGCCATCGAGTGCGCGAGGACGCAGACGTGCAGGGGGTCACCCCGCTCGCCGCCGATCTCCGCCCAGACCTGCGCGAACAGTTCCCGAGCGGCGTCGGGCCGGCCCTGCTGGTGGTGCAGCTGGACGCCCTCGTTGATCCGGGCGAGCGTCTCATCGACCATCATCGGCCGCCTCGGTGCCACGCACGGCACCGATCGTACGTGCCGGCCGGCTCTACGACAGGGCTTAGTAGGCTGTCGCCGTGAACGGCCTGCTGGTGACGATCGCGATCGTCGCTTCCCTCGTACTCGCCGGGTGGGGCCTGCTGGCGACGGTGCGCAACCGGCCGCCGGACCGCGGCCAGCTGATCGGGCTGGCCGTCGTCGAGGCGGCGCTGCTGGTGCTCACCGCCGCCGCCCTGGTGGCCTGGGCCGGCGGCGACGGTCCGGCCGAGGTCGGCACCTTCGTCGGCTACCTGGTCACCCTGGTCTGCCTGCCGCCGCTGGCGGCCGTGCTGGCCCGGATGGAGCCGACCCGCTGGGGTTCGGTGATCGTGACGGTGGTCTGCCTGGTCATCCCGGTCGTCGTGGTCCGGCTCCAGCAGACCTGGCAGGTCGCCGGTGGCTGACCGGCGGCCCACCAACCGGGGGCCGGGGCGGGCACTGGTCGCCGTGTACCTGCTGTTCGCCATCGCCGCCAGCTCCCGGGCCGGGCTGCAGATCGCCACCCGGTTCGACGAGGCCCCGGTGGCGTACCTGCTCTCCGCGCTGGCGGCGGTGATCTACGTGGTCGCCACCGTCGGGCTGGCCCGGGACACCCCGACCGGTCGGCGGGTCGCGTTCGGCTGCTGCGCCGTCGAGCTGGCCGGAGTGCTCGTGGTGGGGGCGCTGAGCCGGGTCGAGCCGCAGCTGTTCCCCGACGACACCGTCTGGTCCGACTTCGGGCGCGGATACGGCTTCATTCCCCTGGTGCTGCCGGTGATCGGGCTGCTCTGGCTGCGCCGCACCCGCGCCAGACGCTGACCGGCGGCCGGGTCAGCT
The DNA here is from genome assembly GCF_029626155.1 of Solwaraspora sp. WMMD1047. Lineage (NCBI taxonomy): Bacteria > Bacillati > Actinomycetota > Actinomycetes > Micromonosporales > Micromonosporaceae > Solwaraspora > Solwaraspora sp. WMMD1047. The sequence continues at coordinate 1,120,441 of NZ_JARUBL010000001.1, read as the reverse complement.
CACCGCGTCTCCCCGACAGAGCCGGATCCACCGGTAGCCGTAGCCGGCCACCTGCAGCTCGTCGAGCTTGCCCACCGGCCGGTAACGCCGGTCGGTCAACACGTCGATCGGCAGGTCGGCCTCCTCGTAGAGTGAGCCCAGATCCACCGTCGCGTCGTCCGGGCCCAGGTTGTGCAGGAAGACCATGGTGCCGGTCGATCCGTCGGCGCGGTGGGCGAGCACCCCGGGCGGCAGCACCACGTCGATGTGGGTGCAGGTGCCCTTGCCCACCTCCGGTGCCTCCCGCAGGGTCCGGATCATGCGCTCGAACCAGGAGAGCAGCGAGCCGGGGTCACCGCGTTGGGCGGTGACGTTCACCGTCTCGTACCCGAACTCGCCGGAGTCGATGACCGGGCGGACCAACTGCTCCGGGTCCGCGGTGGAGAAGCCGGCATTCTGCTTGTACGACCACTGCATCGGGGTGCGGATCGACTCCCGGCCGGGCAGCGACAAGTCCTCGCCCATCCCGATCTCCTCGCCGTAGCGCAGCACCGGGGTGCCGCGGAGCGAGAACTGCAACGCGTACGCCAGCTCGATCCGCCGCCGGTCGTTGCCGAGCATGGGGGCGAACCGGCGCCGGATGCCCCGGTCGTAGATGCGCATCTCCTCGTCCGGGCCGAACTTCTCGAACACCTGGTTGCGCTGCTCGGCGGTGAGCCGGGACAGGTCGATCTCGTCGTGGTTGCGCAGGAAGGTGGCCCAGGACGCCCCGTACGGCAGGGCCGGGGTGTCCCGCAGCGCGTCGATCACCGGCTCCGGGTCGTGCCGGGCCAGGGCCAGCATCAGCCGGCCGTTGAGCATGAAGTCGAAGAGCATGTGCAGCCGGTTGCCGGAGCCGCCGCGGTCGCCGAAGTAGGCGACGAGCTGGTCGGGTTCGACGTTCGCCTCGGCCAGCAGGACCGCGTCGCCGCGTCGCCACTGGACGTGCTGGCGCAGGTCGGTGAGGAACTCGAAGTCCTTCGGCGAGTTCGGGTTGCCCGGCTCGGTCAGCTCGATGATGAACGGCGCCGCGTCGATCCGGAAGCCGGAGACGCCGAGCTGGAGCCAGAACGAGATGATCTTCTTGATCTCCGCCCGGACCGCCGGGTTGCTGAAGTTCAGGTCCGGCTGGAAGCGGTAGAACCGGTGGTAGTACCAGGATTTCGCGGTCCGGTCGTAGCTCCACGTCTCGTGCTGCTCACCCGGGAAGACCATGCCCTGGAAGCGGTCGGCCGGCTCCTGGTCGGACCAGACGTACCAGTCCCGGTACGGCGAGTCCGGCGACGAGCGGGCTGAGACGAACCAGGGGTGCTCGTTCGAGGTGTGGTTGACGACCAGGTCGATGATGACCCGGATGCCCCGGTTGGCCGCCTGGTGCAGCAGCTCGGCGAAGTCGCCGAGGGTGCCGAACCGGGGGTCGATGTTGTAGAAGTCGGTCGCGTCGTAGCCGTCGTCCCGGTTCGGGGACGGGTGGATCGGATGCAGCCACAGGCAGGTCACCCCGAGCCGGGCCAGGTAGTCGAGGCGCCCGATCAGCCCCTGGATGTCACCGACCCCGTCGCCGTTCGAGTCCGCGTATGTGTCGATGTCGAGGCAGTAGACGACGGCCTCGGAGTACCACCTGTCGTTCATGCGGTGCTGGCTTCTCCAGTCGGCCGCCCCGGCAAACCCGCTCCGGCCAATGGCGAGGTACCGCACAGTGTCGGCGGCCGGTCCGCCGGGTACCGGATAGGTTCGATCAACCACGTGTACCGGCATTCGATCAACCGCGTATCGGCAGAGGAGAGGACGACTCGATGACCGTCGCCGTCGGCGCCCAGAATGTCGATCCCACCGAGATGGGCGGCCTGACGGGCTGGGTGGCGGGGGTGATCGATTCGCTCGGCGTACTCGGGGTGGGGTTGCTGGTCTTCTTCGAGAACATCGTTCCGCCGGTGCCCAGTGAGATCGTGCTGTCGATGGCCGGCTACCTGGCCGGCGAGGGCAAGTTCAACGTGGTGGCGGTGTGGGCGGCGGCGACCGCCGGCTCCGTGGTCGGCGCGGCGCTGCTCTACTGGCTCGGCGCCGCGCTCGGCGAGGACCGGCTGAAGCGGTGGCTGGACCGGGTGCCGCTGGTGGAGCTCGACGACCTGGAGCGGGCGGACCGGTGGTTCGAGCGGCACGCCCGCGCCACCGTGCTCTTCGGCCGGATGGTGCCGGTGGTGCGCAGCCTGGTCTCCATCCCGGCCGGCGCGAACCGGATGCCGGTGGGGCAGTTCCTGGCGCTGACCACCCTGGGCAGCGGGATCTGGAACGCGCTCTTCGTCGGGCTCGGCTTCGCGCTCGGCTCCCGGTGGCAGCAGATCGACCGCTACAGCACCTGGTTCGACCTGGCGATCCTCGCGTTCTTCGCGGTCACCGTGGTGAGCTGGGCGGTCAAGCGCATCCGTAAGCGCCGCGCCGCCCAGCCCGCCAACCGGTGACCGCTTCACCCGGGTCAGGGCAGGGTGGCCAGGTGGGGTTTGACGGTCCGGGCGAACCCGTTGCCGTTCGTGACGTCCCAGTTGATCGACCAGGTCATCGCGCCCCGGATGCCGGGGTAGCTGCGCGGAGGGCGGAAGCTGCCGCAGCTGGTGCCCTTGGCCAGGCAGTCCAGCGCCTGGTTGACCAGGTTGGGAGCGACCACGCCGCCGCCGGCGGCGCCGGGTCCGGCGGGCAGGCCGAGGGCGACCTGGTCGGGTCGCAGGCCGGCTTCGAGCTGCAGGCAGGCGAGCGCCGTCATGAAGTTGACGGTGCCCTGGGCGTACGCGAACGACTGGTCGCAGCCGAGCATCGAGCCGGAGTTGTAGAACTGGGTGTGCACCACGGTGAGGATGTCCCGGATGTCCAGGGCCAGCTTGAAGTAGGAGACCGACGGCGACTGCATGTCGATCGTCTGCGGGGCCATCGTGATGATCAGGCCGGCGCCGACCCGGCTGCGTAGCGAGCGCATCGCCTGGGCCATCCAGGTCGGGTTCAACCCGTTCTCCAGATCGATGTCGACCCCGTCGAAGCCGTACTCCTGGATCAGTCGGTAGAGGCTGTCGCTGAGCGCGGCGGCGGAGGCGGCGTCGTTGACCGCGACCCGGCCGGTCTCCCCGCCGACCGAGATGATGACCTTCTTCCCGCGGCTGTGCAGGGCGGCCACGTCGGCCTTGAACTCGTCGTCGGTGTAGCCGCCGAGCGAGGCGGCCAGGCCGGGGTCGATGCCGAAGGAGACCGCGCCGGGGGTGTTGGTGGCCTCCGCGAAGGCGACCGCGATCAGGTCGTACTCGGCCGGCACGGCGCTGAGCCGCAGTTCGTCGGCGGCGTTGGCGAAGTTGTGCCAGTAGCCGGTGAGGAAGTGCTTCGGCAGGCCGGTGACCGGCGGCGTGGTGGTCGGTGGTGCGGTCGTGGGTGGCGGCGTGGTCGGCGGGGCCGTCGTCGGTGGGGCGGTGGTGGTCGGCGGGGGTGTGGTCGGCTGGCTGCCGCCCGCGCAGGCCACTCCGTTGACCACGCAGTTCTGCGGTGAGCCGGGGCCGGCACCGAGGAACCCGAACGACACCGACCCGCCGACCGGGATGGTGCCGTTCCAGGAGCGGTTGGTGAAGGTGTAGCGCTGCCCGGACACGGTCAGCAACGCGTCCCAGTAGGACCCGACGGACGAGCCGGCGGGCAGGTCGAACGCGACACTCCAGGAGGAGACGGCGGCCGGTCCGGCGTTCGACACGGTCATCCGCGCCTCCCAGCCGGAGCCCCAGTCCGAGGTCTTCACGAAGACCGCCGACGGTCCGGCCGCCGCAGCCGGCGAGGCCACCCACACCGCCCCCACCGCGGCCAGCGTCGCGACCATCGCCGCGGTCAGCACTTGACGTCTCATGGCACTCCTCCCACCCCGTCCCAGCATCGACAGCAGCAATTATTAAGAGTGTTAACTGTTTCTGTCCAGTCCCGACCCGCCCGACCACCCGCGACGGGCGGCCGGGCGGGTCGGCACAGTGCCCACGGTCAGGTACGGAAGGTGAACCAGTTGACGTTGACGAAGTCGTTCGGCTGGCCGCTGGTGAAGGTCAGATAGACGGTGTGGGTGCCGGTGACCGCCGAGACGTTGCCGGGCACCGACCGCCAGCTCTGCCAGCCGCCGGTGTTGGCGAGCGCGAAGCTGCCGATCACCGTGCCGGTCGGGCTGCCGAGCCGGACCTCGACCAGGCCGCTCACCCCGGCGGACGCGCCCGAGGCGACCCGGGCGACGAAGTCGCGGGCCGGGGTGGATCCGAACCTGACGTTGTCGAACCGGACCCAGTCGCCGTTGCGCAGCGCACCGATGTTCTGGCCGCCCTCGCTGCAGGCTTCCACGATCACCCCGTTCTGCGCGCTGAACGCCTCCGCCTGGATGGTCGAGTACGCGTTGAACCCGCCACCGGTCGGCGGCGGGGTGGTGGTGGGCGGCGGCTGGGTGGTGCCGCCACCACCCCGGCTCCAGACCGCCACGTAGTCCACCAGCATCGGCCGGCCGGAGACGGTGGCGGCGGTGGGCGTGGTCGAGCCGGCCACCCCGTTCGGGAAGGCCCCGCCCATCGCGACGTTGAGCAGCAGGAAGTACCCGGCGTGGCTGGTCATCTGCGACCAGTACGGCTCGCCGACCCGGCTCTGGGTGACGGTGTGGTACTGCTGGCCGTCGACGTACCAGCGCAGTTGCTGCGGGCTGACACTGGTGTCCCACTCGAACCGGTAGGTGTGGAACGCCGACTGGCAGGTCGACCCGGGGCAGGCCCGGGAGGCGCCGATGCCGTTGAACTCGTCGCACGGCCCGCCGGGCGCCACGCCGCAGTGCAGCACCCCCCAGACCGAGTTGAGCCCGTTGACGTTCTCCATCACGTCGAACTCGCCGATGCCGGGCCAGTTCTGGTAGTTGCCCCGGTAGGGCGAGCCGAGCGCCCAGAAGGCCGGCCAGTAACCGGACGCCGCCGCGCCGGTCACGTTCGGCATCTGGATCCGCCCCTCGATGGCGAGCACCCCGCCGGCCGGCGGCTTGAAGTTGCTGCGTACGGTCTCGATCCGCGACGAGGTCCACTGGCCGGAGCCGTTGCGGATCGGGGTGATCCGCAGGTTGCCGGCGCCGTCGTGGCTGACGTTGGCGGTGCTGTTGGTGTAGGTCTGGATCTCGCCGGTCCCCCAGTTGGGCGGGCCGCCCGGGTAGCTGGTGCCGGTGTCGATGATCCAGTTGCTGGCTGACGGGAGCGTGTTCGCGGCGCCGGTGAAGTCGTCGCTCCAGACCAGGTTCCAGCCGGGCTGGGCCGGCACGGCGGCGCGGGCCGCCACGCCGGCACCGGCCAGCGCGGTGACGGCCGCGGTGACGGCGGCCGCCACCAGGTAGAGGCGGCGGCGCAGGGTGGGGCCGGCCGGCATCGTCAGGATGCCGGCGCCCGGGGAGACGGGTGGACGAGGTCTCATGGGGGTGCCTCTCAGCGGGGCGGGACGGGGACGTGAGAGCGCTCTCTCACGAGTTGTACGTCCCCACCTGGCTTCTGTCAACATCTGTCGATGCCCCCGCCCGACCGGCACCGCACCACCTAGAGTCGAAACTGCGCCCGGGTCCGGCGTGGCGACGCGCGGGCCGCGTTTCCGGTCGCCGCCACAGGGGGTAATCAGGTCACCGGACGGCCGCCGCGCTGCGCGGCCCCTGGCTGACAACGGACGGTGGTGGTGGCGATGGCCGGTCAGGTGGTCGCGGCGAGGCAGCCCGGGGCGGACGCGAGCGCCGATCTGCTCACCGTCGGCATCGAAGAGGAGTTTCTGCTCGTCGACGGCGCGACCGGAGTGGCCGCCCCGGCCGTCGAGGCCGTCCTCGAACAGGTCTCACCGGAGCTGCGCGGCCAGGTCCAGTACGAGTTCCAGACCAGCCAGGTCGAGATCGGCAGCCCGCCCGGCCTGGAACTGGCCTCCCTGCGACACTCGCTCGGGCTGCTCCGCCGCGGCCTCGCCGACGCCGCCGAGGCCGCCGGCGTGCGGCTCCTCGCTGTCGGCACCGGACCGCTGGACGGGCCGATGCCACCGGTGGTCGACAAGCCCCGGTACCACCGCATGATCGACCGGTTCGGCCTTCTCGTGCCCGGCCCGGGCAACAACGGCATGCACATCCACGTCGGGGTCCCCGACCCGGAGATCGGCGTGCAGGTGCTCAACCACCTGCGGCCGTGGCTGCCGATCCTGCAGGCGGCGACGGTCAACTCGCCGTTCTACGAGGGCGCCGACACCGGGTACGCGAGCTGGCGGGCGGTCAGCTGGGAACGCTGGCCGTCCGTGGCGCCCACTCCCTGGCTGCGTTCGCACGCCCACTACGAGCTGCTGATCGACGAGTTGATCAGCAGCGGCATGATGCTCGACGAGGGGATGCTCTACTGGTACTCACGGCTGTCGGCCCGCTATCCGACCGCCGAGTTCCGGGTCGGCGACGTCTGCCCGAGCCTGGACGACAGCATCCTGGTCGCGGCGTTGGTCCGGTCCCTGGTCGCCACGGCGCTCACCGACATCCACGCCGGTCGACCGGCCACCGACGTGGCGCACCACCTCCTGACCGCGGCGCACTGGCGGGCCGCCAAGGACGGGCTGGAGGGGATCGCGGTCGACCCGTTCAACGGCGGCACGGTCCCGGCCTGGCAGCTGATGGAACGGCTCGTCGACCGGGTCCGGCCCGAACTGACCCGGCACGGCGACCTGGCCACCGTCTCGGCCCTGCTGGCCAAGCTCCGCGAACGGGGTACCGGCGCGGCCCGGCAGCGGGCGGCGTACGCCCGCCGGGGCGAGTTCGCCGACGTACTCGACGAGCTGGCCCGGCAGACCCGGGGCGAGGGGGACCCCGGTGCCTGAGCGGATGGTGGTGATCGGCGCGGACGCCGGCGGCATGTCGGCCGCCTCCGAGGCGCGCCGCCGCCGGTCACCGGACGATCTGGAGATCGTCGCCTTCGAACGGGGCAACTTCACCTCGTACTCCGCCTGCGGCATCCCGTACTGGATCGGCGGACTGGTCGACGAGGTGGACGAGCTGATCGTGCGGAAGCCGGCGACCTTCCGCGACGACTTCCGGATCGGCGTACACCTGCACCACGAGGTCACCGGCCTGGACCTGGACCGGCGTGAGGTGGTCGTGCGGGACCTCTCCGACGGCGGGCGCGAGCGCCGCGAACGCTTCGACATCCTGGTGTACGCCGCCGGCGCGGTACCGGTCCGACCGGACTGGGCGCGCACGGACGCGGGCGGGGTGTTCGGGGTACAGACCCTCGACGACGGGGCGGCGCTGCGGGCCTGGCTGGACCGCGACCCGGCGCCCCGGCAGGCGGTGGTGATCGGCGGCGGCTACATCGGCGTCGAGATGGCCGAGGCGATGATCCAGCGCGGTCTGGCGGTCACCCTGATCGAGCAGGGCAGCGAGCCGATGTCCACAGTCGACCCCGACATGGGGGCGATGGTCCGTGACGCGATGGTCCGGCTCGGCATCGACGTCCGGACCGGGGTCGAGGTCGGCGAGCTGCTGACCCGCGACGGCCGGGTCCGGGCGGTCGGCACCTCCATCGGCGAGTTCCCCGCCGACGTGGTGGTGCTCGGCCTCGGGGTCCGGCCGAACACCGCGCTGGCCGCCGCCGCCGGCCTGCCGATCGGGCCGACCGGCGGCATCCAGATCGACCTGCGGGCCAAGGTGGTCGGCACCGACCGGATCTGGGCGGCGGGCGACTGCGTCGAGACCATCCACCGGGTGACCGGGCGGCCGGTGAACGTGCCGTTGGGCACCCACGCCAACAAGCAGGGCCGGGTCGCCGGTATCAACATCGGCGGTGGATACGCCCGCTTCCCCGGCGTCATCGGGACCGCTGTCACCAAGGTCTGCGACCTGGAGGTGGGCCGCACCGGCGCGCTCGAACCCGAGGCGGCGGCGGTCGGGTACGACTTCATCACGGTGATCGTGGAGTCCACCAACCGGGCCGGCTACTTCCCCGGCTCGGAATCGATGCACGTGAAGCTGATCGCCGAACGACACACCGGAACGCTCCTCGGCGCGCAGATCGTCGGCCGGTCGGACGCCGCGAAGCGGATCGACGCGCTGGCGGTCGCGCTCTGGAACCAGATGACCGTCGAGGAGATGGCCGGCCTGGACCTCGGCTACGCACCGCCGTACTCGCCGGTCTGGGACCCGGTGCTGATCGCCGCCCGGCGGGCGGCCGACAAGCTCCGCAGCATGGACTGCTGACTCACTCGCAGCGCCAGAGCAGGGCCTGCGGGTTGCCGTCGGCGTCGTCGCCCTGCCCGCCGATCGTCCGGCCGTCGTCGCTGACCACCACCGCAAGGTTGCTGGTCGGGCTCTGCGGCTTGGCGAAGACGGGCAGCGGCAACAACCCGTCGTCGGTGAGCAGACCGGCCAGTCCGTCGGCGGAGCCGACCACCCAGCCCTGCGCGTTGCCCGCCTGCGGCCACAGCGTCAGGTCCGGGAAGTCGACGAACCGACCGCTGGCCAGGTGGAGGCGGACCGGGATGGTGAGCCCCTCCGTCTGGTCGGCCTCCAACCCGGCCAGCCCCGTCACCCAGCCGTTGCGGATCGACTGCGGACGGAACGAGTAGGCCCGCTGCCCCTTGAACGTCGGCAACGGCAGCAGCTGGCTGGTCCCGTCCGGCGCCCACAGGTGCGCCCGTTCCTGCCCGCTGCCGTCGCGGTCGATGACGGTGCCGATCACCGTGCCGTCCTCGTCGATGTCGACGGCCGCGCCGCGCGGGTGGCTCTCCGGCAGCGGCAGGTCCACCGGTTGCTCCGATCCGGACGGCCACAGCACCGGCTGGGTGCCGTCGCGGGTGCCGACGATCTGGCCGGACTCGTTGATGGCGACCGCCTCCCCGTTGCGTACGCCGGGGAGCTGGGCTGCCTCGCCGTCCAGCACGACGAACGGCCGCGGTCCGTCGTCGCCCCAACTGGACCCGACGGCGACCCCCTTCGAGGTGGCATCGACCAGGCTCTGGTCGCTGCCGGGCAGGTCGACCACCCTCGGCCGGCCCGATGCCCAGAGCAGGACCGGATAGCTGCCCTCGGCCCGGTCCGGGTACGACCGGCCGAGCACGATCTGACCGGTCGGATCCATCCCGGTGACCAGGCTCATCGGCACGTCGTCGGGGATCGGCAGCGGCTGCGCCCGGCACCTTTTCGGCGCTCTGACCGGGTCAGCGTCGGCCGGACCGGCCTCCGGCGTCGCCGCGGCGTCCGGTGTCGCGCCAGGTGATCCGGTCGGTGCCGGGGCTGACGCCGCCTCAAGCGCGGTGGTCGGCGCCGGCTCCCCGGCGGTCTGCATGACGACCGGGACGGCCGCGAGCATGGCGACGGTGAGCGCGGCGGCCCCGCCGGCACCGGCCACCCGCCGCACCCGCCGCCGGCGCTTCCCCTCCGCCATCGCCCGGCCCAGATCGACCCGGCTCGGACCGCCCGGCTCGTCGTCGAGCCTTCGCAACAGCGTGATCGCGTAGTCGTCACCGGGCGGCTGCGGGTCGGTCGACCCGTCGCGCCCGTCCCACTGTTCGCCGCCGCCGCTCACCGCGCCACTCCCTTCGCTGCGTGTCCCGCCCGCTTCGCTGCGTCCGCCCTCTTCGATGCCCCCGCCGACCTGACCGCCGCCGCCCGCTTCGGCCCGTGCCGCGTCCGTCCGGTCATCGTTGCCCCCCGATGTCGGCGAACTCGCGGTCGCCGAGGATCTTCCGGAGTGCGGTCAGCCCGTGCGAGGTCTGACTCTTCACCGTCCCGGCGGTGCAGCCGAGAATCTCGGCGCACTCGTTCACCGGCAGGTCGTGCAGGAACCGCAGCACCAGTACGGCGCGCTGCCGGGGCGGCAGCTTGGCCAGGGCGGCCCGCAGCAGGTCGCGGTCGTCCGCCGACGGGTCCAGCGGCTGCGGTACGTCCGGCAGCGTTCCCGGCAGCAGCACCCGCCACCAGCCCTTGCGCTGCGCGTCGAGGAAGGTGCGCACCACGATGGCCCGCACGTACGCGTCCAGGTGGGCGATCCGGGGCACCCGGGACCAGTGCAGGTAGAGCTTGGTGATCGCCTCCTGCACCAGGTCGTCGGCCTGGTCGGCGTCACCGCAGAGCGAGTACGCCAGCCGCCGCAGCCGGGGCAGCCGCGCCGTCACGTACTCGACGTATCCGCCGTCCGGGTCGCCGTGCTCCGGTTCCGAGCCGTGCCGCATCCGCAAGACCTCCTGGGGGTTCCGCCCACCTAGACGGCCGTCCCGCCGGAATGGTTGCCCGGCGCGGGCACCCAATCTTGCCGCGCGCTTGACACGACCACTCCATTGCCTGCATGGTTACCTACATGACTAATGAACCAGCCAACCAGGTCGGCCGCACGGATCGGGGGGCGGCCGGCCGGGTGGGTGGCTCGGCAGCCGACCCGGACCGGAACCGCCCGGGGCGGGGCCGCCCAGATCGGGACCGGTCGTGATGGACGACGGGCGACCGATCTTCCTGCAGATCGCCGAGCTGCTGGAGAACTCGATCCTCGACGGGACGCTGCCGGAGGACGGCCAGGTCCCGTCGACGAACGAACTGGCCGCCTTCCACCGGATCAACCCGGCCACCGCCGCCAAGGGCGTGAATCAACTTGTCGATGACGGGACGCTCTACAAGAAGAGAGGAATCGGGATGTTCGTCTCCCCCGGCGCCCGCGTCAAACTACGCGGCCGCCGCCGCGAAGAGTTCGCCCGGCAGTACGTCCAGCCGCTGCTGACCGAGGCCCGCAAGCTCGGCATCGACCCGGCGGAACTCAAGACCATGATCGACAAGTGGGAGGACCACCGATGAGCACGGTCGTGACCGTCAACGACCTCACCAAGCGGTACAAGGGCGTCACCGCGCTGGACCGGGTGAGCTTCACACTGACCGAGAACCGCATCTACGGCCTGCTCGGCCGCAACGGCGCCGGCAAGACCACCCTCATGCAGATCCTCACCGCCCAGAACTTCGCCAGCTCCGGCGAGGTCGCGGTCTTCGGAGCACACCCCTACGAGAACGAGCGGGTGTTGTCGCGGACCTGCTTCATCAAGGAGAGCCAGACCTACCCGCAGAACCTGCGGGTCGAGCACGCGCTGCGGGCCGCCGGGCTGATCTACCCCAACTGGGACGACGAGCTAGCCCGGTCGCTGCTCGCCGAGTTCCAGCTCCCGGCCCGGCGCAACGTCCGCAAGCTGTCCCGGGGGATGCTCTCGACGCTCGGCATCATCATCGGCCTCGCCTCCCGCGCGCCGCTGACCTTCTTCGACGAGCCCTACCTCGGCCTGGACGCGGTCGCCCGGCAACTCTTCTACGACCACCTGCTCGCCGACTACACCCAGCATCCCCGCACCATCGTGCTCTCCACCCACCTCATCGACGAGGTCAGCGACCTGATCGAGCACATCCTGCTGATCGATCGGGGCCGGCTCCTGCTCGACGAGGACGCGGAGTCGCTGCGGGGTCAGGTCCTGACCGTCGCCGGCCCGGTCGACGCGGTCGACGACTTCGCCGGCACCGGCACCGAGCTACACCGGGTGCTGCTCGGCGGCACCGCCAGGGCCACCGTACGCGGCCCCTTCGGCCAGGCCGGCCGGGATCGCGCCCGGTCGCTCGGCCTCACCGTCGAGGCCGCCTCCCTCCAGGAACTCGTCGTGCGGCTGACCACCGCGCACAACGGGCACGTCGGCAACCAGGCCGGCACGGATCCGACAGTCAAGGAGAGCTCCCGATGAACCGCGTCCTTCCGGTCGCCCGGCTCATGTTCGTCAACTGGCCCAGCAACCTCGGCTGGCCCTGGGGCATCCTGGCCACCAGCTTCCTGATCAACCTGGCGCTCTTCTGGTCGCTGCAGGAGCAGCCGGACGTGGAGCCGACCACCGGCGGCCTGCTCAGCATCTACGTCGTCATGTTCGTCGCCTGCATCAACTCGATCGCGCAGGACTTCCCCTTCGTGATCGGGCTGGGGGTGACCCGCCGGACCTTCTACCTGGCCAACGTCACCCAGTTCACGGCGCAGTCGCTGGTCTACGCGGTAGCGCTGTACCTGCTGGCGCTGCTGGAACGGGCCACCGACGGCTGGGGTCTCAACCTGAAGTTCTTCGGACTGCCGCTGCTGTTAACCGACAACCCGCTGGTGGGAATCCTCGCGTACGCGATGCCGTTCCTGCTGCTCGGCTTCCTCGGCATCTTCATCACGGTGATCTACAAGCGGTTCGGGGTCAACGGCATGTTCACCCTCACCCTCGCCTCGGTGCTCGGCTTCGGTGGCGCGGCCGTGGTGATCACCTGGCAGGGCTGGTGGACGGCGACCTGGAACTGGTTCGCCGACCAGCCGTCGGCGATGCTGCTGCTCGGCTGGCCGGCGCTGCTGGTGCTCCCGCTGGCCGGGGTGAGCTATCTGGCCATCCGGCGGGCACAACCCTGACCGCGATGGTCCCCGACCCGACGGAGTCGCGGGGCGGGCTGGCCGGGTTCCGGGTCACACCCGGTGACCCGGCCAGTCCGGTGGTCCTGCACCTGCCGCACGCCGCCCGCAGAATCCCGGCCGAGGTCCGCTCGGGGCTGCTGTTGTCCGATGACGCGCTCGACGCCGAGTTGGACCGGGTCACCGACCACGGCACCGACGTCGTCGCCGGTCGGGCGGCCGGCGCCGCGGGCATTCGCCCGTGGACGTTCAGCAACCTGCTCTCCCGGCTGGTGGTCGATCCGGAACGGTTCCCCGACGACCGGGAGCCGATGAACGCGGTCGGCATGGGCGCCGTCTACACCCGGACCAGCCTGGGCGCCCCACTTCGCACCGACGACACCGCCGTCAGGAATCAACTGCTCGACCGCTGGTTCCATCCGTACGCCGGGGCGATGGCCGACCTGGTCGACGCCCGGTTGGCGGCGGTCGGCCGGGTGACCGTCATCGACGTGCATTCGTATCCGGCCGGACGGCTGCCGTACGAGATCGGCGGGGACCGGCGGCCGCCGGTCTGTCTGGGCACCGACCCGGTCCACACCCCGGCCTGGTTGCTGGCGGCGGCCCGGCAGGCGTTCGCCGGCTGCGGCGAGGTCGCCGAGAACACGCCGTTCGCCGGCTGTTACGTGCCGCTGCGCCACTACGGCCGGGACCGGTCGGTGACCGCAATCATGATCGAGATGCGCCGCGACGCCGGTCCGACCGGCTCCGCATGGACGAGGCTGGCCAACGCTCTGGCCCGCCTGATAGACGCACTCGACGACGTCCAGCGCCGATAGCACCCTTAGCGGCATCGTGGCGCATCCAGCCGTTGGCACACCGCGGTGTCCGACGGCTGGGTGCGCCACGATCACTGGACGACCGAGCCCGGGGACCATTCGGTCCCCGGGCCGTGTCGTCAGCCGGTTGCCTCCTGCCCGGGTCGGCGGCGGGACAGCACCAGCAGGAGGAGGCCGACCAGCACCAGACCCGAGCCGGCGGTCACGATCGGTCCCAGGTCGGTGCCGGTGACCGGCAGGCTGCCGCCGACGAAGCGGAAGTCCACGTCGTTGGACACCCCGCCCGGGGTGGCGACGCTCACCGCCGTCTCCCCCGCCTGGCAGGCCGGGGTGCGGAACGTCAGCACCGCGCCACCGTCGCCGACGGTGACCTCATCGGCCGGGATGGTCCGGCCACAGATGATCACGGCGGTCTGGCCCGGGACGAAGCCGCTGCCGATCACGACGACCGTCGTGCCGCCCGCGGTCGGGCCCTGGTCCGGATCGATGGCGTTGATCACCGGTGCCGCCCGGTACGTGTAGTCCAGCGGCGCCGCCGTACCGCCGGGCGTGGTCACCACGACCGACGCCGGCCCGACCGCACCGGGTGGCGTCACCGCCGTGAGCGAGGTGCCGGCCGGGTCCACCACCACGTCCGTCGCCGGTTCGCCGTCGAAGGTCACCGTCGTGGCGCCGGGCACGAATCCGGTTCCGGTGATGGTCACCGTCTGCCCGCCGGCCTGCGGCCCGGCGTCCGGCGCGATGGTGTCGGCGGTCGGCGGGTCGGCCAGGTAGGTGTAGCCGTTGACGGCGACGGCGTTCTCGCCGGGAATCTCCACTGTCACGTCCACCGGACCGGGCGATCCGGGCGGCGTGACCACGGTCAGCGAGGTGCCCGACGGGTCCACCACCAGGCCGGTGCCGGCGGCACCGCCGAAGTCGACGCCGGTCGCGTCGGTGAGGCCGGTGCCGGTGATCGTGACGGTCGTACCGCCCGTGCTCGGGCCCTCATCCGGCACGATGGACGTGATCGTCGGCGGGACGTAGGTGAAGGTTCCCGCGTCGACCGTGCCGGCCGGGAAGATCAGGTCGACCGTCGCCGGGCCGGCCGGGTTCGGTGGCGACACCACCGTGATCGTCGTACCGGCCGGATTGATCGTGAAGTCGGTGCTCGGCAGGCCGTTGAAGTCGACCGCGACCGCGCCGGTGAAGCCGGTGCCGGTGATCGTCACCGTGGTGCCGCCCGAGGTCGGCCCGGACGGGGGCGAAATCCCCGTCACCACCGCGGCGCTGCCGTCGGCCAGGTACTCGTAGCCCAGCGGGTCCGTCGACCCGCCCGGCGTGGTCACCACCACCTCCGCCGGACCGATCGCGCCCGGCGGCGTCACCGCCGTCAGCGAGGTGCCGGCGGGGTCCACCACGACGTCGGTCGCCGGCACGCCGTCGAAGGTCACCGTGGTGTTGTCGGGGACGAAGTCCGTACCCGTGATCGTCACGGTCTGGCCGCCGGACTGCGGGCCGGAGTCCGGCACGATGGTGGCGGCCGTGGGCGCGGCCGGCGTCGGCGGGCGCTCGCAGGTCGCCTCGGCCACGATCACGGTGCCGACCGGGATCGTGACGGGCGACCCGGCCACCTCGCCGGTCAGAGTGACCGCCGCGAGGATGGTGGTCGCGGCGGCCCCGTCGGCGGTGGTGGTCTCGACCCGGGTGAGCGAGACGTCCAGGCTGGCGTCGGTCAGGCCCGCGACGGTGACCGCCGCGCTGCCGGTGACGGCGGGCCCGTTGGCGGTCAGGGTGACCGCGGAGCCGAACAGTTCGAGGCCGGTCAGGGTGGTATCGGCGGTCTGCGCACCGACCAGCGGGCAGGTCACCGTCGCGGTGACCGCCGTGGCGTCCAGCACGTCGACGCCCAGGATCGACAGGTTCAGGCCGGAGACGCTCGACAGGGCCGACGACTCGACCGCACCCCGGGTGGCGGTGACCTCCTCGACCGTTCCGCTGGCGGTGACTCCCACGGCCCCGGTCAGGTCGATGGTGATCAGAGTGGAGGTGTCGGTGCCGCCGCCGGCCGGCGCGGTGGCGCTGCCGATCGTGGCGTCGGCACTGATCACGGTCAGGCCGAGGACCTCGGCCGACAGGTCGACCACCAGTCCCCGGGCGGCGGCGTCGCCGGGGGCGGCCAGGGCCGGCGCCGGCAGGCCCAGGACGGTGGTGCCGACGACCAGCATCCCCGCTGTAGCCATCGACAGTCTGCTTAGCGTTGCTCGCACGTTCCCCTCGTTTCAGCTCGCGCCGACGTGTCGGCCGGGCAGCCTTCAGCGCCACCTCTCAGAAGGTGAACGAGGAGAAAACGGGCAAGTTATGGGGAGACTGTCTCTAAGTAGTCGTGTAGCTACTTTGGGTAGCTGCTGGTTGGCAGTGCGGACACCAGTAGGAGTTCCGGCCGGCCAGCGTGGCGGTCCGGACCGGGCCGGCGCAGACATGGCAGGGCTGGCCCGCGCGGCGGTAGACGTACACCTCCCCGCCGTGCCGGTCCACCCTGGGCGGCCGACCCATCGCCGCCGGCAGGTGCCGGTCGTGCACGGTGTCGATCCGGCCGGTGACAAGCGCCGCCCGCATCAGCTCCCGCAGATCGGCCCAGAGCGCCTCCCAGCCGGCCGGCGTCAACGACCGGCCGGGTGCCGTCGGCGGCAGACCGGCCCGGAACAATGCCTCCGTCACGAAGATCAGTCCGGTCCCGGCCACCACCGACTGGTCCAGCAGCAGGGCGGCCAGCGCCGTCGGGCTGCGGCTGATCCGGGCGTACGCCCGCGCCGGATCAGCGTCCGTGCGCAGCGGATCCGGGCCGAGCCGCGCCCGCAGGGCCGCCACCTCCGGCTCGCTGAGCAGCTCACAGGCGGTCGGCCCGCGCAGCTCCAGCCAGTGCCGGTCGCTCGTCAACCGCAGCCGCAACTGCCCCACCGGCGGCGGCGGATCCCCGGCACCGTCGGTGAACTTCCCGTACAACCCCAGGTGTACGTGCAGGATGTGCCCGCCCGAGTAGTGGTGCAGCAGGTGCTTGCCGTACGCCTCGGTGCCGGCCAGGACCGCGCCGGAGAGCAGCGCGGCACCCGCCGCGAACCGGCCCTGCGGGCTGTCGGCGAGCACCTTGTCCCCGGCGAACAGCTCGGCGTGCCGGGCCGCCAGCCGGTGGATCGTGTGTCCCTCGGGCACGGTCGCCAAGAATAGCCAAACTGGACCCCGGCCTGGTGGCCTGGCTACTGACGAACGTCTTCCAGGTGAAAGTGCCCGACTACCACCACGCCCGCACCCACGCCACCGACGTCCGGGTACTGGTCCCACGCACCTACCACGCCGACAGCATGCTGCTGTTCTGCGACCCCGAGGACCGGCCCCTGCTGTCGGTCGTACTGGAGATCCAGCGCGGCTGGGACCGCAGCAAACGCCGCACCTGGAAGCTGTACGTCGCCCAACTCGAAGCCGAACTGAATGTCGACGCCGCCCTGCTGGTCTACTGCCCCGACCCCCGCACGGCCAGCCGTTACCGCGACCACTTCGCCTACGACGGACTCAGCCTCACGCTACGGCCGTTCATCTTCACACCCACGGACGTGCCCCTCGTCCTGGACGCCGAACAGGCCCGGGCCAACCCCGCCCCGGCCGTGCTCTCCGCCATCTGCCACGGCCACGACGCCCAGGTCGACGCCACCTTCCCCGCACTGATGGAAGCACTGCGATCACTGCGCCCGAACACCGCAATTCTGTAGGCCGGGCTGCCCACCGCCGCCCGGATCCGTTGGGAGGAGTACATGACCACCACCGTCGGCCACGAATACCGCAGCGAACTGCTGCGAGAGCTCGCCGCCCGCCATGAAGACCTAGACGAAGCCCGCGGCGAAGCCCGCGGTGAGGCCCGTGCGGTGCTGACCGTACTCGAAGGGCGGGGCATCCCGGTGACCACCGAGCACCGGGAGCAGATCCTCGCCGGCACCGACCTGGCCCGCGTCGACACCTGGCTCCGCCGCGCCATCACCGCCACCACCATCGAAGACGTCCTCCACGACTGATCTTGCGGTGATTTCCGCGAGCTCAGCGTGACGGGTGCCCCCGGGGGGTCGGGCCGGCGGGTGGGGTCCTGTCGTAGCCTGATCGACATGACCCGGACCGGCAGATCGCGCGCCCGTGCCGCGCTGCCGCCGTGGATGACCGCCGTGCTCGCGTTGACCGCTGTGGCCCTGCTACATGGCGCGCAGTGCGCGTCCGGCGTCCAGGCGCCACTGCTGGCGTCGCCAACGCAGCAACATGTGATTGCCGGCGTCGGCGGCCAGGGCCTGAACGTTGTCGACGGGGTGCGAGCGGGAACGGACCTGGCGGCACCGGCGACCGCGTCGGCAGGTTCCGGAGTACGGCTCGAAACCAGTGACGGCGCCGGGCACGGCGAGTCGCCGTGCGGGCTGGGGCTGGCCGCCGGGGCCTGTCTGGTGTTGCTGGTGAGCGCCGCGGCCGGCCGGCTGACAAGCGGACGTCCGGGCTGGTCGTCCGCCGTCGCCGACGAGGTGCGGTCCGTGATCAGGTTGACCCGGTGGCGGGCGTCGCCGGACCTGTCGCAGCTGTGCGTGCTCCGTACGTGACCTGCTGCACCGACCCATAGCGGTCACTCACTTTCGTTCGCTACCGCGTCTGTACCCCCGTGCCGCCCACCACCCTGTGCATCGCGGGCCGACCTGGCCCGATCAGGCGGCCGGCGGCGGAACACCCGGGCGCGCCTACCCCCCGTCAGCCGCACTCGGAAAGGAAACGATGACCACCCCGTCGAACAGGTGGCTCACCACCACCCTGGCAGTCCTGGCCACCGCCGCGCTGCTGGCGGCCCCGTTGGGGGCCCCGACCGCCGCGGCGCAGCCGAGCGGCGACGCCACCGCCAACGAGGACGGGCCGCCTCCCCTGCTCGGGGACGTACTCGAACAGGCCGGCCGGACCTACCTGGACGCGAAGGCGAAGCTCGACCAGTCCACCAAGCGGCAACTGGTCCTGAACCTGGACCTGCGACGGGCGGAGAACCGGCTGGCGGAACTCACCCCGCAGGTCGAGCAGATCGCCGCCCAGTCGTACCGGACGGGCCGGATCGGCCCGGCCGCGATGCTGCTCAACAGCGCCTCCCCCGACTCGTTCTTCGACCGGGCGGCCACCCTCGACGAACTCAACATCATCAACGGAAAGCGGGTCGCCGAACTCGCCCAGGTGGTCAACGAGGCGGCCCGGGCCAAGGAAGCCATCGACGCCGAGGTCCGCGACCAGCGCAAGCAGGTCGCGGTGATGAACGCGCAGAAGAAGGAGGCGGAGCGGGCGCTCGCCCTGGTCGGCGGACGCTCACTCACCGGCGGGTTCGTCTCGGCCACCTCACCGGTCGCCCGCCCCGCTCCCCGCACGAGCAGCGGGGGATGGCCGAGCGAATCGTGCAGCCAGGACGACCCCACCACCGCCGGCTGCCTCACGCCGCGCACGCTGCACGCCTATCGAGAGGTGAAACGAGCCGGGTTCAACCGGTTCGTCGGCTGCCACCGGTCCGGCGGGCCGTTCGAACACCCCAAGGGCCGCGCCTGTGACTGGTCCCTCCGCAACAGCGGCTTCACCCCCGCCCGCAACCAGGACGAACGCACGTACGGCAACAATCTCACGGCGTTCCTGGTCCGTAACGCGGACCGGCTCGGCATCCTCTACGTCATCTGGAATCGCCAGATCTGGCTGCCCAGCAACGGCTGGAGTTCGTACAGCGGCGCCAGCGACCACACCGACCATGTCCACATGTCGATGCTCTGACCTGGCCCGCCGGCAACGTGCCAGGTAGCCGCGACGGACCGACCGAGCCAGAGCCCCAAAAGTCCCCCGACGCGCCGGCTCCCTCGGGGTCCGATCCGGGAACCGCCGATCCCGCACCTGCCCCGGACTGATCACCGGCCGGTCATACCGGTAGTGGCCACCCGCGTTCGGCATCCGCCGCACCGTGGCAGTGCCGGCGGGTCGTTCCGGCGGCCGGGCCCGCCCACCAAGAGCGGAAATCTTTCGGGTACGCCGCCAAGCGCGGCCGGGTATCAGCAGGTCAAGCAGTCTGCGCACGGTAGAGACCACCCTTCGAGGTCACGGAACGTGCAACGGATCACGGGTCGAAACGGGGTGGAAGGGCGGCCCGACCCCGGATAGGGGAAGGCGAGGTCGGGCCACCCGCCCTGCGACCGCAGCCTCACTCGGCGAGTACGACCACAGAGCCGCTCAGTTGGGGGCGGTTCTGGAACACGGAGGACTTCACCATAGGGAACTACCCTTGTCGACCACAAGGGGGAACTTCAGGCGGGAGTTACCAGAGGCTGTTGCTGGGAATGTCTGCCCATGGCCAAGCTGCGGTTGATGGGCACGGCAGAGGTCGCCGATTACCTGGGGATCTCGCGGCAGTGGGCCGACGTGATCACGTCACGCCGAGACTTCCCCGAGCCGGTGGCAACCTTGAAGGGCGGCCGGATCTGGCTGGCCGAGGACGTCGAGCGCTACGCCGAGGAACGCCGCCGCCAACGCGAAGACTGACGCCGGCCCGCCGAGCCCGCCACCTATGCAACGACCAGCCGACGCGACTACCGCGAACCCGGACGCACCCAGGCCAACAGCCCCGACGTCACGCCCCACCCGGTCGCCCGAACCGTGGTCCTTGACGATCTGAGCGCTACGGCTGTTACCGGTGCCCTTTAGCAGCAGTAGCGCTCAGATCATCAACGGTTCGACCGCCTCGGCGAGCGCTTGAGAAAGCCTCGCCAGGTTCTTCGCGACGCTCGTACGGCATAGTTCTCGTTGATTTAGATCTTGACGGCTCGCTCCTGGGAGGGAGGTGCGGGGTTGGCGGGGTGGCGGATACTTGCGCGGTGCGCCAGCTAGCCGATGCCCTCCGACGCGCGCTCGCGCGGGTGCCGGACCGGGTTCGGGCGCTGCCGACGATCGCCGTCGACCTGGTCATCGCGCTCGCCTGCTACCTGGCGATGGTCGCCTCGCCGGTGCGGGACGGGCAGGAGACGCCCGCGATGTTCCTCCTCGCGGCGGTCGGCTCCCTGCCGCTCGTCTGGCGCCGCCGCTGGCCGGTCCTGATCACCCTGATCACCGGCATCGCGACGATCGCGCTCGCGCTCAGCGGCGGGCTGCACGAGATGCCCTACGGCCAACTGGTCGCCACCTACACCTTCGCCTCGCTGGCCACCCCCAGGTGGCGAGCCGTCGCCGGCACGCTCACCGTCGCCGGCATCCTCATCTCCCTGTGGCCCAAGGAGAACCTGCTCCCGGCGGGGGCGACCATCATCCTGTTCGTCGCCGCGTACGCGCTCGGGGCCATCGCCCGGTCCCGGCGCGAGCTGATCACGACGCTGGAGGCCCGCGCGCAGCGGCTGGCCGCCGACTACGCCCAGGCCGCGTCCGCCGAACGGGAGCGGATCGCCCGCGACATGCACGACATCCTGGCCCACTCGGTGAGCCTGATCGTGGTGCAGGCGGAGGCCGGGCCGGTGGTGGTGCGCAGCGACCCGGACCGCGCGGTCCAGGTCTTCGACGCGATCGCCGACGCCGGCCGCGACGCCCTCGCCCAACTCCGCCGCACCCTCAACGTGCTGCGCCCCGAGACCTCCTCGCGGGCACCGCAGCCCGGCCTGGAGGCGTTGGGCACGCTTGTCGAGCAGGCGCGCGGCGCGGGCGTGCGGACCACCCTCGACGAGTACGGCGAACGGCGGCCGATCGCGCCGGAAACCGCGGTGGCGGCGTACCGGGTGGTGCAGGAGTCCCTGACGAACGTGGTGAAACACGCGCACGCCGGCCAGGTGGACGTGCGGCTGCACTGGGACGCCACAGTCCTGCGGCTGGAGGTCCGCGACGACGGCCGGGGCACCGGCCGCCCGGTGCCGCACCTCGGCCACGGGCTGATCGGCATGCGGGAGCGGGTGGCCGCCTGCGGCGGCACCCTCACCACCGGCCCCAGCGCCGACGGCCCGGGCTTCCAGGTGGCCGCCACCCTGCCCGTGCTGGAAACCTGATGGGCGACCCGATCCGGGTGCTCGTCGCCGACGACCAGGAGCTGGTACGCGGCGGCTTCGCGCTGATCCTCGACGCGCAGCCGGACATCACCGTGGTCGGCGAGGCCGCCGACGGCGCCGAGGCGGTCCGGGTCGCCGCCGCGCTGGCGCCGCACGTCGTGCTGATGGACATCCGGATGCCCAACCTCGACGGCATCCGGGCCACCGCCGAGATCTGCGCCGGCTCCGACACGAAGGTGCTCGTGCTCACCACCTTCGACCTCGACGAGTACGTCTACGACGCGCTGCGGGCCGGCGCCAGCGGGTTTCTGCTCAAGGACATGCGCCGCGACGAACTGGTCAACGCGGTCCGGGTGGTGGCCGCCGGCGAGGCACTGCTCGCGCCGACCGTCACCCGCCGGCTGATCGCCGACGTGGTGGCCCGGTCCGCCGGCCGCGGCGCCGCGCCCCCGGCGGCCGCGAAGCTGGCCGCCCTCACCAGCCGGGAGACCGAGACGCTGCGGGCCGTCGCCCGGGGGCTGTCCAACGCGGAGATCGCCGCGCTGCTCTATGTCACCGAGCACACGGTGAAGACGCACGTCAGCAACGTGCTCACCAAGCTCGGGCTGCGGGATCGGGTGCAGGCGGTCGTTCTCGCGTACGAGACGGGGTTGGTGGTTCCTCGCTCGGGAGAGTGAGCCCGGGACCGCTCCCGACGGCGATCCGTTTTCGGCGCGCCGGACCAAGGATCGACGGCATGACAACCGCACTTGCGCGCTTCTCCGTACGCCGCCCGGTCATCGTGCTGGTGATCTGGCTGGCCGTCGTCGCCGCCGGCTTCACCTTCGGCGTCGGCGTCTTCGACCGCCTCGTCTCCACCGTCGGCGTGGTCCCCGGCAGCGAATCCGACCGGGCCCGCGACCAGCGCGCCGCGACCGCCCCGGAGCCCGGCTCCGTCACCGCGGTCGTGACCGGGATCGACCCGGCCGATCCGGCGGTGCTGGCGGCCGTCGAGCGGGCCGGGGCGGACGTCGCGACGATGCCCGGCGTCGTCGCGGTGGGCGAGCCGGTACCGTCCCGCGAGACCGGGCGGGCGCTGCTGTTCACGGTCACGATGGCGGCGGGCGGCGACGAGGCCGGCGACGACGGTGGCGCGGCCGCCCGGGTGGCCGACCGGGTCCGGGCGGTCGGCGCGGAGGCACCCGGCAGCGTGGTGACCATCGCGGGCGGTGCGCTCACCGAGGCCGAGTTCAGCGAGCAGGCCGCCCGGGACGTGGCCCGCGCCGAGATCATCACCACCCCGATCGTGCTGGTCCTGCTGCTGGTGGTCTTCGGCGGCCTGCTCGCGGCCGGCCTGCCACTGCTCGTCGCGGTCGCCGGGGTCGGCGGCGCGTTCGGGATCCTGCTCGCCTTCAGCCAGGCCACCGACGTCTCCGTCTACGCCATCCAGATCGTGACGATGCTCGCCGTCGGACTCGCCGTGGACTACGCGCTCCTGATCGTCAACCGGTTCGCCGAGGAACGCGCGACCGACCCGCGGGTCGGCCCGGCCGTGCTGCGGGCGGCCGCCACCGCCGGCCGGACCGTCTGGTTCTCCGGCCTGACCGTGGCCGTCGCGCTCGCCGGGTTGACCGTCTTTCCCGATCCGTTCCTGCGCTCGATGGGGCTGGCCGGCATGGCCGTCGTCCTCGTCGACATGGTCGCCGCGCTGACCCTGCTGCCCGCACTGCTGGCGCTCTTCGGCCACCGGATCAAGCCGCGCGCGGCCCGCCCGATGGGACAGGGCCTCCTCGCCCGGGTGGTCCGGATCGTGCAGCGCCGGCCGGCCGCTACCGCGCTCGTCGTGCTTGCTGCCCTGCTCTTCATGGCGCTGCCGGTGTTCGACATGCGACTGTCGATGGGCGATCCCCGGCTGCTGCCCACCAGCACCCAGACCCGCGCGCTGCACGACGAGCTGGTGGTGCACTTCCCCGACTCGGTCCGGCCGGACCCGGTGTCGGCGCTGGTCGCCGCGCCACCGCAGAGCACCGAGGTCGCCGACCTGCGGGACCGGATCGCCGGGCTGGCCGGCGTCCGCTCGGTCGAGGTGTCGCCGGTAGGTGGCGACACGCTGCTGCTGGCCGACGTGGACAGCGACCGGCAGGAGGCGGTGGCCCGGGCGGTCCGGGACCTGCCGACCGGCGCCGAGGTGCTGGTCGCCGGGGACGCCGCCAACCTGATCGACTACCGCCAGATGCTGGCCGACCGGCTGCCCTGGGCGGCCGGGCTGGTCGCGCTCACCACCCTGGTCCTGCTGTTCCTCTTCACCGGCTCGGTGCTGCTGCCGGTCAAGGCCGTCCTCAGCAGCCTGCTGAGCATCGGCGCCGCGCTGGGCGCGGTGGTGTGGGTGTTCCAACAGGGCAACCTCGGCCAGCCGGAGCTCGGCGGCACCAACCTGACGATCCCGGTCCTGGTCGCGGCGATCGCGTTCGGGCTCTCCGTCGACTACGAGGTGTTCCTGCTGTCCCGGATGCGGGAGCGGTGGCGGGCCGGCGCGTCGGCGCCGGCGGCGGTCGCCGAAGGACTGCAACTCACCGGCCGGATCGTGACCGCCGCCGCGCTGCTGTTGGCGGTCGTCTTCGCCGGCTTCATCATCGGCGGGTTCGTGCCGATCCGGGCCATCGGTCTCGGCCTGGTGCTGGCGGTGCTGCTCGACGCGACGATCGTCCGGATGCTGCTGGTGCCCGCCACCATGACGCTGCTGGGCCGCTACGGCTGGTGGGCGCCGGGTCCGCTGCGCCGCCTGCACGACCGGTTCGGCGGCGGCTTCGACGAGGTCGGCCCGACCGCCCCGGCCCCCGACCGGGCCCCGGAACTGGCCGGCTCCCCGGCCGGCTGACCACACGGGAGCCGGTCGGCCGACCACATCGGCGCGGATGCCGTCGACCTTCCTCGCACGGAGCAACCACCGTCAGGTTGCCGGCTCCAGCGGGGAGTCGTCGGCGGCGGATCCGGACCGGGTCGGGCTGCCTGCGGCGATCGATGGCGCCCTCGCAGGTGTGACGGAGTGTCCATCGGGGTAATCCATTTCCATCCCTGCGTAGGCAGCCGGGGAAGGACAGGCGGCCCCCACGCATTCACATAACGCTCATCAGGAGGTGTGTCGCGGTGAAGTTACCTTCGTTCACGGGCCGTTCGGAGTCGGCGCCGGTGCGGGACGAGAACGCCGACGGTCGCGTCGACGAACGTGACGCGGCGATCGCCGACCGGCGGGCCGACAACGAGCCGACGAGCGGCTCCCGGCCGGCGGGCGGGGCGCGCAGCCGGATCGCGGCCGCGTTCGGCAGCGCCCGGGCGACGAACAGTCGGCCGGCGGGCGGTCCGGGCAGCGCCCCGGTCGTGACGCCGGACCGGGCCGACGAGACCAGCACCTACCGCAGCAGCACCGCCACCGACGACACCGCCCCGACGAAGACGACGGAGCGGGTCACCACCAAGGAGCCGGTCACCCGGCCTGAGCCGGTGACCGCGGACCGCACGCCCACCGCGGACCGCACGCCCACCGCGGACCGCACGCCCACCGCGGACCGCACGCCCACCGCGGACCGCACGGCCGACGCCCGGCCGGCCGCCGACAGCGAGCCGACCGTCGTCGCCCCACCACCCGGCCCTCGGCCGCGGGCCAGCCTGCTGGCCACCCTCGGCCTGATTGTCGCCGTGGCGGCGGCGCTGTTCGCGCTCTCCGGGACCCTGGCCGGCTACGGCATCGGCCTCGGCGCGCTGGCCATCCTGCTCTCAATCGGCGGGATCTCCGCCACCGCCAAGCGGCACGTGGCCGGCAAGTCCGACGCCCTGATCGGGCTCCTGCTCGGCCTCGGGGCCGTGCTGGTCGGCGTCTTGGCGATGACCGGCCAGTTCAGCTGGCCGTCGACCGACGGTGGCACGGTGGAGCAGTTCCGGCAGTGGCTCGACTCACAGTTTGTCGACCGCTTCCAGGGGTAGAACAACAGCCAGGAGCGGTGATTCACCAATCCGGGGCGCTACTGAGGACTGGTGGTTCACCAGCACAGCGCAAACGTTAGGGGGCGGCCGATCCGGCCGCCCCCTAAGCGCGTTCGGCCTCGGGACACTGAGCCCGTCCCGCATCGGAACGCAACGGCCCGCCTCAGACGCAACGGATCGATGGTCGAGTCGGCCAAACACGCAACGATTCGAGGTTGAACGCAACCTTCGCCGGTGGATGTCGCCCGGCGACGCCGCATAGCGTTGAGCCACGGCGCCAGCTGGTCGGCCGACCGATGGCCGGGCGCGCCCTACTCACTGGAGCAGGACCGTGACACCGGACAAGATCATGGCGCGCCGGCGCTTCCTGATGTGCCGGCCGACCCATTTCGCCGTCGAGTACGCCATCAACCCGTGGATGGATCCGGCCGCGCCGGTGGACGTCGACCGCGCCGTGGCGCAGTGGGAGACGCTGCGCCGCACCTACCTCGACCTGGGCCACCGGGTCGACGAGATCGAGCCGGTACCGGGCCTGCCGGACATGGTGTTCGCGGCGAACGGCGCCACGGTGGTCGACGGCCGGGTGGTGGCGGTGCAGTTCCGCGACCCGCAGCGCGCCGACGAGGCGCCGGCCTACCGCTCCTGGTTCGAGCGGGCCGGGTTCGAGGTGTTCGACCCGAAGCACGTCAACGAGGGTGAGGGCGACGTCCTGCTCGCCGGTGACCTGCTGCTGGCCGGCACCGGGTTCCGGACCGCGCACGCCGCGCACGCCCGGCTGCAGGAGGTGTTCGGCCGGCCGGTGATCACCCTGCAGCTGGTCGACCCGCGCTTCTACCACCTGGACACCGCGCTCTGCGTGCTCGACGAGCGGACGGTGGCGTACCTGCCGGCGGCGTTCTCGCCGGGTAGCCAGGCGGTGCTGCGGCGGCTCTTCCCGGACGCGATCCTGGCCACCGCCGCGGACGCCGCGGTGCTCGGCCTGAACGCGGTGAGCGACGGCCGGAACGTGGTGCTCCCGGTGCAGGCGACCGGCCTGGCGAGCGCGCTGCAGGAGCGGGGATACGTCACAATCGGGGTTGATATGTCGGAGATACGCAAGGCGGGTGGCGGGCCGAAGTGCTGCACCCTGACGGTGCGGGAGACCACAGCGGTGCGGGAGGTGGCGAGGTGATCGTGGACGACATGCTGCGTACCCCGGATGCGATCCGGGAGGCCGAGCGCTGGACCGCGCACAACTACCACCCACTGCCGGTGGTGGTCGCCGCCGCCAACGGCGCCTGGGTGACCGACATCGACGGCCGGCGCTACCTGGACTGCCTGGCCGGCTACTCGGCGTTGAACTTCGGCCACCGGCACCCGGCCCTGATCTCGGCGGCACACGCCCAGCTCGACCGGCTCACGCTCACCAGTCGGGCGTTCGTGCACGACCAGTTCGCCGACTTCTGCCGGGAGCTGGCGCTGCTGGCCGGCAAGGAGCTGGTGCTGCCGATGAACACCGGCGCGGAGGCGGTGGAGACCGCCATCAAGGTCGCCCGCAAGTGGGGCTACCAGGTCAAGGGCGTACCGGCCGGGCAGGCCACCATCGTGGTCGCCGACGGGAACTTCCACGGCCGGACCACGACGATCGTCAGCTTCTCCACCGACGCGCAGGCCCGCGACGACTTCGGGCCGTACACGCCGGGGTTCCGGATCGTCGCCTACGGCGACCTGGCCGCGCTGGCCGAGGCGATCGACGAGACCACCGTGGCCGTGCTGTTGGAGCCCATCCAGGGCGAGCAGGGCGTGGTCGTGCCGCCGGCCGGCTACCTGCCCGGGGTGCGGCGGCTCTGCACCGAGCGGGACGTGCTCTTCGTCGCCGACGAGATCCAGTCCGGACTCGGCCGTACCGGCGAAACCTTCGCCTGCGACCACGAGGGCGTCAGACCCGACATGTACGTGCTGGGCAAGGCGCTCGGCGGCGGGATCGTCCCGGTCTCCGCGGTCGCGGCGGACCGGGCCGTGCTCGGCGTGCTGCGGCCGGGCGAGCACGGCTCCACCTTCGGCGGCAACCCGCTCGCCTGCGCGGTCGGCACCCAGGTGGTCCGGCTGCTGGCCACCGGCGAATACCAGCGCCGCTCCGCCGAGCTGGGCGCCGGGCTGCACGAGTCGCTGCGGGCGTTGATCGGGCAGGGCCTGGTCGCGGTCCGCGGTCGAGGGCTGTGGGCCGGCATCGACATCGACCCGGCGCTGATGACCGGCCGGCAGGCGTGCGAGCGGCTGGCCGCGCGCGGGGTGCTGGCGAAGGACACCCACGGCTCGACCATCCGGCTCGCGCCGCCGCTGGTGATCGAGGCCGACGAGCTGTCGTACGCGGTGGACCAGCTCGCCGCGGTGCTCAACTGAGCCGACCGGTTCACTGGTTGAGCATCGCCCGGCCCAGCGGCGTCAGGGTGTGCAGCACCATGTTCCGGTCCCGGTGGCTGACCAGCAGGCCGGCGTTGCGCAGCACGGTGGTGTGCTGGCTGGCGGCGGCGGCCGAGATGTGCAGCCGGCGGGCCACCTCGCCGGTCGAGCAGCCGTCCGCGACCACCTCCAGCACCCCGGCCCTGGTCCGGCCGAGCAGCGCCCTCAGCGCCTCCCGGGTGCCCCGGCGGCGGGCGGCGACCGACCCGTCGTCGCCCGCCGCCGGCACCAACCCGTCGAGCCGGTCGACGGGGTAGACGAGCACCGGCGGCAGGTCCGGGTCCAGCAGCGCCACCGGGGTACGCGCGCAGAAGAACGACGGCACCAGCAGCAGGCCGCGCCCGTCCAGGTGCAGTTCCCGGCTGGACGGGTAGCCCGGCACCTCCAGCACCCCGGAATCCCAGCGCACGGTCGGCCGGAGGCTGGCCAGCAGCCCCTCGGTCCCCCCGTCCAGCAGGGACCGGGCCCGCCGGGTGCGGTCCGACTCGACCGCCGCCTCGATCCGCTCCCAGTACGGTTCGATCGCCGCGGCGTGGTAGTGCCGCATCGCGTCGACGAGCTGCCGCATCGCGGCCGGCTCGCCGCGCCCCACCGCGGCGGCCGCCGGCGGCAGCTGGTGCTCGCCGGCGAGCACGGTCAGGTCGCGGTGCAGCAGCGGTTTCGGGGTACTCGCGATGGCGTCCAGTCCGGCCTCCAGCCCCTGCACGCTCTCGCTCGGGGTGAGAAAGTCCGGGAAGTAGCCGCGGGCCGGGTTGACGGCGCAGAGCAACCGGACCTGCTCGGCCGCCGTCCGGAGCCGCGGCCCGGTCGACACCTCCCGGCGCCAGCCGGCCATGACCGGGTCCCGGGTGCGGCCCTGCAGCAGGTGCAGGCTCAGCACCGACTCCCAGACCGGGTCGGCGGCGGGGGCGACGCGGGTCCGGGCGATGTCCTCACTGGAGAAAATAATTCTCAGCACGGCAGCGCTCCAGGTGCCGAGGCGAGGGGGGCCGGCACCGTTCGAACTCTACTCCGTAACGTTTCAACTCGGTCTTTCAGCCAGGACTGAAATACCTCGACGCCCTCCTGCCCCATTGGGCATGCTCGCTATGCCTACAGCGGAGGGCGGTGCCACCGGCGCCGGCCACCCGCTGACGCCGGGCAAAGGGGAGGCGCGGCGTCCGGGCGTCCACCACGAGGGTTCGCGGCCCTGCCAAGTCCGCGGAGGTGGCGCCCGGACCGCCCATCCGGCCTCAGATGTAGTTCTCCTCGCCCCGTTCCTTCAGCTCGTCCACGAGTTGCTTGACGTCCTGCGCCCGGTCCCGCGGGCAGATCATCAGCGCGTCCGGGGTGTCCACCACGATCAGGTCCGCGATCCCCAGCGCGGCGATGATCCGGCCCGAGTGCGGCACCACCACGAGTCGCCGGCTGTCCCGCAACAGCACCCCCGGCTTCGGTGCGGCGGCGTCCGCGCCGAGCACCACGTTGCCCGCCTCGTCGGCCGGCAGCACCTCACCGAGGGTGTCGAAGTCACCCACGTCGTTCCAGCCGAAGTCGCCGGGTACGGTCGCCACCCGGCCGACCGCCGCCGCGCCCTCCATCACCGCGTAGTCGACCGAGATCTTCGGCAGGGTGGGCCAGATCGTGCCGAGCACCTCGTCCTGCGAGGGGGTGCCCCAGGCGGCGGCGATGGTGGTCAGGCCGGCGTGCAGGACCGGTTGCTGGCGGGCCAGCTCCGCCAGGAAGACGTCCACCCGCCAGACGAACATGCTGGCGTTCCAGAGGTGCCGGCCGGAGCGCAGGTAGCCCTCGGCCACCTCCGTCGCCGGCTTCTCCTTGAACTCCTCCACCCGGCGCAGCGGCCCGCCCGGGATCGGGTCTCCGCACTGGAGATAGCCGTAGCCGGTCTCCGGGCGGGTGGGGCGGATACCGACGGTCATCAACAGACCCTGCTCGGCACCGGCCACCGCCGCCCGGACGGTCGCCACCCAGCCCGCCGGGTCGCCGATCAGGTGGTCGGCGGCGAACGATCCCATCACCGCGTCCGGCTCCCGCTCCGCGATCACGGCGGCGGCCAGCGCGATCGCCGCGCAGGAGTCCCGTGGCGACGGCTCCACCAGGATGTTCTCCTCCGGTATGCCGGCCAGCTGGCGGGCCACCGCGGCCACGTGCGCGGCGCCGGTGACCACCAGCGTCCGTTCCGGGGTCGTCAACGGCCCCAGCCGATCCACTGTGGACTGCAACAGGGACGAGGCGGTGCCGGTCAACGGATGGAGAAACTTGGGATGGCCGGCACGGGACAACGGCCACAGGCGCGTGCCGCTGCCACCCGCCGGAATCACGGCGTAGAGCATCAGCACATCATGCCGGACCGACCCGCCAGGTACGGCGCACTTGTCGGACAGTTGGACGGACCGTTATCTTCACTCTACGTGACCAGCGGTCAGTTCCGGGCCCGGCTCCACGCCGCGATGTGCACGTCGGCACTGGACTCCCAGGTGAACTCCTTGGCCCGGTCGAAGCCCGCCTTGGCCAACGCCAGCCGGCGTGGCTCATCGTCGAGCAGGGCGGCCAGGTCCGCGCCGATCTGCTCGGGGTCCTCGCTGGTGTAGGCCACCGCGTCGCCACCCACCTCCGGCAGCGACAGCCGGGGAGTGGTGAGCACCGGGGCGGCGCACGCCATCGCCTCCAGGATCGGCAGCCCGAAACCCTCGCCATAGGACGGGTACGCGGCCACCAGCGCCCCACCCAGGAAGCCCGGCAGGTCCGCGTAGCGCAGATAGCCGGGGCGCAGCAGCCGCAGATGACCGGGGACGTCGGCCACCGCCCCGTCGATGTCGTCGTCGTGCCCCTGCCCGCCCGCCACCACCAGCGCCGGCGGATTGGCCCGGTCCTTGACCGCCAACACCCAGCCCCGGATCAGGTTCGGCACGTTCTTGCGCGGCTCCTTGGCGCCCAGAAAGGCGACGTAACTGCCGTCGCCCAGCCCGAGCCGGGCCCGCACCCGGGCCTTCTCCTCCTCGGTCGGCGCGTGGAACGCCCCCTGGTCGACCCCGTGGTAGGCGACGTCGATCCGGGTCGGGTCGGCGTCCAGCAACCGGATCAGCTCGTCCCGGGTGGCCTTGCTCGGCACGATCACCCGGTCCGCCCGACGCAGCGATGTCTTGATCGCGCTGCGGAAGAAGGTCCGCCGGGACTTGTCGTAGTGCTCCGGCTCGGTGAAGAAGGTCGCGTCGTGCACCGTCACCGTCACCGGGCAGCCCGCCCGCAGCGGGCAGGTGTAGAAGGGCGAGTGCAGCACCTCCGCGCCGACCTGCTGGGCGAGCAGCGGCAACCCGGTCTGTTCCCAGGCCAACCGGGCCGGCCGGTGCGCCACCGCGGCCGGCGCCGGAAGCACCTCGGCGGCCGGCAGCATCCGCCCGTACCGCTCGGCGTCGGTGCGCAGGCTGACCACCACGAGATCGACGCCGGTGCCGGCGACCTTGCCCAGCGCACCGAGCAGTCCATCGACGTATCTGCCGACTCCGCCCCGGTCAGCGGGAACGCTCGTAGCGTCGATGAGCACGCGGGGCGGGCGACCGGGGGTCACGGGGCAACTCCTCAGCTGGTGGAACTCGCGGACATCAACCGGGTGGAACCCGGACACCACGGCTGTGGTGAACAACACTGACCCCAAGCGTACGCCGCGCGGCGGACAAGCCGTCCACAGCGACCCGCTCGGTATCGTCGGCGGCGATGACCGACGACCTTGCCCGGGTGTTCGCCGATGCCCTCGCCACCGACCCGACCCGACCGCTGCTGACCTGGTACGACGACGCCGTCGGGGACCGCACCGAGCTGTCCGGGACGACCTTGGCCAACTGGGTGGCCAAGACCGCGAATCTGCTCGTCGACGGGGTCGGCCTGGCCCCCGGGGACCGGGCCGGGGTGCTGCTGCCGCCGCACTGGCAGACCGCCGCCGTGCTGCTCGGCTGCTGGTCGGCCCGGCTCTCCGTGCAGCCGACCGGGCCGGCACCGGTGGACGTGCTCTTCGCCGCCGCCGACCGGATCGACGCGGCGTCCGCCTGGCCGGCCGGCGACCGGTACGCCCTGGCGCTCGCCCCGCTGGCCGCCCCGCTGCGCCAGGTGCCGGCCGGCTGGGCCGACTACGTGGTCGAGGTCCGCGGACACGGCGACCATTTCACCCCGTACCCCCCGGAAGGGCCGGGGGACACGGAGCTGGTCGCCCGCGCGGCCCGGCGCGCCACGGAGCTGGGGATCGGGCCGGGCGCGCGGGTGCTGATCGACGCCGACCGGCACCCCGACCCGGTCGACTGGCTGCTCGCCCCGCTGACCGCCGGCGCCAGCGTGGTGCTCTGCGCCCGCCTCGACCGGACCCGGCTGGCCGACCGGATCACCACCGAACGGGTCGGCCTCAGCCTGGCCTGACGGGCCGACCGCGGCCCGGCCCGACGGGATGCACCACCGCCGCGCGGCGCCTACAGTTCGCGGGCGGTCACCGGGCGCGCGGCGCCGTCCGCGCCGTAGCGGCAGAAGGCCGCGAGGTCGTCGAGCCACGGCCGCTCCCGCGCCTCGCGCTCCGAGAGCAGTCGCTCCTCCACCTCGAGTACGACCCAGCGCGGCGCGGCGAGCTGGGCCAGCAGGATCTCCCGCCGGCCCGGTCGCAGCGCCCCGTCGGTCACCCAGTCCGCCGGCAGATGGCACCAGACGGTCCGGGTCGCCCGGGAGGTCGGGATCATGGCGAGCGGTCCGACCGGAGCGTTGCTCGGCGTGTCGGTGATCGTCAGTCGCAGGTACGTGCCCACGACGGATGAGACGCGCGAGCAGGGTGCCCCAGTTGCCCGCCGACCGGTCAAGATCGCGGGCATCCGGCCGGTGCCGGCCGACCGACCGGACCACCGCCATCAACCGATCCTCGCCGGCCGGTCCCGTCAGCCGGACCGGCCGGCTCCCCCACCGGCCGCCCGGGCCGCCGCGAAGCCCTCGAACGCCAGCAGCGACTCCGGATTGGCGAGCGCCCCGGGGGCGGCCGCCGACTCCACCGGCGTACCGGTGAGGATCTTCTTCACCGGCACCTCCAGCTTCTTCGCCGAGAGCGTGCGCGGCACCGCCCGGACCTGGTGGATCTCGTCCGGCACGTGCCGGGGCGACAGCGCCGTGCGCAACTCGCGGACCAGCCGCGAACGCAGCGGATCATCCAGCTCCAACCCCTCCGCGAGCACCACGAAGAGCAGCAGGTCACCGGGTCCACCGGCGGGATCCTCCAGGTGGATCACCACCGAGTCCAACACCTCCGGCAGCCCCTCCACCACCGAGTAGAACTCGGCCGTGCCGAGCCGCACCCCGCCCCGGTTCAGGGTCGCGTCCGACCGGCCGGTGATCACACAGCCACCCCGCTCGTTGATGGTGATCCAGTCACCGTGTCGCCAGACGCCCGGATACACGTCGAAGTACGCCTCCCGGTAGCGGCGGCCGTCCGGGTCGTTCCAGAAGCCGACCGGCATGCTCGGCATCGGTGCGGTGATCACCAGCTCGCCGAGCTGGCCGACCACCGGCACGCCGTCCTCGCCGCGGGCCTCCACCCGCGCACCCAGGCAGCGGCAGGCGATCTCCCCGGCCCGGACCGGCAACAGCGCGACCCCGCCGACGAAGCCGGTGCAGACGTCGGTGCCGCCCGACAGCGACTGGAGTTGGAGCCGGTCGCCGACCGCCTCGTACACCCAGGTGAACCCCTCCGCCGGCAGCGGCGCGCCGGTCGAACCGATGCCCCGCAGCCCGGACAGGTCGGCCAGCTCCGCCGGCCGCAGGCCCGCCTTGCGGCAGGCCAGCAGGAACGGCGCCGAGGTGCCGAAGTAGGTGGTGCCGGTCCGGGCCGCCAGCCGCCACAGCTCGCCCAGGTCGGGATGGGCCGGGTTGCCGTCGAAGAGCACGATCGTCGCGCCGACCGCCGGGCCGGAGACCAGGAAGTTCCACATCATCCAGCCGGTGGTGGTGAACCAGAAGAACCGGTCCGCCGGGCCGATGTCGTGGTGCAGCGCCAGCATCTTCAGGTGTTCCAGCAGGATGCCGCCGTGGCCGTGCACGATCGGCTTGGGCAGCCCCGTGGTGCCCGAGGAGTAGAGCACGTAGAGCGGGTGGTCGAACGGCACCGCCTCGAAGGTCAGCGGCTCGTCGGTCGGCGCGGCCAGCTCCGCCCAGTCCAGCACCACCCCCGGGCCGTCCTCGTCGGCCGGCCCGGCCCCCGGGTACAGGTAGTCCAGCAGCACGGTGTGCCCGACCGACGGCAGCTCCCGGCGGATCGCGGCCACCTCCAGCCGGCGGTCCACCGCCTTGTCGCCGTACCGGTAACCGTCCACGGCCACCAGCACCTTCGGCTCGATCTGCCGCCACCGGTCGGTGACGCTGCGGGTGCCGAACTCGGGCGCGCAGGAGGAGAAGACCGCCCCCAGGCTGGTGGTGGCGAGCATCAGCGCGAACGTCTCGGGAATGTTCGGCGCGTACGCGGCCACCCGGTCACCCCGGCCGACCCCGAGCCGGCGCAGGCCGGCCCGGATCCGGCGTACCTCGTCGCGCAGTTGCGCGGCCGTGCGGGTGACCGGCGGCCGGGTCTGGCTCTCCCCGATCACCACCTCGTCCTGGTCGGCCCGGCCGGGCATCCGCAGCACGTGCTCGGCGTAGTTCAGGGTGGCGCCGGGAAACCAGCGCGCGCCGGGCATGGTGGCGTCGGCCAGGGTGCTGGTCGGCTCGGTGTGCGCGACGATCCCGAAGTAGTCCCAGACCGACCGCCAGAAACCGTCCAGATCGGTGACCGACCACTCCCAGAGCGCCGGATAGTCGGCGAACTCCAGGCCCCGGTTCACCCGCAACCAATCCAGATAGTCACCGATCCCGGACGTTTCGCGTACGTCGGCCGGCGGCGACCACAGCACCTCGCCCACGGTTGTCCACTCCTCCCGGATCCCGCACCGGCCGGCCGCGTCGTTGCGGCCGCACCGCCATCTCATTATCCGGGCAGATCACCTGCGGCACCGCCGGGGCGGCCACCCGCGGGAGCCACCTATTCAGCTCGGACCCGGCCGGGTGGCCGGTCGGTTATCCGCGCCGAAAACGGTACGGTGCGCGGATGCGACATCTCTGGAGCTTCCTCGCCGGAGTGGCGGTGGCGCCGCTGGCCTGGGTACTGATCGCCCTGGGTCAGGACGGGTCGAGCCGGACCGTCGACCGGTGGGCCGAGGTCGGCACCTACAACACCGCCAACCTGATCGAGCCGGCCGTCTACCTGGCGGTGATCGGCGTCCTGCTGGGCGTGCTGGGCACGCTGCGCTTCTCCCCGCTCGGTCCGGTCACCGCGGGCCTGCTGCTGGTCGGCCCGTACGTCGGCCACTTCGTCGACCCGTTCGCCGTCCAGGACGCGGTGCCGACCAACTGGAGCCTCTTCGGCGACCCGGTGCCGCTGCTGCTGCCGGTCGAGAACGGCACCCTCTTCCTGGTCGGGGCGGCGCTGCTGATGGCGGCGTTCAGCGTCCAGCGCTGGCGCCGCTGGCCGGTGGCCGCCCCGGGCCCGCTGCCGCCGCCGCCGATGGCCGGCACGGCGGACGACGAGCCCACCCGCACCGACCTCGACCCGCCCGGTCCGGGCCGCCCGGCCGACCCGGACACCGACCCGCCGACGCTCGGCTACCCCCGGCCGATGCCGCCGCCCCCGCCCGCGCCGGTGTCACCGGTACGGCGCGACGGCGAGTCGCCGTGGTCGGCCCCGCCCCGGGCGGGCAGCCGTCCGGACGGCGGCACCGACTGATCCTGATCCCACCGGGCGCCCTGATCCTCCCATCGGGGCGCCCTGATCCTTGCCACGCCTGCCCCGCCTGCCGTCCTGCCCCGCCTGCCGTCCTGCCCCGCCTGCCGTCCTGCCCCGCCTGCCGTCCTGCCGCGCCTGCCGTCCTGCCGCTGTGGAACCGCTGCCAGGGGTGGCCGGGGCGCGGTACCGTGCGCTGCACGCGCCCAGGATGGGAGGTCGGATGCGGCACCTCGGTTCGCTGCTGCTGTCGGTGATCCTGGCCCCGGTGATCTGGCTGCTGACCGGCTACGGACTCAGCGAGTACCTGCCGGACCGCGGCCGGGGTGACGACCTGCGGTGGGAGCTGGCGCTCGGTGGTGCCGCGCTGCTGGCCGCCGGGGTCTGCTACGCGCTGCTGATCCTGCCCCGGCTGTCGCCGGTCGGACCGGTCCTGGCCGGGCTCGCCTTCCTGGGGATGGTGGTCTGGTCCACGCTCGATCCGTACGGCAGCTACCTGAACACCGGTCTGGACGAGCTCCTCGGGATCGCCAACCCGCTGCCCTATCCCGCCGAGGGGTACGCGGCGCTGTTGGCCGTCCCGCTGCTGGCGACCATCTTCAGCCCGCGCCGCTGGCGGCGCTACGACCGGGTCCCCGCCCTGTACGCCGGCCAGCCGGCCCACCACGCCGAGCACCAGGCCGGGTTCCCGACCGGCAGCCCGCCGTTCCCGCCCCCCGACCCGTATGGCGCTCCCGCCCCGTATCCCGGTTCCGGGCCGTACCCGGCGGCACCCGGGTCCGGCGGATTTCCGGGGGTCGGCGGCCATCCGGGGGTCGGCGGCCATCCGGGGGGTCAGGCGTATCCGCCGCCCGGCGCCGGCCACCATCAGCCACCCGGGCCGTACCCGCCGGCCGGCCCGGGGCACCACCCGCTGGCGGCGACGCGGCCTGGACCGGCGTCCGACGAGGAGACGACCACCCGGCTCGGTCCGCTCGGCGGCAGCCGGCCGACGCCGGCGGACGACGCCGGCACCGACCGGACCATGGCCCTCGGCGAGGGCACCGACCGGACCGTGGCGCTGGGCGGTGGGGGCGCCGAGCGGCCGACCGAGGACCTGTCCGGGGACACCCGGCCGCTGACCGGCACCCCGCCGCCGCCGGCCGCGTACCCGCCGCCGGGGCACGCCACGCCGACCGCCCCGCCGGTCGACCCGGCGGCGCCACCCGACGATCCGGAAACCACCCGCCGGCTGACCTGAGGTAACGGGCCGGGCTCAGGCGTCCTTGAGTAGTTGGCGGGCCATCACGACCCGCTGGATCTGATTGGTGCCCTCGTAGATCTGGGTGATCTTGGCGTCCCGCATCATCCGCTCGACCGGGTAGTCGCGGGTGTAGCCGTACCCGCCGAGCAGTTGCACCGCGTCCGTGGTGATCTCCATCGCCGCGTCCGAGGCGAAGCACTTGGCCGCCGCGCCGTAGAAGGTCAGGTCGGCGTCGCCGCGCTCGGACCGGGCCGCGGCCGCGTACGTCAGTTGGCGGGCCGCCGCCAGCTTCATCCCCATGTCGGCGACCATGAACTGGATGCCCTGGAAGTCGGCGACCGGCTTGCCGAACTGCCGGCGCTGCCGGACGTAGTCGGTCGCGTAGTCGAACGCGCCCTGGGCGATGCCGAGCGCCTGCGCGGCGATGGTGACCCGGGTGTGGTCCAGGGTCCGCATCGCCGTGGCGAACCCGGTGCCCGGGGCGCCGATCATCCGGTCGGCCGGCACCCGGACGTTGTCGAGGTACACCTCGCGGGTCGGCGAGCCCTTGATGCCCAGCTTCTTCTCCGGCGCCCCGAAGCTCACCCCGGGGTCGGACTTCTCGACCACGAAGGCCGAGATGCCGCGGGACCGCGCGGTCGGGTCGGTCACCGCGAAGACGGTGTAGAACTCGGAGACCCCGGCGTTGGTGATCCACCGCTTGACCCCGTTGAGGATGTAGTGATCCCCATCACGCTCCGCCCGGGTGGTCATGGCCGCGGCGTCGCTGCCGGCGTCCGGCTCGGAGAGGCAGTACGAGAACATCGCCGCGCCCTCGGCCACCGGTGTCAGGTAGCGACGGTTGAGGTCGTCGGAGCCGCTGAGCAGCAGCGGCATGGTGCCCAGCTTGTTCACCGCCGGGATCAGCGAGGAGGCCGCGCAGGCCCGGGCCACCTCCTCGATCACGATCGCGGTGGCCAGCGCGTCCGCCCCGGCGCCGCCGTAGGAGACCGGGATGTGCGGGGCGTGGAAGTCGGCGGCGCGCAGCGCCTCGTACGACGGCTTGGGGAACTCCCCGGTCTCGTCCGCCTCGGCCGCGTTCGGCGCGACCCGGGCCGCGCAGACCTCCCGGACCGCGGCCCTGACCTCCTCGTACTCCTCGGGTAGCTGGTAGACGTCGAACGCCGGCTCCTGGCCCATCACGGCCCTCCCGTTGGTGTTTCCGCCCGTTGGTGTTCCGCATCCGCCACCAGCATCGTACCGGCCGGTAACTATTCATCGGAACCGCCCGCGACCATCGCGACGGGCCGGGACGTTGCACGATCGGCACACTTCCGGCACTCTGGTCCGGCCGGCAGGCGGGGTGAAGATGCCGACCTGCGCTCAGCCGCACCGGTCACCCGCGTAGGCTCAACCACCTGTCGTTGTCGGGAGTGACTAGGCCAGAAACCAGGCAGATGGACCCCGACCGGCACGCAGCACCTAACATGTCCACCGATAAGCCGGTGCCCGATCCACGGCACCGCACTCCCAACCGCGACGCGAAGCGCCGCCAGTGCGAGCGGAGAACACAGGCGTGACGATCCCGTATCCGACCACCCAGCCGACGCCGGCCATCGCCGCGGTGACCCCGCCGTCCGGCGCGGCCCGCCCCCGGCTCACCTTCCTCGGCACCGGCTACCTGGGCGCGACCTACGCCATCTGCTTCGCCGAACTGGGCTACGACGTGATCGGCTTCGACGTCGACGCGGAGAAGATCGCCAAGCTGGCCGGTGGCGAGGTCCCGTTCCACGAGGCGGGCCTGGACGAGCTGCTCAAGCGCAACCTGGCCGCCGGCCGGCTGCGGTTCAGCACCGACATGGCCGAGACCGCCGACTTCGGCGACGTGCACTTCATCTGCGTCGGCACCCCGCAGCGCGCCGACGGGATGGGCGCCGACCTCTCCTACGTCGAGGCTTCGGTGACCGGTCTGGCTCAGCACCTGACCCGTAAGGCGCTGATCGTGGGCAAGTCCACCGTGCCGGTCGGCACCGCCGAGTGGATCGAGCAGCTGGTCGGCAAGCACGCCCCCGCCGAGCTCGGGGTCGAGGTGGCCTGGAGCCCCGAGTTCCTGCAGGAGGGCTTCGCCGTCGAGGACGTGCTGCGCCCCAACCGGATCGTGGTGGGCGTCAAGACCGAGTGGGCGAACGGCATGCTCTACGCCGCCCACAAGGGCGTCTTCGACCTGGCCGCCACCGAGGACCGGGAGGTGCCGCTGGTCGTCACCGACTTCGCCACCGCCGAACTGGTCAAGGTCGCCGCGAACGCCTTCCTGGCCACCAAGATCTCCTTCATCAACGCGATGGCCGAGGTGTGCGAGGTCGCCGGCGGCGACGTCACCCAGCTCGCCCGGGCCATCGGGTACGACCCCCGGATCGGCAACCGCTTCCTGCAGGCCGGAGTCGGCTTCGGCGGCGGCTGCCTGCCGAAGGACATCCGCGCCTTCCAGGCCCGCGCCCAGGAGCTGGGCGCCGGTGAGGCGCTGCGCTTCCTGCACGAGGTCGACCTGATCAACCTGCGCCGCCGCAACCGGGTCCTGCAACTCGCCGCCGAACTGCTCGGCCGCCGCTACGGCCCGGCCGGCCCGGACCTCTCCGGCACCCGGGTCGCGGTGCTCGGCGCCACCTTCAAGCCCAACTCCGACGACGTCCGCGACGCGCCCTCGCTCGCGGTGGCCAACCTGCTCGCCAAGGCCGGCGCGGACGTCCGCGTCTACGACCCGGAGGGGATGGAGAACGCCCGCAAGGCGCAGCCGGACCTGACCTACGAGGCCAGCATGGTCGACGCCGCCCGCGACGCCGACCTGGTCTGCGTACTCACCGAGTGGGCCGACTTCCGCAACGCCGACCCGGTCGCCCTCGGCGAGATCGTCGCCGGGCGCAGGGTGGTCGACGGGCGCAACTGCCTCGACTCCGGTCTCTGGACCCAGGCCGGCTGGGAGTACCGCGGGATGGGCCGCCCCTGAGCCGTTTTCCGGCCTGATTCTGCCGAACGCCTGATTCTGCCGAAAACTGCCCGCGATCTCCCTCAGCCGGGGACTGTTCAAGTGTTGCCTCGTTTGGGCATGCTTCCCTTGAGTCCACAATGCCGGGCTCGGCGGCTGGAGGGGGTGCCATGAGTACGACCAAGTGCTCCTCGTGCGGCCGGACGATGTCCGCCGGACCACGCTGCCCGCGGTGCGGGGCCGAACAGACCGACTGGCAGGACGACCTGGCCCGGATCGAACGCTCGATCGCGGAGATGAAGGCCCGCGACGTCGCCATCGCCAAGGAGCAGAAGCAGATCGCGGCGAAGATGCAGGCCGCGCTCTTCCAGCGGGACATCCTGGCGCACGCGAACGAGCAGCGGCGCAAGCAGGCGACCAAACCCCGCCGGGTGCTGCGCCGCCGGGCCGGCCAACGGCCACCGACGGCGGGTGCCCCGGGAGCGACAACTCCCGGGGCACCGCCCGGCACGGCCCCACCGCGGGTGCCCCGACAGGGCAAGACCGGCGGCCCGGACCACCCCCCGGCGCCGCCGCCCGGCGACCCGGGTAACGGCACCACCGGGCCGGACCGGCCGCGCCGGTCGGACGAGGCCCGGCGGCCGGCCGGGACGGACCAGCCGGAGTGGCGGGCCGACGACGACTGGCAGCCCGACG
Source organism: Solwaraspora sp. WMMD1047 (assembly GCF_029626155.1). Lineage (NCBI taxonomy): Bacteria > Bacillati > Actinomycetota > Actinomycetes > Micromonosporales > Micromonosporaceae > Solwaraspora > Solwaraspora sp. WMMD1047. The sequence continues at coordinate 1,080,043 of NZ_JARUBL010000001.1, read as the reverse complement.
AGGAGTGGCAGCCGGACCGCGACTGGCAGCCCGACGAGAGCTGGCGGCAGCCGCCCGGACCGGCCGCGCATCCACCGGAGGCCTCCTCCCGCGAGGTGCAGAACATCCTCCTCGGCCTCGGCGCGCTGCTGCTCGGCGTCGCGGCCGTGGTCTTCGCGGCCGTCGCGATCAGCTCACTCGGTGACCTCGGCCGGGTGTCGATCCTGGTCGCCGCCACCGCGTTGATGCTCGCCGGGGCACCGGTGGTCGCCCGCCGGGGGCTCACCTCCACCGCCGAGACGGTCGCCGCGGTCGGCCTGCTCCTGGTGCCGCTGACCGGGTACGCGGTCTGGACGGTCGACCGGGTCTGGTCCAGCGGTCTCTCCGGGGCCGTCTTCGGCGGCATCATCTGCCTGATAACTGTCGGCGTGGCGATCGCGTACGCGGGCGCCACCGGTCTGAACGCGCCCCGCTACGCCGCCGTGCTCGCCGCCCAGCCGGTCGTGCCGCTGCTCGCCTACGACTGGATCAGCGGGGCGACCGGCTGGACCGTGGTGCTCGCCGTGGTCGCCGCCCTGGACCTGTTCCTCGGCTGGCAGCTGGCCCAGGGCCGGCTGACGCCGCCGGCCCCGCTGGTCCCGCCGGCCCCCGCGCCGCCCGACCGCGCCGGAGCCACCGGCCGCCGCTTCCCGGGCTTCCGGGGCCCGGCGGCCGGCGCCGATCACGCCGTCGACCTCGACCTCGACGCACCGGCCACCGGCCGCGACCACCGCGCCGACCCCGACCCCGACCGCCATCCCGACCCGGACCGCCGCGCGGGCCGGGACCGACGCCCGGACGGGGTCGACCCCGACGGCGCGGAGCGGCCGGAGACGGCGCCGGAGGAGGCCGACGCCGTGGTCACCGTCGAACCCGGCCGGCCGGACCCGGTCGGGGTGGCCGCCCCGGCACCGACCCCCTGGCTGCGCGAGCTGATCGTGCTGCTGCACGGCATCACCGTGCTGGCCGCGCTCGGGTTCGCCGTCGTCGCGCTGCTGGCCGCCGCCACCGTGCCGGCCGCCGCCGGGGCCGGGCTGGCCATGCTGCTCGCCGCCGCGGTCGGCCTCGCCGGCGCGCTGGCGGTCCGCACCCCGCCGCTGCCGGACATCGCCGCCGGTGTCTTCACTCTGGCGGTGATCGGCGCGGCCGGCCGGGTCGCCGCGGTCGCCCTGCCCGGCCGGGCGCTGCTGCTGATCGCCGCCGTGATCGCGCTGGCCGGGCTCGGCGTACGCGCGGTCCCGGAGGCCGCCCGGCGCGGACCGCAACTCGCCTCCGCCGCCGCGCTGGTGGTGATCGGCATCGTGGTCTCCGGCGGTGCGCTGCGCGCCGCGTTCGCCCCGGTCCGGGCCGCCCTGCCGGTCTGGCACGCCGATCTGGTCGACCACCAGGCCACCCTCGCCGCCGCCGTCGGCCCGGCGGCCTGGCAGCTCGCCGCCACCACCTTCCTGCTCACCATCGCCGCCGTGCTCTCCCTGCCGGCCGAGATGCGACGCGAGTTCGCGGTGGCCGGCGCCGCGCTTACCGCGCTCGCGTTGCCGGCCTCGTTCGGCCTCGACTGGCGGGTCGCACCCTGGCCGCCGGTGCTGGCCGCGATCGGGATCGCCGCCGTCGGGCTGACCGCCCGGACCCGGCGGGCCGCGCTCGCCCACGCGATCGGCGCCGCGCTGGTCGGGCTGGCCGGGGCCGGCGCCTCGGCGGCGCGTCCCGGGCTCAACGCCGCGGTGCTCACCGCCCTCGCCGCGGCCGGCGTGCTGATCGCGCTCGCTCCCCGGCTGCTGCCCAGCCTGCCGGCCGACCCGACGATCCCCGACTGGGCGGCCGGTGGCGCCGCCTTCGCGCTGCCCGGCGCGGTGGCCGCGTTCGTCGCCTCTGCCCTGCCCTTCGACCCCACGCCGACCGCGAACAGCATCCGGGAGGCCACCGAGCCGGTGCTCGCCGCCGCCTTCCTCGCCGTCTGCGTGACCGTCTGCTACGCGGCCCTCCTACAGGTCTCGAAGCGCCACATCAGCCCGCCGCTCGCGGTCGGCACCGGCCTCGGGGCGCTCGCGGTGACCGCCGCCGCGTTCGGCGCGCCGGGCGCCACCTTCACCGACGTCTGGGTCGCGGCGATGCTGCTGGTGGCCGCGGCGCTGCTGTTCCTCGCGCCGTCGATCGACGCCGGCCGGCGTGCCGACCGGCTGCTCGACGGCTCGGACTTCGCCGCCGCCGCGGCGACCGCCGCGCTGGTGGCCACCCTCGCCCGGATCGCCACCATCCTGGTGCCGGGGGCTGAGATCGCCGCCGCCGCTTTCCTGATCATGGTGGTCGCGGTGGGTATCCGGACCATGCCGGCGGACTGGCGGCGCGGCCCGATCCTCGGCGCCGCCGTCAGCGGCGCCGTGGTCGCCGTGATCGCCGGCTGGACCGCCCTGAGTGGCGGGCTGCGGGTGCTGGCCACCCCCGGGCGGATCTGGGCGGCCGACCTGAACTCCTGGCCCGCCGGCCCGGCCGAGGGCGCCTGGCAGGCGCCGGTCGCGCTGGTGCTGCTCGCGATCGCCGCCGCGATCGTGCTGCCCCGCCCGTGGGGCTACGACGTGGCGGCCGTCTGCGTCGGGCTGGCCACCATCGGCACCCCCGCCGCGCTCGGCCTGCCCTGGTGGTCGCCGATCGTGGTCGGCGGCGCCGTCGCCACCGGGTACGGGGTGGCCTCGGTCGCCGCCGCCGATCCCCGTGCCGGGCTGGCCCGGGCCACCGTGGCCGCCGCAGTGGCACTGCACGCGGTCGGCGCCAGCCTGGTTCGGCCCTGGACCACCGCCGCCGCGCTCGCCGTGGTGACCCTGGTCGGCGTGGTCGTCGCCGGCCTGGCCCGGGTGCTGACCAACCTGGGTGCGGTGCCGACCGTAGGCGTCACCACCGCGGCGGAGCCGGCCGGCGAACCCGACTGGGCACCGCCGGCCGCCACCGGCCCGGAGCCGACCCCACTGCCGCCGCACCTGGCCCAGATCGGCGGGGCCGCCACCGGCGGGGCGCTGCTCGCCCTGCCCGGTGCGCTCGCCGCGTTCGCCGCCGAGCTGGGCTGGCCGGCCGAGGTGGTGCTCGGCAGCGCGCTGGCCGGCGCGAGCCTCGGCGTCGCCCTGCTGGCGGTGGCCCGCCGGCAGGTCCCGCAATACCTGGCGTACGGGACGGTCGGGGTGGTCGGCGGCGCGACCGGGACCGCGCTCGCCGCGCTCCCGACCGGCCTGCCCTGGGGCGTGTACGCGGCCGCTGCGGCGCTGCTCGGTGTGCTCGCCGAGCTGATCCGCTCGGCGACCCCGCCGCCCGGCGTCCGCGGCCCCGCGATCCGCCGCTGGCCGACGATGCTCGGCGGCGTCCGGCGGATGCCCGAGTCACCGCCCGGCGGCCGGTGGGCGGTGAACCCGGCCGTCGGGGCGATGGCCGCCGCCGCCCTGCCGACCGTGCTCGCCGTGGCGGCCGTGGCGCCCGCGCTGGTCGCCGCGCTCGTCGACCCGTACCGCACGCTCGGCCGGATCTGGCAGGGGCCGCCGGCCGCCCTGATCGAACCGCCGGCCGAGACCGTCAGCGGCTCGAACGTGCTGACCGCGCTGCTGCTCACCGTCGCCGCCGCGCTCGCCGCGACCGGCTTCAGCGGCGGCCGGCCGGCCCGCGCCGTACCGGTGGTGCTGCCCGGCGCCGCGATCACCCTGCTGATCGCCCCGACCTCGCTCGGGCTGGGCTGGCCGACCAGCACCATGGCGGCGCTCAGCGTCTTCACCCTCGCCATGCTCGGGCTGGCCCTCACCCCGCCGCCGCCGGCCGTCGAGCGGGCCCGGTCGCTGCGGACCGCCCGGGTGCTGGTCTTCGCGATCGGCCTCGCGGCGGGCGGCGCCGGCCTGGCCGGCAGCCTGGCGACCCGGCCGCTCACGCTCTTCACCCTCGGCGGGGCGGTCGGCGTCGGTGCGGTGGCCGCGCTCGCCGGCCGGAGCCAGGCGGCCCGGATCCTCGGCTGGCTGTTCGCCTCGATCATGGCGCAGCTCCTGGTGCTGACCACCGGCCTGGTCGTCGGGCTGGCCCCGGTCTGGTCCGCGTTCGGTGTGTTGGCGGTCGGGGCGGTGCTGCTGCTCGGGTCGGCCACGCTGCCCCGGCTGCGGCATCCGGAGGCGGGCCGCGAGGCGGCCACCGTCGAGTGGAGCGGGTACGCGGCGGCGCTCATCGCCGCCGCGCTGGCCTACGACTCGCCCCGGCACATCGCCGCGCTGCTGGCCGCCTGGGGCGCGGTGCTCGGAGTGGCGGCGACCCGGCGCGGTCGCGGCCCGGTCGAACGGCGCACCATGTTCTGGCTGGCGGTGGCCTGCGAGATCAGCGCCTGGTGGCTGCTGATGCGGGTCGCCGACGTGGCGCTGCCGGAGGCGTACACGCTGCCGTTCGCGGCGCTGGCGCTGCTGGTCGGGGTGTTGGAGCTGCGCCACCGGCCGGATCTGAGCAGCTGGGTGGCGTACGGGCCGGCGCTGGTGGCGGCGCTGCTGCCCACCCTGGTGATCGTGGTGCTCGGCGACGGCGGCAACGTGCGTCAGGTGCTGCTGCTGCTCGGCGGGGTGGCCACCCTGATCGTCGGTTCCAACTGGCAGCAGCAGGCGCCGGTGATCATCGGCTCGGTGGTCACGGTGATCGCCACGCTCACCCTGCTCACCGCGTTCGGGCCGTGGCTGGTGCTGATCCCGGTCGGCCTGGTGCTGCTGCTGCTCGGTGCCAGCAACGAGAGCCGCCGCCGCACCCAGGAGTGGAACCGGGCGGTCCGCAGCATGCGCTGAGCCGCCCGGGCTCAACCGCCCGGCGGCGCCGGTCCCGGTCAGGCTGGCCGTCGCGCCAGGGCCGCAGCGTCGCGCCCGGTCAGCGCACCGCGCCGGTCAGGTCAGGGTGGCGCGCAGCGCCTTGTCCTTCTCGGCGACCAGGTCCGCCAGCGCGGCCTGGAAGGCCGACATCCGGTCCCGCAGGGCCGGATCGCTGGCGGCGAGAATCCGCACGGCGAGCAGTCCGGCGTTGCGGGCGCCGCCGATCGACACGGTCGCCACCGGCACCCCGGCGGGCATCTGCACGATGGAGAGCAGCGAATCCATCCCGTCCAGGTGTTTCAGCGGCACCGGGACGCCGATCACCGGCAGCGGGGTGGCCGAGGCGACCATGCCCGGCAGGTGCGCGGCGCCGCCGGCCCCGGCGATGATCACCTGCAGGCCGCGGTCGGCGGCGGTCTGCGCGTACCCGATCATTTTGGTCGGGGTGCGGTGCGCCGAGACGACGCCGACCTCGTAGCCCACCTCGAACTCGTCGAGCGCCTCGGCCGCCGCCCGCATGGTCGGCCAGTCCGAGTCGCTCCCCATGATCACGCCGACCTGGGCGGTCATCTGCCCTCCCGCAGCCACCGGGCCGAGCGGACCGCCCGGTCCCGTACCGATGCCAGGTCGTCACCGAGCACCGTGACGTGCCCGATCTTGCGGCCGGGCCGGACCTGCTTGCCGTACAGGTGCACCTTGGCGCCCGGCTCCTCGGCGAACAGGTGGTGCAGCCGCTCGTCGATGGACATCCCGCCGTCGGCGCCGCCGAGCACGTTCGCCATCACCACGGCCGGCGCGGTGAGCGAGGTGTCGCCCATCGGGTAGTCGAGCACCGCCCGCAGGTGCTGCTCGAACTGGGAGGTCCGCGCCCCCTCGATCGTCCAGTGCCCGGAGTTGTGCGGCCGCATCGCCAACTCGTTGACGACCAGCCCGCCGTCGTCGGTGGTCTCGAACAGCTCCACCGCCAGCAGGCCGACCACGCCGAGCTCGGTGGCGAGGTCGATGGCGAGCCGCTGCGCGCGCAGCGCCAGCTCCTCGGCCAGCGCCGGCGCCGGCGCCAGCACCTCCACGCAGATCCCGTCCCGCTGCACGGTCTCCACCACCGGGTACGCGGCGACCTGCCCGAACGGCGAGCGGGCCACCTGCACCGCCAGCTCGCGGCGCAGCGGCACCGCCTCCTCCACGATCAGCGGGGTGCCCCCGGCCAGCAGGGTGGTCACCTGCTCGGTGGCCGGACCGGGCCCGGCGACGAACCAGACGCCGCGGCCGTCGTAGCCGCCCCGGGCGGCCTTCACCACCACCGGCCAGCCCACCTCGGCACCGAACGCGCAGACGTCGGCCGGTTCGGTGACCGGCCGCCACCGGGGCACCGGCGCGCCGAGGGCCGCCAGCCTCTCCCGCATCGCCCGCTTGTCCTGGGCGTACCGCAGCGCGTCCGGCCCGGGATACAGGGCGACCCCGTCGGCGGCGAGCGCGCGCAGGTGACCGGCCGGCACGTGCTCGTGGTCGAAGGTGACCACGTCGCAGCCCTTCGCGAACATCCGCAGGGCGGCCAGGTCGGTGTGCTCGCCGTACCGGACGTCGGCGGCGACCAGCGCGGCCCCGTCCTCCGGGGTGAGCGCCAGCACGCGCAGCGACTGGCCGAGGGCGATCGCGGCCTGGTGGGTCATCCGGGCCAACTGCCCGCCCCCCACCATGCCGACAACGGGCAGACCGGTACGGCTATCCATGACGGCGACAGCCTAGCCGGTGAGCTGCGCGGCCAGCTCCTCCGGTGTGGTCACCGGACGGTCGCAGACAAAACCCCGGCAGACGTACGCGGTGGCGGCGCCGCCGAGCATCGGCCGGTCGGCCAGCAGCGGCACCCCGGGCCGGTCGGTCGGCCCGGCGACCACCACGGTCCCGGGCGGGGCGTGCCGGTACGCGGTGGCCAGCAGCGGGTCACCGACCGGCTCGTCGGTGACGACCGCGATCTCGTACGGGCCGGCCAGCAACGCCTCGCCGACGGCCGCCGAGTAGCCGCTGAACCGGGCGTGCCGGGCCAGGATCGGCGTGATGGTGCCGAGGGCGGCCTCGGCCGCGTCCCGGTAGCGCGGCTGCGCGGTGAGCGCGGAGTAGGTGACGAGCGCCGCCGCGATCGCCGCCAGCCCGGACGGGGTGGCGTTGTCAGTCGGGTCGGCCGGCCGGGTGATCAGCTTCTCGGCGTCGTCGGCGGTGTCGTAGAAGCCACCCGAGCCAGTGCCGAAGTGCCGCAGCGCGGTGTCCAGCAGCTCACCGGCGAGCGTCAGCCAGCGCCCGTCGCCGGTGAGCTGGTGCACGGCGCAGAACGCCTCGGCCACGCAGCCGTAGTCCTCCAGCACCCCGGGCGGGTCGCCGACCCGGCCGTCGCGGGAGACCCGCCGCAGCCGGCCGTCGTGAAGGTGCCGGTCGGCCAGCACCTCGGCGATCCGCACCGCCGCCGCGCCGGTCACCGCGTCGCCGGTGAGCTGGGCGTGTTCGACAAGTGCGGTGACCGCCAGCCCGTTCCAGGCGGCCACCACCTTGTCGTCCCGGGCCGGCTGGGGGCGCCCGGCACGGACCTCGCGCAGCCGGGTCCGGACCCGCTGCCACCGCCCGGCCACCGCCGGGTCGACGTCGTCGATGTCGCGGGCCAGCCGCAGCACGCTGGTGCCGTGCTCGAAGCTGCCCTCCTCGGTGACCTGGAACAGGTCGGCCGCCCACCGGCCGTCGTCCGGGCCGAGCGCGTCGACCAGCTGCGCCGGGGTCCAGGCGTAGGTGGCGCCCTCGACGCCGTCGGTGTCGGCGTCCAGCGCGGAGGCCAGCCCACCGGCGTCGGTGCCGAGGTCGTCGAGGAGAAAGGCGGCCGTTTCGGCGGCGATCCGGGCCGCCATCGCGTCGCCGGTCAGCCGCCACAGTTGGGTGTAGACCCGCAGCAGCAGCGCGTTGTCGTAGAGCATCTTCTCGAAGTGCGGCACGGTCCAGTAGGCGTCGACCGAGTAGCGGGCGAAGCCGCCGGCCAGCTGGTCGTAGAGGCCGCCCCGGGCCATCGCCTCGCAGGTGTGCCGGACCATCTCCAGGGACCGGGCGTCGCCGCTGCGCTGGTGCTGGCGCAGCAGGAAGAGCAGGTTCATGTGCGGGGGGAACTTCGGGGCGCCGCCGAAGCCGCCGTGGCGTTCGTCGTACCCCTCGGCGAGCTGGCCGGCGGCGGCGTCGAGCAGGTCGGCGGTGACCGGGCCGATCGCCCCGCCGGTGGCCTGGGCGCCGCCGATCGCCTCGACCACCGCGGCGCCCTGGCTGAGCACCGCGTCCCGCTGGTCCCGCCAGGCGGTGCCGACCGACTGGAGCAGCCGGACGAAGTTCTGCTTCGGGAAGTAGGTGCCGCAGAAGAACGGGGTGCCGTCCGGGGTGGCGAAGACGGTCATCGGCCAGCCGCCCTGGCCGGTCATCGCCTGGGTGGCGGTCATGTAGACGGCGTCGACGTCGGGGCGCTCCTCGCGGTCGACCTTGATGGCGACGAAGCCGTCGTTCACCAGCTTGCCGACCCCGTCGTCTTCGAACGACTCGTGCGCCATCACGTGACACCAGTGGCAGGCCGCGTAGCCGACCGAGATGAGCACGGGTACGTCCCGACGCCGCGCCTCTTCGAACGCCTCGTCGCACCACGGCCACCAGTCGACCGGGTTGTCGGCGTGCTGCTGCAGGTACGGGCTGGTCGCGCTCGCCAGTCGATTCATCCTTCCGACCATAGGTCACACCTCGGCCACGGTGTCGCGCACCGGCGTCTCCCGGCTGCACTTCCCGCACCCGTCGGCTACCTTCTGAAAATGTTTGATCAACATTTTGCCAGCTCATGAGGCTGACCATCCCGGCCCGGCGGTTGCTGCGGCTGCTGCTGGGGATGGTCGCCGCACTGCACGTTCTCAGCCTCGTCGTCAACGTCGTGCACCGCCGGGTGGGCGCCGAACCGTTCCCGCACTTCGACTGGCTGTACGCGTTCTTCGACGTGGACCAGGAGCACAACCTGCCGACCTGGTTCTCGTCCACCCTGTTGATGGTCAGCGCGCTGGTGCTGTGGCACATCGGGACCATCGCCGTCCGCTACGACCGGCACTGGAAGCTGCTCGCCGCGGTCTTCACCTTCCTGGCGGTGGACGAGGCCGCCCAGGTGCACGAGGCCGCGAACACGCTGCGCGACACGTTCGACCTGTCCGGCGTGCTCTATCTCTCCTGGATCCTGGTGGCCGCCCCGCTGGTGGTCATCCTGGCCCTGGCCTACCTGCGCTTCGTCGGCCACCTGCCGTCCCGGGTGCGCACGCTGGTGTTGCTGGGCGGCGGGCTGTACGTGGGCGGGGCGATCGGCATGGAGGTGGTCGGCAGCGTGCTCTGGGACTCCGGCCCAGGCTACGACTCGATGGCGTACGCGCTCAGCGCCGCGGTCGAGGAACTGCTGGAGATGCTCGGCATCGTCAGCTTCCTCTACGGCATCGCCCGCTACCTGCAAGAACACCATTCGGATAGCGAGGAATCCGCCACCAGCACCAGGACAGTTCCCTATCCCCGCAGGTACGCGCCCACGGAGGCAGCCCAACCAAGTCCGGCCGGCTGAGCTGTGGCCGCGGGCGCGCTGGGGAGCGTCCGGCCGGGACCAGCCCGGCCGGACGCCGCCGGTCAGATCCGGGAGAGCAACGGCCGGGCAGAGCACTGCGTCGTGCCGATGTTCTTCAGCGTCAGTACCAGTTCCCGCACTGTCGATCCGCTGGAGTTGACGACCTGCCGGTAGTAGTGGCGGGTGATCTGCATCGTGCAGCCAAGCTCCACCGGCTCGACGTTTATGACATGCGTGGCGGTCAAGGGGGTGGCGTTGGTCCAGGAGGTGCTCACCGACGAACCGGCGCCCAGGGTCCGCAGACTCAGTCGGTTCTGTGTCGGCGTGACGCCCTTCAGGACGTCGGCCGAGCAGGCGATGTTTCCGATGTTCTGCACCTCGGCACGCAGGTACACCGGCTGCGCCACATCCCCTTGGGGGACCCGCTGGAACCAGGTGCGCAGCACCTTGAACCGGCAGCTGTTGGAGCTTGTCGCCCCGCTGGGGAGCAGGCCGATCAGTCCCATGTCGAAGACCTGCCCGATCTGGGTCAGTTGGGTGGAGACAGTCGTTACCTCGGAGGGCTCCACGCCGCCGGTGGAGGCGAGGGCGCTCCCACTGAGCGAGGAGAGGATGACGTCCGTCCCACAGGCGATCGTGCCGACGTTCTTGATCGTGAAGTGGAACTTGCGCTCGCCCGTGTTCAGCCGCTCGTACCACTCGTTGGTGACCTCGAACGCGCACGCGGTCGAGGTGCTGGCCCCGACCGGGGAGAGACCAACCTTGTAGACGGCGTTGTGGGGATTGGCGTTGTTCCAGACCCAGCCCTTCGAGGCGCCGGCCGCTACGGTGCCGCTGAAGAAGTTGGTCTCGGTCGCGGCATGGGCGGGAGCCGACGTGGCGATCACGCCCACCGGCACGGCGAGCAGCGTGACCGCGAGCAGGCGCAGCAGCGTCGATGCTGTGCGTCGACTGGGACTTTGTGGTTTGTGCGGCATGCAGAGACCTCCGAACCACTTGATGAGAACGAGGGACTGGCGCCCTGGGTCAGGAGCCGAACGGCTCGGACCGGATGGCCATCCTCGCAATCAGGAGCGGGCTCCGAATGGAATGCTGGACGCGGCTGGACACGGTTGGACACCTGACCCGCCGCCCGGAACCGCCGGCTACCGCTGCGCCCGCCGCACCAGGTGGGCCGGACGTGATGCGGGAGCAACTCGCTCATGTCGTCGCCGTCGCACAGGACATGCGGCACGTCTCGATCCAGGTTCTTCCATTCGATCAGGGAATCTTTCCAGGCATGCTCGCGTCCTTCACCCTCATGGACTTTCGTCCTCCCGATGGCAGCATCGTCTTCTCGGAAGGGTTGACCGGCGCGATCCACGAAGAGACCGAGGAGGCTGCGCGCTATAGAATCATCTTCGACGAGCTCCGCGCGGCCGCACTGAGCAAGGCAGACTCCATCAGACTGATGGAACAGCTCATGCATGAGTTGATCTAGGGAGGGGTCGTCATGGGTCCGTTGGACGAAACTTGGCGGGTTAGCACCCGCACCGGCACCCAGGGCCAATGCGTCGAGGCACGCGTCGCTGGACGGCGGGTCGAGATCCGCGACAGCAAGGACCGCAGTGGTCCGGTCCTCACCTTCACCCCCGGCTCCTGGACCAGCTTCGTCGCATTCCTCGACACCGGGCAGCGCACGGCCGACTGACCGGAGCGCGCCCCTACCCGGGCACCAGCCGTCAAGAGGCGCCGTCGGCGCGGAGCGGGACCACCCGCCTGGGATCAGTCGACCGAGAGAAGGGCCGACCGTGGAAATTCTCAACTCCACTTGGCGCACCAGCAGCCGTAGCGGCACTCAGGGACAGTGCGTCGAGGCGCGCATCGCTGGACGGCGGGTCGAGATCCGCGACAGCAAGGACCGCAGTGGTCCGGTCCTCACCTTCACCCCCGGCTCCTGGACCAGCTTCGTCGCGTTCTTCGACACCGACCGGCTCACGGCCGACTGACCGGAGCGCGTCGTATCCGGGGATCAGCCGTCAGGAGGCGCCGTCGGCGCGGAGGGGGTAGACCCGGGCCTGGGAGGAGCCGAGCAGGGTACGCAGCACGATGATGACCTTGTCGGACGGCATCGGCTTGAAGAAGTGGTAGCCCTGCGCCGCCGTGCAGCCCAGCTGGGCCAGCACGTCGCGCTGCTGGGCGGTCTCCACCCCCTCGGCCACCACCCGTAGGCCCAGCTCCTTGCCGAGGTCGACGGTGGTCCGCACGATCGCCGCCGCCTCCGGCGAGTCGGCCATCCGCATCACGAACGAGCGGTCCACCTTCAACTCGTCCACCTCGATCCGGGTCAGGAACGTCAGCGACGAGAAGCCGGTGCCGAAGTCGTCGACGGCGATCTGCACGCCCATCGCCCGGAGCGCGGCGAGCACCTCGTCGATGACCTCCAGCTCGCTCATCACCACGGTCTCGGTGATCTCCAGGACCAACCGGTGCGGCGGCACCTGGTGGGTCCGCAGCGACTCGGCGACCTCGCCCGGCAACCGCGGGTCGAGCAGGCTGCGGGCGGACAGGTTGATCGAGATCGGGATGTCCAGGCCGTGCCGGGCCCACTCGGCCGCCACCTGCAACGCCTTGTCCACCACGTACCTGGTGAACGCGCCGAGCAGTTCGCTGCCCTCGATCGCGCGGACGAAGTCGACCGGGTGCAGCTGGCCGCGGCGCGGGTGCGACCAGCGGATCAACGCCTCCACCCCGGTCGGCGCGCCGGTGGTCAGGTCCACCGCCGGCTGCAGGGCGAGCACCAGCTGGTCGTCGGTTCGAAGCGCTTCGCGCAGCTCCGCGAGCAGCGCCAGTCGGTCGGTGCTCGCCGCGTCCCGGGAACTGTCGTACGTGGCGACGCTGCTGCCGCCGGACTTGGCCTGGTACATCGCGATGTCGGCCCGGCGCAGCAGCTCGGTCATGTCGGCGGTGCCGGCGCCGGCCACCACCACCCCGACCGAGACCTCGACCGACATCCGCACCCCGGCCACCTCGATCGGGTTGGCCAGCTGTTCGACGATCTCCCGGGCCCGGCGCAGCGCGTGCGGCGCGGCCGGCCGGTCCCCCAGCGAGGTCGACTCGGCAAGCGTCGGCAGAGACGTCACCAGCAGGGCGAACTCGTCGCCGCCGAGGCGGCCGAGCAGCTCCCCCGGCCGGGCCAGCTCACCCAGCCGGGTGGCGGTCACCTGGAGCAGCTGGTCTCCGGCCGCGTGCCCGAGGGTGTCGTTGACCTCCTTGAAGTGGTTCAGGTCGAGCAGCAGCAGCGCCACCGGGTGGTCGTGGGGGAGCTGGTGCAGCGCGGCGTCGCCCTTGGCGAGCATCGCCGCCCGGTTGGCGAGCCGGGTCAGCGGGTCGTGCACCGCGTCGAACGACGACCGCTCGGTGACCGCCCGCAGCTCCTGGTGGGTGGCGGCGTCGTGCAACGCGGCCGCCAGCGCGTCTCCGTACGCGGAAAGGGCGTCGTGGTCACGCGGACCCGGCACGATCGACCGGGGGAACCGGACCCGCAGCATGCCGACGGTCGCCGCGCCGACCTCAAGCGTCCGGGCCAGTTCGTGCTCGTCGACCGCGAGCGCCTCGGCGGCCGGTGGGGCGGCCAGCTCGCAGTCGATCACCGGCGCGTCGACCCGGCCGACGTAGCGGCGCAGCCGGCCCTCCGGGCGGGCCAGGTCCAACTCCACCTGCTCGGCGCCGAACAGCCGCAGCGCTCCCCGGGTGCCGTTCGTCGCCACGCTGTGCTCGTCGAGCTGGTTGAGCGCGCCGGTCGCCTCTGCGAAGGCCCGCCAGGTGCGCCGCTCGTCGTCGGCGCGCAGCCGGTGGCTGTAGGTCTGCTGCAGCAGCCAGAGCACCAGCGGCAACAGCACCAGCCAGCGGGCGTCGTGGACCAGCAGCATCACGACCCCGAGCCCGACCAGCACGTTGCCGACGAACATCAACAGCTTGCCGTGCAGGGCCCGCAGCACCAGCGACCACATCGGCAGTCCGCGCCGCAGCGCCGCGGTGAGCCCGGCCAGCCAGACGGTGGTGAGCAGGTAGACCAGCGAGCCGGCGACCAGCCCGGCGGCCAGGAACGGCGACGGCGCGGTGTCGAACGGCGCACCGAAGAGCGTGATCACGCTGGTGGCGAGGGCGGCGGCCACCGCGATGGTCCCGGCGGTGTGCAGCACGTTCAGCGGCGGCCGGGGGTCGAAGAAGATCGAGATGGTCGCCCAGGCGAGCAGCCCGCCGGCCAGGGCGGCGGCCGGCATCCAACCGGGCGGTACGAGGAAGAGGCCGACGATCAGGGCGGCCTCGCCCCAGCTCACGCTCACCACGCCGGAGCTGACCCGGAAGCGCAGCCGGGCCAGTTGGGCCAGCGCCACCACCCCGGTGGCGAGCCCGAAGCGGGCCAACGGCGCCAGCCAGTCGTCGGCCGGCAGGGTGGCGGGGACGGCGAGTCCGACGGCGGCGGCGGCGAGCGCGGCGATCAGCACCGACGCGGTCAGCACCAGCATCCTCGGCTGCGCCGGCAGGACGCCGGCCCACCGGCCGAGGCGGGACCAGAACCCGGTGGGCGAGGTCATGGATCCGCACCGTTCGGGGTGCGCCAGGTCGGGACGCGGCCGGGCCGCACGCGGCGCCGGGCGTCGGATCGGATGGTCATCGGCGCCCCCTTCCGCGCACGCGGGACTTTTGGTCCCCGGCGGAAGGCTAAGCCAAAGCGGTTTGGCGCAACAGGGGGCGGCCGACCCGTTTAGCGTGAATCATGTCCCGGAGTGGGATTTTCGCTGCTGGTGGGGCCCCTGGAAACGCTCCCACCAGATTCATCCAAGCTGGCACGTCCCGGCGCGGTCTCCAGTGTCGGATCAACGACTCTCGAATCGACCCGGCCCTCGTCGGACCCGCCGCCGTCGGCGGGGAACCGGTCCGGTAGCCGACGCAACCGGGCATTCATGTTCCGAATCAGCAAAACGGTCACGATCCCCAACAGGATGATGAGGAACATGCCCATCGGACCGGCCAGACCGCCGGTCCGGGTGTCCCCGAAGTTGTTCTCGGCGAGCACCCGCTCGGCGAGCAACCCTGCGCCGGTCACCATGCTGCTCCTTGATCATCATCCGGCCGCGCTCTACCACCGGCCGGTGTCCGCCAGCGGCCCCTTCGTCCGCCGCCGGTCCCGGTCGACCACGGTACGCGCTCGCGGGCTCAGCCGGCGTGCGCGGTCCCGCGAATCCCGGCGAACAGGTCCGATTCCGGCACCGGGCTGTCGACGAACGACTTCACCAGCTGGAAGTCCTCCGTCGGCCAGGCCTTCCTCTGCAGCTCCATCGGCACGTGGAACCAGAAGCCGTCCGGGTCGACCTGGGTGGCGTGCGCCCGCAGCGCGTCGTCGCGGACCGGGAAGTAGTCGGCGCACGGCACCCGGGTGGTGATCCGGGGACCCTTGTCCTCCCGGTCGGCCCAGCGCTCGATCCACTCGCCGTACGGCGACTTCAGCTCGCGGGCGAGCATCTCCTCGTGCAGCGCCATGATCTTGCCGCGGGAGAAGCCGATGTCGTAGTAGAGCTTCAACGGCTGCCACGGCTCGCCCGCCTCCGGGTAGCGCTCCGCGTCACCGGCCGCGTCGAAGGCCGCCACGCTGACCTTGTGGCACATGATGTGGTCCGGGTGCGGGTAGCCGCCCTCCTCGTCGTACGTGGTGAGGACGTGCGGGCGGAACTCCCGGATCAGCCGGACCAGCGGCCCGGCGGCCACCTCGACCTCCTCCAGGGCGAAGCAGCCCTCCGGCAGCGGCGGCAGCGGGTCGCCCTCCGGCAGCCCGGAGTCGACGAAACCCAGCCACGCCTGCTCGACGCCGAGGATGGCCCGGGCGGCGTCCATCTCGGCCCGCCGGATCTCGCCGATGTTGGCCCAGACCTCCGGCCGGTCGAGTTTCGGGTTCAACACGCTGCCGCGTTCACCACCCGTACACGTGACGACCAGGACATCCACCCCCTCGGCGACATATTTCGCCATCGTCGCCGCGCCCTTGCTGGACTCGTCGTCGGGGTGGGCGTGCACAGCCATGAGCCGCAGTCGCTCTGCCACCGGGGTCGCTCCCTGATTCGTGTTCACCTAGTGGGAAGGTGTACACCTGCTGAGAAGATGGACTCTGCCATTCTCACCGATGGCACCGACAACGAACGCGGGAGAGCGCCCCCGGTGACCGAGACGCACGCCACAGATTCGCCCACCGCGCCGGTTTTCCCACCCGGCCGTTACGGTCGGCGGCGCTCCGGGCAGCGTCGGCGACCCTGGCTGGCGGGGCTGCTGGCGGCCGCCATGATCGCCGGCCTGGCCCTGGTCAGCATGCGGCTCTACCAGCAGTACGGCGACCCGAACTACACCGCCGAGGTGATCACCTACACCGAGATCACCGACAACCAGGTGCTCGTCGACTTCCGGGTCACCGTGCCGCCCGGCGGCGCCGCCACCTGCGTGGTGCGAGCCCGGTCACGCGACGGCGCCGAGGTGGCCCGCGAGGAGGTTGTGGTGCGGGCCGCCCCCGGCGAGCGGCACCCCACCGTCCGGCACCGGCTGGTCACCACCGCCCGGCCGATGCTCGGCGAGGTCGTCCGCTGCCGCCCCGCGGACTGACCCGCTTCTGCCGACCTCCCGACAAAACACCAGGGGCCTCACGTGTAGCGCACTGGTAACTTGGTAATTCGTCCCTGTCCGCCCTACGTCCACCCGAGGAGATCGCCCGTGTCTACGACCGACCGCGACGCGACCGCAACCTGGCTGTCCCAGGAGGCGCACGACCGGCTGCAGGCCGAGCTGGACGAGATGATCGCCGCGCGGCCGGCAGTGGCCGCCGAGATCAACGCCCGGCGGGAGGAAGGCGACCTCAAGGAGAACGGCGGCTACCACGCCGCCCGTGAGGAACAGGGCAAGCAGGAGGCCCGGATCCGCTACCTGCAGGAGCTGCTGCGTACCGCTCGGGTGGGTGAGGCACCGACGGCGGACGCGGTGGCCCCCGGCACCGTCGTCACCATCCACTTCGACGACGACACCGACGACACCGAGACCTTCCTGCTCGGCTCCCGCGAGATCGCCGCCACCACCGACCTGACCGTCTACAGTCCGGAGTCGGCCCTCGGCCAGGCCATCCTCGGCACCCGCTCGGGACAGACCGTCACCTATACCGCACCGTCCGGAGCGGACATCAAGGTGACCGTCGTCCGCTTCGAGCCGTACGCCGGCTGACCCCGCCCGTCCCACGGGGCAAACCTAAAGAATCCTGACCGAACGTCTCATGCGTTGGTCTATGTAGACCTGCAATCATCTCCTGCGCCCGTTTTCTCTGCGGGCTTTCACACGGGAGGAACACCCACATGCAGGAGCAAGACCAGAGTCGTACGGTCGGCCGGCGCAAGCTGCTGCGGCGCGCCGGAACCGTGGCCGCGGGGGCCGCTGGAGCGGGCGTTGTCGGCTCGATGGTCGGCAGCCCAGCCCAGGCGGCCCCCGGCGACCCGGTGGTGATCGGCTCCGCCAACACCGGCGGGACGACCACCACCACCCTCACCTCCGGCAACGCCACCAACCCGACGCTGCGCCTCAACAACTCGGCCGGCCCGGCACTCTCCGTCGAGCTGTCGGAGACGATCAACCCGACCACCGCCCCCTCGGGCAGCATCTACGTCGACAGCTACGGCGACTTCAACGCCGTCGGCGAGGTCGAGGGCGAGCGGTTCCTGACCACGGCGTACTCGCCCACCTGGGCGTTCATGCCGTGGCCGGAGTCCCCGTTCCGTTGGGTCGACACCCGGACCGCGGCCGGCCGGGCCTTCCTCAAGCCGGGTAGCACCTTCGACTCGTCCGGCCGCCTGCTGCCGAAGAACAGCAACACCACCCCGGACGCAATCGTCGACCTGTCAGAACTGTTCGCGGGCGGCATCGGCGCGGTTCAGATCAACCTGACCGTCGCCAGCCCGGTTTCCGGCGGCTACGCGTCCGTCTGGGACGAGGGTCCCTTCCCGGGCATCTCGAACATCAACTACGCCACTGCGAACCTCGCCAACTTCGCCCAGACCCTGATCGGTGGGGACCGGGCGATCCGAGTGAAGACCAGCAAGGCTGCCGTGATCATCATCGACATCATGGGCTGGGTGTTGACGGACCCGTTCTGGCAGCTCGGAGGCGCCTCGCCGCGCGCCACGAACGCCCGTGGCGGCACCAACAAGGCACTCGCCCGCCTCCAGAAGCGCATTCCGCAGGGCCAATAGCTGCGATTGTTCCTGTTGGTGTGGGCGGGTGTCCGGAGGCTCGGGCACCCGCCCACTCGCATCCTGGACGCGGATCGAGCCGTGTCCCGCCCGGTCAGTAGCGTTCGGCGAGGACTACCTGGTAGCCGGTGGCGCGTAGGCCGCCGATCAGGGCGTCGGAGTGTTCGGCGCCGCGGGTCTCCACCGACAGCGCGACCTCCACCTCGCCGAGCCGCAGCCGCGGGTTGCGGCGCTGGTGCTCCACATCGACCACATTCGCCCGATGCTCGGCGATCTGCCGCAGCACCGAGGCCAGCTCCCCCGGCTGGTCTCCGCAGCGCACCGTGAACCGCAGGTACCGGCCGGCGGCAGCCAGCCCGTGCTCGATGACCCGCAACATCAGCAACGGGTCGATGTTGCCGCCGGAGAGCACCGCCACCACCGGCGTATCCACCGGAACCGTCCCGGCCAGTAGCGCCGCCACCCCGGCCGCGCCGGCCGGCTCGACCACCTGCTTGCCGCGTTCCAGCAGCATCAGCAGGGCCCGGGAGATGTCCTCCTCGGAGACCGTCACCATCTCGTCAACCAGCTTGTTGACGTGCGCGAAGGTGATCTCGCCGGGGCAGCCGACGGCGATCCCGTCGGCAATGGTGGAGAACCGCGCCAACGCGATCGGCTCCCCGGCCGCCAGCGACGGCGGGTACGCCGCCGCGTCCTCGGCCTGGACGCCGACGATCCTGATCTCCGGCCGCAGCGCCTTGGCGGCCACCGCGATCCCGGAGATCAGCCCGCCGCCGCCGACCCCGGTGATGATCGTGCGCACCTCCGGCAGCTGTTCCAGGATCTCCAGCGCCACCGTGCCCTGACCGGCGATCACATCCTGGTGGTCGAACGGGTGGATCAGCACCGCCCCGGTCCGCTCGGCGAACTCCCGGGCGGCCACCAGCGCCTCGTCGACGGAGGCGCCGAAGAACTCGACGGTGGCGCCGTACCCCTTGGTAGCGGCGACCTTCGGCAGCGGAGCGCCCACCGGCATGAAGACGGTGGCGGCGGTGCCGAGCAGGGCCGCGGCGAGCGCCACCCCCTGGGCGTGGTTGCCGGCGCTCGCCGCGACCACGCCCCGCCGCCGTTCGTCGTCGGAGAGCCGGGCGATCCGCACGTACGCCCCCCGCACCTTGTACGACCCGGCGCGCTGCATGTTCTCGCACTTGAGCCAGACCGGCCCGCCCAGCGAGGCGGTCAACGGCCGGGACGGCTCCAACGGGGTCGTCCGGGTGACCCCCACCAGCAACTCCCGCGCCCCCCGCACATCCGCCAACCCGACCAGCTCACTCATGCCCCCGATACTCGCAGTTTGGGGTAGGTGGGGGCGTGTTGGGGCCAGGGGGCGGCCAGTTCGAACTGGCCGGCCACCGCGAGCAGGAGCAGTTCGGAGTTGGGTGGGCCGACGAGCTGCACGGCGACCGGCAGGCCGTCGGGGCGCAGCCCGACCGGCACCACGAGCGCGGGCAGCCCGGCGATGTTCCACGGCGCCGAGTAGGGCGCGTACCGGACGTTTGCCGCCATGTTGGCCCGCCAGGACCGCGACGACCAGCTCAGCGCGGCCGGCGGCGGGCCGGCCAGCGCGGGCGTCAGCAGCACGTCGACCGAGTTGTCGGCGAAGAAGGCGATCGACCGCGCCCGCCACGCCTCCCGGTCCGCCTCCCGCACGTAGTCGCGCCGCCGTGCCACGTCACCCAGCCGGGCGTGCCACCGGGACCGCCGCTGCAGGCTCTGCCGGTCCAGCCCGGCCGCCTCGTCGGCGGCGGCGGCGAACCAGGTCGCCACCCCGCGCAGCCCGAGCGGGGTCGGGTAGGTCACCTCGATCGACACCGCGTCGTGTCCGGCCGCCGCGAGCAGCCGGGACGCCGCCGCCACCGCGTCCCGGTTCGGCGCGTCGGGCCGCACCCCGGCCACCGGCGAGTTCAGCGACACCGCGACCCGCAGCCGCTCCGGCTGCACCAGTTTGTCGGGGCGGCGGCCGGCGAGCACCGAGAAACCGACGGTGGCGTCGGCGACGGTGGTGGCGAGGATGCCGTGTTCGGTGAGCCCGTACCAGGCGCTGGCCGGTGCGGGCAGCACGCCCCGGCCGGGCTTGAGGCCGACCAGGCCGCAGCAGGCGGCCGGGATGCGGATCGAGCCGAGCCCGTCGTTGCCGTGCGCGATCGGCACCAGCCCGGCGGCGACCGCGGCGGCCGATCCGCCCGACGAGCCGCCGGGGGTGACGTCGGTGTTCCACGGGTTGCGGGTGATGCCGCTCTCGTCGTCGGTCACCCCCCAGAGGCCCAACTCCGGCATCCGGGTGACGCCGAGGATCACCGCACCCGCGCCGCGCAGCCGCCGGGTCACCTCGTGGTCGGTCTCGGCGACCGGGGTACGGGCGGCGGCCGACCCGCGCCAGGTCGGCATCCCGGCGACGTCGGTGTTCTCCTTGATCGCCACCGGTACGCCGGCCAGCGGCAGGTTCGCCAGGTCGTCCTGCTCGTCGACCTTCTCCGCCTCGACGATCGCCTCGCCGCCGCGCAGCGCCCGGAACGCCGTCAGTTCGCGGTCCACCCGGGCGATGTGGTCGAGGTGGTCGGCGACCACCTGGGTGGCTGAGGCGTCGCCCCGGCGTACCGCTCGGGCGATCTGTTTCGCGCTCGCGCCGACCCAGCTCCGCGTGACGTCCTGCACGACCCCATCCTCCCCAACAGACCACCCGGGTGGGCGGTTCAGCCGAGCGCCTGTTCCAGATCGGCGAGCAGATCGTCGGCGGTCTCGATGCCGACAGACAGTCGCACGAGATCGGCGGGAACTTCAAGCGCCGAGCCGGCAACGCTCGCATGTGTCATCCGGCCGGGATGTTCGATCAGGGATTCCACTCCGCCGAGCGACTCGGCGAGCACGAAGAGCCTTGTTCGTTCGCAGATCCGCAGCGCGGCGGCCTCCCCACCGGCCGCCCGGAAGGAGATCATCCCGCCGTACCGACGCATCTGCTTGGCGGCGGTCTCGTGGCCGGGGTGCTCGGACAGCCCCGGGTAGAGCACCTGCGCCACGGCGGAATGGCTGGTCAGATACTCGGCGATCCGCTCGGCGTTGTCGCAGTGCCGGTCCATCCGTACCCCGAGGGTCTTGATTCCGCGCAGGGTGAGCCAGCCGTCGAAGGGGCCGTTGATGGCGCCCATCGCGTTCTGGTGGTAGGCCAGTTCGGCGCCGAGCCCGGCGTCGGCGGTGATCAGCGCGCCGCCGACCACGTCGGAGTGGCCGCCGAGGTATTTGGTGGTGGAGTGGATCACCACGTCGGCGCCGAGCCCGAGCGGCTGCTGCAGGTACGGCGAGGCGAAGGTGTTGTCGACGGCGAGCAGCGCGCCGGTCTCGTGGGCGATGCCGGCCAGCGCCGCGATGTCGGCGATGCCGAGCAGCGGGTTGGTCGGCGTCTCCACCCAGATGATCTTCGTCTGGCCGGGCCGGACGGCCGCCCGTACCGCGTCGGGGTGGGAGATCTTCGCGGCCGTGAAGGTCAGCCCCCACCGCTGCGCGACCTTCGCGAAGAGCCGGTAGGTGCCGCCGTACGCGTCGTCCGGGATGATCACGTGGTCGCCGGGCGCGCAGACGGTGCGGATCAGGGCGTCCTCGGCGGCCAGCCCGCTGGCGAACGCGAGCCCGACCCGCCCGCCCTCGATCGCGGCCAGGCACTCCTGCAGCGCGTCCCGGGTCGGGTTCCCGGACCGGCTGTACTCGTACCCCAGCCGCGGCGCGCCCACGGCATCCTGGGCGTACGTGCTGGTCTGGTATATCGGCGGCACCACCGCACCGGTCCGGGGGTCCGGGTCCTGGCCGGCGTGGATGGCGAGCGTCTCGAAGCCGTAGTTCATCATCGTGACGCTAGCCTGCGGCTACTCTGCCCGGATGGCGGGATGCGTGTTTTGCGGAATCGTCGCCGGCTCGACCCCGGCGTTCCTGGTCACCGACACCCCGGACGGCGTCGCCTTCCTGGACACCCGCCCGGTCTTCCACGGCCACGTCCTGGTGGTCCCCCGCGACCACCACGAAACCCTCACGGACCTGCCACCACCGTCCATCGCCGGCTACTTCAATCTGGTACGCCGAATCGCGCTCGCGGTCGAAGCCGGGTTGGGTGCGGGCGGCACCTTCGTAGCGATGAACAACCGCGTCTCCCAGTCGGTCCCGCACCTGCACACCCACGTCGTCCCCCGCACCAAGGGCGACGGCCTACGCGGCTTCTTCTGGCCCCGCCACAAATACGACTCCCACTCCCAGGCCGAGTCCTACGCCACCCGGGTGTCCGCCGCCCTCCCCTAAGCTTCACCCGTGTTGTGAAGGTTTGTGGTCGCCCTAGCGCAATGCCAGGAAGTTAAGGGTGTGTCACGTGCCTGAATAAGACGAAGCTCCTGTAGAACGTGGATCGACCAAGATCTAAATTCATACAGGAGCTTCGTTGTCCGGGGATTCTTCCATGGATGCGTTGCCGCGGCTTGGTGCGGGCGCCGCGTGGCAACACATCGGGCTGGGCGTGCTGTCACAGTCGGTGCCGCGAGAGCTCATCGATGAGGCGGTAGCGGCGACCGGAGTCACTCAGCGGCGGGTACGTCTGCTGCCGGCTCGGGTGGTGGTGTTGTTTGTGTTGGCGATGTGCCTGTTCAGTACGGACGGCTACCGGCAGGTGTGGCGGTTGCTGGTTTCGGGCTGGCCCGCGTTGGCCAGGATCACCCCTACCACCTCGGCGTTTTCTCAGGCCCGTCAGCGGTTGGGGGAGGCGCCTCTGAGATATCTGTTCGAGCGGGTGGCCGGGGCGCGGGGCGAGCCGGGCATGCCCGGCGTGTTCGTGGCCGGACGGCGGGTCGTGGCCTGGGACGGCACCAAGCTGCAGACGGCCGACAGTCCCGCCAATGAGGCCGCTTTTGGTCGTGATGCGGGTGGCGGTGGCAACACGGCGGGCTACCCACGGCTGTGGCTGTTGACGTTGATCGAGTGTGGCACGCATGCGGTCATCGGTGCGTCGTTCGGCCGCGAAGCGGAAATGGTCCAGGCCCGCGCCCTGCTTCCCCTGCTACGGGAAGACATGCTGCTCGTCGCTGACCGGAACTTTCACGGCTATGACCTGTGGCGGGCAGCGGAGGCCACCGGCGCAGGACTGCTCTGGCGGATGAAGTCCAACCGCCACCTGCCCGTGGTAAGGGCACTGCCAGATGGATCTTGGATATCAGTCATCAAACCCCCACCAGGGCGGCGGCGGGGCACCGAACCGGTCATCACCGTCCGGGTGATCGAGTACACCGTCACGGTCGCCACCACCAACCGACACGGCGTGACGGCATGCCGGACCGAGCGGTACCGGCTGGTCACCAACCTACTCTGCCCGCAGGACATCACCGCGGGACAGCTGATCGACTGCTACCACCAACGCTGGGAAACAGAGAACAGCTACCAGAACCTCAAGACCCACCAGCGAGGGTCGAAGGTCGTACTACGTTCCCACGATCCCACCGGTGTCCGGCAGGAGATGTGGGCTCATCTCATCGTCTACCAAGCGTTACGGGACCTGATCACCACGACCGCCGCCGAGCATCACCTCGACCCCGACCGACTACCGTTCCTGACCTGCCTACGCCTGGCACGTCGACACGTCATCAACACCGCGATCACCACCAGCCGGGACCTCACCAGCGCACTGATCACGGTCGCTGACGAACTCCTAGACGATCAGACCGGCCCACGCCGGTCACGCTCCAGCCCCCGAGCGGTCAAACGCCCTACCTCGCCCTACCGCGGCAAGAAACGAACCGAACCAGCATCAACCACAGCCACCTACACCACCAACCTCACCAAACCCGGCCCGGAAAGCACTTAACTTCCTGGCATTGCGCTGGGGCGACAACAAACCTTCACAACGTCGGCGTCACCTGCGTCGGCGTCGCGGACGGCGACGGTCACGCGGTGGTGCGGGTGGCGGTGTAGAGGACCGTCAGGCGGGGGTCTTCGACGGCGCCGGTGGGCTCGCCGTCGATGAGGGCGGCGAGCCGGGTCAGGAACTGCTCCCGGTCGGGTGGTGCCAGTTCGGCGATGTTCGGGAAGGTGGACCAGAGGTCGCGGGCGGTGTCGGCGGTCAGGGTCTGCTGCCATTCGATGATGTCGACGGTGACGTCGGTGAACCAGCCGCCAGTGGTCAGCCGCTGCCGCCACCGGTCGGTGTCGAGCACGTGCGAACGGCTGCTGCGGTAGCCGGGCTCGGCGGGCAGCAGGTCGGCGTAGACCTGATCGAGCCGGTCGCGGAACGTGGTCGGCCGGTTGGTGTCGCCGAACTCGTTCCACCAGGCGGCCAGCCAGCCGCCGGCCCGTACCTGGCCGGCGATCTTCCCGATGGCGGTGTCCGGATCGAGCCAGTGCAGTGAGGTGGCCGCGACCGCCAGGTCGAACCCGCCCGGCAGCTCGGCACTCTCGAAGTCGGCCACGACAACGCCGAGCCGGTCGCTGCCGTGGTCGGCGGCCAGGATCGCGGCGAGGCTTTCGCCCGGCTCGACCGCGACCACGTGTGCCCCGGCGGCCAACAGCGGCCCGGTCGCCAGTCCGTTGCCGGCACCGATTTCGAGCACCCGCGCGCCGGTCCGCAACCCACACCGGTCGGCAAGCAGGTCGAACACCGCTTTCGGGTAGGGCGGCCGCCCCCGGTGATAGGTGCTCGCGGCGGCATTGAACGACATCCGACGTCCGGGCGCAGCTTGCGGTAGGTCAGGCACCGGGCGAGCCTGCCGCCCCGCCCGCCGCACGGCAACCCATTTAGATCCCGCGCACCCGATCGAGGGCTACTCGCGCTCGACTTTCCGCAGCCCGTGCGTGGGGGTCCACCATTCGATGACGAGCAGGGTCGCCTTCTCGTTGAGGTGGGTGTGCACGACCTCGGTGATGTCAGCGTGGAACCGGTCGCCCGGCGGCCCGTCCTCGATCGGCCCGGCCAGAACCGCGCGACCGCTGATCTTCGCCTCGCCGGGCCACTGGGCCTCCGCGCCTTCGACCGGGTCGACGGTGGCGCTGTGCAGGGCGAACCTCGGATCCCGCCGTAGGTCGGTGCCCTTGCGGGCGTTCGCCATCGACCCGAAGGTCAACTCGCCCTCCTCGAAGACCACCTCGATCCCGGAGATCCGCGGCCCCCCGTCGGCCCGCAGGGTCGCGATCGTCTTGTGCCGGTGCGCGTCGAACAGCGCCCGCACCCGCCCCGCGAACTCCGGCGCCGCCGCCTCAACATCCCGCCACGCAGTCATCCGCCGATCCTCGCACCACCGACCGACAGAACGGGTACGCCACCGTCAGGCGGCCAGCTTCCACTAGACGTACTGGTTGACAATTGGCCGGACTACGACCGGAAGCGGTTCCGCTCCCACACACTGCCCGGCCCAGCGGGGCGTGGATCCGTGCGGCACTACGCTCCCTGATGCGTGTTCGCGAGCACCGGGTGGCGAGACTCCCACAGGTTGCGCACCTGCGGAGGCAGTACAAGCTCGGCCCAGAGCCGCACGAGGACCGGGCCGTCCAGCCACTGCACGAGATCGTCAACAGTGGTCGCCTCGCGGAGCACGACCTCGTACATGCTGGCAAGCTGGCGGGGATTGCCCAGGTCGTACCGCGCATGCCCGGACCAGTCGAGGCGCCGACTCAGCGTGATGTGCCCGCTGACCGGTCCGCCCAGACCGTCGAGGTCGTCGCTGACCACGTACGGACGCTGGTCCCCGTAACGCGAACCACGCGGCGCGCTCTGACCCGCCCATTCGAACTCGTCCACAACCTCGATCCTCGATATCGGCTGCCCCGGTGGTTTGCCAGCCAGATCAAACCACACCCGTGCCGGACCTCGCGCCGCGATTTGTCCATGCGACGGTGACGGCCGCCCGAGTCCAAGGCGCGGACGGAAGATTTCGGCGTGCCCCGTGTCCGACAGGAGCGCTCGGCAGCTTCCCTGCACAGAATTGTTGTCGGCGGAGAGCGGCCAACGGGGTGAGATGATTGCGGCCGGCATCCGTGATCCCGTTGCCGTACCGGGCTGCCCGCGCCGGTGAGATTGGACGGACGTGACCCGGATGGTGCTTCGCGGATGCTTCGTCGGCCCGAGTGACTGGCGTTTCGCGCTGCCTTGGGCCGCAGCCCAAACGGAGCCTCCGATGCCGCTACGTCCGCTGACCCAGGGTGCTGTCCCTCGCGCCGAACCCGGTCGTGGGCAGGCTCCGGGTCGCGGACCCGGTCGTGGACAGGTTCTGGCTCGTGGAGTAGACAATCGCCCGCGGTTCGACCGACGGCGATGCCGGGAGGTTCGGGCGCTGCGGCCACCGTGCGCGGGCTTGTGGGTCGTCGTCACGGCCGGGCCAGAGCTCGGTCCACGCGGCTCCGACCGGCACGACCTGGGCGTCGGATCCGGTCCGGACCCGGCGTAGCCGCTCGGCGTGGCGGCGTCGCAGGCCCCACACGCGGTGTCGTTCGTGGACCTGGCGGAATTCGTCGCGGCTGGGAGAGTAATTGCGAGATGCGGTCCGGTCCCGCATTCTGGCCAACTCAGCCGTGGTGAACAACTGTAGCTGCCGCATTGGACAATTATCCCCGACCCAAGCGCGCCACGCTGTCCCGAACGGGCGTTCGACCCCAATTTATGTGCGCTATTTCTGACCGGCCCGAAGCCTGGTCTCGACGACTTGTTCCGGGGCGAGTTCGACTGCGGTTCCGCCGGCCTCGGTAATGCTCAGTCTTTCGCAATCAGCTGGACCGAGTGCATTGCCGCGGTGATCGTGGCCGGATTGTTGGTGTGTGCGTACACGTCGATCGCGGTGTCGGCCAGCTTGATGGCGTGCGGGTCGGCAGTGGCTGCGGCGGCGGCGATCAGCTCCGCCACCGGCATCGCCCGGCGCACCTCAGCCGGCGGGCGGGCTTCAGCCGCTGTGTATGCGGCGGTGACGGCTGCCGTGGCTGCCCACGCGGCTGCCAGGCTCGCCACCCACAGCGACTCAGGTAGCGCGGGCAGGGTGCGCAGGACCGCGTTCGGGGCCGTCGCCGCGTGGACGAGCATGACCGGCGCGGCGTACCCATGGGCCGCGTGCCGGGCGGTCGCCGCCGCGACAATGCCCGCCAACCGCGCCGGAATCTGCCCGTCCAACGGCACCCTCTCGTCGACCGCCGTCCGCTCGTCAACCGGTCCCTGCCGGCCAGCCGGCGTCCACTCGGCCGAGCTGGGGACGTTGCCGGCGATGGCTGGCCAGTCGGGTAGGTCCGCGAGTTGGGCGAGTCGGGCGCGGATGCCGAACCGCTGGTCGGGAACTCTCGGTACGGCGTCGAGCGCGGAGCGGGGGTCGGTCGGCCGGTACGGACCCGAGCCGGGTACGCAAATCGGCTGCCAGCGGGCGGCCCAGTAGGCGAGGCCCTGGCCGAGTTCCGCCACCCGAGGGTCGGTTTCGGTGTCGAGCAGGGCGCGGACGGCGTGCCCGACCCGGATCACCCCGTGCGTGGCGCCGGCCGCGATACCCGGCAGCAGCCGCGGCCACCAGCGGACCAGCACCTCCCGCCACGGCGCGCCGGCCAGTTCCCGATCGAAGTAGTCGAGCCAGTCGCCGGTACGGACCGGGTCGCCGAGCGGATCCCGCCACTCGTCGACGGCGATGGGATCGATGCCCCGGGGCCGGGGCTCCAGCCGGTCGGCATAGTCGTCCAGCCACCGGTGTACGCGCTCGGCCAGCCCATGATGGGCGAGCGCCTCAGCGGCCATCGGGGCATGGTTGGACAGCCAACCGTCACGCTCCGGCCCGGTCCGCTGGATCCGCTCCAACGCCTCGTCGAGAATGCCATCCGCCACGCCAACCAGGCTCCGACCTCAACCAAGCTTGAGGTCAAGCCCTCTGCTCTGCCTCAGCTCCGGGTCAGCGACGGTCGGCGTGAAGCGGCGGCAAGCCAGCGACGAAGGCGCGCCAGGCGGGCGGGGTGAAAGCGAGCGCGGGGCCGATCGGGTCCTTGCTGTCCCGGACACCGACCACCTCGGGCAGGTTGTCCGCCACCTCCACACACGCTCCGCCGTGACCGTTGCTGCGGGTGCTCTTGCGCCAGATTGCGCCAGTCAGCTCCATGACTCCGCGACCTCTCCGATCAGCTCGATCGACTGCTGGTAGGACAGCGCCTCACCCTTGACCGACTCCCAGAGCTGGCGCATCGCGGCCACCTCGCCCGGCTCCTCGACCAGTTCACCCTTGCCCTGGTTGTCGCGGAAGGCGACCTCATCGCCCTCTGCCGGAATGGCAATCACGAAGGGTCCATTGAGGCCAGCGTACGCACCGGTGGCGATCGGAACCACCTGGATTCGCACCCGGGGCTGGGCATCGCAAACCGCCAACAGGTGCCGCAACTGCTCGGCCATCACCCGTGGTCCGCCGACCGGCTGCCGGATGACCCGCTCGTCGATGACGACCGCGAAGTGCGGTGGTTGATCCCGCGTCAGTACTGCTTGCCGGTCCAGCCGGGTGGTCACCTGCTCCTCGATCTGGGTCTTGTCGAGCAGCCCGCCAGCGCGGAGCAGCGTGCGAGCGTATTCCTCGGTCTGGAGCAGGCCGGGGACGATCGACAGTTCAAACCACCGCAGGGCGAGGGCGGTGCTTTCGATGGCGAACCATTCGCGGTACCAGGGGAGGCCGGCGTCGGGGCCGATGGTGGCGTGGATGCGCAGCAGTAGGCCGTCGGTGTGGAGCACCTTCTCGCAGCGTCGGACGAAGTCCAACCTCGGGCGGCGGGCGGCGGTCTCGACCTTGGCGATGGTGGAGGGCGAGTACTGCACCAGCGGGCTCAACCCCTCCAGGGAGAAACCGGCGGCGGTACGGGCGCGGCGCAACTCGCTCCCGAACAGTTCGAGTGTGGTCGGACGGCTCACTGGCGGCTCCTCTGGACAACAGGGTGGTCCACGCGTCGACCCTGCCGACGATAGTGCAAACACGACCAGACTGTGGGTACGCGGTCACGCACGGCAACCTCTCCCCCGGCAAAACCGCCGGCCCGTGACCGCCGGGCCGCCGCCCCGCCCGTGCCCGCGAGGGCGGCGGCCCACCACCGGCCGACGAGAAGACAAGGGAGAACGCCATGCCTACGAACCACGACCGGGATGAGCACACCACCGCCGCGCCGACCGAGCCACCCGGAACGGACGCGGCCGAAGCCACCACGCCAGATACCGAAGAACCCGCGCTCGGAGCACCCCGACCGGGGGCACCAACCGACCCACCACCCCGCGAGGTGGACCCCGATCTGCCGCCCGTACCCCCTCGGGAGCGGGACCTCAACCGCGGACCCGGCTGGCGGCGGCGGTCCATCGGGGCGAACGCGGCGCCGGTCGCCGGGCGGCCGGGGCGCGGGTGACGGCGTGGCTGGCGGGCCGATCGGCGGACCGGTCGCGGGGCTGGACGAGCTGCGGCGGCACCGGCCGTTGCGGCCCACCTGGCTCTGCCGGGCCTGCGCGGCACAGTGGCCGTGCCAACCGGCGAAGCTGGTGCTGCTGCACGACTTCGCCGACGACCGGATCGGGCTGAGCGTGTACGGCTGCTCGATGCTGCAGGACGTCAGCGCAGCAGGAGCAGCAGGATTCCGGCGCCGAGGATGGCGTCCAGCACGCCGCACCACTCGGCGAATGAGCGTACGACGATCCGGTTGGCCCGCCAGTGCAGGAAGTCCCAGGCGGCGTGGCCGAGCAGCCCGGCGGCGACCAGGAAACCGCCCACCTCGGCGGGCACCGACAACGCCACCACGGCGAGCGCGATGAAGCCGAACGCAGCCGGCGACTGCAGCGCGGGCAGGCCGGGCCGGCGCAGTTGCCCGGCGAGCAGCCCCACCGCGACGAGCGCGACCGCCACCAGCGCCATCGCGGGCATCGGGTCGAGGTCGGCCACCCGGAAAACCACCACCGCGCCGGTGAACGCGAACAGCCCCGGCCAGGTGGTGCGGGGCCGGTCGACGACCGCGACGAACAGGTATCCGGTGGCGGCCAGCACCAGCAGGAACGCGTACTCCCGGCCGTCATCGACATCCCAGAGGCTCACCGTCGCCAAGGCCACCGCGAACCAGGTCGGCCAGCGCCGGCCGACCGCCGAGACGGCGGCCCGCCAGCCGCTTCCGCCGGTGGCAGGGGTGGCAGCGGGCCGGTTCTCGAGCCGGGCCGGTGCGGGTGCGGTAGGTGCCATGGCCAACACCGTCGCGGACGCCGCCCGGGGGCGGCCACCCGCCCGACGCGACAGGTCCGAAACCGTGGGACACCGGTCTGTTCGGCCGGCCCGGCGGGTCTACGCTCGGCGGGTGGAGACGCGCCCGGTGGCGGTGGTCGGCTACGACGACGCCGAACTGCTCGACATCGCCTGCGTCACCACCACCCTCGGCATGGCCAACGTGACCGGCAACGTCGGCACGCCGTACCAGGTTCTGGTGGTCAGCCCCGGACGGCGGCCGATCACCTGCGGGCCGGGGGTGGTCCTGCAGAGCGGGTACGCGCTCGAACGGCTCACCAGCCCGCTCGACACGCTCATCGTCTCCGGTGGGCTCGGGCATGCGCGTGCCGCCGCCAACCCCCGGATCGTCGCCCACGTCCAGCGGCTGGCCCAGATCAGCCGGCGGGTCGCGTCGGTCTGCACCGGCGCCAGCATCCTGGCCGCCGCCGGGCTGCTCGACGGCCGGCGGGCCACCACCCACTGGCGGTTCGCCGCCGGACTCGCCGCCCGGCACCCCCGGATCACCGTCGATCCCGACCCGATCTACATCCGGGACGGAAAGGTCTCCACCGCGGCGGGGGTCACCAGCGCCCTGGACCTGGCGCTGGCGTTCGTGCAGGAGGACCACGGCGCCGAGCTGGCCCGGCTCGTCTCCCGCGACCTGGTCACCTACCTGCAGCGGCCGGGCAACCAGGCCCAGATGAGCATCTTCACGGCCGCGCCGCCGTCCGACAACGACGTGGTACGCCGGGTGACCGCGCACATCAACGCGAACCTCGCCAGCGACCTGGACACCGCCGCGCTGGCCGAGATCGCCGGGGTCAGCGTCCGCCACCTGACCCGACTGTTCCGCACCCACCTCGGCCAGACGCCCGGCCGGGCAGTCCGGCACCTGCGGGTGGCGGCCGCCGCGCACCTGCTCACCTCCACGCCGCTGCCGCTGCCCCGCATCGCGGCGCGGTGCGGGTTCGGGTCCGCCGAAACCCTCCGCGTGGCGTTTCTCCAGCGGTACGGAGTCCCACCGTCGCGGTACCGCTCGGCGACGGGCGACCCGGGCGGCCGGCCGGACTGACCGTCGCCGCTGGTCCGATTGGTGATAAATGCATGGCCTGGATGGACAGTGGGAGGTATCAAGGACAGTCGTTGCGTCGGCGCGGGGGCTGGGGGCGGCATGCGGTGGTTCGACCTGGCCGGGGGTGCGGCGCACCGGCTGGTGCGGGCGGTCTCCGGGATGGCGCCGGAGCCCCGGCCCGCCAGCGAGATCGCCGCCGAGCGGATCCGGCTGGTCCGGCTCCTGCCGCTGGCCGGCCGAGGGTACGCCAGCGCCCTGCTCACCGCGCACACCGTCACCGTCTTCGCCCCGGGTGCGCTCGCCGTGGCCACCGGCTGGCTGGTCGGCTCGCTCATCGAGGCGGCCGGCGAGGGGCGGACCGCGGGACTGCTCTGGCCGCTCGTCGCGTTCGCCGTCGTACTCGTGATTGAACAGTTCGGTGAGCTGGCCCGGGACACCCTCGACCAGCTCGCCGCCCAGCAGATCGACCGCCGGCTGCGGCAACGGCTGCGGCGGATCGCCACCGCGCCGGCCGGCATCGCGCACCTGGCGGAAACGGCGTTCGCCGACGACGCGCTGCGCGCCTCCGACCTGGGTAACAACGGCTGGCGGATCCGGTCGGCCGGCACCGCCGCCACCGGGCAGGCCAAGCTGCTGTTCCGGATCGCCACCGCGGTGGTCTCGGCGGGGCTGCTGGCGGCGTACTCCGTACCCCTGGCGGTGGGGTTGCTCGGCGCGGCGCTGTTCCTGCGGGCGGTGATCCGGCAACAGTGGACGGCGGCGGCCGGGATCTGGGAGCAGCTGGTCCCGCAGGAGCGCCGGACGAACTACCTGTCGGAGCTGGCCGCCGGCACCGAGGCCGGCAAGGAGCTGCGGATGTTCGGGCTCGGCGGGTGGCTGATGGCCCGCCGGCTGGCCAACGAGACCGAACGGCTCGGCACCGTCCGGGCGTTGAACGCCTCGATCGTCCGCCGGCAGGGGTGGGTGCTGGCGCTCTCGTTCGCCATCGCCGCCGCCGTCTACGCGGTGCCCGGCCTGGCCGCCGCCCGCGGCACGATGAGCGTGGCCGAGCTGACCGTCTGCATCGGAGCGGCCGCCGGCATCTTCCGGATCACCGGCATGGGCCTGGAAGCCTTCGACATCGAGTACGGCCTGGGCGCCGTCGCCGCACTCGACCGGCTCGGCGCCGGCCACCCCGCCCCGGCAACAGGCCGGCCCGGCGCGCTAGCCGACCCGCCCGGCGCGGTGGCAGGTCGGCCCGGTGCGGGGCCGAGTGCGCGCGGGGTGGGTGTCGTGTTCGAGGGGGTGCGGTTCCGGTATCCGGGGGCGGAGCGGGACACCCTGTACGGGCTGGACCTGACCGTCCGGGCCGGCGAGGTGGTGGCCGTCGTCGGGGTCAACGGCGCCGGGAAGACGACGATGATGAAGCTGCTCGGCGGGCTGTACCAGCCGACCGCCGGGCGGATCGTCGTCGACGGCGTCGACCTGGCCGAGCTGGACCCACGGCAGTGGCAGCGGCGGCTGACCGTGGTGTTCCAGGACTTCGTCCGCTATCCGCTCTCCGCCCGCGACAACATCGCCCTCGGCGCGGGCGAACACCCGGGCGACGACGCCGAGATCTGGCGGGCCGCCGAGGCGGCCGGGGCCGACGGGCTGCTGGCCGGGCTGCCCGCCGGCCTGGACACCCCGCTGACCCGGACCAGGTCCGGCGGGGTCGACCTCTCCGGCGGGCAGTGGCAACGCATCGCGCTGGCCCGCGCCCTGTACGCGGTGCGCGCCGGCCGGCAGCTCGTGGTCCTGGACGAGCCGACCGCCCACCTCGACGTCGCCGCCGAAGCGGAGTTCTTCGACCGGGTGGTCCAGGCGGTCGACGGCGCGACCGTGCTGCTGATCTCGCACCGGCTCTCCACGATCCGCAACGCGGACCGGATCGTGCTGCTCGACGGCGGCCGGATCGTCGCCGCCGGCAACCACGACGAGCTGGTCGCCACCGGCAGCGAGTACGGCCGGCTGTTCCGCCTGCAGGCGGCGCGGTTCGTCGGCGCCGACCGTGGGGGTGACCGGTGACCGGGCGGCTGCGGGTGGTCCGGCATGTGCTGGCGATCGCCTTCCGGGACAACAAGCTCCAGGTGGTCGGGGCGATCCTGCTGGTGAACCTGGTGGCGGTCGCCGCGGCGGCCACCGGCTGGGCGCAGCGTTGGCTCGTCGACTCCGCCGGGCTCGGGTCGGCGGCGGGAGTGCTGGGTGCGGCGGCGCTCGGTGCGGCGGGGTTCATGATGGTCACCGCCGGGTCGCGGGTGCAGGGCAGCCTGCGTACGGACCTGTCGGCGGCGGTGAGCGTCGCGCTCAACCAGGAGATTCTCGGGCGGGCGGCGCGGATCGCCACCATCGAGCACCTGGAACGGCCGGACTACCAGGACCGACTCAAGCTGCTGCGCAACAACACGTACGGGCTGGCCGCGTCGGCATGGACGCTGAGCGAGACCGGGGCGGCGCTGCTCAGCGTCGGGCTGAGCATGTCGCTGCTGGGCGCCGTACACCCGGTGCTGGCCGGGCTCGCGGTGCTCGCGGTGCCGCCGCTCTGGTTTGCCCACCGGGGCAGCACCCTGGTCCGGCGGGCGCACCAGGCGACGGCCGAGCTGACCCGTACCGAACACGAGCTGCACGAGCTCTGCATCACCGCCGAGCCGGCGAAGGAGACCCGGATCGCGCAGGCGACCGACGTGCTGGACCGGCGCGCCGACCAGCTCTGGGAGCAGGTCCTCGACGCCCGGCGCCGGGCGCAGGTCCGCAGCGCCGGGTGGCAGCTGTTCGGCTGGGCGCTGTACGCGGCCGGCTTCGTCGCGGCGATCGGTTTCGTGGCCCGGCTCGCCGCCGACGGCCGCGCCAGCACCGGCGACCTGGTGCTGGTCATCACCCTCGGCAGCCTGCTCCGGGCGCAGGTCATGATCACGGCCGCCGGCATCGGCGGGGTGGCCCAGACCGGACACGCGATCGACGACTACCGCTGGCTGGTCGAGTACGAGCGCACCGCCGCCGCGGCCGGCCGGGCGGTGCCGCCGGACCGGTTGCGCACCGGCATCGCCCTGGAGAACGTCACCTTCCGCTATCCGGGCACCGGCGAGGAGGTGCTGCGGGACGTGTCGGTGCGGTTGCCGGCCGGCGCCACGGTCGCCCTGGTCGGGGTGAACGGAGCCGGCAAGACCACCCTGGTCAAGCTGCTGACCGGGCTCTACCGGCCGGACGTCGGGCGGGTGACCGTGGACGGCGTACCGCTGACCGAGCTGGACCCGGTGCGGTGGCGGGAGCGGACCAGCGGGGCGTTCCAGGACTTCGTGAAGTTCCAGTTCAGTGCCAGGCACGCGGTCGGGGTCGGTGACCTGGGCCGCCGCGACGACGACGCGGTGATCGGCCGGGCGGTGGCCGAGGCCGGCGCCGACCCGGTGGTCGCCGACCTCCCCGCCGGCCTGGACACCCCGCTCGGCCGGGAGTTCGGCGGGGCCGAGCTGTCCCAGGGGCAGTGGCAGAAGCTGGCGCTGGCCCGCGGGCTGATGCGTACCGATCCGTTGTTGCTGGTCCTGGACGAGCCGACGGCCGCGCTGGACCCACAGGCCGAACACGACCTGTTCGAGAGGTTCGTCGGGGCGGCCCGGTCGGCGGCCGGCGCACACGGCACCATCACGCTGCTCATCTCGCACCGGTTCTCCACGGTCGGGATGGCCGACCTGATCATCGTGCTGGCCGACGGGAAGATCGCCGAATCCGGTACGCACACCGAGCTGATGGCCGCCGGCGGCCACTACGCCCGGCTCTACGCGATCCAGGCCCGCAGCTACCGCTGACCGCAGGCCGGCTGATAGGTCGGCGCGGGGCCGGGTAAGGATGGGAAGGCTCGCGTTGTTACACGCTCTAGACGGCTGCGTAGAGGCAGCCGCGGGAGAGGAGTCGACCGTGTTCCTACGCCGGATGAAGGGCAACCTGCCCAACCCCGACCAGGCGCTACCCGGTCGGGAGACACCGATCCCGGTCGTCGGCACGCACGAGGTGCTGGGCACCCCGTTGCAGGGTCCGTGGCCGGACGGGGCGAAGGTCGCCGTGTTCGGGATGGGATGTTTCTGGGGCGCCGAGCGACTGTTCTGGACCCTGCCCGGGGTGATCACGACCTCGGTGGGATACGCGGGCGGTATCACCCCGAATCCCACGTATGAGGAGGTCTGCTCCGGTTACACCGGGCACGCCGAGGTGGTCGAGGTGGTCTACGACCCGGCTCAGATCAGCTACGAGCAGCTGCTGAAGGTGTTCTGGGAGAACCACGACCCCACCCAGGGCATGCGACAGGGCAACGACATCGGTACGCAGTACCGGTCGACGATCTACACCACCGAGGACGAGCAGTTGGCGGTGGCGCAGGCGTCCCGGGAGGCGTTCGCGCCGGTGGTGGCGAAGGCCGGCCTCGGTGAGATCACCACCGAGATCGAGCCGCTGCGGGAGTACTACTTCGCCGAGAGCTACCACCAGCAGTACCTGGCCCCGACCAAGAACCCGAACGGTTACTGCAACCACGGCCCGAACGGCATGACCTGCCCCATAGGTGTCGCGAAGACCGCCTAGCCGTCACAGGCCACCGGGCGGCTTAGTGCCCGGTGGCCTTGGCCGGAATTCTGTACAGACTTCGCGCCAGAATCTGGCTACACTTCGAGCATGACTGCCGTGCCGTTCACTGAGGCCCGCAACCGCCTTTCGGAACTCATCGACGAGGTGGCCTCGACCCATGAGCGGATAGAGATCACCAGGCACGGCCACGCCGCCGCCGTGCTCATTTCCGCCGACGACCTCGCCGCGTTGGAAGAGACCCTGGAGGTTCTCTCCAGCGCCGAGGCCATGCGGCAACTTGGCGAGTCCAAGGCCGCCGTCGAAGCCGGTGACGTCCTCGACGCCGACGAACTCGCAGCGCTGATGGCAAAGCGATCGAAGCAGGCAAGGTGACCCGTCCGGACCCCGGCCGCTACCGACTTCAGGTCACCGGCCCGGCCGCACGCGCCTTGGCCGGACGGCTACCAGAGAAGATCTCCGCCGCCGTCTACGAGTTCATCACCACCGCCCTCCTCGACAACCCGCATCGCGTCGGCAAACGACTTCTCCTGCCGCCGTACGAAGGCACCTGGTCGGCCAGGCGCGGCACGTACCGTGTCCTCTACGAGATCGACGAGGACGACCGCGTCGTGACCGTGACGGCCATCGAACACCGCGCCGACGCCTACCGGTCGCGTTGATTCAAGGGAGCCGGGTGCGGTGCGGGGTCAGGACCAGGCGGTGGTGGCCTGGAACGTGACGCTTTCGGCGAAGGACGACGAGTATTCGATCGGGTCGAGGAAGAGCTCTCCGTTGCGGTTGCGGATGAACCGGCCGCGGAAGTTCTCCGACTCCAGCACGATCGACCCGCCGCCCCGGCCGAACGAGCGCGGGCAGAACGTGGCGTCCCGTTCGAAGACGTCCGAGCGGTCGTCGGCGTCGTACCGGATCCGGAACGCGAAGTGTCGCAGGTAGCGGCCGTCCGCGCCCCGGAACGAGTAGCAGTCCCGGTCGGCCAGCCCGGTCACCACCGTGAAGCTGGCCTGCTCGCGGGTTGCCGCCGGGCTGCTGCCGGTCACCTGGTCGACGAAGCCCAGGCCGCTGCGGTGCCGCACGTACCGGTCCGGGCTGGCGGCCAGCCGCAGCGACCGCTGGACGTTCGAGCGCAGACCGGCCGGGGTCGGGGTCGGCGCGGCGGCCGCCGCCGACGTGGCCGGGGGCGGCTCCGGTGCCGGGTTCCCGCCCGAGCCACCGGGCGGATCCGGCGCCGGAGTCGGGGTCGGGGTCGGGGTCCCGGTCGGGCTGTCGGACGGCTCGGGGGCGTCGCTCGGTGCGCCGTCGCCGGGTGCCCACACCCAGGCCGGTACCCGGTTGGCCTCGCCGGTGATGGC
The DNA here is from genome assembly GCF_029626155.1 of Solwaraspora sp. WMMD1047. NCBI lineage: Bacteria > Bacillati > Actinomycetota > Actinomycetes > Micromonosporales > Micromonosporaceae > Solwaraspora > Solwaraspora sp. WMMD1047. The sequence goes on along the minus strand of NZ_JARUBL010000001.1, from coordinate 1,043,103 downwards.
CGAGTCCCGATCCGGCGAGGCGGCCCGCACCACCAGGGCCGCGGCCAGCACGATCACCGCCAGCAGCGCGCCGCCGACCAGGGTGATCCGGGCCACCTGGCGGCGGATGGCGACCACCTCGCCGTCCGGTCCGGGCTGTTCGCCGAAGAGAAAGCGGGTCGCCATGCCGGCCAGCCCGGTCGGCGGTGCGGCCGCCGAGCCGGCCGGCCCGGTGCCCGCCGCCACCCCGGGGTCCGGGGTCGCGGTCCAACCGCCGCCCCGGACCAGGCCCGGCTCGGCGTCCTCTGGATGTGTCACGTCTCCCCCCACTGGAGATCCATAACAACGATGTGGCGTGCAGAGTACCGGCCACCGGGTCCGGGTGTTCGCCCCCGCCCGCAAAAATCGTTGCCGCCGCTGACCTTGGCTGGATAGCGTGGCGGTACACGGGAAGGGAGGTGGTCCAGCTTTGTATAGCAATCGGACTCGTGAGGTGGCTGTCCGCTAGCCGCTGTCCTCGACAGTTCCCGCCCACCGGGCGGGCGCCGAGACCGTGTGGCAGCGGTGCGGCGTAAACCACGACAGCCATCCGACCCCCGGGGTGCCGGCCAAGTCCAGCCGGTCAGCGCCGACAGGCGCAAGCCCCGGGGGTCGCCTATGTTTGCCGGGTGACGATCGAGCTGCGGCCGGCCACCGCTGACGACCTGATGCCGGTCGGCGCGCTGCACCACCTGTCCCGGGCCACCACCTACCGGGACATCGTGCCCGCCGAGGCGCTCGCCGCCGTCACCGCCGACCAGATGGGCCGTTACTGGACCGAGCGCTGGCAGTACGAGCGGGACAGCCACCTGATGACGGTGGCCGAGCGGGCCGGCCGGCTGATCGGGTTCAGCTACGTCGGCCCGCACGCCCACGCCGAACCGGACGTCGGCGAGCTCTCCGCGATCCACGTCCACCCGGCCGAGCAGGGCCGGGGGGTGGGCCGGGCGTTGATGACCGACGCGTTGGCCACCCTGCACCGGCGCGGCTGGCGGCGGGCCGTGCTCTGGGTGCTGGCCGGCAACAGCCACGCCCGCGACTTCTACGCCCGCTGCGGCTGGACGCCGGACGGCGTCGAACGCGACGACGACATCGGCACCGCCACCACCCGCCAGCTGCGCTACGTCCGCGACCTGCCCTGACGGGCGGTCCGGTCGGTGTTCGCTGTGAGCGGACCCCGGACGGGCATCGACGGCGCCCGCTCGACGTTGACAGCGTCATGAACACCGGACAGATCGAACCGGAACGCGTCGAGAGCGCGGCGCTCGACGCGTACTCCCAGGTGGTGACCGCCGTGGCCGGGCGGGTGCTGCCCAGCGTCGCCGCGCTGTCGGTGCAGACGGCCCGGGGGGCCGGTGCCGGTTCCGCGGTCACCTTCACCGACGACGGATTCCTGCTCACCAGCGCCCACGTGGTGACCGGCGCGCAGGGTGGCCTGGCCACCTTCGGCGACGGCGCCGAGGCGCGGTTCGACGTGGTCGGCGCCGACCCCCTCTCCGACCTGGCGGTGCTGCGCGCCCGCACCACCGGCGGCCAGGTCACCGACACCGCCCAGCGGGCCGAACTCGGCGACGCGGACGGGCTCCAGGTCGGGCAGCTCGTGGTCGCCGTCGGCAACCCGATGGGGCTGGCCGGCTCGGTCAGCGCCGGCGTCGTCTCCGGCCTACGCCGGTCGCTGCCGGCCCGCGACGGCCGGCACGTCCGGCTGATCGACGACGTGATCCAGACCGACGCCGCCCTCAACCCGGGCAACTCCGGTGGCGCGCTCGCCGACTCCGCCGGCCGGGTGGTCGGCATCAACACCGCCGTCGCCGGCTACGGGCTCGGGCTCGCGGTGCCGATCAACGCCACCACCCGCCAGATCATCAGCGAACTCGTCACCAACGGGCGGGTCCGCCGGGCCTGGCTCGGGGTGGCCGGCTCACCGGTCCCGCTGCCGCCGCAGGTCGCCGAGCGGACCGGCCAGCGACTCGGCCTGCGGGTGGCGGAGGTGGTGCCGGGCAGCCCGGCCGGCGCCGCCGGGATCTACCTCGGCGACGTGATCATCTCGGCCGGCGGCCGACCGGTGCAGAGCGTCCAGGCGCTGCTCAAGCTGATGCTCGGCCCGGCGATCGGCACCCGCCTGCCGATCACCGTGCTGCGCCGCGGCGCCCTCGTCGACGTGGTGACGGTCCCGACCGAACTGGCCGCCCGCTGACCGGCCCGTCAGCGGGCGCCGAGGTGGGCCAGCAGGTCCTGGCGGGTCAGCACGCCCTTGGGCTTGCCGTCCACCAGGACCAGCGCGGCGTCGGACTTCTCCAGCAGGCCGACCGCCTCGCTGACCGGCTGGCCGCCACCGATCATCGGCAGCGCCGGGCCCATGTGCCGCTCGATGGTGTCGTGCAGGTGGGCCTGGCCGGTGAAGAGCGCGTCCAGCAGGTCCCGCTCGGCGATCGACCCGGCCACCTCGCCGGTCACCACCGGCGGCTCGGCCTTGAGGACCGGAAGCTGGGAGACGGCGTACTCGCGCATGTAGTCGATGGCGTCGCGGACCGTTTCGGTCGGGTGCACGTGGATCAGCTCGGGCATCCCGTTCGGCTTGCTGGCCAGCGCCTCGGCCACCGTCGCCTCGGTGGTGCCCGACTCCAGGAAGCCGTACCGGGTCATCCAGCCGTCGTTGAAGATCTTGGAGAGGTAGCCCCGGCCACCGTCCGGCAGCAGCACCACCACCACCGCGTCCGGGCCGGCCCGCCGGGCCACCTCCAGCGCCGCCACCGCGGCCATCCCGCACGAGCCACCGACCAGCAACCCTTCCTCGCGGGCCAGCCGCCGGGTCAGCTCGAACGACGCCTTGTCGGAGACCTCCACGATCTCGTCACAGATCTCCCGGTCGTACGTGGTCGGCCAGAAGTCCTCGCCGACCCCCTCCACCAGGTACGGGCGGCCGCTGCCGCCGGAGTAGACGGAGCCCTCCGGGTCGGCGCCGATGATCCGCACCGCGCCGCCGGAGACCTCCTTGAGGTAGCGGCCGATCCCGGAGACCGTCCCGCCGGTGCCGACGCCGGCCACGAAGTGGGTGATCCGGCCCTCGGTCTGCTCCCACACCTCGGGGCCGGTGGTCTCGTAGTGCGAACGCGGGTTGGCCGGGTTGGCGTACTGGTCGGGCTTCCACGCGCCGGGGATCTCCCGGGCCAGCCGGTCGGAGACGTTGTAGTACGAACGCGGGTCCTCCGGCGCCACGGCCGTCGGGCAGACCACCACCTCGGCGCCGTACGCCTTCATCACGTTCTGCTTGTCCTCGCTGACCTTGTCCGGGCAGACGAAGACGCAGCGGTAGCCGCGCAACTGGGCCACCAGGGCCAGCCCAACGCCGGTGTTGCCGCTGGTCGGCTCGACGATGGTGCCGCCGGGACCGAGCAGCCCCGCCCGCTCGGCGTCCTCCACCATCCGCAGCGCGATCCGGTCCTTGACCGAGCCGCCCGGGTTGAAGTACTCGACCTTCGCGAGAACCAGTGCCGGGATCCCGGCACTGACGTTTCGGAGTCGAACCAGCGGGGTGTTGCCGATCAACTCGACGACGTTGTCGTAGTAGCGCACCTCATCGTGCCCTTCTCGTCCGGCGGCACCGGTCCACCAGGTGGGACCGGCGCAGCCCAGACTACGTGCCGTCAGGGCACGGCGTGACCGGGGATGACGGTTGCGCGCTTGGCCTCCCAGGCCAGGAACCGCTCCGTCTCGGCGAGCACGGAGCCGGCCAGCCAGGTCACCATCAGCATGTCGTCGGCCAGCCCGAAGACGGTCAGGAACAGCTCGGGCACCAGGTCGACCGGGGACGCCACGTAGACGGCGGCGGCGGTCATCATCGCGATCCGCAGGCCGCCGTCGTACTCGCCGCGGGCGGTGGCCCGGATCATCCGCGGCAGCGCCGCGAGCCGGGTCCCCAGCGACGGCCCACCCCGTACGCCGGAGGTCAGCGCCCTGGCCAGCGCCGTGAACGCCGCGGTCCGCTTGAGTGTCTTGGCCATCTCCGCACCCTCCTCTCGCCCATGATGCACCCGTCCGGCAAGCCGCGCCGGCGGCCATCGACAGGTCTGATGAAGGTACCCAGCCGGCACCGGCCGCAACCCCGACAGCGCGTCGGGCCGGATCGAGATAGCCTCGAAACCCGCGGCAAGGACGGCAGGCGGGGGAAGTTGTCGATGAGTCTGGCCGGTTCGACAGAGCGCTTGGCGCACCCGTGGCGTGTGGCCCGCCGGGTGGCCACGGCGGCGCTGGTCGGTGCCGGGCTGAGTGCCCTGACCACCGCGCTGGCGACCGGCGTGCTGGTCGGGCAGGCCCGGCAGGCCCGACGCACCATCCCGCAGGCGCAGGCCCCGCCGCCGCGCGGCGACGGTGTCTACGGCGCCCGCTTCCCGGGCCGGCCGATCACCATGGTGGTGCTGGGCGACTCGTCGGCCGCCGGCTACGGCGTACACCGGCCGCGGGAGACGCCCGGGGCGCTGCTGGCCACCGGCACCTCGCGGCGGCTGCGCCGGCCGGTCCGGCTCTACCGGTACGCGGTGGTCGGCAGCCTGTCCCGAGGGCTGGTGCCGCAGGTCGAGGCCGCACTTGAGCGGCAGCCGGACATCGCGGTGATTCTGGTCGGCGGGAACGATGTGACCAATCGCACACCACTGCCGACGGCGGTCCGGCATCTGGTCGAAGCGGTCCGCGCGCTGCGGGCGGCCGGCGCCCAGGTGGTGGTCGGCACCTGCCCCGACCTCGGTGCCATCCAGCCGATCAAGCCGCCGCTGCGCTGGCTGGCCCGGCGGTGGAGCCGCCAACTGGCCGCCGCGCAGACCGTCGCGGTGGTCGAGGCCGGCGGCTGGACGGTCTCGCTCGGCGACCTGATCGGCCCGAGGTTCGCCGCCGAGCCGCACCGGATGTTCTCCTGGGACCGGTTCCACCCGTCCGCCGAGGGCTATGCGGTCGCCGCCGCCGCGCTGCTGCCCACCGTGCTGTCCGCGCTCGCCTCGGCCGACCAGCGGCCCACCGCGGCCACCACCGGCGAAGGGCTGCGCACGCTGCCGCAGGCCGCGCAGGAGGCGGTCCGGCACGCCGGTACCGAGGTCACCGCCGTCCGGGTCGCCGGGCAGGACCGGGGACCGGCCGGCCGCTGGGCCCGGCTGCGCCGCCGCCGACCCTGGTTCGGCCAGCAGCAGCCCCGGCAGCCGAGCGCCACCGAACCAGCCGGCACCGCCGAACCGACAAGCGCCGCCGAACCCACAAGCGCCGCTCAACCGGCCGATCCGCCGGTGACGGGACCGGCCGCCGGTGGCCGTCCGGCAACGCGGGCGGCCACCCCAGCCAGCGTCGAGGAGCGAGCGTGAACCCGCCGATCAGCCAGCCCGGGTCGCCCGGCGTGCGGGCCCGACTCGGCCGGGCCGCCGCGTACACGTTGCTCGCCGGCACCCTCAGCGGGGTCGCGGTGCTGGCCGGCGAGGTGGTCGCGGCCCGCCACCGCCGGTACGCCCAACCCCAGCTCGGGCTGGCGCTGCGCTCGAAGGTCGGCCGGCCCGGCGCCGCTCGGCTGCGGCTGGTGCTGCTCGGCGACTCGTCCGCCCTCGGCGTCGGGGTGGACCGGGTCGCCGACACCGTCGGGGGACAGCTCTCCCGGCTGCTCGCCGAGGGGGTCGGCGGGCGGCCGGGAGCCGGCGAGCGGGAGGTCTGGCTCTCCAGCGTCGCCGTCTCCGGGTCCCGCTCCACCGACCTGGCCACCCAGGTGGCGCGGGCGCTGCTCGGCGACCGCCCGGACGTGGCGGTGATCCTGATCGGCGCCAACGACGCGACCGCCGCCCGCCGGCCGGCGGAGATCGCCGCCCACCTCGGCATGGCGGTCCGCCGGTTGCGCGACGCCGGGGTCGAGGTGGTGGTGGGCACCTGCCCCGATCTGGGGGCGGTCCGGGCGATCGCGCCGCCGCTGCGGCAGGTGGCCGGCTGGCTGGGCCGGCGTACCGCGCGGGCCCAGGCGGTCGCGGTCCGGGACGCCGGTGGGACCGTGGTCGACCTGGCCACCGATACCGGGCCGGTGTTCCGGGCCGACGCCGGCACGCTCTGCCACGACGGCTTCCACCCCTCCGCGGACGGTTACCGGGTCTGGGCGTACGCGCTCCTGCCGGCCGTGCGGGCCGCCGCCCGGCTGGCCGACCCACGGCTCTGAGCAGGCGCAGCCTGAGCTGGGTTAATGTTCGTTCATGTCGCCAGAGACCTCTCGTAACGCCGTCATCGTCGCCACCGCCCGTTCCCCCATCGGCCGAGCCGGCAAGGGTTCGCTCACGGAGGTCCGGCCGGACGACCTGGCCGCCACCATCGTCGCGGCCGCGCTCGACAAGGTGCCCCAGCTCGACCCGACCGAGATCGACGACCTCTACCTGGGCTGCGGCCTGCCCGGCGGTGAGCAGGGCTTCAACCAGGCCCGGGTGGTGACCACCCTGCTCGGTCTGGACACTGTGCCCGGCGCCACGGTGACCCGCTACTGCGCCTCCTCGCTGCAGTCGACCCGGATGGCGCTGCACGCCATCCGGGCCGGCGAGGGGGACGTCTTCGTCTCGGCCGGGGTGGAGTGCGTGTCCCGGTTCGCCCGGGGCAGCTCCGACTCGCTGCCGCTCCAGGCGCGGGAGGCGGTCGGCGGCGGCTGGGAGAACCCCCGGTTCGACGCCGCGCGGGCCCGGACCGCGAGCCGGGCCGAGGCCGGCGCCGAGGTCTGGACCGATCCCCGTTCCGGCGGCGAGCTGCCCGACATCTACATCGCCATGGGGCAGACCGCCGAAAACCTGGCCCAGGTGTACGACGTGAGCCGCGCCGACATGGACGAGTTCGGCGTACGCAGCCAGAACCTGGCCGAGAAGGCGATCGCGGACGGCTTCTGGGCGCGGGAGATCACTCCCGTCACCGTGCCGTCCGGCGCGGTGGTCAGCGCCGACGACGGCCCCCGGCCGGGCGTGACGCTGGCGGGGGTGGCCGGGCTGAAGCCGGTGTTCCGGCCGGACGGGCGGGTCACCGCCGGCAACTGCTGCCCGCTCAACGACGGGGCGGCGGCGGTGGTGATCATGAGCGAGGGCCGGGCCCGGGACCTCGGCATCACGCCGTTGGCCCGGATCGTCTCGACCGGGGTGACCGGGCTATCGCCGGAGATCATGGGGCTCGGCCCGGTCGAGGCGTCCCGGCAGGCGCTGCGCCGGGCCGGCATGACGATCGGCGACGTCGACCTGGTGGAGATCAACGAGGCGTTCGCCGCCCAGGTGATCCCCTCGTACCGGGAGCTCGGCATTCCGCTGGAGAAGTTGAACGTGATGGGCGGCGCGATCGCCGTTGGCCACCCGTTCGGGATGACCGGCGCCCGCATCACCGGCACCCTGCTCAACGCCCTGGACTGGCACGACAAGAGCATCGGTCTGGAGACCATGTGCGTCGGCGGCGGCCAGGGCATGGCCATGATCCTCGAACGCCTCTCCTAGTACTCCAACGTCACTTGGCTTCGGCGTTGGGCGTGGCGTGGGGATGAGGGCGGCCACCGCGTTGATCATCGATGGTTTGTGAGGACAACCGAAGATCGCGCGATGGCCGTGGGCCACAGCGTAGACCCCGCCCGGTGGCGGGTCATCCTGGATGAGGCGGTGACGCGTGTTGCTGATCGGTTCGTGCGGGCCGAGCCGCGGGCGACGGCCGGGCAGTTCGTGGAAGGGCTGCTGTCAGACACCGAACGGAAGACGTGCTGGTCGCTTGCGGAACGGGCGGGTAACGCTGATCCGCAGGCGATGCAGCGGCTACTGCGCACAGCGGTGTGGGACGCCGACGCCGTCCGCGACGATGTGCGTTCCTGGTTGATCGAACAGCTCGGCCACCCCGACGCGGTGCTGGTCGCCGATGAGACCGGGTTCCTGAAGAAAGGGGTGTGCTCGGTCGGGGTGCAGCGGCAGTACACCGGCACCGCCGGCCGTGTCGAGAACAGTCAGGTCGGGGTGTTCCTGGCCTACGTCACCCCGCGCGGGCGGGCGATGATCGACCGTCGGCTCTACCTGCCGGAGACGACCTGGTGCGACCGTCCCGACCGCCTGGCCCTCGCCGGCGTCCCCGACCAGGTCGGGTTCGCCACGAAGCCTGCCCTGGCCCGGCAGATGATCGTCGCCGCGATCGCCGCTGGTGTCCCATGCGGGTGGGTGACCGGCGACGAGGTCTACGGCGCCGACCCGGGCCTGCGCGCTGAGCTGGAACAACGCGAGATCGGCTACGTCCTGGCGGTCGGCTGCGACCGACGCGTGGCCGTCAACGACGGCCGCACCCTGATCCGCGTCGACGACCTCGCCGACCGGGTCCCCACCCGCGAGTGGCAGCCGCACAGCTGCGGCCCCGGGGCCAAAGGACCACGCGAGTACCTGTGGGCCTGGATCACCACCGCCACCAGGCCAGACGAGTACCGGTGGCTGCTGATCCGCCGCAACCGCACCACCGGTGAGCTGGCCTTCTACCTGTGCTGGTCACCCCGCCCCGTCCCGCTGCACACACTTGTGCGAGTGGCCGGCTCCCGATGGAGCATCGAAGAGCTGTTCCAGACCGGCAAAGGCCAGGTCGGCCTCGACCACTACCAGGTCCGCGGTTGGACGGGCTGGCACCGCCACGTCACCCTGGCCATGCTCGCCTTGGCCATCCTGACCATCCTCGCCGCACAACAGCCCGACCCCGACCCTGACCCCGATCCGAAGATCATCGCGTTGACCGTCGCCGAGATCCGCCGACTCCTCAACGCCTTCCTCCTCGCCACATCGCCACCATCAGCGCACACCCTGCACTGGTCAATCTGGCGACGAACATCCCAAGCCCGCGCCCGACGAGCCCACTACCAGCGCAGACAAGCCAAATGACGTTGGAGTACTAGAGGCGGTCGCGCACGGCGGCGATCTCGGCCGCGACGGCGGCCAGCGTAGGTGGTTCGGCCCCGGCCAGCAGCAGGTCGGTGACGACCACCCGGAGCTGGTCGGGTAGGGCGAGGTCGTTGTCGAGCCGGGGCACCGGCCGGGCCGGGATGCCCTCCGCCTCGGCCGCCCGGTCGGCGATCCGCTGCACCAGCCCGTACACCAGGTCGGCCCGGGACGCGGCGCCGTCGCCGGCGGCCGACGCCGCCCAGCGGGCCGGTCCCCAGTGACCGACCTGGCGGGCGAAGAGCTCCACCGCTCGGCTCAGTTCGTCGGCACTCATCGGCGCACATTCTCACCCATGGGCATCCCGCAGACGGCGGGACGCCCGCCCCACGAGGGGGACGGGCGTCCAGCGGTTCGTTCTGCCGACCGCGCCGGGGCCGTCGACGTCAGTCGTCGCCCAGGAACTCCGTCGACGTCAGTCGTCGCCCTGGAAGTAGCTGAGCAGGCGGAGGATCTCGATGTAGAGCCAGATCAGGCTCACCAGGATGCCGAAGGCGGCGGTCCAGGAGTAGCGCTGCGGAAGCCCCATCCGGACCCCCTCCTCCACCTCGTGGAAGCTGAGGATGAAGCTCAGCGAGGCGACCACGATGCAGATCAGGCTGAAGCCGATCGCCAGCGGGCCACCGCTGCGCAGCCCGGTGTCGAAGCCGAACAGCGCCAGCACCAGGTTGATCATCATGACGGCGAAGACGCCGACCATCGCCGCGATCAGGCCCCGGGTGAACTTCGGGGTGGCCCGGATCGCCTTCATCTTGTAGAGCACGGCCATCAGGAAGAAGACGCCGAAGGTGGCGACCACCGCCTGCAGCACGATGCCGTCGTAAAGGGACTCGAAGAACTTGCTGATCACGCCGACGAAGACGCCCTCGACGACGGCGTACGTCACCACCAGCGCCGGGTTCGCCATCCGGGAGAACGAGATCACCAGGCCGAGGATCAGTCCGACGATCGCCGCGCCGATCCAGGCCGGTCCCAGCAGCGCGTCGGGGACCAGCACCCAGGCCGCCACCGCGGTGATGCCGGTGATGCCCAGCAGCGTCACGGTCTTGACCACGACGTCGTCGATGCTCATCGGCTGCACGGTGGGTGGGGCGGCCGGGTAGCCGTCCGCCGTCGGATACGGCTGCCCTGGGATGGGCTGCCCATAGCCACCGGCTGGGGCGTACCCGGCGGCCCGCTCGCGCTCGGCCGCCTGGCCGAGCCGGGCCAGTACCGGGTTCGAAGTCTTCACTTTCAGGCCTCCCTTGGGGGGTCAGTGCACGCAGTGTGCGAGTCAAGGGTAATGGGCTCCGGCTAAGTTGTGCAGATTCCGTACCCGTCCGTCACAATGCGCGCCGTGGGGCCGGCGGTCGACGTGGGGCGTGCGGGCGGGGCGGCCGGGCCGCTACCGTGACACCCAGCGGAGCGCCGGTCGCTCCGGCGCCGCCCGCCCGGGTGGTGGAATGGCAGACACGGCCGCCTTAAAAGCGGCTGCCGCAAGGCGTGCGGGTTCGATCCCCGCCCCGGGCACCCAGCACCGAGCTCAGCCGGCCGACTCCTGCCACGGATCGATCACGACGATCCCGAGGTCGGCGAAGTCCTTGACGTTGCGGGTGGCCAGGCTGGCCGCCTGGGTACGGCAGATCGCGGCGATCTGCGCGTCGAAGCCGTCGATCGGAGTGCCCACGCGGTCCCGGGACGCGACGACGTCGGCGTAGGCGTTCGCCGCGGCGAGATCGAACGGCAGGACCTGGCGCGGAAAGGCGGCGAAGATCTCGTTCGCGGCCTGGTGCAGCGACTCGCGGCGATGCCCCTCGGGCAGTCGCGCGATGCCGTACCGGATCTCGGCGACCGTGACGGTCGTGGTGTAGAGGCTGTCGCCGGAGTTGGCCCGGAGCCAGGCCATGACCGCGGGTGCGGGAGTAGCGCGCATGAACTCGGAGACGACGTTGGTGTCGAGGACGATCATTCGGGCAGGTCCGCCGCGCGAGGTGGCTGTGCCCGGGCCGGAAGGTCGAGGTCCACTCCACCGAGCCCGGCGAACCGTTCGGTGAGTGCGCTGAACAGGTCGGACCTTGGCGCCTCATCGGTGACCGCTGCGGTCAGGATGGCCCGGATCTCGGCCTCCATGGATCGGCCGTGTCGGGCGGCACGCAGGCGCAGCTTGTCCTTGACCGCGTCGTCCAGGTCTCGAATGCTCAGGGCCGCCATCGTCTCGCCTCCTGTCAGAACTCACGGATCTGATAGCAATGCTAGCGCGAGGCCCGGGTGAGGGCCGCGGGTCGACCCCCACCCGGGCACGAACTCAGCCGGTCCGGAGTTTGGTGGCGGCGGCGATCAGGTTGCTCAGGGACGCCTCGACCTCCGGGTAGCCGCGGGTCTTCAGGCCGCAGTCGGGGTTCACCCAGAGCCGGTCCGTTGGCACCACCGCGACGGCCCGGCGCAGCGCGGCGCCGATCTCGTCGCGGCCCGGCACCCGGGGCGAGTGGATGTCCCAGATCCCCGGTCCGACGCCCCGGGCGTACCCGATGGTCTTCAGGTCGTCGAGGACCTCCATCCTCGATCGAGACGCCTCGATGCTTGTCACGTCGGCGTCGAGGGCGTCGATCGCGGTGATCACCTCGCCGAACTCCGAGTAGCAGAGGTGGGTGTGGATCTGGGTGCTGTCGGCGACTCCGCCGGTGGCGAGCCGGAACGCCCCGACCGACCACTCCAGGTACGCCTTCTGGTCGGCCGCGCGCAGCGGCAGCGTCTCCCGCAGCGCCGGCTCGTCCACCTGGATCACCGTGATGCCGGCCGCTTCCAGGTCGCGGCACTCGTCGCGCAGCGCGAGGGCGACCTGGTCGGCGGTGTCGGCGAGCGGCTGGTCGGCGCGGACGAACGACCAGGCCAGGATCGTCACCGGGCCGGTGAGCATGCCCTTGACCGGCCGGCTGGTGAGCGACTGGGCGTAGCGCGCCCAGTCCACCGTCATCGGCGCCTTCCGGGCCACGTCGCCGTGGATGATCGGCGGCCGCACGCAGCGCGAGCCGTACGACTGGACCCAGCCGTGTTCGGTGGCGGCGAACCCGGCCAACTGCTCCCCGAAGTACTGCACCATGTCGTTGCGTTCCGGCTCGCCGTGCACCAGCACGTCCAGCCCGAGCCGTTCCTGCAGCCGGATGACGTGCTCGACCTCGGCGCGCATCCGGGCCGCATAGCCGGCGTCGTCGAGCCGGCCGGCGCGGTGTTCGGCGCGGGCGTGGCGCAGCTCGGCGGTCTGCGGGAACGACCCGATGGTGGTGGTCGGCAGCGGCGGCAGGTTCAGCCGGGCCTGCTGGGCGGCGGCCCGGTCCGGGTAGCTGCCGCGCTGCCGGTCGGCCGGGGTCAGCGCGGCGAGCCGGGACCGGACCGATTCGTCGCGCCAGCACGCCGGGGGCGGCGGCAGCGGCTGCGGCAACCGGGTGGACCCGTCGCGCAGCGCCCGGCCGAGCAGCACCACCTCCTCGACCTTCTGCCGGGCGAACGCGAGCCGTTCGTGCAGGGCCGGGTCGAGGCGGGTCTCGGCGGCCAGGTCGACAGGTACGTGCAGCAGCGAGCAGGAGGTGGACACTGCGACGTGGTCGGCCAGGCCGGCGACCACGGCCCCGGTGGCGATGGCGGTCCGCAGGTCGGTGCGCCAGACGTTGCGCCCGTCGACCAGGCCGGCCACGATCGTCCGGCCGCCCAGCGGCCCGGCGCCTGCCAGCCGGCGCAGATTGTCCGGCCCGGCGACCAGGTCCAGCCCGAGCGCCTCGACCGGGGTGCCGAGCAGGGCCGGCAGCGCGTCGCCGAGGTCGCCGAAGTAGGTCGCCACGAAGATCTTCGGACGCCGGTCCAGCTCACCGAGCTTCGTGTACGCCGACCGCAGCGCGTCGATCTGGGCGGGCGTGCGGTCGGCGGCGTACGCCGGCTCGTCGAGCTGCACCCACTCGACCCCGGCGTCGGCCAGCGCCCGCAGCAGGTCGGCGTAGGTCCGCACCAGGTCGTCCAGCCGGTCGAACGGGTCGTGCCCCGGCCCGGTCGGCTTGGCCAGCAGCAGGAAGGTGGCCGGGCCGACCAGCACCGGGCGGGTGGTCACGCCGAGGGCGGCGGCCTCGGCGTACTCGGCCAGGGCCTTGCCCGGGTCGGCGGCGAAGGCGGTGTCCGGGCCGATCTCCGGGACCAGGTAGTGGTAGTTGGTGTCGAACCACTTGGTCAGCTCCATCGCCGGCTCGGCGTCGACCCCGCGCGCCATCGCGAAGTAGGTGTCCAGGTCGGACAGTCCGAGCCGGCGGAACCGGTCCGGCACCGCGCCGACCGCGACGGCGGTGTCGAGCATCTGGTCGTAGTAGGAGAAGGTGTTGGACGGGATGGCGTCCAGGCGGGCGTTGCGCAGCTCCTGCCACACCTGCGCCCGTAGCGTCGAGGCGGTGCGGTCCAGGGCGGCGGCGATGCCGCCGGCCCAGTAGGCCTCCACGGCCCGCTTGAGTTCACGGTTCGCGCCGATGCGCGGATAGCCGAGCACGGTGCTCTGGCCGAATGGCGTACTCACGGATGGTTGACCTTCCCTCGAAGTGCCCGACGGTCGCGGCGGGAGGGCAGGGGGAAACACACGGCGGCAGGCCGCCGGCTTCCGCCCGGGCCCTCCCGAGGGGCCGTCGGCGGCGCACACCGGTGGTGTGCGCGGTGCGGGCAGGTCTTCGGACTCGTGGGCGCGTGTTTCTGCCTACTGGCCGTCGCTTCCCAGGCGCTGACGCGCCCAGTGCGTATGACGGCGGTCGTTCCCACTCACCGCTGCGGGGCAGTCCCGGTTTCGCACCGGGTTCCCTCTTACGACGCCCCGACCTCGCGACCGGGGCGAACCAGCACCGCGCTCCATCCTAGGCGACGGACGGTCAGAAGTCGTCGTCGAAGCTGACCGTGCCGGCGACCCCCACCTGGTAAGCCGACACCCGCCGTTCGAAGAAGTTGGACAGTTCCTGGACGTCCTGCAACTCCATGAACGCGAACGGGTTCTTCGCGCCGTACCGGGGCGGAAGGCCGAGTTGGGCCAGCCGCCGGTCGGCCACGTGCTGCAGATACTCGCGCATGTCGACAAGCGACATTCCGGGTACGCCCTGGCCGAGCAGGTCCTCGGCGAACTGCACCTCGCAGTCGACCGCCTCGGCGAGCATCTCGCCGACCTGGGCGGCCATCTCGTCGTCGAACAGGTCCGGCTCCTCGCGGCGGACCGTGTCGACGACGTCGAAGGCGAAGGCCATGTGCATCGACTCGTCGCGGAACACCCAGTTGGTGCCGGAGGCCAGCCCGTGCAGCAGGCCCCGGGAACGCAGGAAGTACACGTACGCGAAGGCGCCGTAGAAGAACAGGCCCTCGATGCAGGCGGCGAAGCAGATCAGGTTCAGCAGGAAGGCCCGCCGGTCGTCGCGGGTACGCAGCTCCCGCAGCTCGAAGATCGAGTCGATCCAGCGGAAGCAGAAGTCGGCCTTGCGCTTGAGCGACGGGATGTTCTCGATCGCGGTGAACGCCTCGAACCGTTCGGTCTCGTCGGGCACGTAGGTGTCCAGCAGGTTCAGGTAGAACTGGACGTGCACCGCCTCCTCGAACAGCTGCCGGGACAGGTAGAGCCGCCCCTCCGGGGAGTTGACGTGCTGGTAGAGGTTGAGTACCAGGTTGTTGGCGACGATCGTGTCGCCGGTGGCGAAGAACGCCACCAGCCGGCTGATCAGGTGCCGTTCGGCCGGGCCGAGCTTGGGCAGGTCGGCCAGGTCGGTGTGCAGGTCCACCTCCTCGACGGTCCAGGTGTTCTTGATCGCGTCGCGGTACCGGTCGAAGAAGTGCGGGTAGCGCATCGGTCGCAGGGTCAGGTCCATGCCGGGGTCGAGCAGCATCGGGTGTCCTTCAATCATCTGGGGTGGTTCACTGGCAGGCGTCGCAGCTCTCGGGGTTCTCCAACGAGCAGGCCAGCGCCTCGGCGTCGGCGGCCACGGTCGGGGTGAGGGCGACGGTGGCCTGCTGGATCCGGGTCGCCGGGCGGGACCGCAGGTAGTAGGTGGTCTTCAGGCCGGCCTGCCAGGCGTACCGGTACATCGAGGAGAGCTTGCCGATGGTGGGTGCGCTCAGGAACAGGTTCAGCGACTGGCTCTGGTCGATGTAGGGGGCGCGGGCGGCGGCCAGGTCGATCAGCGCCCGCTGGGGCAGCTCCCAGGCGGTGCGGAACAGCTCGCGCAGGTCGACCGGCAGCGCCGTGATGCCCTGCACGGACCCCTCGGCCCGCTTGATCTCGGCCCGGATCTGCTCGGTCCACAGCCCGTGCGCCTTCAGCTCCCCGACCAGCGCGGTGTTGATCTGCATGAACTCGCCGGAGAGGGTCTCCCGCTTGAACAGGTTGGAGACCTGCGGCTCGATGCACTCGTAGCAGCCGGCGATGGAGGCGATGGTGGCGGTCGGGGCGATCGCCACCAGCAGCGAGTTGCGCAGCCCGTGCACGGCCAGCCGCTCCCGCAGCGCGGCCCACCGGTCGGTCTGGGTGGGCGTGACCCCCCACAGGTCGGGCTGCAGCTGCCCGGCGGCGGCCCGGGTCTGGTCGTACGCCGGGTGCGGGCCGAACCGCTTGGCCAGCTCGACCGAGGTCTCCAGGGCGGTCAGGTAGATCTCCTCGGCGATCCGGGTGGACAGCTCCCGGGCCGGCTCCCCATCGAACGGCAGCCGCAGCGCGAAGAAGACGTCCTGCAGCCCCATCACGCCGAGCCCGATCGGGCGCCAGCGCGGGTTGGACGCCGCCGCCTGCTCGCTCGGGTAGTAGTTGATGTCGATCACCCGGTCCAGGAAGGTCACCGCCGTCCGGACCGTGCGGCGCAGCCGGTCCCAGTCGACGTCCCCGCCGGCCAGGTGCGCGCCGAGGTTCACCGAGCCGAGGTTGCAGACCGCGGTCTCGTCGTCGGAGGAGACCTCGACGATCTCGGTGCAGAGGTTGGAGAGGTGGACCACGTTGCCGGGCGCGCCGGTCTGGTTGGAGAGCTTGTTCGAGCGGTCCTTGAAGGTCATCCAGCCGTTGCCGGTCTGGGCCAGGGTGCGCATCATCCGGCCGTACAGGTCCCGGGCCCTGACCTGGCGCACGTAGCGCCCCTCGGCCTCGGCGGCCCGGTAGACGGCGTCGAACTCGTCGCCCCACAGGTCGGGCAGCTCCGGCACCTGCGCCGGGTCGAACAGCGACCACAGCTCGTCGGCCTCGACCCGGCGCATGAACTCGTCCGGGATCCAGTTCGCCAGGTTCAGGTTGTGGGTGCGCCGGGCGTCCTCGCCGGTGTTGTCGCGCAGTTCGAGGAACTCCTCGATGTCGGGGTGCCAGGGTTCCAGGTAGACGCAGGCCGCGCCCTTGCGCCGGCCGCCCTGGTTGACCGCCGCCACCGAGGCGTCCAGGGTGCGCAGCCACGGCACGATGCCGTTGGAGAGCCCGTTGGTGCCCCGGATCAGGGCGCCCCGGGACCGGACCCGGGACCAGGAGATGCCGATCCCGCCGGCGAACTTGGACAGCTTGGCGACCTGGGCGTACCGGTCGTAGATGGAGTCCAGCTCGTCGCGGGGCGAGTCGACCAGGAAACACGACGACAGCTGGGTGTGCCGGGTGCCGGAGTTGAACAGCGTCGGCGAGCTGGGCAGGTAGGCCAGGCTCGACATCAGCCGGTAGAAGTCGATCGCCTCGGCCGGGTGCTCGGACAGCCCACAGGCGACCCGCAGCAGCCAGTACTGCGGGGTCTCGATGACCTGCCGGCTGCTGGGGTGGCGCAGCAGGTAGCGGTCGTAGACGGTGCGCAGGCCGAAGTACTCGAACCGCAGGTCACCGGCCGGGTCGATGGCGTCGTCCAGCTTGCGGGCGTTGGTGGCGACGAACCGGGCGGTCTCGTCGCTGATCAGGCCCTCGGCGTGGCCGAGCCGGATGGCCTGGCTGAACGAGGCGATCTGCTGCCCGCGTACCTCCTTGTCGAGGTAGCCGGCGAGCAGCCGGGCCGCGAGCTTGGAGTACTGCGGCTCCTCGCCGATCATGTCGGCGGCGGTCTGGATCGACAGCCGGTCCAGCTCGGCGGTGGTGGCGCCGTCGTAGAGGCCGCTTATCGTCCTGGTGGCCACCCGTAGCGGGTCCACGTCGGTCAGGTCGTCGGCCCACCGCTCGACCGCCCGGACGATCTTGTTCACGTCCACCGGTTCGGTGGCCCCGCTGCGTTTGCGGACCCGCATCTGTCGCTCCTCGCTGTCGCCTCCGGGTGGAGGGCGCGCGGGCGGACAGGCGTGGACGCGCAGCGTCACCGCCGTCGGCCGTCCCGCGCGGCCTCGGACTCCCGCGCACCCGTCGCGGGCACGCGGCACAGTGGCAGGTCTTCGGACTCGTGGGCGTGCGTGTCGCTGCCTACTGGCCGTCGCTTCCCAGGCTTGCGCCCAGTGCGTCATGACGGCGGTCGTTCCCACTCACCGCTGCGGGGCAGTCCCGGATTCACACCGGGTTCCCTGTTACCCCGACCGGGCTGGGTGCCCGGCCGAACCAAACTGCGCGGTCACTATATCTAGTAGCGAGAGCCTCGCGTCCACCCAGATGTCGTGTCGGGCGTGTCGCGCGGGTCAGGCCACCCGGGCGATCACCGGGCCGGCCGGGGTGGCGACCGCGTCCGGGTGCAGGATCGCCGCCATCGCCTCGACCCCGTCGACCAGGCGGGGGCCGGGGCGGACCACCAGGCCGTCGGCGTCGATCGCCCAGACCGGCACCCCCGGGAACCGGGGTGCGACCGTCTCGGCCTGCCGGACCGCCCCGTCGAGGTGGAACCCGCACGGCGAGACGATGATCACCTCCGGCGCCGCGTCGTGGAACTCCTGCCAGGTGGTCTGCACCGACCGGGCGCCCGGCCGGCCGGCCACCGGCTCGCCGCCGGCCGCCCGGACCAGGTCCGGCACCCAGTGCCCGGCCGTGAACGGCGGATCGACCCACTCGACGACCGCCACCCGGGGCCGGGGCCGGCCCCGGACCGCCGCCGCCACCGCCGACAACCGGTCCCGCAGACCGCCGACCAGCGCCGCCGCCCGATCGGGTACGCCGGTACGCGCCCCCACCTCGACGATGGTGTCGAGCACCTCGTCCAACGTGTACGGATCGAGCGAGAGCACGTCGGACCGGCAGCCGAGGTGGTCGAGCGCGTCGGAGACGTGGTCGGACGGCAGCGCGCAGACCCGGCACAGGTCCTGGGTCAGGATCAGCTCCGGCGCCAGCTCGGACATCGCCCCGGCGTGCAGGGTGTAGAGGTCCTCCCCGGCCGCCAGCCGGGACTTGACGTAGTCGTCGATCTCGGCCGGGCTCATCCCCCGGGTGTCCCGGCCGCCGACCACCACCGTCTTGTCGGCCCGGGCCTGCGGCGGCTCGTCGCACTCGAAGGTCACCCCGACGAGGTCGTCGCCGAGCCCCAGGGCGTAGACGATCTCCGTCGCGGACGGCAGCAGCGACACCAGACGCATCACCCCATCATGCACCCGCCCGGGCCGTCGGGCGGCGGTGCTCGCGTGGGTCGATCGCGGCCGCCAGGTCCTCCCGGGCGCGGGCCACCCGGGACCGGATGGTGCCGACCGGGCAGTCGCAGACGGCGGCGGCCTCCGCGTACGACAGGCCGAGGACCTGGGTGGCGACGAACGCCTCCCGCCGGTCCGGTGCCAGGTCGTCCAGGAGCCCACGCAGCGCCGACTCCTCCTCGAACCGGGGGCCGTCGGCGGAGTCGACGAGTTCCCAGGACTCCACGACGGTGGTCCGGGGCCGGGTCATCGCGGCCCGGACGTGGTCGACCGCGACCCGGCGGGCGATGGTGAACAGCCAGGTCCGCGCCGACGACCGGCCGGCGAAGCCCGGCAGGCTGCGCAGCGCCCGCAGGAAGGTCTCCTGACACAGGTCGTCGGCCTCCGCCGGCCCGGCCAGGTGGGCCACGAACCGCCAGACCTGGTACTGGGTGAGGCGGACGAACGCCGCCGCCGCCTCCCGGTCGCCCTGCCCGGCGGCCAGCGCCAACCGGGTGACCCGGTCATCCGGGCCGGTCACCGGGCACCCCGCTGTGTGAACTGACTGACGCGCTGCACCGACACCCAGGTTGGTCGGTGCCCGGGGCCGCGAAGTTCCCGGAACTTCACGGGAACTGATCGATGACCCGGCCCGACCATCCAACCGGCCCGCTCACTGTTGTCCCGCGCGTCCCTGACGCCCGTGCATGCCTGATGCCTGCGCATCCTGACGAAAGGCACCGATCGAATGAACACCACCCTCCGCAATGTGCTCCGCGCCGGTGTCGTGACGGGCGCCGCCGGGGGTCTGGTCGCCCTCGCCGCGCTGCCGGCGGGCGCCCACGTGACCGTCACCCCGACGGTCACCGCCGCCGGGGCGTACACGGTGCTGACCTTCTCGGTGCCGCACGGGTGCGACGGCTCGGGCACCACGAAGGTCGCCATCCAGATCCCGGAGCAGATCAACTCCGTGACCCCCACCATCAACCAGGGCTGGACCGTCGAGAAGGTGAAGGCCCCGCTGGACCCACCGGTGAAGGACAGCCACGGCAACGAGCTGACCGAGCGGGTGTCGGAGATCGTCTACACCGCGAAGACCCCGCTGCCGGAGGGCCACCGCGACGCGTTCGAGCTGTCGCTGAAGTTGCCGGAGACGCCGGGCGAGACGTTGGCCTTCCCGTCCGTGCAGACCTGCGAGCAGGGCGAGACCGCCTGGGTGCAGCTGCCGGCGGCCGGTCAGGACCGCGACGAGTTGGAGGCGCCCGCGCCGACGTTCGTGGTCACCGAGGCCGCCGGGGACGGGCACGGTGGCGCCGCGGCCGAGGCCGACGTCGAGGCCGCTCCGGAGCGGGTCGCGCAGGAGTCGAGCACCGACGACCCGGGTGCGGCCGGATCGGCGGCCGGCTGGACCGGGCTGGTGCTCGGCGCCCTCGGCTTCGTGCTGGGCGGCCTGGCGTTCATCCGCACCCGCAAGACCGCCTAGGAATGCGACAATTCGCGACCCGGCGGGCCCGGCGCCTCGGCACCGCCCTGCTCGCCGGGTTGGTGGGGGCCGCGCTGAGCCTGCTCGGCGCGGCCCCCGCCGCCGCGCACGCCACCCTGCTGCGCACCGACCCGGCCGACGGCGCGGTGCTGCCGGCGACCCCGGAGACGGTGACGCTGTACTTCAACGAGGCCGTCGAGGTACGCGACGGCGGGGTCCGGCTGCTCGACGCGAGCGGGACGGAGCTCGACGCGGAAGCCAGGGCGGTCGACAGCACGGTGGTGCTGACCCCGCCCGACAACCTGGCCGACGGCACGTACCTGGTGAGCTGGCGGGTGGTCTCCGCCGACAGTCACCCGGTCGCGGGCGGGTTCAGCTTCTCGGTCGGCGCCCCCAGCGCCGGCACGGTCGCGATTCCGGAGACCGAGCCGGGGTCCGGACTGCGGGTGCTGCGCCCGGTCACCGAGACGGTCGCCTACCTGGGGGTGCTGGGCGGCACCGGCTTGATGATCTTCGGTCTGACGCTCGCCCCGGTTGGCCGGTCCGCCCGGGTCCGTCGGGACCGGATCGCCGGTGGCCTCGGCGCCGCCGCCGCGCTCGCCCTGCTCCTGCTGATCCCGGTCACCGTCGCCTGGCAGGACGGCAGCGACCTGGCCGCCGTGTTCGACGGGGAGACCTGGGCGACCGGCCTGCGCTCCGATCCCGCCCTGAGCTCACTGCTGGCCCTCGCCGGCCTGGCGGTGACGCTGACCGCGGGCTGGTATGCGGGCCGGTCACGGCACCGGCCGGCGCTGACCGCCGTCGCGTTCGGCGGGGCCGCGCTGGCGTTGGGCGCGCTGGCCCTGGTCGGGCACACCCGTACCTTCGGCCCGGCCTGGCTGGTGGTCGGCGTGGACCTGCTGCACCTGGCCACCGCGGCGGTCTGGCTCGGCGGGATACTCGGGCTGGCCGTCACACTGTCCCGCGGCGCGGACGTCGCGGCGCCCGCCGCCGCCCGGACGGTGGGCGCCTTCTCCCGGCTCGCGGCGCTGCTGGTGGGCCTGCTCGGGGTCGCCGGGGTGCTGCTCGGGTGGCGGATCCTGCGCTCCTGGTCGGCCCTGTTCGACACCGGGTACGGGTGGACCCTGCTGGCCAAGACGGGGCTGGTGCTCGTCGTGCTCGCGGTGGCGGGCTGGAACCGGTTCCGGCTGGTGCCCCGGGTCGCCGGCCGGCCCGACGACGCCGCGGCCCGCACCGGGCTGCGCCGGACCGTCCGGGCGGAGGCACTGCTGCTGGTGGGCGTGCTCGCCGCCACCGGATTGCTGGTGACCCAGAGTCCGATCAAGGAGTCCACCGCCGCGGCCGCGCCCGCCGGGCCGGAGGCGGTGGTGTTGGAGGCCGCGCTCGGCACCGGCCGGGTCACCGCCCGGATCACCCCCGGCGCGGTCGGCATCAACTCCCTGGAGCTGTCGGTCCTCGACGCGGCCGGCCGCCCGGTCGAACCGGTCGAACCGCCGAAGGTCACCGCCACCCAACCGGAGTACGACATCGGCCCGCTGGACCGGCCGCTCGCCGTGATCGCACCGGGTCGGTACGAGGCGGTGGCCGACTTCCCGCTGGCCGGCGAGTGGGTGCTGACGGTGAGCGTGCGGACCAGCAAGTTCGAGAACCCGATCGTCGAGATTCCGGTGGTGATCCGATGAGAGTCCGGACCGCGCTTCCGGCGCTGCTGCTCGTCGTCGCGATCCTGACCGGGCTCTGGCCGGCCGCGCCGGCCTCGGCGCACGTCCTGCTCGCCAAGGCGCAACCGAACGGCGACGGCACCACCACCCTGACCTTCACCTTCGACCACGGCTGCGGGACCGCGCCGACCACCGAACTGACCGTCACGATGGCGGACGGGGTGATCGCAGGCAGCGCCACCGCGCCCGACGGCTGGTCGGCGGAGGTGGCGCCCAGCCGGGTGCGCTGGTCCGGGCCGGGGATCGACGCGGCCGAGGAGGCGGAGTTCTCGCTCGTCGCGCGGATCTCCGGGGTGGTCGGGCAGACCCTGTGGTTCCCGACCGAGCAGCGGTGTGACGGCGGCGGGTCCTACCAGTGGACCGGCACCGAACCGGGCGCCGAGGAGCCGGCGCCGTCGCTGATCACCACCGGCGCGGTCCTCGCGCCCGCCCCGGCACCGGCAGCCCGGTCCGGTCCGGAATCGGGGTCGGGCGGTGCCGGCGCCGGGCAGGTGGGGATCGGCATCGCGGCGGCGACCGTGTTCGCCGCCGGGCTCGGACTCGCCCTCGGCCGGCGGCGAAGAGCTGACGAGGAGGGCTGAGCAGCTACCCGGGCGGCGGTACGGCTGTGAGCTGCGCCACGCGGGAGACGGCGGGCGGAGGCCGGCCTCGGCCACCGGCCGGACCCGACCGCCACGGTGACACTAGGGTCGTCGGCGTGACGAGCACAGCGCGCGTGGAACCCGACGCCGAACCGGCCGACCGGGCGAGCGGACCCACCGACGCGCCGGACCAGCCCGCCGACACCGTCCGGGAGACCACCGGTCCAGCCGCCGGACCGGGCAGCCGGGTGCCGCGCTGGCGGCGATGGGTGACCACGCTCCGGCCGTACCGCGTCGATTTTGGTACCTGCCTGCTCTTCGTGCTGCTGGCCGGCTGGCTGACCCAGGGTCTGTGGCCGGACCCGGGGGCGCGGGTGCTGGCGTTGAACCCGGCCGACCAGACCCTCTACGAGTGGTTCCTGGCCATGGACGCCCGGCTGCTGTACGGCGACTTCAGCCTGCTCAGCGACCGACTCAACGCCCCGGACGGGGTCAACCTGATGGCCAACACCACGGTCATCGCGCTCGGCTTCCTGTTCGCGCCGGTGACCCTGCTGGCCGGCGCCCCGGTCACCTTCGCGCTGCTCGCCGCCGCCAACCTGGCCGGAACCGCGATCGCCTGGTACTGGCTCTACCGACACACCCTGGGCCTGGGGCGGCTGGCCGCCGGGCTGGCCGGCGGATTCTGCGGCTTCGCGCCCGGGATGATCTCCCAGTCCAACGCGCACCTGCACATGACCGCCCAGTGGCTGGTTCCGGTGATCATCTGGTTGGTGGTCCGGCTGATCCGGGCCGCCGACCCGGCGGCCCGGCCGGACGGGCGCCGGGACCCGCGGGGCATCGCCCGCAACGGCGCCCTGATCGCGCTCACCGTCACGGTGCAGGTCTTCGTCGGCGAGGAGGTGCTCTTCCTGAGCGCCGTCGCGCTCGTCGTGCTGGCCGTGGTGTACGCGGTGGCCCGGCCCCGGTTCACCTGGCGGGTGCTGCCGGGCTTCCTGGCCGGCATGCTGCTCGCCGTCGGGCTGGCGCTGGTCGCGCTGGCGTACCCGCTGTGGTTCCAGTTCGCCGGGCCGCAGAGCGTGCCGAACGGCATGTTCAGCCCGCACTACTTCTCCGCCGACCTGGCGAGCTGGCCGGCGTTCTCCCCGCTGTCGGTCGCCGGCTCCGCCGCCGGGGAGGCGCTGACCACCGGGCCGGCCGAGTACAACACCTTCCTCGGCTGGCCGTTGATCATCGTGACGCTGGTCTGCGCCGCCGCCCTGATCCGGCGCCCACTGGTGATCGGCTGCGTGGCCGCCGGCCTGGCGATGGCCGCCCTCTCGCTCGGGCCGGTGATCGTGGTCAACCGCGAGCCGACCGAGCTGACCGGCCCGTACTCGATGCTGTTGGAGGTGCCGGTGGTGGACGGCGCGCTGCCGATGCGGTTCGCGCTGGCCCTGATCCCGGTGATCGCGACGGTGCTGGCGCTGGCCGTCGACCGGGCGGTGCGCGACGTGCGCCGGCCGGTCCAACTCCTGGTGCCGGCGGCCTGCGTCGCCGCCTTCCTGCCGATCTTCCCGGAGCCGCTGCCGACCACCGACCGGCCCCCGCTGCCGGAGTTCATCACCGCCGGGCACTGGCGCGACTGTGTGCGGCCGGGCGGCGTGCTGGTGCCGGTGCCGCTGCCCACCCCGCAGGAGCCGTGGCCGATGCGCTGGGCCACCGGGGCGGACGCCGGTTTCAGCCTGCCGGAGGGCTTCTTCATCGGCCCGTACGCGGCCGGCGGCCGGGCCTCGATGGGCACCTACAAGCGGCCCACCTCGAAGCTGCTCGCCGACGTGGCGAAGACCGGCCGGCTGCCGGCGATCACCGACCGGACCCGGCAGGCCGCCCAGCGCGACGTCGCCTTCTGGGACGCCTCCTGCGTGGCGCTGGGCGACGACGCCCCGAACGCCGCCGCCCTGCTGGACGCCCTGGAACAGCTGTTCGGGCCGGCCACCCGGTCGGCGGACGTCTGGACCTGGCGGGTCGGCCGACCCTGACGCCCGCCGGCCGACGGCGGCCCTACAGCCGGGGGGTGGCCTCGACGAACTCCTCCCGCGGGTCGTGCAGCTGGCCGAGCGCCACCACCTCGCGCTTGAGGAAGAAGGCGAGCGTCCAGTCCACGATCACCCGCACCTTGCGGTTGAACGACGGGATCCGGCTCATGTGGTAGGTCCGGTGCATGAACCAGGCCGGCAGGCCGGTCAGCTTGATGCCGTACACCTGCGCCACGCCCTTGTGCAGGCCCAGGCTCGCCACACTGCCGGCGTGCTTGTGCCGGTAGTCCACCGGCGCCTGGCCCCGGATCACCGCCCGGATGTTGTCCGCCATCCGGGCGGCCTGCCGCACCGCGTGCTGCGCGCTGGGCGAGCAGTACGCGCCGGGCGGCCCGGTCAGGTCCGGCACCGCCGCGCAGTCCCCCGCGCTCCAGGCGCCCTCGACCACCCGATCGCCGTCGGCCACCTGGAGGGTCGGCAGGCAGGTGATCCGGCCACGGCCGTCCCGCGGCAGGTCGGTCTCGTCGAGCATCGGCGACGGCTTCACGCCGGCGGTCCAGACGATCGTGTCGGCCCGGAAGGTGTCGCCGTCGGAGAGCACCACCAGCCCGTCGACGCAGGACTCCAACCGGGTGTCCAGCCGGATGTCCATCTTGCGCTTGAGCAGCTGCTGGACCGTGTACGCGCCCATGTCCCGGTCCACCTCGGGCAGCACCCGCTGGGTGGCCTCGACCAGCACCCAGCGCATGTCCTCGGGCGACAGCTCCGGGTAGTAGCGCAGCGCGTCGCGGGCCATGTCCTCCATCTCGGCGACCGCCTCGATGCCGGCGTAACCGCCGCCGACGAAGACGAAGGTGAGCGCGCACCGCCGGGTCTCCGGGTCGCTGGTGGCCGCCGCCACGTCGAGCCGGTCCAGGACGTGGTTGCGCAGGTAGATCGCCTCACCGATGGTCTTGAACCCGATCCCCTGCTCGCGCAGGCCGGGGATCGGCAGGGTCCGGGACACCGAACCGGGCGCCACGATGATGTGGTCGTAGCCGATCTCGCGGGGCGGTCCGATGATCGGCTGCACGGTGGCGGTCTTGCGGGCGTGCTCGATCCGGGTCACCGCGCCGGAGACGATGTGGCAGCGGCGCAGCTCCCGGCGCAGCGGGACCACGGAGTGCCGGGGGGAGATGTTGCCGGCCGCCGCCTCGGGCAGGAACGGCTGGTACGTCATGTGCGGCTGGGGATCGACGACGATCACCTCGGCCTCACGCGACCGGAGCTTCTTGGACAGGCGCAGGGCCGCGTACAAACCGACGTGGCCGGCGCCTACGACAAGGATCCGCTGCGGGTTCACGGCTACCATCTTTCCCCCGCCGGGCCGATCAGACGGCACGGAACGGCCCTTCTGTGATGGAGGACGCGGGTGTGAGCTGGCCTACGTCACCGGCCGGCCCGGCTCAGCGGCGGCGCAGCAGCCAGCTCAGCAGGGCGGCGACCAGCACGGCGACGGCCAGACCGCCGAGCGCGGCGACCAGGAACGTCTGGTCGCCGGACCGGTCGGCCACCGACAGCAGCAGCACCGACAACACCGCCGCCGCCAGCACCACCCCGGCCGCCCGGGCCAGCCACCGGGCCAGCAGGTCGGGGGCGAGCACCACGTCGTACGGCAGCAGGGCGGCCAGCGCGCAGAGGCTGTGGGTCAGGTACAGGAAGCTGGCCAGGGCGAGCAGCCGCCACAGCTCGACCGGTTCGTCGTACCGGCTGGTGGCCAGCACCCAGCCGGCGACCGCGGCCAGCGTGACGATGGTCGGCCAGCTGCCCTTCGGGGCGAGTGCCGGGGCCGCGGCGGCCATCACCAGCAACCCGACCAGCCGGGTGGCGAGCACCTCCGCCGGTACCGCCACCGCCAGCGCGATCAGGGTGCTGAGGAAGATCCCACCGCGCACCAGCAGTGGCGCCAGGGTGACCCGGGTGACGGCGGTCCGGGCCGCCCGGACCCGGTCCACCAGACCGCCGATCACGCTCCGCCGCCCGTCACCGCAGCATCGCCTTCGGCGCCGAGGCGAGGCGGGCCACGTCCCGCAGCACCAGGTCCAGGCTGCCGGCGCCGGCCCAACCCACCACCGGTACGCCGTGCTCGCGCAGCTGGCCGATGGTGTTGTCCCGGTCCAGCCGCCAGAGCCGGTGGGCGACGTCGGTGAACGGGCCGCGCTGCGGCGGCGCGGCGGCGGCCGGCAGGGTGTCGACGGCCACCACGATCCGGCCGGACCGGGCCAGCCGGGCCAGCATCGCCGCCGACCGCGGGTCCACCAGCGGGGTGAGCACCACCACCAGCGCGTTCGAGGAGAGCAGGTGCGGGCCGAAGACCTGGTCGTACGGCTCGTACGGCGACGGCGTGGCGCGCACGTCGAGCAGCCACTCCAGCAGGATCAGGTACTGCCGGCGGCCGGTGGCCGGGCGCAGCCGGCGGGCGGCCGGACCGTACTCCAGCATCGAGACCCGGTCGCCCCGGTGCAGATAGTGTTCGCCGATCGCGGCGGCGGCCCGGACGGTGGTGTCCAGCACCGAGGCGGTGCCGCCGATCCCACCCGAGGTGCCCGCCTCGGCGAGCACGTCGAGCAGCAGCACCACCTCGGCGTCCCGGTCCGAGAGGGTGGCCGCGACGTGCAGTTGCCGGGCCCGCAGGGACACCCGCCAGTCGATCCGGCGCAGCCGGTCCCCCGGTCCGAAGATCCGTACGCCGGCCAGCTCGCCGCCCTCGCCGGGGCGGCGGGAGCGGTGCCCGCCGACCAGGCCGGCCGCCCGGGGCATCGCCTCGTCGGCGTCGAACGGCTCGGTGACCGGGTAGACCCGCACCGGCAGCGAGTCGCTGACCACGAGCCGGCTGGTGACCAGGCCGTCGCAGGCGGCGGCCCGGGTGGCGGCCGGCCCGAACTGGTGCCGGCCCCAGCGCAGCGCCTCGCCGGCCAGTTCGACGGCCTCGGCGGTGCCGGCCGGCACGCCGAGCGCGAACGGCCGGTCCGCGCCCTTACCGCCCGCCCCCTCCGGCGCCCCGTCGGCCTTCGGGCCGGGTGCGCCGCCGTCGGCGGCGAAGCCGGACCGGTCCAGCCGCAGCCACGGCGAGACCACGGTGCGGACCAGGACCAGGTCGTAACCGGTCCGGTCGGGGTTGCCGACGGCCACCGAGGCGGTCACGTCGCCGCCCTCGACGAGGCTGCCGTCCTCGGCGGCCAGCCCGATCCGGGGCGCCTCGACCGGCCGGCGGTGCAGCGCGTACGCGGTGCCGAGCGCGAACGGGACGGCCAGCACGATCAGGTCGACCCGGCCCAGCAGCACCCCGGCGACCAGCAGTACACCGGTGATCAGCACCGCCCGGCCGAGGGCCCGGGTGGGTGCCCAGGTCGGCTCGTCCGGGCGGGACGGGGCGTGCCCGGCCGCGCCCGGCACGGCCGCGCGCAGGGTGGTCGGGGCGGCGGTGCCGGCGGTCATGCCGTCGGCGCCCCGGCGGCGTAGCTGGGCAGCGCGCCGCTGGCCGGGGCGGGCGTGCCGGCCAACACCTCGTTCACGACGAACGCCGGGTCGACCCGGCGCAGCCACATCTCCGGCCGCAGCGTGATCCGGTGCGCCAGCGCCGGCACCGCGACGTCCTTGACGTCCTCGGGGACCACGTAGTCCCGGCCGGCCAGCGCGGCCTTGGCGCGGGCCAGCAGCAGCAGCGCGAGCGAGCCGCGCGGCGAGGCGCCGACCAGCACCGAGGCGTGTTCGCGGGTGGCCGCGGTGAGCGCCACGATGTAGCGGCCGATGGAGTCCTCGACCACCACGTTCTCCAGGGCGGCCTGCATCCGGCGCAGCCCGGTCGCGTCGACCACCGGCTTCAGCTCGGCCTCCTCCCGGCGGCGGGCCATCCGGCGGCGCAGCACCTCCCACTCCTCCTCGGCGGCGGGATAGCCGAACGACACCCGCAGCAGGAACCGGTCGAGCTGCGCCTCGGGCAGCGGGTAGGTGCCCTCGTACTCGATCGGGTTGGCGGTGGCCAGGACGTGGAACGGCGGGTCCAGCCGGTAGGTGACGCCCTCGGCGGAGACCTGGTTCTCCTGCATCGCCTCCAGCAGCGCCGCCTGGGTCTTCGGCGGGGTGCGGTTGATCTCGTCGGCCAGCAGCAGGTTGGTGAAGATCGGCCCGGCCCGGAAGGTGAAGTCGGAGGTGCGCTGGTCGTACAGGAAGGAGCCGGTCACGTCGGCGGGCAGCAGGTCGGGGGTGAACTGCAGACGGCGGAAGTCCAGCCCGAGCGCCTGGGCGAAGGACCGGGCGGTGAGCGTCTTGCCGAGGCCGGGCAGGTCCTCCAGCAGCACGTGCCCGCCGGCCAGGATCCCGGCCAGTACCAGCTCCAACGCGTCGCGTTTGCCGACCACCACGGTGCCGACCTGGTCGAGCACCGCTCGGGCCAGCCGGCCCACCTCCAGGGTGTTCACCGGTTCGACGCCGTTCATAGCTTCTCCAATTTCTCGACGATGGCCGCGAGCTCGCGGGGTGCCGGCGTGCGCTTGACGGGGGTGGACAGGAACGTCCAGAGCTCCTCGCCGAGCAGCGCCCGGGCACGGACCGGGTCGGATTCCCTGGTCAGCCCGTGCCGCAACCGCAGCCGCTCGTCGGTCAGCTCACCGAGGGCCGGCAGGACGCCCTTGGCGAACCGGCCCGATTCCCCCTTCGACCAGGCGAGTTTGGTCTCCCAGCGGTGCACGGCACCGCGCAGCGCATCCTCGGTGGTCCAGTTGTAGGAGCCGTCGTCCCGGGCCGGATCGGGCGGAGTATACGCGGGGCGGGGCGGGGGTGCCGCCACCGTGGCGGTCACCCGGCGGAGCAGCAGCAGCGCCAGCAGGCCGGCGAAGACGGCCGGGGCGGCCACCTGGAGGGAGAAGAGCCGGAGCCCGAAGACCACCACGGCGGTGAAGCCGGCGGCGACCAGCAGCGCCCCGAACAGCCACCCGTACCGGGACCGCCCGCGCCGGGTCCGGCCCGGGGTGGACTCCTCGTCGTGGCCGAGCAGGTCGTCGATGCTGGTGCTGGTCATCCGCCGCTCCCGGCGACCGGGGCCGGGCCGGGCACGCCGCCCCCGGCGGTCAGTTCGCCGCGCAGCCGTTGCAGCGCGGCGCGGGCCTGGCTGCGCATCGACTCGTCCACCGTGTGGGTGGCGTAGCGGGCCTCCCGGTAGACGTGCGCGAACGCGGCGAGCACGTCGGCGCTGACCTCGGCGCGGGCGCCGAGCAGCCGGCCGACCAGGTCGGTCGGGGTGTCGCCGACCTGGCGCGGCAGCCCGGCGGCGGCCGCGGCCTGTTCCAGGCGTACCCAGCAGGCGATCACCGCGCGGCGCGGATCGGCGTCGCTGTCGGAGAGGTCGACCAGGCCGGCGTCGAGCGCCGCGACCACCTCCTGGGCGGTCTGCTCGGAGGACGGGACCCGCGGCATCGGGGTCCGGCCGGTCCGGCGGCGCAGCAGGCCCCGCAGCAGCTGCCAGAGCGGCACCGCGATCGCCACCAGCGTGATCAGCAGGCAGATCCCCAGCGCGGCGTTGGTCAGCCAGCCGGGGATCTCGCTCGGCTCGGCCGGCACCAGCTCCTGCGGGGTGGGCGGGAAGGTCGGCGGCGCTTCGGGCGCCTCATATTCGGGCAGCGGCGCCCGCTCGACCGGCGGCGCCTCGGTCCGGTTGATCTGGAGGGAGGAGTGGGCGGCGGCGAGCGAGGCGAGGGCGAGCAGCGCGGCCACCGCGGCGAGTGGCCACCACCGGCGCGCCAGCGCGCCGATCACCGTGCCCGTCCCGCCCTGCCGCATTCAATCCACTCCGGCCCGCTGCTTGGCCCGGGCGAACACCTCGTCCAGCATTGCCGGGGTGAGCCGTCCGGTGAAGGTGTTCTGCTGGCTGACGTGATAACAGCCGAGCAACTCCGGGACTTTCTCGCCGGTCCAGTGTGCCCCATGCCCGAACGCCGGGCGCGGGCTGGGCGGCGCTACGCCGTAGACGGCGCGGGCCGCCGGCCACCAGGCGGCCCAGGCGAAGGCGCCCAGGGCCACCACCACCCGCAGCGTCGGGGCGATCAGCTCCAGCTCGCGGTGCAGCCAGGGCGCGCAGGTGTCCCGCTCGGCGGGGGTCGGCTTGTTGTCCGGGGGTGCGCAGCGGACGGCGGCGACGATCCGGGTGTGCCGCAGCGCGAGGCCGTCATCGCGGGCCACGCTCGTCGGCTGGTTGGCCAGCCCGGCCCGGTGCAGGGCGGCGAAGAGCACGTCGCCGGAGCGGTCGCCGGTGAAGATCCGGCCGGTCCGGTTGCCGCCGTGCGCGGCCGGCGCCAACCCGAGGATGGCGATCGTCGGGTCGGCGACGCCGAAGCCGGGGATCGGCCGGCCCCAGTACCGCTGGTCCCGGAACGCCGCCCGCCGGACCGTGGCGACCTCCTCGCGCCAGGCCACCAGTCGGGGGCAGGCGAAACAGTCGACGCAGGCGCCGTCGAGGTCGGTCAGGTCGGCCGCCCGCGTCGCGCGGGCGGTCACCTGCGCCGGGGTACGCGGTTCAGCCAAGCCGGGACCGGAAGGATTCGAGGGTACGGGCCCAGGCGCTGGCGGCGGCCGACTGGTCGTACACCTCGGGCCGGTCGTCGTTGAAGAAGGCGTGCCGGGTGCCCGGGTAGTCGTGCAGGGTGCACTTGCCGCCGGCCGCCTCGATGGCCCGGCGGGCGGTCTGGATCCCCTCGGCCGCCGACGTGCCGTCCTCCTCGGAGCAGTGGATCATCGCCGATTTGCCGTCGTAGTCGGACCACTCGGGGCGCATCCGCTCCCACGGCAGCACCGGGTAGAACCCGGCGGTGGCGACGATCCGGTCGGAGAGGGTGGCCGACCAGAGCGCCAGGCTCCCGCCGGCGCAGAATCCCATGCAGGCGACGTTGTCGCCGACCGTTTCCGGCCGGCCGGCGAGGTAGTCGGCGGCGCCGGCGATGTCCCGGGCGGCCTGGTCCATGGCCAGCCCCATCAGCAGCCGGCGGGCCTGGTCGGGTTCGCTCGTGGTGGCGCCGTGGTAGAGGTCGGGGGCGAGGGCGACGAAGCCGGCCTCGGCGAACCGGTCGGCGACGGCGGTGATGTGCGGGACCAGCCCCCACCACTCCTGGATGACGATGACGGCGGGTCCACCGGCGGGTGAGTCGCCATCGGAAGGTAAGGCCAGATAGCCCTCGCTGGTCCCCCCGTTGCTGCGGTAGCTCACCATCTCGCCCATCGGCCCGGCCTCCTGTCGGTCAGTCATCGTTGGCTGGTCGCACAGTCTCCGATCCGGGGTGGCCGGGTCGGCTGGTCGTCGTCCGACCCGACCGGGGCCTGCCGATCGGGGTCGTCTCGCGTTGTTTGTGCGGGTAGCCTGCCATGTCCGACCGGACCGGGGAAAGGTGTGGTGGCGGATCGCACCCTGCACGGCACGGCGGGCGGCGGTGGCCGTGGGCCACCTGCCGCCCGCCGCGGAGCGGGATCCGAGCGTCGGCGTCAGTCGCCCGGGGAGGGGCTGACCGGCGACGGTTCGGGATCCGCTGTTGGGGCGGTGGGGTCCGTCGGCGACGGTGTCGGAGCCGCCGCCGACGGAGTCGGTGCCGGAGCGGCGGGCACGGGTGCGTCCGTGGACGCCGACTCGGTCGGGGACAGGGACGGCACCCGGAACGGCGCCCCCTGTGGGCAGTACGGGTAGGTGTCCGTCGGCACCGGACCCGGCACGGGCTTGCCCCACTCGTCCATGCGCTGTCCGAACTCGTCCATGCACCAGGGGTACCCGATCCGGATCGGGACGCCGTTCTGGTCGAACAGTCGGACGTCTTCCAGCAGCCGCCCTTCGGAGTCGTAGACGTACACGTCCTGGATGTGCGAGTAGGGGTCGCTGTAGGTCGGCTCGTAGTAGTAGTCGGAATGGTTCTGCAGCTCCATGACCGCGAACAGCCCAAAGAGCACCACGACGAGGGTGCCCGCGTGCACGCCCAGTCGGGGCCAGCGGCGCAGGGTCGGGGTGCGCCGACCGAGCCAGATCGACCCGACCAGGCAGCCGGCCAGGACGAGCAGGCCGAGCAGGTAGCTCTCGTCGACCTGGGGCAGCAGGCTCGGCGACTGGCTGGTCATGGTGCTGAGCAGCATCGCCACCAGGTAGCCGCGCAGCACCCACCAGGCCGGGCGCAGCAGGCGGAGGAATTCGCTGGCTTTCGCGTACCCGATGGTGGGTCCGACCTTGGTGTCGACGGTCCGGAGTCGGGCGCGGAGGCCGGCCACGGCGGTGGCGATCCGCTGGTCGAGGTTCGGTGCCGGGCGGCCCGGGGCGGTGCCGGCGGCGGTGCGCAACTCGGCGGCGTACGCCTCGGGGGTGCCGATCCGGTCGGCCAGCGGGCCGTCGAACTCGGCGGCCACCTCGGTCAGGTGTTCGGGGAGGTCCTCCAGCAGCTCGTCGCGGACGGCCGGCGGCAGGTCGGCCAGTTCCCGGCGGACCTGCTCGACGTAGCGCGTGATCTCCTCGTCCCGCGTGACGGTCACGCCGCCACCCCCCGATCGTCGAGCAGTGTGTCCATTGTGGTGGCGAAGGATCGCCAGGTCTTGCCGGAGCGGCGCAGTTGGTCGCGGCCGGCCGCGTTCAGCGCGTAGTACTTGCGGTGCGGCCCGGACTCGCTGGGGACCACGTAGGTGTTGAGGAAGCCGGCCTGGAACAGGCGGCGCAGGGTGCCGTAAACGGAGGCGTCGCCGATCTCGTCGAGGCCGGCGGCGCGCAGCCGGCGCATAATGTCGTAGCCGTAGCCGTCCTCGTCCCGCAGGACCGCCAGCACCGCGAGATCCAGTACGCCTTTGAGCAACTGGGTGGTGTCCACGACTCCACACACTAGTACGCAATACGGGGTACCGTCAATCGCGTGCTAGTGGTGGCGGCAACCGGTTACCGTGTCGCCGTGTCCACCGGGAACGATCTGCTCCGCCGGCTCGCCAGCGCGACCGGCGTCTACCGGGGCCGCGGCGACGGCCCGGAGAGCGGCCCGTTCGTGGCCCGGATGGCGGTCGCCTCCGTCGTCGGCGGGCGGGCGGTCACCCTCGACTACGAGGCCGTCAGCGATCGCAACGGGCTGCAGCACGTCGAGCACACCCTGCTTGTGGTCGGCCCCGGCGGCCGGCTCGAACTGCACGTCGCCAGCCTGGAACTGCCCGGCGTGGTGCGCTTCTCGCAACTCGGCCCCGGCCAGTTCACCGCGTACGAGGGGCCGCTGGTGGCTCGGATCGTGCTGGCGCTCCCCCAGCCCGACGCGATCAGCTACGCCTGGTGGTGGTCTCGGGACGAGACCGAGCCCCGCGAGCAGTCCCGCGCTGACCTGCACCGCACCGGCTGACCGCCGCTATTCAGAGTGGTCGATACGTGAGATACTCTCTGTCACCCTCTCCGCACTCGGGGAGCGGTGGGACCGAAGGAGAGCAGCCGTGTCGACAGCACCGAGCCGCTGGCGGCGGGCCACGGCGGCCGTCGCCGCCGCCCTCGCCCTCACCGCCGCCGGCCTGACCGCCACCGGCGGCCCGGCACACGCCGACGCCGACTGTCTGGCCATCGACACCCGGATCACGCACTGGACCACCGGCCCCGGCACCGGCGGCTACCAGGTCACCCTGATCATCACCAACACCTGCGACACGGCGATCACCGGCTGGACCCTGTCCCTGACCCTCCCCTCGGGACACACCATCCAGCAGGGCTGGAACGCCAGCTGGACGGTGGCCGGCAACGCCGTCACCGTCACCCCGCCGCCCTGGAGCAGCGCCCTGCAGCCCGGCGGCTCGCTGAGCGTCGGCTTCATCGGTACCTGGACCGGCAGCCCGCGGCCACCGATCTGCCGGATCAACGGCCGCCCCTGCGAACTGCCACCCGGCGAGGAGCCCGCCCCCCAGGTGACGCTCACCGCCCCGGTGGAGCGAAGCGGCAACCCGAGTGTGTGCGCGCTACCGATGACCGCCGCGGTCGAGCCCGGCACCGCCACGGTCGACCGGGTCGAGTTCTACCTCAACGGCCAACTGGTCGGCGCCGACGGCAACGCCCCGTACGGCATCGAGGTGCCGGCCGACCACCCCGCCTTCAACACCATCAACCCATACCTGCACACCGCATTCGCGCGGGTGGTCACCACCTCCTCGGCCACCGCCGACTCGCCGACGACGACCTTCCAGCGGGCGGTGCATCCGCCGGCACTGATGGCGATCTCCTGCCAGCCCCGGGTCGAGGTCGTCGAGGGCGGCACCGCGACGGCGGTCTTCGTGACGGCCTGCTCGGGCACCCCAGACCTGCGCCTGACCGTCACCGGCGACGCCGGCATCAGCGTCCCCGACCTCTCAACACCCGGCACCCGGGAGCACCGGATCACCGTCACCGCAGCACCCGGCAGCGCCGGCGCCACCGCACGCATCACCGCCACCCCGGAACCCACCGGCTGCATGCCCGCCTCGACTCAGGTAGTGGTGACCCCGGCCTGACGACAGCACCGTGAGCCGGCCCACCGGCTACTCGCTCGGCTCTTGATCATGGCGCACGGAGCCGTCGAATCTGGCGATTTTCAACGACTGACAGCGCCACGATCTTGGGCTGCTCCGCTGGCGAGGGCGGTCAGGCGAGGGACCAGGCGATGCCGTCGAGGATGTCGTGTTCGGAGGCGGTCACCGCTTCGGCGCCGGAGCGTTCCATGATGACCTTCAGGATCAGGGCGCCGGCGCCGATCACGTCGGCCCGGCCCGGGTGCATCACCGGAATGGCCAGCCGCTGCGCCGCCGTCATCGTCAGCAGGTCCGCCGTCACCTTCGCCACCTCGTCGTACGAGATGCGGGCGTGGTGGATGCGGTCCGGCTGGTAGCCGGTCAGCCCGAGCGCGATGGCGGCCACCGTGGTCACCGAGCCGGCCAGCCCGACAAGCGTCGCCGCGTCCCGGCCCGGGACCGCTGTCAGCGCCCGGTCCACGGCGGCGGCGATGTCGGCCTGGGCCGCGGCGACCTGCGCCACCGACGGCGGATCGGCCACCAGGTGCCGCTCGGTCATCCGGACACAACCGATGTCCACCGACACCGCCGCCGCCACCGTCGCGGCGCCAGCCGGGGGCCGGTGGCCGACGACGAACTCGGTGGAGCCGCCGCCGATGTCGACCACCAGCAGCGGCGACGGCACCTCGGCGGGCAGCCCCCGCACCGCCCCGGTGAACGACAGCCGGGCCTCCTCGTCGCCGGTGACCACCTCCGGTTCGACCCCGAGCGTCGAGCGGACCATGGCCCGGAACTCGTCGGCGTTGGAGGCGTCCCGGGACGCCGAGGTGGCGCACATCCGGACCCGCTCGGCGCCGAGCGCGTCGATGTCGGCGGCGTAGTCGGCCAGCGCGACCCGGGTGCGTTCGATCGCGTCCGGCGCCAACCGCCCGGTGCGGTCCACGCCCGCCCCGAGCCGGACCAGTTCCAGCTTGCGGGTCACGTCGACAAGCGGCGCCGCCGGGCCGGCCGACGGATCGGGCAGGTCCGCCACCAGCAGTCTGATCGAATTGGTCCCACAGTCGATCGCCGCCACTCTCGTCGTCACGGCGGAAACCCTACGCGAACCCGGCCGGCCGGCTCAGAGCCGCAGCAGCATCCGGGTGTTGCCGAGGGTGTTGGGCTTGACCCGCTCCAGGCCGAGAAACTCCGCGACCCCTTCGTCGTACGAGCGCAGCAGTTGCTCGTAGACGGGTGCCGGGACGGGGGCGCCGTCGATCTCGGTGAATCCGAACGAGCCGAAGAATCCGGTCTCGAAGGTGAGCACGAAGACCCGGGAGACCCCGACCTGCCGGGCCGCGGCCAACAGCTCGGTGACGATCCGGTGGCCGATCCGGCGGCCCCGGCAGGCCGGGTCCACCGCCACCGTGCGGATCTCGGCCAGGTCCTCCCACATCACGTGCAGCGCCCCGCAGCCCACCACCGCGCCGTCGGCCGGCCGGTCGGCCACCCAGAACTCCTGCACGTCCTCGTAGAGGGTGACGGTCGCCTTGCTCAGCAGCCGACGATCCGGGCTGTAGGTGTCGATCAGCTCCCGGATCCGCCGCACGTCCGCCGTCCGCGCGCGCCGGATCACCAACTCGTCCCCGGCCGGCCCGGTCGCGTCGCCGGCTCCGGGCGCCGTCATGCCGCCGGCTCCGGAGCCAGGTCGGGGGCGGAGGGGTCGGGGCCGCCCTCCGGTACGCACGGGCCGCCGGTCCACCAGGGCGCCAGCAGCCGCAGGACCTCGTCGCCGAACGGGTTGACCCCGGGGCCGGTGGCCAGCGCATGACCGAGGTGCACGTGCAGGCACTTGACCCGGCCGGGCATCCCACCCGCCGACACCCCGGCGATCTCCGGCACCGGGTCGATCGCGTCCCGCCGGGCCAGGTAGTCCTCGTGCGCCGCCCGGTACGCCACCGCCAGCTCCGGGTCGGCGGCCAACCGGTCGGCCATCTCGCGCATCACCCCGGCCGACTCCAACCGGCTGCACCCACCGACCGCCCGGGGGCAGGTCAGATAGAACAGGGTCGGGAACGGCGTGCCGTCGGCCAGCCGGGGGGTGGTCTCGACCACGTCCGGCCGCCCACACGGACACCGGTGCGCCACCGCCCGGGTCCCACGCGGCGGCCGGCCGAGCTGCGCGGCCACCGCCGCCAGGTCACCCTCCGTCGCCGGCTCCCGCACCGGCCCGGGTACGCCCACAGCCGCCGACGCGTCCGGCGCAGGCTCCGCCGCGGTCGGCCCGGCCGGCGGGCGCGCGGACCCGTCAGGGCCGTCGGGCGGGGGCATGGTCACGCCGCCGACCGCCTCGGTCGGTGGCTGGGATTCGGTCACTCTTCCGGTTCCTCGTTCGCGGCCTGGATGCTCGACCAGAGCGTGTCGTACCAGGGTCCCCGGTCGGAGTCGTCGGCCGGCGGGGCCGGCTGGCCGGCCTGGCGGGCGGCGCCCTCCTCGTCGGTGAGGACCACCAGCGGCACCTCGCCCGGCAGCACCATGTAGAAGCGCTCCCGGGCCTGGATCTTGATGTACTCGGGGTCCTGCCAGAGCGCGGCCTGCTCGCTGAGCTCGCCGATGTGTTCGCGCTGGGCCCGCTGGGCGGCCTCCATCGCGGCGATGTCGGACTGCTGGTTGAGATAGACCCGGATCGGATAGGTGTAGCCGAGCGCCAGCGCGATAAGCACCGCGAACAGCACGGTGAGCCGGCCGGTGTACCGGCGGGAGCGCGGGGCGTTGGTGCGCTTCGCCGCTCCCCCGGCGGCCGCCCGGCGGGCCGCCGCCGGCCGGTTCGCCGACCGCGGCCGGTCGGCCAGCCGGCCGCTGGAACCGGCGGCGCGGGTCGAGCCGGTGATCCGGGACGAGCCGGACCGCGGTTCCGACCGGCCGCCGGTGGCGCGGGTGGGCGTACCGGTGCGACGGGCGCCGGACACCCGCGGGCCCGGCCGGCGGACCGGCCCCTGCCCGCCCGGTGTCCGGCGTTGCGTCATCGTCGCACCCCTCCCCGAGTGTTTCCGACGTCAGGCCGAACGGTAGCGCGGGAAGGCGCTGGCGCCCGCGTAGCGCGCCGCGTCGCCCAACTCCTCCTCGATCCGGAGCAGTTGGTTGTACTTCGCCACCCGCTCCGAGCGGGCCGGTGCGCCGGTCTTGATCTGGCCGCAGCCGGTGGCCACCGCCAAGTCGGCGATGGTGGTGTCCTCGGTCTCGCCGGACCGGTGGCTCATCATGCACTTGAAGCCGGCGTGGTGGGCCATCGCCACCGCGTCGAAGGTCTCGGTGAGCGAGCCGATCTGGTTGACCTTCACCAGAACCGCGTTGGCGGCCTGCTCGGTGATGCCCCGGGCGATCCGCTGCGGGTTGGTGACGAACAGGTCGTCCCCGACGATCTGGATCCGGCTGCCGACGGCGGCGGTGAGCGCCGACCAGCCCGACCAGTCGTCCTCGGCCAGCGGGTCCTCGATCGAGACGATCGGGTACGAGTCCAGCAGCTTGTTGTAGTACGTCACCATCTCGTCGGCGCTCTTGGCCGCGCCCTCGAAGGTGTAGGAGCCGTCTTCGAAGAACTCGGTGGCGGCCACGTCCAGGGCGAAGACGATGTCCCGGCCGAGCTGGTAGCCGGCCTTCTCGACCGCCTCGCTGATCAGGTCCAGGGCGGCCGAGTTGGTCGGCAGGTCGGGGGCGAAGCCGCCCTCGTCACCCAGGCCGGTGGAGAGGCCCTTCTTCTTCAGCACCGACTTGAGCGCGTGGTAGACCTCCGCGCCCGAGCGCAGCGCCTCCCGGAAGGTGGGAGCACCGATCGGCGCGATCATGAACTCCTGCACGTCGACGTTCGAGTCGGCGTGCGACCCGCCGTTGAGGATGTTCAGCATCGGCACCGGCAGCAGGTGCGCGTTCGGCCCGCCCAGGTAGCGGAACAGGCTCAGCTCGGCACTGCTGGCCGCCGCCTTCGCCACCGCCAGCGACACGCCGAGGATGGCGTTGGCGCCCAGCCCGGACTTGTCGGCGGTGCCGTCCAGGTCGAGCATCTTCTGGTCGATCAGCCGCTGCTCGCTCGCCTCGTAGCCGACGAGCTGGTCGACGATGCGGTCCTCGATGTTGGCGACGGCCTGCTCGACGCCCTTGCCGCCGTACCGGTCGGCGTCGCCGTCGCGCAGCTCGATCGCCTCGAAGGCGCCGGTGGAGGCGCCGGACGGCACCGCGGCGCGGGCGATGGTCCCGTCGTCCAGCCCGATCTCGACCTCGACGGTCGGGTTGCCGCGCGAGTCGAGAATCTCCCGGGCGACGATTCCCTCGATGGTGGCCACTGTGTCGCTCCTCGTTCGTGAGTCCGGTGCGGATCGGGCCGCGACGGTGCGGCTGAGACGCTTTCAGCCGCGAAGGCGCACGGCTGTGGCTTTTCAGAAGCAGCGTATCGGTCCGGGGCGTGCCCTCGGGCGTCGCCTCCGGGGACGGACATTCCCGGATGCTCGGCGCAGGAGCCGACAACCGGTTTGCGCGCGGTTGACCCGATCGGCGAGGCTGTGAGACATGCCAGCCGTCCCGGCCCCACTCCGCGCCCTGGCGGGATCGATCGTCGCCGTGCTCCTGCTGGCCGGCTGCCAGACCCTCGACGACGCCGGCCAGGTGATCGGCCGCTCCGACCTGATCAACGACCTGGCCAGCCGGTTGGACCAGTCCGGCGAGTTGACCTACTCGGCCGACTACCAGCTGCCGGCGGGCGAGAGCGCGTCGATCGTCCAGTCCCAGCAGCCGCTGCGCGCCGCGTACCTGTATCCCGGCGGCCGGCTCACCGTCACCCCGGACGCGACCACCGAATGCGTCGCCGCCGGTAAGCGGCAGGACTGCGTGGTCGACCCGCCCCCGCAGCAGACCGACCGGCCGTCGGTGACCCTCTTCGACAAGGCCGGCGAGCGCGGTCTGATCACCCCGCCGGTGGTGATCGGCCTGCTCACCGCCGCCGCCCTCGACCCGGACGCCGTCATCGAGCAGAACGACACCACGGTCGCCGGCCGGCACGCCACCTGCCTGGCGGTGAGTCAGGTGACGAACGCCCCGGCCGCCAGCTTCCAGACCTGCGTCACCACCGAGGGGGTGCTCGGCTCCTTCACCGGCGTGGTGGACGGCCGGCAGGTGGACATCGCCCTGAGCCGGTTCCGGCCCGAGGCGGAGAGCACGGCGTTCGACCTGCCGGCCGGCGCTGGTGTGGTCGACCGGCGCTCCGCCGCGCAGTGACCACGGCCGGGTCGCGGCGTCCGACCGGGGACCGGGGGGCGGCCGACCGGTTCGTGCCCGACGCGTCGGCCGCCGCCGCCCCGGCACCGGCCGACCGGTGCCTGGTGGTGGCCGGCCGGAAGCTGCTGGTCCGGGCCGGCGGCGAGCTGCCCCGGGTCGCCGAGCTGGCCGACGGTCTCGCCTGTGTCCCACTGGGCACCCTCGACGGCGGCCGGGTGTGGGCCGCCGGGCTGCCCGATCCCGACCCGGGCCTCGGCGAGTGGTGGGGGTGGCCGGCGCTCGCCACCGAGCTGGGCGAGCCGGTCGCCGCGCTGGCCGGGCGGGCGTTGCAGGTGATGACCTGGCGCCGCAGCCACCGGTACTGCGGCGCCTGTACGGCCG
The DNA here is from genome assembly GCF_029626155.1 of Solwaraspora sp. WMMD1047. Lineage (NCBI taxonomy): Bacteria > Bacillati > Actinomycetota > Actinomycetes > Micromonosporales > Micromonosporaceae > Solwaraspora > Solwaraspora sp. WMMD1047. The sequence continues at coordinate 1,002,708 of NZ_JARUBL010000001.1, read as the reverse complement.
AGCTGGCCGACGTGCCGGGCGAACACGCCCGGCGCTGCCCGTCCTGCGCGCTCTACGTCCCGATGCAGCTCTCCCCGGCGGTACTGGTGGCCATCCGGCGGCCCGGCCGCGGTGGGGCGCCCGACGAGCTGCTGCTGGTCCGCCACTCGTACGGGGCGACCGAGGTGTGGGCGCTGGTGGCCGGCTTCGTGGAGGCCGGCGAGTCGCTGGAGCAGGCGGTGCACCGGGAGGTCGGCGAGGAGGTCGGGCTACGGGTCACCGAGCTGGCCTACTTCGGCAGCCAGCCGTGGGCGATGTCGGGCCCCGGGGTGGTGCTGGCCGGCTTCACCGCCACCTGCGCCGACACCGACGCCGAACCGGTCGCCGACGGCCGGGAGGTGACCCAGGCCCGCTGGTTCCCGGTGGACGCGCTGCCGGCCGAACTGCCGGCGCCGTACTCGATCTCCCGCTGGCTTATCGACTCGGTCGCGCCGCCGGCTGGCGCTCAGCCCAGGCGGGCCGACGGCTGCGAGCCCGCACCGCCGGATGGCACCGGCGAGCCGGCGCCGCGGGGTGTGGCCGGCTAGCCGAGCAGGAGGGTACGCAGGTGGCGCGGCGGCGGTGAGCCGTGCGCGAGCATCGCGTCGTGCCAGGCCCGCGGCGAAACCCCGGCCGGGCGGGCGGCGGCGATCTCGGCGACCTCCGTGTAGCCGACGAAGTACGTCGAGAGCTGGGTCGAGGTGAGCAGTGCCCGCCGCCACTTGCCGTCCGCCTCACCCTCCTCCTGGAAGCCGCGCCCGGTCAGTAGCGCCATCGCGTCGGCCTCGGCGAGCTCATCGCAGTGGGTGAGCTGGTCGAGGATCGCGTTGAGGGTCATCCGGAGCTGCATCTTGAGCTGCTGCAGCCGGACCGCCGGGCCGCCGAACCCGAGGCCGGCCATCAGCTCCTCGCCGTAGACCGCCCAGCCCTCCACGAACGGCCCGGAGAAGCCGACCGCGCGCACCCGGGTGCTGCCCCGGAACCGGCGGGAGTGGGCGAGCTGGAGGTAGTGGCCGGGCATCGCCTCGTGCACCGAGAGGTTGCGGACCATGTGGTTGTTGTACTCGCGGTAGAACGACTCCACCCGCTGCGCCGACCAGTCGGCCGGGGTCGGCGCGATGCAGTAGAAGGTCGGCACGTCTGCCGTCTCCAACGCGCCGGGCGGGTCGCAGTAGGCCACCGAGACCCCGCGGGCGAACTCCGGCATCACCCTGATCAGACACGGATCGTCCAGCAGCGACACCAGGTCGTGGGCGCGGACGAAGTCGGTTGCCTCGGCGAGCGTCCGGTTCGCCAGCTCCACGATGGACGAGTCGTCGGGGTGTTCGTCGGCGAGCTGGTCCAGCGCCCGGCGTACCGTTTCGTCGGTGGCCGGACCACCGACCAGCTCGGCGGCGGCCGCGCGGATCTCGTCGGTGACCAGGTCGAGCCGAGCCTCGGCCCGCCGCAGCACCTGGTCGGCGCTCAGTTCGGTGTCCAGGGTGTGCCAGAGGCGGGCTTCCCAGAGCCGCCGGCCGAGCCGCGGGTCCCGGCCGGTGTCGTCGTCCGGCCGGTCCCGCAGCCAGGTCACGAACTCGTCGAGGGCCCGCATCGCCGCCCGGGCCGCCGGCTCCACCGTTTCCCTGAGGCCGGGCGCCTCGGCGAGCAGCGCCGGCACCTCGTCGCGGATCAGCGCCGCGGTGCCGGCGAACTGGCCGACCGCCGTCTCGGTGTGGATCCGGGGCGGCTGCCGCAGCGTGGCGCGGGCGGTCGCGAGCGCGTCCGGTACCGCCGCCAGTCGGTCGGCGAGGCTGGTCAGCCGCTGCTCCACCGGCGCGAACGGCCGGGCGATCAGGTGGTGCAGCAGCGGACCGGGGTTGTGCCGCAACGGGTCCCACTCGTGGGTGCGGAGCTGGGTCAGCTCGAACAACTCGCGGTCCACCCGGGCGGCGAGCAGCGCGTGGTCGACCTGCTCCTGCGGGTCGAGCCCGTCGGCGTCGACCTGGGCGAGCGCGCCGGACGCGTCCCGCAGCATCGCCCCGTCGGCGGCGACCGCGCCGGCCGAGAAGTCGGGCAGCCGGTCGTCGAAGCGGTGGTCGCCGGCGGTCGCGGCGAGCGTCGGGCTGCTGGCCAGCAGGGCGTCGACGATCCGCTCGGCGATCGGCACGAAGGACGACATGACACCAAACCTAATCGGATTGCTCGGCGGCCCGGACGGCGGCGGCGTAGTCGAGCGCGGTCCGGCGCAGTGCCGCCTCCGGGTCGAGCCCGGCTGCCCGCGCCCGGGCCACCAGCTCGAAGAGCCGGGCGCCCAGTCGCGACTCGTCCGCCACCTCGGCGAGCTCGGCGCCGAGACCGGCACCGGTCCATGGCTGCTCACCGGGCGGTCGCTCGTCGCCGGGCGGTGGCTGGTTAGCGGCTGGCGGGGCGCCGCCCGGCAGCGGGAGGTCGACGCCGGGCAGCGGCGGGTGGATGCCGGCGCGGGCGGCGCGTTCCAGCAGCTTGGCGGCGAGCGAGAGCGCCGGCTGGGCGAGCACCACCCCGTCCACCACCGAGTCCCTGGCCTTCTCCGCCCGTTTGATCTGCTCCCAGTTGGCGGTGATCTCCTCGATCGTCTCGGCCGACCCGTCGGCGAAGACGTGCGGGTTGCGCCGGATCATCTTCTCGACCAGGCCGGCCGCCACGTCGTCGACCGTGAAGGCTTCCCCCGCCGGCCGTTGCTGCGCCAACTGGGCGTGCAGTACCACCTGCAACAGGACGTCGCCCAGCTCCTCGCGCAGGGCGGTCGGGTCGCCGGACCGGATCGCGTCGTACGCCTCGTAGCACTCCTCCAGCAGGAAGTGCGCCAGCGTCTCGTGGGTCTGCGCCCGCTTCCACGGATCGCCGCCGGGCGCCAACAGCCGGTCCAGCACCGCCACCGCGTCCAACAGCCGGGCGCCGGGCGGGTCCCAGGAGCCGTACATCAGCTCCAGCTCGGCCAGGCCCGGTTCACGGGCCAGCCGCAGCCCGAGCTCCCGGGCGATCGGCTCGTCACCGGCCGGCCCGGCCAGCCAGACCACGGTTTTGACGCGGGCCACCTCGGCCAGCAGATCCGGCACCGGGGTGGCCGTGACGGTGACCTCGACACCGGCGGCGCGGACCGCCGTGACCTGCTCGCTCTCGGCCCCCGCCAACACCGGATGGGCCCGTACGACGTCCCAGCCGGCAGCGGTCAGCAGCCCGGCCGGCAGCCGCGGCGAGGTGACCAGCAGCACCACTCGGCCAGCGCCGGCCGGCGGCTGCGGACCAGCCGGGCTGGTCAGCGGGCGTCCACGACGGTGTCCGAGTCGGCCTCGCCGATCGTCAGGCTCACCAGGGTACTGGCCTGGAACTTCAGCACCGGGTACTCCAGCGGCCGGTAGCGCGGGTTCACCGTCACGTCGTAGGCGGCGAACGCCTCGGCGAAGAGGTCCCGCTGGCCGAGCGCGGTGCGCAACTGCTCGCCGTCGAGCCGGGCGGCCGCGTCCGCGTCGGAGACCTCCGGCGGCACGAACCCGGCCTCCCGGCCCCGCTCGATCACCTCGGCGAGCTCCTCGGCGGTCGGCACCACCGGCTGCGGGGTGGGCAGGCTGGGGAAGCAGGTGTACGAGCGGGCCTGCTCGCGGGCCCAGCCGGAGTCGGCCGGGATGCCGAACCGCTCGGCCACCTGGTCTGGGGTGATCTGCTGCTGCGGCTGCCAGCCCCGGTCGGCGGCGAGCCGCTCGCACAGCTCGTTGAGCAGCAGCATGGTGACCACCTCGGTCCGCTCCGGCAGGGTCACCTCGCCAGCCGGCTGCTGCGGATCCACCGGTGGCTGCTCCGCGCCGGGCGACTGCTCACCCGCGGGCGCCTCGGCGGCCTCGGCCTCCCGCACCGCGCGGATCTCGTCGATGATCGCGGTGACCCGCTCCTCGGTGATCTTGGTGTCGCCGATGTAGGCGGCCACCCCGGGCTCGGAACGGCAACCGGACAGAGCGGTGGCACCGAGCGCGGCAATGACGGCGATCGAAGCCAGACGACGGACACGCTGCATGGCAGTCACTCTCTCACGCACTCTTCGAGGTGGCCGGAACGGGGTCGCCGAGCACATCGGCGAGGAACTGGCCGGCCCAGTCGAGCAGGGCCTGGTCGCGCAGCGGCTCGCCGCCGACCCGGCGGGTGCTCGGTCGGGGCACGCTCACCTGGTCGGTGACCTGCTTGTAGACCGCGTCCGGGTGGTAGCGCTTGAGCCGCAGCTGCTTCGAGTCGGGCAGCACCAGCGGGGCGAACCGCAGGTGCCGGCCCTGCACCGAGACGTCGGTCAGGCCGTACGAGCGGGCCAGCAGCCGGAACCGGGCCACCGCCACCAGGTTGGCGACCGGCTCGGGCGGCTCGCCGTACCGGTCGGTCATCTCGGCGACCACCTCGCGCAGCCGGTCGGCGTCGCGGGCCTCGGCGAGCTTGCGGTACATCTCCAGCCGCAGCCGCTCCACCGCGATGTAGTCGTGCGGCAGGTGCGCGTCGACCGGCAGGTCAACCTTCACATCGGCCTCTTCCTCCGGCCGTTCCCCCTTGAACTGCTGGACGGCCTCGCCGACCATCCGCACGTAGAGGTCGAAGCCGACCCCCTCGATGTGGCCGGACTGTTCGCCGCCGAGCAGGTTGCCGGCGCCCCGGATCTCCAGGTCCTTCATGGCCACGTACATGCCGGCGCCCAGCTCGGTGTGCTGGGCGATGGTGGCCAGCCGCTCGTGGGCGTGCTCGGTCAGCGGCCTCTCCGGCGGGTAGAGGAAGTACGCGTACGCCCGCTCGCGGCCCCGGCCGACCCGGCCCCGGATCTGGTGCAGCTGGGCCAGCCCGAGCATGTCGGCCCGCTCCACGATGAGCGTGTTCGCGTTCGGGATGTCGATGCCGGACTCCACGATGGTGGTGCAGACCAGGACGTCGAACTCCTTCTCCCAGAAGCCGACCATCACCTTCTCCAGGGCGTCCTCGCCCATCTGCCCGTGGGCCACGGCGACCCGCGCCTCGGGCACCAGCTCGCGGATCCGCCGGGCCGCCCGGTCGATCGACTCGACCCGGTTGTGCAGGTAGAAGACCTGGCCGTCGCGGAGCAGCTCACGGTGGATCGCCGCCGCCACCTGCCTGTCGTCGTACGCACCGACCGAGGTGAGCACCGGGTGCCGCTCCTCGGGCGGGGTGGCGATGGTGGACATCTCCCGGATGCCGGTGATCGCCATCTCCAGGGTGCGCGGGATCGGGGTGGCCGACATGGTCAGCACGTCGACGGCGGTCCGCAGGGTCTTGAGGTGTTCCTTGTGCTCGACGCCGAACCGCTGCTCCTCGTCGACGATCACCATGCCGAGGGACTTGAACCGGGTGGCCGACTGGAGCAGCCGGTGGGTGCCGATCACGATGTCGGCGGTCCCCTCGGCCGCCGCCTCCAGCGTCAGCTCCGCCTCCTTCGGGGTCTGGAACCGGGAGAGCTGCCGGATCTCGACCGGGAACTGCCCCATCCGTTCGGCGAAGGTGTTGTAGTGCTGCTGGGCCAGCAGGGTGGTCGGCACCAGCACGGCCACCTGCTTGCCGTCCTGGACCGCCTTGAACGCCGCCCGCACCGCGATCTCGGTCTTGCCGTAGCCGACGTCGCCGCAGATCAGCCGGTCCATCGGGGCGGACTGCTCCATGTCCCGCTTGACCTCGTCGATCGCGGCGAGCTGGTCGGGCGTCTCGGTGTACGGGAAGGCGTCCTCAAGTTCCCGCTGCCAGGGCGTGTCCGGCCCGAACGCGTGCCCCTTGGACGCCTTGCGGGCGGCGTAGAGCTGGATGAGCTGGGCCGCGATCTCGCGGACCGCCTTGCGGGCCCGGGCCTTGGCCTTCTGCCACTCCGAGCCGCCCATCTTGTGCAGCGTCGGCATCTCCCCGCCCACGTAGCGGGAGAGCTGGTCCAACTGGTCCGTCGGCACGAAGAGTCGATCACCCGGCTGTCCCCGCTTGGCCGGGGCGTACTCGATGACCAGGTACTCCCGCTCGGCGCCGTTCACGGTCCGCCGGACCAGTTCGACGTACCGCCCGATGCCGTGCTGCTCGTGCACCACGTGGTCGCCGGCGCGCAGCTCCAGCGGGTCGATGGTGTTGCGCCGCCGGCTCGGCATCTTGCGCATGTCCCGGGTCGACGAGCCGCGCCCGCCCGTGACGTCGTTGCCGGTGACGACGGCGAGGCGGGACGCCTCGTCGAGGAAGCCGTGGTTCAGCGACCCGCAGGTGATCAGCAGTTCACCCGGCCGGGGCGGCGCGTCGACGGCTTCGGTCAGGGTGGCGCCGATGCCGGCGTCCCGCAGCACCTCGACCGCGCGCTGGGCGGGGCCGTGCCCCTCGAAGACCATGGCGACCGCCCAGCCGTCGCCGGTCCAGCGCTTCAGGTCGTCGACCACCCGGCTGGTCTCGCCGTGGTACAGCGGCGTGGGCTGGGCGGCGAGCACGAGCGCCTCGCCCTCGTCGGGGGTGACGGTGACCTGCTCGGCCGGGTCGAGCCACGGCTCGTCGGCGGCCGGCGCGGCCGGCTCGGCCAGCCCGAACGGCGAGACCGACCACCATGCCTGGCCGAGGGCGGCGACGGTGGCGCGTACCTCGGAAAGGCTCTTGAAGGCGGCGGCGCCGAGGTCGATCGGGGCCTGGCCGCCGACGGCGGCCGCGGCCCAGCTCGCCTCCAGAAACTCCGCCGAGGTTCGCACCAGGTCGTGCGCGCGGGTCCGGATCCGCTCCGGGTCGCAGAGCAGTACGTGGGTGCCGGGCGGCATGCAGTGGGGCAGCAGTTCCATGCTGTCGCCGTCGATCAGGACGGGGGCGAGCGACTCCATCCCCTCCACCGGGATGCCCTCGGCGAGCTTGTCCAGGATCTCGGCCAGTTCGGGGTGCTGCTCGGCCAGCTCGGCGGCCTTGCGCCGGACCTCGGGGGTGAGCAGCAGTTCGCGGCAGGGCGGCGCCCAGAGCGCCGGCACGGCTTCGATGGTGCGCTGGTCGGCGACGGCGAAGGTGCGGATCTCCTCGACGTCGTCGCCCCAGAACTCGACCCGGGACGGGTGCTCGTCGGTGGGCGGGAAGATGTCCAGGATGCCGCCTCGGACGGCGAACTCGCCGCGCTTGGTGACCAGGTCCACCCGCGCGTACGCCATGTCGGTCAGCCGCCGGGCGGTCTCCTCCAACCCGGCCTCGACCCCGGTGCGCAGGTAGACCGGCGTTAGGTCGCCCAGGCCCTTGAGCTGGGGTTGCAGCAGCGACCGGACCGGCGCGACGACGACCTGGAGTGGGCCGCCGCTCTCCGGGATCTCCGGGTGCGCCAGCCGGCGCAGCACCGCCAGCCGACGGCCGACCGTGTCCGACCGGGGGGAGAGCCGCTCGTGCGGCAGGGTCTCCCAGGACGGGAAGACCGCCACCCGGTCGGCCGGCAGCAGGCTGCCCAGCGCGCCGGCCAGGTCGTCGGCCTCCCGGCTGGTGGCGGTGACCGCGAGCACGGGCCGGCCGGCCCCGCCGGCGGCCGGTTCAGCGGCGACCACGGCCGCCACGAACGGCCGCAGCGCCGGCGGCGCGGTCAGGTCGAGCCCGTCGGCGCGCGCGTCGCGGGCCTGGTCTCCCTCGCCGCGGGCGAGGTCACGGGCCCGGGCCAGCGCGGGGTCGCCGAGGGCGGCGCTGAGCAGACCGGCGAGCACGCTCATGATCACAACCTCTGAGTGGTGGTGCGTCCGGCGTTGTCGGCACGCGAAGATGCCCCGCGCCGAGGGCGGTACGGGGGTGTACCCCCAGCCTATCCCGCTCGGGAGCGCCCCCGAAGCCCTGACCATCCGCCGCCGGAGCGTGGCGACAAGAGCCTCAGTAGCTGTCAATCTCCGCTTAAGCTGACAATATGGGCGCTACCGCTGCGGATCGCACCGATGAGAAGCCGAAGACCCGGGTACTCTCCACCGTCGGCATGCTGCTCGGCGTCCTGGCGGTCGGCACCGCGTTCCTCGCCGCGCACGTCGGCGCCCTGCACCAGCCCACCCCGAAGGACGTCCCGGTCGGGGTGGCCCGCACCGACCAACGGGCGGTCGCGCTGCTCGACGCCGTCCGCGCCGAAACCGACAAGATCCAACCCATCCGGTACGCCGACCCCGACGCCGCCGACGAGGCCCTCGCCGAACGCGCCGTCTACGCCATCCTGGCCAGCGCCCCCGCCGGCGGCAGCAACCCTCCCGGCGGCAGCTCCCCTGGCGGCGACAGCGAATCTGGCGCCGCGCTGACCCTCACCGTCGCCAGCGCCTCCGCGCCGACCGCAACCGACCTCATCCAGCAGGTGCTGGCCGGGGCCGCCAAGCGCGCGGGAGTCACCCTCGACGTCACCGACGCGGCCCCGACCTCCGCCGCCGACCCGCGCGGCCTGGTGCCGTTCTATCTCACCTCCGGGCTGGTCTTCGGCGGCTACCTGGCGGCCACCATGCTGTCGCAGGCCGGCGGCACCGCCGCGCCGAACCCGCGCGCCAGCGGCATACGCATCGCCGCGCTCGGCGGTTACTCTGCGCTGCTCGGCGTCATCGGCGCCGTCATCGCCGGCCCGGTCGTGCACGTGTGGGACCACGACCTGGTCGCCGTCGCGGCCGCCGGAGCGCTGGTCACCCTCGCCGCGGCGCTGCTCGCCGCCGCCGTGCAGTCCTGGCTCGGGCCGCTCGGCACCGGGCTGGTCATCCTCCTGCTGGTGGCGCTCGGCCCACCGACGTCGGGCGGGGCCACCGCGCCGGAGTTCCTACCGTCGGCACTGCGCGGCGTACACCGCTGGAACATCCCCGGCCTCGGCACCGACCTGATCCGCTCGGTCGCCTACTTCGACCACCGCGCCTTCCTCCGCCCACTGACCGGACTGGTCGGCTGGGTGGCCTTCGGCCTCGCCGGAACGTTCACCGCCACCATCGTCAAGAACCGCCGCCGAGCCCGGGAGCGCCGCTCGGGTTGACCAGGCAGTGACGAACCGGACCAGGCTCAGCACACCCGGTTCGGCGGCGCGATCACCGCCGCCCGGCCCCACCCGCCACCCCGCGGCACACCGCCACCCCACCTTCACGCCGCCACTCCACCCGCACTCCGCCACGCGGCACGCCGCCAACCCAACGACGGCAGCGGGTCGTCAGCCCGGGGCAGGCGAGCCGGGTAGGGGCAGCGGGTGACTGGTCGGCTACGGCAAGCTTTCCGGATGCCCCGCGCCGCCCACGTTCCGCGTGACCTGTCGTTTGTTCCGTTCGCCGGCAGCCGCGCCATCGCCGACGGCCAGCTCACCCCCGCGATGCTGCGCGGGCCAGCCTGGCGGCGGTTGCTGCCCGACGTCTACGTCCACGCCGACGCGTTCGACGCCGACGACCACCGGATGTGGTGCGACGCGGTCGCCCTCAGGCTCCCCGCCGGCGGCGCGATCGCCGGATTCAGCGCCGCATACCTGCACGGGGTCAATCTGCTCCCCCGCAACGCTCCCGTCACCGTGATCCTTCCCGGCGCCGCGCGGCTGCGGCCGCACCCCCGGATCAGCGCAAGTCACGACGCTCTCTCGCCCGACGACGTCACCCGGTTCGGTGAGCTGCGGCTCACCACCGGCACCCGCACCGCCTTCGACCTCGGCCGGAAGCTGCCGCGCGCGGAGGCCCTGGTTGCCGTGGACGCGCTCCTGCACCGCCGGGCCACCCGACTCGCCGCCCTCACCGACTACCTGCTGGCGCACCAGGGATGGCCCGGCATAGTGCAGCTGCGCACCATGCTCGACCTGGCCGAGCCGTTGAGCGAATCTCCGATGGAAACCCGCCTCCGCCTGCTCCTGCTCGACGCCGGCCTCCCCCGGCCCGTCGCCCAGCACGAGGTGCGGGCCAAGTCTGGGCGCCTACTCGGTCGGGTCGACCTCGCCTACCCGCACTGGCGAATCGCCATCGAGTACGAGGGCGACCACCACCGCGAACGCGCCGCATTCCGCCGTGACGTCACCCGCCTGAACACTCTCCGCACCGCCGGATGGCTTGTGCTCCGCTTCACCGCAACCGACGTCCTACGCACTCCATCCCAAACCACCCACCAGGTAGCGGCAGCCATCCGCGAACGCCGCGGCAGCACTTGTTGATCTGAGCGCTACTGCTGTTAAAACACCCGGGAAACAGCAGTAGCGCTCAGATCAACAGTTGGTGGGCGCGGCTGGCCGCGGGCGCGGCGCGCTCGGCGCCGCGGGCGGCGCGCGGCGGGCGGCGCGCGGCGGGCGCCGCGGGCGGCGCGCGGCGGGGCGCGCGGCGGGCGGCGGGCGGCGGGCGGCGCGCGGCGCGCGGCGGGCTCGGTTGGGGCTGTGAGAGGCGGGCGGCGGGCGCGGCGGGCGGCGCGCGGCGGGCTCGGTTGGGGCTGTGGGAGGCGGGCGCAGCGGGAGGCGGGTGCGGTGCGGTGCTCGTGGTGGGGGGTCAGGTGGGGAGGTGGGCGGCTATGCCGTCGAGGAGGCGGGCTAGGCCGAACTCGAAGGCGCGGGTGGGGTCGGCGGGGGCGTTGTATTCGGCGCCGGCCGCCGCGCCGACCCGGGCGGCGATCGGGTAGCGCTCGGCGTCGAAGACCTTCTCCAGCAGCGGCGCCCACTCGGCCCACCACTCGTCGTCGGTCTTGCCGGTGCGCCCGACCGCCTGGGCGGCCTCGATCTGACCGCGCACCGCACCGTGCACGTAGTCGGCGAGCAGGCTGACCACCAGGTCCATCTCGACGTCGGTGAGGCCGAGGCCGTCGACGGCGGCCAGTTCGTGGTCGTACTTGGCGATCAGGTTGGGGCCGAGCACCGGGCGGCCGGTGGCGACCTGGAGCAGCCAGGGGTGGCGCAGGTAGAGGTCGCGGTTGGCGCGGGCGATCCGGGTCAGCCGCTCCCGCCAGCCGACCCCGTCCTCGGTGGGCAGCGGCACCTCGCCGAGGACGGTGTCGAGCATGACGTCGACCAGCTCCGCCTTGCTGGGCAGGTAGGTGTAGAGGGACATGGCGGTGACGCCGACATCGTCGGCGACCCGGCGCATGGAGAGGGCGGCCAGCCCCTCCCGGTCGGCGATGCCGATGGCCGCCGCCGCGATCCGCTCCACGGACAGCCGCGGCTTCGGCCCCCGCTTCGGGCGGTCCTGGATGCCCCAGAGCAGTTCCATGCTCCGCTTCGGGTCGCCGCTGGCGCTGTACTCCGTCGTCACCCGCTCATTCTCCCCGCTAGCAACTCTATACGGCGTACGCTATAGTTCCCCGGCCAACTTTGTACACCGTACGGAGATAAGGGGTTCCGCATGGGCTACTCGGTGATTACCGAAGGGCTGCGCAAGCGGTACGGCGAGACCGCCGCGCTCGATGGGCTCGACCTGGCGGTCGGTGCCGGCACCATCCACGGGCTGCTCGGCCCGAACGGCGCCGGCAAGACGACAGCGGTCCGCATCCTCACCACCCTGCTGCGGCCCGACGGCGGCCGGGCCGAGGTCGCCGGCTGCGATGTCAGTCGGGACGCCACCCGGGTGCGGCAGCGCATCGGGCTGGTCGGTCAGCACGCGGCGGTGGACGAGGTCCTCTCCGGCCGGGAGAACCTGATCATGTTCGGCCGGCTCTACCACCTGGGGCGGCGGCCCGCCGGCCGGCGGGCCGACGAGCTGCTCGACCGCTTCGACCTGGCGGAGGCGGCCGGCCGACCGGTGGGCAAGTACTCGGGTGGGATGCGCCGCCGGCTGGACCTGGCGGCCTCGCTGATCCTCTCGCCGGAGGTGCTGTTCCTGGACGAGCCGACCACCGGGCTCGACCCGCGCGGCCGCAACGAGGTCTGGTCGGCCATCCGCGCCCTGGTCGACTCCGGCACGACGGTGCTGCTGACCACCCAGTACCTGGATGAGGCGGACCAGCTCGCCGGGCGGATCTCGGTGGTCGACGGCGGCCGGGTGATCGCGGACGGCACCCCGGACGAGCTGAAGTCGATTATCGGTGGCGACCGGCTCGACATCGTCCTGACCGCCGCCGCCGACCTGGCCGCGACGGCCGAGCTGCTCGGTCGGGTGACCGGGACCCGGGTCGGGACGGACGACGAGGCCCGGCGGATCAGCGCGCCGGTCGCCGACCGGGTGGCCACGCTCACCGAGGTGGTCCACGCGCTGCACGACTGGGGCGTGCCGGTCGAGGACATCGTCCTACGCCGGCCCACCCTCGACGAGGTGTTCCTGCGGATCACCGGCGACCCGCCGGATCCGGCGCCGAAGCAGGATCCCGGGTCGAGGACGGAGCGGGAGTCGGTATGACGAGCTTGGACATGGTCACCACGGACCCCAGGCCGCACCGGGCACCGGCCCGGACGCCGCTGGCCCGGCTCGGCTGGGCGTTCGCGGACGCGGCCACCATCACCAGCCGCGAACTGCTGCACTGGCGGCGGCAGCCAGCGCAACTCCTGATCGGGCTGCTCTTCCCGATCATGGTGGTACTGATGTTCGGCTACCTGTTCGGTGGCGGGATGGCGGTGCCCGGCGGCGGGAACTACCGGGAGTTCCTGTTGCCCGGCATGTTCGCGCTGACGATGGCGTTCGGCATCGAGGCCACCTTCACGGCGGTCAGCGCCGACGCGACGAAGGGAGTGACGGACCGGTTCCGGTCGATGCCGATGGCCGGGTCGGCGGTGGTGGTCGGGCGCAGCGCAGCGGACATGCTCAACTCCGCGCTGGGGCTGGCCGTGCTGGTGGCGTGCGGGCTGGCGGTCGGCTGGCAGTGGCATCACGGGGTGCCGGCGGCCCTGGCGGCGTTCGGGCTGCTCCTGCTGCTGCGGTTCGCGCTGCTCTGGCTGGGCATCCACCTCGGACTGGTGCTGCGCAACCCGGAGGCGGTGCTGGTGCTGCAGATCCTGGTCTGGCCGCTCGGCTTCCTCTCCAGCGCCTTCGTGTCACCGGCGACCATGCCGGGCTGGCTGGGCGCGGTCGCCGAGTGGAATCCGCTGTCCGCGACCGCCACCGCGACCCGGGAGCTGTTCGGCAACCCCGGGTGGAGCGCCGACTCGTGGCCGGCCCGGCACGCGGTCGAGCTGGCCATCGCCTGGCCGGTGCTGCTGATCGCGGTCTTTCTGCCGTTGTCGGTGCGGCAGTACCGGCGGTTGAGCCGCTGACTGTCCAGCCCAGCCCTTCTTTCGTCTGCGCAGAGGAAAGTCAGTGCCATCATGTCGAAAGATGTGGACATGTCGATAGCAAGTCCGTTAGTGTCGCATCGGAAACAACCCGTTCAATTGAGGTGACCGTCGGCGCGGTCAGCTCGTGAGACGTGGCGGACGGGACGCAGCTGCACGTCCCGTCCGCCACGATCGCCAAGGGGCGTGGCACCCCTGCCAGGCAGTCACTGCGTCCACCCCAACCCTCGCGCACCCGGTCGCACCCGATCACGCCCGCGCGGTCGAGGTGCCACCGCAACGCGCCCTCACTCCGCCTGCCAGGCCCTGAACAACATCCATCGTCTGTCCTAAAAGGACGTTGATGAAAGGTGCGTCGGAGATGCCGATCCTCTCGTTACGCCACGGTCCGCCGGGTCACCATCCGGGACCGCGCCGCCACCTCAGGAGCACCGCAACGGTGCTCGTCACGGTCCTCGCCCTGCTGATCGGCTCCACGCCGCTGCCCGCGGCTGCGGCCCAGCAACAGCAGCAGGTGCTCACCTGGACGGCCGGCAACGACATCCTCGCCTACACGTCCGCGCCGGAGACCGCCGAGGCCGGGCCGGCGACCCTGGTCTTCGAGAACAGCGCCGCGACCGGCAACACCACCGGCATGCAGCACACCCTCACCTTCGCGACCGGCGACCCGGCGTACAACAGCGACGTCGACGTGAACCTCGTGGCCGACCCGTTCGACGCCAACGGCGGGCGGTGGACGGTCGACGTGGTGCTGACCCCGGGTACCTACCGCTACTTCTGCGCCATCCCCGGCCACGGCTCGATGACCGGCCTGCTGGTCGTCGGCGACGGCGGCGGCGAGGACACCACGCCGCCGACGGTGACGGCCTCGGTCAGCGGCGACCGGAACGGCGACGGCGCCTACCTGGGCGCCGCGACGGTCACCCTCTCGGCCAGCGACAGCGGCGGCGTCGACAGCGTGGAGTACGCCGTGAACGGTCAGCCCTACGCCCCCTACACCGCCCCGGTGACGGTGAACGAGCCGGGCGAGTACACGATCGGCTACCGGGCCACCGACCTGGCCGGCAACACCTCGGACGAGCGCGAGTTGTCGTTCACAGTGGTGCCGCCGCCGGACCCGGACACCACCCCGCCGGTCGCCACCGCGACGGTCTCCGGCCAGCGCGACGGCAGCGGCGCCTACCTCGGCGCGGCGACCGTGACACTGGCGGCCACCGACGACGACTCCGGCGTGGCCCGGATCCAGTACTCGCTGGACGGGCGGCCGTACGCCACCTACGCGGCCCCGCTCACCGTCAGCCAGCCCGGCCAGCACACCCTCGACTACCGGGCCACCGACGCGGCGGGCAACACCTCGGACCCCGGCACGGTCACCTTCACCGTGGCGACAGTCGAGACCGGACCGGCCTGCCCGGTGACCGACACCCGGCCGACGGTCTGGCTCGGCACCGTGAACAGCGGCGTACCGAACCGGCTCGTCGAGACGAGCTGCTCGATCAACAACCTGATCGAGGACGAGCGGCTCTGGCCGGACCATCCGACCTTCATGGCGCACGTCAAGGAGATCACCGAGCACCTGCGCCACTTCGGCGCGATCAGCCGGCAGGAACGCAGAAAACTGATCGACGACGCTGCCACCTCGAACGTCGGCAAATCAGATGCCCAGACCGGCTACCAGCCGCTGCTCAGCCGGTCGGGTGCGTCGTTCGCCCAGTGGGAACAGGTCGGGGCCGGCGGGTTCACCCGCAACTCCGACGGCTCGATCACCAGCCGGCCGGTCGACGGCCTCGGGATGCTGTGGTTCCCCATCCGGGCGTACGGCGATTTCTCTCTGAAGCTGCAGTGGCGCGACGACGCGCCCGGCGACGGCCGCGCCAACAGCGGCGTCTTCGTCCGCTTCCCCGACGTGCACCAGCATCCGCAGGAGTCCCGCCCCGAATGGGTGGCGATCAAGTACGGGCACGAGATCCAGCTCAACGACCGGACCGACGGCGACCGCTACAAGACCGGATCGGTGTACGGCTTCGACGAGGTCGGCCTTGCCGGCGCCGGGGTCACCCCGAAGGGCACCTGGAACGACTACGAGATCCGGGTGGTCGGGCAGCACTACTCGATCTTCCGCAACGGGGTGTTGATCAACGAGTACGTCAACGCGCCGGACGCCGTCTTCGACCCGCCGCGCGCCGACGACCCGGGCGGCGCCGGCCGGCAGCAGGCCACCGGCTACCTCGGCCTGCAGAACCACGGCACCGGCGATGTCGTGAGCTTCCGCAACGTCCGGATCGCCCCGCTCACGCCATGACCCCCGACAGATTGGATACGACCTTGAGCAACACGATCAACCGCAGGTCGTTGCTGGGATCGCGGGCCGGCCGGCTGGGGCTGGTGCTGACGGTGCTTGTGGTGACCTTCGCCAGCGCCGGCACGGCCCTGGCGATCGGCGCCCGGGTGCAGTTCGCGGAGCAACCCGACGGCTGCGTCCAACCCGACCGCACCATCACGCTGTACGCCGTGGAGCTGCCCCCGGACCCGTCGACCAACCAGGTCCGGCTCGGCTACGGGCTCACCCCGCAGACCGCCTCGTACCCGGGGCCGACGATGGAGATGATCGAGGGCGAATGCCTGGCGATCACCCTGCACAACCAGGTGCCGGAGGCGACCCTGGCGCGGCTGCGCACCGACCCGGAGCACCCGCTCGGCGTCTCGCTGCACGCGCACGGGGTCAAGTACACCCAGCTCTCCGACGGCACCGTGCACAGTGGCTCGTTCGTGCCGGCCGGCCAGTCCCGCACCTACACCTGGTACGCCAAGCCCCGCAACGCCAGGACCGGGTCGCCGGGCACCGCCGGCTACTGGTGGTACCACGACCACGTGGTCGGCGGGGCGCACGGCACCGCCGGGCTGCGGTCCGGGCTCTTCGGCGGGCTGGTGGTCCGCCGGCAGGGCGACCCGCGGCCGGACCGGACCTACGTGACCGTCTTCGGCGACCGGCAGACCATCAACCTGCGGCGAGCCGCCGAGGCGGACACCTGCGACGAGCAGAACCCGCAGCCCGGACCGACCTGCCTGGTCGCCAAGGTGGGTGAGCGGGTCGAGTTCGTGGTGATCGGCATCGGCGACGACATGCACACCTTCCACCTGCACGGCCATTCCTGGGCGGACACCCGCACCGGGGTGGTGGCCGGCGACAACAAGGCCATCGTCGACTCGATCCCGGTGATCGACAACAAGACCCTCGGGCCGGGCGACTCGTTCGGCGTGCAGGTGGTCGCCGGCGACTCGGTCGGGCCGGGGCACTGGATGCTGCACTGCCACATGCAGTTCCACTCCGATCTGGGGATGGCCACCACCCTGCACGTCCTGGACGAGAACGGGGCGATGCCGCCACACCACGGCGGCCACGCGGCCGCGCCCGGCGCCGGCGCACCGGCCGGCCACTCCACCCACTCCTGAGCGACAGTCGAACCCTCCCAAGGAGCGGACATGGCCCACGAACGCCATTCCAAGAAATCCCGATTCGGATTATCTCGCCGACGCGCCGCCGTCCTGGCCGCGGCCACCCTGCTGGCCGGCCTGCTGACCGCCACCCCGGGCACCGCCCCGGACGCGGCCGCGGCGCCCCCCACCTGGGGCAACCGGGTGGTGAACGTGCTGGTCTTCCACGGACCGGCCGCCGAGCAGGACGACCCGGTGGCCAAGGCCACGAACGCGATCCGCAAGCTCGGCAAGGAGCACGGCTTCTACGTCCACGAGGCCGAGGACCCGGCCGTCTTCGCCGCCGAGAACCTGGCCCGCTACCGCAGCGTGGTGTTCCTGTCGGCGAACGGGGTGACCCTCGACGACACGCAGGAGGCCGCCTTCCAGGCGTACGTGAAATCGGGTGGGGGTTTCGTCGGCGTGCACGACGCCGCGTACGCCCAGCCCAGCTCGGAGTGGTTCACCGGCCTGATCGGCACCCGGCCGGCGGCCAGTCTGCCGGACGCCGAGGAGGTGGTGGAGGCCACCGCGAGCGGCACCAACCCGCCGAACGAGACCCCGCCACACGCCTTCGACGGGTCGACCAGCACCAAGTGGCTGACCCGGCAGCCGGTGAGCTGGCTCGCCGGCAAGCTGGCCACCCCGGTCGCCGTCAACCGGTACGCCCTGACCTCGGCCAACGACTCCCCCGGCCGGGACCCGAAGGACTGGACCCTGCAGGGCTCGAACGACGGCGAGAGCTGGACCGACCTGGACCGCCGCACCGGGGAAGCCTTCCCGCAGCGCTTCCTGACCCGGCAGTTCAGCTTCGGCAACGACGTCGCCTACCAGCACTACCGGCTGAACATCACCGCGAACAGCGGTGAGCCGCTGACCCAGCTGGCCGAGCTGTGGCTGATCGGCCCGGACGCGGCGCCGCCGCCGGAGAGCCAGGTGCAGGAGGCGGTGGTCGACGTCACCGACCGGGACCACCCGGCCAACGCCGGGCTGCCGCTGAAGTGGACCCGGTCCGACCAGTGGATCAACTGGGACCCGAGCCCGGTCGGGCGGGTACACACCGTCGCGCAGGTCGAGGAGACCAGCTACCAGGTGGGGTTGAGCGGCAACGGCCCGTTCCACCCGGTCTCCTGGTGCCGCGACTACGACGGCGGCCGGTCTTTCTACCTGGGCATGGGCCGCACCGAGGCCAGCTACACCAGCGACGACCGGTTCCGCGACCACCTGCTGGGGGCGATCCGCTGGACCGCCGGCACGGTCCGGGGCGACTGCCAGGCCGGCATCGCCGCGAACTACCGGACCGAACGGCTGACCGCGGCGAACCAGTCCGGCCAGCTCGACCAGATCGGCGAGCCGCACGGGCTGACCATCGCACCGGACGGGACGGTCTTCTACATCGGCAAGGCGGCCTGCCCGACCGCGCCGGTGGTGAACTGGGACGACCCGAACGTCGGCCTGGGCTGCGGCACCATCCACCAGTGGGACCCGCGTACCCGGCAGGTGAAGCTCCTCACCACGCTGCCGGTGATGGGTCACCGGGGCAGCGGCGGTGAACTGGTGAAGAACGAGGAGGGCCTGGTCGGTATGACGCTGGACCCGGCGTTCGCGGAGAACGGCTGGTTCTACGTCTACTGGATGCCGCACTCCTCGATCGACCGGGAGAAGCGGATCGGCAAGCGGACCGTCTCCCGGTTCACCTACGACGCCGCGACCGACACCATCGACCAGGGCACCCGGGTCGACCTGCTGGAGTGGGACACCCAGATCCACAGCTGCTGCCACGCCGGCGGCGGGATGACCTTCGACGAGTCCGGCAACCTGTATGTCGGCACCGGCGACAGCAACTCCTCCGGCGGCTCCGGCGGCTACTCCGGCAACAACTGGACCCAGGAGTACGCGGGGGTCTCGTTCCAGGACGCCCGCCGTACCTCCGGCAACACCAACGACCTGAACGGCAAGATCCTGCGGATCCACCCGGAGCCGGACGGCTCGTACACGATCCCGGACGGGAACCTCTTCACCGGGAACGAGGAGGGCGGCGGCAAGACCCGGCCGGAGATCTACGTGATGGGGGTCCGCAACATCGCCCGGATCGCCTGGGA
Source organism: Solwaraspora sp. WMMD1047 (assembly GCF_029626155.1). NCBI lineage: Bacteria > Bacillati > Actinomycetota > Actinomycetes > Micromonosporales > Micromonosporaceae > Solwaraspora > Solwaraspora sp. WMMD1047. The sequence goes on along the minus strand of NZ_JARUBL010000001.1, from coordinate 983,976 downwards.
CCCGGTGAACGACTGGCTGACCGCGGCCTGGGTCGGCCCGGACGCCAGCGCCCCGAGCCCCGAACTGGGTCCGGCCAAGTACGAGACCGCCACCATCATCACCTCGGCCGGCAACCAGGGCTGGCCCTACTGCATGGGCAACCGGCAGCCGTACCGGGACCGCAGCAACACCGACGCGACGGTGCTGACCGGCTGGTACGACTGCGACAACCTGCGCAATGAGTCGCCGCGCAACACCGGCCTGGTCGACATTCCGCCGGCCCGGGACAACATGATCTGGTTCTCGCCGCAGGGCGGCGGGCCGGTCTACCCGACCCGGACCGACGGCAGCGGGCTGCCGTCGTACGTGACCGGGCAGGAGACGTTCACCCGGCCGTACCTGCGCGGCGGCAGTCAGGCCGTGATGAACGGGCCGACCTACCAGCGCTCCGAGGTCGACACCGACAGCGGGGTGGCGTGGCCGGCGTACTGGAACAACAAGTGGTTCATCGGGGACTACTCGAACTCCGGCAACCGGGTGGCGGTGACCGTCGACCCGGCGAACGTGCCGGAGCAGGGGGCGCCCGCCCTCGGCGAGGACCTGCGGGCGATCATCCAGGCCGGCACCGGCGGCACCCAGCTGGACCACTGGATGGACGCCAAGTTCGGCCCGGACGGCGCGCTGTACCTGCTCGACTACGGCGGCGGCTTCTTCTCCCTGCACAACAACCAGAAGCTGATCCGGATCACCTACCAGGGCGGGGCGGCCACCCCGAACCCGGGCCTGGCCACCACCCGGGCGGCCGCGCAGAGCGAGCCGCGGCGGGTCGAGTTCTCCAGCGCCCGGGTCGGCGGGGTGGCCTGGGAGTGGGACTTCGGCGACGGCAGCCGGCCGTCGACCCAGGCCCACCCCACCCACACCTACCAGCGGTACGGCACCTTCCAGGCGACCCTGAAGGTGACGTACGCCGACGGCGAGGTGGTCACCGACACCATCGACGTCAACGTCGGCTGCGTGGCGGCCGACACCAGGCCGACGGTCCGGCTGCTCGACACCGACACCGGGGTGCCGAACCGGCAGGCCGGCGGCGGTTGCACGATCAACGACCTGATCGACGACGAGCGGTCGTGGCCGAACCAGGGCTCGTTCACCAGTCACCTGGACGAGGTGGTCGACCTGCTGGCCGCGGTGCGGATCATCAACGAGACGGAGGCGGCGACGCTGCGCCAGGCGGGCGCCGACTCCCCGATCGGTCGGACCCCCGGCTACCGGCACATCTTCGACGGGACCGGGTACTCGCTCGCCGACTGGCGGCAGGCGCCCGGCGGCTCGTTCGGGCTGCGCCCGGACGGTTCGATCCGCAGTGCCGGCGGGCTGGGCATGCTCTGGTACGCGGGTCAGGAGTTCGCCGACTACTCGGTCCGGCTGAAGTTCCGGGACATCTCACCGGATGCGGTACGCGCCAACAGCGGCCTGCTGGTGCGGTTCCCCGATCCGCGGATCCCGCTGGCGGACCGGCCGGAGGGCAGTTGCGGCACGATCGGGTCGGCCCGGACGTCGCAGGCGTGGGTGGCGATCTACTGCGGCCACGAGATCCAGATCTACGACGGGGAGACGGGCGAGTCGCAGAAGACCGGCTCGGTCTACAACTTCTCGCCGCTGACGCTGGACCGGGCCGGGGCCACCCCGAAGGGCCAGTGGAACGACTACGAGTTCCGGGTGGTCGGCCAGCACTACACGATCATCCGCAACGGGGTGGTGATCCACGAGTTCGACAACGTCCCGGGCAAGCAGTCCTCCCGGGCCGGTGACCCGCCGACGGACGCCCGCCAGTTCCTCAGCGGCTTCCTCGGCCTGCAGAACCACGGCAACAGCGACGTGATCGAATTCCGCGACATCCGGGTAAGAGAGTTGTAGTAGGAAGGGGCGCCGCCGCCGGCAGTGGCATTGTTGGTCTGGCCACTGCCGGCGGCTGCGCCGTACCCGTACCAGCCCGGCCTTTCGCCGGGCTTTCGGGTTTTCCTGATGCGCTTGCCCGACTATCGACCAGCTTCGGAGGACACCATGGCAGTCAGCACCGCAGGTAGGCGGAGTGCGTGGGGGTGCGCCGCGCTACTCGTGGTCGGCGCGGTGACGAGCTGCGGTGACGACCCCGCCGAGCCGGCCCGGTCCACTGCGACGCCCGGCCCGGTGGTCACGGCGACGGCGCCGAGCACCCCGTCGGCGACGCCGGATCTGGGCGCCGGCGAGGTGGTCGCGGAGGGGATCGACGTACCGTGGGGCCTGACCTTCCTGCCCGACGGCGACGCGCTGGTGGCCGAGCGGGAGAGCGGCCGGATCCTGCGGGTCTCCCCGAGCGGTGGACAACCCCGCCAGGTGTACGACGTGCCGGGCGTGGTGGCCGGCGGTGAGGGTGGCCTGCTGGGATTGGCGGTCTCCCCCGACTACGCCTCGGACAATCTGGTGTACGCCTACTTCACGGCGCGGGAGGACAACCGGATCGTCCGGTTCAGCCTGGACGACGACAGCCCGGACGTGGTCTTCGACGGCATCGCGAAGGCTGGCAACCACAACGGTGGCCGGATCGCGTTCGGCCCGGACGGCATGCTCTACGTGGGCACCGGGGACGCCGGCCGGACGTCGCGGTCCCAGGACGCCGACGACCCCGCCGGCAAGATCCTCCGGTTGACCCCGGACGGCGAACCGGCCCCCGGAAACCCGACCGCCGGCTCGCCGGTCTACAGCCTCGGCCACCGCAACGTGCAGGGGCTGGCCTGGGACGCGCAGGGTCGGCTGTTCGCCACCGAGTTCGGGCAGAACGACGTGGACGAGTTGAACCTGATCGAGCCGGGCCGCAACTACGGCTGGCCCGAGGTCGAGGGGGAAGGTGACACCGAGGGCGGGCGCTACACCAACCCGCTTGTCACCTGGCCCACCCGTGAGGCGTCCCCGTCCGGCCTGGCCATCGCGGGCGAGACGGCGTACATGGCCGCGCTGCGCGGCGAGCGGCTCTGGACCATCCCGCTGACCGGCGACCCAGTCGGCGAGCCGTCGGCCGAGTTCACCGACCGCTACGGCCGGCTGCGCACGGTCGCGGTCGCCCCCGACGGCGCCCTCTGGCTGACCACCTCGAACACCGACGGCCGGGGCGACCTCCGCGACGGCGACGACCGCATCCTCCGCTTCCCCGCCCGCTGACCGTGCCGGCACCAGCCGGCACCGGACAGCAGGGCCTGGGCGCTGCGGGTCCCCTCGTGCGACCAGCCCGGCCGTTAGGATGACCACATGAGCGCGGAGGCTGTCGGCAGGCACATGCCGTCCGTCGTGACGCTCGACGATCTCGCCGCGATGATCGCAGCCGATCCGCACGGACACCGTTACGAGACCAGCCCCCAGGGAGCGTTGTCCGTAATGCCGCCACCCGATTCGGAACACGCGGCGATCGCGAGCCGGCTGTTGGTGTGGCTCGCCACGGCGGGTTGGCCGGCCGAGCAGGTGCTCCAGGCCGCCGGGGTCCGCATCCCCGGGCCGGACGGTGACGGGGGCCGGATTCCCGACCTGACCCTCTGGTCCCGTCCTCAGCCGCGCAGCGTCTGGCTGGCGGTCACGGAGCTCCTACTGGTGGTCGAGATCGTGTCTCCGGGGTCGGAGACGATGGACGAGATGGTGAAGCGGCACGAGTACGCCCGCGCGGGGATCCCCTGGTACTGGGTCGTCGACCGGGACGCCGCGCAGACCGTCACCCTCAATCGGCTCGCCCCGACCGGCGAGTACGAGGTGGCCAGCAAGCTACCGCTCGCCTGGCTCCTGAACACGGCCCCCGCCGACCACCTCGACCGCCCCTGACAACGCGGCCGACCAGTCAGGCGCGGCCTAGCGGATCTACTTGGCAACGCGAGCCAGGGAGACACCTTGCACACACCGAAGTACGAGCGGGTGGCGTCGGCCATCCGGGACCAGATCCGGTCCGGGCAGCTCAAGCCCGGAGACCAGTTGCCGACGACCCAGGGCCTGATCAAGGAGCACGGCGTCTCCTACGGATCCGTCCGCACCGCGCTCATGATCCTCAAGGCGGAAGGGCTGATCGAGGGCCGGCAGGGCGAAGGCGTCTACGTGCGAAAGATCGCTTGCGCCTAACGAGCCATTCACCCCGCCCGGCCCACGGCCAGCCGCCCATTGCGCCAGATGGAGGTCAAGTTCATCAGGACATTGAGCACGCGAATCGGGCTCCAAGCGTGCGTATTGTCCTGACGATCTTGACCTCCATGGTCAGGCAGCGCGGGAAGGGGTGGCGTTGGCGTGGCCGAGTAGCCGGGGCAGCAGGCGCGCCAGGGACAGTGCCTGGATCAAGCCGATCGGCCAGCGCTCGACATCACCGCCAAGGGTGAACTCCAACAGCACGCCACCAACCGGAATGGAGGGCGACTCGACGTCGAGTTGCCAGAGCCCGGCCGCGACCTGGATCACCTCGTCGCCGAGCGATGCCACTGGCAGCAGGGCCGAGTTGTGCCAGCCCGGCGCGGTGGCGCAGTCCGGGCCGCGCCCGCACCACGGCGGGTGGGCAGGATTCGATAGCTTGTCCATGGGCCGGGGGTCCTTCCCGGTCAAGGCCCGGGGATCGGAGCGCCAACTCCACCCTGGTCCGCCTAATACTGAAGATGTTCGCGAGAAGCCCAGTGGTACCACCCAGACGGGCTGCTCCGGTTCAACCTAGGACATGATCCCACCCTTGGTCAGTGCCTACTTCAGGTAGTAGGTCGCGGCGTGATCTCATTGGCGTGCCACCCAGGGAGTTGTCATGCCATATGAGGCCGCCTATGAGCGGGTCGCCCGCGAGCTGCGGGAACGGATCGTCTCCGGTCAGCTCAAAACCGGCGACAGGCTGCCGTCGATCAGTCAGCTCAAGGCCGAGTACCAGGTCTCCGACACGGTGATCCGCAACGCCATGTTGATCCTGCGGACCGAAGGGCTGACCGAGGGGCGGCCGGGGTCCGGAGTGTTCGTGCGGGAGCGGGACGGCGGGTAGTTCGGCGGTGGAGTGACGACCGCCACTCGCGTCGGCAATCGGCCAGGTGGGCTGCGTCATTCGCAAGATGTGAACGCGGGGGCAGTGCGCCACCGAGGCGCCGCGCGGATACGATCAACGGTGTCGGACAGTGCCGTCCTTCGTACTCTCGTGAGGAGCGCACGGTGACCGACCAGCATGACCACGACGGCCCCGACGCCGCCCTGCGGGCGGACATCCGGCGACTGGGCACCCTGCTCGGCCAGACCCTGGCCCGGCAGGAGGGCAAGCCGCTGCTGGACCTGGTCGAGGAGATCCGGGCCCAGGTCCGCTCCGACGCCGAGGCCGCCGCGCAGCGGCTGGCCGCGATGGACATCACCACCGGTACGAAGCTGGCCCGCGCCTTCTCCACCTACTTCCACCTGGCCAACATCACCGAGCAGGTGCACCGGTCCCGGGACCTGCGCCGGCAGCGGGCCACCCAGGGCGGCTGGCTGGACCAGGCCGGCCGGTTGATCGCCGAGCGCGGGGTGTCGCCGGAGGAGATCTCCTCGGCGGCCCGCAAGCTCGCCGTCCGGCCGGTCTTCACCGCCCACCCGACCGAGGCGGCCCGGCGCTCCATCCTGTCGAAGCTGCGCGCGATCGCCGACGAGCTGGACACCGAGGCCGCCGCCGCGATCCTCTACGGCGCCGCCGACGAGGGGCCCGCCAACCGGCGGCTGGCCGAGCTGCTCGACCTGCTCTGGCAGACCGACGAGCTGCGGCTGGACCGACCGGACCCGACCGACGAGGCCCGCAACGCGATCTACTACCTGCGCGACCTCTACGACGAGGCCGCCCCGCAGGTGCTCGACGACCTGGCCAACACGCTGCGGTCGCTCGGGGTGGAGACCGCCCCCAGCGCCCGGCCGCTGACCTTCGGCACCTGGATCGGTGGTGACCGGGACGGCAACCCGTTCGTCACCCCCAAGGTCACCGGCGACGTGCTGCTGATCCAGCACGAACACGGCATCCAGGCCACCGAGAAGGCGCTGGACGCGCTGATCCGGGAGGTGTCGGTCTCCCGGCGGCTGCGCGGGGTGTCGCTGGACCTCTCCGCCAGCCTCGCCGCCGACCTGGACGCGCTGCCCGAGGTGGCGGCCCGGTTCCGGCGCACCAACGCCGAGGAGCCGTACCGGCTCAAGGCCCGCTGCATGAAGGTCAAGCTGGCCAACACCCGGCTGCGGCTGCGGCAGGGCACCGCGCACGTGCCCGGCCGGGACTACCTGGACGCCGCGCAGGTGGTCGCCGACCTGGAGCTGATGCGCGCCTCGCTGGCCCGCAACGCCGGCCAGCTCACCGCCGTCGGGATGCTGGCGTCGGCGATCCGCACCGTGTCGGCGTTCGGACTGCAGCTCGCCACGATGGACGTCCGTGAGCACGCCGAGGCGCACCACGTCGTGCTGGCGCAGCTCTACGCCCGGGTCGGCGAGGTCTCCGACTACTCCGCGCTGAGCCGGGCGGACCGGACCAAGCTGCTCGCCGACGAGCTGACCGGGCGCCGGCCGCTCTCCAGCCCGGACACCCCGTTGACCGAGGCGGCCCGCAAGACGTTCGACGTGTTCGCCGCGATCCGGCAGGCCCAGCAGCGGTACGGGCCGGAGGTGATCGAGTCGTACATCGTCTCGATGACCCTCGGCGTCGACGACGTGCTGGCCGCCGTGGTGCTGGCCCGGGAGGCCGGGCTGGTGGACGTGCACAGTGGCCGGGCCCGGATTGGCTTCGTGCCGCTGCTGGAGACCCCGGCAGAGCTGGACGCCGGTGGTGAGCTGCTGGACGAGATGCTGTCGCTGCCGGCGTACCGGGCGATCGTGACCGCCCGGGGCGACGTGCAGGAGGTGATGCTCGGCTACTCCGACTCCAACAAGGAGGCCGGCATCACCACCTCGCAGTGGTCGATCCACAAGGCGCAGCGGGCGCTGCGGGACGTGGCGGCCCGGCACAACGTACGGCTGCGGCTGTTCCACGGCCGGGGCGGCACGGTGGGCCGGGGCGGCGGCCCGACGCACGAGGCGATCCTGGCCCAGCCATACGGCACCCTGGACGGCGCGATCAAGGTCACCGAGCAGGGCGAGGTGATCTCCGACAAGTACACGATCCCGTCGCTGGCCAGGGAGAACCTGGAGCTGACGATCGCGGCCGTGCTGCAGAGCACGCTGCTGCACACCACCCCGCGCCAGCCGATGGAGATGCTGGAACGCTGGGACGCCACAATGGACGTGGTCTCCGGGGCGGCGTTCCGGCAGTACCGCTCGCTGGTCGAGAACCCGGACCTGCCGGCGTACTTCTGGGCGTCGACGCCGACCGAGCTGCTGGGAGCGCTGAACATCGGCTCCCGGCCGGCGAAGCGGCCCAACACCGGCGCCGGGCTGGGCGGCCTGCGGGCCATCCCGTGGGTGTTCGGCTGGACCCAGACCCGGCAGATCGTGCCCGGCTGGTTCGGGGTCGGGACCGGGCTGGCCGCCGCCCGCGCCGACGGGCTGGCCGACGTGCTCGCCGAAATGCACCGCAACTGGCACTTCTTCCGCACGTTCCTGTCGAACGTCGAGATGATGTTGACCAAGACCGACCTGAACATCGCCCGCCGCTACGTGGAGACGCTGGTGCCGGCGCAGCTGCGGCCGATCTTCACCACCATCGAGGAGGAGTACGAGTTGACCAAGCGCGAGGTGTTGGCGATCACCGCCTCTCCCGCGCTGCTGGACAACTCGCCGGTGCTGCAGCGCACCCTGGCCGTCCGGGACACCTACTTGGAGCCGCTGCACCACCTGCAGGTGGCGCTGCTGCGGCAGTACCGCGACTCCGGCGCCGCCGGCCGCGCGGTCGCCACCGCACCGGGTGGCCGGCGCGCCCCCGGCGACGGCACCGCCCTGGAGCGCGCCCTGCTCACCACCGTCAACGGCATCGCCGCCGGCATGCGCAACACCGGCTGACCCAGTCGCCGCAAGCCCGGTCGAGGAGGGCCGGTCGAGGAAGGCCGGTCGAGGAACGGCCGGTCGCCGTAAGGGCCGGTCGAGGTGGCCTGGTCCGGATAGCCCGGTCCCGGTGGCCGGTCGACGGGATCGGGTGCCCGGCGACCTACCGCCAGCCGTCGTCGGTGGCCGGTCGGAGGCGAGCGGCAGGCGCGGCCAGGAGGCCGCCGATGCCGGGGATGAGCGCGAGCAGCCACACCCGGTGGCGGCCGCCCATGACGAGGACGGCCGTGATGACGGTGGCCGTGTAGGCCAGCCCGTGGACTGGGCCGAGCACCCGGGTGAGCTCCGGCAGGTGGATGGTCGCCAGGTTCGCGAGCAGCAGCGCCAGCGTGCCGAGCTCAACCGTGCCGGCGACCCAGAGGACGCGGCGCGGGCTCACAGCCCGACTCCCGTCGTCGAGCCGGGCCGGTAGATCATCAGGACGACGACGATCGCCCAGAGCAGGTTGAAGACGCCGGTCAGCATCCCGAGCCGGCGCGCGACCCGGTCCGGCACCAGGTCGCCGGTCCGGTCCGCGTCCGTGGTGAGCGCCCGGAGGACCCGTCGCTGGCCGGGGAGGATGACCCCGATCAGCAGCGCGGCCGCGGCGGCGGTCAGGACCATGGAGACGATCAGCCAACTGTCGCCGAGCACGCCGAGGCTCGCACCGGTGGCGAGTCCGAACACCGGAACGAGGACGCCGATCACCGCGTAGACGCGGGTGATGCGGTGCAGGATGCGTACCGCGGCGCCCTTTTCGGGGTGTTCGGGTGCGGTGAGGGCGAGCCGCGCGGCGCGGGGGAACATGCTCGCGGCGATGGCGACCGGCCCGATGGCGAGGATGGCGGCGAGCACATGCACCGACAGCAGGAACGCGCTCACCCGCCGGTCCGCACGCCGGTCGCCGGCTGCCGGCTGCTCTTCCAGGTGGTGCCGCGGCGCTCGTACTCGAACAGCTCCTCGACGGCGCGGGCGGTGTGCGGGCCGAAGTCCCGTTCGAGCAGGTAGAGGGCGACGTCGAGGCCCGAGGTGACGCCGCCGCCGCTGATCAGGTCGCCGTCGTCGACCACCCGGGCGCGGACGGCGTGCACCCCCGTGGTGTCGAGCAGGTCGACGCCGAGCGCGTGGGTGGTGGCGGTGCGGCCGTCGAGAAGGCCGGCCATCGCCAGGGCGAGTGAACCTCCGCAGTACGCCGCGACGGTGATCTCCGGGTTGTCGAGCGCTCGACGGATCAGCGGCATCGCGTCGCTCGACGCGAACCGGCCGAGGCGCGCCGGGATGCTCTCCTCTCCGGCGTCCGCGTCGACCGGGCCGACCGCCCCGGGGACGAGCACGTAGCCGGGCGCGTCCGGGTCGAGGGTGGCGGTGGCCGTCAGCGTGATCCGGGGGTTACCGGACCGCACGACGCCGGGTCCGCCCGCGCTGACGAGTTCCAACGCGAACGCGCCGCCGAGGAACTGGCTCCCGGCGGTGAGCGCCTCGAACGGGGCGACCACGTCGAGCGGGTCGAACCCGTCGAAGAGCACGATCTGAACATTGATCCGGGGCATGGGTGATCCTTCCTGTTGGCGCTCGCTCTACCTTCGCGTTCCCCGCGCCGGCCGAAAAGTGGCTATCAGGACTAGAATCACCTGTATCTGGCCAAGCCCGGAGTGCCCTATTCTGCAGGGATGCACACCGTCGTCGTGCTTGCGCTGCCGGATGCGATTGCCTTCGATATGGCCACCGCCGTGGAGACCTTCGGGCGCGTGCGCCTGCCGGACGGCCGGCCGGGGTACCGGCTGGTCGTGGCCGGCCACGAGCGGTCCGTCCAGGCCGGTCCACTGCGCCTGTCTGTCGATGAAGGGCTGGACGCGATCGAACGCGCCGACCTGATCGTGGTGCCGGGACGCAACGACCCGCTGCGGCCGTCGCCGCCTCCCGTGCTGGCGGCCCTGCGGGCGGTGGCGCAACGCGGGACGCGGATCGCGTCGATCTGCGTCGGCGCGTTCACGCTGGCCGAGGCCGGGCTACTCGACGGGCGGGACGCGACGACCCACTGGCTCGCCGCGGACGAACTCGCGCGCCGGCATCCCGCGGTCCGGATGAACCCCGACCTGCTCTACACCGACAACGGCGACATTCTGACCTCCGCCGGTGCCGCGTCCGGTCTCGACCTGTGCCTGCACCTCGTCGAGCGCGACTACGGGACGGCCGTCGCGGCGGACGCCGCCCGCCTCGCCGTCGCGCCGCTGCACCGGCCGGGCGGGCAGGCGCAGTACATCGTCCGGAACCGGGCGAGCGCCCGGACCACGACGCTGACCAGGGCGTTGGACTGGATCGAAGCGAATGCGCACCGCGACCTCACCCTCGCCGACATCGCCGGGGCGGCGGGCATGAGCGTGCGTACGCTCACCCGCCGGTTCGCCGACGAGACCGGGCAGAGCCCGATGCAGTGGGTGTCGGGGGTGCGCATCCGGCACGCCCAGGAGCTGCTGGAAACCACCGACCACACGGTCGACCGGATCGCCGCCCAGACCGGGTTCCCGACCACGAGCAACTTCCGGGCCCAGTTCCTGCAGCTCCTCGGCGTCACACCCGGCGCCTACCGCAAGGTGTTCCGTCCACCGCAGACAACTGTGTGAGCGGCATCCGTCGAGTGTCTGGGCCTCCAGGCGCGGCAGCCGCGGCCCAAGGACCGGAAACGCCGCCGGCTGACCCGTTCCCATGCCGGGTCAGCCGGCGGCGCCATAGCAGTAACGCCGGTCAGCTCGTCTCGCCGGCCACGCTGAAGGAGCGGAGCCGGTCCACCGCCAGCACGGTGAAGCCGACCGTCAGCAGCACCGTCATCACCGTGGCCACCGGCACCGACACCGCGCCGTCGAGCAGGTCGGTGGGGGCGATCCGGTCGGCGAACGCCACCACGTACTGCTGGATCGACAGCACCCGGGTGCCGGACACCAGGTTGGTCAGCAGCCCCTCCCAGATCAGCACGTAGACCAGGCCGAGCAGCACCGGCCGCCGGGTGAGCAGACTCAGCGCCAGGAACAGCGCCGAGTACGCCAGCGCGCCCACCGCGCTCGCCGCGGCCAGCGCCAACCCCAGGCTGACCGAGTCGGCCAGCACCCCGGCGACGTAGAGCGGGACGGCCGCGGTGACGGCGGTGATGCCGGCCGCGACGAACAGCTTCGGCAGCACGATCTGCCAGCGCGGCAGCGGCTTGGTCAGGATGTGCACGATGGTGCCGTCGTCGATCTCGGAGCCGAGCACGCCGGTACCGACGATCAACGCGATCACCGGCAGTACCACGGCTAGCCCGAGGCCGACGAGGACCGGCGGCCCCCACTCGGCCGGGTCGATGCCGGACGCCCGGGACAGCACGGCGAGACCGACCAGCAGCAGCGGCAGCGGGAGCAGCAGCAGGAACCGGCGCCGGCCGAACAGGCCGCGCGCGGTGATCCACGAAATGGTCGACATCTCAGACCTCCACCAGGTAGGAGAAGACGCTCTCCAGGGACTCGTCCGAGGGCAGCAGCCGGCGGACCCGGATCTGCGCGGCGAGCGCGATCTTCGGCAGCGCGCGGGTGAAGCCGCCGTAGTCACCGGCCCGGACCGTCAGGCCGGTCTTGTCCAGCTCGACGCCGGTCACCGACGGGTCGGCCATCAGCGCGACCGCCAGCTTCCGGTCGTCGGTGGACTGCACCACGAAGACGTGCGGCCGGTGGGTCATCAGCCGGCGGATGCTGCGGAAGTCGCCGGAGGCGGCCAGCCGGCCGGCCACGATCACCTGGACGGTGCCGGAGACCTGCTCGACCTCCTCCAGAATGTGCGAGCTGAACAGGATGTTCCGGCCGGCGTCGCCGAGCGAGTGCAGCAGGTCCATCATGTGCATCCGCTGCCGCGGGTCCATCCCGTTGAACGGCTCGTCGAGCAGCAGCACCTCGGGGTCGTGCACCAGCGCGGCGGCCACCCGGGTGCGCTGCCGCATGCCCTTGGAGTAGGTGCCGATCCGGCGGTCCTGCACGTCGGTCAGCTCGACCAGCGCGATCGCCCGCCGGGCCGCCGCCTCCGGGTCCGGCAGCCGGTGCAGCTTGGCGCTGGCCAGCACGAACTCGTACGCGCTGAGGAAGGCGTGCACGGACTCCTTCTCGGTGACCAGGCCGAGCCGCCGGTACACCGACGGGTTGCGCCAGGTCGACTCGCCGCCGACGGTGACGGTGCCCCGGGACGGGGCCAGGAAGCCGGCCATCATGTGCAGCAGGGTGGTCTTGCCGGCGCCGTTCGGGCCGAGCAGACCGGTCACCCCGGCACCGAGGCTCATCGTGACGTCGTTGACGGCGACCACGTTGCCGTACCAGCGGGAGACCGCGCGCAGTTCGATGCCGGCGGCGGCAGTCCGGGCGGTGACCGGGGCCGGGCCGGCGCCGTCGGCCGGTCCGGCGGCCGGCGCCGCGAGCGTGGTGGTGGACTCGGGGTTCATGCGGCGGCGACCTTCCGGTAGCGGGCGAGCAGCAGCAGGACGCAGGCGGCGACGAATCCGACCGCGACCAGGCCGTAGAGCGGACCGAAGTCGCCGACGCCGAACTCGCCGTCCGACCCGAAGAGCCAGTCGCCGATGCCGCCGACCAGGGTGGCGGGGCTGGCCAGGCCGGACAGCTCGTTGGCGGTCCGGGACGGCATGACGGCGAGCACCCCGACCACCGGGGTGGTGACCAGGAAGGCGCCGACGATCGCCGCGGCGGCCACCGCCCGACGCTTGACCACCGAGGCGATCAGCAGGGCGATCGAGCCGAAGACGACCGCGTGGATGGCGGCGTGCGCCACGCCGGGCAGGAAGTCGCCGAACTCGGTCCAGACGGCCGAGACGTCCGGCAACGAGAACGCGGCACCGGCGAACATCACCGTCAGTGGGCCGGCCAGCATCAGGAACGTCGCGGTGAGCAGCGCGGCCAGCTTCGCCAGCGCGTAGTCGCTACGGCGTAGTGGCCGGGCGAAATACAGCGGTAGCACCCCGCTGTGCAGGTCCCGGGAGGCCAGCTCCGGCGCGACGATGGCGCAGAAGAAGATGATCAGCAGGGTGAGCACCTCGGGGAACTCCGGGTAGCTCAGCACCACCTCGCCGGTCTGGGTGCGGATCGCGACCAGCACCGCGGCGACCGCGCCGACGGTGCCGACGATCAGCCAGGGGAAGATCTTCGCCTTGGCGCTGCGGCCGAGCCCGAAGGCGGTCCGCAGACCGTGCAGGTAGAGCGCGCCGACGATGTGCCGGCGGCCGAGGCGGGTGCCCTCGTAGCGCTGGTAGCCGATGTCGTGGATGACCCCGGTCGGGGGTGCGGCGGTGTCAGACCTGGGCACTTGTGGTCTCCCTCGTGGCGAACAGCTCGGACACCCGGTGCCGGCGCTGGTCGAGCCGGTGCAACGGCAGGTCCAGCTCGGCGACCGTGGTCAGGATCAGGTCGTAGGTGGCGTCGTCGGCAAGCGGTACGAGCAGCAGCCGGCCCTCCCGGCTCACCGGCAGCCGCAGGCCGGTCAGCCGCGCCGCCAGCTCGTCGGTGCCCTCGCTCACCTCGACGGTGAGCACGTCGGTGGCGGTGGTCATGTCCGAGACCTGCGCCGACCGCAGCAGCCGGCCGCCGTCGATCGCGATCAGCGCGTCGCAGATCCGCTCGACCTCGCCGAGCAGGTGAGAGCAGACCAGCACGGAGATGCCGAACTCGGTGCCGATCCGGTGGATCAGGCTGAGCATGGCGTCCCGGCCGGCCGGGTCCAGGCCGTTGGTGGGCTCGTCGAGCAGCAGCAGGTCGGGGTCGTGCACCAGCGCCTGGGCGAGCTTGACCCGCTGCTTCATGCCGGTCGAGTAGCCGCCCACCTGCCGGTAGCGCTCCTCGTAGAGGCCGACGTGCCGCAGCGCCTCGGAGGCCCGTTCCCGGGCGGTGCTGCGGGGCAGGCCGCTCATCCGACCCATGTGGGTGACGAACTCGGCCGCGCTCAGGTCGGGCGGCAGGCAGTCGTGCTCGGGCATGTAGCCGACCCGGGCCCGGACGGTCTGACCGTCCGTGGTCGGGTCGAGACCGAGCACCCGGGCCTCGCCGGTGGTCGGCGGCAGCAGCCCCAACAGGATCTTGATGAAGGTCGACTTGCCGGCGCCGTTCGCGCCGACCAGCCCGACGATCCCCGGTTCGACCGCCACCGTGAGATCGGCCAGGGCGGTCACCCGGTTGCCGTACGTCTTGGTGAGCGACTGGGTCGCTATCAGTGTCACGTCGCTCAGCGTAGGGACCGGGGGCTCGTCGCGAATCAGGGAACGCCCCGGTCCCATCCCTGAGGGGGTGGGTCCCGGCGAGTTGATCATTATCCGCTGGGGTGGCAGTCTCGACCGATCGGCGGCGGGCTGAGAAACTGTGGGCCGGTCCGGTGTTGGGGGTGGGATGAGCAACGGGTGGGTGCTGCCCGACGAGGTGCTGCGGGACGCTCCGGCGTACACCCCGCGCCCGTACGAGCTGGCTGATCTCGAACTGCTCCTGACCGGCGCGTATGCCCCGCTCACGGGCTTCCACACCCGGGCGGATCTGGCCGCCCTGGCGCGCCGCGGCCAGCTCGCCGACGGTACCCCCTGGCCGGTGCCGGTGACCCTGCAGGTGCCGGTCGCGATCGCCGAGCGGCTGGACCTCGCCAACCCGCTGCACCGGGCGCTGGTGCTGACCGACCCCGAGGACGCCCCGGTCGCCCTGCTCGACGTCAGCGACGTGTGGCCGACCCGGGACGGGCTGGCCGGGGTCGGCGGCAGCGTCCGCCGGCTCGGCGACGGCGGGCACGGCCCGTTCCAGCGGCTGCGGCGTACCCCGGAGGAGGTCCGGGGGTTGCTCCCGCCGGGCCGGGTGCTCGGCGTGGTGGCCGACCGGCCGCTGCACCGCCCGCAGCTCGCCCAGATCGCGCACGCCGCCCGGACCCTCGCCGCCCACCTGCTGATCCTGATCCCGATCAGCGAGCTCGGCGCCGACGGGCTGCCGCCGGAGGTGCTGGTCCGCAGCATCTTCGGGGCTCGCGACCGGATGCCGCCGGCCACCCTGGTGGCGGTGCCGATGGTGCGGCGCGGCGACGAGATCCGCGACGCCCTGCTGCGGGCCCGGGTGGCGGCGTCGTACGGGGTGACCCATCTGCTCTCCACCGGGGAGATGCTCACCGGCGGCGGGCTGCGGGTGCTGGTGCCGCGCGAGCTGGCGTACGACAACCGGGACGGTCAGTGGCGCTGGCGCGACGACATTCCACCCCGCAACCGTCGGCTGGCGCTCAGCCAGGCCGAGATCGAGGACCTGCTCGACCGGGGTTTCCCACTGCCCGAGTGGCACACCCCGCCGGCGGTGGCGAAGGAGCTGAGCCGGGCCCGGCCGCCGCGCCGGCACCGTGGTCTGGTGGTCTTCTTCACCGGCCTGTCCGGGTCGGGCAAGTCGACGATCGCCCGCGGGCTGGCCGACTCGTTGCGGGAGAGCGGCGACCGGACGGTCACCCTGCTCGACGGCGACGTGGTCCGCCGGGAACTCTCCGCCGGGCTCGGCTTCAGCAAGGCCGACCGGGATCTGAACGTCCGCCGGATCGGCTGGGTGGCGGCCGAGGTGGCCCGGCACCGGGGCATGGCGCTGTGCTGCCCGATCGCCCCGTACGCCCAGGCCCGGGCGACGGCCCGGCAGATGGCGTTGGCGGCCGGGGCGGGATTCCTGCTGGTGCACGTGGCGACCCCGCTTGAGGTCTGCGAGCAGCGGGACCGCAAGGGTCTCTACGCGCGCGCCCGGGCCGGTCAGATCACCGGGATGACCGGCATCGACGACCCGTACGAGGAGCCGACCGACGCCGACCTGGTCCTGGACACCAGCCGGATCACGGTGGCCGAGGGGGTCGACGCGGTGCTGGCGCACCTGACCGAGACCGGCTGGGTGGAGCCGAAGCTCGCCACCGGCCTGACCGGCCTGGTCGCCAGCCCCTGACCTGCGGCGACCCGCCCGTGGGCTTCCCTGGCATCAGCCCGCCCGCTAGTGTTCGTATCTGTTGGATTTCGTGCGGGCACGTTGGGAGTCGGTGTGGGCAAGCTGGTGCCGGGGATCCGCGGGATGGCCTACGGGGGCGACTACAACCCCGAGCAGTGGCCCGAGCAGGTCTGGGCCGAGGACGTGGCCCTGATGCGCGAGGCCGGGGTCAACCTGGTCAGCGTCGCCGTCTTCGGCTGGGCCTGGCTGGAACCCGCCCCGGGCCGGTACGAGTTCGACAAGCTGGACCGGATCATGGACGGGCTGCACGCCGGCGGGATCGCCGTCGACCTCGCCACCGCCACCGCCTCGCCGCCGATCTGGTTCTCCCGGGCGCACCCGGAGACGCTGCCGGTGGACGCCGCCGGGCGCCGGCTCACCTACGGCAGCCGGCAGGCGATCTGCCCCAGCTCACCGGTCTACCGGCGGGCCGCCCGCGACCTGACCGAACAGCTCGCCCGCCGCTACGCCGGGCACCCGGCGCTGGCCATGTGGCACGTGCACAACGAGTACGCCTGCCACAACGCGCACTGCTACTGCGAGGTGTCGGCCGCCGCGTTCCGGGACTGGCTGCGCGCCCGCTACGGCGACCTGGCCGGCCTCAACGATGCCTGGGGCACCGCGTTCTGGTCCCAGACCTACACCGACTGGGAGCAGGTGCAGCCGCCGCTGCCCACCCCGACGTCGGCCAACCCCGGGCAGCTGCTGGACTTCCGGCGGTTCAGCTCCGACGAGCACCTGGCCTGCTTCAGCGCCGAGCGGGACGTGCTGCACGAGCTGTCGCCCGGCGTACCGGTGACCACCAACCTGATGACCGGTAGCTGCTTCAACCTGGACTACTGGGCCTGGGCGCCGGAGTTGACCGGCCCGGACCGGCTGGTCTCCAACGACCACTACCTGCTCGGCGAGCACCCGTTGCCCGGGCCGGCGCAGATCGCCTTCGCCGCCGACCTGAGCCGCTCCCTGGCCGGCGGCCCGTGGCTGCTGATGGAGCACTCCACGAGCGCCGTCAACTGGCAGCCGCGTAACCTGCGCAAGCCCGCCGGCCAACTGGTCCGGGACAGCCTGGCGCACGTCGCCCGCGGCTCCGAGGGGGCGCTGTTCTTCCAGTGGCGGGCCAGCCGGGCCGGCTCGGAGAAGTGGCACTCGGCGATGGTTCCGCACGCCGGGACCGACTCGAAGATCTGGCGCGAGGTGGTCCAGCTCGGCCGGCACCTGCGGGCGCTGGCGCCGGTCGAGGGCGCCCGGACCGAGGCCCGGGTCGCGCTGCTGCTGGACTATCCGAGCGCCTGGGCGCAGGAGGCGCCGAACCAGCCGAGCACCGAGATGGTCGCCTTCGAGGAGATCCGGCGCTGGCACACCGCGCTCTGGCGGGCCGGGATCACCGCCGACCTGGCCCACCCCGGCGCCGACCTGACCGGCTACCGGCTGGTGCTGGCCCCGGCACTGTACGCGGTGGACGACACCGCGGTGGCCAACCTGGACGGATACCTGCGCGCCGGCGGCACGCTCGTGGTCGGGGCGTACAGCGGGCTGGTCGACGGCTGCGACCGGGTCCGACCGGCGCCGCTGCCCGGCGCGTTCGCCGCCCTGCTCGGCATCCGGGTCGAGGAGTTCGCGCCGCTGCCGGCCGGCGGCGCGGTCCGGCTCGACGACGGGGGTACGGGCGCCAACTGGACCGAGGAGCTGACCGCCCCGGACGCCGAGGTGGTGGCGCACTACGCCGACGGCCCGACCGCCGGCGGCCCGGCGATCACCCGCCGGGCGGCGACGCCTGCGGACCGGCCCCCCGCCGGAAGCGAAGCCGCCGAAAGCGAAGCCGGCGGAACCATCGGGACCGCTGGCGGGGCCGCCTGGTACGTCAGTACCCGGCTGGTCGACGCGGACCTGGGCCGGTTGCTCGGCGGGATCGCCGAGGCGGCCGGTGTCGGGCCGGATCACCCGGTGCCGCCCGGTGTAGAGGCGATCCGGCGCCGGCAGCCGGACGGCCGGTCGTACCTGTTCCTGCTCAACCACGGCGACGATCCGGCGGAGGTCGCGGCGGCCGGCGTCGACCTGCTGACCGGCACCGAGCACTTCGGGCCGGTGCGGTTGGCCGGCGGCGGGGTCGCGGTGCTCGCCGAGCCGCCGGCCCGGACAGCCGCGTGATGCTGGCCCCGCAGCGGCAGGCGGCGATCCTGGACCGGGTCCGGGTGACCGGCGGGGTCCGGGTCACCGACCTGGCCGCCGAGTTCGGCGTCTCGGACATGACCATCCGGCGGGACCTGGAGTCGCTGGCCGAGCGCGGCCTGCTCGCCAAGGTGCACGGCGGCGCGACGGTGGCCGGGGCGGGATCGACCGACGAGCCCGGCTTCGAGGCGAAGTCCGTCCGGCAGCGGGCGGAGAAGGCCGCCATCGGCGCCCGCGCCGCCCGGCTGGTCGCCCCGGGGATGGCGGTCGGGCTGTCGGCCGGCACCACCACCGTGGCGCTGGCCCGCCGGCTGCTCGGCGTCGCCGGGCTGACCGTGGTGACCAACTCGGTCCCGGTCGCCGACCTGTTCCACCGGGGCGGTCGCACCGACCAGACCGTCGTGCTCACCGGCGGCGTGCGTACCCCGTCGGACGCGCTGGTCGGGCCGGTGGCGGTGAACGCCATCCGGTCGCTCAACCTGGACCTGGTCTTCCTCGGCGTACACGGGATGAGCGAGCGGGCCGGCTTCACCACCCCGAACCTGATGGAGGCGGAGACCAACCGGGCGCTGGTCGCCGCCGCCGAACGGCTGGTGGTGCTGGCCGACCACAGCAAGTGGGAGATCGTCGGCATCTCGTCGATGGCCGCGCTGGCGCAGGCACACACCGTGGTCTGTGACCCGGGGCTGCCGGAGCACGCCCGTGCGGTGCTGCGCGAACACGTCGCCGACCTGCTGATCGCCGAGGCCGGATCGGCCGCCGACCCGGCACCGACGGCGGGCGGGGTGTCGGCATGAGACGGACCTCGATCGAGCTGGCCGACGGCCGGGAGCTGATCTACTTCGACGAGCGGGACGACGCCGTCCGCGAGGGGCCGGACCGGCGCGACCTTCCGGAGCCGCCGCCCGCCTCCCAACTGCGCTACGACCCACTCGTCGACGAGTGGGTGGCGGTCGCCGCGCACCGGCAGACCCGGATCTTCCTGCCCCCCAGCGACAAGTGCCCGCTCTGCCCCTCCACCCCGACCCGGTCGACCGAGATCCCGGCGTACGACTACGACGTCGCGGTCTTCGAGAACCGGTTCCCGTCGCTGAGCGACCGGGCCGGCGAACCGCCGGGCCAGGTCACCCCGTTCACCGCCAGCCGGCCCGGCGCCGGCCGCTGCGAGGTGGTCTGCTTCACCGCCGACCACGACGCCTCCTTCGCCACCCTGCCGCCGGCCCGGGTCCGCACCGTCCTGGACGCCCTCGCCGACCGGACCGACGCGCTGGCCGCACTGCCCGGGGTGGAGCAGGTCTTCTGCTTCGAGAACCGCGGCGTGGAGATCGGGGTGACCCTGCACCACCCGCACGGTCAGATCTACGCGTACCCGTTCGTGCCGCCGCGGACCCGGGCGATGCTCGCCGCCGCCGGCCGGTACGCCGACCGGACCGGCGGCCGCAATCTCTACGCCGACGTGCTGGCCGCCGAGCGGTCCGCGGGCGTCCGGGTGGTGGCCGACAACGAACACTGGACGGCGTACGTGCCGGCCGCCGCCCGCTGGCCGTTCGAGGTGCACCTGGCGCCGCACCGGCCGGTGCCGGACATCCCGGCGCTCGGCGACGCCGAACGGGCCGCGTTCGGGCCGCTCTACCTGGACGTGCTGGGCCGCTTCGACCGGCTGTTCGACCTGCCGATGCCGTACATCGCCGCCTGGCACCAGGCGCCGGTGCACACCGGCCGCGAGCTGAGCCACCTGCACCTGCAGGTGTTCAGCATCCGCCGGGCGGCGGACAAGCTGAAGTTCCTCGCCGGCTCGGAGTCGGCGATGGGGGTCTTCATCAACGACATCGCGCCGGAACGCGCCGCCGAACTGCTCCGGCAGGCCGGCTGACCGGCGGTTGCCCGTTCTGCGGCCTAGACTGGCGCCATGTCGGTCGATGCGCTCGACGCCTCGGAACGGTGGTTCCGGACGTTGGCGCTGGCCGGACTGGTGGCCGCGACGCTTATCGGCGGTGGCTGGTGGTGGGTCGCGAACGAGCCGGCCGTCGACGGGCGGCGGCTCACCCGCGGCGAGTTGCCCGGCGGCTCCTGGCCGACCGTGCCGCGGGGTGTCGAACCGGAGGACTCCTTCGTACTGCGGTTCGGCCCCGATGACCGGCTCGTCATGGATACCGCCACTCCGGGGCCGGTCCAGCCCAGTGGCCGGCGCCGGGACCTGCGGGCGGACGCCTGGCAACTGCTGCCCGACCGCCCCGGGCTGCTGGTCGCCGATGCCCGGGTGGTGACCGAGCAGGACGTGTTCTCGGTCGGCGTCGACCGGGTGGCCGCCGGGCGGTACCTCCTGGAGTGGTTCTGTCTGGGGCGCGGCGAGGTGCACATCTGGCGCGAGCGGGAGACCGACCGCCAAACCGTGGAGTGTCTGCCCTCCCCCACCGCGGTGTCCGTCACCGTCCCCGCGAACGGCGAGGTGCGGCTCAACATCCGGTGGACGTCGTCGGTCGCCGCGCTGATCGGCATCCAGATCTCGGTGACCTGACCGGGGCCCGGTCCGGGTGACCTGACCGGAGCATGGTCCCGGTGGCCCGACCGGTCAGCCCCAGGCCCGCCAGGCGTCGGCCAGGATCTGCTCCAGGTCGGACCGCTTCGGCTGCCAGCCGAGCAGATCCCGCGACCGGGTCGGGTCGGCGAGCAGCCGGGGCGGCTCCGGCCGGGGCGGCAACCGGCGCACACCGACGATCCGGCCGGTGACCCGCTCGGCGGCGGTCACCACGTCGGTCATGCTGACCCCGACCCCGGAGCCGACGTTGAACACCTCGTGCCGGCCGGGCGTGCACCGCGCCAGCGCCAGGCAGACCGCGTCCGCGGCGTCCGCGACGTGCACGAAATCGCGTACGGCGGAGCCGTCGCCGTTGAGGGTCACGTGCGGCAGCTGGCCGGTCATGGCCCGGAACACGTTCGGGATGATGCGCCCCGGATCGGTGTCGCCAACCCCGGCCACGGCGCCCGCGATGTTGAACGGCCGCAGCGTCACCGCGCCGACCGCGCCGGTCGCCGCGTACGCCGCCACCAGCTGCTCGGCGGCCAGTTTCGAGGCCGCGTACGGGCTCTCCGGGTGCGGGTCGAGGTGCTCGGCGAGGGCGCCGTGGTGCCGGGACCCGTACACGATGTTCGTGGAGACCAGGACGAAGGCCGGTGGCAGGCCGGCCCCGTCGGCGGCCGGCCCGGCCAGCGCCCGGAGCAGGTTGATCGTGCCGGCCGTGTTGACGTCGAAGTAGTCCAGCGGGTCGGCGAACGAGTCCCGGCCGCTGGTCAGCGCCGCCAGGTGGCAGACGGCGTCGAACTGGCCCGGCCGCACCACGTCGGCCAGGCCGCCGCGGTCGCGCAGGTCGGCGGTGAGCACCGCCACCCCGGCCGGCGGGTCGACCCGCTGCCGCTCCGGCCGTCGCCGGGTCAGCACGGTGACCCGGTGCCCCTGGGCGAGCAGCTCGCGGGTGACCGCGTACCCCAGAAAGCCGAGCCCACCGGTCACCAGGACGCGCACGACCATCCCCTTTGCTGGGAGCCACCACGGCCGACGGCTGACCCGGCCCGGACAGCCGCACCTTACCTGTTCCTTAAAGCCGGGTCGGTGCGCTCCGGGCGGCGGGTTCCTCACTGATCGACTGACTATCGTGTACCGCAGGTGACGAACGGAGACAACTGATCGTGCGGCAGACTCTGGTGGCCGGCCGGTACCGGCTGCTGCGGATGGTCGGCAGTGGCGGGATGGGGCAGGTCTGGTTGGCCCGGGACGAGTTGCTGCACCGGGACGTGGCGGTCAAGGAGATCCTGCCGCCCGGCTGGCTGGCCGAGAGCGAGCGGGAGCACCTGCGGGACCGGACCATGCGGGAGGCCCGGACCGCGGCCCGGCTCACCCACCCCAACGTGGTACGGATCTACGACGTGGTCACCGACGGCGGCAGTCCGTGGATCGTGATGGAGTACGTGCCGTCCCGCTCACTGCACGACGTGATCGAGTCCGACGGCCCGATGCCGCCGCGTCGGGTCGCCGAACTGGGGCTGGCTCTGCTCGACGCGTTGCGGGCGGCGCACGGCGCGGGGGTGCTGCACCGCGACGTCAAGCCGCACAACGTGCTGATCGCCGACGACGGTCGGGTGATGCTCACCGACTTCGGACTGGCCACCTTCGACGGTGACGGCGGGTTGACCAGGCCCGGGATGGTGCTGGGCTCGCCGCAGTACGTGGCACCGGAGCGGGTCGCCGACGGGATATCCACACCGGAGGGTGATCTGTGGTCGCTGGGCGCCAGCCTGTACGCGGCCGTCGAGGGACGCTCGCCGTACGCCCGCTCCAACCCGGTCGCCACCCTGGCCGCGCTCGCCACCGCGCCACCGGATCCGGCCCCGAACGCCGGCCCGCTCGCCCCGCTGCTGGCCGGGCTGCTCCGCCGCGACCCGGGCCACCGGCTGACCTCGGCCGAGGCGGACCGGATGCTGCGGTCGGTGCTCGAAGCGCACCGGTCGACGGCATTGGCCGGGCGGGCCGACGGGCCGGCCAGCACCGGCGAACCAGCGGGATCGGCGGACTCAGCCGGACCAGCCGGATCGGTGCCCGGGGGCGAGGCATCGGCACCGGTGTCGGTCAAGTCTGACGATTCGGGGTCCCTGGGCGGCCGCCGGCCGGCGCGTGGGTATCTGCTGCCGGTCGGGGTGGCGGTGCTGCTGGTGGTCACCCTCGGCCTGACCCTGGCGGCCGCGCAGGGGGTGCTGCCCGGGGACGGCGAGCCGTCCGCCGGGACGACCGTCCAGACCGAGCCGTCCGGGCGGGTGCCCCCGCCCCGACCGCCGGGTGCGCCGGACGGTCGGCCGGGTGGCCCGCCGGGACACGGTGGACCACCGCCGGTCGGGCCGCCGCCGTTCGGCTGTCGGCCACCGCCACCGCCGATCGGGCGGGTGGTGGCCGCCACCGTCGAACCGCCGGACGGCCCGACGCTGCTACCGGACTGGACCTGGCACACCGACCCGGCCGGGTTCCGGGTGGCCGCCCCGGTCGGCTGGGAGTACTTCACCGGCAACGACGTGCTCTGCTTCCACGAGCCGTTCGGGCCCCGGGTGCTGATCGTGGACCCGTCCCCGCCGGCCCGGGACGCCGAGGCGTACTGGGCGGTGCGGGAGCGGGACCTGCTCGGCGACGACCGGGTCACCAACTACATCCCGATCGGCAGCCGACCGCTGGACCGGTACGCCGGCACCGAGTGGGAGTTCCGGTGGACCGGGCCGGAGGGCCAGCCGT
Organism: Solwaraspora sp. WMMD1047; assembly: GCF_029626155.1. Lineage (NCBI taxonomy): Bacteria > Bacillati > Actinomycetota > Actinomycetes > Micromonosporales > Micromonosporaceae > Solwaraspora > Solwaraspora sp. WMMD1047. The sequence continues at coordinate 960,554 of NZ_JARUBL010000001.1, read as the reverse complement.
TGCACACCGCTGAGCTGCTGTTTCCGGTCTCGCCGGAGCGCGCCTTCGTGGTGGTCTGGCATACCCCGGAGTTCGACTGGCGTACCAATCTGCCGTTTCTGACGCTGATCCGGGACAGCTTCCAACCGGTCGGCTGAGCGGGGGGCGACTGGAGAAGGAAGGCGCGGGGGGCCCGGGACAGGGCCCCCCGCAGGGAAGGGACGGCCGGCTGTGCGAGACAGCCGGGAGGACCGGTCAATCCGGCGCGCGGCCGGACTGGCCCGACCCGGGCTGGTCCTCCTCGGACGCGACTGGCATCACGTCCACCCGGTTAAACGAGCGCGACCGGAGTACGGTGACGGCGGTCAGCGGCCGAGCCGGCGGGCCAGGTTCTCGTCCAGGGCGTTCATGAACTCGTCGGTGGTCAGCCACGGGGCGTCCCGCGAGATGAGCAGGGCGAGGTCCTTGGTCATCTGGCCGTCCTCGACGGTGGCGATGCAGACCTGCTCCAAAGTGTCGGCGAACTCGGTGACCGCCGGGGTGCCGTCCAGCTTGCCCCGGTGGGCCAGGCCCCGGGTCCACGCGAAGATCGACGCGATCGGGTTGGTCGAGGTCTTCTCACCCTTCTGCCACTGCCGGTAGTGCCGGGTGACCGTGCCGTGCGCGGCCTCCGCCTCGACGGTGCGGCCGTCGGGGGTCATCAGCACCGAGGTCATCAGGCCGAGCGAGCCGAAGCCCTGGGCGACGGTGTCGGACTGGACGTCACCGTCGTAGTTCTTGCAGGCCCAGACGAAGCCGCCCTCCCACTTGAGCGCGGCGGCCACCATGTCGTCGATCAGCCGGTGCTCGTAGGTGATGCCGGCGGCGTCGAACTCGGCCTTGAACTCGGCCTCGAAGACCTCCGCGAAGATGTCCTTGAACCGGCCGTCGTACGCCTTGAGGATGGTGTTCTTGGTGGAGAGGTAGACCGGGTAGCCGCGGTCGAGGCCGTACCGCATCGACGCGCGGGCGAAGTCCCGGATCGACTCGTCGAAGTTGTACATCCCCATCGTGACGCCGCCGCCGGGGAAGTTGGCGACCTCCATCTCGATCGGGGCGCCGCCGTCGGCCGGGGTGTAGGTGATGGTCACCGTGCCCGGGCCGGGCACCACGAAGTCGGTGGCCTTGTACTGGTCGCCGTGTGCGTGCCGGCCGATGATGATCGGCTTGGTCCAGCCGGGGACCAGTCGGGGTACGTTCGCCATGATGATCGGCTCGCGGAAGACCACGCCGCCGAGGATGTTGCGGATGGTGCCGTTCGGCGAGCGCCACATCTTCTTCAGGTCGAACTCGGCGACCCGGGCCTCGTCGGGGGTGATGGTGGCGCACTTCACGCCGACCCCGTGCTGCTTGATGGCGTTGGCCGCGTCGACGGTCACCTGGTCGTCGGTGGAGTCGCGGTACTGGATCGACAGGTCGTAGTAATGCAGGTCGACGTCGAGGTAGGGCAGGATCAGCTGCTCCCGGATCTGCTTCCAGATGATCCGGGTCATCTCGTCGCCGTCGAGTTCGACGACCGGGTTGGTCACCTTGATCTTCGCCATCGGCCGGGCGCTCCTCTCAGGGGACAGACTCAAGCAGTACGAGCGTACTGCAGGGGCGCCCGGGCCGCTCGCCCGGCCCGAAAGGCGCGGCGGGGCCCGGCGTCGACCGCCGGGCCCCGGATCGCCGTACCGGTGAACGGGTCAGAGGTCCGCCACGTCACCCTGCTTGGCGCGGACCGCCTCGGCCGCCGCCTTCAACGCGGTCAGCTCGTCGGCGTCCAGCTCGGTCTGGACGATCCGGCGTACCCCCTGCGCCCCCAGCTCCGCCTCGACGCCGAGGTAGACCCCGGAGATGCCGTAGTCGCCGTCGACCCAGGCGCAGACCGGCATCACCTCGCCGGAGTCCTGCGCGACCGCCCGGGCCATCCGCGCGGCGGCGGCCGACGGGGCGTAGTACGCCGAACCGGTCTTGAGCAGCGCCACCACCTCGGCACCGCCGTTGCGGGTCCGGACCACGAGCTCCTCGATCTGCTCGGCCGGCATGACCTCGCGCAGCGGCTTGCCGTTCACCGTGCTGCGCGACGGCACCGGCACCATGGTGTCGCCGTGTGAGCCGAGGGTGAGCGTCCTGACGGTGCCGACCGGCACCGAGAGCGCCTCGGCGACGAAGTGGCTGAACCGGGCGGTGTCCAGCATGCCGGCCTGGCCGAGCACCCGGTTGCGGGGGAAGCCGGTGGCCAGCTGCGCCATCGCGGTCATCTCGTCGAGCGGGTTGGAGACCACGATCACCACGGCGTCCGGCGCGTGCCGGGCGACCTGCTCGGAGACCTGACGGACGATCTTCGCGTTCGTCTCCAGCAGGTCCATCCGGCTCATGCCGGGCTTGCGGGGCAGCCCCGCGGTGATCACCACGACGTCGGACCCGGCGATCACCTCGTAACCCGCGCCGTCGGCGCCGGTGGTCTTGCCGACCACCAGGGTCTCGAAGCCCTCGATCGGCCGGGACTGGTTGATGTCGAGCGCCAACCCTTCCGGCTTGCCGTCCACGATGTCGGTGATCACGACCGTGTCGAAGATGTCGTACTCGGCGAGGCGCTGCGCGGTCGTCGATCCGTAGAAACCGGCGCCGACGACAGTGACCTTCTTACCCATGGTCATCCCACTCTCTGATACCAGAAGGGTTTTTCCGGACCGTATCAGCCATGTTTCCACCGATCGGGCCAGGGGCGGTGCCGGTTGACCGGATCACTCACCCGCGCTCGGCCCGCTCCACCACGTTCGTGAGCAGCATCGCCCGGGTCATCGGGCCCACCCCGCCCGGCATCGGGACCAGGGCGCCGGCCACCCCGGCGACCTCGGGGTCCACGTCGCCGGTGTAACGGCCCTTGCCGTCCGAGCCGATCACTCGGGTGATCCCGACGTCCACCACGACCGCGCCGGGCCGCACCATGTCGGCCGTGAGCAGCCCGGGTACGCCGGCCGCGACGATGACGATGTCGGCGGACCGGGTGTGCGCGGCGAGGTCGAGGGTGCCGGTGTGGCAGAGCGTCACGGTGGCGTTCTCGCTCCGCCGGGTCAGCAGCAGCCCGAGCGGGCGGCCGACCGTGTTGCCCCGGCCGACCACCGCGACGTTCGCCCCGCGCAACGGCACCTCGTGCCGGCGCAGCAGCTCGACCACCCCGCGCGGGGTGCAGGGCAGCGGGCCGTCGTAGCCGAGCACCAGCCGGCCCAGGTTGACCGGGTGCAGGCCGTCGGCATCCTTGTCCGGGTCGATCGACTCCAGCACCCGCTGGGTGTCGATCTGCGCCGGCAGCGGGAGCTGGACGAGATAGCCGTGGCAGGCCGGATCCGCGTTCAGCTCGGCTACCACCTCGTCCACCTGGCGCTGGGTCGCGTCGGCGGGCAGCTCCCGGCGGATCGAGGCGATCCCCACCTCCGCGCAGTCGCGGTGTTTGCCGTTCACGTACGCCTGGGAGCCGGGGTCCTCGCCGACCAGGACGGTGCCCAGGCCCGGGACGACGCCGCGTTCCGCGAGCGCCTTCACCCGGGCCCGCAGCTCGTCCTTGATCTCCGCCGCGGTCGCCTTGCCATCAAGAATCGTCGCCGTCACACCCGGATGGTCTCACGCGCCGCGATCCGGCTCGCCGGCCCCGGCGAAGGGTGTGGCCTGGCTGACTCGTGGGGCGGCTAGTGGAAGAAGTGCCGGGTGCCGGTGAAGTACATGGTGGCGCCGGCCTCCTTCGCGGCCGCGATGGCCTCCTCGTCGCGGATCGAACCGCCCGGCTGCACCACCGCCCGGACCCCGGCGTCGAGCAGCACCCGCAGCCCGTCGGCGAACGGGAAGAACGCGTCCGAGGCGGCCACCGCCCCCCGGGCCCGGTCGGCGCCGGCCCGGGAAACCGCCAGCTGGGCGGCGTCCACCCGGTTCACCTGGCCCATCCCGACCCCGACCGTGGCGCCGTCGGCGGCCAGCAGGATCGCGTTGCTCTTCACCGACCGGATGGCCCGCCAGGCGAACGCCAGGTCGCGCAGCACCTCGGGGGGCGCCGCGTCACCGGCGGCCAGCCGCCAGGCGGCCGGGTCGTCGCCGGGGGCGTCCACCCGGTCGGCGGTCTGGGCCAGCACCCCGCCGGTCACCGGCCGCCACTCGACGGCCGCCGGCCGCCAGGCCGGCACCCGCAGCAGCCGGATGTTCTTCTTGCCGGTCAACACCTCGATCGCCTCGTCGGTGAACGCCGGCGCCACCACCACCTCGGTGAAGATCTCGGCGACCTGCCGGGCCAGCTCCGCGGTGACCGGCTGGTTGACCGCGATCACTCCGCCGTACGCCGACACCGGGTCGCAGGCGTGCGCCTTGCGGTGCGCGTCGGCCACGTCGGCGCCGAGGGCGATCCCACACGGGTTCGCGTGCTTGATGATCGCCACCACCGGCAGGTCCGGGCCGTAGTCGTTCGCCGCCCGCCAGGCCGCGTCGGCGTCGACGTAGTTGTTGTACGACATCTCCTTGCCGTGCAGCTGCTCGGCCTGGGCCAGCCCGGCCGGCGCCGCCGGGTCCAGGTAGAGCGCGGCCCGCTGGTGCGGGTTCTCGCCGTAGCGCAGGGTGGCACCACGCCGCAGCGCCAACCCGGCGAACTCCGGCCACCACTCGCCGGCCGGCGCCAACTCCTGGGCACACCAGTCGGCCACCGCCACGTCGTACTCGGCGATGTCGGCGAACGCCCGGGCCGCCAGCGCCCGCCGCTGGCCGAGGGTGAAGCCACCACCCGCCAGGGCGTTCACCACCAGCGGGTACGCCGAGACCTGGGTCACCACCGCCAGCGAGTGGTGGTTCTTCGCGGCGGCCCGGACCATCGCCGGCCCGCCGATGTCGATCTGCTCCACGCACTCGTCGGCCGAGGCCCCGGAGGCCACCGTCTGCTGGAACGGGTAGAGGTTCGACACCAGCAGGTCGAACGGTTCGATCCCCAGTTCGTCGAGCTGCCGGGCGTGGCCGTCCAGCCGCAGGTCGGCCAGGAGTCCGGCGTGCACCTTCGGGTGCAGGGTCTTGACCCGCCCGTCCAGGCACTCGGGGAAGCCGGTCAGCTTCTCCACCGCGGTCACCGGGACACCGGCCGCCTCGATCGTCGACGCCGTGCTGCCGGTGGAGACGATCTCGACGCCGGCGGCGTGCAGCGTCCGGGCCAGGTCGACCAGCCCGGTCTTGTCGTACACGCTGATCAGGGCGCGCCGGATCGGGCGCCGGGCGTCGGAGGCGGAGCCGCTCTCGCTCACGGGATGGTGACCTTTCTTCCGGTGATCGTCCAGCCTTCGCGGACCAGCCGGCCGACCTGCTCGACGAGCTGGCGGCGCTCGGCCTGCTTGATCCGTTCGGTGAGGGTTTCCTCGTCGTCGTCGTCGAGCACCGGGACCGCCACCTGGGCGATGATCGGGCCGGTGTCGACGCCCGCGTCGACGAAGAAGAGGGTGGCGCCGGCCAGCTTGACCCCGTACGCCAGGGCGTCACGCGGGCCGTGCATACCGGGGAACGCCGGCAGCAGCGCGTTGTGCGTGTTGAGGTATCGGTCGCCGAAGGCGGCGAGGAAGTGTGGGCCGACCAGCTTGAGGAAGCCGGCCGAGATCACCAGGTCCGGCTTGTGCTCCGCGACCAGCGCGGTGAGCGCGACGTCCCACTCCGCGCGGCTCGGGTAGGCACGCACCGGCGCCACGAAGGTCGGCACCGAGGCCGCCGCGGCCCGGTCCAGGCCGGCGATGCCGTCCCGGTCGGCGCCGACCGCGACCACCCGCGCGCCGTACCCGGGGTCGGCGCACGCGTCGAGCAGCGCCTGCAGGTTGCTTCCGGAGCCGGAGATGAGCACGAGCAGTCGGGCGGCGGAGGCGGGCTCGGTCACGTAGAGCACCCTATCGGCCTGGTCGGCGGGGCCTCGCGGGGGCGCCCGCGGCCGAAGCGTGACCGGCACGGGCAAGCCAACGTGGTGCGAATTCGGTACGCTGCCGGTCGCTCCGACCGGTGGTCGCCAGCCCCGGTCCCGGAACGTTAGCCGCACGCAGAGTGCCCAATCAAGGAGTTCAACACCAATGCAGCCTGGTTACCAGTCGCAGCCGCCGCAGCAGGTCGACAACAACATGACGATGTCCATCGTCGCCATCTTCCTGTGCTGGCCGCTCGCCATCCCGGCCATCATCAACGCCTCCAAGGTGAACCCGCTGCTCCAGCAGGGCGACTACGCCGGGGCGCAGGCCGCCGCGGCCGAGTCCAAGAAGTGGTCGAAGCTGGCCCTCATCATCGGTCTGGTTCTCTGGGGCATCGGCATCCTGTGCTGCATCATCAGCACGGTGATGAGCGCCAGCAGCGGCGTCTGAGAACCGAACGGCTCGACACCGTGACCGGCCTGGCCGGTCGGTAGCAGCGGGCGGGGCACTCCGGCAGCGGCCGGGGTGCCCCGCCGCCGCATTCCAGGTCAGCGGGTGGCGAGGGCGCGGTTGCCGGCGGCGCCGACCATCGCCCCGACCGCCAGCACGGCGGTCGCGACGGCCGCGACCTGCCAGCCGACCGGTCCGATCTCGGCCAGCCGGCCGCCACCGAGGGGGCCACCGGAGGCGCTGGCGGCCAGCCCGAGCACTCCTCCGGCCACCGGGCCGCTGACCGCGGCCGCGCCGAGCAGCCCGCGCCAGCCGATCGGGGCCCGTTCGCCGGCCGAGCGCATCAGCCGCCGGGCGAGCAGCCAGCCGGCGGTCATCCCGGCCAGCACCGGCACCGCGAGCAGGCCGGCCCCGACCGGGCCGGCGGGGCCGTGTGGCAGTCCGGCCAGCAACGGTACGGTCGGCAGCGCGCCGATCGAGACCTCGCTGGTGCGGACGACGGTGTCGGTGCCGACGGCGAAGCCGGGACCGAGCAGGTAGCTGGCCGACCAGACGGCGGCGTTCGGCGCGTAGGCGAGGCTGACCAGGGTGATGCCGGCCTGGCCGGGCACTCCGGTGCGGTAGGCGCCGATCATGTCGCTGGCCGCCCCGCCCCCGGTGGCCATGGCGAGTCCGGCGGCGCCGGCGCCGGCGCCGAGCAGCAGCAGCGCGGCGACCATCCCGGTACGCAGCCCGTCCCGCAGCACCGCCGGGGTTCGCCGGGCCAGCCCGCCCAGCGCGCCGGTGGTCCGCAGCGCGCCGACCAGAGCGGCCAGCGCGCCGAAGCCGGTCAGGGTGAGGGCTGCGCGGAACCCGGAGACCGAGGTTCCCCCGCTGGACAGGATGCCGGCCGCGAGCAGCCCGAGCAGGCCGTACCAGAGGCCGACCGCGCCGGCGGCGGAGAGGGCCTGCGCCGGCGTGCCCCCGCCCCGGGCGCCGATCGCGCGGCTGGCGTGCACTCCGGCCCGGCTGAGCCGCCAGGCGGCGATCGCACCGAGGGCCAGCGGTACGAGCCCGAACCGGCCGGCGCTGGTCTCCAGGGGTACGCCGTGGCCGAGCAGCCAGCCGGCCAGCCCGACCCGGGCGGCACCGCCGATCGTGCCGGCGTCCTCGGCGAGCTGGGCCAGGCCCATCACGGCCGCGACCGGCAGGTAGGAGAGGATGGCCGCCCAGCCGGCGGCGACGGCCGCGGCGACGGCGAGCGGTGCCCGGCCACCGCCGGGCCGCGCCGACCCGGCCCGCGCCGACCCGGTCGGCCGCGGGGCCGGTCGGGTCGGCTGGCGGGACTGGTCAGGGGTGCTGGCTGGCATCGGTACCTACTGTGGCACGCCGGAGCGGCCGGTAGGGGTCCGACACCACCGGGATTCCCCGTCGATCAGCCGCCGGACATGATGTCGCGCATCAGCCGGGCGGTCTCGCTGGGCGTCTTGCCGACCCGGACGCCGACCGCTTCCAGGGCGGCCTGCTTGGCGTCGGCGGTGCCGGACGAGCCGGAGATGATGGCACCGGCGTGCCCCATCGTCTTGCCGGCCGGCGCGGTGAAGCCGGCGATGTAGCCGACCACCGGCTTTGTCACGTTGGACTTGATGAACTCGGCCGCCCGCTCCTCGGCGTCGCCGCCGATCTCGCCGATCATCACGATCGCGTCGGTCTCCGGGTCGTCCTGGAAGGCGGCCAGGGCGTCGATGTGGGTGGTTCCGATGATCGGGTCACCGCCGATCCCGACGCAGGTCGAGAAGCCGATGTCCCGCAGCTCGTACATCATCTGGTAGGTGAGCGTGCCGCTCTTGCTGACCAGGCCGATCCGGCCGGAGCCGGTGATGTCGGCGGGGATGATGCCGGCGTTGGAGGCGCCCGGGGAGGCGATGCCGGGGCAGTTCGGGCCGACGATGCGGGTCCGTCCGCCCTGGGCGAGGTTGTACGCCCAGAACGCGGCGGTGTCGTGCACCGGGATGCCCTCGGTGATCACCACGGCCAGCCCGATGCCGGCGTCCACCGCCTCGATGACGGCGCCCTTGGTGAACTGCGGGGGGACGAAGATGACGGTGACGTCGGCGCCGGTGGCCGCCATGGCCTCGGCGACTCCTGCGAACACCGGCAGCTCGGTGCCGTCGAAGTCGACCGACTGGCCGGCCTTGCGGGGATTCACCCCGCCGACGATGGCGGTGCCGGCGGCCAGCATCCGCTTGGTGTGCTTGGAACCCTCGGACCCGGTCATCCCCTGGACGATGACCTTCGAGTCCTTGGTCAGCCAGATTGCCATGATCAGATTCCCATCCCGGCCGAGCCGCCGGCCGACGTAGCGCCGGTGGCCGCGAGTTCGGCGGCCCGCTCGGCCGCGCCATCCATAGTGTCCACCCGTTCGACGAGCGGGTTGCCGGCGCCGTCGAGGATCGCCCGGCCCGCCTCGGCGTTGTTGCCGTCGAGCCGCACCACCAGGGGCTTCTCGACCCGCTCGCCGCGCTGCTCCAGCAGCGCCAGCGCCTGCACGATGCCGTTGGCGACCTCGTCACAGGCGGTGATGCCGCCGAACACGTTGACGAAGACGCTCTTCACGGCGGGGTCGGAGAGCACGATCTCCAGACCGTTGGCCATCACCGCCGCGCTGGCGCCGCCGCCGATGTCCAGGAAGTTGGCCGGCTTCACCCCGCCGCGGGACTCACCGGCGTAGGCGACCACGTCAAGGGTGGACATCACCAGGCCGGCCCCGTTGCCGATGATGCCGACCTCACCGTCGAGCTTGACGTAGTTGAGGTCCTTCTCCTTGGCCCGCTGCTCCAGCGGGTCGACGGCGGCCTGGTCGACCATCGCCTCGTGGTCCGGGTGCCGGAACGCGGCGTTGGCGTCCAGGGTCACCTTGGCGTCCAGGCAGAGCACCTGACCCTCGGTGGTGCGGGCCAGCGGGTTGACCTCGACGAGGGTGGCGTCCTCGGCGACGAACGCCTGCCAGAGCCGGACCGCGATGGCGGTGACCTGGTCGGCGACGTCGGCCGGGAAGCCGGCCGCGGTGACGATCTCGCGGGCCTTCGCCTCGTCGACCCCGACGTTGGCGTCGATGGGCGCCTTGACGACCTTCTCCGGCGCCTCCTCGGCGACCTGCTCGATCTCCATGCCGCCGGCCACGCTGGCGATGCAGAGGAAGGTGCGGTTGGCGCGGTCGAGCAGGTAGGAGAAGTAGTACTCCTCGGCGATGTCGGCCGTCACCGTCAGCATGACCTTGTGGACCTGGTGGCCCTTGATGTCCATGCCGAGGATGTCGGTGGCCCGGGCCACCGCCTCGTCGACGTCGTCGGCCAGCTTCACCCCGCCGGCCTTGCCCCGCCCACCGACCTTCACCTGGGCCTTGACGACCACCCGGCCACCGAGGCGCTCGGCGATCGCCCGCGCCTCCTCAGGGGTCGTCGCGACGCCGCCGGCGAGCACGGGCAACCCGTGCCGCTCGAACAGCTCACGCCCCTGGTATTCGTACAGGTCCACGATCGCGCGTCCCGTCCCGTCTTGGCGACGCGCCATCGCGCCGCCGCCAGCGTGAAATGAGTTTGACGCCTGTTGTCAGGAGAAACAGGCCACCGGCGCAGCCTAGCGAGGTGGCCGGCGCCGGCAACCGCTCGGGTATGCCTTGTGCGGTAATGCACACCCGCCGGGGAAAAGATTTCCCAGCCCACGTAACCCGACGTAACGGGCGTCGTTGAGTCAGATGTCGGAACGCTGGAAGGCGCGAAGACGGAGCGGCCGATGCCCTGTCGGTCGAGGGGTGGCGGCGGGGCATCGTGCATAGAGAGGCCGGGCGTGTGAGGGGTGCGTCCGGCCTCTCCCTCTCCGTGTCCGGCCGGTCAGGAGACCGGCCGGTCAGGAGACCGGTTGCGCGACGTTCTCCCGGACCCAGTCGACGATCGAGTGCGTGGTGGCCCCCGGGGTGAAGATCTTCGCCACGCCGATCCGGGCCAACTCGGGCAGGTCGGCCTCCGGGATGATGCCGCCGCCGAAGACCACGATGTCCCGCGCGTCGCGCTCGGTCAGCAACTCGATCACCCGGCGGAACAGCGTCATGTGCGCGCCGGAGAGCACCGAGAGGCCCACCGCGTCGGCATCCTCCTGAATGGCGGTCTCGACTATCTGCTCCGGGGTCTGGTGCAGCCCGGTGTAGATGACCTCCATGCCGGCGTCCCGCAGGGCCCGCGCAACCACCTTCGCCCCGCGGTCGTGGCCGTCCAGGCCCGGCTTGGCGACGACGACCCGAATCCGAGAACTCATCAGTCCCCTACCTCTCCGGTCGGCCTGGCGGCACCGACTTAACGAACGGTAACCCGGCGTCGACGCCCTGCGGTAATCAGGTCCCGTACCAGGTGAGCCGGCCACCGCACCGCCGCCGACCGCCGCCGCGAACCCTAGGGGAATTTCCCCGATCCGTCGGGCGAAGCCCTGGACGAATGACTATCTGTAGTGTTCGATGTAACCAAGCGCGACTAACGAGGTTCCCCGCAAAAGGTTACGAGTTATGGCATTCCACAACGGACGCGCACACTCGGCACCGGTTATTTGGCGGTGCGACTTGTGGCCGGACTAGGGGTTGGTTACCGTGGCCAACGGTTGTCTTCAGGTCTGCGACCGGACGACAACGCGGCCCGGCAGTGTCACCCCCGCTCTTCGACGCTGGCGACGGTCGCTCAACTGACCCGATAACGGAGGGTGTGCGTGCGCCAGCGCCTGTCGTCTGAGCCCGATCGATATCGCGGGCGACGTCGCGTACCCACCCCCCCGCGTAGCCGCTATGCGGCGGTGGTCACCACCGCCTTCGTCGGCGCCGGAGTGGTGGCACTCGGCGCGGGCGGACTGCCGGACGCGAAGTCGGTCAGCCCGTCGGCCCTCTCCGAGCTGGAGAACGCCGCCGCCACCAGCGAGGACTTCGCCGCCCGCGCGGCCGACGCGGAGCGCGCCACCCGGGACGAGCGGACCCAGCTCGAAAGCTCCCTCTCCGAGGCGCCGGACGCCTGGGTGCTGCCACTCAAGGGCTACAACTTCACCTCCCCGTACGGCATGCGCTGGAACAAGCTGCACGCCGGCATCGACCTGGCCGCGCCGGAGGGTACGGCGTACCGGGCGATCCACTCGGGCACGGTGACGAAGGCCGGCTGGTTCGGTGGCTACGGCTACTGCGTGATCATCCAGCACCCGGACGGCACCGAATCGGTCTACGGACACTCCTCCAATCTGCTGGTCCAGGAGGGGCAGCAGGTCAAGGCCGGCGACGAGATCGGCTGGGTCGGCAACACCGGCCACTCGTACGGCCCGCACCTGCACCTTGAGGTGCATGTCAACGGGGAGCCCACCGACCCCATCCCGTGGCTGCGCACCAAGGGAGTGGACATTCAGCTACAGGTCGAGACAATCTACGGCGGAGTAGTCGACTCCTGACCCTCCGTAATGTCCAGCCTACCGCCCGTGCCGACAGGTTCGGGCGGTTTTTTTATGATCACTTTCCGTTGATGTTGCCTACGCCACACCGGGAAATGTGACCAGCACCACAACGACTCCCGGTCTACCTACTGGTAACCGCGCATCAATACGGGCATAACCCGTCGCCCCGACGCCCGTCCGCGCCGCGACCAGATCCCCCTCCTTCCCGAGTTTCCGCAGGTCAAACCACCATTTCCGGGTCCGTGTCCCTCGACCCGAAGGTTCCCCCGTGCAGGAAAACGAGTCGATCGAGAACGTGAGCGGTCAGCCCGGCCAGCCGGGCCAGCACCGCCGGCTCCCCCAGTCGAGCGACGGCGCCACGGTGGTTCGGCACCGCTTCCGGCCCGGCTACCGCGGCCGGCTCCCCTATCTCGTCACCGCCGTGGTGGCCGCCGCCGGCCTCGCCGTGGCGGGCGTCGCCACCGCGACCACCCGGAGCAGCGACGACCGCCGGGACGCACCGGTGGCCGCGGCCGACGAACGCGCCCGCGCTGACGCCGCCGACCGCGCCAACCGGTCCGGCCGGGACGCCCCCTCCCAGCCACCGACGGCCGAAGCCACGCCCGACGCCCCCACCGGCAGCCCGTCCACCGGCGCCCCCGCCACCCCCCGGGCCACCCCGGAGCGGACGGCCGAGTCCAAGCCGGCCAAGCCCGCCGAGCCGGCCGCCCGTACCGCCGAGGCGGAGAAGGAGTCCGCGGACTGGGTGCACCCGATGCCCGGCGCCGCCACCACCTCCTGCTACGGGCAGCGGTGGGGCGTGCTACACGCCGGCATCGACCTCGCGATGCCCGCCGACACCCCGATCCGGGCGGCCGCCGACGGCACCGTCGTCGAGGCCGGCTGGGTCTACGCCGGCTACGGCATCTCGGTCGTCATCGACCACGGCGACGGGTTCCTGACCCACTACGCCCACCAGAACCGCACCGCGGTGGCGGTCGGCCAGCAGGTCGACGCCGGCGAAGTGATCGGCTACGAGGGCTCGACCGGCGACTCCACCGGGCCGCACCTGCACTTCGAGGTGCACAACGGCCTCTGGAACCAGCTCGATCCGGCGCCGTGGATGCGGGAGCGCGGCGTGGACCTCGGCTGCTGACCGCCGCCGGTCAGAGCTTGTCGAGCGGGGCGTGCCGCAGCACCAGCCAGAGGGTCTGGTCGCCGAAGTCGATCTGCGCCCGGGCGCCGGGGCCCTGCCCCTCGACCGCGAGCACCCGACCCAGGCCGTACCGCTGGTGGTTGACCCGTTCGCCGGCCGAGAGCTTCAGCGCCCGGGGCAGCTCGCTCGCGGTGGTCAACCGGCTGCCGTCCACCCCGAGCCGCTGCGCGAGCTGCGCGGCTCTGGGCGTACCACCGGGGGCGCCCGGACCGCGCGCGGAGGCCGCGCGGTCCGCGGCGCTGCCGCGGCCACCCACCCCGCCACCGGTCCCCGACCAGGAGGTGTACGCCCCCTCGGTGCGCTCCCAGCGCACCAGATCGGTCGGCAGCTCCGGCAGGAACCGGGACGGCGGGTTGTAGGAGGGCTGCCCCCAGGCCGAGCGGGTGACCGCCCGGGACAGGTAGAGGCGCCGGCGGGCCCGGGTGATGCCCACGTACGCCAGCCGGCGCTCCTCTTCCAGCTCCCGGGTGTCGCCCAGCGACCGCAGGTGCGGAAAGACGCCGTCCTCCAGGCCGGTGAGGAAGACGACCGGGAACTCCAGGCCCTTCGCGGTGTGCAGGGTCATCAGGGTGACCACACCCTGGTAGGGCTCGTCGTCGTCGCCGTCGCCGGCCGGCTCGGGGATCTGGTCGGCGTCGGCGACCAGCGCCACCTGTTCCAGGAAGCCGGCCAGGGTCGCGGCCCGGTCGGGGACAGGTTCGCCGTCGTCGCCGTCGTCGCCGTCGGCCGCCTCGGCCTCGGCCAGCGCCTGCGCCTCGGCCCGCTCGGTGTACTCCCGGGCGACGCTCACCAGCTCCTGCAGGTTCTCCACCCGGCCGGCGTCCTGCGGGTCCAGACTCTCCTCCAGCTCGGTGAGATAGCCGGAGCGCAGCAGCACCGCCTCCAGCACCTCCTCCGGCGGGGCGGTGGCGGCCAGCTCGCGGGCCTGGTCGAGCAGGGCGACGAAGTCGGCGACCGCGTTCGCCGCCCGGGTGGAGATGCCCGGCGCGCCCGCCGCCCGGCGCAGCGCCGCGCCGAACGAGATCCGGTCCCGGGCCGCCAGTGCCTCCAGGCACGCCTCGGCCCGGTCGCCGATCCCCCGGCGGGGGGTGTTCAGCACCCGGCGGATGCTCACCGTGTCGTCGTCGTTGACCACCGCGCGCAGGTAGGCCAGCGCGTCACGGACCTCCTTGCGCTCGTAGAAGCGCACCCCGCCGACCACCTTGTAGGGCAGCCCGCTGCGGATGAAGACCTCCTCGAAGACCCGGGACTGGGCGTTGGTGCGGTAGAAGACCGCCACCTCGCCCGGCCGGGTCTCACCGGCGTCGCAGAGCCGGTCGATCTCGCGGGCCACCCAGTCGGCCTCGGCGTGCTCGGTGTCCGCGACGTAGCCGACGATCTGCTCGCCGGCGCCCTCCTCGCTCCACAGCCGCTTCGGCTTGCGCGAGGTGTTGTTGTCGATCACCGCGTTGGCGGCGCTCAGGATGGTCTGGGTGGAGCGGTAGTTCTGCTCCAGCAGGATCGTGCGGGCGTCGGTGAAGTCCCGCTCGAACTCGAGGATGTTGCGGATCGTGGCGCCCCGGAACGCGTAGATCGACTGGTCCGCGTCGCCGACCACGCAGAGCTCCGCCGGCGGTACGCCGTCCGCGCCGCTGCCGACCAGCTCCTTGATCAGGGTGTACTGCGCGTGGTTGGTGTCCTGGTACTCGTCGACGAGCACGTGCCGGAACCGGCGGTGGTAGTTCTCCGCCACGTGCGGGTGCGACTGGAACAGGTGCACCGTCGCCATGATCAGATCGTCGAAGTCGAGGGCGTGCGCCTCGGCCAGCCGCCGCTGGTAGAGCGCGTACGCCTCGGCGACGGCCCGCTCGTTCGGTCCCTTCGCCCGGCCGGCGAACTCCTCCGGGTCGACCAGCTCGTTCTTCAGGTTGGAGACCTGCGCAGCCAACCCGCGCGCCGGGTAGCGCTTCGGGTCCAGGTCCAGCTCGCGGGCGACAAGCTGCATCAGCCGCCGGGAGTCGTCGGCGTCGTAGATCGAGAAGGTCGACTTCAGGCCGGCGTGCTCGTGCTCGGCCCGCAGGATGCGGACGCAGGCGGAGTGGAAGGTGGAGACCCACATCAGCCGGGCCCGCGGGCCGACCAGGGCGGCCACCCGGTCCTTCATCTCGCCGGCCGCCTTGTTGGTGAAGGTGATCGCCAGGATCTGCCCGGGATGCACCGGCTCCGCCGGACCGCCGTCGGTGCCGCCGGCCGCCGCGTCGCCGGGCCCCGCGCCACTCCGCGCCGCCAACAGGTAGGCGATCCGGTGGGTGAGCACCCGGGTCTTGCCGGAGCCGGCGCCCGCCACGATCAGCAGCGGTGCGCCGGAGTGCGTCACCGCCGCCCGCTGCGGACCGTTCAGCCCGGTCAGCAACGCCTGCGGATCCCCGGCGGCGGGGGGCCGCGAACGCGGCGTGGACTGGGCGCGCGGGGGATTCACCGGCGGGACTTCGAAGAGGGCATGCATCGCCTTCCGAGTCTATGCCCCGGGTCGGACACCAACCCGCCGGCGGGACAGCGTGCCGGGTCCTGCCGGCCGGACGCGGGGTCCTTCTCCGGCGGAACGCTTGCGCGGGCCGACTCGGGTGGGCATACTCAAGCCGTGATCGACGAGGCGCGGGTCTTTTTTTACTACGGCACCGGGAGTCCGGCAGCCGTAGGTCGCGCCTGATCAGATGACCTACGAAAAGCCCCGGGCTCCTGGAGCCCGGGGCTTTTCGCTTCGGGATCCGGGCACCGGGGACCCGAGCCCCAGGGAGCAACCGATGAGCACAGAACTCGCCGAGCAGCAGGCGGAGTCGACCGACCGTGACGCGACCGGCGCCCAGGCCCCGGAGGCCGCCGAGCGCATCATCGCCATGCGGGAACGGATCGACGAGATCGACGGCGCGTTGATCGCCCTCTGGCAGGAGCGGGCCGCCCTGTCCCAGCAGGTCGGAGCGACCCGGATCGCCTCGGGCGGCACCCGGCTGGTGCTCTCCCGGGAGCGGGAGATCCTGGAGCGGTTCCGGACCGCGCTCGGCGTGGACGGCACCCAGCTCGCCCTGCTGCTGCTGCGGGCCGGTCGCGGACCGCTCTGAGCCGCCGACCGCCCGCGTCCGAGCCCTCGGTGTCCGGGCGGGGCGGAAGCCCCGGCACGCGGTCCGGGGCGCCGTCCGCGTGGATGACGGACGACGCCCCGGAACACTGAGGAGGCGTTACTTTCACCGGTGGCGCCGGCCGGGTGCGGCCCGGCCACCGGCGTCTACCCGGTCTACTCCCGCGCGTGCACCACGTCGCGTACCTCGGCGAAGTGGCAGGCGCTCGGGTGGCCGGAGTTGTCCCGTACCACCAGCGGCGGTTCCTGCTCGGCGCAGATGTCCTGGGCCTTCCAGCACCGGGTGCGGAACCGGCAGCCGGACGGCGGGTCGGCCGGCGACGGCACGTCCCCCTCCAGGACGATCTGGTCCCGCAACCCGCGCAGCTTCGGGTCGGGGACCGGCACGGCGGAGAGCAGCGCCTGGGTGTACGGGTGGGTGGGCCGCTCGTAGATCTCGTCCTCGGTGCCGATCTCGACGACCTTGCCCAGGTACATGACCGCCACCCGGTCCGCGATGTGCCGGACCACCGACAGGTCGTGCGCGATGAAGATGTACGACAGCCCCATCTCCTTCTGGAGCTGCTCCAGCAGGTTCACCACCTGGGCCTGGATCGACACGTCGAGCGCGGAGACCGGCTCGTCGCAGAGGATGATCTCCGGCTTGAGCGCCAGCGCCCGGGCGATCCCGATCCGCTGGCGCTGCCCGCCGGAGAACTGGTGCGGGTAGCGGTTGATGTGGTCGGGGTTGAGCCCGACCAGCTCGATCAGCTCCTGCACCCGGCCGCGCCGCTCGCCGCGCGGCGCCACCTCCGGGTGGACGTCGAACGGCTCACCGACGATGTCGCCGACCGTCATCCGCGGGTTCAGCGACGTATACGGGTCCTGCATGACGAGCTGGATGTTGCGCCGGGACTTGCGCATCTCGGACCCGCTGGACCTGGAGATGTCCTTGCCGCGCACCACGATCGAGCCGCTGGTCGGCTTCTCGAGCCCGACCAGCAACTTGGCCAGCGTGGACTTGCCGCAGCCGGACTCGCCGACCACCCCGAGGGTCTCACCCCGGCCGAGCTGGATGCTGATGCCGTCCACCGCGCGGACCGCGCCGATCTGCTTCTTGAAGAGGATTCCCCGGGTCAGCGGGAAGTGCTTGACCAGATCCCGGGTCTCCAGGACGTAGTCACTCATCGCCCTTGACCTCCTTCCAGAAGTGGCAGGCCGAGGCGCGGCCGGGGGCCACCGGGTAGCGCGGCGGCTCCGGGTCCGCCCGGCAGACATCCTGGGCATACCCGCAGCGCGGGTTGAACGAGCAGCCCGGCGGAATTCTGGTCAGCACCGGCGGCAGCCCCTTGATCACGTTGAGCTGCTGCCCCTTGAGGTCGATCCGGGGGATCGACTGCAACAGGGCCTTGGTGTACGGGTGGGCCGGGCTGGCGTAGATGTCGCCGACCGGCGCCTCCTCGACCACCCGGCCGGCGTACATCACCGAGATCCGGTCGGCGACGTCCGCGACCACCCCCATGTCGTGGGTGATCAGGATCAGCCCCATGTTCCGTTCCCGCTGCAGTTCGGCGAGGAGGCTCATGATCTGGGCCTGGACCGTCACGTCGAGCGCCGTGGTCGGCTCGTCGGCGACCAGCACCTCGGGGTCGAGGGCGAGCGCCATGGCGATCATGACCCGCTGCCGCATGCCGCCCGAGAACTGGTGCGGGAAGTCGTTCACCCGCTGCCGGGCGGCCGGGATCTTGACCAGGTCGAGCAGCTCGACGGCGCGCGCCTTGCTGTCGGACCGGGACATTCCCCGGTGCTTGCGGAACAGTTCGGAGAGCTGGAAGCCGACCGTGAAGACCGGGTTCAGCGCCGAGAGGGCGTCCTGGAAAATCATCGCAATCCGGTTGGCCCGCACCTTGCGGCGCTGCGCCTCGGGGAGCGTGAGCAGGTCGACGCCCCGGTATCGGATCTCCCCCCCGGTGATGAAACCCGGCGGGGAGTCGATGATCCCCATGATCGCCTGGGCGGTCACGCTCTTGCCACACCCGGACTCACCCAGGATCGCCAGCGTCTCCCCCGCCTCCAGGCTGAAGCTGACCCCGTTGACGGCGCGGGCGATCCCGTTGCGGGTCCGGAACTCGACCTGCAGGTCCTTGACGTCCAGCAGCGGCGCGCTGTGGTCGAGTCCCGGCAGTGCGTCGATGCTGGCGGTCACCTCAGTGGTGTTCATGGCGCATCACCGCAGCTTCGGGTCGAGGGCGTCGCGCAGCGCGTCGCCGATCAGGATGAAGGAGAGCACGGTGCCGACCAGCAGGCCGCAGGGGAAGAGCAGCAGCCAGGGGTCCTCCAGGAAGTAGACCTGGTGGGCGGCGATCGCGATACCCCAGGACTGGGCCGGCGGCTGCAGACCGACGCCGAGGAAGGTGAGCGTCGCCTCGGCCGCCACGAAGCTGCCCAGGGTGATGGTGGCGTAGACCAGCATCGGCGCGAGCGCGTTCGGCAGGATGTGCCGGAACATCAGTCGCGCGTTGGTGGCCCCGACCGCCTTCGCCGCGTGTACGTAGTCGAGGTTCTTCGAGGAGATCACGCTGCTCCGCATGATTCTGGCGATGGTCGGCCAGGCGAGCGTGATCAGCACGATCCCCAACGTCCAGACGTTCTGCCGCTTGATCACCGTCAGGAAGACGATGGCACCGAGCAGGAACGGCAGCGAGAAGAAGATGTCCATCACCCGCGAGATGATCGCGTCGACCCAGCCGCCGTAGTAGCCGGCGAGCAGGCCGGCGATGCCGCCGATCAGGATGATGCCGATGGTCGCGAAGATCGCGATCTGCAGCGAGGGGCGGGCTCCGTAGACGTTGAAGGCGTAGTAGTCGCAGCCGAGGATGTTGGTGCCGAACGGGTGCTCGGCGTTCGGCGGGATCCGGGAGTCGGAGACGTTGCAGTCGGCCGGATCCTTACGGGTCCAGAGCCACGGCACGACCGCCATCGACCCGACCACCAGGATGTAGAGCGAGGCGATCACGAAGACCGGGTCCCGGACGAGCTGCCGCCAGGCGTCGGCCCAGAGGCTGGCGTTGCGCTCCTGGGCGGTGGTGGGCGCCGGTTCCTCCGGGCCCTGCGGCACCGGCTGGCCGCCTACCCCGGTGCCGGCGATGCTCGGTTCACTCATAGCGGATCCTCGGGTCGAGTACGGCGTAGAGCAGGTCCACCAGCAGGTTTGTCACCAGGAAGACCAGGGCGAGCATGGTGACCACGCCGATCACCACCGGTGCCTCACCGGTCCGCGCGGCCTGGGTGACCAGCCGCCCGATGCCCGGCACGTTGAAGATCGTCTCGGTGACCACCGCGCCGCCCATCAGGGTGCCGATGTCGACACCGAGGTAGGTGATGACCGGGATCAGCGAATTCCGCAGGGTGTGGATGCCGATCACGCGCTTCGGCGCCAGGCCCTTGGCCTTGGCCGTCCGGACGTAGTCGGAGCGGACGTTCTCCATGATGCTGGTCCGGGTCAGCCGGGCGGTGGTCGCCAGTGAGGTCGCACCGAGCACCATGCCGGGAATGATCAGGCTGGCGAATGGATAGTCGACCTTGAACCCGGCACTGAACACGCCACTGGAGATCAGTTCGGGTATCCAGTCCTGGTCACGAAGAACGTTGCCGAACTTCACCCCGACGTACTCCCGGATCACGATGCCGAGCACGAAGATCGGCACCGAGATGATGAAGACCGTGGAGATCTTGACCAGGTAGTCCGAGAAGCTGCCACCGCGCAGGCCGGCCAGGACACCGGCGGCGATGCCGACAACGGCCTCGAAGATGATCGCGATCAGGACGAGCTTGATGGTGAACGGGATCGCGTCGGCGACCAGGTCGGTGACCGGCCGCTGCCGGAGATTGATCCCGAAGTCGAAGTGCAGGAAGACCGCCTGCAGGCGTTCCAGGAAGAGGCCGAAGCAGGGGTTTCCCCGCTGGTCCAGGCAGGGGTTGTCGTAGCCGAGTTCCCTGGTGATCGCGTCGACCAGCGCCTGGGGCGGGGTCCGGTCGCCGAAGAGGGCCCGGACCGGGTTGCCGGAGAACTGGATCGCCAGGGAGGTGAGGTAGTGCAGCAGGAACATGGTGCCCAGCGCGGTCGGGATGAACTGGAGCAACCGTCGGATGATGTAGCGCCCCATCGCGGGGACTCCTCTCGGCGCTGACGTGGCGGCAACAGGCTCCTTGTGGGAAACCCGCTGCCGCCACGTCGACGTTACGGCTAGGTGAGCTAGCTCAAGCTGGTCACTGCTTCAGCGACGTCGCACCGTAGTCCGCGTCCGAGATCGCGTTCCACACGAAGGTGTCCACGTTCTCGCTGTACACCGCACCGATCTTGTTGAACCACATCGGGATGACCGGCAGGTCCTCCACGACCAGGTCCTCGGCCTGCTGGTAGAAGGGAATCGCGGCCTCGATCGACTCGGCCCCGTTGCCCTGCGACATCAGCGCGTCGAACTGCGGGTTGGTGTAGGTGGTGTTGTTGCTGGAACCGCCCGTGCCGTACAGCGGCGCGAGGTAGGTCTCCATCACCGGGTAGTCCGGACCCCAACCGAGGCGGAAGCCACCGGTGAACTCACGGTTGTCGGCGGTCTCCAGGTACTCCGGGAACTGCAGGTTGACCTTCAGTTCGTACTCGATACCCAGGTTGGCCTTGAGCTGGTCGCCGACGGCCTGCAGCCAGGCGTCGTGACCGGCACCGGCGTTCGCCCACAGGGTCAGCGTGCCGCCCTGCCAGCCACCGGCCTCGGCCAGCAGCGCCTTGGCCCGCTCCACGTCCAGCTTGCAGTACTGGCAGGCGTTGTCGCGGGCACCGTCGAAGGTCGGGCCGACCACGCCGGTCGCCGGGGTGTACCGGCCGTCGAAGACGGCGTCGATGATCGCCTGCCGGTCGATCGCCATCGAGAACGCCTGGCGGATCCGCTTGTCCTTGAAGGCGTCCACGTAGAGCGGCATGCCGACGTAGGTGAAGCTGTCGCCCGGCGCCTCGTAGAGGCGGTCGCCGTACTGCTGCACGGCCTCCTTGTAGCGGGCCGGCGGCAGGGTGTACATGACGTCCAGCTCACCGGCCTGGAAGGCGGCGTAGCCGGCGTCCACGTCGGCGAAGATCCGGTAGTTGATCTTGTCCGGCTTGCCGGGGTCGCCGGCCCAGGTGTCGCTGCGGACCAGGGTGATGCCGACGTTGTGCTGCCAGCTGCCCTCGATCTTGTAGGGGCCGTTGCCGATCGGCGTCTCGTTGCAGGCCTCGAAGTTGGCCAGGCACGCCTCGGCCATCGGGAAGAAGCCCGAGTAGCCGATGGTCGCCGGGAAGCCGGAGAACGGCTCGGTCAGCTCGACGGTGAAGGTGTAGTCGTCGACCTTCTTCAGGCCGGAGAGCTCCTTCGCCGCCGGCTCCGGGGCCTCCTCCGGCCCGTCGCCGTCCGGGTCCTCCGAGGTGACCTCGTCGATACCGGCGAACCGCTTCATGAAGTACGCGTTGCCCTGAGCGTTCGGGCCGTACGCGGTGTAGTTCCAGCTCCGGATGAAGGCGTCGGCGTTCACCGGCTCGCCGTTGTCGAAGGTGTAGCCCTCCTTGACCTTGATGGTCCAGAGCTTCTGGTCGGTCGACTCGATCGACTCGGCCAGGTCGTTCTCGGCCTCGCCGGACTCGGCGTTGTACTTCACCAGGCCGCGGTAGAGCTGACGGATCACATAGATCGACGGCTCGTCGTCACCGCCGGACGGCGTCAGGAACGCCGGTTCCGACGCGTAGACGCGGAGTTCACCGCCGGAGGCGTCCTCCGGCGCCGAAGAGTCGTCGTCGCCACTACAAGCAGTGGCAAACATGGCGATGGCGGTCGCTGCGACCGCCACCTTAAAAGTTTTCCCGCGCATGGGAGTGCCTCCTCAGGGCGCTCACGAGGGGGTTGTGAGGTGACTGACACTGTGACACCAACCTGCCCATTGCGTGAAGGTGCCGTTATCAAGCCGTTAGTTGCCTGCCGCCCCGTCGATACTGGTCAAGATCACTTCCGGGCCGGCCTCGAACCGGCCCTGACCAGCGAATTTAGCTCGGGCGTCGGCGGTTTCCCAACGGCGGGAAGGGAGCCGTGTGTGACGTTCCCCGCCGCGACAACCCCCGTTACGCGTGTCAAGCGTTTACTGACCGTGCATGTCCGTCCGGACGATGGCGGTTCCGTCCCGGCGGCGCGACACAGCGGGCCGGGCGGTGGAGGCAGGGCACCGGGTCGGGTGCTAGAGCCGTCACACCAACCGGCGGTCGGCCGCCCAGCGGGACAGCTCGTAGCGGTTGGACATCTGCAGCTTGCGCAGCACGTTGGAGACGTGCGTCTCGACCGTCTTGATCGAGATGAACAGCTCCTTGGCGATCTCCTTGTAGGCGTACCCCCGGGCGAGCAGCCGCAGCACCTCGCGCTCCCGGTTGGTGAGCTGGTCCAGCTCCGGATCGGCGACCGGCGCGTCCGGCCGGGCGGCGAAGGCGTCCAGCACGAAGCCGGCCAGCCGGGGGCTGAACACCGCGTCGCCGTCGGCCACCCGCCGGATCGCGGCGGCCAGCTCGTCCGGGGAGATCGTCTTGGTGACGTAGCCGCGGGCACCGGCCCGGATCAGGCCGATCACGTCCTCGGCCGCGTCCGAGACGCTGAGCGCCAGGAACCGCACCTGCGGGTGGCTGCGGCGCATCGCGTCGAGCACCGCCCGCCCGCCGCCGTCGGGCATGTGCACGTCCAGCAGCACCACGTCCGGGGCGACAGCGGCGATCCGGTTGACCGCCTCGGCGACGGTGCTCGCCTCCCCGATCACGTCCACATGCGCGCCCAGCTCGGCCCGTACCCCGGCCCGGAACATCGCGTGGTCGTCGACGAGGAACACCCGCAGCCGACGGGGCGGCTGCGCCTGCTCGGCCTGCTCGAACGAGTGGTCGGTCATGATCCCTACCTGTCCTTCCCTGCCGTCGCGCCGTCCCGTGCGGTCGGCATCATCAACCGCACCTCGGTACCGCCGCCGGGTTCGCTGCGGATCTCCGCCCGGCCCCCGTGCCGGCGCATCCGCCCGATGATCGACCCCCGCACTCCGTGCCGGTGGTCCTCAACGGTAGACGGGTCGAAGCCCGCGCCACGGTCGCGGACGAAAACGCTCACCTGTTCCGGCTCCACCTCGGCGTAGAGCGAGACGGTCTGCACCTTGGCGTGCCGGGCCGCGTTGACGAGCGCCTCCCGGGCCGCCGCGACCAGCGCGCCGATCCTCTCGTCGGTCTCCCGGTCGCCGACCAGCACCGTCTCGACGGTGATCGCGTAGGTGTCCTCGACCTCCGCGGCGGCCTGCTCCAGCGCGGCGGCCAACCGTTCGGTCGGCGAGGCGGTCGGCTTGTAGAGCCAGTTGCGCAGCGACCGCTCCTGCCCCCGGGCCAGTCGCTGCACCGTCTTGGTGTCGGTGGCGTTGCGCTGGATCAGGGCGAGGGTGTGCAGCACCTGGTCGTGCACCATGGCGGCCAGTTCGGCCCGCTCCTGCTCCCGGATGCGGCCCTCCCGCTCGGCCCGCAGCTGGCTGAACGTCCGCCACAGCACCGGCGCCGCCACCACCGAGACCCCGGCCAGCGCGACCAACGCGAAGATCACCCCGTTGATCACCGCGTCCAGGTTGTCCTGCGGCGAGTAGACCGCCACCACGCCGATGATGCCGACCGCCACCAGCACGCCGCCGCCGATGAAGCGCAGTACGAAGGCCCGCCGGTCGCTCTCCTCGACGACCGCGCCGAGCCACGGCACCGGCATCGAGCGGCTCCACTCCCAGCGGCGCTCCGGGGCCGACTGGTGCCAGATCACCCCGGCCCCGACGGCGATGATGGCGACCAGCCAGCCGGCGGTGCCGGCCACGCCGGTGGAGCCGAAGAGCAGGACCTGGAGCAGCATCACCCCGAGCCCGATCGCGACGAACGGCAGGAGCTGGAAGATGTCCCGCTGCGGCGGCTCGGTGCTGCTGGTCCGGGGCGGCACCACCGCCCAGAACGCCGCGTAGAGCAGCAGCCCGAGACCGCTGAGCCCGAGCAGCAGCACGAACGAGACCCGCACCCGGACCACCGGGATCCCCAGGTGGTGGGCGATGCCGGCGGCCACTCCGGCGACCATCCGATGGTCGCGGGAGCGGTACAGGCGCGGGGGTCCGCTGGCGATGCTGATCTGCGCTCCTCGGGTGACTGCCGGGCCATCCTCCGGCGAGCTGGGGTCGGCCCGTCACGGGGCGTGCGTTACCGACGCTCTGATCGTCACACGGCGGTCCGGGCGCCGACCACCGGGACGCCCCGGACATTGGCCCGGAAGATCTCAGGGTGGCCTCAGGGTCGACTCCTGAGGCAGGTCGGCCGGCCGGGGACGACGATCGAAACATGACCGAAGAAGCTGCCCAGCACCGCCGGGAGACCCCGGCGGAGGGCGATCCGCAACCGCCGGCGGGCCGGCCCGGGCAGGGCGACGAGACCCGCACCGGGGACGGCGTCGACCGGGTAGCCGACCAGCCCTCGGCGAGCGAGGCGCCGACCGAGCCGATGCCCGCGGCGGCCGAGCCGCCCGGCGATCCCGCAGCGACCGAGCCGCCGACCGCCGAAGCGCCGACCGCCGGGCCGGCGCCGGGCGGGCCGCCGCCGGGCGGTTGGCCGGGGTCGGACCCGGGCTGGGCCGGCGGCGCCGGCGCCGGCTTCCCGCCCGGCCAGCAACCCCCCTGGGGGTACGCGGGCCAGGGGCACGTCCCGCCGCCGGGCGCCGCCTTCACCTCCCGGTACGGTCTGGTCCGGCCGCGTCAGGGCCGGTACCTGGCCGGGGTCTGCGCGGCGGTGGCCCGGGCCACCAACACCGACCCGATCCTCTGGCGGGTGCTGCTGGCCGTGCTCGGTTTCTTCGGCGGCATCGGCATTCTGGTCTACGTGGCGGCCTGGCTGATCATCCCGGCCGAGGGGGACACCGCCTCGCCGGTGGAGTCCATGCTCGGCCGCGGCAAGTCGAGCATGTCGCCGGTGACGGTGCTCGTGCTCGGGGTGCTGGTGGCCGTGATGTTCGGCTACATCGTGACCGACGCGTTCCGGGCCGTGCTGCTCGGCGTGGCCATCCTGATCGGCGGCGCGCTGCTGCTCAACCGAGACGCCAACCGGTCGCCCGCCGGGCCGCCCGGCCCCCTGCCCGGCGCCCCGCCCCCGGCTGGCGGGTCCTGGCCGGACGGGCCCGAGTTCCAGCCCGCCGAGCAGCGCTACGGGTCGGTGCCGCCCGGCGCCGAGACCGCCGCCGGCCGCCCGCTCGACCAGCCGACCCGGCAGTTCGAAGCCGTCCCGCCCCACCTCGCCGCTCCGCCGGCCAGCGCCGCGCCGCCCCCGGCGAGCGCCCCCGCGCCGGTCGGTGCGGGGTGGGGCTGGCCGGCATCCGCACCCGCGGCCGCCGCTGCCGGAACCGCCACCGGCCCGGCCTGGTCACCCGGCCTGCCCACCGCCCCGCCGCCGGGCGGGTACCGGCCGCCGTTCGCCCCCCGCGGCCCGTACGCCGGCCCGTATCCGCCAGGTGGCGGTGGGGCCGGCGGCGGATTCCCGCCCGGGGGGTTCCCGCCGGGACCGGTCCCGCCGTCGGCCGGGGGTAAGCCGCCGAAGCGGCCCAAGCCGCCGCGCGAGCGGTCCCGGCTCGGTGGCGCGACCTTCTCGATGATCTTCGTGGCGATCGGGCTGGTGGCGGTGCTGGACCTGGTCAACGCGGTCCCGGTCGCGCCCTCGGCGTACTTCGCCGGCGCGTTGCTCACCATCGCTCTCGGGCTGCTGGTCGGCGCCTGGTTCGGGCGGGCCCGCTGGCTCATCGCGCTCGGTCTGGCCGGCGCTGCGGCGCTGGGCATCTCCACCGTCGCCGAGTCGTACGACAAGGTCCGGCAGGACGGCGGCACGATCAACTGGACCCCGGTCGGCCACGAGGCGATGGCCGACCGGTACGAGACCCAGTTCAGCGACGCGATTCTGGACCTGCGCCAGGTGGACTTCACCGACACGGACAGCCAGGTCACGGTCGAGATCGACTTCGGCAAGCTGGAGGTGGTGCTGCCGCCCGAGGTGGACGCCACGGTCGAGGTGGAGATCCGGGCCGGCGACGCCGAGGTGTTCGGCACCCGCTGGAGCGGATTCGACGAGCCGGGCCGCGAGTTCGTCGACCTCGGATCGGACGGGGCCGGCGGCGGCAAGCTGCGGCTGAACATCTATGTCAACGCCGGAAACGCGGAGGTCAGCCGATGAAGGCACATCGCACCGACGGGGTGTCTCTCACCTTCGGACTGATCTTCCTGGCCATCGTGGCCTGGTGGCTGCTCGCCCAGATCCTGCACCTGTCGCTGCCGGCGGTCGGCTGGTTCCTGGCCGGGGCGCTGATCCTGATCGGGGCGCTCGGCCTGCTGGGTGCCCTGCGCTCCGGCCGCGCCACGCCACCGACGGCACCCGACCCGGCCCCGGCACCGGGGCCAACCTCGGCGTCCGACCCGACCCTGGTCTACGACCCGGACCCGGGGTACGACCCGACCCTGGTCCACGACCCGAAGCCGGGCTACGACCCAGGATCGGGGTACGGCTCCGGGCCGGGCTACGACCCGAAGCCGGACAACGACCCAGGATCGGGATACGGCTCCGGGCCGGACAACGACCCGGGACCGGGTTACGACCCGGCCGGGCCGGTCAGCGGCGCCGGCCCGGCGGGCGAACCGGCCGGGCCGGGTCCCGACGGCGAGTCCGGCCGGCGCTGAGCCTGATCTGTGCGGGCCGGGTGGGAGGCCGCCTAGACTGGCCGGTGGAGGTTTCCGCCTCCGCCGGCCGGTTCGTGCCGGGCGGGGGCGGATTCGGCTTCCACGCACGTCTGCCCCGCGCCGGCCGGCAGGACCCCACCACCCCGCGAGGAGCTCTTCCGTCATGACCCAGTCCCCCGCCGTGCGTACTCCCGGTTCTCCCGGACCGGTCCGCCTCGGCGAGCGAGCCGCCCGGGCCGTCACCGCCGAACTGGCCCGGCACCAGTCCTCGAAGACCGCCCTGCTGGTCGGTGCGGAGCCGGAGTCGGCCCTGCTGGCGGCGACCGTCGACACCCTGCTGCCCGGCGACACCCTCACCGTGGTGCCGGCGGCCGGTACGCCCGCCGGTGCGTTGCGGGAGCACGTGGCGGCGCAGGGCCGGTGGGTGGCCGACCGGGTCCGGGTCGTCGACTCCCCCGCCGAGGCCGACCCGGCGGACCTGGTGGTGGTCGCCGAGCCGCTGACCGGCACCGCCGAGGAGGCCCGGGCCACCCTTGACGCGCTGGCGAAGAACCTGGCCGACGGGGGGCTGCTGACCGTCGCGGTGCCGGCGCCACCGGGTCGTACCGCGGGCGCGGCCGCCGAACTGGACCGGCAGTCCGCGCTCTTCGGCGTCGGCACCGACCTGGTGCTGCGCAACCGGCCGCCGGTCCGGGTGCACCGACTCCGGTTCACCGCCGCCGAGGTGGCGGGGGCGGCGCGGCTGACCCCGGCCTACCGGACGTCGAGCGTGCCGCTCACCCGGGGCATGCACATCGACTCGAACGGCCTGGCCGCGGCCGGCATCGCCGTCGGCCTGGCGGCACTGACCCGGCTGGCCCGGCCGAAGTCCCGGCTCTGGCTGCTCCCGGCGCTCGCCGCCGCGCCGGTGGCGGCCTTCTTCCGGGACCCGGAGCGGGACGTCCCCACCGACCCGGCGGCCGTGGTGGCCGCCGCCGACGGCAAGGTGCTCTCGGTCGAGCGGCTTCGCGACGAACGCTTCGGTGACGGCGAGTTCCTCCGGATAGCGGTCTTCCTCTCCGTGCTCGACGTGCACGTCAACCGGGTACCGGTCGCCGGCAAGGTGGTGGACTACTTCGTCGCCGACGGCGGTTTCGCGAACGCGATGACCCCCGACGCCGAGCACAACGTGGCCGCGTACACCGTGCTGGACACCGAGCGCGGGACGGTGGTGGTGGCCCAGCGCACCGGGCTGATCGCCCGGCGCATCGTGCAGCGGGCGCCGGTGGGCGCGCTGCTGGCCCGGGGCGAGCGGCTGGGGCTGATCCGGTTCGGGTCGCGTACCGACGTCTACCTGCCGGCGGATGCCGTGCAGCCGCTGGTCGGCCCCGGTGACCGGGTGCTCGGCGGCAGCTCGGTGATCGCCCGCTGGCGCTGATCCGACGGCGGCGACCGCCGGCTCGGCCGGCGGTCGCCGCAGATCGGTTCGGGCGGTACGAGGAGGTCAGCTCAGGCGGTACGCCGCTCGCGGAGCCAGAGCAGCGGCCCGCTGGCCAGGTAGCCGATCACCAGCAGGGCGAAGGTGAGCCGGATGTCGAGCAGCGCGCCGATCACCGGCGCCGCCCAGACCCAGGGTGGCAGCTTGATCAGCCGGGCCAGCTTCGCGTACGGGAAGCTGGAGACCATCGCGAACGCCAGCAGGCCGACGCCGGCGACCTGGACGGTCCCGGAGACCGGCAGACCGATGAGTACGGCGAGGGCGAGCACGGCGGCGGCCATCGTGGTCGGCACGCCGCAGAAGAACCGGCCGTCCTTCGGCGAGACGTTGAACCGGGCCAGCCGGATCGCGGCGCAGGCCGCCACGAGCGCGCAGGCCACCGCGGCGGCCGGGGTGGAGACCGAGCCGGCGAGCGAGGCGTAGACCACCACCGGGGCGGCCAGCCCGAACGAGCACATGTCGGCCAGCGAGTCCATCTGCGCCCCGAACGGGCTGGCCACGCCCATCCGGCGGGCGAGCGCACCGTCCAGCCCGTCGAAGAGCACGCAGGCGATCAGGGCGCCGGCGGCGAGCCGGACGTCACCCTGCATGGCCAGGAAGATCGCGAAGAGGCCGAGCGTCAGGCTGGCGACCGTGCAGGCGTTCACCACGACGAACTTGGCCTGGCGGACCAGGGTGCGCTCGCCGGGCAGCAGCGGGATGGCCAGCCCGGTCTCGTCGGCGTCGACCGCGCCGGCGGGGCCGATCGCGGGGCTGACCGGCACCAGTGCCTGGATCTCGGCGTCGGTCACCCGCCCGACGGCGTACCGCTCGGCGGCCTGTCGTCGACCGGCCGAACGGCGCCAGCCGGGTATCCGGGGCTGTCGGGGGGTATCGACCGGGTAGCGGTGGTCAGGGAGCACAACGGCGGCCGAACCGCCGGGCTCGTTGCCCCGACGACCGACCCGGACCAGCAGCACCTGCCTGGCGAACGCGCCACCTCGGCGTAGCCCTCCGGTCCACCGGCGTCCGCCGGGGCGGGGGCTGTCCGTACTGCGACGCCGACGCCATGGGGCTCTCGGCACGTCTCCTCCATAACCGGATCGACTGGTCCGCCACCTTGGCGGCCGCCCGGCGGCTTCGTGCCGGGGTCTCGGTTGTTGCCGGCAACCGTTTCTGCGGGTCTGCACCCGATCAATGCGGGGTCTACACCATCGCACAGACAGCGACGCGTTGGCGATAGTCACCAGTAGCACGAAAAGGGCACAAGGGACATTCAGGGACGCGAGCACCAAGTTGGTGGATACGTCCCGGTCGAGCTCTCCACGGCTCCACGCCCGCAGTCTACCGGAATCATCCACAACGGTCATTTGGGCGGCGCAGTATCCGACTCCAGCCGGCGCAGCAGGTCAGCGGCCACCTCGGTAAGCGGCAGCCCGGCCGCTGCCACGGGATCGAACCAGCCGGCCCGCGCCGTGGACCCGCCGGTCTCCGCCACGACCGGTTCGGTGGGCGCCTCGACCAGGACCCGGTAGAGCACCCGGACCACGTGCCAGTCGATCGGCACGCCCTCCGGGCCGAGCGCGGCCGGGTCGTGCCAGTTCGACACCGTGAGCAGCTCCCGCACCCGGCCGCGTTGCCCGGTCTCCTCGACCAGCTCACGTCTCAGCCCGGTCGCCGGCTGCTCGCCGTGCTCGGTGCCGCCGCCGGGCAGATGCCACCGCCCGGCGCCCGGGTAGCCCGCCGCGATCTCGGTCAGCAGCACCCGGCCGGCCGGGTCGGTCACCAGGCCGTATGCGGCGAACCGCTGCCCCGTTCCCGGTCTGGGCGGATGGTCGACCGGGCGACCGGAACCGGTGGACTCATCCAGGGCGAGGGGGGTCACCGGCAGGCCCAGCAGTTCCGCCGTGAACGGCATCAACCGGCGCTCGGCCAGCGCCGCCCGGGGCACCCACTCGGCCCGGTCGGTGGACCCGGTCGGTTCGGCGCGCAGCCCGCCGCCGACCACGGTGACGTCGTAGACGACCCGGTCGGTGTGCAGGGCGACGTCCAGGACCGGCGACGCGATCACGTCCGCGACGACCGCGTGGACCCCGGTCACCCGAACGGTCAGCCCGGTCTCCTCGGCGAACTCGCGGACCACCGTCGCCGCCGGCGACTCGCCCTGGTCCACGCCACCGCCGGGCAGCTGCCAGACCCCGGCGACCCGGGTGCCCGGCGAGGCCCGGACCAGCAGCACGGCGTCGCCGTCGCGGCACAACCCGTACCCGCCGATCCGCCGCCTACGCCGCATGCCGCGCCCCCGTCCCCGCCTACCGGCCCGGCGGTCGGAAATGCCGCGCGCCGCAACCACGTCCGCCGATCCCCCCGGCGGTCGAGAATGCCGCGGGCGGCAGCCCACGTCCCCGTCGGGCGCCCGGCGACGCCGGGCCCGACCGCGACCCTAACCGGGGCGGCGAGGTCAGGTGAGTCGGGCCGCCTGCACCGCCTCCGCGGTGACCTCGGTGAGCCGGTCGGCCGGCAGCGCGCCCAGCTCGTCCGGGCCGAACCAGCGGGCCTCGCAGGTGGAGCCGCCGACGTCGGCCACGGTCGGCGGGGCCGGCGCATCGACCACCACCCGGTAGAACGCGCGGACCCCGTGCCAGTCGATCGGGTAGCCCTCCGGCCCGAGCGAGGCGGCGTCCCGGTGGCTCGCCACCCCGAGCAGTTCGACGAGACGCCCGCGCTGGCCCGTCTCCTCGACCAGTTCCCGGATCAGCGCCGCGCCGGGCTGCTCGCCGTAGTCGGTGCCGCCGCCGGGCAGATGCCAGCAGCCGGCGCCCGGATAGCCGTCGGCGACCCGGGTCAGCAGGACCCGGCCGTCCGGGTCGGTGGCCACCGCGTACGCGGCGAACCGCTGGGCGCGGTGCAGGCCGTCCGGGCCGGGCACCGCGTAGAAGGACGGGAACTCGGGCGTCTCCTCGGGTGACAGGTCGACCGGCCCGGCCGGCAGCCCGAGCGCCCGCGCCGTGAATGGACGCAACGGCAGCGACCGGGCCTCCGCCAGGCTGTGCCAGCGGGCCAGGTCGGTGGGCTGGCCGATGCGGTCGCAGAGGGTGCCGCCCCGGATGGAGACCTTGTAGAGCAGCCGGTCGGTATGGATCGTGATGCCGCGGTGCGGCAGCGAGCGCATGTCGGCGAGGACGTCCTGCAGCCCCACCACGGCGACCGAGAGACCGGTCTCGGCGGCCGTCTCGCGGACCACCGTGTGGTTGGGGTCCTCACCGTGGTCGACCGCGCCGCCGGGCAGCGACCAGACCCCCGGCGTCCCGGACCGGGGCGAGGCGCGGACCAGGAGCACCCGATCCTCGGAATCGGCACACACGGCATAAGCCGCGATCCTGCGGAGGGGTTCCAGAGCGGGGGTCACAGGGGCAAATTCTCCCTTGATCGCGGCAGCCACCAGCGAAAAGAGTCGGATTCCTGACAGTAGGGTCCGTCGTCAGGGGGCGGTCAGGGTCGCTATCCGGGCGGTCACCGAGGTCGGCGACCGGCTCGTGGCGGACCGTGGAGACATGAACCAGACACCGACCTACCCGACCGCCGCGAGCGGACCGTCGTCCCACCAACCGCCAATCCACCAGCCGCCGTCGCCGCACCAGCCGCCGTACCAGTCCTCGGCGCACCAGCCGCCGTACCGGCAGCTGCGCCGGCCGGTCACCGACCGGATGGTGGCCGGCGTCTGCAGCGGCCTGGGCCGCTACCTCAACGTCGACCCCACCCTGGTGCGGGTGATCTTCGCCGTCACGGTGCTGATGACCGCCGGCGTGGCGCTGCTGGCGTACCCGATCATGTGGTTTCTGATGCCGGAGGAGCCGGCCGGTGCCCCGGCCTGGCCGACCACCGGCCACGTCGGCCCACCCCCGCCGCCGGCGCCGCCCGCCGCGCCGCCGGCCGGCTGATTGGCGGCGCCTGGGTCACTCCCACTCGATGGTGCCCGGCGGCTTGCTGGTGATGTCGAGCACCACCCGGTTGACCTCGGGCACCTCGTTCGTGATGCGGGTGGAGATCCGGGCGATCAGGTCGTGCGGCAACCGGGACCAGTCGGCGGTCATGGCGTCCTCGCTGGAGACCGGTCGCAGCACCACCGGATGCCCGTAGGTGCGGCCGTCGCCCTGCACGCCGACGCTGCGCACGTCGGCGAGGAGCACCACCGGGAACTGCCAGACGTCGCGGTCCAGCCCGGCGGCGGTCAACTCCTCGCGGGCGATCAGGTCCGCCGCGCGGAGCAGGTCCAGCCGGTGCCGGTCGACCGCCCCGATGATCCGGATCGCCAGCCCCGGCCCCGGGAACGGGTGCCGCCAGACCATCGCCTCCGGCAGGCCGAGCGCGGCGCCGATCGTGCGGACCTCGTCCTTGAAGAGGGTACGCAGCGGCTCCACCAGTGCGAACCGGAGATCCTCCGGCAGCCCGCCGACGTTGTGGTGGGACTTGATGTTGGCGGTGCCGGTGCCGCCGCCGGACTCCACCACGTCGGGATAGAGGGTGCCCTGGACCAGGAACTCGACGTCCCCGGCGGCGGCCACCTCACGGGCCGCCGCCTCGAACACCCGGATGAACTCCCGGCCGATGATCTTCCGCTTCGACTCCGGGTCGGTCACCCCGGCCAGCGCGGCCAGGAACCGCTCCTCGGCGTCGACCACCTTCAGCTTGATGCCGGTCGCCGCCACATAGTCCTTCTCGACCTGCTCGGCCTCGCCGGCGCGCAGCAGGCCGTGGTCGACGAAGACGCAGGTGAGCTGGTCGCCGATGGCCCGGTGCACCAGCGCGGCGGCGACCGCCGAGTCGACCCCGCCGGAGAGGCCGCAGATGACCTCCTTGTCGCCGACCCGGGCCCGGATCGCGGCCACCTGCTCGTCGATGATGTTGTCCGGCGTCCAGGTCGGCTCGATGCCGGCGATGTCGTAGAGGAACCGGGTGAGGATCTGCTGCCCGTGGGCGGTGTGCGCGACCTCCGGGTGGAACTGCACCCCGGCCCGGCGGCCGGCGACGTCCTCGAAGGCGGCCACCGGGGCGCCCGCCGACTCGGCGGTGACGGCGAAGCCGGCCGGGGCCTCGGTGACGCAGTCGCCGTGGCTCATCCAGACCGGCAGTTCGGCCGGCAGCTCGCGCAGCAGCACGCCGGCCGACCTGGACCGCAGCAGCGTGCCGCCGAACTCCCGACCGCCGGTGTGCGCCACGGTGCCGCCCAGCGCCTGGGCCATCGCCTGGAAGCCGTAGCAGATGCCGAAGGTCGGCACCCCGGCCGCGAAGAGCCCGGCGTCGAGCTGCGGGGCGTCGGGGGCGTAGACGCTCGCCGGGCCGCCGGACAGGATGATCGCGGCCGGCTCCCGGGCCAGCATCTCGGCGACCGGCATGGTGTGCGGGACGATCTCCGAGTAGACCCGCGCCTCCCGGACCCGCCTGGCGATGAGCTGGGCGTACTGGGCTCCGAAGTCGACCACCAGGACCGGGCGCGGCGTGCTCATGCGGCGAAGCCTACCGACCACCGCCGGCGGTCAGTTGAGCACCTCGTCGACGTGCGCGCGCAGCCGCGGGGCGAGGGTACGGGCGTAGGTGGCGGTCAGGTTGTTGCTGTCCCGGTAGACCAGCACCCCGCCGATCACCGGCGCGCAGCGCTCGGTCGGGCAGATGGCGTCGTTGAGGTTGACCAGGCGTACGCCGCGCTGGCCCTCGGCCGCCGCCTGCTGCCGGGGGCCGCCCCCGGTCTCCCAGATCTCCTCCCGGGGTGCGGCGCACCGGGTGAGGCGGCGGCGGTGCTCGGCGACGCACTCGGCGACGTCCATCGGCATCCGCGGAATGTCGCGGATCACCATGGTCGGCACGCCCGCCGCGCGCATGGCCTCCCAGGTACGCCGCATCCCGGCGACGGCTTCGGCGTCGGCCTCCTCGTCGGTCAGGATCAGACCGTCCCGCATCGGCGCGTAGGCCAGACCGCTCGTCACCAGCAGGTCCGGTCGGTCGTCGCCGGTGAGTTCCTCGGTGACCTGGTCGACCCAGGCGCTGCATCTGGGCTGCGGCACACCGTTCAGGGAGATCCGGTAGTGGGCGAAGGGGCAGCCGGTCTTGAGGTAGGTGACCAACCGCCACCCGCGTTCCTGGGCGAGGACCTGCAGCGCCGGGAGCCAGGTGGCGGCGTTCGGGTCGCCGGCGAGGGCGACCGTGACCTCGGATTCCCGGTCGCCGTAGACGCACCGCAGCACCTCGAAGTCCGGCACCCGCGTGATGCACTTGTGCTGGTAGACGTCGGGTACGTCGTCGCGGGCCAGCATCGGGTCCGGGGTGATCGACGCCACCTTGTCGGTCGGGGCGCCGCGCCGGTCGTCGCGCGGGTCGGCGGCGAGCAGCGCGGCGCCCTGGGCGGTCTGCTGGTCGGCCGGGCTGCCGGTGGGGCTCGGGCGGTCGCTGGCGGCCGGGAGCTGGGCGACCGGCAACGGCGCCTGCCGCGCCGGCCAGACGGTGAGCTGGAACAGCAGACCGGCCAGCACCGGCAGGGTGGTGAAGACCGCGCCGAGGCGCAGCGCGTACCCGGGATTGATGGTGACGGTCCGGGCCGTGCGGATCGGTTGTTCGAGGTATCGGTAGGTGAGCACGGCCGGGATCGCGGAGAGCAGCAGTACGCCCAGCGCCACCGGCGGATCCAGCGGGCCGAACCGGGCCTGCGCCGCGACGAGCACCGGCCAGTGCCACAGGTAGAGGGAGTAGGACACCGCCCCCACCGCGCCCAGCGGTCCCCAGCTGAGCAGCCGGCCCGGACCGCGCTGGCTGGTGGTGAGTCCACCGGCGATCAGCGCGGCCGTGCCGACGGTGGGCAGCAGCGCGGAGTAGCTCGGAAACGGCTGCCCCGGGTTCAGCACGAGAGCGGCCAGCAGGATCGCCGCCAGCCCGCCCCACGCCACCGAAGTGGCGATCCACGGCGCCAACCTGACCAGGTACGGGGTGGCGATCGCCAGCAGTCCGCCGAGGGCGAGTTCCCAGAGCCGGGTGGTGGTGACGAAGTACGCCCGGCCGGGTTCGGCGGCGCTGAGGTGGACCGACCAGCCGAACGAGCCGACCGCGACCAGGCCGAGGGTGATCAGCAGCGCCGGGCGCAGCCGGCCCGCCCGGCGCCGGGTGAGCCAGCCGACCGCCAGCAGCAGGATCGGCCAGCAGAGGTAGAACTGCTCCGCCACGCCCAGCGACCAGAAGTGTTGCAGGATGCTTGGTGCGTCGGTGGCGGCGAGGTAGCCGGCCGGCCCCTCGGCGAGCCGCCAGTTCTGCACGTACAGGCCGCTGGCCACCACGTCCCAGCCGGTCTGCGACCAGCGGCCGCGGGGCAGGAACAGGTAGGTCAGCAGCAGGGTGGCGGCCAGCACCACGCCGGCCGCGGGGAGCAGTCGCCGGGCCCGGCGGGCGAGGAACCCGACCAGCGAGATCCGCCCGGTCCGGTCGACCTCGGCGAGCAGCAGTCCGGTGATCAGGAAGCCGGAGATCACGAAGAAGACGTCGACTCCGATGAATCCGCCCGGTACGAAGGCGAATCCGGCGTGACCGAGCAGCACCAGGGTGATCGCGAGGGCGCGCAGGCCCTGCACGTCCCGGCGGAAGGTCTGGCGGTCGTCGGTCTCCGTCCGGGTGCTCACCTGTGTCACGTCGCCCACCTTTCGCCCGGCATTCCGGACCGGATACTAATGGGCGAAAGTTCTTTAAGTCCGGATATAGGGAACAAAGGAGCAGATGGCGTCAGGGCCGGAGTGCTCCCGGCGCGCCGTCCGGCACCGCCGGCCGGATCGGGGACACCGGCCGCAGTCGCCGGTACGGCTCGCCGAGCGCCGGCCGGGGATCCGGCTCCCCCCGGGTTGGGCCAGCCCGCCATCGCCCGCTCCGCCTGGGCGGTGATGGTCAGCGCCGGGTTCACCCCCAGGTTCGCCGAGACCGCCGCGCCGTCCACGACGTGCAGGCCGGGATGGCCGAACACCCGGTGGTACGCGTCGACGACCCCGTCGGCGGCGCTCGCCCCGATCGTCGCGCCACCCAGCAGGTGCGCGGTCATCGGCACGTCGAACGGCTCGGTCACCGCGCCGCCGGGAATCCCGCCGATCTCCTCGGCCAGCAGCCGGACCGCCCGGTTGCCGGCCGGAATCCAGGTCGGGTTCGGCGCCCCGTGCCCCTGGCTGGTCGCCAGCCGCCACCCGCCCAGCCGCCCCCGCCGGTAGTGGGTGGTGAGCGAGTTGTCGTGCGACTGCATCACCAGCGCGATGACGGACCGCTGCGACCAGCCCCGCACCGACAGCATCCGCAGGTAGGTCAGCGGCGACCGGGCCAGGGTGGCCAACCACCGCCGGACCCGGCGCGACCCGCCGTCGACGAGCGCGGACTGCAACAGCCCCATCAGGTTCGATCCCGGCCCGTACCGCACCGGCTCCAGGTGGGTGCGGTCGTCCGGGTGGAACGAGCTGGTGATCGCCACCCCCCGGCTGAAGTCCAGTCCGCGTCGGCGCGCGTCGGGCCGCAGCACCGCAGCGCCCAGCAGCGCCTCCGAGTTGGTCCGGGTCAGCGCCCCGAGCCGGTCGGAGATGTTCGGCAGTTCGCCGGTCGCCCGCATCCGGTGCAGCAACCGCTGGGTGCCGAGCGCGCCGGCCGCGAAGACCACCTGATCGGCGTGGACGACCTGCCGGTCCCGGCGCCACCAGGCGCCGGTACGTTCCGTCTCCACCAGGTAGCCGGTGCCGGTCGGCGCGGGGCGCACCGCCGTCACCGTGGTCAGCGCCCGGACCTGGACCCCGAGCCGCTCGGCCAGCCACAGGTAGTTCTTCACCAGGGTGTTCTTGGCCCCGTGCCGACAGCCGGTCAGGCAGCAGCCACAGTGCAGGCAGCCGGTGCGGTCGGGGCCGGCGCCGCCGAAGTACGGGTCGGCCACCCGCTCGCCGGGCCGGCCGATGTGCACGCCGACCGGGGTCGGACGGAAGGTGCCGGCCACCCCCATCCGGTCGGCCACCGCCCGCATCGCCCGGTCCGCGGCCGTCGACACCGGGTACGCGGTCACCCCGAGCATCCGGGCGGCCTGGTCGTAGTGGGGTGCCAGCTCGGCTCGCCAGTCGGTGATCCCACGCCACTGCGGATCGTCGAAGAAGACGGGCGGCGGCTCGTAGAGGGTGTTCGCGTAGACCAGCGAGCCACCGCCCACCCCGGCCCCGGAGAGCACCAGCACCCCGGCGCCACCGGCACCCGGCCGGCCGCGATCCGGCCGGAGCAGGGTGATCCGCTGGATTCCGCGGCAGCCCAGCCGGGGCGCCCAGAGGAAGCGCCGGAGCCGCCAGGAGGTCTGCGGAAACTCGTCATCGGCGAATCGCCGGCCGGCCTCCAGCACGGCCACCGAGTAGCCCTTCTCGGCGAGTCGCAGCGCGGCGACGCTGCCGCCGAAGCCGGAGCCGATCACCACCACGTCGAAGCCCACGCCAGCCATCATTACCGACCGGTAGCTGTTGCGCCACGGCCAGCGTGCGCGATCATTTCCGAGCAGTCGTACGGGCGGTGGTGCTGGGCGGGCCCGCCACGGCGCCCCGGCGCCCGGACTTTCCGGCGCCGGCACGCAACCGCGACGACCGGCGACGCGTTCTTTCCAGGGGGCGGACCGGTCGTCCAGGTACGGCTGGAGGGAGTCGGCGCAGTGACCGAGAACGGGCAGGACGGGCGGGCGGACGGCCCGGCCGACGCGGACCGCGCGGACCGGGCGGCCGGCGCGGACCGCCGCCGGAGCTGGTGGCGGCGGCGCCGGATCGCGCTGCCGGCGGCCGGCATCGCGGCGGTACTGCTGCTCGGCGGCGGCGCCGTGGTGATCAACCAGGTGAGCGCCGCCGGCCGCAACGGCCCGACCGACGCCTCCACCGGGGCGACCGGCACCCCCACCCCGTCACCCACCCCGAGCCCCACCCCGCCCCCCGGGGCCGACATCCGCGGGCCGCTGAACCTGCTGCTGGTCGGCGTGGACACCCGGGTCGGCGTACCCGACTGGGAACCGCACGCGGACGCCGTCCTGATCATGCACATCACGGCGAACCTGGACCGGGCGTACCTCTTCTCGCTCCCCCGCGACCTGGTGGTCGACATCCCGGCCTTCCCGAAGGCCCGCTTCCGCGGCGACCGGACCAAGCTCACCCACGCGATGAGCTACGGCAGCCGCCGGCCGGGTGACCAGCCGCCCAGCGCGGCCCAGGGCTACCAGCTGCTGTCCCGCACGGTCAGCGACTACACCGGCATCAAGAAGTTCGACGGCGGCGCGGTGCTGACCTTCGGCGGCCTGGACAACCTGGTCGACTCGCTCGGCGGCATCGACCTCTACGTCGACCAGCGGGTGGTGTCCCAGCACCGGCAACCCAACGGCAAACACCGCGACGGCAACGGGTACGGCTACATCGGACCACAGATGGTCTACGAGAAGGGCCAGCGCCGGATGAACGGCTGGCAGGCGCTGGACTACGCCCGGCAGCGCTACCTCACCGGCGGCGACTACTCCCGGCAGCGCCACCACCAGCAGCTCATCAAGGCCATCGTGGCGCGCCTGATCAGCCAGGACGTCACCACCGACCCGGACCGGCTGAACGCCGTCGTGAAGGCGATCGGCAAGACGCTCGTCTTCGAGGGCGGCGGCCAACGGGTGATCGACTTCGCGTTCGCGCTCAGCGGCCTCACCGCCGAGTCGATCACCATGGTCGCGCTGCCCGGCCACTCGGTCGGCAGCGGCGGCAGCTACCGGGGCGAGGAGCTGGGCCAGCTCGGCGACCAGTTCATCGCGGCGGTCCGCAAGGGCAACGTGACCGAGTTCCTGGCCGCCAACCCGAAGCTCGTCGTGCCGCGCTGACCGCGTACCCGGAGAAAGGGACGGCCCGGAGCCGGCCGGCGGTGCTCAGCCGCCCGGGATGGCCGGCGGCGTGGTGCCCGAGAGCCAGGCGTCGAAGAGCGGTCGCAGTGGCCTGCCGGAGACCCGCTCCGCGACCGTGATCAGGTCGGCGGTGGTGACGTTGCCGTCCCGCTTCTCCGCCGTCCAGGTCCGCAGGAAGCGGAAGAACACGTCGTCGCCCATGGCCAGCCGCAACGCGTGCACCGTCAGCGCACCGCGCTTGTAGACCGCCCGGCCGAACAGGCCGGCCCGGCCCGGGTCGAGCGTCGGGCTGGACCAGTCCGTGCGGGCGTACTCGGTCTCGAAGTTGCGTTGCGCGGTGTTGCCGCCGTCGTGCTCCTCCCAGAGCCACTCGGCGTAGCTGGCGAAACCCTCGTTGAGCCAGAGGTCCGACCACCGCTGGATCGAGACGCTGTTGCCGAACCACTGGTGCGCCAGCTCGTGGGCCACCACCCAGTCGTTCGGGCCGGACCGGAAGAACGTCGGCCCGTACACCGGCCGGGACTGCGTCTCCAGGGCGTACCGGATCTCCTCCTCGGCGACCACCACACCGCCATACGCCTCGAACGGGTACGGCCCGAAGCGGGTCGCCAGGAAGTCGGCGATCTCCCCGGTGCGGGCGATGGAGGCCTCCGCTCCGCCGCCCTCGGGCAGGCTCGCCGCGATCGCGGTCACCAGCGGCTTTCCGGCGTGCGTGCCGGTGGTCACCCGATAGTCGCCGATCACCACAGTGGTCAGGTAGCTGGCCATCGGTGTCCGCTCCGACCAGCGCCAGGTGGTCCAGCCGTCGGCCGTCCGGTTGCCGCCGGGCACCCCGTTGCTCAGCGCGGTGAGCCCTTCCGGGACGGTGATCTCGATGTCGTAGGTCGCCTTGTCCACCGGGTGGTCGTTGACCGGGAACCAGGTACTCGCCGATTCGGGCTGGCCGAGCGCGATCCCCCCGTCGTCGGTGGCGATGAACCCACCCACGCCGAGATCCGGGCTGGTCACCGGGCTCGGCACCCCCTCGTAGCCGACATCCACGGTGAATTCGGCGCCCCGGACCAGTCCGTCGGCCGGGGTGATGATCAACTCGGCGTCGTCGTGCTCCTCCTCGGCGTCGACCCCGTCCACCCGCACCGACGTGACGGTCAGCCCGGTCAGGTCCAGATTGAAGCGGGACAGGTCCTCGGTGGCGGTGGCGGTGATGGTGGCGTCGCCGGTGAGCCGGTCGGTTGCCGGGTCGTAGCGCACCCGCAGGTGATAGCTGGAAACGTCGTACCCGCCGTTGCCGTAGCCCGGGAAGTAGGGGTCGCCGACGCCCTCGGCCCCGGGCTGGAAGCTGGGGGTGGTCCCGGTCTGTGACGTGCCGCCCCTCGGCGTACCGGGGCCACCGGTGCAGCCGGTCACCGCCAACACCACTGTCAGCCCCGCCGCCACCGCTGGCCGGACTGCTCGACCCGTCCTCGTTCCCGACAATCTCACCCGGGCAGCGTAGGCACACCACCACCCCGCCCGCCCACAGGTACGCGGATCGCCGCGATCAGGTCCTCCCCCGTACCGCGCTCCGGCGGGCTTCCTCGAGCTCCGACGCGTGCTCGACGGCCCACTCGCCGATCGCGATGATCAGCGGGAGGAGCGAACGTCCCAAACCGGTCAGGGCGTACTCGACCCGTTGTGGCGTCTCGCGGCGGCTCACCAGGCCGTCACTCTCCAGGGTCCGCAGCGTACGGGTCAGAATCCGCCGGCTCAGCCCGCCGATGGCCCGGTCGAGTTCGTTGAACCCGTGGGGCCGCTCACTCAACAGCGCCAGGACCAGCACGCTCCACTTCTCACCGACCCGACGCAGCACCTCGGTCGCCACACAGGCGGCGCGATCGGCCGGGGTGACCGGCAGCGGTATCACCGGTGACATCAATGTGCCTTCTTTCGGCCGGCTCGATCGGTACGCAGGATCAGCGTATGCGCACAGTCGTGATAACCGGCGGCACGCGGGGCATCGGTGGCGCCCTCGCCGATCGGCTCCGGGCCGGCGGTGACCGGGTGATCGCCATCGGCAGCGCCCACGCCGACCTCACCTCCGTCCGGCAGACCGCCGAGCTCGCCGCCCGGCTGCCCGACCGGATCGACGTGCTGGTGCTCGCGGCCGGCCGCTTCGACCAGCGGCGTGTCGTGACCGCCGAGGGCTTCGAGCAGACCTTCGCCATCGGCGTGCTGAGCCGCTACCTGCTCGCGGAGCGGCTCCGCCCGGCGCTGGAGCGGGCCGACGCACCGGTCCTGCTCAACCTCTGCGGCACCGGCGGCATCCGGGCCGGCCGGATCCACTGGGACGACCTGCAGCTCACCCGCGGCTACAGCCTGTTCACCGCCACCATGCAGGGCGCCCGCGCCAACGACCTGATCGGGGTGAGCTTCGCCGCCCGCGACCCGGACAGCCGCATCCGGTACGTCCTCTACAACCCGCTCCTGGTCAACAGTGGGATGCACCGCTACTTCCGACAGCCCACCCGGGCGGTGGTCGGCGCGACGGCGGCGGTGTTCGGATCCACGGTCGGCGCGACCGCGACCCGGCTGGCCACGCTGCTGGCCGACCCACCGTCCGCCCCGCTGACCGCGCTCCGGCGTGGCACTCCGGTCGCGCTGTCCCGCCCGGAGTTCGACCGCTCGACCGCCGACCGCCTCGACTCGGTGCTCGCCGAACTGGTCGCCACCAGCTAGCCGGTCAGCGGTCGAGGACCAGGCCGACCTTCTGGAACTCCTTCAGGTCGCGGTAGCCGCACTTGGCCATCGCCCGGCGCAGCCCACCGAAGAGGTTGAGCTGGCCGTCCGGCTCGTCGGCCGGGCCGTGCAGCAGCTTCTCCATCGAGCCCAGCGGCTCGCCGGCCACCCCGAACGCCCCGCGGGGCAGTTTCGGGTGGCTGGCGGCCGGGTGCCACCACGCGCCGGAGGCCGGTGCCTCCTCGCAGAGCGACAGCGGCTCGCCGAGCATCACCGCGTCCGCGCCGCAGCCGAGCGCCTTCGCGATGTCGCCGGAGGTCTGCAGGTCGCCGTCGGCGATCAGGTGCACGTACCGGCCGCCGGTCTCGTCCAGGTAGTCCCGGCGGGCCGCCGCCGCGTCGGCGATCGCGGTCGCCATCGGCACCCGGATGCCGAGCACCGACTCGGTGGTCGACCACTCGTCACCGCCGAGCCCGACGATCACGCCGGCCGCCCCGGTCCGCATCAGGTGCA
Source organism: Solwaraspora sp. WMMD1047 (assembly GCF_029626155.1). Classification (NCBI taxonomy): domain Bacteria; kingdom Bacillati; phylum Actinomycetota; class Actinomycetes; order Micromonosporales; family Micromonosporaceae; genus Solwaraspora; species Solwaraspora sp. WMMD1047. The sequence continues at coordinate 918,083 of NZ_JARUBL010000001.1, read as the reverse complement.
GCGCGGTCTTGTAGTCGGTGCAGCCGCCGGCCACCACCGGTAGATCCAGGTCGGCGATGAACTCCTTGAGGTTCAGCGGCTCGTCGGTGGTCGAGACGTGCTCGGCCGAGACCAGGGTGCCCTGGATGACCAGGATGTCGACGCCCGCGTCGAGGATCACCGGAGCCAGCGTGAGGGTGTGCTGCGGGGAGACCCGCACCGCCACGGTCTGCCCGCCCTCGCGCATCTCACGGACCCGCTCGGCGATCAGCTCGGGCCGGATCGGCTCGGCGTAGACCTCCTGCAGCCGGCGGGTGGCGTGCGCCTCCTCGTCCAGGCTCGCCAGCTCCTCCAGCACCTTCGTCGGATCCTCGTACCGGGTCCAGAGACCCTCCACGTTGAGCACACCGAGACCGCCCAGCTCACCCAGCCGCCGCGCCGACGCCGGGCTCATCGTCGCGTCGGACGGGTGCCCGACGCACGGGATCTGGAACTGGTACGCGTCCAGCTGCCAGCTCGTCGAGACGTCGTCCACGTCCCGGGTGCGGCGGCTCGGCACGATCGCGATGTCGTCCAGGTGGTAGCCGCGCTGCGCGGTCTTGCCCAGCCCGATCTCGACCACGTCACGCATGGGGTGCTCCTCAACGAATAGTGGTGCCGCGGCTCGACGGAGGGGCCGGCCGGTAGGTCAGCGGGTGTGGTAGTTGGGTGCCTCGACCGTCATCTGGATGTCGTGCGGGTGGCTCTCCTTCAGCCCGGCGGCGGTGATCCGGATGAGCTGACCACGCCGGTGCAGCTCGGTGATGTTCTCCGCGCCGACGTACCCCATGGCGGCGCGCAACCCGCCGATGAGCTGGTGGGCGACCCGGGCCAGCGGCCCCCGGTACGGCACCTGCCCCTCGACGCCCTCCGGGACCAGCTTCTCCTCGCTGAGCACGTCCTCCTGGAAGTAGCGGTCCCGGGAGAACGACCGGCCCTGGCCCCGGGCCTGCATCGCACCGAGCGAACCCATCCCCCGGTACGACTTGAACTGCTTGCCGTTGATGAAGAGCAGCTCGCCGGGGCTCTCCTCGCAGCCGGCCAGCAGGCTGCCGAGCATCACCGCGTCGGCACCGGCGACCAGCGCCTTGGCGATGTCGCCGGAGTACTGGACGCCGCCGTCGGCGATCACCGGCACGCCGGCGGGACGGCAGGCCCGGGTCGCCTCCATGATCGCCGTGATCTGCGGTACGCCGACCCCCGCCACCACCCGGGTGGTGCAGATGGCGCCCGGCCCGACGCCGACCTTCACCCCGTCGGCGCCCGCCTCGACCAACGCCTTCGCGCCGGCGAAGGTGGCCACGTTACCGCCCACGACGGCGACCTGGGTCTCCCGCTTGAGCCGGCGGACCATCTCCAGCACGTTGCGGCTGTGCGCGTGGGCGCTGTCCACCATGAGCACGTCCACGCCGGCCTCGATCAGCGCCCGGGCCCGCTTGTAGCCGTCCTCGCCGACCCCGACAGCCGCGCCGACCCGGAGCCGGCCGGCCTCGTCCTTGGTGGCGTCCGGGTACTGCTCGCTCTTGGTGAAGTCCTTGACGGTGATCAGGCCGCGCAGCTTGCCGGCCTGGTCGACGAGCGGCAGCTTCTCCACCTTGTGCCGGCGCAGCAGGTCCAACGCCTCGGCCTTGGTCGCCCCGACCGGGGCGGTGATCAGCGGCATCCGCGTCATGATCTCGTGGACCGGGGTGGAGCTGTCCGCGACGAAGCGCATGTCCCGGTTGGTCACGATGCCGACCAGCGCACCGGCGGCGTCGACCACCGGTACGCCGGAGATCCGGTACCGGCCGCAGAGCGCGTCCACGGTCCGCATGGTGTCGTCGGGGCTGCAGGTCACCGGGTTGGTGATCATCCCCGACTCGGAGCGCTTGACCAGGTCGACCTGGACGGCCTGGTCCTCGACCGAGAGGTTGCGGTGCAGCACCCCGATGCCGCCCTGCCGGGCCATCGCGATCGCCATCCGGGCCTCGGTGACCGTGTCCATCGCGCTGGACAGCAGCGGCATCGCCAGGGTGATCTCGCGGGTGAGCCGGGTCAGGGTGTTGACCCGGCTGGGCACCACGTCCGACTCGGCCGGTTGCAGCAGGACGTCGTCGAAGGTGAGGCCGAGCGGTACCACCCGGGCCGAGCCGGCGGGCAGCTCGGGCAGGTGGCCGGTGAGCTGGCCGGCTTCGACGTCGCCCATCGGAAGGTCGGTGCCGGGTGCGTACTCCACGATTGGTTCCCCTGGGCTGTCGGCGGGCGGAGGGTGAAGGTTCATCGTACCTATCCGATGGTCCGGTCCCCGATCGGGCGCGCGCCACGGGCAGGCGCGCCGGACCGGACTACCACTACGGTGGAGGGGTGCACGAGGAGCCGATCGACCCGTTCAACGGCGATCCCACCGACCCCGCCGCGGGGCTGGACGATCCGGTCGAGGACGTCCAGCTCGACCCGCTGAGCGAGGTCGAGCGGCAGGACGTGCTGGAGGACCTGGCCGATCTGGAGATCTACCAGGCGCTGCTCAGCCCGATCGGGATCCGCGGCCTGGTGATCGAGTGCGAGGACTGCCGGGAGCCGCACTACTTCGACTGGGATCTGCTCCGCGGCAACCTGCGCCATCTGCTGCAGTCCGGCCGGCCGCGGGTGCACGAACCGGCCTTCAACCCGGACCCCGACCACTACGTGACCTGGGAGTACGCCCGGGGCTACGCCGACGGGGTGCACGACACCCTCGCCGAGGGCACCGACGACTGATCCGCCCGAGTCCCGGCGCTCCTGGCGGACCGTCGGGCGGCTGACCGGACTCAGGCGACCAGTCCGGCTCGGAAGCCGGCGGCCACCGCGTGCGCCCGGTCCCGCGCCCCGAGCTTGCGGAACAGCCGGCGGGCGTGCGTCTTGACGGTGTCCTCGGAGACGAACAGCTCGCGACCGATCTCGGCGTTGCTCTTGCCCTCGGCCATCCCGACAAGCACCTGCATCTCCCGCTCGGTGAGGGTGACCCGGCGGGTCGGGCCGGCGCCGGCCGGCGCCGGCAGCGCATACCCGCCGGGCTTTGCCGGCACGCCCCGACGGGGTCCGCCGAACCGGGCGTCGGCGGCCACGTTGGCGCGCGGGTCCAGCGAGGTCGGGTAGCCGGCGGCGGACCCGGGCGGCGAGAGCGGCGGTCTGGTCGACCGCGGTTCGGGGCCCCGGTTCACCGGCGCCGGTTCGTTCGCCGGCCTACCCCGGGTCTCGGCGGCCGGCTCACCGGCCGGGGCGTCGTCCCCACGCTGGACGGGCACGACGCTCGGCGGGTCACCGCCGTCGGCCCCGGCCGGGCCGATCCGGCCGGCTCCGGCGCCGGGGGTGGCCCCGACCGGCCCACCGGCAGGTCCGGGCGATCCGGGCGTCCCGGGTGATCCGGCCCCCAGCGGGGTCCGCCCGGTCGCCGGGCTGGTCCGGCCAGCCGGGGGCGGCTGCCTGGTCGCGCCCGGCGACGGGCCGGTCGACGGCCGGCGCGGCACGGACAACAGCATGATCGCCTTGGCGATCGCCCCGACCAGGTCGCGTTCGCCGCTCTGGACGAGGCCACGCGCCCCGGCCGCGACCGCCGCGTTGGCCACCCCGGGGTCCTCGGTGCCGATCAGCAGCACCGCCGCGCCCGGCGAACGGGCCAGCACCCGGCGGGTGAAGCCGACGGTGTCGGGCCGGGTCACCCCGGTGTCGGCGAGCACCACATCCGCCGCCCGCTCGCCGAGCCGGGCCATCGCCTCCGGCTCGGAGACCGCGGTCCGGACGGCGCCGGACAACCCGAGACGAGCGGCGACGGCCGCGACACTCTGCGCGGCGATCGGGGTCCGCACACAGACCAGAACGGTACGCACGCTGATCTCCTCTCTTGAATGAGGAGACCACGGCAGGGACCGGTCACGAGGGCTTTCCCGCCGATGAGCGGCGGTGATTTTAGCCGTTGCGAGGCGTCCTGCCCGACATGGCGGCAGCGCCGACGGGTCCAAAAACGGACGGATGGTGACGAGAGACGCGGACACGTGTGAGTTCGCCGCGCACGGGGTATCGGTGTCGACAGGTCGGAACGGCGCGACTTGAGCGGCCCGCCGCCCCGGACCCGACCGGATTGACGTGTTTTCGCGGTGCCGCGCGGAGGGAGGGTGCTGATGTCGAACGTACGCAGGCTTCCGGGACCCATTGTCGATCTGTGGGACTGGCAGCGACTCGGCGCCTGCCGCGGTCGGGACAGCGCCCAGTTCTTCCACCCGGACGGCGAGCGCGGCTCGTCGCGCAACCGGCGGGAAACCCAGGCCAAGGCGGTCTGCGGAACCTGCCCGGTGCGGGCCGAGTGCGCGGCACACGCCCTCAGCGTGCGGGAGCCGTACGGCGTCTGGGGTGGGTTCAGCGAGTCGGAGCGGCTGCGGCTGCTCGCGGTCGGCTGGGAGGACCTCGCCGACCGGCAGCGCAGCCGGGTGGACCTCACCCGGCTGGAGGCCCGGCTGGGCCGCCCGCACAAGTCGACCGTGCCCGCCCAGCGCCCGGTCCCGGCCGGTCAACGCTGATCAGTTGGGGCACCGGGCGCCGTCACCGAACAGTGACGTTCACCGAGTGCCACCCCGTCGCGCCGTCCGGTTCCACCGGGCGGCGCTGCTCGGTCTGCACCTCGCCGGTGGCGTCGGTCGCGCGCACCTGCAGGGTGTGCTCGCCGGGGGTGGCCTCCCAGCGCCAGGACCACTGCACCCAGGTGTCGATCGAGACGGTTTCGGCCAGGGTCGCCTCCTGCCAGGGACCCTCGTCGACCCGTACCTCGACCCGCTGGATGCCGCGGTGCTGGGCCCAGGCCACGCCGGCCACCGGGACCGGTCCGGCGGTCAGATTGTTGCGCCCCCGGGGGGTGTCGATCCGGGACTGCGTCTTGATCGGCCCCTCGGCCGACCAACCCCGAGGCACCCAGTACGCGTCGAAGTCGGCGAAGCTGGTCAACTCCAGTTCGACGACCCACTTGCACGCGGAAACATAGCCGTACAGGCCCGGCACCACGACCCGGACCGGGAACCCGTGCTGGACCGGCAGCGGCTCGCCGTTCATCCCGACGGCCAGCAGCGCGTCCCGCCCGTCGCGTAGGACGGCGGTGGGGGTGCCGCAGGTCCAGCCGTCGGCGGAGCGGCCGACCACCTGGTCGGCACCGTCCAGCGGCTGCGCCTCGTCGAGCAGGTCGGCGATCCGTACGCCGAGCCAGCGGGCGTTGCCGATCAGGTCGCCACCCACCTCGTTGGAGACGCAGGCGAGGGTGATGTGCCGCTCGACCATCGGCCGGGCGAGCAGGTCGGCGAAGCTCAGGGTGATCGGGTTGCGGACCCGGCCGTGGATCCGCAGCCGCCAGGTCTCCGGATCGACCTGCGGCACGACCAGGGCGGTGTCGATCCGGTAGAAGGCGAAGTTCGGCGTGACGTAGGGGGCGAGCTGCGGCAGCGACAGGTCGGCCCCGGCCGGCACCGCCGTGGCCGCGCTGGCCGGGGTCGGCAGCACCACCGCGGACCGGGCCGCCGAAACCCCACGCCGGGTGGACAACCACCGACCACCGAGCCCGGCCACCGCCGCCCCGCCGAGCGCCACCCCCACCCCGGTAAGGAACCGCCGCCGCCCCTCCGCCGCACCGCCGCCGACCTGGTTGGCGGGCACCGCGTCGGTGTCGATCTGCAACGGGCCGCGCAGCAGTAGCCAGAGCAGCCAGCCGGCGAACCCGGCGCCGAGCAGCGACGGCAATGCGGCGGCCGGCCCGGCGCCGGGGCGGGTCAGCGCGGCCAGCACCCCGATCGCACCGAAGACGGCGATGCCGGCGAACCCGGTGGCCAACGACCGGACCGCGACTATGCCGATCAGCGCGGCGAACGCGGCGAGCAGGACGGCCGTGCCGATCAGAAGGGCGATCTTGTCGTAGCGGCCGAAAACATCGATGGCGAACTGCTTGAGCGGGGCAGGCACCACGTCCACGACCACTCCGCCGACCGCCACCAGCGGGGCCGACCGGGAGCCGGTGAGCACCGCCACCAGCTCGGCCAAGCCGAGCGCGACCGCCGCGGCGGCCACCCCGGCAAGGCCGGCAACACCGCGGGTCGGGCCGGTCGGGCCGGCGGCCCGGAGCAGGTCTGGACTAGTCGTCACGCCCACCAGTGTGGCCAGCCGGTCTGCTGACCGCCACAACCAGCCGATCCGGAAAGAACCACGTAAGAATCGGCCGCCCCCAGCCCCGACCCCCAAGATCCTGGCGCACCCAGCCGTCACAAGCGCCCGAATCCAACGACACAGTGCGCCAGATCAAGGAACGAGCGGGTCGGAAACGGAAACGATCCGCGTGACCGGGTGGTGCCCGGTCACGCGGATCGATTCGATGGGGTCGGGCTAGAAGCCCGGTCCGTGCTGGTGGCCGTGGCCGTGACCGTGGCCGCCGGCGGGGGCGGGTTCCGCCTTCTCCGGCTTCTCCACGATCAGGCTCTCGGTGGTCAGCAGCAGGCCGGCGATCGAGGCCGCGTTGGTGACCGCGTTGCGGGTCACCTTCACCGGGTCGACGATGCCGAACTTTGCCAGGTCGCCGTACTCGTCGGTGGCGGCGTTCAGGCCGACACCCCAGTCGCTGCCGGCGACCTTCTGCACGACGACGTAGCCGTCGTGACCGGCGTTCTGGGCGATCCAGCGCAGCGGCTCCAGGAGCGCCTTGCGGACGATCGACACGCCGGTCTTCTCGTCGCCGGTCATCCCCAGGTCACCGTCGAGCACCGAGGTGACCTGGACGAGCGCGGCACCACCGCCGGGCACCATGCCCTCCTCGACGGCGGCCTTGGTGGCGGCGATCGCGTCTTCGATGCGGTGCTTGCGCTCCTTCATCTCGACCTCGGTCGCCGCGCCGGCCTTGATGACCGCGATGCCGCCGGAGAGCTTCGCCAGCCGCTCGGCCAGCTTCTCCCGGTCCCAGTCGGAGTCCGACGCCTCGATCTCCTTGCGGATCTGGGCGACCCGGTCGGCGACCTCGGTGTCGTTGCCCTTGCCGTCGACGACCGTGGTGGTGTCCTTGTCGACGACAACCCGGCGGGCGCTGCCCAGCATCTCCAGGCCGGTCTGGTCAAGCTTGTAGCCCAGCTCGGGCGCGATCAGCTCGGCGCCGGTGAGGGTCGCCATGTCCTGCAGCATCGCCTTGCGGCGGTCGCCGAACCCGGGGGCCTTCACCGCGCAGACCTTGACGGTCTTGCGGATCGAGTTGACCACGAGCGTGGAGAGCGCCTGGCCCTCGACGTCCTCGGCGATGATCAGCAGCGGCTTGCTGGTCTGCAGCACCTTCTCCAGCAGCGGCAGCAGCTCCTCGATGGAGGAGATCTTCTGCGTGGTGATGAGGATGTACGGCTCGTCCAGCACCACCTCCTGCGACTCCGCGTCGGTGACGAAGTGCGGAGAGATGAAGCCCTTGTCGAACTGCAGGCCCTCGGTGACCTCCAGCTCGGTGGCGAGGGTGGAGCCCTCCTCGACGGTGATGACACCGTCGCGGCCGACCTTCTCCATCGCCTCGGCGATCAGGTCGCCGATCGTGCCGTCCTGCGCCGAGATGGTCGCCACCTGGGCGATGGACGCCCGGCTGTCCACCTCGACCGCCTTGTCGAGCAGGCTCGCGGAGACCTTCTCGGCGGCCGCGTCGATGCCCCGCTTGAGGGCGGTCGGGTTGGCGCCGGCCGCCACGTTGCGCAGGCCCTCGCGGACCATCGCCTGGGCGAGCACGGTGGCGGTGGTGGTCCCGTCGCCGGCGACGTCGTTGGTCTTGGTCGCCACCTCCTTGACCAGCTGCGCGCCGAGGTTCTCGTAGGGGTTGGTGAGTTCGATCTCCTTGGCGATGGTCACGCCATCGTTGGTGATCGTCGGAGCGCCGAACTTCTTGTCCAGAACGACGTTGCGCCCGCGCGGGCCGAGGGTGACCTTGACCGTGTCGGCGAGCGCGTTGACACCGTGTTCGAGCAGATGCCGGGCGTCATCCGAGAAGCTCAGAATCTTCGCCATGTCTTACCTTGGTCCCTTCAACGGAGCACTGCCCCGGCCCGGCACGGGCCGGTCCGGGGCAGCGTCACTGAATCAGTCAGATCACTTCTCGATGACCGCGAGGACGTCGCGGGCGGAGAGCACCAGGTACTCCTCGCCGGCGTACTTGACCTCGGTGCCGCCGTACTTCGAGTAGATGACGGTGTCACCGACGCTCACGTCGACCGGAACCCGGTTGCCGTTGTCGTCGATGCGGCCAGGGCCGACAGCGAGGACGGTGCCCTCCTGCGGCTTCTCCTTGGCGGTGTCGGGGATCACGATGCCCGACGCCGTGGTGGTCTCAGCCTCGTTCGCCTGGACCAGGATCCGGTCCTCGAGCGGCTTGATCGCAACCTTGGTCGCGGTAGTCACGGGCATACCCTCCTGGGGTACTTGGTTTCACGCGCTGGCCGGCGCACCGACCAGCGACAATCTGCCTCATGTCCACCGGGCGGGGCCGTCGTCGCGGGTGCCGGTCCGCCTGGCGTTCAGCCACCGGGCCGGGGCCCGGAAGCTGGCACCCTCGGGTTGAGAGTGCTAACCGCAGGTTATGCCGTAGCTAGCACTCCGTCAAGGAGAGTGCCAATCAGACACACCATCGAGTCTCCTCGGCGGGACCCGCCGGCGACGGGATCGACCCGGTGCGGGGCCGGCACAATGGGGCCGGTGGATCTCGACCGGCTGGCTGCCCTGCGTACCCCCGAGGGGTCGGCCGCACTCGCCGCGGCGGGCGGGCTTGCCGGCGGCGACCCGCTGGCGGCGGCGGCCGCGCTGCGCTCCGCCGGGGTGCCCGGGGACCTCGCGGCGGCGGCGCTGACCCAGGCCGAGCTGCGCCGCCGGGCCCAGTCGAAGTTCGGTACGGCGGCCGACGGGATGTTCTTCACCAGGGCCGGGTTGGAGCAGGCGACCCGGGCCGTGGTCGCGGACCGTCGGGCCGCCCGGTTGCGCGCCGCCGGGGTGCGCACCCTCGCCGACCTGGGTTGCGGTCTCGGCGCGGACGCGCTCGCCGCCGCCCGTGCCGGCATCACCGTGTACGCCGTGGAGGCCGATCCGTTGACCGCCGAGCTGGCCGCCGCGAACGCCGAGGCGGCCGGGCTGGCCGGGTTGGTGACGGTGGAGTGCGCCGACGCGACGGTGGTGGACCTGGACCGGCTGGGCGGCACCGGGGTGGACGCGGTGTTCTGCGATCCGGCCCGGCGGCGGGCCGGCACCGGCCGGCGGGTGTTCGACCCGGCCGCCTACTCGCCGCCGTGGGACTTCGTGTCGGCGCTGGCCGAGCGGGTGCCGCGCACGGTGTTGAAGGTGGCCCCGGGCATCGACCACGCGCTGTTGCCCCGGGGCGCCGAGGCGGAGTGGGTGAGCGTCGGCGGAGACCTGGTCGAGGCGACGATCTGGTGCGGCCCGCTCGCCGAGGTCCCCCGCCGGGCGACTGTCCTGCCGGCCGGCGCAGCCGGCCCGGCCGGAGCGCTCCGCGCGGTCGGTTCGGCCAGCGCGGCCGGCCCAGCCAGCACAGCTAGGACGGTTGGCTCGGCTGGCGCGGAGTTGGTCGGGAGTGGGGCGGTCGAGGCGGGCGTCGGGGCGGTTCGGCGGTATCTCTACGACCCGGACGGGGCGGTGGTGCGGGCGCACCTGGTGGCCGAGTTCGCCGGCCTGGTCGGCGGGAACCTGGCCGATCCGGAGATCGCCTATGTCTACGCCGACGCCGCCGTGGCAACGCCGTTCGGGCGGTGCCTGGAGGTGGTGGAGACGCTGCCGTTCTCGTTGAAGCGGCTGCGTGCCCTGCTGCGCGAGCGCGGCGTGGGGCGGGTGGAGATCCTCAAGCGCGGGTCGGCGGTTGACCCGGAGCGACTGCGTCGTGACCTGCGGTTGACCGGCGATGCCCCGGCCAGCCTGGTGCTGACCCGGGTCGGCGGGGCGCCGACGGTGCTGGTCTGCCGGCCGGCGCCGGCCGCCTGACCCGACCGGCAAACCCGTCATTCCGGCGGCATGACGCCGCGATGTCCGCCACGTTGCCGAATTGTTATTGCCCACAACAAACTCATGTCCCCGGGTGCCTTGTGCCCGGCCGGCCCGCGAAATACGTTGCCGGACACAACAAACATACGAAGGACCGGTCCCAACCTCTTGCCGTGGCGGCCTGACCTCCACGGACCGCTCCATCCGGATCGATCAAGGTCCGTGCCCCGAACCCCTCACCCACCGAAAGGACCCGTGCAATGCGCAGAGGGATCCTCACCATCGCCGCCATCGGCCTCGTGGCCACCGGCGGCCTCGCCGCCTGCGGCGAGGACTCCGACGAGCCCGGCGGTTCGGCCGCCACCCCGAAGATCGGCGTGATCCTGCCGGACAGCGCCTCGTCCGACCGCTGGGAGACCGCGGACCGCAAGTACCTCCAGGCCGCGTTCGACGCCGCCGGCGTCGAGTCGATCATCCAGAACGCGCAGGGCGACAAGGCCCAGTTCCAGACCATCGCCGACCAGATGATCACCTCCGGCGTGACCGCCCTGATGATCGTCAACCTGGACTCCGGCACCGGCAAGGCCGTGCTGGACAAGGCCAAGTCGCAGGGCGTCGCCACCATCGACTACGACCGGCTGACCCTCGGCGGCTCCGCCGAGTACTACGTCAGCTTCGACAACGAGGCCGTCGGCAAACTGCAGGGCGAGGGCCTGGTCAAGTGCCTCTCGGATGCCAACGCGCAGAAGCCGGTGATCGCCACCCTGAACGGCTCCGAGACCGACAACAACGCCACCCTGTTCAAGAACGGGTACGAGAGCGTACTGAAGCCCAAGTACGACGCCAACGAGTACGTCAAGGGTCCGGACCAGTGGGTTCCGGAGTGGGACAACACCCAGGCCGGCACGATCTTCGAGCAGATGCTGACCCAGACCGGCGGCAAGATCGACGGCGTGCTCGCCGCCAACGACGGCCTCGGCAACGCGGCGATCTCGATCCTGGCCAAGAACAACCTCAACGGCAAGGTGCCGGTGACCGGGCAGGACGCCACCGTCCAGGGCCTGCAGAACATCCTCAAGGGCGACCAGTGCATGACCGTCTACAAGGCGATCAAGAAGGAAGCCGACGCGGCCGCCGAGCTGGCCATCGCGCTGGCCAAGGGTGAGCGCAAGGACACCGGCACCACCGTCACCGACCCGGAGGGCAACCGCGAGGTGCCGTCGGTCCTGCTGGAGCCGGTCGCCATCTACAAGGACAACGTGAAGGACGTCGTCGACGACGGCTTCGTCACCAAGGAAGACCTGTGCGGGGGCGAGTTCGCGGCGCTCTGCACCGAGGCCGGCATCAGCTGACCCTGCTCGGGGGCTGGCCCCCGGCAGCCTGAACAGGCAAACTGCCGTCACCATCCGGGGGCGCCGACCGGCACGCAGCACCGCTGCCGGTCGGCGCCCCCGGCGACGGGGAACCCACCCGCCCCAAAAGGAGACACTCGTGTCCGCACCTCTGCTGGAGCTGCGCGGGATCGACAAGAGCTTCGGTCCCGTCCAGGTCCTCCGCGAGGTCGCCTTCTCCGCCCACCCGGGCGAGGTGACCGCGCTCGTCGGCGACAACGGCGCCGGCAAGTCCACGCTGGTCAAGTGCATCAGCGGCATCTACAGCACCGATGGCGGCGAGTTCTTCTTCGAGGGGCAGCCGGTCAGCATCCACAGCCCGCGCGATGCCGCCGCGCTCGGCATCGAGGTCGTCTACCAGGACCTGGCGCTCTGCGACAACCTCGACATCGTGCAGAACATGTTCCTCGGCCGGGAGAAGAAGAGCGGCATCATCCTCGACGAGCCGACCATGGAGCAGATGGCCGCCGAGACCCTCGCCGGCCTCTCGGTCCGCACCGTCAAGTCGGTCCGCCAGCACGTCTCCAGCCTCTCCGGCGGCCAGCGGCAGACCGTCGCCATCGCCAAGGCGGTGCTCTGGAACAGCAAGCTGGTCATCCTCGACGAGCCGACCGCCGCGCTCGGCGTCGCGCAGACCGCCCAGGTGCTGGAGCTGGTCCGCCGGCTGGCCGACAAGGGCCTGGCCGTCGTCCTCATCTCGCACAACATGAACGACGTCTTCGCCGTCTCCGACCGGATCGCCGCGCTCTACCTCGGCCAGATGGTCGCCCAGGTCAAGACAAGCGACATCACCCACGCCCAGATCGTCGAGCTGATCACCGCCGGCCGCAGCGGCGACCTCGGCGTCACCAACGGCAACGGCAGCGAGTACGCGGACACCACCACCTCGGGAGCCGACGCATGAGCACCCAGACCACCACCGTCGGCGACGAGAAGGTAGCCCTGCCGCAGCCGTCGGTCGGCGAGCACGCCCGCAACTACCTCTCCCGGGTACGCGGCGGCGACATGGGCGCCCTGCCGGCCGTACTCGGTCTGATCGTGCTCTGCACGGTCTTCTCGATCCTGCGGCCGAGCTTCCTGTCAGCCGGCAACTTCGCCAACCTGTTCACCCAGGGCGCGGCCGTCACGCTCATCGCGATGGGCCTGATCTTCGTCCTGCTGCTCGGCGAGATCGATCTCTCCGCCGGCTTCGCCAGCGGCGTCTGCGCCGCGGTGCTGGCCCATCTCCTCACCGAGCGGGGCTGGCCGTGGTACGTGGCGGTGCTCGCCGCGATCGTCACCGGCGTGGTGATCGGCCTGACCCTCGGCCTACTGGTCGCCAAGATCGGCATCCCGTCCTTCGTGGTCACCCTCGCCGCCTTCCTCGCCTTCCAGGGCGTGGTGCTGCTGCTCATCAAGGGCGGCACCATCGTCGCCGTACGGGACAGCGTGATCGTCGCGATCGCCAACCGGAACATCCCACCGTGGCTCGGCTGGCTGCTAGCCGCGCTCGGCGTCGCCGCGTACGCCGCCATCCAACTGATGCGCTACCGGCGCCGGAGCGCCCGCGGCCTGACCACCGACCCGATGGCCGTCGTGCTGGCCCGGATCGGTTTCCTCGCCCTGATCGTCGGCACCGCCGTCTACATCCTCAACCTGGAGCGCAGCCGCAACGCGCTGGTGGTGTCGCTCAAGGGCATCCCGATCGTGGTCCCGATCATCGTGATCCTGCTGGTCGTCTGGACCTTCGTGCTGCAGCGCACCGCGTACGGCCGGCACATCTACGCCGTCGGAGGTAACAAGGAGGCGGCCCGCCGGGCCGGCATCAACGTCGACCGGATCCGCATCTCGGTCTTCGTGATCTGCTCCTCGATGGCGGCCGTCGGCGGAATCGTGGCCGCCAGCCGGTTCAGCTCGGTCGACGCCAACACCGGCGGCAGCAACGTGCTGCTCTACGCGGTCGGCGCCGCGGTCATCGGCGGTACCAGCCTCTTCGGCGGCAAGGGCCGGGTGCTCGACGCGGTGCTCGGCGGCGCCGTGGTCGCCGTGATCGACAACGGCATGGGCCTGCTGAACGCCAGCTCGGGCGTCAGGTTCGTGCTGACCGGCGCGGTGCTGCTGCTCGCCGCGAGCGTCGACGCGCTGTCCCGGCGTCGCGCGACCGCCACCGGTAGTCGCTGAGCCGCACGATGCGCGCGGGGCCGAGTCAGGAGGAGATTCGTCGGCAGAACCTGGGCGCGCTGCTGCGGTACGTACACATCCACGGTGCGACCTCCCGCGCCGAGCTGACCAACGAGCTGGGACTCAACCGCAGCACCATCGGGGCGCTCACCGCCGACCTGGCCAACGCCGGCCTGGTCACCGAGCGGACGCCCCGGGAGACCGCCCGCGCCGGCCGGGCCGGACGACCGTCACTTGTCGTCCGGCCCGAGTCGGACCGGGTGTACGCGTACGCGTACAGCATCGAGGTGGACCGGCTGCGGGCCGCGCGGATCGGTCTGGGCGGCGCGGTGCTGGACCGTCGGGAGGCCGCCCGACCACCCGGCCTGCTGCCCGAGGACGCCCTGCCGCTGCTGGCCGCCCTCATGAAGGAGATGCACCACGCGGTGCCGGCCCGATCGGTGTACGTCGGGGCCGGGCTGGCGGTCTGCGGGATGCTGCTCGGCGACGACGGGCCGGTACACGTCCGGCCGGAGACGGGCTGGGTGGACGGCCCGTTGGGCGAGGCGCTGACCGCCGACTTCGGCGCGGACCGGCCGGTCCTGGTCGGCAACGCCGCCGACGTCTGCGCTGTCGCGGAGCACGCCCGGGGTGCGGCGGTCGGCTACGACAACGTCATCTATCTGCACCGGGACGTCGGCGTGGACGCCGGCATCATCGTCGGCGGGCGGCGGCTGTCCGGCCAGGGCGGCTTCGGTGGCGAGGTCGGCCACATGGTGGTCCGCCCCGGCGGGCGGCCGTGCGGCTGCGGGTCGTGCGGCTGCTGGGAGACCGAGATCGGTGAGCAGGCGATGATGGAGGCCGCCGGCCGGGCGGGCGGGCCGTCGGGTCGGGAGGCCGCGTTGGCGCTGGTCGAGGCGGCGGCCCGGGGCGACGCGGGCGCCCAGGCGGCGGTCCGCCAGGTCGGCGACTGGCTCGGCTTCGGGGTGGCGAATCTGGTGAACGTCTTCAACCCGGGTGTGGTCATCTTCGGCGGCACGCTGCGGGACGTTTATCTGGCGGCGGCGGCCCGGGTGCGCAGCCGGCTCAACTCGATGGCGTTGCCGGCCGCGCGGGAGCAGGTGCGGCTGCGTACCCCGGAACTCGGTGACGACGCCGCCCTGCTCGGCGCCGCGGAGCTGGCCTTCGAACACCTCCTCGCCGACCCGTTGGACGCGGGCACCTGAGAGCGGTTGTCTAGCGCCTCGCAGCACGGCCGTGACCGGTAGACTTCCTGACGGAGGGAGGTCGTCGATCATGTCGCGTCACTACGTCACAAACGCACCGGTGCTGGACCGTACGGTGAGCCGGCCGGTGGTCGTCGTGGACGACCTCGCCCGCCTGCACGGGCCTGCCGCTGGCGTGGTCACCCTCCCGATCACCCTTAACTGGACGCCGCGAACCCGCTACGACCTGTCCACCGAGGTCGCCCAAAGGTCCCTCTATCAGGTCGTGCTGCGTGAGGCGCACACCGAGGACGAGATCGAGACCTACTTGAACGCTGACCTGTTGCGACGGCTGTGGAACTCACTCACCCTCCCCCGATCTGTCCGCGACTTCTGGGAAGCCCGGCACTCGATGCTGGCCGCCTGAGCTGCGACCTGCTCGTGTCCTTTACCCCGTTCCAGCATCTCGTCGCCCAGCTCACCCTGGAAGCGATCGCCGATCTCGGGTTCGCACTCGGCGGCGGCCAGGCCCTGCACGCCCACGGATACGGAGACCGCCTCTCCCTCGACCTCGACTTCTAGGTCACAAAGTTCGATCAGGATCTGTTCGATCGCGCCGAGATCGCCACCCTGACAACGCTGCGCGCGCACGGGTACACCGCCCAGGTTGGCCACTCCGACACCTGGCTACGCCAGCTCCTCGTCACCCAACCCGCCACTGCTGAGCAGGTCGTACTTGACCTCGGACAGGACTACCGGCAGAATCCGCCAATCGTCATCACCGGTCTCGGCCCTGTCATCATCGACCTGCCCGACGCCGCCGCCAGCAAGGCTCGAGCCCTCAACGACCGCCGGGCCGCCCGCGACTACCTCGACATCCATGCCCTGCTCAGCCGCGGAATCTGGACTCCTGCCAAACTCTTCACGGCACTGCGCGACAACCTGCGTCCGATCATCACCGCCGCAGAGTTCGCCGCTGACCTCGCCGCCGCAGGCAGCCAGGACCCCGAGGACTACCACGCCTACGGACTCACCCATGACGACATCGCCCGGCTTACCGGTGACTTCGACCGATGGGCAGCCGAACTGCGGGCAGAGGGCATCGACGTCAACACCCCGGCGGGTAGTTCCTGCGCCTACTGTTGGTCAGCAGCCGGAACCCGAAATACCACCGCTGGGCGCATGGCTGCCGCGCTGTGAATCGTGTCCCTTCCAACCAGCGAGCCGCTGAATAATCTGCCCGAGGCGCTGGGCCGCTCACCTATCTGGTTCCGCCCCCCGGCGGGCCGTCGAGTGGTCCGTCCACCACGTCGAGGAGGGCGAGCATCGCCTCTGCGGTCAGGTGGCCCTGCCAGGCCCGCACGCTGAGCTCGTGCATCGCGGCGTAGAAGCGGACCTCCTCGGTGAGTACGGTGAGGGCGTCCGGCTCGTGGTCGGCGGGGTCCTGGTCGGATGTCACTGGTCGCGCCGTTCGATTCGGGGGACGGTCAACTGACCGCAGTACGGGCACCATCGGGACTTCACCTTGAAGCTGAACAGGCCGGCGGCGAAGCCCAGCAGGGCCACTCCGACCAGCGCACCGAGCGCGACCATGTGTCCGCCTCCCCTCGTTGTCCGATGCGTTGTGCGGATCGCTGTGCCGGGCAGGTCGTTGCCGCGACCCGCCCGGCGTCTCAGGACGGCGAGGAGCAGTCGGATCAGGGGTCCGCTGGCTCACTCGCTCAAGATGACTGCCTTGCATTTCCCCGGCCACAGTGGCGGACGCGAGAGTCCTGTTCGGACGGTCGAAACTACTTCTGAGCAGCAGTTAAGCAGTCTGTCGGGCTGCGTACAAGATTTCATTTGTCCGTTTCGGGATCGATGGTTCGGAGTGTGTCAGTCGTTGCGGAGCGTGTTCGGAGGTGCTTTCATTTCGGGTGGCAGCATGTCCTCACCCCGATGGAGTGCGCGATGCCCGACCAGGCAACCGGTTCAACCGTTCCCCGCCGGCAACTCGGCCGGCGCCTGCGAGATCTGCGGGGCCGAGCCCGACTGACCGTCCGCGCGGCGGGCGCCGCGCTGGAGTGGTCCGAGGCCAAGATCTGGCGCATCGAGACCGGCCAGACGTCGATGCGCAGCCTCGACGTCGAGCAGATGTGCCGCATCTACGGCGCACCCACCGACACCACCGCTTCCCTGATGGCGCTGGCCAAGGAGACCAAGGCGCGTGGCTGGTGGCTCAGCTACGCCGACGTCATCAACGAGGGCTTCGACGTCTACATCGGCCTTGAGGAGGCGGCGTCCCGCTTCTACTGGTACGAGTCGGAGCTCGCACCCGGACTCTTCCAGACCGCCGACTACGCCCGCACGATGATCGAGTCTGACAATCCCGGCGTCCCCGACAGCGAGATCGAACGGCGCGTCCAACTCCGCATCGAGCGCCAGTCACTCCTCACCCGGGTAACCGCCGCCCCACAGCTCGACATCGTCCTCAACGAGGCGGTCCTACGCCGTCCAGTCGGCGGGCGCCAGGTGATGGCCGACCAGCTTGACCGGATCGCCGAAGTTGGCGACCTCCCGAACGTCGCCGTACGGGTGATGCCCTTCGCCGCCGGGCTTCACTACGGCGTCATGTCCGGTCCGTTCGTTACGCTGGAATTCCCACTCAACTCCAACAACCAGCCGAGCGAACCCTCCACGGTCTACGTAGACAGCTTCACCGGCGCGCTCTTTCTCGACAAGCCTCACGAGATCGACCTCTACGACAAAGCGTTCAAGGAGATCTGGACCGCCTCCCTCGACGAGGCGGAATCCCAGAAGATGATCACGAAAGCAGCACGGGAGCTGAGGAAATCATGAACCGACACCACCCCCGACCCGCCTGGCGCAAGAGCAGCCGCAGCAACGGCCAGAACAACTGCGTCGAGGTTGCCGCCGTTGACGGCGGAGACCGCCTCGTCCGGGACAGCAAGGACCCAGCCGGCGGGATGATCGCCTTCACTCCGACCCAGTGGGCCGCATTCACGGACGCGGTGAAGAACGGGTCACTCACCGTCTGACCACTCCGGAGGGGCACCCGCCGCGCAGCTCGCTCCCGCCGACGAGTGCCCCTTCGCTGCGACCGCAAATTCTGGAATGCACCCCATGCCCCGCCGACTCAGCTCGCGGCAGATCGCCGACGACATCGCTGCCCGGATTGCCTCCGGTACCGATCGAAAGGTGCGAGCAACCACCAAATCCAATCGGCTACCTGCCGAGAGGAAGGCACTCAGTCAACGATAAGTTCGTCGAGGCGACCAACAGCGGATTGCCCATCTAGGCGATCCGCAAGCGCTTCGACTCGTTCATAAAATGCTCGCGATACAGCAAGAGAATCCTCATAGATCCAGGAACAAAGAGTATCAAATGCTAGCCCAATCTCTCCAACTTGCACCAACTCACGAACGTCGTTCTGAACATCAGTGGACGTCATGGGAGAGTCGTCCAGTAGGACCAAAATGTCCGCTTTTGCCTGACGCGAATTCACTCCATTAGCCAATCGGGAAGCCCGTTATGACACGAATCCGCAGCTGGCTGAAATCTCGCCGAGATTGTAGCGGGCAAATGCTTCGACCGCCCCGGATCCGCCCCTCACGAACCTCCCGAATCGGCAGACCATTAATCGAGAACGAGATCGACTTGGAACTCGCCCATAAGATCAGCAACAGAATTAACGAAGGAAACGCCTAGAATTTGCCGGGAAGTATCGGCACCTCGCCAATTAACCCGTACAAGGCGGCCCCCGCCGTAGTTCGAGGACACACAGTCAGCTAGGGCGTCGAGGTTCGACCCGAAGTATCCACCAGGACCATTAACCGCCTCCCCTAGCTCACAGTAGAAACCCGATACCGTCGCCATCCTCGAACCGTGTATTTCAACCTCTTCTTCATGCCCATATCGGCCCGCTCGACGTCCAGTCGAAAACCAAGAGTTCTGGACTACATGCAGCCAGTCATCATGGCACCCGTTTGGCCACCGGAGCCATTCACCAGCATGGAGGGCAGTGCCGGAAGTCCACCGAGCCCAAACTCTCGCAGCATCAGCGTATTCACAGCGTCCATCGAACACACGAAACGACAGCTTTGAAGCTACACCCTCCTTCGAGTCGTTCTCTAAACTGCCGGACGCGACCCGACCGATGAAATACTCGCCAATCCTTTGGCCGCTGGAGTCTCGGATTTCAAGGACGGCGTTATCAGTTCTGATTTCGCGCGCGTTGATGTCATGCACGTCGAGGAATACAACTTCCGACGAAGGATCCTCCAAGGCCACAAAGAAACCCGATACGCCCCCGGCCGAAACGAGAATATCTCGGGATCCCTCCTCCACCAGCACGTACCGCGGAAAGCTCACATCGTTCTCCCGAACAAAACTATGGTCTTTGGAGGCTCATTGAGACACATCAATTGATTTCGGTTAGTTCCACCCCGAATCAGGAAAGTGAGGCGCACTGAACCGCTGGATCTTCTGATAGTGCGTTGATGTCCAGCCATACACCTTCTCTCCACCAGGAAGTGTTTTTTCAAGAATCCTGTCACTGTCGGGTCGGCCAGGTACACGGTATTCCTTTGCGCCTGCCCACCACGGGTGCTCTCTCCCGCGATAGGTGTCGTGTGATGCGATCCTTCCTGCCTTCACATCATCGTATGCCGAGGCAATTTTGTTGTTCATCCCCCTAGGCAATGGGTCCGACAACTTCCCCTTGGGGCAGTTACTGTTATGAACAAGAACCGGGGTATTGCCCGCTAGCACATAGTACGTGTGGATGTCGGTGACGGTGAGGTTGTACGCGGCGGCGCGTTCGGTGGTATTCCAGTCTATGCCGGCGACGGCAAGGCGGGTGCCGTTAGAGGTGAGGAGATGGTCGCCGGGGGTGAGGTGTTGGGCTTGTTGCCATTGGCGGTCGGTGGCGTTCCAGAAGGGGTGGTCCTCGGTCGTGGTGACCGAGCTGCCGTTGGCTAGGTCGAGGTTGACGAGGTCGTCTTGGTGGACCCAGACGTGGGTGATCTGGCGAGGGCCGCGTTCGCCGGTTTCGGGGTCGGCGGCCAAGACGACATCCCCGACCGCCAACTCACCGATCGGCTTGGTGGACCCGTCAGCCATTAGGACCGGGGTGTCAGCGCTGAAACTACAGGCGCGGCTGAGGCCCGCCAGCCGCCTGGCTCCGGCGGCGTTGCCCACGAGCGGAACCATCGCAGCGGCAGACAGGGCCGCTCCCTCGTAATCCTCGTTGTACAGCGCGATCCCCATACTCATCAGGTCCGCGACCTCGCCCACGCCTGGGACGAAACCCATGAGGGTAAGGAAGGTCTCGATGTCCCCACCGTCGGAGTAGTACCTCTCGTAACAATGCGAATCGCCGCCACAGAGCGCCCAGATGGTCGCATCATCCGGGTGCATGGAGCCGTTGCTGACCTGGTCACGCAGCAATTCGCAGTTGCCAGCCGCGTATGCCTGGCAGGCGTAGGAGTCAGGCGTGAACGTGGCCAGGAAAGCCTTCTTGGCCAGCTCCAACGGGTTGGAGACCTCCCCAGCCGCGATGGCACGATCAGCGGCCGCGATGTTCCGCGCCTTCGGCCAGTAGCTCAACCGCTCGTCACGGATGTCGTAGCCACGGCCCTTCTTCTTCTTACGTGCCGTGTGCTTACCCTCGTTGTCCCCGGTCACCACCAGCCCGGTCGGATCGGAGAACGTGATCGGGTTGTTGTTCGCGTACGCGTACGCATGCCACTGCTGCGGATCGGACAGATCCATGATCGGATCGACGGAGATGAACCGGCCCAACCCGGGGTCGTACTGCCGGGCACCGATGTGGGTCAGACCGGTGGGCTCGATCGCTCCGCCGACGAAACCCTTCGGGGTGGGCCACACCGGCTGGGTACCACGAGGAGAGCCGTACGGGGTCTGCCGGCGCACCGCTACCTGCTGAGTCGACGAGTTCACCGACACCCGCTCGGTGCCCTGATGGTCACCGAAGATCCAACTTACCCCGTAGATGCCAGCCACCCGCGAGGCCACAACCCGACCACCGAAGCTGTAATGACGGGTCGCCGTCAGCGTGGCGTCCGACCCGTGACCGTCGCGCCGCACCTCCATTCCCGGTAGGTAGAGAGTGGCGCCGGTGGCGTCCCGACGAATCAGGCGGTTGCCGTCCACGTCGTAGACGTTCGTGACCGTCTCGCCGCCCTCGATTTCCTCAGCTATCTCAGCCGGTCGACCCTCGATGTCCCAGTCCAAGCCCTGCGTAACACCATCCGCTCCCGGCCGGCTGGTCATGTCCCGGCCGCGTCGTACGCGTAGGACTGAGCCGTCGGCGCCTGGCCAGGGGCAGTCGTGGTTACCGAAGTGACAGCGTGCGGACGGATCGCGTTCTGACCAGATGCGGGAACCTGGTATGTGCGGACCGTGTCACCCGCGGTGCCGTGCGACCGCTCCTCGGTCCGGTTGCCGATCGCGTCGATCGTCCACTCGGTCCAGTACGGAGCCGCCCCGCCAAGGTTGGCCACGCTCGCCGCGGTGCCACAACCGACGCCGACCTTCGGCGTCCATGCCTCCCGCAGCCGGCGCAGCGCGTCGTACTCGAAGCACTGCCGATCGACCTCCCCAACCTGCGGCTCGTCAAAGATCGACTCGATGTTGCCGGCCGCGTCGTAGGTATACCTCGTGTCAGCAACGGTGCTGTCGATGACCTCCGACTTGATTTGCTGGCGAGCCACCCGGCGGGTGTCTCGCTCGTAGGAGAGGATCTCCTCGGTGTAGGTGCCTGCGCTTCGTTTGCGCGTGGTGATGGACGGCTCGCCGTACGCCGTGTACGTCTGGCCTGCTACATAGGTGTCCCCGAGGTCCGCGCTGGTTTTCAGGGTGGCGGGAAGGCCGGTCGTCGAGTTGTACGTGGTGGTGACCGCCTCGTTGGCGAGTCCGCCGACGGGCGGATACTGCACTTTCGTAACTGAACCGTCGTAGTCGGAGTAGCCGTAGATCATTTTCCATGTTCCGGCGAACCCGGGCTCCGAACTCGGGATGACGAAGTTCATCGACGTGGGCTGGTAGCGCTGATTGAAGCCGCCCAACTGCCACTTGTATTGCTCGCCATCCTCGTAGCGAATCGTCTCGGTTAGATGGCCACGGATCGGCACCATGCCGTAGTTCCGGTCGTACTTCCATTCGGCAAGGCGGTTCTCCGGAGCCACGCTCCCCGCATAACGTCCGATCTTGCGGCCGAGCTGGTCGTAGGTATTGACCAGGGTCTCGCCAAGCGCGTTCGTGGTGCTGACCAACTCGTTATGGCTGTTGTATGTCATGGAGGTGACGCCGCTGTCCGGGTCCTTGGACCCGACCTGGCGGCCCCGTACGTCGTACTGGTAGGTCCATTCGTTGCCGGCAGGGTCAGTCACTCGGACGAGTTTGTCGCGGTGGTCGTAGGCATATTGGGTGGTCTGATAGGCGCCGTCCACACCCGATTGGGTGGTGTGCTGCCGGACCTGAACGGCCCGGCCTTGCACGTCGGTGATGGTGGTCGTCGGCACGCCACCGCTCGGCGGAGTGACCGAGACGGTGTCCCCCGCATAACGGGTGGTCGTTCGCCACTTCTCCACCACGCTTTCGACGTCGTTCCCGGAGAGGAAGATCTGGGCGGTGGGCCGGGACGCCCGGTCGTACACCGTCCGGCCCACCGCCGGCACCGACCACTCCGGCTCCCACCAGAGGGTGCCCGACGGATCGCCCGGTTCGGCGTGAGCGCCATAGCTGGTGACCGCCCGCCCCAACGGGTCGTACTTGGTGTCGGTGACCACCCGGCCGCCACCGACGGCCGCCGCCTGGGTCTGCCGGGACCGCAGGAAGCCATCGACGATCTCGTACCCGGAACGGTATGCGCCGCCGGCGTGCAGGGCCTCGGTGTGGATGTAGGGGTAGGCGTTGCGGTCGGCGGCGTAGTGGTAGTTGAACCGGGCCGACGGGTTGTTGCCGTGACTCGCTCGGCTCCAGCCGACCTCCCAGACCCGGCTCGTCCGGCCGAGCGCGTCATAGGTCGCCTCGTTGATCCTGCCGTTCGGGTCGGTCTGCTTTACCGGATTCCCCCAGTACGGCGAAATGTCGGTGGTGGTGATCCAGCCGTACGGGTCCGTCAGCCGTCGCACCTGCCGGGTGACCGGACCGCCGTTCTCCGGCGTGTAGGTGATGGTGGTGACGTTCCCCTTGATATCGGTCTCGCTGGTCGTCCGTCCGAACCTGTCGATCGTCGAGGCGCTGGCCACCTGCCAGATGGTGCCGCCGCTCGGGGTCCAATCCGCGAGCTGCTCGACCCGAGTGATGCCGCCGACGGTCGGCGCGGTGTCCGGGCTGGTGGCGCCGTCGTAGGTGTTGCGAACGTCCCCGAGCACGTGCGCGGGAGCGGTCGGCGCGGTACCGCAGGGCAGCGCCACGGACGTGGTCCGCTTGAGCAGCCCGGTGAGATTCTTGTCGAGGTTCCGGTTGTACGTGAAGGTGGTGCACTTCTCATCTCCGGTGACAGCAATGTCGCCGTCGTCCAAGGTCTGGGTCACCGACGCGTAGGTGTCGTCGAAGGTCGTGGTGGTGCGGGTGGTCCGCCAGCCGGCCGTGCCGTCCACGCCGAGCGCGGTGGAGTCGTAGACCACCCGCGTCCCGGTATGCCGGGCGTGGACCTGGTCGTCGTTGATGGTCCGGCTGGCGGTCGGGGGCGACTGCCACGGCACGTTGACCTTGCGGCTGACCGGCCGGTTGGTGGTGCCGTTGTAGACCACCTCCTCCCGGACCATCCCGGCGAACGTGTCCTCGTCGTACACGGCCTCCGTCCCGACCGAGGCCGCAACGGTGACGGTCCTGGTCCCGCCGGACGGGGCGGCCCGGTCGCCGTGCATGCCGCGCAAGTACGTGGTCCTGGTGAGAGTCTGCTCCGCGGACGACTCGCCGACCCGCTGCTCGACCGTCGCGTACCCCCGGAACTGGTTCCAGGTCTTGCGTTTCGGCCGGATCAGGCCGTCGTCGTCGGCGTAGTGCCAGGCCGGGTTGCCGATGTAGTCGTAGTGGGTGTTGACCGTTGGTGACTGATGTCCGCCGGGCACCTGCACGTCAGTCTGGGAGACCTGATCGACGACGTACTTGTGCCAGTACTCGGTGATGTCGGGGCCATCGGGGTTGGCCGGATTCGGGCCGATCACCGGATAGCAGAGCCGGGTGTTGGTGTGCGGGGCCGAGGGCAGGCTGGAACTTGTGCAGTCCGGCAGGCTGTAGGTCACCTGAATGCGCGCACCGGTCTCCAGGTGGACGTTGCCCATCCGCTGCCAGTTGTTGCTGGTGTTGGTCCGGGTCAGTACCCGGTTGGGGAGAGAGACCGGTTCGAAGGTGACCGGCGGTAGCGTAATCGGGGCCGTCTCGCCTGCAGGTGCGCCGGCCGGGGCGATGCCGACCTCGCCCGTGTTCTGGATCGACTTCAGCCACAGTCCTCGATAGGTGCTGCCATCTCCCCCCGATGGGAAGGAATGTTCGAGTTTCCAGGAGTCGACCTGTTGCCAGCCAGGGGTCGCCTTCGCGGTGTCCCAGACCCTGGTAGTGACCTTGGTGAGGCGCTTGGTGGACCAGAAGGTGGGGGCGTGTTTCTGCTGGCAGCTTGTCGACCCGTCGGCGCACTCCTGGTCCCAGGGCACGTCCGGCCAGTACTCGGCGGTCTTGCTACCGCAGTCTTCGCGGCACCGGTCACCGGTGTCGAAGAGGATCTGGCCGGTCGGGTGGATGGACCGGTCAGTGGCGCCCCGGTCCCAGGTGCCGTAGTCGATCAGGCGCAGGGTGCCGCCCCGCACATAGCGCTTCACCTTGCTCGACGTGACCTCGGCGGCGTAGTTGTTGAACTCCCGGTTGTACCAGTACGACATGCTGTTGCCGCGCGCGTCGATGACGTAGTCGAGGTTCCACCGCCAGGCCTGGTTGCAGGCTGAGGTGGTGAAGGTGCTCTTGTTGCACGGTTCGTTGTTGTGGTTGCCGTACACCGGGACGGTCCAGGTCGAGTCGGTGGTGCCGGTGTGCCCCTCCGGTCGGTTGACCCCGAAGTAGTACCGGGTGCCGTCGGTGGTGGTGATCCGCCAGTACTCGCCGTCGTCGTCACCGTTGTCCGCGCCGGTGAGCCGGTCAATCTTCGATCCGTCGTCGTTGCGTTGCCGCCAGACGCTTCCGGCCTTCCAGACCAGATCGGAGCCGCCGCCGTTGAAGCTGGCAACAGCGTTGTTCGACCGCCAGCAGAGGTCACCAGTCTTCTCGGAGTTGTTCGCCGAGCCCTCCATGTCCTCGGAGCAGGGCACGTAGCGACGTTCGATGTAGCCCGGGGAGTACTCGAAGCCCTCGCCGATCCACGAGGGCTGGTTGTTCGTGACTTCGGACCGTCCGTCAACGCTAGCCGAGGAGTAGGCCAAGGCGATGTCCGGCTTCGGCCCGCCCGTGCCCGGCGGCACCCGCAGCGGGTACGACCAGGTGAAACCGCCGGTGGATCCGCCAACGCTCCAGGTGGACGACGGAAGCATCGAGGTGGCACCGAAGTCACCGGATGGCCCCGAGGACCCGGCGGCCAAGGCGACGAGGTGACCGGTCGAGGCGCTGGCCTCGCCGGCGAACGGTCCGGCGTTGCGCGTCGCGCCAGTAGCCACGGACGTCTCGGCGCTCACCGTCAGGGTTGCGGTGTCGTTGTGGCCGGGCAGCGGCGTTGCCCCGCACCCCTCCTGGTCCGGGCTGGTCAGCGCACAGGGCGGCACCTGCCACAACTGCAGCCGGGATGACCAGTCTCCGCCGTAAGCCCACCGGAAGTCGCCATAGTTGACCGAGAGCCGGACCCGGCCGCCCGGGTTGCCGGCGGAAGCAGTCAGTTTGAGCAGGACTCCGTCTCGCCACTGGGCCGGCACCGCCTGTCGGTCGAGCACCTGAACGGTTAGTTCCGAGCCCCCGGGTACGGCGGCGGCGGTCTCCGTCGGACCTCGGTTGGCGGACTCGGTGACGGCGGCCACCGACACCGGGAGGCCCTTTGCCTGGACAATGCCTTGTCCCGTCTCCGATGTCGGCACAACCACCCGGGCGGTGCCGGCCTCCGGCCACACCACATCCGGCAGATCCACGTCAGGCGGGGCCGCCTGCTTCCGAGGCGGCGCCTTGGCCACCTCCCCGCCATGTGAGTCGAACTCCTCGGCTGGGGCGCCGCGCTGTTCCGGCTTGGCCGGCTGCGCGGCAGCGGGCGGTACCGCCAGCATGCCGGACAGCACCATGACCATGGTTAGCCCAGCGGCCAATCCTCGACGAGATCGCTTGCTCACAGGTCGCCTCCCGGCTCAAGGGTTCGAGGATCGACGGGTCAGTCGAGTGCGGCGGATTCTTCGGCGAAGAGGAGCTTGACCGCCGCGTCGGTCATCGCTCCCTGGTAGGTGGCGAGGTCGTCGATCTCGCCGGGCCACAGGTCGGCCCAGGAGCCGGTCCCACCGGCCGGGGTGAACCAGCCCGCGCCCACGGTCATCGGACCGGTGGCGGCGATCGCCTGGGAGACGGGCTGAGCTTCCGCGAGGCTGCCGTTGACGTAGAGCCGGATCTGGCGGGCGCCGGCGTCGTAGACGCCTACCAGGTGGGTCCAGGTGCTCATGTCGTCGGTGTCCAGCGCCTTGGTTCGCTGCGCCGCGGTGACTCCCGCGCCGTCCTGGTCAGCCTGGTAGACGGTGAATCCCCAACTGTGCTGGAGATTCCCGTTGATGTTGAGCAACCGGGCTGAGAGGTAGAAGGCCGAGACCTGGCCTGCGCGCTGGGCGACGGCGGTGGCGGTGTGCATCACCAGGTCGGTGGGGCGGACCCAGACCGAGACCGTGAAGGACTGGTCGGTTCGCAAGACCGGCGCGTTCTGCCAGGTTGGCGGTCCCGAGAGCGCGGTGTTTCGCTGACTGCGGCCGTACTCGGTGGTCGTGGTGCCGTAGTGCGGATCGAACGGGTCATCGATCCAGTGGCTGCGGTCAAACGCCAAGGCCACACCTCGGCGCCCTTCGCCGGCACCAGTACCGGTCGTCACCGCGAGCCGTCGACGCCATGGCGACGCGTCCTCCGCCTCACAGGTGGACGGGATCCCTTCCTCGTAGCAGGGAAACGCGTCGTTGAACGCCCACCGGCCGACTTCGATCGGAGTGACGACGCCCGGTTCGTCGAAGCCGCCAGAGTCATCCTGTTCCTCTGCGGTCAACCCCGTGAAGTCATGGCCTACCAGGACTCGGTCGAAGACCTGTACGTCGGCGATCTGGCCGCCGAACTGGCCGCCGGATCCGCCAGCCCACCGATCCCGGCCGACGGTCAACGGACCGGTCGCCTGCCAGCCCGCGCCGTAGCGGCTCCGCCAGTCGGCCGACGCCGTCGTCTCGGCCACAACCGCGCCATCAACGAACAGCAGCGCCTTCCGCTCGGTCGCGTTCCAACTCCCGGCGACCCGCGTCCACTGCCCGGCCATCGGCGCCGTTGGGGCCGTAGCGTTGACGAAGGTCACCGCCGGCCCGTCCACGTCAGCGACCCGGAACCGCCAGCGGTTGGCCTCGCACGAGTAGCTCAGGAAGAAGGCGCTGTTCTGCCCGCCGTCCACCGAAACGGCGGTCTGGTTGCCCGCGCAACTCGTCGAGTCGAGCCGCACCAGGGCGGACACGGAATAGTTCGACCTAGTGTCGATGATGGGACCGGGGGCGGTGTATGCCATCGCGCTGGTCCCGAAGTCGGCCGTGCTCGCTCCGATGAATCGGGCCTCCGCCTCCCAGGCCGGACTGGCACTGGTCAACGGTGTATTTCCGGCCAGTTCCGGACGCTGGTCGGCCAACGCCGCGGAGACGTTGCGGCCCGGCCAGGTCTCCAAACCCCAGTGCGCGACCGCCGGGCTGGGCCGGGCGACGGTGAACTGCAACGATCCGTAGCCCCGGTTCCCGGTGCTGTCGGCGGCCGAGACGTGCAGGATGTTCACCCCGTAATTCGGCGCGGTGAGGGTGACGGTCGCGGTCCGAGGACCGGTGCCGGTGGCCGCCACCTCCGTCGTCCCCGGGTCGGTCCAGCCGTACCGGAAACTGGTCACGCTGGTGTCCGGGGACACGATCCGGAAGGTGCCCGGCTTCCCGGGCCCCGCCGGTGCGGATTCGATCACGACCGACACCGGCGGTCCCTCCGTGTCGACAGTGAACTCGCACCAGGCCGACCAGAGGCTGTCCAGGTTGTAGGGCTCTGGATCCTTCGAGCGGGTCCGGAAGGCGTACGACTTGCCGTTGACCAGGCCGCTCAGGGCTGCGCTCGTGCCTCGGCTGTTGGCGGCGATCGAGACGGTCGGCGGCGCCGGCTTGCGGGGAGTCGAGTCGTTGTAGGTGCCGGACGGCGGGATCTCCAGCCACTCGAACGAGGCCCGCAGCGCCTGGGTGGTATCCGCGTCGGAGTAGTGCGCCGACAGGGTAGGCGTCGTCGTACCGATCATCGCCCGGCCCGACGTCGGACAGGCCACCCCGGAGACCTGCTGGGAGCTGGGCTTGCCCGGGTACGAGCTGTAGTCGACAACCAGCTTCGCGTCGGCCGGGAAGAACTTCTTCCACCGTTCGACCTCGGACTCGTAGTCGCCGTCCGCATTGCAGGCACAGAAGCCGACGGTGACCGAACCCGCCTTGTTGTCGGCGGCCCGCTGCATGAGTTCGGATACGGCGTCGTTGATGAAGTTCACCGTCATGTCCGGCTGGATGGTGCCGCATCCACCTGCCTCGTTGGCGTGCGAGGCCGCCGCCGCGATCCACGAGTTGTGGGCGATCGCCCATTTGTTGCGTGGGGTCTTGGCGATCCCCTTGGTGTGGTATAGGTGCGTCCAGGTGTCGCCGCAGGATGAGGAGTGGTCGAGTTTCATCTGCACGTACGCCGAGCGGATGTGCTTGCTCGCCAGACTGGCGGTGGCGAACTCGAAGTAGGACCGGTAGCGCACCCCGTCTTCGGGGTTGCTGCCGACCCGGGCCACCGAGGTGTCGGTGTTGTTCGAGTTGTTGCTCGTCGCGTACGCCCAGCGGCGGCGTCCGGTGTCCCAGGCCGGGTCGATGTAGAGCGGATAGACCGCGGTATCGGAGTCCAACAGCTCCGGATCGGGTCGCAGCAGCAGCCGTCCATCGGCGTCCACATCGGTGTCGACGGGCGCGATCGTCGCGGCGTCGCCCGGCCCGACCGGCGAGGAGTCAGAGGAGGTGCTGATCCTGCCCGCGTCGCCAGGAGCAGCCGGCGCTCCGGCCGTCGACGGAGTGGAATCCCACATGGCCGGCTCCGGAGCCGCCGCCAGCAGCTCACCGGTTGGGCTCATCGCACGCAGTCCGCCGTCGGGGAGCCGCCGCATCTGCGCCCCGCCGACCTGCAAGGCCAGCTGGCGGACCCTGGGATCGGCGGCGGCCTCGGGGGTGTTCAGGACCAGCACATGGGTGAACCCAGTGGGGGTGGCCCGTAGCACCAGGTCGACACCGTCCAGCACGTTGAGGTACCGCGCGGAGTCGTCCGACACGGTGGGCGGTGTCAACGCCGACGGCCAGGTGAGGGTGAACGTGCCGCCGGGCCTGGTGAGGGTAGCCATCGGGCCGGTCCCGCCGCCGGAGAACCGAACGTCGGCCGTGGACGCGGTCGGCCGCCATCCGCCGGCGCCATCGGGCACCAGGTCGAGGTTGATGTCGGCCCACGAGCCGTCAGTCCGCTTGGTGCGCTGCGGCACCACTGCCGACTCCAGCTGGAACCCGCCGTCCGGCAACGCGAACACCTGGCTCAGCTCGGTGCGCGCCGGTGCGACCTCGACCCGCTCGTTGCTTTGCGCGGCGGCCCGGGAGGCAGCGGCCGCCGCCGTCTCGGCCGGCAGACGCGCCGGTTCGGCGGCCAGCGCCGCCGGGGTCTCCACAGGTACCGCGAGCAGTCCCCCGACCATCGCCGCAGCGAGCCCGGACCTTAACGAGAATCGGCGCTCTACACGTCGCCGCTGGGTGGGAAGGAGCATCGTCGGACATCGCTGTCGACCATCAAACCCCCGCCCACGGACAGCTATGACCCGGTCACGCTAGCGATCATGTGAGACGTTCGTCAATACCCGAGCGGAATTCGCAGAATCTCGTTAACCCTTGCTCCATAAGGGGTTCAGGTGGTACGAGTGGACGATCAGTCGCCGCGCCAGGAGCGCCACAGGGACGCGTACGAGCCGCCCGCGGCGACCAGTTCGGTGTGGGAGCCCAGTGGGCTTGACCCGGTTTCACGGACAGGGTCAGTAAGTTGATCTCACGCTACCCTGCTGACGGGCCTGCTGGGATAGGCGGCTGCTTCGTACTCGGCCGGGCTCAGGTAGTTCTAGGGTGAAGTGGCGGCGGCGGGTGTTGTACCAGCCCTCGATCCAGTCGAAGATTGTCTGGCAGCAATACATTGTCGGTGCGGACACGCTTCCTCGACGGATCCTTCTCGCCGGCATGGAACTATGAGTTCCAGGTCAGCGCGGGACCCGGCGCGGCTCCCAGCAACAATTCGTAGTAGCAACCCGAAGGGCGGCGGGCCGCAGGGTTCGGCAAGGTAGTGATGTAGTGCAGGGCTTCGATGGCCCAGTGCCCGCGTAGAGCGCGGCGTTGGCACAATATCCCATTCAAATGGGTTGCATCTCCACCTGGTCGGAGCGCAAGGCGGCGAGCAGCGGTAGGGCGCGTGCCGTCCGCGAGTGCGCCTCGACGGTGTAGATGACGAGGTGCTGGCCGGCCTCCTGCGGGGCGACGACCAGCTCGACGTCGAAATCCAAGTTGCCGGCGACCGGGTGCCGGATGCGTCGGTAACCCGAGGAGTACTCGCCGACCCGGTGCTCGTCCCACCAACGCTCGACGTCCGGGTCGGCCCGGCGCAGCTCGTCGATGTCGCGCTTCAGTCGGCGGTCTTGCGGATGGCGGGCGGCCTCACGCCGCAGCCCTGCGACGGCGGCCCTGGCGCAGCCTTCCCAGTCGTCGATCCGCGCCCGAGCCTCCGGGTGGAGGAAAAGGAAGTGCGCCCACGACGTGCCCGGGTCCATGCTGTGCCCGTACACGGCGCTGAACAGCGCGTTGCGGGCCAGCACGATCCCGCGCCGGCCGATGAGCACGGCCGGGACATGATCGAGCGTGCTGAGCACCCGCAGCATCCCCGGATCCGGCCGCTGGGTGCGGTCGACAGGCACCCGGCTGCGGGGCGAGCGGGGCGTGGCAAGGTCGTACAAATGGCCGCGCTCCACGTCACTGAGACGCAGAGCCCGGGCCAACGCGTCGAGTACCTCGCGAGAGATGTTCGCCTGGCGCCCCTGCTCAAGGCGGCTGTAGTAGTCGGCGCTGATCCCAGCGAGCAGAGCCAGCTCCTCGCGGCGCAGTCCCGGTACCCGGCGTTCGCCCGGCAGCGGCGCGATGCCGGCCTGCCGTGGCGTAAGCCGGTCACGCCGGGAGCGAAGGAACGCAGCAAGCTGAGACCGATCACTGACCACAACGCGACTGTACGCGAGGATCATCCAGTTTGGATCGTTCCGTCGTACCCAGGCAGTGCCACCTGGTACGGCAGCCGCCACTCGTGATCATGGTTAAGTCTCGAGGTGAAGATGGCGCCCTGGTACCAGCTCCAAACTGGCCCCAGGGCCATCTCGTGAAGTCCGGCGCGCCGAGCCGCCTTGCCCGCCTACGGGTGTAGGTCCTGCGGTGCGGAGTAGTAGGTGGAGTTCGGGTCGGTGGAGCCGCTGGCAGACGCGGAACTTGCCGGGCCGACGGCCAGCAGGAGTGCAGTGGCCACGATCGCCGCCGAGCTGACCCCAATCAGCCTGACGCGCATCAAACGCTTCGACATGAACATTCCTTTCTCGGTCTTACCCCAAGTCGCGAATCGAGAGCGATCACTCACCATGTCGTTGACCGTACGCCGCAAAGACCGGGTTTGAGTGGTCCTGTCATACCTAGGTTGTGGTGCCGTGCCAGGAGCGCCAGAGGGCCGCGTACGAGCCGTCGGCGGCGACCAGCTCGGCGTGGGAGCCCAGCTCGGTGATCCGGCCGTCCTCGACCACCGCCACCCGGTCCGCGTCGTGTGCCGAGAAGAGCCGGTGTGCGATCGCGATCACCGTACGGCCGCGCAGCGCACCGGCCAGCGACCGTTCCAGGTGCCGGGCCGCGCGCGGGTCGATGAGCGAGGTGGCCTCGTCCAGCACCAACGTGTGCGGGTCGGCAAGCACCAGCCGGGCCAGCGCGAGCTGCTGCGCCTGCGCGGCCGGCACCGGGTGGCCCTTGGCCCCGACCACGGTGTCCAGCCCGGCCGGCAGCGCCTCGACCCAGTCCAACGCGTCCACCGCCGCCAGCGCCGCGCGGATCCGCCCGTCATCGGCGTCCGGCCGCACCATCCGGATGTTGTCCCGCACGCTGCCGACGAAGACGTGATGCTCCTGGGTGACCAGCGCGACCCGGGTACGCAGCTCGGCCAACGGCAGATCGGCAAGCGGCACCCCGCCCACGGTCACCACCCCGGCCCGCGGCCGGTGGATGCCGGCGAGCAGCCGGCCGAGGGTGGACTTGCCGGCACCGGACGGACCGACCATCGCCAGCCGCTCGCCGGGCCGCGGGGTGAGCGTGATCCCGTGCAGCACGTCCCGCCCGTCCCGGTAGGCGTACCGCACGTCCCGCGCGACCAGCTCCCGCCCGTCCGGACTGGCCACACCCGCGTCAGGCCGCTCGTCGTCGGTCTGAGCGATACCGAGCAGCCGGGCCAGCGACGCGCCGCCGACCTGCAGCTCGTCCAGCCAGGAGAGCAGCCGGTCGAGCGGTTCGATGAGCAGTTGCACGTAGAGGGTGGCGGCGGTGACCTGCCCGAGGGTGACCCAGCCCTCCAGATAGAAGAAGCCACCGATCACCAGGGTTGCGCCCACCGGCAGCACATAGCTGAACTCCAGCACCGGCCAGGAGATCGTGCGCAGCCACATGGTGTACCGCTCGGCCGCGTACGACCGGCGGATGTCGGCGTCGGTGCGGGCCCGGCGGCGGGCGCGCTGGCCGAGTGCATCGGTGGTCCGGGAGCCTTCGACGGTCTCGCTGAGTCCGTCGGTGATGTCCGACCAGGCGGCGTTCTCCCGCAGGTACCCGGCCGGCGCCCGGCGCAGGTACCACCGGGTGATCGCCCAGAGGATCGGCACCGCGATCAGGCAGGGCACCGCCAGCAGCGGCCCGACCAGCAGCAGCGCGCCGCCCATCAGGACCAGGGTGACCGCCGCGATCAGGGTGTCCGGCACGGCGTACCGGACGGTGCGCGACAGCGCGGCGACGTCCCGGGAGGTGCGGGTGAGCAGGTCACCGGTGCCGGCCCGTTCGACGGTGGCCAGCGGGATGGCGAGGATCCGGTCGACGAAGTCCTCCCGCAGTTCGGCGAGGACCCGTTCGCCGAGCCGGGCGGAGGCGAAGTGCGCGAACCGCACCAGCACCGCCTGCCCGACCACGAACCCGGCGATGGCCAATGCGATCCGGTCCACGCTCACCCGGCTGGTGCCGGCGGCGATGCCCTCCACCAGCTCGCCGAGCAGCCGGGGGGCGGCCAGCCCGGCGATCGCGGCCAGCGCGTGCAGGCCCAGCACCCCGGCCAGGGCGCGCGGGTGCCGCCGCAGCAGGGTGCGGGCGTACCGGCGGACCTGCCGCGCGTCGGCGACGGGCAGCGCCCGGTCCACTGTCATCAGTCCTCCGCCCGGGTCACGGTGGCGGCGTACCGGGGCTGGCTGTCGAGCAGTTCCCGGTGGGTGCCCTCGGCGACCACCTTGCCGTCGTCGACGAAGATGACGTGTTCGGCCCGGTCCAGCACCAGCGGGCTGGTGCTGCAGATCAGGGTGGTACGGCCCCGTCGGGCGGCGCGCAGCCGGGCCGCGATCCGCGCCTCGGTGTGCGCGTCGACGGCGCTCGTCGGCTCGACCAGGATCAGGATCTCCGGGTCGGCGACAAGCGCCCGGACCAGCCGCAACCGCTGCTGCTGCCCGCCGGAGAACTCCCGCCCCCGCTCGGCGACGTGACTGTCCAGCCCGTCGGGCAGCGCCGCGACGATGTCGGTGGCGCTGGCGGCGGCCAACGCCGCCGCGATCTCCGCGTCCCCGGCCGCGTCGCGCGGGTCAAGCTCCGCGCGGAGCGGCCCGGAGAAGAGACGCGCGTCGTTGTCGGCCACCAGAATCCGCTCCCGCACCGTCGCCAGCGCCAGCTCTTCCAGGGGTACGCCGTGCAGCGTCACCTCCGCGTCGGTGTACCGCCCCAGCCGGTCGGCCAGCGCGGTCGCGTCGGCCGGGTCGGCGGCGGCGATGGCGGTCAGTCGTCCCGGTCGCAGCACCAGCCCGGAGGTGACGTCGACGAGTTCGCCGCCGCGTTCGGGGATGGTCGCCGGCTGGTCCGGGTCGCGCAGCTCCGGTTCGAGGTTGAGCAGATTCACCACCCGGCGGGCGGCGACGTGTCCCTTGGTGTACTTGTCGACCAACTCGGTGAGTGTCCGCAGTGGCGTGATCAGGAACGCGGTGTAGCCGTAGCTGGCGACCAGCTGCCCCGCGGTGATCTCGCCGGCCAGCGCGTAGCGGGCCCCGAGCCAGGTCACCAGTGCCACGAACAGGCCGGGCAGCAGCACCTGCGCCGACTCCAGCAGCGCGTCGACCCGGGCCACCCGCACCCCGGCGGCCCGCAGCTGCTGCGACTCGGTCCGGTACCTGGTGGAGAAGAGGCGCTCGCCACCGACGCCGCGCAGCACCCGCAGCCCGGTGACGATGTCGCCGGCCTGGGTGGCCAGGTTCCCTTCCTGGTCGCGGTAGGAACGTTGCCGCCGGTGCAGCGGCCGGATCAGCAGGGCGACCACCGCCATCAACACCGGCACCCCGAGCAGGACGACCAGGCCGAGTTGCGCCGAGGTGTCGAGCAGGACGGCCGCGATCACCACGATCCCGACCACCGACCCGACGCCCCGGGCCGTGATGTCCAGGGCGCTACCGATCCGCTCCACGTCGGAGGTGCCGATGCTCACCACCTCGCCGGTGGCGAGCCGCTTGGGCAGGGTGGCGCCGAGCCGGTTGGCCTGGTCGACGGAGACCTGCATGGTCCGGTACGCGCTGGACAGCCAGCAGAAGACCGCGAACCGGTGCCGCATGATCCCGCTGACCGCCTGGGTGGCGCCGAGGCCGAGCAGGACGAGTCCCCAGGCGAGGAGGGCGTCCCGGTCACGGTCGGTGAGTCCGTCGTCGATGGCTCTGCCGATCGCGGCCGGCATCAGCGCCTGGCTGACCATCCAGACGATGGCGAACAGCACCGACGCGGTGAGTGCCGGCCAGATCCGGGCCGCCATCCACAGCAGGAACCTGGTGGCCGACCGCCGGTCGGGACTACCGGGAT
Source organism: Solwaraspora sp. WMMD1047 (assembly GCF_029626155.1). Classification (NCBI taxonomy): domain Bacteria; kingdom Bacillati; phylum Actinomycetota; class Actinomycetes; order Micromonosporales; family Micromonosporaceae; genus Solwaraspora; species Solwaraspora sp. WMMD1047. The sequence continues at coordinate 882,938 of NZ_JARUBL010000001.1, read as the reverse complement.
CAGCCTCGGGTAGCGGCCGCATAGCGGTACGGAAACTACGGGCTCACCCTGGCGGGGAGCCACCGAATTACCACATACCGTCAGCGGTCGACCTGGGCGAAGTCCCAGCTGTGGGGTGGGCGGGCGACCAGCAGCACCGGCGGCTCGGGCAGGCTGACCGGGTTGCTGCGCCACTTGGAGATCACCACGACCCGGTTGTCCGTTGAGGAGAAGACCTCACTGGACACGTGCAGCGGGTTGTGCTCGATCTCCGGCAGCGCCTTCTCGCAGACCCAGGAGATCAGTTCGGCGAACCCCTTCGGCTCCGCCTTGGCCTCCCACATCCGCACGATCACGTCGCTCATCTCCCTTGCCTCCGCCGCTGGACGCTACACGCTGACCACGGTCAGCGGCATCGCGGAGTCGGCCGGCAGGTCCAGTCTGCTGGGTGCCACCCCGGCGGCGACCAGGTGGGAGCCGAGCGCGGCGACCATCGCCCCGTTGTCGGTGCAGAGCTTCGGCCGGGGCACCCGGACTTCGATGCCGTGCTTCTCGGCGCGCTGCTCGGCGAGCGCCCGCAGCCGGGAGTTGGCGGCCACCCCGCCGCCGATGACCAGCGTCGAGATGCCGTTGGTACGGCAGGCGTCGATCGCCTTGGCGGTGAGCACGTCGCAGACCGCCTCCTGGAAGGAGGCGGCGACGTCGGCGACCGGCACCGGCTCACCGGACCGCTCCCGCGCCTCGACCCAGCGGGCCACGGCGGTCTTGAGCCCGGAGAAGGAGAAGTCGAACCGGTGCGCGGCCTGGTCCTTCGGGGCGGTCAACCCGCGCGGGAAGCCGATGGCGGCCGGGTCGCCGGCCCGCGCCTCCCGGTCGATCGGCGGTCCGCCGGGGAACGGCAGGCCGAGCAGCCGGGCGACCTTGTCGAACGCCTCCCCGGCCGCGTCGTCGATGGTCGCGCCGAGCGGGGTCACCCCGGCGGCCAGGTCGTCGACGAGCAGCAGGGAGGAGTGCCCGCCGGAGACCAGCATGGCGATCGCCGGCTCCGGCAGCGGCCCGTGTTCAAGGGTGTCGACGGCGACGTGCGCCGCCAGGTGGTTGACCCCGTAGACGGGCTTCTCGGCGGCGAGCGCGTAGCCCTTGGCGGCGGCCACCCCGACCAGCAGCGCGCCGGCCAGCCCCGGGCCGGCGGTGACCGCGATCGCGTCGATGTCGGCGAGGGTGACGCCCGCGTCGGTCAGCGCCCGGCGCATGGTCGGTACGATCGCCTCCAGGTGCGCCCGGCTGGCCACCTCCGGCACCACGCCCCCGAACCGGGCGTGCTCGTCCACGCTGGAGGCGAGCGCGTCGGCGAGCAGGGTGTGCCCCCGGACGATGCCGACCCCGGTCTCGTCGCAGGACGTCTCGATCCCCAGCACCAGCGGTTCGTCAGCCATGCCGGGCCGGTCCCGTCGTCTCGCGCTCCACCGTCTCGGGCCCTTTCATGTCCAGGCGCATCACCAGCGCGTCGGTGTTGCTGGGCTGGTAGTAGCCCCGCCGGATGCCGACCGGCTCGAATCCGTAGCTGGCGTAGAGCCGCTGGGCCGGCGCGTTGTCCACGGCGACCTCCAGCAGGGTGGTCCGGGTCCCCCGGCGGGTCGCCTCGGCCAGCAGCGCGGTGAGCAGCGAACGGCCGAGACCGGCCCGCTGCATGTCGCGGCGGACCGCGATGTTCTGCACCCACGCCTCGTCCGGTGGCGTCACGGCGAGTCCGGCGTAGCCGAACACTTCGCCCTGCGGGTCCTGCGCAACCAGGTAGAAGTGGCCGCTGGCCAGTTCGTTCCAGAACATCGCCGGGGACCACTGCTCCGCGCCGAACAGGTCGGCCTCGATCCGCACCGCGTCGGTGATCTGCCACCAGCGGAACCGGGCCAGCCGGATCGCGCCGGTCACCTCAGCACCGCCAGGCGCGATGGCACCGCCGTCACGCCAGCACCGCCGGTCACCTCGGCACCACCGGTCACGCCAGCACCGCCAGTCACGCCAACACCGCCGGTCGCCTCCGCACCGCCGGTCACGCCAACACCGCCCGTCGCCTCCGCACCGCCGGTCACGCCAACACCGCCGGTCGCCTCGGCACCTTCGGTCACGGCAGCACCGGCTTGCGGGTGGTCGCCGCGACCGCGTCGGGGCGGCGCAGGTAGAGCGGGGTCAGCGGCTCGGCCGGGGCGGCGGCTCGGATCCGGTCCGCGGCCAGCACCGCCAGCGCGTACGGCGGCGGGTGCGCCGGGCCGGCCAGCAGCGGCAGCCCGAGTTGTTCTGCGTACCGCTGGGCGCCCTCCCCGACCGCGGCGCCGACGCCCAGTTCCCGGGCCCGGTCCCCCACGGCGGCCGGGACACCGACCTCCGGCCCGACGATCCGCTCGCCGCTGGACAGGTAGACCGCCCAGTAGATCTCGCGCCGCCGGGCATCGGTCGCCACCAGCACCGCCCCGGGACCCGACCGGCCAGCCCCCGAGTCCTCAGACCTCATGCCTCCGCCGCCCATCTCCACGGCGCCCAAGCCTCTGCCGCCCCTGTCCAGGACGCCCCTGTCCACGGCGCCCATGTCCCCGGCGCCCGGGTCCACGGCCCCCGGGTCCACGGCGCCCGGGTCCACGGCCCCCGGGTCCACGGCGCCCAGGTGCGCGGCGCCCAGGTCCGCCGTCGCCGTCCAGCCGATCGCGTCAAGGGAGCAGACCCCGTAGGCCGGTATGCCCAGCGCCTGTCCCATGCTGGCCGCGGTCACCAGCCCGACCCGTAGCCCGGTGAAGGGCCCGGGGCCGGTACCTGCGACGATGGCCGCCAGGTCGCGGGGTCGCGCGCCCAGTTCGGCGAGCACCGCGTCGACCTGCGGGGCGAGAAGTTCGCCGTGCGCCCGGGCGTCAACCTTGCCGCGTTCGGCGCGCAGCGCGACGCCCTCGGCGGTGACCTCCGCCAGCGCGGCCGCCACCGCCGGGGTCGACGAATCAACCACGAGTACGAGCACGCCTGAACCCTAACCGGACGAGCCCGCGCACCCACCGTCACCCTTCCGGCCGGACGGCGTCCCGGCTTGCACCCCCGCAACCCGCCCGTGCCCGGACCCCAGCCTCCGCCCGCCCTCTCCCGCAGCCCGGCCACCACCCAGCCCGACCCACGTCCAAGCCCGACCCACGTCCAAGCCCGACCCACGTCCAAGCCCAACCCACCACCAGCCAGGCCCACGTCTCAACCCGGCCCACGTCTAACGACCCAGCCAGGCCCACGTCCAAGCCCAACCAGGGCCCAACCCGGCCCATGGCCAAGCCCGGCCGACGATCAAGCCCGACCTACGATCAGACCTGGTTCAGCCGTCGTCCCGCCCATGCACGAAGAAGCCGCCACAGGTCTCCCTAGCTCCACCTGGTCTCATTCATCGGAGCGCACCAGGCCACCGACGCGACGAAAAGGACATTTGTCACCAAAGTTTCTCAGCCAAGAAATATAACCGGATGGCAATATACAACCGAGTCATAATTATGACGCTCAGGCATATCGCACAACCGGATACTTCAAAATTTTGTGGGTGACTGAGAGTCGCCTGCTCGCCATTCTCGGCGAGAAACTGAAATTTCAGCGTGAGCTGCGCGAGTTGACCCAGCAGCAGCTCGCCGAGCTGGCCGGGGTGAGCCAGGCGGCCGTCGCCCGGGTCGAGCGCGGCGGCCGGTCAGCCAGCGTGCCGCTGCTGGAGCGGCTGTTCGCCGCGTTGGACACCCAACTCGCGATCAGCCTGGAGCCCCTGGACGCGCACCTTGATGCGGCACTCGCCAGGCTGGCCAGCCAACCTCTCGAGGAACGCCTGGCCGCCAGTGACCTGCACTCGGCGATGAAGCGCCTGGCCGAACTGCCCTATCTGCTGACCGGCGCCACCGCCGCCGTGCTGCAGGGCGTGCCACTGCCGGCCGAGGCCACCGACATCGCCATCCGGTGGGCCGATGCCGACCGTTTCACCGGCTGGCTCACCGAGGTCTTCGCGTACCGCTGGAATCCCCGGTGGGAGGACTTCGGCGGGCTGCCAATTGATCCCCGTGAGCCGGGCGAGCACCGGTGGCGGACCACGGTCGGCGAGCTCACCGCCACCATGTACGAGCAGCTCCCAGCCGCGATCCAGGTCCGCCACGGCGACCGGACCTATCCGGTCGTCCCGTTGCCGCTGATCGAACTCGCCGACCCGGTCGCCGCCGACCTGCTACGCCGGCACCGCCTCCGGCTGGCGGCCGACCCCGGCTCCCGTCCGGTCGCCACCCCGGCACCAGGCTGACCCGCCCGCGGTCGGACGGGTCGGACGGACGGGTCAGTGCGTTGAGAGATCCCAGTCGACCGTGGGCCGGCCGGCGTCGGCGAGGGCCTTGTTGGCAGCACTGAACGGGCGGCTGCCCAGGAAGCCGCGGGGGTTCATCGGGCTGGGGTGCCCGGCCTCCAGCACGACGTGGTCCGGATTGGTGATCAGCTCCCGCTTGCGCCGGGCGTAGCCGCCCCAGAGCAGGAACACCACCCGTTCGCGGCGCGCGTCGAGCGCCTTGATCGTCGCGTCGGTGAACGCCTCCCAGCCTTTGCCGGCGTGCGAGTTCGGAGTGGCCTGCCGGACCGTCAGCACGGCGTTGAGCAGCAGCACTCCCTGCCGCGCCCAGCGGGTCAGGTCGCCGCTGCGCGCCACCGGCACACCGACGTCGGCGGCCAGCTCCTTGAAGACGTTGCGCAGCGAGGGGGGCACCGCCACCCCGTCCCGGACGCTGAAGCTGAGCCCGTGCGCCTGGCCGGCCTTGTGGTACGGATCCTGGCCCAGGATCAGCACCCGGCAGTCCTCGGGCGGGCACAGCCGATACGCCGTGAACAGGTCCTCGACCGGTGGAAACACCGGGTGGGTGGCGTACTCGTCGGCCACGAAGGCGCCGAGTTCGGCGGTGCCGACCGGGTCCAGGTGCGGCCGCAGCACGGCACGCCACGATTCGGGCAGCAGGGCGGGCAGGTCGAGAGTCATGCGGAGAAACTAGCGAGCCGGTCTGACCAATCGCCGCCCACCGGCACCAACTCGACCACTCTCGTATCGTCGTCCCGACGGTCGATCCGGATCCGCAGGTGTGCGTCGGCCAACTGCTCCACCATCCCCTCGCCCCACTCGACGACGGTGACCGCCTCCTCGATCGAGGCGTCCAGGTCGAGGTCGTCGATCTCGGCCCGCGGGTCGGCGGCCCCTCCCAGCCGGTACGCGTCCGCGTGCACCAGCGGCACCCGCCCGCCCCGTGCCCCGTCCGGGCGGTGCACCCGGGCGATCACGAAGGTGGGCGAGGTGACCGCGCCGAGCACACCGAGCCCGGCCCCGATCCCCTGGGTCAGGGCGGTCTTCCCCGCGCCCAGCGGGCCGGTCAGCACCAGCAGGTCACCGCCGCGCAGCAGGCCGGCCAACCGTTCACCGAAGTCCCGGGTCTGCTCCACCGTGGACAGTTCACGCATCGGATTCACCCGACGAGTGTGGCGAGGGCGGGGTGAGTCTGTCCAGGAAGTCGAGCAGCGCGGCGTTCACCTGGTCGGCGTGTTCCAGCATCACCACATGTCCACTGTTGGCCACCTTGACGAACTCGGCGCCCGGCAGCCGGCGGACGATCTCCTCGGAGTGGCTGACCGGTGTGATCAGGTCCCGGTCGCCGACGACGACAAGCGTCGGGGTCTCCCGGAGCGCGGCCAGCGCCGGGTAACGGGCGTGCGTGTAGAGGGTACGCAGATAGCGGGCCACCGTCTCGGTGGAGGTGCGCGAGTTCATCTCCTCCACATAGGAGACCAGCGCCGGACTGGGGTTGCCCTCCCCGAAGCCGTACCGGCGGGTCAACAGCCAGGCCAGGTTCGCCGAGGCCCGACGGGCCCGGTCGATCACACCGCCGGAAAGCTTGGTGGCGCTGTTGACCACCGGCAGCAGCGGGGTGCCGGCCCGGGCGATGATCGCCGGCAGCCCGAACTTGGTCTCTCCGAGCATCCCGCCCGAGGTGGCCATCAGCACCGCCCCGGCCACCCGGTCGGTGAACAGTTCCGGGTACTGCTCGGCCAGCGCCATGATGGTCATCCCGCCCATCGAGTGGCCGACCAGGATCAGCGGCCCGGCCGGCACCGTCCGGTCGATCACCGCCCGCAGCGTCTCGCCGAGCGCGCGCAACTCGTACTCGCCGGACTCCAGCCGGCCGGACCGGCCGTGCCCCGGCTGGTCGTAGAGGACCAGCCGGTCCGCGCCGCGCTCGGCGAGCACCTTGCGCTGGAAGTGGAAGGTGCCCATGTCGAGGCAGAAACCGTGCACGAAGACGATGGTGGGCCGCGCCGAATCGGCCGGCCCGGCCGGGTGCACCACCTCGACGTGGATGTCGGTGCCGTCCGCCGTCTCGACCAGGTACGACTCGTCGTACGGCTGGTCGCCGAAGATCTCGTCGACGTACGGATCACCGACCGCCTTCTTCGAGTGCCGGACCAGGGCTCGCTCCGCCGCCAGCGCGGCGGCCACCCCGGCCGCCGCCACCCCGGCGACCGCGCCGAAGATGCCGGCGGCGCGGGCGGTCGGCGACCACGACCGGGTCTGCCGGACCAGCGCCGAGCCGGCGGGCCGGCGGGGACGCGGCACGGCGGAACTCACGCCGCCTCCCCGTGGTCCCGGGTCTCCCCGTCGTAGACCCGGGGCACCCGGGGGCCGCCGAACCGGGTGACGATCTCGTAGTTGATCGTGCCCACCGCGGCCGCCCAGTCGTCGGCGGTCGGCCCGCCGTCCGCGCCGTCGCCGAAGAGGGTGGCGACCTCGCCGGCGGCGACCGGGTCGTCCCCGCAGTCGAGCACGATCTGGTCCATGCAGACCCGGCCGGCGATGGTGCGGGTGCGGCCGGCCAGCCGGACCGGTCCGGTGCCGGAGGCGTGCCGGGGCACCCCGTCGGCGTAGCCGAGCGGCACCACGGCCAGCGTGGTCTCCCGGTCGGTGGTGTAGGTGTGCCCGTACGAGACACCGGTGCCGGCCGGCACCCGCTTGGTGAGCATCACCCGGGCCCGCGCGGTCATCGCCGGACGCAGCCCGTGCTGCTGCCCCGGCACCGGCGACAGCCCGTAGACGGCGATGCCCGCCCGGACCAGGTCGAAGTGGGTGTCGGGGCGGGTCAGGGTGGCGGCCGAGTTGGCCAGGTGCCGCAGCCGGGGCCGCAGCCCGGCCCGCTCGGCCACCGCCACCCCCTCCTGGAAGGCGGCGAGTTGGCGGTCGATGGTGGGGTGGCCGGGCGCGTCGGCGTACACGAAATGGCTCCACACGCCGACCACCTCGACCAGTCCGTCGGCCTGGGCCTTCGCGGCGGCCTCGACCAGCTCGGGCCAGTCGGCGGCAGTGGCGCCGCCCCGGGACAACCCGGTGTCGATTTTCAGGTGGACGGCGGCCGGCCGGCCGGCGGTCTCGCCCGCGGCCACCATCTCGGCGACCTGGGCCACGCTCGCCGCACTCAGGTCGACCCCGGCGGCGACTCCCTCGTGCAGCGGCAGGCCGGGCACGAGCAGCCAGGCCAGCACCGGCGCGGTGATCCCGGCCCGGCGCAGGGTCAGCGCCTCGTCCAGGGTGCAGACACCGAGCCAGCTCGCGCCGGCCTCCAGCGCGGCCCGGGCGACCGGCAGCATGCCGTGGCCGTAACCGTCGCCCTTGACCACCGCCATCAGCTCGGCGCTCGTGCCGGACCGCAGCCGGCTGACGTTCTCCCGGATCGCGTCGAGATCGATCCGCACCTCGGCCTGCCACATGTGACCAGCCTACTTTCCGGTAATCGTCTCCTCCGGGCTCCCCGTCCGATCAGCCCAGCCGGGCGACCTCCCCGGCCTGGATCAGCCCAGCTGGGCGATCACCGGGCGCAGCGCGGCCGCCACGTCGGCCGAGGTCACCGGGCCGTGCCGGGCCGCCTCCCGGCCGGCCAGGCCGTGCAGGTACGCCGCCGCGGCGGCCGCCCGGTCCGGTGCCAGGCCGGCGGCGAGCAGCGAGCCGAGCAGGCCGGCCAGCACGTCGCCGGTGCCGCCGGTGGCCAGGGCCGGGGTACCGGTCGGGTTGACGGTGACCCGGCCGTCCGGGGTGGCGATCACTGTCCGGTCCCCCTTGAGCAGGACCACCGCGTTCATCCAGGCGGCCAGCCGGAGCGCGGAGGCGGCCCGGTCGGTGCCCGGCGGCTCTCCGCAGAGCCGGTTGAACTCCCGGTCGTGCGGGGTGATCACGATCGGCGCGGCCCTTCCCCGCAGCTGCTCGGCCATCCGGCCGTCGACCAGCAGGGTCAGCGCGTCGGCGTCGAGGACGACCGGTACCGGCGCGGCCAGCACCCGGCGCAGCTCGGCCGCCGCGGCGTCGTCGGTGCCGATTCCGGAGCCGCAGACCCAGGCCTGTACCCGGCCGGCGTCGGCGGCCCGGTCGGTGGCGATCACCGACGGATGGTGGTGCAGCACCTCGGCCCGGGCGCCGCCGGCATAGCGGAGCAGGCCGGCGGGGCCGGCCGCCGCGCCGCCCACCGACAGCACCGCCGCCCCGGGGTAGGTGGCCGAGCCGGTGGCGATGCCGAGCACCCCTCGGCTGTACTTCTCGGATGCCGCGCCGGGGCGGGGCCACCAGCTCGCCACGTCGTCCCATTCGGTCACCCGCAACGCAGGCGTGCCGCGCAGCCACGGGCGCAGACCGATGTCGACCAGCTCCACCTCGCCGGCCAGGGCGGCGGCCGGGCCGACCGCCAGCGCCGGCTTGAGGCAGCCGAAGGTGACGGTCAGGTCGGCGGTGACCGCGCTCGGCCCGGCGCCGTTCGCGTCCGGCACGTCACCGGTGTCCACCTCGACACCGCTGGGTACGTCCACCGCCACCACCGGCGGTCGCCCGCCGCTCCGGTCGCACAGCTCGGTCAGGCCGGCGACCACCCGGGCGGCCGGCTCACGCAGCCCACCCGTGCCGCCGATCCCGACGATGCCGTCCATCACCAGGTCCACCCGGGCCGGCTGCCGGTCCACGACCCGGCCACCGGCGGCGGTCAGCGCCGCCAGCCCGGCCCGGTGCGCCCGGTCCGGCGCCAGCAGCAGGGCGGTGACCGCGGCGCCCCGGTCGGCGAGTCGGGCGCCGGCGTAGAGCGCGTCCCCGCCGTTGTCGCCGGAGCCGACGAGGAGCAGGACGCTGGCCCCGTAGACGCCGCCGGTCCCGGTCAGCAGCAGCGCGCAGCGACGGGCCAGGCCGGCGGCGGCCCGCTGCATCAGCGTGTCGGGCGGCAGGGTGGCCATCAGCTCCCGTTCCGCCGCGCGGACGTCGGCGACGCGCCAGGCCGGCCTCATCGCTGCACCACCATCACCGAGCCGATCATCACCTCACCCTAGACGAGTAATCCCCCACCCACCCGCGCACCAGGAAGCCGGCAGATTAACGGCCTCCGGTAGGCGGGACAAGGGCTGTGGACGACGGTTGCGGTGCCCCGCCGCCGGTTGTCCACAGGGGCAGGTCACGGTGGGCCGGAGCTCGTAGCGTCGGGATGTCGGCGGGGGCCGCCGACGCCCGTGAGGAGGCTCCGATGCGGGACGATCTCGTGGTAAGCACCGATGTGCTGCGCCGGGCCGCCGGTGAGCTGACCGGCATCGCCTACCGGCTCGGCCACGGCCTGGCCGGGGTGCCCGGCCTGACCGTGCCGACGCCGGGCTGGGCCACGGCCGAGGCGTTGGCCACGGTCGAGTCCGCAGTGCACGGCTGGCTCGGCGAGGTCGGCGGCGACCTGGCTGAGCTGGCCACCGCCGCGCGGACCGCCGCCGACGAGTACGACGACGCGGACCAACGGGCCGCCCGACGGCTCTCCGGGGCCGCCCGGTGAACCCGCCGCGGTGGTCCGGCACCCGAGCGCCGGTAGTCGGGGCCGGGCCGCCGGTGACCGGCACCCGATCGCCCGTGGCCGGCGGCGGGCAGCCCTTGGTCGGCGGCGGGCAGCCCTTGGTCGGCGGCGGGCAGCCCTTGGTCGGCGGCGGGCAGCAGGTCGGTCCGTACCAGCGGCTCTGGGCCGCCGACCCGGGCTCGTGGCGGGCGGCGGGGTCGGCCTGGCGGGCGGTGCTGGAGGTGGTCGACCGGCGGCGCGCGGAGCTGCGTGCCGCCGGTGCGCGGTTGCTCGCTGGCTGGTCCGGCCCGGCCGGGCGGGCCGCCGGCGCCCGGTTGGCCGGCCCCACCGCCGTGCTGGCACTCGGCCGTCCGGCGTTCATCGAGATCGACCAGGTGCTGGCCGAGTTCGCGGCAGCCCTGACCAGGGCGCGAGCCCTGCTGGCCGCGGCGGTCGAGGCGGCCGACGCGGCGGGGGTGCTGGTGGACCGGCACGGCCGGGTGTCCCGGGCACCGACGGCCGGGCCGGTGGCCCGCGACGCCGGGCCGGACGCCGGCCACGCGGTGCGGGCGGTCGCGGCTCGAATCGCGGCGGCGTTGACGCTGGCCGAGACCGCCGACCGGACGGCCGCCGGCCGGTTGACCGTCCTGGCCGCAGCCGCACGGGCAGGCTGGACGGAGCACGCCGGTCGCGCTGGTCGCCCGGGTGGCGACGCGGACCCGGCCGGCGGTCCCGCCGCCCCGGGCGGTGCCGGATCGCTGCGGCCGCCGGGCGGCGCCGAGCCCGCCGACGTGCGGCGCTGGTGGGACGGGCTGACGGCGGCGCAGCGCCGGTGGCTGGTGGCGCACGAGCCGACGCTTGTCGGGCGGACCGACGGCGTCCCGGCCGACGCGCGTGACCAGGCCAACCGGCTGCTGTTGGCCGAGCGGGGGCCTGGTGCGTTGGCCGAGCGGGGAGCCGCGCTGGCCGACCGGCTCGGCAGCGACTCCGGGCAGCGCGCCTACCTGCTCGCCCTCGACCAGGCCGGGGACGGCCGGGCGGTCCTGGCGATCGGCAACCCGGACCGGGCCGACCATGTGGTCAGCTATGTGCCTGGCATGCAGGCCGACCTGCCCGGCATCGGGGCCGAGCTGATCCGCGTCGACCGGCTGGCCGAGCAGTGCGCCGTCGAGGCGCCGGGGCGCGCGAGCGCCGCCGTGCTCTGGCTCGACTACGACGCTCCGGACTTTGTCGACGAGGCGGCCAGCGACTCCCGTGCCCGCGACGCCGGGCCGGCCCTGCACCGGTTCCAGGAAGGGCTGCGGGCCAGCAACGACGGGCCGCCGGCCGGGCAGACGGTGGTCGGCTACAGCTACGGCGCGCTGGTGGTCGGGACCGCCGCCCGCGACCACGGTCTCGCTGCCGACCAGGTGGTGCTGCTCGGCGCCCCCGGGGTCGGCGTGGACCGGGCCGACGGGTTGGGCCTGCCGGCCGGGCAGGTCTGGGCCGGTACCGCCCGCGACGACCCGATCCAGTACGCCGCGCTGGCCCCGGGTGAGCTGCTGGAGCGGCTCGCCGTCGGGGTGTTCGCCCCGCTGGCCGGCCCGCTGGCCTTCGGCCAGCCGGCCGAGGACCTCTGGTTCGGCCGCAACCCGGCCGATGCGGCGTTCGGTGCCGGGCGGATTCCGACCGGACCGGGTGGCCACGCCGGCTACTGGACACCCGGCGGCCCGGCCCTGGCCGGCGTGGCCGAGGTGGCTACTCGACCGTGACCGTGGTGGCTATTCGACCGTGACCGACTTGGCCAGGTTGCGCGGCTGGTCCACGTCATAGCCCCGGGCCGCCGAGATCTCGGCCGCCAGGACCTGCAGCGGGATGGTGGTCACCAGCGGCGCCAGCAGGGTCGGCGTACGGGGCACGGCGATCAGGTGGTCGGCGTACGGCAGCACCGCCCGGTCCCCCTCCTCGGCGATCACGATCGTCCGGGCGCCCCGGGCGCGTACCTCCTGGATGTTCGACACGATCTTGTCGTGCAGCATGCCGCGGCCGGCCGGCGACGGCACCACGCAGACCACCGGCGTGCCCTGCTCGATAAGCGCGATCGGGCCGTGCTTCAGCTCACCGGCGGCGAACCCCTCCGCGTGCATGTACGCGAGTTCCTTGAGCTTGAGGGCGCCCTCCAGGGCGACCGGGTAGCCGACGTGCCGGCCGATGAAGAGCACGGTCGGCGCGGACCGGAGATCCTGGGCCAGCTGCCGGACCGGCTCCATCGCGGTCAGCAGGGTACGCAGCTTGTCGGGCATCTCCTGCAGTTGGGCGACGACGGCGGCCACCTCGTCGGCGTACTTGATCCCGCGGACCTGAGCCAGATGCAGACCGATCAGGTAGCACGCCACCAACTGGGTCAGGAACGCCTTCGTGGAGGCGACCGCGACCTCGGGGCCGCCGTGGGTGTAGAGAACGGCGTCCGACTCGCGCGGGATGGTCGAGCCGTTGGTGTTGCAGATCGCCAGCACCCGGGCCTTCTGCTCCTTGGCGTGCCGCAGCGCCATCAGGGTGTCCATGGTCTCGCCGGACTGCGAGATGACCACGATCAGGGTGGACCGGTCCAGCACCGGATCCCGGTACCGGAACTCGCTGGCCAGCTCCACCTCGCACGGAATCCGGGTCCAGTGTTCGATGGCGTACTTGGCGACCAGGCCGGAGTGGTAGGCGGTGCCGCAGGCGACGATGAAGACCTTGTCGACGTCACGCAGATCCTGGTCGGTGAGGCGGACCTCGTCGAGCATGATCTCGCCGCTGTCGGTCAGCCGGCCGAGCAGGGTGTCGGCGATGGCCTGCGGCTGCTCGGCGATCTCCTTGAGCATGAACCAGTCGTAGCCGCCCTTCTCGGCGGCCGAGGCGTCCCAGTCGATGTGGAAGTCCTTGCCGGCCGCCGGCGCTCCGTCGAAGTCGGTGATCGACACCTCGTCGGCGGTGATCAGCACGACCTGGTCCTGCCCCAGCTCCACCGCCTCCCGGGTGTGCTCGATGAACGCGGAAACGTCGCTGGCCAGGAAGTTCTCCCCGGTGCCCCGGCCGACCACGAGCGGCGAGTTGCGGCGCGCCCCGACCACCACGCCGGGCAGCGCCGCGTCGACCGCGAGCAGGGTGAACGCGCCCTCCAACCGTCGGCAGACGGCCCGCATCGCGGCGGCCAGCAGCGGCGGACCGGCCGGCTGCCCGTCGGCACGCATCCGGTCCAACTCGGCGGCGAGCAGGTGCGCGACGCACTCGGTGTCGGTGTCGCTGCCGAACTCGATCCCGCCGTCCTCCAGTTCCGCGCGGAGCTTGGCGAAGTTCTCGATGATCCCGTTGTGGATCACGGCCACCCGGCCGTCGACGGACCGGTGCGGGTGGGCGTTGCGGTCGGTCGGACCGCCGTGGGTGGCCCACCGGGTGTGCCCGATGCCGGTGCTACCGGCCGCGATGCCGAGCGGACCGGCGCCCGGATCGGCCGTGCCGCCGCCGGCCCGCTCGGCCAACGTCTTCTCGAGGTTGGCCAGCTTGCCGGCCTTCTTCTCGGTGAGCAGCTCGTCGTCGCAGACGATGGCGACGCCGGCCGAGTCGTAGCCGCGGTACTCCAACCGCCGGAGCCCGTCGACGACGATGTCCAGTGCCGGGCGAGCGCCGGCGTAACCCACGATTCCACACATGGTCCGCAGCGTATCCCAGCTTTCGCTCATTACTCCTGCTTGAAAGTAGCTGATTCAATCACTCTCCCTGCGCGATATCGCCCTTCTCGGGACCGATCGGCCGCCCGCACACCGGTCCGGCGAACGACGCACCGGCGTCCGGGGCACCCGGCGGGGTACGAAACCGGCCGGCCCGGGCCGGGCGCGGTACCGTGACCCCGCACAGACCCGTACGCCGTCCCGGCACCCGGCCACCGCCGTCGCCCCTGGAGCACTCGATGAGCGACTCGTCACCCCCGCCACCGTCCGAGCCGCCCGCCTCCGGACCCGGCCCGTCGTACGAGCCGCCGCCGCCGGGCCCGTCGTACGAGCCGTCGGCACCCACCCCGTCGTACGAGCCGCCGACCGTTCCCTATGAGGCGGGTCCCGCCTACCAACCGGGATACCCGCCCCCGGGCGACGCCGGCTACCCGCCATCCGGCTACCCGCCACAACCCGGTTATCCGCCACCGCCCGGTTATCCACCACCGCCCGGTTATCCACCACCACCCGGCTACCCGCCGCCGCCCGGCTATCCGCCGTACCAGCCCGGCCAGCCGGCGCCCGGCGGGTCCAAGCCGTCCGGGTCGGGCGGCGCAAACCGGGCGGTGCTGTTCATCGTGCTCGGCGTGGTTCTGGTGCTGCTGCTCTGCGCCGGCGCCTGCGTGGCCGGTTACGCCTTCCTGCGCGACACCGCCGAGTCGGTCGAGCGGGCCGTCGCCGAGGCGACCAGCTCCCCGACCAGCCCGCCACGGGCCACCGAGCCGTCACCGTCGGGTCGCCAACCGCTGCTGCCGCCGGGCTCCGGCGGGCCGGTGACCGTGGTCTACGAGGTGACCGGCGACGGCCCAGCCTCGGTCACCTATGTGGACGATTCCGGGCTGCCCAAGCAGGCCCTCAACGTCGAGTTGCCGTGGCGGACCGAGGTGACCATGCAGAACCAGGCCCTGATCATGCTGATCGCGCTGCGCACCGAGGCCGGCGACGGTTCGATCGGCTGCCGGCTCACCGTCGACGGTCGCGAGGTCGCCAAGACGGACGCCAGCGGCGGGTTCGCCACGGTCGACTGCACCAGCATCGGCGGAAACTGAGCCCGGATGGACATCGAGGCCGATCCGCTGGTACGCCGGATGCGCCCGTTCGGCACCACCATCTTCGCCGAGATGTCGGCGTTGGCGGTCCGCACCGGCGCGGTCAACCTGGGGCAGGGCTTCCCGGACACCGACGGACCACCGGAGATGCTGGCGTCCGCCGCCGAGGCGCTGATGAGCGGGCAGAACCAGTATCCGCCCGGACCGGGGATCCCGGCGTTGCGGGCCGCGGTGGCCGCCCACCAGCGTCGGTTCTGGGGTCTGGACTACGACCCGGAGCGAGAGGTGCTGATCACGGCCGGGGCGACCGAGGCGATCGCCGCCGCGATCCTCGGGCTCGCCGAGCCGGGTGACGAGGTGGTCTGCTTCGAGCCCTACTACGACTCGTACGCGGCCTCGATCGCGCTGGCCGGTGCGGTCCGCCGGCCGGTCACGCTGCGGCCCTCGGCCGGCGGCAGGTACGTCTTCGACCCGGCCGAGCTGCGCGCCGCGTTCGGGCCGCGCACCCGGCTGGTGCTGCTCAACTCCCCACACAACCCGACCGGGAAGGTCTTCGACCGGGCGGAACTCACTATGATCGCCGAGCTCTGCCAGGAGTACGACGCCTACGCGGTCACCGACGAGGTCTACGAGCACCTGGTCTTCACCGACGCGTCGAGCGGGCATCTGCCGCTCGCCGGCCTGCCCGGGATGCGGGGCCGGACGCTGCGCATCTCGTCGGCCGGCAAGACCTTCTCCTGCACCGGCTGGAAGATCGGCTGGGCGAGCGGCCCGGCCGCCCTGGTCACCGCCACGATGCGGGTCAAACAGTTCCTCACCTACGTCAACGGCGCGCCGCTGCAACCGGCGGTGGCGGTGGCGCTGGGCCTGCCCGACGACTACTACACCGGTTTCCGGGACGGGCTGCAGGCCCGCCGGGACCAGCTCACGGCCGGGCTGGCCGACGCCGGGTTCGACGTGCTGCCGTCCGAGGGCACCTACTTCGTCACGGCAGACATCACCGGCCTCGGCGGCCGCGACGGAGTGGAGTTCTGCCGGACCCTGCCGCAGCGGTGCGGGGTGGTGGCGGTGCCGACCCAGGTCTTCTACGACGACGCGGGGGCCGGCCGCCGGCTGGTCCGGTTCGCGTTCTGCAAGCGACCCGAGGTGCTGGCCGATGCGGTCGCCCGGCTCCGCGCCGGCGGTACCCACCGCGGCTGACCGCAGACCGTGCCGGCTGGCCGGGGGCCAGCGTCGGCTAACCGCCAGCGGGGCTGGCGGCCCGGACCTCGGCGGCGATCCGTTCGGCGATGGTCTGCGCCATCTCCAGCGTCGCCGCCTCGACCATCACCCGGACCAGCGGCTCGGTGCCCGACGGGCGCAGCAGCACCCGCCCGGTCCCGGCCAGCTCCGCCTCGGCCCGTTCGGCCGCCGCCAGCACCGCCGGAGCGCCGGCTCCGACGGTGCGGTCGCCCACCGGCACGTTTATCAGCACCTGGGGCAGCTTCGTGACCACCGAGGCGAGGTCGGCCAGGGCGTGTCCGGTGGCGGCCATCCGGGACATCAGCTGCAGGCCGGTGAGAATCCCGTCCCCCGTGGTGGCGTACGCGGGCAGCACGATGTGCCCGCTCTGTTCGCCGCCGAGCGCCAGGCCGGCGGCGCGCAGCTCGGCCAGCACGTACCGGTCGCCGACCTTGGTCTCGATCAGCCGGATGCCCTCCCGGGACATCGCCAGCCGCAGCCCGAGGTTGCTCATCACGGTGGCCACCAGGGTGTTGCCGGTGAGCGTGCCGGCGTCCCGCATGGCCAGCGCGAGGATGGCCATGATCTGGTCGCCGTCGATCGGTTCGCCGTCCGCCGTCACCGCCAGGCACCGGTCGGCGTCCCCGTCGTGGGCGATGCCCAGGTGCGCGCCGTGTTCGACCACCGCGGCCCGGAGCGCGTCCAGGTGCTGCGACCCGCAGTCCTCGTTGATGTTGAGGCCGTCCGGCTCGGCGTGGATGGCGATCACCTCGGCGCCGGCCTCCTGGTAGGCCACCGGCGCCACCTCGGCGGCGGCGCCGTGGGCGCAGTCCACCACCACCTTCAGCCCGTCGAGCCGGTTGGGCACGGTGCCGACCAGGTGCTTGACGTAGTGGTCCGCGCCGTCGAGCAGGTCGTGCACGCGGCCGACGCCGGCGCCGGTCGGGCGGTGCCAGCCGGCCGGCTCGCCGGCCTCGACCGCCGCCTCGATCCGCAGCTCCACCTCGTCGGGCAGCTTCTGCCCACCGGCGGCGAAGAGCTTGATCCCGTTGTCGGGCATCGGGTTGTGCGAGGCCGAGAGCATCACCCCGAGGTCTGCCTTGGTCTCGCTGACCAGGTGCGCCACGGCCGGGGTGGGCAGCACGCCGACCCGGACCACGTTGGCGCCGGCGCTGGCCAGACCGGCCACCACGGCCGCCTCCAGCATCTCCCCGCTGGCGCGGGTGTCCCGGCCGACCACCGCCAGTGGCTGGTGGCTGCGGTCGGACTCGGCAAGCGTGCGGGCGGCCGCCACGGCCACCGCCAGCGCCAGCTCGGGTGTCAGGTCGGCGTTCGCGCGGCCGCGTACGCCATCGGTGCCGAACAACCGGCCCATGCGGAGAACCTCCGAAAGTACGCCGTTGATGAGAAACCAGCCGGGACACGACCAGTCAAGAACAAATCACCCCGGGATGCGCGGCGATTGGCGATAGAACGCGGAACGGCCGGGACCGCCACCGCACGAGGGGTGGGCGGACCCGGCCGTCCGTCAGCAAATCAGCGCTTCGAGTACTGCGGGGCCTTACGGGCCTTCTTGAGGCCGTACTTCTTGCTCTCCTTGACCCGGGCGTCCCGGGTCAGGAAGCCGGCCTTCTTCAGCGCCGGCCGGTCGTCCGGCTCGAACGTGATGAGCGCCCGGGCGATGCCGAGCCGCAGCGCGCCGGCCTGGCCGGTGATGCCGCCGCCGCGCAGGTTGGCGATGACGTCGAAGGTCTCGACCTTCTCGGCGGTCACCAGCGGTTCCTTGATCATCTGCTGGTGGACCTTGCTGGGGAAGTACGCCTCCAGCTCGCGGCCGTTGCAGGTTATCTTGCCGCTGCCGGGCACGATCCGGACCCGGACGATGGCCTCCTTGCGGCGGCCGACGGTCTGGATCGGGCGGTCGCCACGCGGGACGCGGGCCACCGGAGCGCTGGTGGTGGTGGTAGCGGCGGGCGCGGCGGTCTCGCTGGGGGCCGTCGGGCTCGGCGCGATGGTGTCGGTCATGCGGTTTCCTTCGCCCGCGCTACAGCGCGATATTCCTGGCTCACGATCACTGAGCGATCTGCTTGATCTCGAACGGCACCGGCTGCTGCGCGGCGTGCGGGTGCTCGGCACCGGGGTAGACCTTCAGCTTCGTGATCAGCTTACGGCCCAGCTTGTTGTGCGGGAGCATCCCCTTGATGGCCAGCTCGACGGCCTTCTCCGGGCGCTTGGTGAGCAACTCGTCGTAGCCCACCTGCTTGAGGCCGCCCGGGTATCCGGAGTGCCGGTAGGCGACCTTGGTGTGCCGCTTGTTGCCGGTCAGGGCCACCTTGCCGGCGTTGACGATCACGACGAAGTCGCCGGTGTCGACGTGCGGCGCGAAAGTGGGCTTGTGCTTACCACGCAGCAACGTGGCGGCGTGGGTGGCCAGACGGCCCAGCACGACATCGGCGGCGTCGATCACATGCCACTGACGCTCGATCTCACCCGGCTTCGGGCTGTACGTACGCACAGGTCTACCTTGTCTCGTCGGCGGTCTGGGGTCGCGCGCCAGCCTGACCTCGCGGACTTGAAGCCCCCGCGGACATGGTGCCGAGCGCACACGAACGACCAAGCGTACCTGATGGGGCACGCCTACTGATGTCGCACAACAGCAGGCAACGATACCCGCTCGCGCGACCGGCGGTCAAAACGGGGTCGGAAGCTCACACCCCGGCCAGCCGGTGCGCCGACGGCCGCAGGTACGCCGCCCAGGTGACCGCGAAGCAGAGCGCGTAGAAGGCGATGAAGCCGAGGTACGCCGCGTCGGCGCTCTGATAGGTAAGGAACGACTGCCGGAAGGCGACGTTCACCAGCACCCCGCCGAACGCGCCGACCGCCCCGGCGATGCCCAGCAGCGCCCCGGCGAGCCGGCGGGACCGCCGCTCGGCGGCCTCGGGCGTCATCCCGGCCGCCACCGCCCGCTCCGCCTTGGCCTTGAAGATCGCCGGGATCATCTTGTAGGTCGATCCGTTGCCGATCCCGGAGAAGACGAAGAGCGAGATGAAGCCGACCAGGTAGAGCGGCAGGGACTGCCGGCCGGAGGAGGCGTAGAGCACCACCCCGGCCCCGGCCGCCATCGCCACGAAGTTCCAGAAGGTCACCCGGGCCCCACCCAGCCGGTCGGCGAGCCGCCCGCCGACCGGCCGGATCAGCGAGCCCACCAGCGGCCCGAGGAAGGTCAGGTAGGCGGCGTCGATCGCGGTGGCGAACTGGTCGGCGAACTGGATCTGCAGCACCTGGCCGAAGGCGAACCCGAACCCGATGAACGACCCGAAGGTGCCGATGTACAGGAACGACATGATCCAGGTGTGCGGGTCCCGGGTGGCCTGGCGCATCGCGCCCTTCTCGTTCGCCGCGGTCGGGATGTTGTCCATGTACCGGGCCGCGAAGACCGCGGCCAGCACGATCAGCGGCAGGTAGACGGCGGGCACCAACCGGGGGTACGCCGCGCCCGCGGTGGCCAGCACCGCCAGCCCGACCAGCTGCACCGCCGGTACGCCGATGTTTCCGCCGCCGGCGTTGAGGCCGAGCGCCCAGCCCTTGAGCCGCTGCGGGTAGAACAGGTTGATGTTCGCCATCGACGAGGCGAAGTTCCCGCCGCCCACCCCGGCGAGGCAGGCGAGCACCATCAGGGTGCTGTACGAGACCCCCGGCTCGATCAGGATCGCCATCGGGATGGTCGGCAGCAGCAGGAGCAGGGCGCTGATGATCGTCCAGTTCCGGCCGCCGAACTTCGCCACCGCGAAGGTGTACGGCAACCGCAGCGCCGCGCCGAGCGCGGTGGGTACGGCGGTGAGCAGGAACTTCCCGGCCGGGTCGATGCCGTAGGCGGGGCCGAGGAAGAGCACCATCACCGACCAGAGGCTCCAGACGGAGAAGCCGACGTGCTCGGAGAAGATCGAGAAGATCAGGTTCCGGCGGGCGATCGGCGCGCCGGTGCCGCGCCAGAAGTCCGGATCCTCGGGACGCCAGTCGGCGATCTCGTGCCGGCGCGGCGCGGCGACCGGGGTGGTTACCTCCAGCGGTGGGGCGACCGTACTCATGCTGCTTCCTCCTCGTCCGGCGACGAGGAGGAAGCTAACGACGGGCCGTTACCCGCCGGTGTGCCTTTCGGGTCGGGCCGGCGACAGGGCGCGCACGACGGCCGCCGGCCGGTGGTGAGATCGGCGGGCTCAGATGTTCTGCAGGATGCGCAGCGCGCGGCTGACCCGGTGCATGGTGTCGGTGTCGCAGACGTCGACGCACTCGGTGAACCACTTCTTCATCGGGGAGGAGAGCCGGTCCGGCATCACCACGTAGTCGCCCATGGTGACCGCGAGCGGCGAGTCGCGCAGCAGCTCCTCCGCCACCACCTCGGCCACGATGACGATCGGCACGTCGGTCGAGTTGTAGACGTCGGAACTGATCACCAGTCCGAGGCGTTCCCGGGCTCCCTCGATCCGCCAGATCTCGCCCCTACGCAGCACGCTTCGGACCGCCGAAGAGCACCGCGTCGACCATTTCACTCTCCTGCTCGTCGGCGAGCGCGGCGGCCTCGATGTCGAGGCCGGCCCGGCCGACGGCGGCGGCGTGCCCGGCGAAGACCTCGCGCAGCGCCTTCTCCCGGGCGGCCGCGTCCACCCAGGCGGAAAGGGACATTCCCTCCCGCTTGGCGAACCGGCGGGCCTCCTCGATCGTCTCGTCCGAGAAGGAGAGCGTCACCTTGGCAGTCATGCGAACGAGCATACCCCCGGTATGACCGGTCGTCATCCCAGTCGGTTGCCCACCCCCTGGGGCGGGCGGGTGTGAGCGGCTCTTAGCAGGCCCGAAACAATCGGGACGCGGCGGCGAAATCGGCTCCCGGCACGCTTCGGGCATGACAGGCAGTGCGCGGAAGGCGACACAAGTGGATGAAGCAGCAACCACCGTCGCCACCCACTGTCCATCCCGCATCCTCCATCGAGGACAGCGGGGCCTCGCGGAAACCGCGGAGGTGGCAGCGGCATGACCACGAAGAATCTGGTCGTCGTCGGCAACGGGATGGTCGGGCAGCGGCTGGTCGACGCGGTCCGCAGCCGCGACACCGCCGGCAACTGGCGGATCACCGTGCTGGCCGAGGAGGACCAGCCGGCCTACGACCGGGTCCGGCTCTCCGCGTACTTCGACGGGGTGACCGCGGCGGAGCTCAGCCTGCACACCCCGGATGACGCGGTCGACCTGCGACTCGGCGAACCGGCGACCGGCATCGACCGCGACCGCCGCACGGTCCGGACCGCGCGCGGGGAGTACCCGTACGACGCGCTGGTGCTGGCCACCGGCTCGTACCCGTTCGTGCCGCCGATCGACGGCGCCACCGACGAGACCACCCGGCCCGGCGGGCTGCGACCCGGCGTCTTCGTCTACCGCACGCTCGACGACCTGGCGGCGATCCGGGCGTACGCCGAGGGCCGGCGGGTCGGCGCCGTGATCGGCGGCGGCCTGCTCGGCCTGGAGGCGGCGAACGCGCTGCGGCTGCTCGGGCTCGCCACCCACGTGGTCGAGTTCGCCCCCCGGCTGATGCCGGTGCAGGTGGACGACGCCGGCGGCGCCATGCTCCGGCGTCATCTGGCCGATCTGGACATCGCCGCGCACCTGGGGGTGGCCACCACCGCCATCCGGTCCGACCCGGCCGGCGGCGTGGCCGGGCTGACCCTCTCCGACGGCACGGCGCTCGACGCCGAGCTGGTGATCATCGCCGCCGGCATCCGGCCCCGCGACGAACTGGCCCGCGCCGCCGGGCTGGAGCTCGGCGAGCGGGGCGGCGTCCGGGTCGACCAGACCTGCCGCACCGACGACCCGCTGATCTGGGCGATCGGCGAGTGCGCCGCCGTCGACGGCACCTGCTACGGCCTGGTCGCCCCCGGCTACGCGATGGCCGAGGTGGTGGCCGACCGGCTGCTGGGTGGCGCGGCCACCTTCCCCGGCGCCGACCTCTCCACGAAGCTCAAACTGCTCGGCGTCGACGTCGCGTCGTTCGGCGACGCGCACGGCCGGGCGCCCGGCAGCCTCGACGTGACCTTCACCGACCCGGCCACCCGGGTCTACGCCAAGCTGGTGCTCTCCGACGACGCCCGCACCCTGCTCGGCGGGGTGCTGGTCGGCGACGCGTCGGCGTACCCGACGCTACGGGCCAGCGTCGGCGGCCCGCTGCCCGGCCCGCCGCTGGCGCTGCTCGCCCCGGCCGGCGAGGCCGGCGCCGAAGCCGGCCTGGCGGCGCTGCCCGGCTCCGCCCAGGTCTGCTCCTGCAACGCGGTGACCAAGGACCAGATCACCGACGCGATCGACGGCGGCTGCGCCGACGTCGCCGCGTTGAAGGCGTGCACCCGGGCCGGCACCAGCTGCGGGTCGTGCGTACCGATGCTCAAGCAGCTGCTCGCCGTCTCCGGGGTACGGCTGTCCAAGGCGCTCTGCGAGCACTTCGACCACAGCCGGCAGGAGCTGTTCGACATCGTCCGGGTCCGGGGCATCCGGACCTTCTCCCAGCTCGTCGCCGAGCACGGCCGCGGCCGGGGCTGCGACATCTGCAAGCCGGCGGTGGCGTCGATCCTGGCGTCGCTCGGCAACGGCTACGTCCTCGACGGCGAGCAGGCGTCGCTGCAGGACACCAACGACCACTTCCTCGCCAACATCCAGCGCGACGGCACCTACTCGGTGGTGCCGCGGATCCCCGGCGGCGAGATCACTCCGGACAAGCTCATCGTCATCGGCGAGGTGGCCCGTGACTTCAACCTCTACACCAAGATCACCGGCGGGCAGCGGATCGACCTGTTCGGCGCCCGGGTCGAGCAGCTGCCGCAGATCTGGCGACGGCTGGTGGACGCCGGCTTCGAATCGGGGCACGCGTACGGCAAGGCGCTGCGCACCGTGAAGTCCTGCGTCGGATCGACCTGGTGCCGGTACGGCGTGCAGGACTCCGTCGGGCTGGCGGTCGCGCTGGAGCTGCGCTACCGGGGGCTGCGCGCACCGCACAAGATCAAGTCCGCCGTCTCCGGCTGTGCCCGGGAGTGCGCCGAGGCACGCAGCAAGGACTTCGGCATCATCGCCACCGAGACCGGCTGGAATCTCTACGTCGGCGGCAACGGCGGCTTCCGGCCCCGGCACGCCGAACTCTTCGCCACCGACCTCGCCACCGACGACCTGGTCCGCTACATCGACCGGTTCCTGATGTTCTACATCCGCACCGCCGACCGGCTGCAGCGCACCGCCGGCTGGGTCGAGGCGATGGAAGGCGGGCTGGACCACCTCCGGGCGGTGATCGTCGAGGACTCGCTGGGGCTCTGCGCCGAACTCGACGACGCGATGGCCCGGCACGTCTCCTCCTACGCCGACGAGTGGCGGGAGACGCTTGCCGATCCGGACCGGCTGCGCCGCTTCACCTCCTTCGTCAACGCGCCGGACACCCCCGACCCGTCGATCAGATTCGAGGTGGAGCGCGGCCAGCCGGTGCCGGCGGCCGGACCGCGCCGGCCGGTCGCGCTCGGTATGCCGGCCGGGGTCGGGACGGCCCCCCGATGAGCACCGACACCGTGACGACCGGCACCAGATGGGTGCCCGTCTGCCCGTACCGGCTGCTGGAGCCGGAGCGCGGGGTGGCCGCCCTGGTCGGCGGCGAGCAGGTCGCGATCTACCGGACCCACGACGGCGAGCTGTTCGCGATCGGCAACCTGGACCCGATCAACGGCGCGTACGTGATGTCGCGCGGCATCGTCGGCAGTCGCGGCGAGATCCCCACCGTCGCCTCCCCGCTGCACAAGCAGGTCTACGACCTGCGGACCGGTCGCTGCCTGGACGTGCCCGAGGTGCGGGTGCCGACCTACCCGGTGCGCTGCCGGGACGGTCTGGTCGAGGTCGATGCCGGATTGGGCGGCTGATGGCCGACGAGCTGGCAGGCTTCACGATCGGTGTCACCGCGGACCGCCGACGCGACGAACTGGCCGCCATGCTGGAGCGCCGTGGCGCCCGGGTGGTGCTCGCGCCGGCGCTGCGGATCGTGCCGCTCGCCGACGACTCGGAACTGCGCGCCGCCACCCGGGCCTGCCTGGACAACCCGCCCGACGTGCTGGTCGCCAACACCGGGATCGGCATGCGCGGCTGGCTGGAGGCGGCCGAGGGCTGGGGGTTGGCCGAACCGCTGCGGCTGGTGCTGTCCCGCGCCTACATCGTGGCCCGGGGGCCGAAGGCCAGAGGGGCCATCCGCGCGGCCGGGCTGCACGACGAGTGGTCGCCGGCCTCGGAGAGCTGCGAGGAGGTGATCACGCACCTCAAGGATCGCGGCGTCGCCGGCCAACTCGTCGCCATGCAACTGCACGGGGACCGCCAGCCGGAGTGCACCGCCGCCCTGGAGGAGGCCGGCGCGGCGGTCATCGAGCTGCCGGTCTACCGCTGGGCGCCGCCGACCGACCCGGCGCCGCTGCACCGGCTGGTCGACCTGATCACCGGCCGGCTCGTCGACGCGGTCACGTTCACCTCGGCACCGGCCGTGGAGGCCCTGCTGCGGGCCGCCGGTCCGAGCGCCGACGCGGTGCTGGACGCGTTCCGCTCGGACGTGCTGGCCGCCTGCGTCGGCCCGGTGACCGCGACCCCGCTGCGTCGGCACGGCATCCCCGTCCTCGCCCCCGGCCGGGCCCGCCTCGGCGCGCTGGTCCGGACCCTCATCGACGAGCTCCCGCAGCGGGCGGTGAACGTGAAGGTGGCGGGGCACCTGTTGACCCTGCGCGGTCACGCCGCCGTCGTCGACGGCGAGCTGCGCCCGCTGGCGCCCGCGCCGATGGCAGTGCTGCGCGCGCTGGCGCAGTCTCCGGGGCGGGTGCTGTCCCGGGCCGCGCTGCTGCGTACCCTGCCGCGCGGCGCCGACGAGCACGCCGTCGAGATGGCGGTGGCCCGGCTGCGGGCCGGCCTGGGTACGCCGGGCGTGATCCAGACCGTGGTGAAACGCGGCTACCGGCTGCCGGTGGACTGATCCCGCCGGAGCCGACCAGCCGGGGGTGGCCCGCCGGAGCCGACCAGCCGGGGGTGGCCCGCCGGAGCCGACCAGCCGGGGGTGGCCCGCCGGACCCGGTCAGCCGGGGTGGCCCGCCGGCTCCTGGTCGCCGACGCCGAGCAGTTGGTGCAGCTCGGCGGAGCAGGCGGAGACCCGCTCCAGATGGGCGTTGCGCCCGAACGACCGGGGCCGTGGGATGTCCACGTCGACGATCCGGCGGAGCTGGCCGGGGCGGGAGCTCAGCACCGCCACCCGGTCGGCCAGCAGCACCGCCTCCTGGATGGAGTGGGTCACGAAGACCACCGTCGTCCCCAGCTCCATGTGGATGCGCTGCAACTCGACCGCGAGCTCCTCCCGGGTCAGCGCGTCCAGGGCGGAGAACGGCTCGTCCATCAGCATCACCTTCGGCCGCTGGATGAGCGCCCGGCAGAGCGAGACCCGCTGCTGCATGCCGCCGGAGAGTTCGTGCGGCAGCCGGCCGGCGAAGTCCGCCAGGCCGGTCATCTCCAGCAGCCGCAGCGCGTGCTCCCGATGCGTCGACCGCTTCCAGCGGAAGATCTCCACCGGCAACAGGACGTTGTCGAGCACGCTGCGCCAGGGCAGCAGCGCCGGCCGCTGGAACACCATCGACACGTCCCGGCGCGGGCGGACCACCCGGTCGCCGCCGACCAGCACGTCGCCCGCGGTCGGCGCGAGCAGCCCGGCGATCAGCCGTAGCAGGGTCGACTTGCCGCAGCCGGACCGGCCGATCACCGCGAGGAACTCGCCCTCTTCGATGTTGATGTCGATGTCGCGTAACGCCTCGACGGTCCCCGACCGGCCCCGGAACGTACGCGAAACACCCGCGATCTTGATCATTGCGCTCCCAACGGGGTGATGGCTTTCAGGAGGTGATCGATCTGGCCCAGGGCACGAGAATCCGCTCCAGGCCCGCCACGAGATAGAAGAGGAGGGCGCCCATGATGGCGAGCAGGGTGAGCGCGGCGAAGGCCAGCGGCGTGTCGGCGGACTGGCCGGAGCTGACCACGACCGAGCCGAGCCCACGGTCGGGCTGGATCACCTCGCCGATGATCGCGCCGATGATCGCGAGTGAGGTCGCCACCTTCAGCCCGACGAAGACCTGGGGCAGGGCGCCGGGCAGCCGGACCTTGACGAAGGTCTGCCACCACGACGCCGACAGCGAGCTGGCCAGCTCCCGCAGGTCGTTCGGGGTGGAGGTGAGACCGGCCATGGTGGAGACCATGATCGGGAAGAAGCAGAGCAGGACCACCATAACGATCTTGGGCTGGATGCCGAACCCGATCCAGACCAGGAGCAGGGGCGCGAGCGCCACCTTCGGCACCGCGTTGATCCCGGCGATCAGCGGCAGGGTCATCCGCTCCACCGTCCGGGAGGCGGCGAGCACGACCGCCATCAGCATCCCGCCCACCGCGGCGATGCCGAACCCGACAACGGTCTCCATGAGGGTCACCCGCGCCTCGCCGAGGAGATAGCCCGGCAGCCGCAGGAACGCCTCGACCACGTCCGGGGGCGCGGGCAGGAAGAACGGTTCGATCTCGAAGAGCACGGTCGCCAGCCACCAGCCGGCGATCGCCAGCACCACGCCCAGGAAGGGCAGCCCGGCGGTCGACCAGAGCTGCCCCAGCCAGGCGTTCGTCCGCTTGTCAGTCATCGTTGGTCCAGAGGTCGTCGGTCGTCCAGCTCAGGAAATTCCACAAGCGTCGCGGCGGCGGGAGGGTGACGGATCTGCTCGCCGTTCCGTCACCCTCCCGGTCCGTCAGCGACGCGTCCCGGCCGGTGGCCGAGACCTCGGTCCGGTACTGACGACGCCGACCGTCAGGACTTCGGTACGAAGCTGAGGTCGACGACGTTCGCCGGCGGCAGGTCACCCGGGATCAGGTTGGATGCCTGCAGGATGGCGATCGTGCGGGCCACCCGGGCCTCGTCCATGGAGCCGATCGGCGCGCCACCGGCCGGCGCGACGTAGGGCGCCATCGCGTCGATCTCGCCCTTGCCGGCCGCGACCGCGTAGGTCGGCTTCACCTTGTTGAGGATGGTGGCGGCCTCCTCGGGGTTGTCGACGCTGTACTGCAGCCCCTTGAGGATCGCGCCGGTGAAGCGGCGTACCAGGTCCGGGTCGTCCTGGATCAGCTTCGGGGTGGTGATGATGGCGTTGCCGAAGAGGTCGCGGAGGTAGTCGCTGTAGGGCAGGATGACGACCTCCTTCTTCGACGCGGTCGCCAGCGCCCCCCGGCTGAGCAGGAAGGTGCCGAGCGCGTCGACCTGGCGGCTCGCCATCAGGCCGTTCAGCGCGGTGGGCTGGGCGCCCTGGATCTTGACCTTCGCGGGGTCGATCCCGGCCAGCTCGGCGTACGCCGGGAAGAGCAGCTCGGTCACCGACCCGGCCGCGGTGGCCATGGTCTTGTTCTCCAGGTCCTTCGGGGTGGTGATGTTGGTGTCGGCGGTGGTCATCACCGAGATCAGCGTCTGCTGGTGGACGGCCGCGATGGCCCGCCACTCGGTGAACTCACCCTTGCCCGCCTGGATCACCGCACCGGTGAAGTCGAGCGCGCCGAACTGGACCTGACCGGCCTTGAGGGCGGTCAGGTTCGGCACGTTGCCCGCGCCCTCCTGGATCTCGACCTCGATGCCGGCCTCTTTGAAGTAGCCCTTCTCCTTGGCCACCCAGACGAAGGCGTCCCGCCCGACCGCCCCGAAGGCCGTGATGTAGCCAACCTTGTCCATCTCTCCCGTCGACTCGGCTTCACCGTCCGAATCGGAGCCCGTACAACCACTCGTGGCCAGTAGGGCCGTGGCCAGCGCAGCTGCTGCCAGCACCCGAGAGCGTTTGAACATCATGCCTCCAGCTTTTCCAACGTGGTAAGTGAGCAGGCACCTTAGGCACCCGCACGGGTGTGGACCCCATCACCGTGACGGTCAACAACGCGCATCGATCGTCGCCCGGTCGAGAATCGTAGGTCACTCACTTACGCCTGTCACCGTCGAAATCCGGCGAAAAACGGCGTGCCACCCTCAGCTCCCCAGCTCTCCGAAGGGTTCCAGCAGCTCAGCCCGCTGGTCGGCCGGCGTCCTGCAGAAGGTCTCGCCTTGGATACAATACTGTGGACCAAATCGTTAACCAAATTGGAGACAACTTTGCGGGCAGCCACTACCCGTTGTTGCCTGGGCGGTCACCCGGAGCGGGACTGTCCTGACGGCGCCCAGGTGAGGAGCGGTGATCTGCCCATGAGCGGCACCACACGCGGCCCGGCCGGCTCGCCCCGACCAGCGGTCGACATCGCCTACGAGCAGCTGCGACAGGCGATCCTGACCGGCGAGCTGATGCCGAACGAGCGGCTGGTCGAGGTCGTGCTCGCCGACCGGCTCCAGGTCAGCCGGGCGGTGGTCCGCACCGTGCTGGTCCGGCTCGGCCAGGACGGCCTGGTGATCCAGACGCCGAACCGGGGCGCGCACGTCCGACTCGTCACCGAGGCCGAGGCGATCGAGATCCTCCAGGCGCGGGCCGTCCTTGAGGGCCTCGCGGCGCGGCAGGCCGCGCTTGAGGCGACCGCCCAGGAGATCGCGTCGATCCGCCGGGTACTCGGCCAGATGACCCGCAAACTGGAGGCGGAGGACCTGCTCGGATACTCCGACCACAACGCCGAGCTGCACGCCGCGATCATCGCCGCGGCCCGGCACGAGACCGCGGCCCGGCTGATCGCCGGACTCCGCGCCCAACTGGTCAGATACCAGTTCCGCACCATCCTGGTGCCCGGGCGGGCGGCCCGGTCCCTCGCGGAGCACACCGCCATCGTCGAGGCCATCGCCGACGGCGATCCGGACGCCGCCGAAACGGCCATGCGCCGGCATCTCGGCAGCGTCGAGACCAACCTCGCCAACACCGCCACCATGGCCGGAGCCCGAAGGACCGAGAATGTCTGACCACCCCGTCCCCTCCGCCCGCGCCCGCGCCCTGGTCCGCGGCGCCTACGACACCCACGTACACGTGGCGCCCGACGTGATGGAGCGCCGGATCGACGACCTCGACCTGGCCCGGCGCTGCGCCGAGGTCGGCATCGCCGGCTTCGTCCTCAAGTCGCACTACGTGGCGACCGCCGAGCGGGCGGCGGTGGTCCGCAAGGTCGTCCCCGCGGTCGACGTGCTCGGCGCAATCACGCTCAACGGCTCGATGGGCGGGATGAACCCGACGGCCGTCGAGATCGCCGGCCGGCAGGGCGCCCGGATCGTCTGGATGCCCACCGTGGACTCGGGTAACCAGCGCCGCAGCAGCGCCCAGGACCTGCCCGGTTCGAAGCCGGCGATGTGGGGGGCGCTCCAGGCCGACCTGCACGCCCAGCAGATCGTGCCGGCGCCCGTCGAGGTCGTCGACCCCGACGGGCAGGTGCTCGACGAGGTACGGAAGGTCCTGCGGGTGATGGCCCGGCACGACCTCGTGCTCGCCACCGGACACCTCGCCGGCGCCGAGATCCTCGCCGTCGTCCGGGCCGCCCGCCAGGAGGGCGTACGCCGGATCGTCGTCACCCACCCCGAGTTCACCTCGCAGCGGCTGCCGGTGGCCCAGCAGCGGGAACTGGCCGACGCCGGTGCCCTACTGGAACGCTGCTTCACCACCCCGCACAGCGGCAAGGTCTCCTGGGCCGACCTCTTCGCCAACATCCGGGCGGTCGGCCCGGAAAACTCGATTCTCTCCAGCGACCTGGGGCAACCCTTCAACCCGCCGGTCGAGGACGGTCTGGCGCTCTTCGCCGATCGGCTCCTCGACGCCGGCTTCACCGAGCAGGAGGTACATACCATGGCGGTGGTCAACTCACGGCGGATCGCGGCGGCGAGGGCGGAGGTGCCGGCGTGACCGGGCGCAGGATGCTCGTCGTCGGCGCCCACAGCGCCGACTTCGTCTGGCGGGCCGCCGGGGCGGTGGCCGCCCACACCGCCGCCGGGGGCGAGGCGCTCGTGCTGGCCCTGTCGTACGGCGAACGCGGCGAATCCGGCGAGCTGTGGAAGGACCCGAACCAGACCATCGAGAACGTCAAGCGGATCAGGCACGCCGAGGCGGAGCAGGCGGCAGCCGCGGTCGGCGCGAAGTTCGAGTCGTTCGACCTGGGCGACTATCCGCTGCGGGTCGGTGACGAGCAGGTCGAACGGTTGGCCAGCCTGCTGCGGACGTTCGCCCCGCAGGTGGTCCTCACCCACCCCGATCGCGATCCGTTCAACCCGGACCATCCGGCCGCGCACGCCGCGGTCGCCCTGGCCCGGCAACTCTCCGCCGGTGCCGGCGTGGCCAGCGGCTTCGCCACCGCACCGCCGTCGGAGTTTCTGGCCTTCGAGCCGCACCAACCCGAACTGTGTGGCTTCGTGCCGACCGTCTTCGTCGACATCACCGCGGTGATGCCGGCCAAGCGGGAGGCGATGGCGGCGATGTCCGCCCAGGGCTACCTGCGGGAATACTACGACCAGCGCGCGGACCACCGCGGCAATCACGCCCGCCGGGTCAGCGGCAACGCCGCCATCCGGCAGGCCGAGGCGTTCCAACGTCTGATCCCGAACGTGGTGGGTGCCCTGTGAACTCCGGGGCGGGCGCGCTGCTGGCAGACGCCGGGGTGGCCACCGTGTACGAGGCGGCGGGACGGCGTGGTCTGATCGACGTGGAGCTGACGCAGGTGGTGCCGGGCAGTCGGGCCGGCGGCCCGGCCCGCACCGTCCGCTGCGGGCAGGACGACAACCGCGCGGTACACGAGGCGATGACCCGGCTCCGTCCGGGCGAGGTGCTGGTGCTGACCATGCCCGAGCCCACCCCGGTGGCGCTGATCGGTGAGCTGCTGGCGACCCAGGCCAAGGTGGCCGGGGCGGTCGGGGTACTCGTCGACGCGGCGATCCGGGACTTCGACGAACTGCGCGAACTCGGCCTGCCGGTCTGGTCCCGCTGGCGCCGGGTACGCGGCGCGACGAAGCGGGTTCGGGGTTCGCTGGATGTGCCGGTGACGGTGGGCGGGGCGGCCATCAGCCCCGGGGACCATGTCGTACTCGACGCCGACGGTGCCGTGGTCGTCGGCCGGGACGACGTCGACACCGTCGCGGCCGCCTGCACGGCCCGGCTGGAGAAGGAGGCCGGTCTGCGGGGCCGGTTGCTGGCGGGTGCCTTCAGCTACGACCTGCACGGCCTGCGGGCAGCCGACGAACAGGACGGTTGAACCTGGACGGAGGCCGGTCGCGCCGGTCCCGCCCGCCGGGGGATGTCCGCGATCGACCCGGTCAGCCGACCGGCGTCGGGTACCCCCGGCCGTGCTCGGCCTGCAGCATCGCCATCGCATGCTGCACGACGTTCACCAGCACCTGCTTGACCGACTCCCGGTTGCGGGCGTCGCACATCACCAGCGGGATGTGCGGCGCGATCGCCAGCGCCTCGCGGATCTCCTCCGCCTCGTACCGGGGGGCGTCGTCGAAGCAGTTCAGCGCCACCAGGTACGGCAGGTTCCGGTTCTCGAAGTAGTCCAGCGGGGCGAACGCGTCGGTGATCCGCCGGGTGTCGACAAGCACGGCCGCGCCGACCGCACCCCGGATGATCTCGTCCCACATGAACCAGAACCGGGTCTGCCCTGGGGTGCCGAAGAGATAGAGGATCAGATCCTCCGCCATCGTGATCCGGCCGAAGTCCATGGCGACCGTGGTGGTCTCCTTGCCGGGCACCTTGGACGGATCGTCGATGCCGACCCCCGCGGAGGTCATCACCGCCTCGGTGGTCAGCGGGGTGATTTCGGAGACGGCGCCGACAAGCGTCGTCTTACCCACTCCGAAGCCACCCGCGATCACGATCTTCGCGGAGGTAATCTCCCCACCGCTCCGGCGCGCCCTGGCCGGGTCATAGCCTGCGAAGTCCACTTAGCACCCTCTCAAGCAGTTCCATCCGCTCCTCGTACGCTTCAACGGGAGCGGCACTGTGCAGCGTCAACAGGCTGTCCGCCACCATATCGGCGACGAGCACCCTCGTCACACCCAACGGCAGCCGAGCGTACGCGGCGATCTCCGCCAGCGACTGGGCTCGGCCATCGCAGATGATGGCGATCCGGTGCTTGTCGTGCCCGGCGAACCGCGACTCGGCGACCGCCGCCGGGGTGGCCACGAGCACCGCTTCGAGGGCGATGTCCCGGCGTGGCTCGGTTCGACCGCGGGTGACCGCGTACGGCCGAACGAGGGCACCACGCGGATCCTCACGGCGCGGATCCATGCTGCGGTCACCTCCTTCGGGTCAGTTCGCGGTGGCACCGATATCCAATCCTTTGCGATCCCGCCCGCTACGGGCGCGACGCGGCCTCACGTGGCAGTGGGACGAGAGCCGCGCCGACGCGCTCCACGAGCAGCGCCATCTCGTACCCCACCTGCCCGACGTCGCAGCTCCGGGCGGCCAGCACCGCCATCGAGGAGCCGTCGCTGATGGACATCAGGAACAGGTAGCCGCTGTCCATCTCGATCACCGTCTGCAGGACCCCACCGGCACTGAACATCCGGGACGCGCCGTCGGTCAGGCTGACCACGCCCGAGGTGATCGCCGCGAGCTGGTCCGCCCGATCCTGCGGAAGGTCGCGCGACGAGGCGAGCAGCAACCCGTCGGCCGAGACTGCCACCACGTGCGCGATGCCAGCCACGCTGTCCGCGAAGTTGCTGAGTAGCCAACCCATGTCCTGCATAGCCGCCGGCCGGTTCATCCGCTGGTCTCCTTGGTTGAGGTGGTGCCGTGCTGTTCGACGCCGGCCGATCGGCCGCGCTGGACCCCACGGTGGTAGGCCGACAACAGGCCCCGCACCTCGTCCGGCGTCCGGCGGCTCGTCTCCCGGGCCTTGGTCTCCACGCCGCCCGGGACCAACTGGGCCTGCGGCACCCGCTTCGGCAGGCCGGAACGGGTGGTCCCGGCGGCGGTCGGTTCCGCCGCCCGGGTGGCGCGCGCCCAGCCCTCGTCGGCCGCGGTGCGCCACACGTCGCCGCCGCTGGACGGTCCGCGGGCGGCCGGCTGTCGAGCCGGCGGGACATCCGAGGGCGGGGCGGCCGGCGGCGGGGCGGTCGCGGGCGGGGCGGTCCGGGGCGGGGCGTAGGCCGTCGGCGGCGGGGCGTAGGCCGCGGGCGGTGGGGCGTACGCCGCCGGTGGCTGGGCCGGCGCCGACGACATGGCCGCGCTCTGCGGGGTCCGGACCGGCAGTGCGGTACGCCCGGCGGTCGGTGCCCGGTCCGGTGCCGCGGCGGCCGGTGCCATCGACTGGGCCGGCGGCGCCGAGCTGGCCGGTGGCGGGTATCCCGCCGTCGGCATGGTGAAGATCTCGGTCGAGTCGGAACCGTGCGAGCGGAACCAGACCGCCTCCATCTCCCGGAAGATCGGCGCCTCCCGGGGGTCCTCGGCGCGGGGCGCCGGGGTGGCCGGTGGCGCGCTCACGGCGCCGTGACCGGCGACCGGACCGGCGGGCAGCCCGCTGCCGGGCTGCTGCTGCCCGGCCAGCGACGCGGGGGCGGTCTCCCCCAGCCGCTCGCCCAGCGGCCGGACCGTCGGGTACGCCATGGTCGGCGCGCCGGCGCTGGCCTCGGTCTGGAAACCGGGGCTCTGCTGCGCGTGACCGGCCGACTGGTGGGCCGCGGTCACCGGCTGCCGCAGCGCCGAGGGGAAGCCGCCGGTCTGCTGCACCGGCGCCGGGAACCCGGTGCCCCGCTGCGGTGGCAGCTGCTGCTGGGCCGCGCTGGCCTGCTGCCCGGCGCCGACCGGCTCGGCGGTGTTCGCCCATTGCGGGGGCGCGGTGCTGCGCAACTGGCTGGCCAGGGTGGCCGCGGAGTTGCGCGGGATAACCGGCGCCGACTGGTCCGACCAGCCGTTGTGGCCGACCGGAGCCGGCGACTGCGGACCGGACTCCACGGCCAGCGGCTGACTCGGCCGCCGCAGCGACTGGCCACGGCCGCGGGTCATCGGCAGGACCACGATGTGGCTGGGCAGGGTCACCTGGGCGACCGTGCCGCCGTCCACGTTCCGCCGCAGGTCCACCCGGATGTCGTAGCGCGCGGCGAGCCGGCTGACCACGGCCAGACCCATCAGCCGGAAGGCGGCCACGTCGACGGTGGGTGGGGCGGAGAGCCGGCGGTTCAGGGCGTCGAGCTGGTCGTCGGCCAGGCCCAGGCCCCGGTCCTCGACCTGGACCAGCACGTAGTCACGGATCCGGCGGGCGTCGGCCACCACCACGGTGTTCGGCGGCGAGAACCGGGTCGCGTTGTCCAGCAGCTCCGCGATCAGTCGTACCACGTCGTTGACCGCGGCCGCGGCCACCGAGATGTCGGTGTCGACCGTGCCGAACTCGATCCGGTTGTACGCCTCGACCTCGGACTGGGCGGCGCGCAGCACGTCCACCAGGAGGGCGTCCTCGCGCCTCGGCGCGGTGGAGTCCGCACCCGCGAGCACCAGCAGGTTCTCGTCGTTGCGGCGCATCCGGGTCGCCAGGTGGTCCAGCTCGAAGAGCTGCGCCAGCCGCTTCGGGTCCTCCTCGCCCCGCTCGATGGCGTCCAGCTCGCCGATCATCCGGTCGACGAGTGCCTGACTGCGGCGGGCCAGGTTGAGGAACATCGCCGAGATGCTGGTCCGCAGGGCCGCCTGCTCGGCCGCGACCCGGACGGCTTCCCGGTGGACCACGTTGAACGCGGCCGCGACCTCGCCGACCTCGTCCCGGTTGGTCATCCGGATCGGGTCTCGAACCTCCCGGACGATCTCCTCCACCGCACCGTCGCCGACGTTCCCGACGTCGCGCAGCCGGCGGACCGCCTCCGGCAGGTCGTGGTTGGCCACCGAGAGGGCGCCCAGCCGCAGCCGGCGCAGCGAGTGGTTGAGGGAGCGGGCCAGCACGACCGCGAGCACGACCGCGACGATCAGGGTGATCAGCAGCAGGACGGATTCGAGGATCGCCTGCTCGACGACGTCGGACCTGGCCTGCTCGGCGAGGGTGAGAAGGTCGCTCTCCAACTGCAGTTCGGCGATGCGCATCAGGTCGTTCACCGCACCCACCGGCCGGGCGCCGGTGGCCGCGGTCAGCCCGGAGGGTTGGCCGACGGAGCGGGTGACGTCGGCTGCGACCTGGTCCGCGAGCACCACCGCGTCACCGGCCACCAGCCGATCCACCACGGCCTCCTGGGCGGAGGAGGCGGCCAGGGAGAAGCCGAGCAGCGCCTCCTGCTGGCTGGTCAGGGTGGCCAGGAACGAGGAGAACTGTTCTTCGTCGAGTTGCCCCGCGGTGAGCGCGGAGAAGATCACCGCCTCCTCCTCGGCGGTGGCGGCCTTGGCCTTGGCGAAGGCGGCGACCGCCCGCAGGCTCTCCGCGGTGGCGCCCTCACCGGCGATCTGGCCGAGCGTCTCGCCGTAGGAGACCAGGTCGGCCAGGACGACTCCGTAGCGCAGCACGGCTTCGGCGACCGGCATCCGGTTCCGGTCCAGGATCTGCTGGCGGGTGCTGTTCAGGGTGGCCAGGTGGTCGTCGATCACGTCGAGTCGGCTCTGGACGGACTCGGGGACCTCACCGACGTCGCCGAGCCGGCTGTCGTACGCCGCGATCCGTTCGTCGGTGCGCCGGACGTGCAGGTTGTAGGTGTCGGCCTTGGACGCCGGATCGGCCAGGTAGGCCGCCGCCGCCATCCGCTCCCGGTGCAGGTCCTGGGTGAGTGCCGACACGTCCGTGGAGAGCTGGGTCAGCGAGCGGATCGTGGTCGCCTGGTAGGCGCTCTGGCCGATGTCGACCAACCGGGCCGTCGCCAGCGCGATCACCGCCGCGACCGGAACGACAAGGATCAGCGCAAGTTTCGACCGGATCCGGGCGTCCCCCAACCGCGGCAGCCAGCGCCGGGCTTTGCCGTGCTCCGGCACGCCGCTCTCGGGCAGGGTCGTAGGTCCGGTGCTCACGACATCGCCTCCGTCGTCTTCTCCACATGTGACCTGCCGGGGCCGTTGCCTGTTGCAGCGGACAGCGGCCGCATGCGGCACGGCCGCGATTTCATCAGAGAAAGGGCTCTTTGGGAAGCTGCCCAAGGAACCAATCTGTCCGGAATATCGGGCAATCACTTGCCGAACCCCGGAGATCGATAGTGGAACACGGCCCTGATCAGGGGAATTCTGGGGGGTGACCGAACGCGCCCGACCAGCTAAAGTTTCTCGATGCGTCACCTGATCAACATGTGGGATGGCGGCCCGTACGCCCCGCTTGACCGGAGGCGCCCACCGTTGGCAGGGTCTTGCCCGGGTTCGCGGCGTCCCGCGACCGCCCATCCTGACCGGACGCCACCGCTGGCTTGGCGACGATCCGGCCGCCGGACCGACCAGGCAGGTCCGCCCGGGGCCGCACATATGGAGGACTGAGTTGAGGCGCATCCGCTCCACAACCATCGGGGTACTCGCTTCGGCCCTGCTGGCGACGTCCCTCGCGGGCTGCCAGTTCGGCGACTCGGCGGACGGCGAGGCAGTGGCCGGCGAGATCGTCATCGCCGCTGACCTGGAACTCTCGGGTGCCCTGGCTCCGGTGGGCACCGCCTACCAGCGGGCGCTGGAGCTCAAGGCCGAGCAGATCAACCTCTCCGGGGTGCTCGGTGACCGCCGGGTCCGCCTCGACGTCAAGGACAACCGTTCGGACCCCAGCGAGTCCTCGCGCAACATCAGCGACTTCACCAGCAACCCGTCGGTGAGCGCGGTCATCATGGGCAGCTGCAACGAGTGCGCGATAAACGCGGCCAAGACGATCGACGAGCGCCGGGTTCCGGCCATCGCGCTGGCCCCGGCCAGCCAGGGCGCGACCCCGGCCGACCAGCGGCGCTACATGTTCAAGCTCGCACCGAACGCCGAGGACAGCGCCGCCGCGCTCGTCGCCGAGCTGCGCGATCTCAAGATCAAGCGCGTCGCGCTCCTGCACACCGACGACGCGTACGGCCTGGAGGGGGTGGCCGCGATGACCAGCCAGCTCGAGAAGGCGAACATCCAGCTCAGGCAGGTCGAGTCGGTGAAGGTCACGGACACCGATCTCGGGCAGGCCGTCGCCTCGGCGACGGAGATCCGGACCGATGCGCTGATCCTCTGGACCTCGGCCGAGCAGGCCATGTCCGCCGCGGAGAACGCCCGGGAGGCCGAGTACACCGGCCGGATCTACTTCGACGCGGCAGCCGCCGGGGACCTCTTCCTGGAGGGGGCCCGATCCTCCGACAACCTCCACCTGCTCTTCACCCAGACGATGGTCATCGACGACGTGATCGCCACCAACCCCGCCAAGGCCGCGCGGAAGCAGTGGTTCCGCGACTACACCGCCCGGTACGGCGGCTACTACGGGTTCTCCTCCTTCGCCGCGGACGCCCTTCAACTCCTCGTCAATGCCGCCACCGGTTCCGCCACCGTGGACGAGCCCACCAATCGCGACGGGCTCCGCGATCTATTGGAGACCTCTCAGATGGACGGCCTCTCCGGACCGATTCGCATGACGCCCGACAACCATTCCGGACTGATGCCGCAGGCGTTGACCATGCTGGTTTCGCGGGGCGGTCGGTGGCGGCTCGCGGGCTGACCGGCGTCGCAACCGGCCGGTCGGCGCGACACCGAGCGACAAAGACAGTGATAAATGTCACTTTATCGCCAGTGGCGCCTATCGGCCGGCCGGCGCCGAGCCGCGCACCGAACCACGTCGATGGCCGGCCCGTCCACCCCGGCCCGGCTCGGCTTTCCGGCTGGGCAGGGCCTCCAGGCAGGGCAGACAGGCGGCGACCGAGGCCGCGCCGACCGGCGCTCGGGCGTCCGCCGCAGGCGACCGGACAACGGTACGGGTGATTCGCGCGGCACCGGCACGGACGGCCCTCGCCTGCCGCCGGTCGGCGGGAAACAGGGACAGAACGCCAGAGAAGCCTCCGCCTGCTCAGGGGGTGACCCGGCGCCCGCTTCCGGATAGCCTGGCTCGGTCTGCAGGTCAGCGCGAACAGGGGGTCCGTTGGATGATCCGACTGTCTGGGGTGTCCCGCACCTTCACCGGGCGATCCGGCTCCGTCGAGGCGCTGCGCGGTATCGATCTACACGTCGGAGACGGCGAGTTCGTCGCGGTCGTGGGCCGCTCCGGTTGCGGAAAGTCCACCCTCCTGCGCCTCGTCGCCGGCCTGATGCAACCCACCAAGGGCGAGATCACCGTCGCGGGTGAGCGGGTCACCAAGGCCCGCCGGGACATCGCCATGCTGTTCCAGCGGCCGGCGCTGCTGCCGTGGCGGTCGGTCCTCGACAACGTCCTCCTACCCACCGAGATCTTCGGCTGGCCCAAGTCGAAGCACCGGCAGCGGGCCCGGCAGCTGCTGGAGATGGTCGGCCTCGACGGATTCGAGGAGCGGCTGCCACACGAGCTCTCCGGCGGCATGCAGCAGCGGGTGTCCCTGTGCCGCTCGCTGATCAGCGAGCCCCGGGTGATGCTCATGGACGAGCCGTTCTCCGCGCTGGACGCCCTCACCCGCGAGGAGCTGTCGGTGGAGCTGCAGCGCGTACACATGGAGAACTCCGCGACGATCGTCTTCGTCACCCACTCGATCGACGAGGCCGTGCTGCTCGCGGACCGGGTGGTGGTGCTCAGCCCGCGGCCCGGTCAGATCCGCCAGATCGTCGAGATCGACATCCCGCGCCCGCGCAGCCTCGGCCGCAACGCGCACGCCGAAGAGGTTGCCCGATGCAGCGCCGAACTGCACGAACTGCTGATGGAGCGGGAAGCTCCGGTACCCGCCGGGGGCGGCGGACACTAGCTTGGGCGACCCGCACCGGCCGGAGCCGGCGCGGTCGACCGCACGAAGGGTGGCGGGGGTCCGCACCGGGCCGTAACGTGCCCCGCATGGCCTTTCGGACCTTGGGCAGGGCGCTCGGGATCGCGCTCGGTGTCGGGGCGCTGGCCGGCGCGGCCCAGCTGGGCATCGCGTACGGGCTCGACATCCTGCGCTTCGGCCGGGACTTCGAGGCGGCCACCGTGAACGAGTGGCCCGCCCACCTCGCCTGGGTGGGCTGGTTCGCCATGGTGGCCGCGGTGACCGGCGCGCTGGTCGGGGAGCAGACCGCCCACCGGGGCGGCCACCGCCCGACCCTCGGTGGCCGGCTCGCGCTGGCCACCGCCGCCGGGCTGGGCGGCTCGGTGGTGGCGCCGCTGACAATGCTGCCGGCTCGGGCCGCCGAGGTCCCCGGCGTCGAGGCGGTCCCCATCGTCGGCCTGCTGGGCGGTCTCGGCGCGCTGATCGGAGTCCTCGCGGCGCTGGCCGCGCTCACCCTGCGGCCGGTCGTGTGGAACCTGGCGGCGGTCATCGGCGCGGTGTGGCTGCTGGCACTCATCTCGGTGCTCCCGTCGCTGGGTCCGGCCGACCCGCCGCCGATGGTCCGCCTCGGCGTACTCGACCCGGTCTGGATCGACGGCGGGGCCGCACAGCGACTTGCCGTGGTCACCATGGCTGCCCTGGCCCTGATCGCGGGCGCCGCCACCGGTGCCCTGGCCCGCTGGCTGGACCGGCCGAAGCCGGTGGTGGCCACCACCGGGCTCGCCGGGCCGCTGCTGCTGGCCCTCTCCTATCTACTGGCCGGCCCGGGCGATCCGGTCGACCGCTTCCAGGCCGCCCCGTACTGGGGCGCGTTGCTCGCGACCGCCACCGGGGCGCTCGGCTCGGTGCTCGCCGCCACCCTGCGCTGGCCGTCCCCGACGGCCGACCCCGGGTCCGGGTCGGCGACACCGGCCCCGGCCGACGCCCCCACCGAGCAGATCCCCCTGACCGAGCCCGGCGCCCGCGCCGAACCGGAGGCCCTACCCGACTCCGACTCGTCCTGGTCGGCCACCCCATCCGGATCGGGCACCGCATACGGGCCGGACACCTCGTACGGGCCGAGCACCTACGACTCGGACAGCTCGTACGGATCGGACACCTCGTACGGATCGGACACCGCGTACCGGTCGAGCGGCTCGGACGCCTCGGAAGGGTTCGGATCGGAGGGCAGGTCCTGGACCTCGGCCGAGCCCGGCCACGGGGCCGGCGGCAGATCCTCCGCCGTTCCCGGGCGCCCGGCCCCGGGCGGGTACGCCGCCTACCCGCCGGACAACTGGACGACCGCGTCGGCTACGCCCGACCCGGCTGCGCGCCCCGTCCCGACCACCGAGGACTTCTGGCCCTCCACCCCGGCACCCGTATCACCGGCACAGACACCGCAGGCACCGGCACCGGCACCGGCACCGGCACCGAGTGTGCGGGAGCGGGCCTGGAACGCCTTGAAGCCGCTTCGCCGTGCCAAGCGGCGCACCGATGCCGAACCACAGCCGGCACCGGATCCGAAGACCGAACCAGATTCGTCAGCCAAGCCCAGCCCGACCACCCCCGAGCCGTCCCTGCCCGAGTCCGACATCCGCAAGCCCGACACCAACCGGCCCGACACCAACCGGCCCGACACCAACCGGCCCGACACCAACCGGCTCGGAACCAGCCGGCCTGGGATCAGCCAGCCCGGGATCAGCCAGCCCGGGACCGGGCAGTCTGCCGGCACCAGCGAGGTCGATCGCACCTGGTCCACACCCGCCAGCGCCAGCGCCGGTGCCACCGGGACCGATACGGGACACAGCCGGTCCACCAGTGGCAGCCCGGCCGGATCGGAGCACACCCGGTCGACGAGGCACAGCCCGATCGGATCCGACCCAGCCGAATCCACCGCCGCCAAGCCCAGCCGAGGCAAGCCCACCCCGAGCGCAGCCAGCCCGGGCACAGCCACCCCGAGCACGCCCGCCCCCAGCTCAGCCAGCCCGGGCACAGCCAGCCCGGGCACAGCCAGCCCGGGCACAGCCAGCCCGAGCACGCCCGAGCCGGTGAAGTTCAACCGGTTCCGGCCCCGAGCGGTCAAGCCCGCACCGGTCACACCCAGCCCGACCCAGCCGGACCCGGTCGCACCTGCGCCGGTGGCACCGGCACCGGTCGCCCCGCTGCCGGTCACTCCCGGGCTGGCCCTGCCGGATTCGATCAAGCCCGGACCAGCCGCTCCAGGCACGCCCAGTTCTGGCACCACCCGGACGACCGACGACCAGGGCCACGACCGGCCCGCCCACAACAGTCCCGCCCACAACAGTCCCGCCTACGACAAGCCGGCCGACGACAAGCTCACCGACGATGGAACGGGTGATGCCAGAGAGTCCGGCGATAGAAGCAGAGGCGACAGGAATCCTGACGGCAGGCCCACCGGAACCAGGAACCCTGACCGAAAGTCCCGGGGCGACGGGAACCCAGAAAACAAGACCTCTGGCCGTAAGACCTCCGGCGCCAGGACCAGCAGCGGCAAGAACAGCACCAGCAGGGACACCGGATACCAGGACAGCAGGACCACCGGCGACCGGGACACCGACAGTCGGACCACCGCCAGCAAGCCCACCCGCAGTGAGGCCCCCGACAGCGAAACCAGCGGCAGTGGACCTACGGACAGCGGACCCACCGGCAGCGCTTCCACCGACGGTGGGGCCACCGACGACGCGGCGACCGGGAGCCGGTCGGGCGCGGACGGCGTACCGGAGTCGGATGGTCGTGGTGAACGGCCCCGGCGGCGACTCTTCCGCCGGAACCGGTCGGCCGACCAGGAGGCGGAGCCGAAGACGGCCGTTCCTCGTCAGCGCACGCCGGAGCGCGGCCAGGGTGCCATCCCGGCCAAGGACGAGGAGTACGTCGACTGGGTCACCGGGCTGGCCAAGCCGGCACCGCCGCAGAGCCGGCCGGTCAGCGACGAACCCCTGCGCTCACTGCGCTCCCCCGGCCGCCCCGAAAACTCCTGAGCAGCCACCCACCCGACCATGCCGGCGCACGGTGATCGTGGCGCACTCAGCCGTTCCAGAACCGCCATTTTCAACGGCTGAGTGCGCCACGATCTTGGAGAAAGAGGGGCAGCGGGGGTGGTCAGGCGAGGGGTAGGTAGACGCGGGCGCCTGACTCGACGAACTCGGCGGACTTGTCCCGC
The DNA here is from genome assembly GCF_029626155.1 of Solwaraspora sp. WMMD1047. NCBI lineage: Bacteria > Bacillati > Actinomycetota > Actinomycetes > Micromonosporales > Micromonosporaceae > Solwaraspora > Solwaraspora sp. WMMD1047. The sequence continues at coordinate 841,050 of NZ_JARUBL010000001.1, read as the reverse complement.
ATACCGCGCTCCGCGTACTCCTTGAGTTCCTGGCTGATCTTCATGGAGCAGAACTTGGGGCCGCACATCGAGCAGAAGTGGGCGGTCTTGGCGGGGGCGGCGGGCAGGGTGGCGTCGTGGTAGGAGCGGGCGGTCTCCGGGTCCAGCGACAGGTTGAACTGGTCCTCCCAGCGGAACTCGAACCGGGCCTTGGAGAGCGCGTCGTCCCACGCCTGGGCACCGGGGTGCCCCTTGGCCAGGTCGGCGGCGTGCGCCGCGATCTTGTACGCGATGACCCCGGCCTTGACGTCGTCGCGGTCCGGCAGCCCCAGGTGCTCCTTCGGGGTGACGTAGCAGAGCATCGCGGTACCGAACATGCCGATCATGGCGGCGCCGATGGCCGAGGTGATGTGGTCGTACGCGGGCGCGATGTCGGTGGTCAGCGGGCCGAGGGTGTAGAACGGCGCCTCGTGGCACAGCTCCCGCTGCAGGTCCACGTTCTCCTTGATCTTGTGCATGGGCACGTGTCCCGGTCCCTCGATCATCACCTGCACGTCGTGCTCCCATGCCACCGAGGTCAGCTCGCCGAGGGTGCGCAGCTCGGCGAACTGGGCCTCGTCGTTCGCGTCGGCGATCGACCCCGGACGCAGGCCGTCGCCGAGGGAGAACGTGACGTCGTAGCGGGCCAGGATCTCGCACAGCTCGGCGAAGTTGGTGTAGAGGAAGTTCTCCTCGTGGTGGGCCAGGCACCAGGCGGCCATGATGGAGCCGCCCCGGGAGACGATCCCGGTGACCCGGTCCACCGCCAGCGGCACGTACGGCAGCAGCACCCCGGCGTGCACGGTCATGTAGTCGACGCCCTGTTCGGCCTGCTCGATGACGGTCTCCCGGAACACCTCCCAGGACAGCTTCGTCGGGTCCCCGTCGACCTTCTCCAGCGCCTGGTAGATCGGCACCGTCCCGATCGGCACCGCCGAGTTGCGGATGATCGCCTCCCGGGTCTCGTGGATGCGCCGCCCGGTGGAGAGGTCCATCACGGTGTCCGCGCCCCAGCGGGTGGCCCAGGTCAGCTTCTCCACCTCCTCGGCGATCGAGGAGGTCACCGCCGAGGTGCCGATGTTGGCGTTGACCTTCACCAGGAACCGGCTGCCGATGATCATCGGCTCGGTTTCGGGGTGGTTGACGTTGGCGGGCAGCACCGCCCGGCCGGCGGCGATCTCGTCGCGTACCAGCTCGGCCGGGAGCCCTTCGCGGACCGCCACGAACTCCATCTCGGGGGTGATCATTCCGGCCCGGGCGTAACCGAGCTGGGTCGGCCGGCGACCGGCCAGCGGGGTCCCGGCGCCGCGCACCGGCGCGACATCGCCGCGTTCGGCGATCCAGGCACCGCGCAGCGGCGGCAGCCCCACCTCCGGGTCGGACCCCGGACCGGAGGTGTCGTAGAGCCGGACCGGCGGGTTGTCACCGGCCAGCCGGACCTCCGCGAAGGGCACCCGGACGTCGGGACGCGTCCCTTCGACGTACACCTTGCGACGAGCCTCCATCAGCAACCTCCTGGGTTTCGGTCCGACCACCCGAAGTGGTCGAGCGGGCCATGGCCGGTGCCCAACCGCCAGCCGCTGCCACCGGCGAGCGCGCGACCGACGTACTCCTTCGCCGCCCGCACGGCCGCCGGCACGTCGTCGCCGAGCGCGAGCCGGGCGGCGATCGCGGCCGACAGCGAGCAGCCGGTGCCGTGGGTGTTGCGGGTGGCGATCCACGGACCCCGCAGCAGGATGCTCCGGGTCCCGGTCCAGAACGCGTCGACGGCCTCACCGGGGGTGGTCCCGTCGGCCCCCGCGTCGCCGCCGGTGACCAGCACGAACCTCGGTCCGCCCGCGGCCAGGTCGCGGGCGGCGGCGGCCATCTCGTCGGGGGTGTCCACCGGGCGTCCGAGGAGCGCCGCGGCCTCCGCGCGGTTCGGCGTCGAGATCAGCGCGTACGGCAGCAGCCGCTGCACCGCCGTGGCCGCGCCGAGCCGGTGTCCGCTGGTGGAGACGAGTACCGGGTCGACGACCAGCGCCGGCAGCTGCCCGGCCCGGACGCGGGCGGCGACGGCCGTGGCGATCCGCTGTGAGCCGAGCATGCCGGTCTTGGCCGCCCGGACCGGAAGGTCGTCCAGGACGGTGTCGAGCTGCCCGGCGACCATGGTGGACGGGACCGCGTGCACACCGGTGACGGCCCGGGTGTTCTGCGCGGTGACGGCGGTGATGACCGAGGTGCCGTAGACGCCGAGCGCGGCGAAGACCTTCAGGTCGGCCTGGATCCCGGCGCCGCCGCCGGAGTCGGAGCCGGCGATGGTGAGCGCGACCGCCGGGGTCACCGGTCCCCCTCCCCACCCTGGCCACCCACCGACCGCCCGGCCGCCAACGGGCTGGCCGCTGCCAGACCGGCCGCCAACGGGCTGGCCGCTGCCAGACCGGCCGCCAACGGGCTGGCCGCTGCCGGTCGACGCCGCCGGCTGGGGCGGGCCTGGTCGGCAGCGGCCAGCAGGGTACGGGCGAGTCCGCCGGGGTCGTCGGCGCGCATCAGCGCACCCATCACCGCCACCCCGGCCGCCCCGGCGGCGACGCAGGCGGCGACCCGCTCGGGCGTCTCGACGCCGCCCAGCGCGAGCACCGGCACCCGGCTGCGCCCGCTCAGTTCGGCCAGCCCGGCCGGGCCGAGTGCCGGACCGTAGCCCGGCTTCGACCGGCTGGCGAAGACCGGTGACAGCGTCACGTAGTCCTCGGTGGTGACCCGGGCCAGCTCCGTCGCGTCGTGGCAGGACCGCCCGACGAGCAGGCCGCCTCCCAGACCAGGCTGGCCGGCCAGAGCCGGCGGGCCGCCCAGGGCCGGTGCCGGCAGGTGTACGGCGGTGCCGCCCAACGGGTCGGGGCCGGCCACGATCAGCCGGCCGCCGACCGGATCGAGGATCGTCCGTAGCCGGTCGGCGAGGGCCCGCCGCCGGTCACCCGGCAGGTCGCGTTCCCGCAGCAGCACCCACCGGACACCGGCCCGCACCACCGCCGCGACCTGCGATGTCAGCGACCGGCGGGCCTGGCTCCGGTCGGTGACCAGCAGCAACCCGGTCGGCACCGGCCCGGTCACAGGTCCGGCCGCCCGTCGTCCGGGGTGGAGGCGAGCGCGTGGAAGCGGCGCGGGATGCGCCCGGCCCGCGCCGCCAGCCGGCCCGCCTCGACCGCGTACCGCATCGCGGTGGCCATCCGGGCCGGCTCGGTGGCCCGGGTCACGGCGCTGGCCAGCAGCACCCCGTCGCAGCCGAGCTCCATCGCCAGCGCCGCGTCCGAGGCGGTGCCGATCCCGGCGTCCAGGATCACCGGCACCGACACGCTCTGCCGGAGCAGCCGGATCTGGTGTGGATTGTTGATGCCGAGGCCGGATCCGATCGGCGCGCCGGCCGGCATCACGGCCGCGCAGCCGAGGTCGGCCAGTCGCCGGGCGAGCACCGGGTCGTCGGTCGTGTACGGCAGCACGGTGAACCCGTCGGCGACCAGCTCCTCGGCGGCCCGGACCAGCTCGACGGCGTCCGGCAGCAGGGTGCGCTCGTCGCCGATCACCTCCAGCTTGATCCAGTCCGTCTCGAAGGCGTCCCGGGCCAGCCGGGCCACCTTCACCGCCTCGGTCGCCGTGTAGCAGCCGGCGGTGTTGGGCAGCAGCTTCACCCCGCACCGGTCCAGCACGTCCAGCAGCCCGCCGGGGGTGCCGGCCGAGTCCACCCGGCGCAGGGCGACGGTCACCAGCGCCGCACCGGAGGCGCGGATCGAGTCCTCGATGGCCCGCATGCTCGACGCGCCGCCGGTGCCGAGGATCAGCCGGGAGCCCAGCACCTCGCCGCCGAGCAGGAACGGATCGTCAGCCCCGGGGGCGTCGGCTGCCGCGACGGCGGGACCGCTGTCGGCGGCCGGCGTGGGTGTCGACATCGACCTCACCCGCCCTGCGCCGCGGTCAGCACCTCGACCCGGTCGCCGTCGCGCAGCGCCGTCGCCGGCCATCCGGCCCGCGGGACCACCTCACCGTTGACTGCCACCGCGACGCCGCGGACCTGCGCGGTCACCTCGACGACCAGCTCCGCCACCGTCAGCGCGCCGGGCAACCGGCGTTGTTCACCGTTCACGATCAGCTCCACCACCGCTCCCTCCGTCGGTCGGTCCGGTCCGCGTGGCCGCGCGGCCGGTCAGCTCAGGGTCGGGTGAACCGGTCGGGCGCGAACGGCGCCAGTGCCGGATCCGGTACGCCGGTGGCCACCAGGTCGGCGACCAGCTCCGCGGTCACCGGGGTGAGCAGGACCCCGTGCCGGTGGTGACCGGTCGCCACCACCAGGGCGGCGGCCCCCTCGGGCCGGTCGGGCAGCGCACCGATGATCGGGGCGTTGTCCGGCGTACCCGGTCGCAGCCCGGCGCCCGCCTCGACCAGGTCGTACTCGGCGAGCTCCGGCAGCAGGTCGGTGGCGGCGCGGAGCAGACCCAGCACTCCGCCCGCGGTGACCGCCTGGTCGGACCGTTCCTCGACGGTGGCGCCGACCACCACCTCACCGTCCCGCCTCGGCACCAGGTAGACCGACCGGCCGTCGGCGTACCCCCGGATCACGTGCCGGAAGCCCGGCGCGGCGCCATCGGGCGCCCGGAGCCGGAGGATCTGGCCCTTCACCGGCCGGACCGGCAGCCCGGTCAGCTGGCCCGCCGCGTACCCGGCCGCCACCACCACCGTGCCGGCGTCCAGGCTCGCCAGGTCCGTCACCGGGGCCGGCACGAACCCGACCCCGGCGGACTCGGCGGCGGCCCGCAGCGCGGCCGACAGCCGGCGGGGGTCGACCTGGTGGTCGTCGGGCGCGTAGCCGCCGCCGGCCAGCCGCGGCGCCAGCAGCGGCTCGCGGTCCCGCAGCTCCGCCGGCGTCTGCCGGGTGATCGGCAGTCCCAACTCCCGCTGGTACGCGACCAGCCGCCGCGCCTCGGCGATGTCGTCGGCGGTGAGCGCCACCACGAGCGTGCCGTCGGTCCGGTAGCCGATGTCCTGCCCGGTGCGGGCGGACAGCTCCTCGGCGAACGCGGGCCACCGGGCGGCCGAGTCGAGCATCAGCCGGGTCAGTTCGGCCTCGCCGAAGTGCGACTCGGCGACCGGCGAGAGCATCCCGGCAGCGACCGCCACCGCGCCGGAGCCGGGCGCCGGGTCGTGCACGGTCACCCGCAGCCCCCGGGCCGCGCACCGCCAGGCGGTCGCCAGCCCGATCGGCCCGCCACCGACCACCAGCACATCCGGCCGGCCAACCGACCCCGCCCCAGGCCCGGTCGCAGACCCCGGCGCACGCCCGGACCCCGGCGCAGGTCCCGGGCCGGTCAGCATTGCAGTGCTTTCAGCAGGTCGGCGACCGCGGCCGCCGGGTCGGCGGCGGCGGAGACCGCGCTGATCACCGCGACGCCGTGGGCGCCGGCCGCGGTCAGGGCGGGCACCGTGGCCAGGGTGACCCCGCCGATGGCGACCACCGGGAGGTCGACCGTGCCGGCGACCCGCCGGACGCCGTCCGGCCCGATCGGCGGGGGCAGTCCCGACTTGGTGTCGGTGGCGAAGCAGGGGCCGACGCCGACGTAGTCCGCGCCGGCCGACGCGGCGGCGACGGCGTCGGCGGGGGTGCGGGCGGTGGCACCGAGCACCGCCTCCGGGCCGAGGACCCGACGGGCCACCGCGACCGGCAGGTCGTCGGCCCCGACGTGGCCGCCGGCCGCGCCGGCCGCGAGCGCGACGTGCAGCCGGTCGTTGACCAGGCACCGGGTGCCGGTGCCGGCGAACAGGGCGACGACCCGGGTGGTCAGCGCGTATGCCTGCCGGTCGGTGGCGGTGTCCGGGACCCGGACCTGGATGACGAGGTCCGGGCCGGCGAGTGGGCGGACGGCGCGGAGCAGGGTGAGCGGATCGTGGCCCGGCCGGCCGTCGGTGATCAGGTGCAGTCGTCCCAGAGTTGGCACGGTGGCACTCCTCCCTGCGCCGGCATTACCCGGATCAGGTTCGACGGTCGGAGGCCGTGTCAGCCTCCCTCTCAGCCCGGTGCGCCGGGCTCCCGTGGGTTACTCGTACCGCCGAGGGTACGGGGCGGGTCACGGTTCCGTAAAGGGCCGCGCCCGCTGGCGTCCCTCGGGTCAGAGGATGGTCCGCAGCTCGGCCAGGTCCGCCGGGGTCGGCTGCCAGCGGCCGGCGGCCGCGTTCGCCCGGACCTGCTCCGGGGTGGTCGCACCGGCGATCACGGAGGTCACGGCCGGCTGGGCGGCGAGCCCGCCGATCGCCACGTCCAGCATGCTGAGCTCCCGCTCGGCGGCGTACTTCCGCAGCGCCTCGATGGTGTCCCAGGGCGCGGCGGCGAGCCGTTCGGCGTACCGTCCGCCGCCGGCCAGCCGGCTGCCGGCCGGCGGCGTCTCGCCCCGCCGGTACTTCCCGGTGAGCAGGCCGTTGGCGAGCGGGAAGAACGGCAGCAGGCCGAGCCCGAACCGCTCACAGGCCGGCACCACCTCGGCCTCGACGTCTCGTTGCAGCAGGCTGTAGTGGTTCTGGGCGCTGATGAACGGGGTACGCCCGGTGGTCCGGGCCCGCCAGTCGGCGTCGGCGATCTGCCAGCCGGCGAAGTTCGAGTTGCCCAGGTAGCGGACCTTGCCGGCCCGGACCAGGTCGTCCAGCGCGGCCAGCGTCTCCTCGATCGGGGTGCCCGGGTCGGGCTGGTGGAACTGATAGAGGTCGATGTGGTCGGTGCCGAGCCGGCGCAGGGACGCCTCGACCGCCCGGGCGATGTACCGGCGGGATCCGCGGGCGCCGTGGTCCGGGCCGTTCATCCCGGACATGTCCATGCCGAACTTGGTCGCCACCACCACGTCGTCCCGGCGGCCCCGCAGGGCCACGCCCAACTGCTCCTCGGAGCCGCCGTGCGGCTCGCCGTAGATGTCGGCGGTGTCGAAGAAGTTGATCCCGGCGTCCAGGGCCGCGTCGACGACCGCGGTGGTGCCGTCCTGGTCGAGCTTGCGGCCGAAGTTGTTGCAGCCGATTCCCACCACTGACACCACGAGTCCCGAATCGCCCAGCCGGCGATAGATCATCTCAGTCACCGGTTTACCCTATGCCGGCACCGCGCCGGCCGGCGCTGCAACCGGGCGTCAGAAGCGGGCGCGCGAGGCGGGCGGCGGGATGTCGGAGACGACACGAGACTGCTATATGGTGGGCACGATTCCGGCGGCTCCTTACGTTACCCCAATCCGCCGGCTACTCCAGGAGTGTGGGTGAAATGACAGTGACAGGCCATGTCGACGGACCCGGCGCTGCGGTGGCGACGGTACCGGCCCAGGCCTCCAGGGACGACGACGCGCGCTTGGACGTGACGGTCGTGCTGCCCTGCTACAACGAGCAGGATCACCTCCTGAAGGAGATCGAACGGATCTCCGAGTCGATGGACCGCAGCGGCTACCGCTACGAGCTGCTCGCCATCGACGACAAGTCCACCGACAACACCCTGCAGATCCTGCAGGAGGCGTCGCTGCGCTTCCCGCACCTGCGGGTGCTCCCGTTCGCCCGCAACGGTGGTTCGGGCACGGCCCGCCGGATCGGCACCCAGCAGGCCCGCGGCGAGATCGTGGTGTGGACCGACGCGGACATGACCTACCCGAACGAGCGGATCCCCGAGTTCGTGCAGCTGCTGGAGAAGGACCAGTCCATCGACCAGGTGGTCGGGGCCCGGACCAGCGAGCAGGGTACGCACAAGATGCTGCGGGTGCCGGCGAAGTGGCTGATCCGCAAGATCGCCGAGCGGCTGGCCGGGACCAAGATCCCCGACCTGAACTCCGGTCTGCGGGCGTTCCGCCGCGAGGTGTCGCTGCCGTACCTGCGGCTGCTGCCCCCCGGATTCTCCTGCGTCACCACGATCACGATGGCGTTCCTGCACAACCAGCACACCGTGCAGTACGTGCCGATCACCTACTCGAAGCGCTCCGGCTCCTCGAAGTTCCATTTCGTCTCGGACGCCTACCGCTACATCCTGCAGGTGCTGCGGATGGTGATGTACTTCAACCCGCTCAAGGTGCTGATGCCGCTCGCCCTCTGGCTGCTGGCCATCGGCGGCGGCAAGGTGATCTACGACGTGATCGCCAACCCGGTGCGGATCGCCACCAACACCATCATGATCGTGATGACCGGCCTGATGATCGGCGCGGTCGCGCTGCTCGCAGACCTCATCGTGCGCTCCCGGGCCGACTAGCACCCGCTCCTTACGGATCGCGCTCCAACCCGGTACGACCTGCCTGGAACTAGCCAGAGAGATCGCCCATGAGCGGCCAGCTTTCCTCTGCACCGGACACCCGGCACACGCCCGACGCGGACTCCGCGTCGGGCGTGGCCCCGGTCGACCCGAACCCGGACGCGGCCGGCACGGGGAACGGCCCGGACCGCGCCGACCGCTGGGGATGGCTGTCGGTCGGCGCGATCACGGCCGTGATCGCGGTGAGCTGGCTGCCGCTGATCACCGCCCCGTTCGGCGACAACCACCTCGGCCGGATCATCGGGCGGTACGCCCTGCACCTGCGCAACCTGCAGGAAGACGGGCTGGTCGGTTCGTCGTTCAGCGCCGACTGGCTGCCGTACGCCTCGGCGTCGTACGCGCACCACCCGCCGCTGCTCAACGCGCTCACCGCCCTGTTCGGGCTGTTGCCCGGCGACAGCGAGGCCGAGGTGTGGCTCGCGCCGTACCTGTTGGCGCTGCTGGTCATCCCCGCCGCCGCCGCGCTGCTGCGGGGCTTCGGGATCAGCTGGACCAGCACCCTGTTGTCGATCGGGCTGACCGTGGCGACCACCTTCTTCTGGGTGTACAGCCCGTTGATGTTCGACCTCGGCCCGATCCTGGCGCTCTCGGCCGCCGTGGTGCACCTGCGGCGCCGGCCGGATCCGCCCCGCTGGCTGGTGCTGTCGGCCTGCGCGGCGGCCCTGCTCGCCTGCCTGGTCTCCTGGCCGGGCATCGCCCTGTCGGCGGTGCTCGGGCTGTGGCTGTTCGCGGCCCGCAGGCTGGACCGGGTGACGGTGGCGGTCGGCGCCTCGATGGTGCTCGGGGTGGCGCTCAGCCTCACCTTCGTCGTCGGCATCAGCGGCATCAGCAACCTCAGCAACCAGACCGACACCCGGACGGCGGGTGGCGACTACACGGCACTGGAGTTCCTCCGCCGGCAGTGGCAGTACGCCGACCTGATGCTGCCCAAGTGGTACCTGTTGCTGCTGCCGATCGGGGTGGTGATGGGGTTGCTGGTCCGGCGCACCCGGTTCTACGTCGCGGTGGCGACGGCCTTCACGCTGGGCTGGATGCTGGTGCTCAACAACGGGGCGTTCATCCACTCGTACTGGTCCTACCCGGCGCTGATCCTGGGGCTGGTCGGCATCGGCGTTCTGCTGGACTGGGCCGCCGCCCGGGTGCCGACCGCGTTGACCGCCCGGTCGGTCGCGGCCGGGGTGCTGCTTGTCGCGTACCTCGCCTTCCTGATCTTCGGGCCGACGGAGCGCAAGCACGTCGCCGAGCCGATCGACGCGGGTCGGCTGGTCGCCGAGCACGGCCCGGCCAGCGGCCAGCGCTCCGCCTGGACCGTCGGCGGCGGCCTGAGTACGCCCCGCTGGCTGGCCTACTACTGGGACCTGACGCCGCGGGCGCTCAACGAGGAGCTGGTGCTGGGCACCGATCCGGCGGCGGTGCACCAGCCCCGCCCGGAGGATCTGGTCCTGATGAACATGAACCGCAAGCCGGAGTGGCTACCCGAGTCGATCAAGCAGCAGGCGGTCGCCGAGGAGGGCTACTACGGACTGTTCCGGGTGGCCGACCTGCGGGCCGCCGCCCAGGGTTGATCCGGCCACCCACACAGAACCGCGCCCGCCCGTACCGGAGATCCTCCGGCCCGGGCGGGCGCGTCGTCGTTTCGGTCCGGCCCGGTCGATCAGGCCGTCGGGCGGGCGGCCAGGGCGACCAGGCCCGGCCCGCGGCTGGGGCGCATCCGCTGCAGCGCGACGAACGGCGAGACCGCAAGCTTGATCATGCCGCCGGCCAGCGCCCCGGTCGGCTGCAGGATCCGGCCGGAACCGGAGGTGCGCTCCTCGGCGGTCTCGGCCGCGCCGTCCTCCCGCTTGCCGGCCATCTTGTCCCGGACCGAGTCGAGCAGGTAGCCGAGCGGCCAGCCGTAGTGCACCAGGCGCGGCTCGGCGGTGCCCGCCTCGACCAGCCGTTCCCGCAGCTGCTCGGCCGAGTAGCGCCGGTAGTGCCCGACCAGGGTGTCCCAGGCGTTGAACCGCTCCGGGTCGGACGGCACCGACAGCAGCAGGTGACCGCCGGGCTTGACCAGCGGCAGCCAGTCGGCCAGCGCGGCGGCGTCGTCGGCGATGTGCTCCAGCACCTCGAACGCGCAGACCAGGTCGTACTGGGTGCCGGTCGGGACCTTGTTGTGGTCGCCGTGGATGACCGTGCCGCCGACCGACTCGATCCGCTGGCGGGCCGTCTCGAAGCTGCCGTCGTCCGGTTCCACGGCCGTGTAGCCGCCCGGGGCGAGTTGCGCCAGCCGCATCCCGAAGCCGCCCATGCCGCAGCCGAGTTCGAGGATGCTGTGCGGGCGGATCTCCGCCACGGTCCGGCGGACCACGTTCCAGCGCAGCGCCGCCCTGGGGGCGAGCGGCGGATCGGACTGCTTGCTCATCGGGCTGAGGTCCTCGCTTCCGGCGATACGGAGGGTTCTGCGCCTGGGGGCGGCGCGGTCGGTGGTGCGGCGGCGGCCGCCGGGGATGACGCGGCCAGCCGGTCGCGGACCGGGGCGACCACGGTGGCGGGCGCGAACCGTTCGGCGGCCCGGGCCGCCGCGGCGGTCTTGAGCTGGGCCAGCCGGGCCGGGTCCGCGGCCAGTTCACGCAGGGCGTCCGCCAGCGCGTCGGCGTCCCCGGGGGGTACGAAGAGCGCCGCGTCGCCGAGCAGCTGGCGCTGCGGCGGGGTGTCCGAGGTGACGATCGCGCAGCCGGCGGCGGCTCCCTGGAAGACCTTCGTCGGCACCACGTTGCGCGCCTTGGCGGTGGTGCCGAAGATCCCGAGCGACACGTCGTGGCCGGCGACCAGGGCGGGCAGCTCCCCGCCGGTCACCCAGTCGATCCAGGTGATCCGGGGGTTCGCGGCGGCCAGCGTCCGGCATCCCGCGTGGTCCTGCCCGGTGCCGACCATGGTGATCTCGATCCGCTCGTCGCCGGTCAGCTGGGCCAGCGCCGCGCCGAGGGTGGTCGTACCGTGCAGCGGGGTGAAGAGCCCCACGAAGATCACCCGGAGTGGGCCGTCGGCGCGTTCGCCGGCGGACCGGGCGGCGGCGTACCATTCGGCGCCGGCGCCGACCGGCGCGATCACTCCCCGGTCGGCGGCGTTGGCGGGCAGCGCGGCCAGGTGCTCGGCGGTGTCCACCACGATGAGGTCGGCGCTGCGCAGTGCCCCGTCGTCGATGGCCCGCATCAACCTGCCCTTGATTCCGCCGCCGTCGGCCAGGCCGCGGTCCCGCGCGGTGCCGGCGGCGGAGATCAGATGATCGAGCACGATCGGGGTGCGCCGGAACAGTCGCCGGGCCAGCCGGACGTCGAAGTGCCCGAGGTAGCCGACCAGGACGGCGTCCACCGGCTCGTCCCGTCGCCGCCGCGCCTGGCGGATCAGCGAGGTCCAGCAGGCCGCCAGCTTCCAGGCCAGCACCGGCAGCCGCCAGGGCTGCTTGAGCATGGCGACCCGGGCCGCGGTGTCCAAGGGCAGCGGGGCGTTGACCTCGACGACGTCGTCACCGCTGTCCCGAAGACCTTCGATGAGTACGCCGACGCGGGGGTGCCGCCGAACGTCATAGGTGCCAAAAGCCAGCCAGCGCACCGCAGCACTGTAGCGCAGCGTAGAACCGCGTCAGGCTGAGGCGGGGGTCTGCGAGGTCTCTGCCGTGGCGGCGGGATCGGGATGGTTTGCCGGTTCCTCGGCGGTGTCGGCCGCGCGGCGTTGGCGGCGGCGTTCGGCGAGCACGGCGACCGCCGGCCAGACCAGGTCGGCGACGGTCATCAGCAGCCGGGACACCACCACCGCGACGAGCGCGGCGGGCTCGCTGACGGTGGCGCCGAGCAGCACGGTCAGCGCCGCCTCCCGGGGGCCGAGCCCGGCCGGCGCGACCGAGAGCAGGAACCCGATCGCCCACGACCCGGCGAACGCCCCGATCGACCGCAGCAACAGGTCTCCGCCACTCCCCCCGAGATCCAAAAGCAAGGCCCACAGGTGTACGCCGTAGCAGAGCCAGGTCGCCACCGCCCAGCCGACCGACCGCCCGATCCCGCCCAGGGTCAGCGGTCGGGGCATCGGCTCGCGTCGGGCCAGCTTCATCGCGTACCCGAGGGCGCGGTTGAGCACCGGCGGCCAGAGCGCGACGGCGGCCAGCGGCAGCGCCAGCAGGACCCACCAGTACTGGTCGAGGGCCCGGCCGCCGAGCACCGGCAGTGTGACGGCGGTCAGCAGCAGCCCGGTGCCGAGGGTGATCGCCATGGTCAGCAGCACGGCGGCGGCCGACGACCGCCCCGGCACCTGGTAAGCCTTGCCGAGCCGGGCCTGGGTGACGATCGGCCACACCTTGCCGGGCAGGTACTTGCCGAGCTGCCCGACGAAGAAGATCTTCATCCCGCCCCGGACCGGCACCTGGCTGCCGAAGTCGGCCAGGATCGCCCGCCAGCTCAGGAAGCTGCACCAGATCGCGGCGAGCGCGGCCACCCCCGACAGCGCCAGCGCCGGGACGGACAGGTCGCCGATGACCCCGGTGACCTCCGACCAGCGGCCGGCCACGGACCAGACGATGAAGCCGACGAACGCGGCGGTGATGACGATCTCGGCGACCCGGCGGACGATCGACTTGGCGGACTTGGACACGCCACGCACCCTACTCGGCGACCATCCTCAGCCGACGTCCCAGACCGGTTCCGGGGTCTCGACCACCTCGCCGTCGCCGCGGAACAGGACGAACCGGCCGAACGACCGGGTGAACCAGCGGTCGTGGGTGACCGCGATCACCGTGCCCTGGAAGGCGTGCAGCCCCTGTTCGAGGGCTTCGGCCGAGGCCAGGTCGAGGTTGTCGGTGGGCTCGTCGAGCAGCAGCAGGGTGGCGCCGGAGAGTTCCAGCAGCAGCACCAGGAACCGGGCCTGCTGCCCGCCGGAGAGGGTGCCGAACCGCTGGTCGCCCTGGCCGGCCAGCTCGTACCGGTTGAGCACCTTCATGGCCGCGTGCCGGTCCATCCCGGCCCGGTGGTCGTCGCCCCGCCAGAGCACGTCGACGAGGGTCTTGTCCATCAGTTCGGGCCGGTCGTGGGTCTGTGAGAAGTGGCCGGGCCGGACCCGGGCGCCGAGCCGGGCGGTGCCACCGTGCTTCACCGGGGCGAGCGCGGCCAGCCCGTCGACCGGCAGCTCGGCCGGGTCGGGGTCGGTGCCGCCCCGGGCCAGCAGCCGCAGAAAGTGCGACTTGCCGGTGCCGTTGGCGCCGAGCACCGCCACCCGGTCGCCGTACCAGATCTCCAGGTCGAACGGGAACGTCAGGTTCTCCAGCTCCAGTCCTTCGCAGATCACCGCCCGTTTGCCGGTCCGGCCGCCGTCGAGCCGCATCCGGATGTCCTGGTCGGGCGGCGGCACCGGCGGCGGCCCGGCCTCCTCGAACTTGCGCAGTCGGGTCTGCGCGGCCTGGTAGCGGGAGGCCATCCCCGAGTTGTACGCCGCCTTCTGCTTGTACATCAGCATCAGCTCGCGCAGTTTCTGGTGCTCCTCGTCCCAGCGGCGCCGCTGCTCGTCGAGCCGGTCGTGCCGGGCCACCCGGGCCGCGTGCCAGCTGGCGAATCCGCCCGGGTGCACCCAGGCGCCGCCGCCCTCGACGGTCACCACCCGGTCGGCGGTCTGGGCCAGCAGCTCACGGTCGTGCGAGACGTAGAGGACGGACTTCACCGATTCGCGCAGCCGCCCCTCCAGCCACCGTTTGCCGGGCACGTCGAGGAAGTTGTCGGGTTCGTCGAGCAGCAGCACCTCGTCGCTGCCGCGCAGCAGCAACTCCAGGGCGAACCGTTTCTGCTGCCCGCCGGAGAGGGTGCGCACCGGCCGTTCCCGGCTGGTCTCCCAGGGCAGGTCGAGCACGATCGTCGAGACGGTGTCGAAGAGGACCTCCGCCTCGTACCCGCCGGCTTCACCCCAGGCGGCGAGCGCGTCCGCGTACGCCAGTTGGGCCTTGCCGGCGGCGGTGCTGAACTTGCCACGGGCCTCGACCGCCCGCAGCGCCGTCTCCGCCCGGGCGAGTCGTTCACCGGCGGCCCGCACCGGCGGCGGCGCCAGCGAGAGTACGAGGTCGGCAAGCGTCGACTCGTCGCCGATCATCCCGATGAACTGGCGCATCACGCCGAGGCCGCCGGAGCGGGCGATCCCGCCGACCTTGGTGGGCAGGTCCCCGGCGACCATCCGCAGCAGCGTCGTCTTGCCGGCCCCGTTCGGCCCGACCAGGGCGATCTTCTTGCCCTCGCCGACCCGGAACGAGACGTCGGCGAAGAGCTGCCGCCCGTCCGGCAGGGTGTACCCCACCCCGGCCACGTCCACGTATCCCACGCCGGCATCCTCCCCGACCGACGCCGCCGCTGAACAGCCGATTTCGCCGTTACCGGGTCCTGGCGAGGTCGACGAAGGCCCGCCAGGCAGCCGGCTCGAAGGTCAGCGTGCCACCGTCCCGGTCCTTCGAGTCGCGAATCAGCACCCGCCCCGGCACATTGTCGGCAACCTCGACACAACTGTTGCCGCCGTTCTGGCTCCGGCTCGACTTGCGGAACCTCGGTAAATCGACGGTCATAGCTCGTCCACCAGCTTCAGAATGAGGTCTCGGGACAGGTCGCGCGGCAGCGCGACCGCTCTCACAGCGTCCCACTTGCGGTTCAGGCTGGCAACGCTCTTCGGATCCACGACCGCCCGGCCTTGGAGCTGATCGTCCACATAGCCGACATCGTCCCCATCGTGGAAGCTGGCCAACGCGAATGCGCCAGCCTGTCCGAGGTAGAGCCCGGTGCCGTCTGGCACCACCTGCACAGAGACCCGCAGTTGATCGCTCAGCTTGGCGATGTGTTGCAACTGCTCGCGCATCACTTCGGACGGTCCCCTGAGCAGCGCGTTCTGGTCGATGACGAACATGCACAGCGGCGGGCGGTCGCGGTGCAGCACGGCGACCTGGCGGCCCATCCGAATAGCGAGCCACTCTTCGATCTCCACGTCGTCGAGCAGCGCGCTGGCCAGAAGATGGCGGGCGTAGTGCTCGGTTTGGAGTAGGCCGGGAACTACGGCGAATTCGACCGAGCGCAGGGCGGTGGCCCGCTTCTCGTAGTCGAGCCAGGGCAGCAGCCAGACCGGGGTCGGATCGTCCTTGACGCATTCCAGGTAGTAGTCGACGAGATCGGTGCCGAACTCCCGGTCGACGGCCTCCAGGTAGTCCGGCAGCGCCGGACGTTTCCCCAGCTCGACCGCGCTGACGTGCTGGCCCGTGTAGTGGAGCCGGGAACCCCATTCGTCCTGGGTCAGCCGGAGCCGTTCCCGGCGGCGGCGCAACTGACGGGCCAGGTACTCCGACGGCGACATGGCCATGGTTTCGCGTCCTCCCGTTCTCACCAACCATTCACCAAACTCCGGACGGCAATCATTCACTTACGCTGAGCAGCCAACCGGACTGCCGAACATCTTCCACCCGCCGGCCTCCACAGTCCAGGGTGGATTGCAGCGCGATGCCCGGGAGGTATCCCATCCGTGCGGTTCCATCGGCATCCCGGGCGTCGCGCGCCAACCGCCCGCCGGGGAATTCCCGATCTGGCCGGGGCCCCGGCGGGCCCTCAATCCCGGTGTCCGGGGCGTGATCCAAGGGGTGGTCCGCGCCCCGGGCACCGGCCGACCCAGGACAGGCGGCCCGACATGCGCAGACGCCCGAAGCCGGTTCCCTACGCTCCCCGCCACTGCCGCGACTGGCGCCGACTCTGGCGCTACTGCCGGTGCGGCCTGCGGTGGCCCTGCCCCGACACCCTGCCCACCATCCCGATGCCCTACCCACCCATCCTCTACCGACACGAGTCGAATCAAGCTCGTCCGATGAACCGGGGGCCGCGTTATCCGGATCGGATTCACGGATCAACCGAGCCGGCGGCCAGCAATCGGGTCCGGGTCCGGCCGTGGAAACGCTGAGCCACCAGCCGAGGCGGCCGCTCTGGCTCTGCCGCGACTGCTCGGCCGACTGGCCCTGCGGGCCTGCCCGCCTCGCCCTACTTCGCGAGCATGCGGACGACCTGACCTGGCTGCGGGTCTACCTGGCCGGCCTGATGCATGAGGCGCTCCGCGACCTGATCAGGCTGAACCCGCACACCCCGCCCGCCCCTGCGGAGATCTGGTCCCGCTTCCTCGCCTGGGCCGCCCCACCCACCGCCCACCACCCAGAACACATATAACCAAGCGGCAATATACAACCGAGTCATAATTATGCCTCTGAGTCATATCGAAAAAGGGCTTTGTGTCTTCCAGATGGTCCCGAAGGGCTGAGACGGCCTAGGCGGCAGTGGCAGGCGACCCGCCGTGAGCCAAGTCAGACCACACTGGGCCGGCAAACCAGACCGGGCCACACCGGGCCAGGCAAACCAGACCGGGCCGGGCCGGGCAGACCGGGCCGGGCCGGGCCGATACGGGCCGGGCCGGGCCGATACGGGCCGGGCCGATACGGGCCGGGCCGATACGGGCCGGGCCGAGACGGGCCGGGCTGAAGGCCGGCGCCCGCAGAGCCGGTGCCGGCGGAACCGGTCGCCTAGGCGGTGGCCCGGGGGGCGGCCGTCACCCGCAGGACCCGGTAGCCCTTCTGGCTGGCATGGCGCTCGACCTGCCAGCCGGACTCGGTCAGCCACCGCTGCAGCGAGTCGCCGCCTAGGTGGCGGGCCACCACCAGCCAGCCGACCCCGTCGGGGGCGAGCCGAGCCAACCAGCGCCCCAGCATCTCGTGCAGCTCGGCCTTGCCGATCCGGATCGGCGGGTTGGACCAGATCTGCGCGAACGTCATCTCCGCCGGCACCTCGTCGGGCGCCGCCACCCGGATCCGGTCGGCCGCCCCCACCCGGGTCGCGTTCTCCTCGGTCAGTTCCCGGGCGCGGGCATTGACGTCGACCGCCCACACGTTCGCGGTCGGGGCGACGGTGGCCAGCACGCAGGCGATCGGCCCGTACCCGCAGCCCAGATCCAGCAGCGGGCCGGCGCTGGCCGGGCCGGGCAGCTCCGCCTTGCGCAGTAGGACGGCGGTGCCGGCGTCCAGCCGGTCCGACGAGAAGACCCCGGCCGCCGACGCGAGCGAGAATTCCCGGCCGGCGACGGTGAATGCGACGTCCCGACGATGGCCGGCGCTGCCGGGCTGGACGCTGAAGTAGTGGTCACCGGTCACGCCTGGCATTGTCGCCCACGCCCGACGGCCGGCCGCCAGCCGGACCCGACAGTCGCGGTTGGAGGATCTTGTACTAACTCGGCATGGTGAACGGGTAATTATCCGCAATGTCCGTTAGCCTCACCGCCATGGGGTATGTGGAGCCTCCCGGACCACCACCGACCCCGCGCGCCGTCATCCCGGTCGGCGACGCTCCCACCCGACGCCGCCACAACCCCAGACCGGGGTACGACGAACCAGCCGGACCGGCACGCCGCTCCCGCAACTCCGGCCGGCACGCCGCACCCGATCTACCCGTCCTACCTCCCCGGCCTACCCAACTCGCCCCGCCCACTCCCGCCACCACAGCCAGCGCTACCCACGCCAACCTCCCCACCCACGCCCACCGCAGCCCTCACGCCGACCGCACTCCCCGGGCCGACCGCACCGACTTGGACGCAGACCGAACCTCCCGCGCCAACCGCGACGCAGACTGCGCCAAGCGCCGCAATCGCGCCACCCGACCCCGCCGAACCGCCCGGGTCGACCGCACGGCCCGCACAGGACATACCTCCAGGACCGTCGGGGACGACTCAGCCGGCAGGGAAGGCACCACCCGCGCGGAGCGCCGCGGCCGGGTGCGGTGGATCGGGTGGGGGTTGCTTGGGCGTAACGCCGGGCTCCCGTGGCTACGGGCCGGTCGGCTCCGGCTGCCGACCGGTGCCCGCTGGCGCTCGGCGGGTCGGCGACGGCGTCGCCCGGCGACTCCCCGGTGGCCGGAAGCTCCCCGTCGCCCGGCGGCTCTCCGGTGGCCGGTGCCGCAGGTCGGTGCCTGGGGCAGGGCGGTGTGGAGTTGGCGGCCGCTGCGCCTGCAGTCCTGGCAGTGGCTGGTGGGGGCGTTCGGCACCGTGACCCTGCTCGCCGTCTGCGGGCTCAGCTCCTTCTTCATCCTGGTCGACGAGCGACGCGGCCAGGGGGCGACGGCGACCGAGGTGGCGCCCACCCCGACCGCGCTGCCGCGCGACATCAGCTCCCGGCTCGTCGATCCACTACCGCTCACCCCGGCGGAGGTGTTCCCCGAGCCGCAGATCACCATCAACTCCGGCGAGGCGCCCTATCGGGTGCTCAAGACGCAGGAATCCCCCGACTGCCGGACGGCCGCCGCCGGCGAACTCGGCCGGCTCCTGCACGGGTTGGGCTGTGACCAGGTGGTACGCGGCACCCTGCGGTCTCCCAACGATGCGTACCTGGTCACCGCCGGCATTTTCAACCTGGCCGACGCGGACGGGGCGGACCGGGCGCACCGGGAGATCAAGTCGATGATGCCGGACGGGCGGGGCAGGTTCCAGGGGATGGCCGCCGGCGCCGGCACCGAACCGGTGGTGCTCGCCTCCGCCCAGGTCGGCTGGCATGTCCGGGGGCACTTCCTGGCGTACTGCGTGATCGCCCGGGCCGACGGCGGTGAGATCGCGGCCGACGACCCGTTCGCCCGGCAGATCCTCTACGACATGGTCGAGCTACACCTGCGGAACGGGATCCTCGGCCGGCGGGCCATCGTGGCGGTGGACGATCCTGCCGTGATGACCGCCGCTCCGGCGGTCAGGACGACGAGCTGACCCGCAACCGGCGGGTCAGCTCGGCCCGCCGGGCGAACTCGGCCGGGTCGGCCGGATAGCCCACCTCCACCAGGGTCAGCCCGTGGGCCGGCGCCACCGTCACCGCGCTCGACCGTTCCCGCAGCGACAACAGCCCCGCCGGCCAGTCCGCCGGCCGGCGCCCGTCACCGACAAACAGCATCGCGCCGACCAGACTGCGCACCATCGCCTGGCAGAACGCATCGGCCTGCACGGTCGCCACCAGCACCCCACCGCCGGTCCTCGCCGGATCTCCGTCGTCAGACAGGCGGCGCCAGTCCAGGCGGGTGATCGCCCGCAGGGTGGTGGCGTTCTCCTTGCGGCGGCAGAACGCGGCGAAGTCGTGCTCTCCGACCAGTCCGGCCGCGGCCGCGTTGAGCGCGGCCAGGTCCAGCGGCCGGGGCCAGGCCAGGGTGTCGTGCCGGCGCAACGGATCGGCGCCGTACGGGGCATCGGTGACCCGGTATTCGTACCGGCGGAACGTCGCCGAGAACCGGGCGTCGAACTCCGGCGGGACCGGCGTCGCCGCGCGGACCCGCACGTCCGGCGGCAGCACCCCGGCCAGCCGGCGAATCAGGCTGCCGGCCAGCTCCGCCCAACCGTCCGCGGCCAGCTCGACGTGGCAGACCTGGCCGGTGGCGTGCACCCCGGCGTCGGTTCTGCCGGCGACGGTGAGGCCGGTCGCCCCGGCCGGGCCGAACAACCGGGCCAGCCCCTCGGCCAGCACCCCGGCCACGGTACGGCGACCGGGCTGCACGGCCCACCCGGAGAAGGCGCTGCCGTCGTACCCCAGATCGAGTTTGACCCGGACGGTCGGCCGCGCCGCCTCCCGCTGCTGCACGTGGTCCTCCCGGATGCGGGTCGGGCCCGGCACCCCGTGGGGTGCCGGGCCCGACACTGTCTGACCTTCCGCCGTACGGCGGAACCCGCTCAGCGGGTCTCGGTGCTCTCGTCGCTGTCCGCGCGGGCAGCCGCGGTGTCACCCGAGGCCGACTCGGGCGCGCCCGCGTCCTGGTCGGCGTCGCTCGACCGGGGAGCCGGCTCGTCGTCGCGGGCGAGCGCCTCGACCTTGTCCTGCTGGGCGGCCTTGCGGGCGGCCTTCTTGGCCGGCGGCGCCGCCGGTGCCGCGACCGCCAACTCCTCGACCAGCTCGATGATCGCCATCGGGGCGGCGTCGCCCTTGCGCGGACCCTTCTTCACGATCCGGGTGTAGCCGCCGTTGCGGGTGGCGAACCGGGGCGCGATCTGGTCGAACAGGGTGTAGACCACGTCCTTGTCCCGCACGACGGTCAGCACCCGACGCCGCGCGGCGAGGTCGCCCCGCTTGGCCTTGGTGATCAGCTGCTCCGCGAACGGGCGCAGCCGCTTGGCCTTCGACTCGGTGGTGGTGATCCGGCCGTGCTGGAACAGCGAGGTGGCCAGGTTGGCCAGCATCAGCCGCTCGTGCGCGGGGCTGCCGCCGAGGCGGGGGCCCTTGGTGGGCGTGGGCATGGTTGGTGCTCCTCGATTCTTCTGCGCGGACTACAGTTGTTCGGTCTCGCGGTAGTCGTCGATGTCGTAGTCCGCCTCACCGAAGGAGTCCACGACGTGGGCGGGGTCGAAGTTGGGCGCCGAGTCCTTCAGACCCAGGCCCATCCCGGCCAGCTTCATCTTGACCTCGTCGATGGACTTCTGACCGAAATTCCTTATATCGAGGAGGTCGGCCTCGGTGCGCCCGATCAGCTCGCCGACGCTGTTGATGCCCTCGCGCTTGAGGCAGTTGTAGGACCGGACCGTCAGGTCCAGCTCCTCGATCGGCAGGGCCAGATCGGCGGCGAGCTGGGCGTCCTGCGGCGACGGGCCGATGTCGATGCCCTCGGCGCTCTCGTCCAGCTCCCGGGCCAGCCCGAAGAGCTCGACCAGGGTGGAGCCGGCCGAGGCGAGCGCGGTCCGCGGGCCGATCGACGCCTTGGTCTCGACGTCGATGATCAGCCGGTCGAAGTCGGTCCGCTGCTCGACCCGGGTCGCCTCGACCCGGTAGGTCACCTTCAGCACCGGCGAGTAGATCGAGTCGACCGGGATCCGACCGATCTCGGCGCCGGACTGCTTGTTCTGCGCGGCGGTCACGTAACCGCGACCCCGCTCGACGGTCAGCTCCATGTCGAGCCGACCCTTGCCGTTGAGGGTGGCCAGCTTCAGGTCGGCGTTGTGCACCGACACGCCGGCCGGTGGCTGGATGTCACCGGCGGTGACGTCGCCGGGGCCCTGCTTGCGCAGGTACATGCTGACCGGCTCGTCGTGGTCGGAGCTGACGCAGAGCTCCTTGACGTTCATGACGAGCTCGACCACGTCCTCCTTGACACCGGGGATCGTGGTGAACTCGTGCAGCACGCCGTCGACCTTGATCGAGGTGACCGCCGCGCCCGGGATGGACGACAGCAGGGTCCGCCGCAGCGAGTTGCCCAGGGTGTAACCGAAACCCGGCTCAAGCGGTTCGATGGTGAACCGGGAGCGGGTCTCGCTGATCGACTCCTCGGAGAGGGTCGGCCGCTGGGTGATGAGCACTTCAGTTCTCCTTGTGTTGGGGCGCCCGCTATATGACGCCCAAACGGGTACGACTACTACTTCGAGTAGAGCTCGACGATCAACTGCTCCTGGACCTGGGTGTCGATCACCTGGCGGGCCGGCAGCGAGTGCACCAGCACCTTCATCTGGCTCGGGATCGCCTCCAGCCAGGCCGGCACCGTCTTCGAACCGGCCTCGGCCTGCGCCACGATGAACGGCGTCAGCTCCTTGGACTTGGTCCGGACCTCGACGATGTCGTGCTCCTTGACCCGGTACGACGGGATGTCGACCTTCCGGCCGTTGACCATGAAGTGCCCGTGCTTGACGAGCTGCCGGGCGTGGTCGCGGGACTTGGCCAGGCCGGCCCGGTAGACCACGTTGTCCAGCCGCGACTCGAGGATCTGCAGGAGGACCTCACCGGTCTTCGCCTGCTTGGCCACCGCTTCCTCGTAGTACCCGCGGAACTGCTTCTCCAGCACGCCGTACACCCGGCGGGCCTTCTGCTTCTCGCGGAGCTGGAGCAGGTACTCGGTCTCCTTGGTCCGACCACGGCCGTGCTGGCCGGGCGGGAAGGGCCGGGACTCGAACGGGCACTTCGGCCCATCGCACTTGCTGCCCTTGAGGAACAGCTTCATCTTCTCCCGACGGCAGCGACGGCAGTCGGGACCGGTGTAACGAGCCATCTCTTTCCTCTACCTCTCAGACCCGACGACGCTTCGGCGGACGGCACCCGTTGTGCGGCTGCGGGGTGACGTCGGAGATCTGCCCGACCTCCAGCCCGACGGCCTGCAGCGAACGGATGGCGGTCTCCCGGCCGGAGCCGGGGCCCTTGACGAACACGTCGACCTTGCGCATGCCGTGCTCCATCGCCCGGCGCGCGGCGGCCTCGGCGGCCAGCTGCGCGGCGAACGGAGTCGACTTGCGGGAGCCCTTGAAGCCAACCTGGCCGGCCGAGGCCCAGGAGATGACCGCACCGGTCGGGTCCGTGATGGACACGATGGTGTTGTTGAAGGTGCTCTTGATGTGCGCCTGCCCGTGGGCGACGTTCTTGCGTTCCTTGCGCCGGACCTTCTTGACGGCGGCCCCAGCGCGAGCCTTCGGTGGCATAAGTCTTCTGCGCTCCTAGTTACTTCTTGCCGGGCTTCTTCTTGCCGGCGACGGTCCGCTTCGGGCCCTTCCGGGTGCGTGCGTTGGTCCGGGTCCGCTGTCCCCGGACGGGCAGCCCCCGGCGGTGCCGGATGCCCTCGTAGCAGCCGATCTCGACCTTGCGGCGGATGTCAGCGGCGACCTCGCGGCGCAGGTCGCCCTCAACCTTGTAGTTGGCCTCGATGTGGTTCCGGAGCTGCAGCAGCTCCTCGTCCGTGAGGTCCTTGGCGCGCTTGTCCGGGGAGATGCCGGTGGCGGTGAGTGTCTCGACCGCCCGGGTCCGACCGACCCCGAAGATGTAGGTGAGCGCGATCTCCAACCGCTTGTCGCGGGGGAGATCAACGCCGGCTAGACGTGCCATCTGTGGGCGTACTCCTCATGCTGGTGTCGCGGAGGTCTGTACCCGCCCCACCCCGTCTGCCCAAAACCACGACGGGCCCCGGCCTCCGACCGGGGGTCAGCCACGATAGGCGTACGCGCTGCGCGCCTCGCCGCTCGTGGCTGGGACGAGCTTGTTCTGGATGGAGCGGTTCAGCCCTGGCGCTGCTTGTGGCGCGGGTCGGTGCAGATCACCATGACCCGGCCGTGCCGGCGGATCACCCGGCACTTGTTGCAGATCCGCTTGACGCTCGGCTTGACCTTCACGGTTGCCTTACTTCCCATCTGGGTCCGCCCGCCGCGCCTCGGCACGACCGGCGAACTATGAAGACGGACACGGGATTTCCCGGCCGCCGTCAGGCGACTACTTGTAGCGGTAGACGATGCGCCCGCGGGTCAGGTCGTACGGCGAGAGTTCGACGACGACCCGGTCCTCGGGCAGGATGCGGATGTAGTGCTGCCGCATCTTGCCGCTGATGTGAGCCAGCACCTTGTGGCCGTTGGCGAGCTCCACCCGGAACATGGCGTTCGGCAGTGGCTCGATGACCCGACCCTCGATCTCGATGGCTCCGTCTTTTTTCGGCATGTCCTCCGCTGTCCTGACGTCGGTTACTCCGGACGGCCCACAACGTCTTACACCGGATGGAGGACCATCCGGGCCAGCCGCGGCTCCGGCCCCACCGAAGCGCAGGGTGGGCATGCCGGAGTGGACGCTGTGCGCCGATCTGCCAGTGTACGCGCGCACGCGTACCGACGCCAAACCGAGGTCCCGTCGGCATGTTGGATCGGGCGAAGTGGTGGAAACAGGCGAAATTTCTTCCGTAGGACGAAGACAGCATAGCCGACACCGCCGGCCCGCCGCCCTCAGTTCACGACGACTCCCCGCCGCGCTCCAGGCGGCGGCGTTCCCGCCGCTCGAGCTTCTCCCGCTCCCGGTGCGCCCGCTTGGCCGCCCACTTCTGCGGCTCCCCGTTGAACAGGCCGCTCACCGTGAGCACCACCAGCACCGCGCCCCACGGCCCGGCCACCCAACCCGGCCAGAAGTAGATCAGATCCTGGACCATGATGCAGATCACCGCCCAGATGGCCACCGTGATCCCGACCGCCCCGAAGTAACCGTCCCAGGTGTCGGCCAGCCAGGCCCGGGTCGCCCCCGGGTACTTCCCGTCCGGGCCGGGTCGCCACTTCGCGGCGGGAGCCGCCGGGTCGAGCGGCGCCAGCTGCGCCTGGCCGGGCGGCACGGTGCCGGGCAGGTCGTCCAGCAGGCCCTTCAGGTCGGCGTAGGTGCGGGCCGCGTAGGTCCGCTGCAGCCGCTCGTCGTACTCGCCGAGATCGAGCCGCCCCTCGTTCAACGCCGCCCGGAGCTGATCGGCCACCGCCTCGCGATCGGCGTCGGCCGCCCGCATCTCGTCCCGCCGGTCCATGGCTAAGAGCATGCCACCGCGACGCCAGAGCGGCGAGGGGTCACCGGTCAGCGCGGCGTCGAGGTGGCCGGCTGGCGGGCGGTGACCAGGTCACCGAGTCGGCTCCGGCCGCCGTCCTCGGCGGTCAGCACCCAGACCCCGTCCGGCAGCAGGGCCATCGAGTGCTCGACGTGCGCGGCGACCGACCGGTCCCGGGTCACCACGGTCCAGCCGTCGGCCAGCTCCTCGGTCCGCGGCGAGCCGAGGGTGATCATCGGCTCGATCGCCAGCGCCAGCCCCGGCACCAGCTTCGGCCCCCGGCCCGGCCGGCCGTGGTTGAGCACGTGCGGGTCCTGGTGCATCTCGGTGCCGATGCCGTGCCCGCCGTACCCGTCGACGATGCCGTACCGGCCGCCGCGCCGGACCGCCCGCTCGATCGCGTACGAGATGTCGGTGAGCTTGCCGCGTCCGGTGGCCGCGCCGCGGGCGGCGGCCGCGATCCCGGCCCACATCGCGTCCTCGGCGACCTGCGCCATCCGGAGCAGTTCCGGGCGCACCTCGCCGACCCCGACGGTGATCGCCGCGTCGCCGTGCCAGCCGTCCAGCACCGCGCCGCAGTCGATCGAGATCAGGTCACCCGCGCGGAGCACCTGGTCGGCGGCGGGGATGGCGTGCACCACCTGCTCGTTGACCGAGGAACAGATCGACGCCGGGAAACCGTGGTAGCCCTTGAACGACGGCACCGCGCCGGCATCCCGGATCACCGACTCGGCGATCGCGTCCAGGTCGGCGGTGGAGACGCCCGGGGCGACCGCCGCCCGCATCTGGGCGAGCGCGGCGGCGACGACCAGCCCGGCGGCCCGCATCCGGTCGATCTGGTCAGGGGTCTTCAGCTGGATGTCCAGCTGGTGACGGCGCATGAACCGAGCCTATCCGCCGTACGAGCGCAGCGCGTCGATGGCCCGGACCGTGACGTCCTCCACCGGCCCGGTGGCGTCGATGCCGACCAGCTTGCCCTGGGCGCCGTAGTAGTCGACGAGCGGCGCGGTCTTGTCGGCGTACTCCCGGAGCCGCTCGGCGATCGTCTCGGCCTTGTCGTCGTCGCGCTGGAACAGGTCTGCCCCGCACCGGTCGCAGACACCCTCGGTGCTGGGGGCGTCGAACTCGACGTGCCAGATCTTGCCGCAGCCCCGGCAGGTCCGCCGGCCGGAGAGCCGGCGAATCACCTCGTCGTCGTCGACCACCAGCTCCAGCACCAGGTCGAGTGCGGTGCCCAGGTCAGCCAGGAGCTTGTCCAGGGCAGCCGCCTGCGGGGTGGTACGCGGGAAGCCGTCCAGCAGGAAGCCCTCGCCGGCGTCCGGCTCGGCGAGCCGGCTGCGGACCATGTTGATGGTGACCTCGTCGGGCACCAGCTTGCCGGCGTCCATGTAGCGCTTGGCCTCGACTCCCAGCGGCGTGCCCTGGGAGACGTTGGCCCGGAAGATGTCCCCGGTCGAGATTTTGGGCACGGCCAGGTGGGCGGCGATGAACTCGGCCTGGGTCCCCTTTCCCGCCCCGGGGGGACCGACCAGAACCAGTCGCATCTACCGCAGGAACCCTTCGTAGTTCCGCTGCATGAGTTGGCTCTCGATCTGCTTCACCGTCTCCAGACCGACGCCGACCATGATGAGCACCGCGGTGCCGCCGAAGGGGAAGTTCACGTACTGGTCGCTGTCCAGCCAGATGAAGAAGAAGTTCGGCAGGATCGAGACCAGGCCCAGGTAGAAGGCGCCGGGGAGGGTGATCCGGCTGAGGATGAAGTCGAGGTAGTCCGCGGTCGGCTTGCCCGGCCGGATGCCCGGTACGAAACCGCCGTACTTCTTCATGTTGTCCGCGACCTCGGTCGGGTTGAACGTGATCGACACGTAGAAGTACGTGAAGAAAATGATCATGAGGAAGTAGACGACGATGTAGATCGGGCTGCGCGGGTCGGCGAGGTTGTTCTGCACCCAGGCCTGCACGTCGCCCGGGTCGTTCGGGTCGAAGAACTGCAGCGCCAACTGCGGCAGGTAGAGCAGCGAGGAGGCGAAGATGACCGGGATCACACCCGCCTGGTTGACCTTCAGCGGGATGTAGGTGGAGGTGCCGCCGTACATCCGCCGGCCGATCATCCGCTTCGCGTACTGGACCGGGATCCGGCGCTGCGACTGCTCGATGAAGACCACCAGGGTGATGACGACCAGCACCAGCACGATCACCAGGCCGAACATGTCCCAGCCGTGGGTGGTCTTGATCGACCAGCCCTCGCTGGGGAGCCGGGCCGCGATCGAGGTGAAGATCAGCACGGACATGCCGTTGCCGACGCCGCGGTCGGTGATCAGCTCGCCGAGCCACATCACCATGCCGGTGCCGGCGGTCATGGTGACCACCAGGATCGACACCGTCAGCCACATCGGCAGCCCGGTGCCCTCGGGGATGATCGGGAACTCGTCGCACTGGCCGTTGAAGAGCTGGCCGGACCGAGCCAGCGCCACGAACGCCGACGCCTGCAGCACACCGAGGCCCAGCGTCAGGTAGCGGGTGTACTGGGTGATCTTCGCCTGGCCGGACTGGCCCTCCTTGCGGAGCTGCTCCAACCGCGGGATGACCACGGTGAGCAGTTGCAGGATGATCGACGCGGTGATGTAGGGCATGATGCCCAGCGCGAAGACCGACAGCGACAGCAGCGCACCACCGGAGAAGAGGTTCAGCAGCGTGAACACGCCCTGGGTCTCGACGGTGTCGATGCATCGCTGCACGTTGCCGTAGGAGACGCCCGGGCTGGGCAGCGTCGCGCCGAGCCGGTAGACCGCGATGATGCCTACTGTGAACAGCAGCTTCTTGCGCAGGTCAGGCGTGCGGAACGCACTGAGAAAGGCGGAGAGCAACTTCTTCCTCCTGCGCGAAGCGGGCCGCCGGTGGTTCGTGGCGGGGTGGGGTGGTTGTCGGGCGGTGAACCCGATATCCCTAGCTGGGATCGGACTCTAACAGTCCGGCGCGTTCCGGGGCAGGTGCGCCCGGAGAACATACACCGGCTCCGATGTTACCGATACCGCAGGGCCGCTGCGTAGGCCGTGGCGCCCGCCGATCGAGACCGGCCGAGCGCCACGGACCCACGTGAGACCTAAAGCTCGGTGGCGGAGCCACCGGCTGCGGCGATCTTCTCCTTCGCCGACGCGCTGAACGCGTGCGCCGACACCTGGAGCGTCACACCACCGAGGTCACCGGTGCCGAGGACCTTGACCGGCTGGCCCTTGCGGACCGCGCCGGCGTCGACCATCTCCCGGGGACCGACCTGTCCGCCGTCGGGGAAGAGCTCGGCGAGCCGGTCCAGGTTGACCACCTGGTAGACGACCTTGAACCGGTTCTTGAAGCCCTTCAGCTTCGGCAGCCGCATGTGCAGCGGCATCTGACCACCCTCGAAGGCCGCGGAGATGTTCTTGCGGGCCTTCGAGCCCTTGGTACCCCGGCCGGCGGTCTTGCCCTTGGAGCCCTCACCACGACCGACCCGCGTCTTCGGGGTCTTCGCCCCGGGCGCCGGACGGAGATGGTGCACCTTGATCGTCATCAGTCGACCTCCTCGACCGTCACGAGGTGGTTCACCTTGAAGATCATGCCCCGGATCTCGGGACGGTCCTCCTTGACCACCACGTCATTGATCCGCTTGAGCCCGAGCGAACGCAGCGACTCCCGCTGGTTGTGCTTGGTCCCGATGTTGGATCGGACCTGCGTGACCTTGAGCCGTGCCATCAGGACGTCACCCCCGCCCGGGCCGCCAGCATCGCGGCCGGCGCCACGTCCTCGACCGGCAGGCCACGACGGGTGGCCACCGCCTCCGGCGACTCGAGGCTCTTCAGGGCCGCGACGGTCGCGTGCACGATGTTGATCGCGTTCGACGACCCGAGGCTCTTGGAGAGCACGTCGTGAATTCCGGCACACTCCAGCACGGCGCGCACCGGACCACCGGCGATCACACCGGTACCGGCGCTGGCCGGCTTGAGCAGTACCACTCCGGCGGCGTCCTCGCCGAGCACCGGGTGCGGGATCGACGCGGCGATCCGCGGCACCTTGAAGAAGTGCTTCTTGGCCTCCTCGACGCCCTTGGCGATCGCCGCCGGCACCTCCTTGGCCTTTCCGTAGCCCACGCCGACCGTGCCGTCGCCGTCGCCCACGATCACCAGGGCGGTGAAGCTGAAGCGACGACCACCCTTCACGACCTTGGCAACTCGGTTGATCGCGACGACCCGCTCAAGGTGCGGGGTCTTCTCGACGGGCGCGTTTCCGCGGCCGCCCTCACGGCGGTTGTCGCGGCGACCACCCTCGTTGCCACCGGACCCGCCGCCACGGCGCTGTTGACCTGGCATCAGCAGCCTTCCTTCTCTCTCGTGACGGGGTTACTAGAACTCGAGGCCGGCTTCGCGGGCGGCGTCCGCCAGGGCGGCGAGCCGCCCACCGTACCGGTTGCCGCCGCGGTCGAAGACGACCTTGCCGACGCCGGCGGCCTTGGCCCGCTCGGCGACCAGCGCACCGACCTTGCCGGCCAGGGCACTCTTGTCGCCCTCGGTGCCGCGGATCGACGCGTCCAGGGTCGACGCCGACGCCAGGGTGTGCCCCTTGGTGTCGTCGACGATCTGGGCGGTGATGTGCCGCAGCGAGCGGGTGACGACCAGACGGGGCCGCTCCGCGGTGCCGCTGACGTTCTTGCGGACGCGGAAGTGCCGACGCGCCCGCCCGATGGCGCGCTTGGCGGCGACGCCGCGGCGGCGCTTGAGCAGCGTGGCGGTCACTTCTTACCTGCCTTTCCAGCCTTGCGGCGGATGACCTCGCCCTGGTACTTGACACCCTTGCCCTTGTAGGGCTCCGGCGGGCGGATCTTCCGGATGTTGGCGGCCACCTCGCCGACCAACTGCTTGTCGATGCCGGCCACGTGGAACAGCGTCGGCCGCTCCACCGTGAAGGTGATGCCGGCCGGCGCGGGCACCTGCACCGGGTGCGAGAAGCCGAGCGCGAACTCCAGGTCGCTGCCCTTGGCGGTGACCCGGTAGCCGGTGCCGGCGATCTCCAGGGTCTTGCGGTACCCCTCGGTCACTCCGACGATCATGTTGGCGACCAGGGTCCGGCTCAGCCCGTGCAGCTCCTTGGCCCGGCGCTCGTCGTTCGGGCGGTTGACGTGCACGTGCCCGTCGTCACCGCGCTCGACCGTGATCGGCTCGGAGAGCGTCTGGGAGAGCTCGCCCTTCGGGCCCTTGACCTTGACGGTCCGCCCGTCGATGGTGACGTCGACACCGGAGGGCACCGGGATCGACTTGCGTCCAATTCGCGACATTATCGATTCTCCGTTACCAGACGAAGGCGAGGACTTCCCCGCCAACGCTCCGCTTGCGGGCCTGCCGATCGGTGAGCAGCCCCTGGGACGTCGAAATGATCGCCACGCCGAGCCCGCCGAGCACCCGCGGGAGCCCGTCCGACTTCGCGTACACCCGCAGGCCGGGCTTGGACACCCGCTTGATGCCGGCCAGGCTCCGCTCCCGGTTCTGGCCGTACTTCAGCTCGACCACCAGCCGCTTGCCGACGACACCCTCCTCGGGCTCCTCGACCGACCAGGTGGCGATGTAACCCTCGGTCTTGAGGACCTCGGCGATGTTCGCCTTGATCTTCGAGTAGGGCATCGTCACCTGGTCGTGGTACGCCTGGTTGGCGTTACGCAGACGGGTGAGCATGTCTGCGATCGGATCGGTCATAGTCATGGGTTCTTCGTCAGCCTTTCTCGCCGGGGTTCCCGGGGCGCGCGGCCCGGGGCCTACGGCGTTGCGATCCTCGTTCCGACCCGCGGCCGGAACGCAGCTGGGCCTCAACCGGGTTACGATCCCCGCCCCGCCGGTTGCCGGGGCACGCCCTCACCAGGAGGCCTTGGACACGCCGGGCAGCTCGCCGCGGTGGGCCATCTCCCGGATGCACACCCGGCAGAGGCCGAACTTGCGGTAGACCGCCTTCGGACGTCCGCACCGCTGGCAGCGGGTGTAGGCGCGAACCGAGAACTTCGGCTTCGCGGCCGCCTTGAGGATCAGCGCCTTCTTCGCCATTGCTCAGTTCTCCTTGCTCGGGTCCGCTTTGAACGGGAAGCCGAGAAGCTTGAGCAGCGCCCGACCCTCGTCGTCCGTCTTGGCGGTGGTGACCACCGTGATGTCCATGCCCCGCTGCCGATCGATCCGGTCCTGGTCGATCTCGTGGAACACCGACTGCTCGGTCAGACCGAACGTGTAGTTGCCGTGCCCGTCGAGCTTGCGCCCGTCCAGACCGCGGAAGTCGCGGATCCGGGGCAGCGCGATCGACAGCAGCCGGTCCAGGAACTCCCACATCCGGTCGCCCCGCAGGGTGACCTTCGCGCCGATCGGCATCCCCTCGCGGAGCTTGAACTGCGCGATGGACTTGGTCGCCCGCCGCACCTGCGGCTTCTGGCCGGTGATCGTGGTGAGGTCGCGGACCGCACCCTCGATCAACTTGGCGTCCCGAGCGGCCTCGCCGACGCCCATGTTGACGACGATCTTGACCAGGCCGGGGACCTGCATCGGGTTGCCGTACTCGAACTGCTCGCGCAGCTTCGCCACGACCTCGTTGCGGTACCGCTCCTTGAGGCGCGGCAGGGTCTTCGTTTCGGTTGCCGTCGTCATCACAGGTCCTTACCGGTGCTGCGCGCGATGCGGACCTTCTGGCCGCTGTCGTCGATCCGGTACCCGACCCTGGTCGGGTTGCCGTCGGAGTCCAGGACCTGCACGTTCGAGACGTGGATCGGGGCCTCCTGGGTGACGATGCCGCCGGTCTTGGCACCGCGCTGGGTGGTGCTGATGCGGGTGTGCTTCTTGACCCGGTTCACGCCCTCGACCAGGACCTTGTCCTGCCGCGGGTAGGCCGCGATGACCTTACCCTTGGCACCCTTGTCCTTACCGGCGATGACGACAACCGTGTCACCTTTCTTGACCTTCACGGTTACAACACCTCCGGCGCGAGAGAAATGATCTTCATGAACCGCTTGTCCCGCAGCTCCCGCCCGACCGGGCCGAAGATACGGGTGCCGCGCGGGTCCCCGCCGTCCTTGATGATGACGGCGGCGTTCTCGTCGAAGCGGATGTACGAGCCGTCCGGGCGCCGCTTCTCCTTGGCGGTGCGGACGATGACGGCCTTGACCACATCGCCCTTCTTCACACCTGCGCCGGGAATGGCGTCCTTGACCGTGGCCACGATGACATCGCCGATGCTCGCGTAGCGCCGACCGGAACCGCCGAGAACCCGGATGCACAGGATCTCCCGGGCACCCGTGTTGTCGGCGACGCGCAGTCGCGACTCCTGCTGAATCACGTCTATCTCCTATGTCTGCCAGTTCTCGGAGGGCATCCGAGCTTGGCGGAACCCCATCCGAGCTTGGCGGAACCCTGAGCCTTCTGGTTCGGCGAGGTGTCTTACTTGGCCTTCTCGAGGATCTCCACTACCCGCCACCGCTTGGTGGCCGACAGCGGACGGGTCTCCATCAGCAGCACCCGGTCGCCGATGCCGCACGCGTTCTGCTCGTCGTGCGCCTTCAGCTTGCTGGTGCGCCGTAGGACCTTGCCGTACAGCGCGTGCTTGACCCGGTCCTCGACCTCGACCACCACGGTCTTTTCCATCTTGTCGCTGACCACCAGGCCCTCGCGCACCTTGCGCTGGGCCCGTGGCTTGGCAGCAGTGTTCTCGCTCATCACGCAGTCACCTCAGTCGGCGCGGCCGAGAGCCCCAGCTCACGCTCACGCATGATCGTGTAGATCCGGGCGATCTCCCGACGGATGACCTGCAGCCGACGGTTGTTGTCGAGCTGGCCGGTCGCGGCCTGCACGCGGAGGTTGAACAGCTCCGCCTTGGCCTCCCGCAGCTTCGTGACCAGCTCCTCCTCGGAGAGCTCACGCAGCTCGGAGGCGGCAACGCCCGCCGCCATCAGCTTTCACCCACTTCGCGCGTCACAATGCGGCATTTCATCGGGAGCTTGTGGATCGCGCGGCGCATCGCCTCACGCGCGATCTGCTCGTTGGGGAAGGACATCTCGAAGAGCACCCGCCCCGGCTTGACGTTCGCGACCCACCATTCCGGTGAGCCCTTGCCGGAACCCATCCGGGTCTCGGCCGGCTTCTTGGTGAGGGCCTGGTCCGGGAAGATCGTGATCCAGACCTTGCCACCACGCTTGATGTGCCGGGTCATCGCGATACGCGCCGACTCGATCTGCCGGTTCGTCACGTACGCGGGCTCAAGCGCCTGGATTCCGAACTCGCCGAACACCACCCGGTTACCGCCCTTCGACGCGCCACTGCGGTCGGGGTGGTGCGGCTTGCGGAAGCCCTTCGGGGGCTTGCGCGGCATCAGCATCTGTCAGCCCTCCTGCGCTGAGCTGTCCGTACCGGCGGCGTCCGCCGCGGGGGCGGGCGCGGCCGGACTGGCCTGGTTCGCCGGCGCGGCAGCGGCCGGCGCGGCGGTCTCGGTGGGGGCGTCGGCCGGGCCGCTGGAGATCCCCGCCGCCGCGGCCCGACCGGCCTCGGTGCCGCCGGCCGTGGTGCCCGACGAACCGGACCGACCACGACGCGGACGCTCCGGACGGTCGCCCCGCTCGCGACGCGGCCGGGCCGGGCCCGTGTCGGCCGGGGTCTCCCGACCGGGTACGGCGTCACCCTTGTAGATCCACACCTTCACGCCGATCCGGCCGAACGTGGTACGCGCCTCGAAGAAGCCGTACTCGATGTTGGCCCGCAGCGTGTGCAGCGGAACGCGACCCTCGCGGTAGAACTCGGTACGGCTCATCTCGGCGCCGCCGAGGCGGCCGGAGACCTGCACCCGGATGCCCTTGACGATCGGGTTCTTCATCGCCGACTGCATGGCCTTACGCATCGCCCGCCGGAAGCTGACCCGGCTGGAGAGCTGCTCGGCCACGCCCTGGGCGACGAGCTGGGCGTCCGACTCGGGGCTCTTCACCTCGAGGATGTTGAGCTGCACCTGCTTGCCGGTCAGCTTCTCCAGCTCGCCGCGGATCCGGTCGGCCTCCGCACCCTTACGGCCGATCACGATGCCCGGCCGGGCGGTGTGGATGTCGACCCGGACCCGGTCCCGGGTCCGCTCGATGTCGACCTTGGAGATGCCGGCCCGCTCCAGCCCCTTGGACATCATCCGGCGGATCTTGACGTCCTCGCCGATGTAGTCCTTGTAGAGCTTGTCCGCGAACCAGCGCGACTTCCAATCGGTCGAGATGCCGAGCCGGAACCCGTGCGGGTGAACCTTCTGCCCCATTACTCGGCACCCTCCGTCTTGCTCTTGCTCTGCGTGTCGGTCTCGGCGGCGTCGGGCGTCTCGGTCGCCGTGGCGTCCGACTCGGTCGCCTCCGACGCCTTCGCGTCCGACGCGGTGGCCTCCGACGCCTTGGCGTCCGCCGGCGCGGCGGCCTTCTTGGCCGGCGACGCCTTCTTGGCGGCCGCCTTGCGCGGCTGCGTGGCCGGCGCGACGGCCTCCACCACCACGGTGATGTGGCAGGTGCGCTTGCGGATCCGGTACGCCCGGCCCTGCGCCCGCGGCCGGAACCGCTTCATCGTCGGGCCCTCGTCGACGAACGCCTCGGCGACGAGCAACGCGTCGGGGTCCAGCCGCTCGTTGTTCTCCGCGTTGGCGATCGCGCTGGCGAGCACCTTGTAGACCTGCTCGCTCGCCGCCTGCGGCGCGAACTGCAGCACCGTGAGCGCCTCCTTCGCGGGCAGACCGCGGACGAGGTTGACCACCCGGCGCGCCTTGGTCGGCGAGATGCGCACGTGTCGCGCAATCGCCCGCGCGCCCGGAAGCACCGGAGCGTCGCCCTTTACTGGCATCGCTGTAACCCCTTGATCCTTATCCGTACGACTTTGTTCGGCCGGCTTCGTCTGGCAGTCAGCCCGCCGGCTGGCGGGCCGAACAAGAGTCGGCCACTAGCGGCGGCGGCTCTTCCGATCGTCCTTCTCGTGACCCTTGAAGGTGCGGGTCAGCGCGAACTCGCCGAGCTTGTGCCCGACCATCGCCTCGGTGACGAACACCGGGACGTGCTTGCGTCCGTCGTGCACCGCGATCGTGTGCCCGAGCATCTCCGGGATGATCGTCGAGCGCCGCGACCAGGTCTTGATCACGTTCTTCGAGCCCTTGTCGTTCTGCGTCTCCACCTTCTTGAGCAGGTGGTCGTCGATGAACGGGCCCTTCTTCAGGCTACGAGGCATCTCAGTTTCTCCCTCAGCCGCGCTTACGCGTGGCGTAGCGGCGGCGCACGATCAGCCGGTCACTCGGCTGGCCCTTACGACGGGTCCGCCCCTCGGGCTTACCCTGCGGGTTGACCGGGTGGCGACCACCGGAGGTCTTACCCTCACCACCACCGTGCGGGTGGTCGACCGGGTTCATGGCCACGCCGCGGACGGTCGGGCGCTTGCCCTTCCACCGCATCCGGCCGGCCTTGCCCCAGTTGATGTTTGACTGGTCGGCGTTGCCGATCTCACCGATGGTGGCCCGGCACCGCACGTCGACCCGCCGGATCTCGCCGGACGGCATCCGCAGCGTGGCGTACGCGCCCTCCCGGCCGAGCAGCTGGATGCCGACGCCGGCCGAGCGGGCCAGCTTGGCGCCGCCCCCCGGCCGCAGCTCCACCCCGTGGATCGTGGAACCGACCGGGATGTTGCGCAGCGGCAGGTTGTTGCCCGGCTTGATGTCCGCGCTCGGCCCGGACTCGACCGCGTCGCCCTGCTTGAGGTCCTTCGGCGCGAGGATGTAGCGCTTCTCGCCGTCGGCGTAGTGCAGCAGTGCGATCCGCGCGGTGCGGTTCGGGTCGTACTCGATGTGGGCGACCTTCGCCGGTACGCCGTCCTTGTCGACCCGCTTGAAGTCGATCAGACGGTACTGGCGCTTGTGCCCGCCGCCGTGGTGCCGCGTGGTGATCCGGCCGTGCGCGTTGCGCCCGCCCTTCTTCGGCAGCGGAGCCAGCAGCGACTTCTCCGGCGTCGACCGGGTGATCTCGGCGAAGTCGGCGACGCTGGAGCCACGGCGGCCCGGCGTCGTCGGCTTGTACTTACGGATAGCCATTGTCTATACCCCTCAGCTGACCGGGCCGCCGAAGGCCTCGATACGGTCTCCGTCAGCCAGCTTCACCATCGCCCGCTTGGTGGCCTTGCGCTGGCCGAACCCGGTCCGGGTCCGCTTGCGCTTGCCCTCGCGGTTGAGGGTGTTCACCGTCAGGACGCGGACGTTGAAGATCTGCTGGATCGCGATCTTGATCTCGGTCTTGTTGGCGTCCGGGTGCACCAGGAAGGTGTACCAGTTCCGGTTCAGCTCGCTGTAGCTCTTCTCCGAGACGACCGGCGCCACGATGATGTCGCGCGGATCGGCGACGGTGCTCATTCCCCACCCTCCTCGGCGGTCTCGGCAGGCTCGGTGGCCCGGCCGAGGAACTCGTCCAGCGCCGCCCGGCTGAACACCACCGCGTCGGACACCAGCACGTCGTACGTGTTGAGCTGGTTGGACTTGATCAGGTGCACGCTCGGCTCGTTGCGCAGCGACACCCAGCTCAGCTCGGTCGGGCTGGAGAGCACGACCAGCACCCGGGTGGCGTCGGTGACCTTGCGCAGCGCGGCGATGGCGGCCTTGGTCGACGGCTTCTCGCCCTCGACGAACGCCTCGACCACGTGCACCCGGCCGGCGCGGGCCCGGTCGGAGAGGGCACCGCGCAGCGCGGCCGCCTTCATCTTCTTGGGGGTCCGCTGGCTGTAGTCGCGCGGGACCGGGCCGTGCACCACGCCGCCGCCGGCGAACTGCGGAGCGCGGATCGAGCCCTGCCGGGCCCGGCCGGTGCCCTTCTGCTTGTACGGCTTCTTGCCGCCACCGGCGACCTCGCCGCGGGTCTTCACCTTGTGGGTGCCGCTGCGCGCAGCCGCGAGCTGCGCCACCACGACCTGGTGCATCAGCGAGAGGTTCGCCTGCACGTCGAAGACGTTGTCCGGCAGCTCGACCGAGCCGGCCTTGGCGCCTTCGACGTTCAACACGTCAACCGTGGTCACTTGGCTGCACCGCCCCTCTTCACCTGGGCCTTGGCGGCGGTCCGGACCAGTACCAGCGCGCCCTTGGGGCCGGGGATGGCGCCCTTGACCAGCAGCAGGTTGTTCTCGGTGTCGACCGCCTGGACCGTCAGGTTCTGCACGGTGAAGCGCACGCCACCCATCCGGCCGGCCATCTTGACGCCCTTGAAGACGCGACCCGGGGTCGCGCAGGCGCCGATCGAGCCGGGCGAGCGGTGCTTGCGCTCGACACCGTGGCTGGCGCGCAGGCCGTGGAAGCCGTGCCGCTTCATGACGCCGGCGAAGCCCTTGCCCTTGGTCCGGCCGGTCACGTCGATCGCCGCACCGGGCGCGAACGCCTCGACGGTGACCTCCTGGCCGAGTTCGTAGTCGGTCGCGTCGGTGGTGCGCAGCTCGACGATGTGCCGCCGCGGCGCCGCGCCAGACTTCGCGAAGTGCCCGGATTTCGGCTTGTTGACCTTCCGCGGGTCGATCGCGCCGTACGCCAACTGGACCGCGGCGTAGCCGTCCGTGTCGGCGGTACGGACCTGGGTCACGACACACGGGCCGGCCTGCACCACGGTTACCGGGACAACGCGGTTGTTGTCCCAGAGCTGGGTCATGCCGAGCTTGGCGCCCAGGATGCCCTTCACTTGCCTGTCCATTCGTCCGGTCCCTAACTCTCTATAGACCGCCCGCTTGACCGCGGACTTCATCGCTTCCGTCCGCAGGCGGTCGGGCTACAGCTTGATCTCGATGTCGACGCCAGCCGGCAGGTCGAGGCGCATGAGCGAGTCGACCGTCTTGGGGGTCGGGTCGATGATGTCGATCAGACGCTTGTGGGTGCGCATCTCGAAGTGCTCGCGCGAGTCCTTGTACTTGTGCGGCGAACGGATCACGCAGAAACGGTTGATCTCCGTGGGCAGCGGCACCGGGCCCGCGACCTGCGCCCCGGTTCGCGTCACCGTCTCGACGATCTTGCGCGCCGAGGAGTCAACGACCTCGTGGTCATAGGCCTTGAGCCGGATGCGGATCTTCTGTCCCGCCATGGTGCCCTCTGTTCCCTCTCTCGCCTTGCGCTTCTTCTTCTCTGCTCCGTCGGAGTGAGCCTCCAGCGGGCTGTTCCAGGCCGGGCACCGGCACCGCCGGATTCCGCGCTGCCGACCCCCGCGGTCGGGCGTGTCGCGATGTCGAGCCAGGCTCCGCCCCGAGAGATTCTGGCGGGTCCGGCCCTGCGAACGGGGGTCCGGGCACCGGGCCCGCGCTCAACGCGGCTCCGGACGCCCTGCGAGGGTGGCTGGCTCACGAGCAGCCAGCCACCCCGCCGGTACGCAACCTGACTAGTATGCCGTACTAGCGCACGGCAACGCTAATCGGGGTCACCTGTCTACTTGAGGATCTTGCTCACGAAGCCCGCGCCGACGGTCCGGCCGCCCTCGCGGATGGCGAACTTGAGGTTCTCCTCCAT
This sequence comes from Solwaraspora sp. WMMD1047, assembly GCF_029626155.1. Taxonomy (NCBI): domain Bacteria; kingdom Bacillati; phylum Actinomycetota; class Actinomycetes; order Micromonosporales; family Micromonosporaceae; genus Solwaraspora; species Solwaraspora sp. WMMD1047. The sequence continues at coordinate 802,926 of NZ_JARUBL010000001.1, read as the reverse complement.
CGCGATCGGCTGGATCAGCTTCACGGTCATCGCGGTGTTGTCGCCCGGCATGACCATCTCGGTGCCCTCGGGCAGCGTGACGACGCCGGTGACGTCCGTGGTGCGGAAGTAGAACTGCGGACGGTAGTTCTGGAAGAACGGGGTGTGCCGGCCGCCCTCCTCCTTGGAGAGGATGTAGACCGTCGCCTCGAACTCCGTGTGCGGGGTGGTGGTGCCGGGCTTGACGACCACCATGCCGCGCTCGACGTCCTCGCGCTTGATACCGCGCAGCAGCAGGCCGACGTTCTCACCCGCGCGGGCCTCGTCCAGCACCTTGCGGAACATCTCGATGGCGGTGCAGACCGTCCGCTGCGACTTCTCGCGGATACCGACGATCTCCACCTCCTCGTTCGGCTTGAGCACGCCACGCTCGGCGCGACCGGTCACCACGGTGCCCCGACCGGTGATCGTGAAGACGTCCTCGATCGGCATCAGGAACGGCCGCTCGGTCTCGCGCTCCGGCTGCGGGATGGCGGTGTCGACCGCGCTCATCAGATCCATGAGCTTGTCGGTCCACTCCGGGTCGCCCTCCAGCGCCTTCAGCGCCGAGACGCGGACCACCGGCAGGTCGTCGCCCGGGTACTCCTGGTTCGACAGCAGCTCCCGAACCTCCAGCTCGACCAGCTCCAGCAGCTCCTCGTCATCGACCATGTCGCTCTTGTTGAGCGCCACCACGATGTAGGGAACGCCGACCTGCCGGGCCAGCAGCACGTGCTCACGGGTCTGCGGCATCGGACCGTCGGTCGCCGCGACCACCAGGATCGCGCCGTCCATCTGCGCCGCACCGGTGATCATGTTCTTGATGTAGTCGGCGTGCCCGGGGCAGTCGACGTGCGCGTAGTGCCGCGCCTCGGTCTGGTACTCGACGTGCGCGATCGAGATCGTGATGCCGCGGGCCTTCTCCTCCGGCGCCTTGTCGATCTCGTCGAACGGCGTGTACGGGTTGAGGTCCGGCATCCTGTCGTGCAGGACCTTCGTGATGGCCGCCGTCAGCGTCGTCTTACCGTGGTCGATGTGACCAATGGTGCCGATGTTGACGTGCGGCTTAGTCCGCTCGAACTTCGCCTTCGCCACTGGTGTCCTCCTGTGGACTTCTTGGTTCGTACGCCCGGCGCGCCATCTGACGCTTAGGACTCTGTCGACAGCCTTTCCGGCCCGTGGAGACCGGGAAGCTCTTGTGCCTCTGCCGGCCTGCACAATCCAGGCCGACGGAAGCTCTTGGGTCTTGCGGCGGTGAAACCTTCAGGCCCGGTCGTGCAGCCCGGCCCGTGACGGCCGCGGGGCGAGATTACTCGCCCGCGGCCCTCGCGATATCACCGACCCGGCACCGGGTGAGCTTCGCGTTTCCGCTCACTCACCCGTCGCCTTCGCGATGATCTCCTTCGCCACGCTCTGCGGAACCTCGGCGTAGGAGTCGAACTGCATGCTGTAGCTAGCCCGGCCCTGAGTCTTCGACCGCAGGTCGCCGACGTAGCCGAACATCTCCGACAGCGGCACCAGAGCCTTGACGACGCGAGAGCCGCTGCGCTCCTCCATCGCCTGGATGATCCCGCGCCGCGAGTTGAGGTCGCCGATCACGTCGCCCATGTTCTCCTCGGGCGTCGTGACCTCGACGGCCATCATCGGCTCGAGCAGTGCCGGGTCGGCCTTGCGGGCCGCCTCCTTGAGCACCATCGAACCGGCGATCTTGAAGGCCATTTCCGACGAGTCGACCTCGTGGTACTGGCCGTCCAGCAGGGTCAGCTTGAGACCGACCAGCGGGAAGCCCGCCAGGATGCCGTACTGCATGGCGTCCTGAGCGCCGGCGTCCACCGACGGGATGAACTCCCGCGGCACCCGGCCACCGGTGACCGAGTTGGCGAACTCGTACGTCGCCGACTCGTTGTCCAGCGGCAGCGGCTCCAGGCTCACGATCACCCGGGCGTACTGACCCGAGCCACCGGTCTGCTTCTTGTGGGTGTACTCGATCTTGTCCACCTTGCGGCGGATTGTCTCGCGGTACGCCACCTGCGGCTTACCGAAGTTCGCCTCGACGTTGAACTCGCGGCGCATCCGGTCGACCATGATGTCCAGGTGCAGCTCGCCCATGCCGGAGATGACCGTCTGACCGGTCTGGTCGTCGAGCTTGACCCGGAACGTCGGGTCCTCCTCGGCGAGCCGCTGGATGGCGGTGCTGAGCTTCTCCTGGTCGGCCTTGGTCTTGGGCTCGATCGCGACCTCGATGACCGGCTCGGGGAAGGTCATCGACTCCAGGATCACCGGGCTCGCCGGGTCGCAGAGGGTGTCGCCGGTGGTGGTCTGCTTCAGACCCTGCACCGCGATGATGTCGCCGGCCTGGGCGGAGCCGCGCTCCTCCCGCTTGTTGGCGTGCATCTGGTAGATCTTGCCGATCCGCTCCTTGCGGTCCTTGGTGGAGTTGATCACCTGGGACCCGGTCTCCACCACGCCGGAGTAGACCCGGACGTAGGTGAGCTTACCGAGGTGCCGGTCGGTCTGGATCTTGAAGGCGAGGCCCGAGAACGGCTCCGACTTCGACGGCTTCCGCAGCATCGGGGTCTCGCCGTCGGTGGCCGTACCCTCGATCGCCGGAACGTCCAGCGGCGAGGGCAGGAAGTCGACCACCGCGTCCAGCATCGGCTGCACGCCCTTGTTCTTGAACGCCGAACCGCAGAGCACCGGGTTGGCCTTGCCGGCGATGGTGGCCCGCCGGATCGCCGCCCGCAGCTCCTCGACCGGGACTTCCTCACCCTCGAGGTACTTCTCCATGATCGAGTCGTCCACGTCGGCGAGCGTCTCCACCAGCTTGTCGCGCCAGAGCGCGGCGTCGTCGGCGAGCTCGGCCGGGATCTCCTCCAGGGTGAAGTCCTCACCCTTCTGGGTCTCGCCGCGCCAGGTCAGCGCGCGCATCCCGATCAGGTCGACGACGCCGATGAAGTCGGCCTCCGACCCGATCGGGAGCTGCAGGACCAGCGGCGTGGCGTTCAGCCGGTCGATCATCATCTGGACGCAGCGGAAGAAGTCCGCCCCGGTGCGGTCCAGCTTGTTGACGAAACACATCCGGGGGACGTTGTACTTGTCCGCCTGGCGCCAGACGTTCTCGGTCTGCGGCTCCACGCCGGCGACCCCGTCGTAGACCGCGACGGCGCCGTCGAGCACCCGCAGCGACCGCTCGACCTCGACGGTGAAGTCGACGTGACCGGGCGTGTCGATGATCTGGATCGTGTGATCCTTCCACTCGCACTTGGTGGCGGCGGAAGTGATCGTGATGCCCCGCTCCTGCTCCTGCTCCATCCAGTCCATGACGGCACCGCCGTCGTGGACCTCACCGATCTTGTACGTGATGCCGGTGTAGAACAGGATCCGCTCGGTGGTCGTGGTCTTACCAGCGTCGATGTGCGCCATGATGCCGATGTTGCGTACGTTGGCGAGCGCGTCTGCGGCGGCCACTTCAATCCCTACTTATCGTCGTCTCGACAGCCCGGTCACGCCGTCAACCCCGGCGCGGGCCACATCTTCGAATTACCAGCGGTAGTGCGCGAAGGCCTTGTTGGACTCGGCCATCTTGTGGGTGTCCTCACGCCGCTTGACGGCGGCGCCGAGGCCGTTGCTCGCGTCGAGCAGCTCGTTCATGAGCCGCTCGATCATGGTCTTCTCGCGGCGGGCCTTCGAGTACGTGACCAGCCACCGCAGCCCGAGCGTGGTGGCCCGGGCCGGCCGGACCTCGACCGGCACCTGGTAGGTGGCGCCACCGACCCGGCGGCTGCGCACCTCCAGCGTCGGCTTGACGTTGTCCATCGCCCGCTTGAGGGTGACGACCGGGTCGGTGCCCGACTTCTCCCGGCAGCCCTCCAGGGCGCCGTACACGATGCGCTCGGCGAGCTGGCGCTTGCCACGCAGCAGGATCTTGTTCACCAGCTGGGTGACCAACGGCGAGTTGTACACCGGGTCGGCGACCAGCGGCCGACGCGGAGCGGGACCCTTACGCGGCATGTCAGCTCTTCTCCTTCTTCGCGCCGTAACGGCTGCGCGCCTGCTTGCGGTTGCGGACGCCCTGGGTGTCCAGCGAACCGCGGACGATCTTGTAACGCACGCCGGGGAGGTCCTTCACCCGGCCGCCGCGGACGAGCACGATCGAGTGCTCCTGCAGGTTGTGGCCGACACCGGGGATGTAGGCGGTCACCTCGATCTGGCTGCTCAGCTTCACACGAGCGACCTTGCGCAGCGCCGAGTTGGGCTTCTTGGGGGTGGTGGTGTACACGCGCGTGCACACGCCGCGCCGCTGAGGACTCCCCTTCAGCGCCGGCGTCTTGGTCTTGCTCGTCTTCGCCTGGCGGCCCTTGCGGACCAACTGCTGGATCGTGGGCACCGGGTTTCTCCGCTCCCTTTCCCGTCCGGACCCGACCTGCGGTCCGAAGCCATCTCCGGGGCCGCCACTTGCGGCCGGCCGTGTCGCCATAGCCACCCTGGTGGGCGGCTCTCCTACATTCCAACCAGGGCCACCTTGCGGTGGTCCCGGCACCCGCGGTCGGGCGTGTCGCCCTCCCCCGGTCCGGTCGCACGAGCTCGCACGCTCCCGGATTCCCGCCGCTGGCGGGACCTGCCACCCGGCGGGCGTGTGCACACCGGGCCCTGTTCGACTTTGTCGCGACGGCGCTCGAACACCGGACACCGGCTCGGGCGCACGCACGAGTTGCCCGGGCATGCCCGGGCACGAGGGGAAAGACTACCCACCCTGAGCGCGCTGGTCAAAACGGGTCTTCCAGAGGCCCCGCCGCACCCTCCGGCGTTCGGCCCCTCTTCCGTCCCGGCGCCCCAGTTCACTCGCGGCTAGCAGCTCCGATGCTCCAGTGTACCGGCTCGACCGCGAAACGGCTCGGCGGCCCGGAACACCCACCCCGGACCACCCGGGTGCCGCTGCCCGCTGGTGCCGCCGCTCGGGTGGAGTCGCCCGGACGCCGGCGCCGGGTGCCGGCGGCTCGTCAGGAGATCTGGAGCAGGAGGGCGGTGCCGAATCCGATGATCGTGAGCACCAGCCCGACCGCGGCGCAGATCAGCCCGGACAGGGCCATCCCCCGGCCGGTGAAGCGGACCGCCGGCGGCGGCGCGGTCCGGCGGATCTGGCGCCGCCCCAACTCGCCCAGAATCACCCCGGCCCCACCGGCGACGCCGGCCAGCAGCGCGAACGCCCCGGCCGCCCAGCCACCCCAGCCGCCCTGGGCACCGGCCACGCCGAAGCAGATCACCAGCAGCGAGACGATCAGCGAGGCGATCCCGGCGGCCAACGCCCCGACCGCCAGGCCGGAGGTGACCGGTTGAACGTCGAGATAGACCACTCCGAACGGCGTACCGGTGACCCGCTCCACCCGCCGCGGCGGCCGCCAGCTCTCGCGCGGCGGTGGCGGCACCCCTACGGTCACGGACCCTCCCTGAATCGCCTGCGGCCAGGCTACCGTCGAGTGGCCAACCGCCGGGTTGCGCGGCCAGAGCCGGCTAGTTGACGCCCGGGGCGAAGTCCTGGCCCGGAGCGCCGGCGAGGTGGCGGATGCCGATGATCAGCGCCAGCACCAGCACGGCGGCGGCGAGCAGCAGGCCGACCCGGGCCAGCCGAACGCCGCGGCCGATCCAGACCGCGCCGGTCAGATAACCGCCCGAGGCGTACGCCTCCCGGCGGGCCTGCCGGGCGAGCAGCAGCGCGACGGTGGCCGGCACCACCCCGCCGACGAGTGGGCCGGTCAGCACGGCCACCAGTCCGAGCGCGAACACCGTGCCGGCCTTGCTGGACCGGACCGCGTCCGGATCCTGCGGGTGCCGGTGCGCCGGGCCGGCTCCGGTGACCGACGTCGTTTCCACGATTCCACCCTACAAAGCGCCGGGGGCGCCCCGCTCGTCGCTGCCGCGACGGGTGGGGCGCCCCCGGGTCGAACGTGACCGCGACTACCGGTACGAGCCGAAGTCGAAGTCGTCCAGCGGAACCGCCTGGCCGCTGGCCGGGCCGAAGCCGTAGTCGGTCTCCGGGTATCCGGTCATCGAGTAGACCTTTGCCTTCGCCTCCTCGGTCGGCTCCACCCGGACGTTGCGGTACTTGCTGATGCCGGTACCCGCCGGGATGAGCTTTCCGATGATGACGTTCTCCTTCAGGCCGATCAGCGAGTCGCTGCGGGCGTGGATCGCCGCGTCCGTCAGCACCCGGGTGGTCTCCTGGAAGGAGGCCGCCGACAGCCACGAGTCGGTGGCCAACGACGCCTTGGTGATACCCATCAGCACCGGACGTCCGGCGGCGGGCTCACCACCCTCGGAGACGAGCCGGCGGTTCTCCGACTCGAACAGCGCCCGGTCGACGAGCACCCCCGGCAGGAACTCGGTGGCCCCGGAGTCGATCACCGTGACCCGCTTCAGCATCTGCCGGATGATGATCTCGATGTGCTTGTCGTGGATCAGCACACCCTGCGACCGGTAGACCTCCTGGACCTCCTGGGTCAGGTGGACCTGGACCGCCCGCGGGCCGAGGATCCGCAGCAGCTCGTGCGGGTCGATGGTGCCCTCGGTGAGCTTCTCGCCGACCTCGACGTGATCGCCGTCGTGGGCCCGCAGCCGGACCCGCTTGGAGATCTTGTCGTGGACGATCTCGTCGCTGCCGTCGTCCGGCACGATGATGATCTTCCGCGACCGCTCGCCGTCCTCGATCCGGACCCGGCCGGGGGTGTCGGCGATCGGCGCCTTGCCCTTCGGCACCCGGGCCTCGAAGATCTCCTGGACCCGGGGCAGACCCTGGGTGATGTCCTCACCCGCGACACCACCGGTGTGGAAGGTCCGCATCGTCAGCTGGGTACCCGGCTCACCGATCGACTGGGCGGCGATGATGCCGACCGCCTCGCCGATGTCCACGGTCTTGCCGGTCGGCAGCGAGCGGCCGTAGCACGCACCGCAGACGCCCAGCTTCGACTCGCAGGTCAGCACGCTGCGTACCCGGACGTTCTCGACGCCCGCGGCGACCAGCTTGTCGACCAGGATCGAGTTGAGGTCCGCGCCGCGCTCCACGACCAGGTTGCCGTCCGGCCCCTTGATGTCGTCGGCCAGGGTGCGGGCGTGCACGCCGGTCTCGGCGTGCTCGTGCACCACCAGCTTGCCGTCGAGGGTCTCGCCGACCTGCATCGGGATGGCCCGGTCGGTGCCGCAGTCCTCCTCGCGGATGATCACGTCCTGGGAGACGTCCACCAGACGCCGGGTCAGGTAACCCGAGTCGGCGGTCCGCAGGGCGGTGTCCGCGAGGCCCTTGCGGGCGCCGTGCGTGGAGATGAAGTACTCCAGTACGGACAGACCCTCCCGGTAGCTCGACTTGATCGGCCGCGGGATGATCTCACCCTTGGGGTTGGCCACCAGGCCACGGATCGCGGCGATCTGGCGCAGCTGCAGCAGGTTACCGCGGGCGCCCGAGTGGATCATCTTCCACAGCGGGTTCTCCTGCGGCAGGGACTGCTCCAGGTCCTTGGCGACCTCGTTCGTCGCCTTGGTCCAGATCTCGATCAGCTCGCCCCGGCGCTCCTCACCGGTCATCAGACCGCGCTGGTACTGCTTGTCGATCCGGTCGGCTTCCTTCTCGTACCGCTCAAGGGTTTCCTGCTTGTTCGGCGGTGCGACAACGTCTTCCATCCCGATCGTCACGCCGGACCAGGTGGCCCAGTGGTAGCCGGCCTCCTTGAGCCCGTCCAGGGTGGCGGCGAGCGCCACCTTCGGGAACCGCTCGGCGAGGTCGTTGACGATCGCCGAGAGCTGCCCCTTGCGGATCTCGTAGTTCACGAAGCGGTAGCCGACCGGCATCGCCTCGTTGAACAGCACCCGACCCAGGGTGGTCTCGACGGTCAGCGGCTGACCGGGCGCCCAGCCCTCCGGCTCGGTCCACGGTGCGCCGCCGGCGCCGTTGTCCACCTCGGTGACGCCGTGCAGCCGGATCCGCACCGGCGTCTGCAGGTGCAGCTCACCGTTGTCGAAGGCCATCCGCGCCTCGGCGTCCGAGCTGAACGCCCGGCCCTCGCCGATCCCTCCCTTGGTCAGGTGGGTGAGGTGGTACAGCCCGATGATCATGTCCTGGGTGGGCATGGTCACCGGCTTGCCGTCGGACGGCTTGAGGATGTTGTTCGACGACAGCATCAGGATCCGCGCCTCGGCCTGCGCCTCGGCCGACAGCGGCACGTGCACCGCCATCTGGTCACCGTCGAAGTCGGCGTTGAACGCGGTGCAGACCAGCGGGTGGATCTGGATCGCCTTGCCCTCGACCAGCTGCGGCTCGAAGGCCTGGATGCCGAGGCGGTGCAGCGTCGGTGCCCGGTTGAGCAGCACCGGGTGCTCCGCGATGACCTCCTCCAGCACGTCCCAGACGACCGGCCGCTGCCGCTCCACCATCCGCTTGGCGGACTTGATGTTCTGCGCGTGGTTCAGGTCGACCAGGCGCTTCATCACGAACGGCTTGAACAGCTCCAGCGCCATCTGCTTGGGCAGGCCGCACTGGTGCAGCTTGAGCTGCGGGCCGACCACGATGACCGACCGGCCGGAGTAGTCGACGCGCTTGCCGAGCAGGTTCTGCCGGAACCGGCCCTGCTTGCCCTTGAGCATGTCCGACAGCGACTTCAACGGGCGGTTACCCGGGCCGGTGACCGGCCGGCCACGGCGGCCGTTGTCGAACAGCGCGTCGACGGCCTCCTGCAGCATCCGCTTCTCGTTGTTGACGATGATCTCGGGCGCGCCCAGGTCGATCAGCCGCTTGAGCCGGTTGTTCCGGTTGATCACGCGGCGGTAGAGGTCGTTCAGGTCCGAGGTCGCGAACCGGCCACCGTCGAGCTGCACCATCGGGCGCAGGTCCGGCGGGATCACCGGTACGCAGTCGAGCACCATGCCCAGCGGCGAGTTGCGGGTGTTCAGGAACGCCGCCACGACCTTCAGCCGCTTGAGCGCCCGGATCTTCCGCTGCCCCTTGCCGGACCGGATGATCTCGCGCAGGTTCTCGGCCTCGCCGTCCAGGTCCATGTTCTGGACCAGGGCCTTGATCGCCTCGGCACCCATCCCACCGGTGAAGTACTCACCGAACCGGTCGCGCAGCTCCCGGTAGAGCAGTTCGTCGGTGACGAGCTGCTTCGGCTCCAGCTTGCGGAAGGTGTCGAGCACCTCGTCGAGGCGGTCGATCTCGCGCTGCGCCCGGTCGCGGATCTGGCGCATCTCGCGCTCGCCGCCCTCTTTGACCTTGCGACGCACGTCGGCCTTGGCGCCCTCCGCCTCCAGCTCGGCCAGGTCGGCCTCCAGCTTGGCGGCCCGCTTCTCGATCTCCGAGTCACGGCTGTTCTCGGCCTGGCGCTTCTCGGCGAGGATCTCGTTCTCGACCGTGGAGAGGTCGCGGTGACGCGCCTCGGCGTCCACGCTGGTGACCACGTACGAGGCGAAGTAGATGATCTTCTCAAGGTCCTTGGGGGCCAGGTCGAGCAGGTAGCCCAGCCGACTCGGGACGCCCTTGAAGTACCAGATGTGGGTGACGGACGCGGCCAGCTCGATGTGGCCCATCCGCTCCCGGCGCACCTTGGACCGGGTCACCTCGACGCCGCAGCGCTCGCAGATGATGCCCTTGAAGCGGACCCGCTTGTACTTACCGCAGTAGCACTCCCAGTCCCGCTGCGGACCGAAGATCTTCTCGCAGAAGAGCCCGTCCTTCTCCGGCTTCAGGGTGCGGTAGTTGATCGTCTCGGGCTTCTTGACCTCGCCGTGCGACCACTGACGGATGTCGTCGGCGGTCGCCAGGCCAATGCGCAACTCGTCGAAGAAGTTGACGTCGAGCACGTTAAATGTCCCCTATGTCGTCGTCCACACTGCTAATTCCCTGGCCGGGGGGTCGGGGCGGGGCTGAGCCGCCCCAACCCCTATCCCAGCCTCATACTTCCTCGACCGAGCTCGGCTCCCGCCGGGACAGGTCGATACCGAGTTCCTCCGCGGCCCGGAAGACCTCGTCGTCCGTCTCGCGCATCTCCAGGGCCACGCCGTCGCTGGAGAGCACCTCGACGTTGAGGCACAGCGACTGCAGCTCCTTGAGCAGCACCTTGAACGACTCCGGAATACCGGGCTCGGGGATGTTCTCGCCCTTGACGATCGCCTCGTAGACCTTGACCCGACCGAGCACGTCGTCGGACTTGATCGTCAACAGCTCCTGCAGGGCGTACGCGGCGCCGTACGCCTGCATCGCCCAGCACTCCATCTCGCCGAACCGCTGGCCACCGAACTGCGCCTTACCACCCAGCGGCTGCTGCGTGATCATCGAGTACGGACCGGTGGAGCGGGCGTGGATCTTGTCGTCGACCAGGTGGTTGAGCTTGAGGATGTAGATGTAGCCGACCGCGATCGGGTCGGGCAGCGGCTCGCCGGAACGTCCGTCGAACAACTGCGCCTTGCCCGAGCCGCCGATCAACTGCACCCCGTCCCGGTTCGGCAGGGTGCTGCTGAGCAGGCCGGCGACCTCCTCCTCCTTCACCCCGTCGAAGACCGGCGTGGCCACGTTGGTGTTCGGCTCCGCCTCGTCGGCGTCGATCGAACGCAGCGCGGCGCGCCACTCCTCGCCCTGTCCGTCGGCGTCGGTGTCGACCTTCCAGCCGGTCTTGGCCACCCACCCGAGGTGGGTCTCCAGCACCTGGCCGATGTTCATCCGGCCCGGCACACCCAGCGGGTTCAGCACGATGTCGACGGGCGTCCCGTCGGACAGGAACGGCATGTCCTCGACCGGAAGGATCTTGGAGATGACGCCCTTGTTGCCGTGCCGGCCGGCGAGCTTGTCGCCGTCCTGGATCTTCCGCTTCTGGGCGACGTAGACCCGGACCAGCTCGTTGACGCCCGGCGGCAGCTCGTCGCCGTCCTCGCGGGAGAAGGTCCGCACCCCGATGACCGTGCCGGTCTCGCCGTGCGGCACCTTCAGCGAGGTGTCCCGGACCTCCCGCGCCTTCTCACCGAAGATCGCCCGGAGCAGTCGCTCCTCCGGGGTCAGCTCGGTCTCGCCCTTCGGCGTGACCTTGCCGACCAGGATGTCGCCCGGCACCACCTCGGCGCCGATCCGGATGATCCCCCGCTCGTCCAGGTCGGCGAGCATCTCCTCGCTGACGTTGGGGATGTCGCGGGTGATCTCCTCCGGGCCGAGCTTGGTGTCCCGGGCGTCCACCTCGTGCTCCTCGATGTGGATCGAGGTGAGGGCGTCCTGCTGGACCAGGCGCTGCGACAGGATGATCGCGTCCTCGTAGTTGTAGCCCTCCCACGGCATGAACGCCACGAGCAGGTTGCGCCCGAGCGCCATCTCGCCCTCGTCGGTGCAGGGACCGTCGGCGATGACCTGGCCGGCCTCGACCCGGTCCCCCTCGAAGACGACCGGCTTCTGGTTGACGCAGGAGCCGGCGTTGGAGCGGCGGAACTTGTGCAGCAGGTAGGTACGCCGGTGGCCGTCGTCCTGGTGCACGGTCACGTAGTCGGCGCAGAGGTCCTCGACCACGCCGCCGACCTCGGCCACCACCACGTCCCCGGCGTCGACCGCGGCGCGGTACTCCATGCCGGTGCCGACCAGCGGCGCCTCCGCCTTGACCAGCGGCACGGCCTGACGCTGCATGTTCGCGCCCATCAGGGCGCGGTTGGCGTCGTCGTGCTCCAGGAACGGGATCATCGCGGTCGCGACCGAGACCATCTGCCGCGGCGAGACGTCCATGTAGTCGACCGCCGACGGGCCGACGTAGTCGACCTCGCCGCCCTTCCGGCGGACCAGGACCCGGTCCTCGGCGAAGGTGCCGTCGGCCATCAGCGGCGCGTTGGCCTGCGCCTTGACGAACCGGTCCTCCTCGTCCGCGGTCAGGTAGTCGATCTGGTCGGTGACCCGGCCGTCGACGACCTTGCGGTACGGCGTCTCGATGAACCCGAACGGGTTGACCCGCCCGAAGGTGGAGAGCGCGCCGATCAGGCCGATGTTCGGGCCCTCCGGCGTCTCGATCGGGCACATCCGGCCGTAGTGGGACGGGTGCACGTCGCGGACCTCGAAGCCGGCCCGCTCCCGGGACAGACCACCCGGGCCGAGCGCGCTCAGCCGGCGCCGGTGGGTCAGGCCCGCCAGCGGGTTGGTCTGGTCCATGAACTGGGAGAGCTGCGAGGTGCCGAAGAACTCCTTGATCGCCGCCACCACCGGGCGGATGTTGATCAGGGTCTGCGGCGTGATCGCCTCGACGTCCTGGGTGGTCATCCGCTCGCGGACGACCCGCTCCATCCGGGACAGGCCGACCCGGACCTGGTTCTGGATCAGCTCGCCGACGGTACGCAGCCGCCGGTTGCCGAAGTGGTCGATGTCGTCGGCCTCGTAGACCCGGCCGTCGGTGCCCTCCTCGCCGGCGTGCAGCCGGCAGAGGTACTCGACGGTTGCGACGATGTCCTCTTCGGTGAGCGTGCCCTTGTTGATCGGCACGTCGAGCTGGAGCTTCTTGTTGAACTTGTATCGACCGACCTTGGCGACGTCGTACCGCTTCGGGTTGAAGAAGAGGTTGTCGAGCAGGGTCTGCGCGTTCTCCCGGGTCGGCGGCTCACCCGGCCGCAGCTTCCGGTAGATGTCCAGCAGCGCCTCGTCCACCCCGGCGATGTGGTCCTTCTCCAGGGTGGTCATCATCAGCTCGGACCAGCCGAACCGCTCGCGGATCTGCTCGGCGCTCCAACCGATCGCCTTGAGCAGGACGGTGACCGCCTGGCGGCGCTTGCGGTCGATGCGGACACCGACGGTGTCGCGCTTGTCGATGTCGAACTCCAGCCAGGCACCCCGGCTCGGGATGACCTTGACGCTGGACAGGTCGCGGTCGGACGTCTTGTCCGGCTGCTTGTCGAAGTAGACGCCCGGGGACCGGACGAGTTGGCTGACCACGACGCGCTCGGTGCCGTTGATGATGAAGGTGCCCTTCGGCGTCATCATCGGGAAGTCCCCCATGAACACCGTCTGGCTCTTGATCTCGCCAGTGGTGTTGTTGGTGAACTCCGCGGTCACGAAGAGCGGCGCGCAGTAGGTCAGGTCCTTCTCCTTGCACTCCTCGATCGAGGCCTTGACCTCGTCGAAGCGGGGCGCGGAGAAGGACAGGGACATGGTGCCGGAGAAGTCCTCAATGGGACTGATCTCTTCAAGGATCTCGGCGAGACCCGATCGGGCGTGCGGGTCGCCAGCCGACCGGCCCTGCCAAGCCTCGTTGCCGACCAGCCAGTCAAAGGACTCGTTCTGGATGGCGAGGAGGTTGGGGACCTCGAGGTGTTCGGTGATCCGGCCGAATGAGATTCGACGGGGCGCGAAAGCGCTCGACGTACGACTGGTCTTCGCAGGGCGGGAAGCTGCCAAGATGCGTCCTTCCGAGGACCGGTGCTGCAGAACGGCTGTTACGCGTGCACTCCAATGGCCCCACTCCAAATATCCATAATCGGACATTCCGAGCAGGGGTCAAGTCGGAAGGCAGCGCAAACTAGCAGTGTAGCCGAGCGGCTAACCGCTGTCCAGCCCATCCAGGCAGGGCGCTGCAGAACGTGTCGCGGACCAGAGCCGCCGCGCGTAGAACCGCGCTCCCACGTCCTCGCACGCATCCCGCTGGGGCCACCTCGGCTCCGGCGGCGGGTGGTGCTGTTGCCGCCAATACCCAGGTGATGGCCGTCGCAAGCGCGGAAGGTCTTGCAGAACCCAGCGTGCCTGTACGTGCCGGGCCACGTCAAGACTTGACGGCCGGGTCAGCCAACGACTTGTCCGTTCGCGGGGCGTACTCGACGCGTCGCAGCGCGCTCCCGGCCGTCCGGACGGCCGGGCCAACCGCCTGGTCACCCCGAGTTAGCCCTGATCACGGCGTGTCGCGCCGGGACACGACGCGAGCGGGCGGGAATCCGGTTGTCGGATCCCCGCCCGCTCGGCGGAACTGTGCCGCAGCTCACTCCGGAACCCGGAGTCGGCCGCTTCACCGGGTCGCCGGCAAGACCGGCGACCGGCACTACTTCAGGGTGACCTTGGCGCCCTCGCCCTCGAGCTTGGCCTTGGCCTTCTCGGCGGTCTCCTTGTTGGCCTTCTCCAGGACGGCCTTCGGCGCGGCCTCGACCAGGTCCTTGGCCTCCTTGAGGCCCAGGCCGGTCAGCTCGCGGACGACCTTGATGACCTGGATCTTCTTGCCGCCGTCGGCGTCCAGGATGACGTCGAACTCGTCCTGCTCCGGCTCGGCCTCGGCCGGCGCGGCCGCGCCACCGGGCGCCGCCATCGCGACCGGCGCGGCGGCGGTGACGTCGAAGGTCTCCTCGAACTGCTTCACGAACTCCGACAGCTCGATCAGCGTCATCTCCTTGAACGCGTCGAGCAGCTCGTCGGTGCTGAGCTTCGCCATGGCTGGCGTCCTTCCTTCTTACTTACGTGGGTCTGGGGATGTATCGGGGATGTTCGGGGTGGGCCGGCCGTCAGGCCTGCCCCTCCTGCTCGCGCTTGTCCTGCAGAGCGGCCGCGAGGCGGGCGGTCTTCGACAGCGGCGCCTGGAACAGGGCCGCGGCCTTGCTCAGGCTCGCCTTCATCCCGCCGGCCAGCTTGGCCAGCAGAACCTCGCGCGACTCCAGGTCGGCCAACCGGCTGACCTCTTTGGCCGTGATCGCCTTGCCCTCGAAGACGCCGCCCTTGATGACGAGCTTCGGGTTGGCCTTAGCGAACTCGCGCAGACCCTTCGCCGCCTCGACGACGTCGCCGGAGACGAAGGTCAGCGCGGTAGGACCGGTGAACAGCTCGTCGAGGCCCTGGATGCCCGCGTCCGTCGCGGCGCGCTTGGCCAGCGTGTTCTTGGCCACCGCGTAGGTGGTCTCCTGGCCGAGTGAACGCCGCAGCTGGGTGAGCTGGGCGACCGTGAGGCCACGGTACTCGGTCAGCACGGTCGCTCCCGCGTTGCGGAAGTGCTCGGTGAGCTCGGCGACGGCCGTGGCCTTGTCGGCCCGAACCGGCTTGTCCGCCATGTCCCTCCTCTCTCATTGCTGCAGGCTGGCCACCGTCGAGGCCGGAGCCTTGCGGACGGGTGGTGAAGGAGCGCGACAACGAGAAAGCCCCGGCGCAGGGCGCACGGGGCGAGCACAGCTCAATGATCACGGCCCGGGGGCCGGTAGCACTGCCGGGTTTCGCTTACCGCCCTGCGCGGGCCGCCCCGTCGAAACGGAACCTTCGACCGTGCCGGAGCACGGTGACCAGCGGTCTCTGGGTGGAACTTCGACCAAGAGTACGCGACCGGCCAACCGACCGCCAACTCGCCCCGGAACGACCGGGGCGCCGCCACCTCGCGGTGACAGCGCCCCGATCGGACCGTTCAGGCAGTTCAGGAGTCCGCGGACTCCTCGGTGAAGTTCTTGATCACGTTCGGGTCGACCGGGACACCCGGACCCATGGTCGTGGTGAGGGTGACCTTCTTGAGGTACTTGCCCTTGGCCGCCGACGGCTTCGCCCGCAGCACCTCGTCCAGCACCGCCGCGTAGTTGTCGACCAGCTGCGACTCGGAGAAGGACGCCTTACCGATGATCAGGTGCAGGTTGGAGTGCTTGTCGACGCGGAAGGTGATCTTTCCGCCCTTGATGTCGGTGACGGCCTTTGTCACGTCCATCGTCACGGTGCCGGTCTTCGGGTTCGGCATCAGGCCGCGCGGGCCCAGGATCCGCGCGATCCGACCGATCTTCGCCATCTGGTCCGGGGTGGCGATGGCGGCGTCGAAGTCCAGCCAACCCTCCTGGATCCGGGCGACCAGCTCGTCGCTGCCCACCTCGTCGGCACCGGCGGCGACGGCCTCCTCGGCCATGGCGCCGGTCGCGAAGACGATCACCCGGGCCGTCTTGCCGGTCCCGTGGGGCAGGTTCACCGTGCCGCGCACCATCTGGTCCGCCTTACGCGGGTCGACGCCGAGGCGCATCGCGACCTCGACCGTGGCGTCGAACTTGACGGTGCTGGTGTCCTTGGCGAGCTTGACCGCCTCGGCCGGACCGTACAGCTTGTTCCGGTCGATAGCCTCGGAGGCCTTGCGGTAGCTCTTGCTGCGCTGCATGTCTGAGTTCTCCTGTGGTGTCTGGCGGGGCGCGCCGCGCCCCTCCCACGACGGCGGTCCGGCCGGACCGCCGCGGTTGTCATTCCTTGATCGTGATCCCCATCGACCGGGCGGTGCCGGCGATGATCTTCTCGGCCTGGTCCAGGTCGTTGGCGTTCAGGTCGGTCATCTTCTTCTCGGCGATCTCCCGCAACTGGGCGCGGGTCACCGAGCCGACCTTGTCCTGGTGCGGAACGCCGGAACCCTTCGGCACCCCGGCGGCCTTGATCAGCAGACGGGCGGCCGGCGGCGTCTTCAGCACGAAGGTGAAGGTCCGGTCCTCGTAGACGCTGATCTCGGCGGGAACGATGTCGCCCCGCTGCGACTCGGTCTGCGCGTTGTAGGACTTGCAGAACTCCATGATGTTGACGCCGTGCTGGCCCAGCGCCGGACCGACCGGCGGCGCCGGCGTGGCCTGGCCCGCCGGCAACTGGAGCGTGAAGGTCTTGACGAGCTTCTTCTTCGGAGGCATGTCTCTTCCTGGGGCTTGATCCGGTGAGGTGCGGCCGACCCGATGCGGCGCACCCGAGGTGACCCGCGGAGCGCGCACGGTCAAGCGCGACCCGCGGGGGTCGACGTTCTAGGCTAGCGCAGGGCCGGATCCGGCAATCGAGCGGGCGACGCTAGATCTTGGCAACCTGGTTGAAGTTGAGCTCGACCGGCGTCTCCCGGCCGAAGATCGACACCAGTACCTTGAGCTTCTGCTGGTCGGCGTTGATCTCACTGATCGTCGCCGGCAGCGACGCGAACGCGCCGTCGGTCACGGTGACCGAATCGCCGACCTCGAAGTCCAGGACCTTGACCTCGGGCTTCGCCTTCTTCTGCTCGGTCTCCACCGCCGGGGCCAGCCACTTCAGCACCTCGTCGAGGGAGAGCGGCGCCGGCCGGTCGGCCCGGTCGGTGGCGCCGACGAAGCCGGTCACCCCGGGGGTGTTCCGGACGCAGGAGTACGACTCGGGCGTCAGCTCCATCCGGACCAGGATGTAGCCCGGGAAGACCTTGTTCTGGACCTGCAGGCGCTTGCCGTTCTTGACCTCGACCTCTTCCCGGGTCGGCACCTCGACCTGGTAGATGAACTCTTCCATGTCGAGGCTGGTGATCCGGGTCTCGAGGTTGGTCTTGACCTTGTTCTCGTAGCCGGCGTAGGAGTGCACCACGTACCAGTCGCCCGGCGCGTAGCGCAGCTTCTGCCGCAGCTCCGCGACCGGGTCGAAGTTCTCGTCGGGCGCCGAACCGTTGGTGGCCTCGAACTCCGGCTCGCTGGCGGCCTCGACCGACTCGTCACCCGCCGCCGTCGCGACCGCGGACTGCTCGTCCGCGGTACCGGCGGTCTCGTCGTACTCAGGCACGCTCGCTCACTTCCGTCACTATCAGCTGATCACGTCGTCAGCTCGGATTGCCGAAGACCCACAGCATGGCCCGCGCGAACCCGTAGTCGAGCAGGACGACGATCGACGTCATCACGGCGATGAACACGACCACGACCGTGGTGTAGGTCAACAGCTCCTTGCGGGTCGGCCAGATGACCTTACGCAGTTCCGCCACTACCTCGCGGAAGAACCGTCCGACGCGCCCGAATATTCCGACCCGCCCGGTTTCCGACTTCGACTTCGGCTGGCTCTCGGTGGACTCCGCCTTCTTGCGGGTGGCGGTGCCGCCCCGGGAGAGCTCCCGGTCGTCGTCCTCGACGACGTCGTCGTCCGCCGGGTCGTCGAGGCGGTCGTCGACAGCCTCGTCGTCCAGGCGGTCGTTCGCGTCGTCCTCACCGCGCCGATTCTTGTCGGCCACTTCGACCTCCGTCGCCAATTGGTTCGCACGTCGGTGGACGCACGCTCGCTGGTCACGCCGGCCGAATCCGACCCCCCTTGGAACGGTCAGGCCTCAGGCGCAGGGGTGACAGGACTTGAACCTGCAGCCTGCGGTTTTGGAGACCGCTGCTCTGCCAATTGAGCTACACCCCTAGGTAGGACAGCCGAACCCACTCCGGCACGCAGGCCAAAGCAGGGCCACTTGCCCCACGGCGGACCAGTGTACGGGTACCGGCCCGAGTTTCCCAACCGGACCGCCCCGGTACGCCGGCCACGGCTCAGCCCGGTGTCGGCCGCGCCGTCCGGATCGTCGCCCGAGCCTGGGACAGCACCCGCTCGCCGGCACAGGTCGCAGTCAGATCGAGCTGCGTCGAACCGTCGTCGGCCACCGCCCGCACCTTGGCGCGTACCTCGATCTCGGTTCCGGTGTCGTCGTCGGGTACCACCACCGGCCGGGCGAACCGGACCCCGTACTCGATCACCGCGTCCGGCGAGCCGGCCCACCCGGTGACCGCCCGACCGACGAGCGCCATCGTCAGCATGCCGTGCGCGATGACGCCCGGCAGCCCGACCTTCGTCGCGATCCGGTCGCTCCAGTGGATCGGGTTGAAGTCACCCGAGGCGCCCGCGTAGCGGACCAGGTCCGCCCGGGTCACCCGGAACGTCTGGACCGGCAGCTCCTGTCCGACCGTCAGCGTGCTCTGGGTCTCCAACCGGATCAGCCCTCCCCCCTGATGACCAGCCTCGACCAGACGCTCACCACCGGCTCACCGGCCACGGTCGCCACGTCGGTCCGGAAGGTCACGAAGTCGTGCCCGCCCCTGGAGATGATCTCCTCGATGCTGCTGGCGCAGGTCAACTCGTCCCCGGCCACCACCGGCCGGGTGTACGCGAACCGCTGGTCACCGTGCACCAGCCGCTCGGCGTCGGCGCCCAACGCCGGATCCTCGATGATCTGCTGGATCGCGGGAATTGTCAGCACCACCGGGAAGGTGACCGGCGCCACCACGTCCGGATGCCCCATCGAGCGGGCTGCGGCCGGATCGTTGTGCGCCGGATCGCCGGCCCCGATCGCCGCGGCGAACTCACGGATCTTTTCCCGGCCCACGAGGTACGGCGGCGTCGGGGCGAAACTGCGCCCGACGAAGGAGGAGTCCATCGGCATGCCGAGAAACTACACGCCCGCCACCCGGCCCGGAACCGACGGCCGGTCGGGACGGTGCACCCGTCCCGACCGGCCGTGGTCCGCAAGCTCAGCGGGTCTCGCGGTGCAGGGTGTGCTTGCCGTCCCGGGGGCAGAACTTCTTCAGCTCGATGCGGTCCGGGTCGTTACGGCGGTTCTTACGCGTGATGTAGTTGCGCTCCTTGCACTCCACACACGCCAAGGTGATCTTCGGACGGACATCGGTCGCCTTAGCCACGGCGGAGTGCCTTCCTCGATAACGGATCAACTACGACGTACCAGCGTAGACGCCCGGAGGGCGGACACGCAAAGTGGGCGCCTGCCGGCGCCCATCCGATCGGGTCCCCGGGACCGACCCGGCGACCGGAAGTAGCGGTGGCCGGACTTGAACCGGCGACACAGCGATTATGAGCCGCTTGCTCTGCCATCTGAGCTACACCGCCGTGGGCGGGTCACAAGAACCCTCTGAGCCCCCTTACGGAATCGAACCGTAGACCTTCTCCTTACCATGGAGACGCTCTGCCGACTGAGCTAAGGGGGCGCACGCGATCTTTCCTGCGGACGCGCAGGGGTAAGAGTACACGGGCGCGCGCGCGAGGTGAAATCAGATCCCCGCCGGCCGCCTGACCCCGCTGGGCCAGTTCTCGGCGCCCGTCGCCGGGACCGCCCGCAGCCGGCGTACGTCCGGCGCCAACGGCGTCTCGGACTCCGCCTGGGCACCGAACCAGGCCTCCAGCCGCTCGTACGGCAGCGGCCGGCTGAACAGGAACCCCTGGCCGATCTCGCAGCCGATGTCCTGCAGCAGCTCCAGGGTCAGCTCGCTCTCCACCCCCTCGGCCACCACCGCGAGGCCGAACTGCTGGGAGAGGGTCACCACCGCGTTCACGATGGCCAGGTCCACCGGGTCGGTCGCCATCCCCTGGACGAACGACTGATCGACCTTCACCTCGTTGACCGGCAGCCGCCGCAGGTGGGACAGGGACGAGTAGCCGGTGCCGAAGTCGTCCACGGAGAGGCGTACGCCGATGTCCCGCAGCCGGCGCAGGATCGGCACCGGCCGGTCCGTGCCGTCCAGGACGCCGGCCTCCTTGATCTCGAAGGTGACCAGCTCGGGCGCCACGCCGTACTCGGTGAGCAGCTCCTGGACCCGGGCGGGGAAGTGCGGGTCGGTGAGCGTACGCGAGGAGAGATTGACCGCGACGGCGAGCGGGTGCTCGGCGTCGGTCCAGTCCCGGCTGCGCCGCAGCCCCTCCCGCAGCACCGCCTCGGTGAGTCGGCTGAGCTGGCCGGTGTGCTCGGCGACCGCGACGAAGTCCTCTGGCGCGACCGCGCCGTGGGCGGGGTGTTCCCAGCGGGCCAGGCACTCGACGCCGACCAGCCGTCGTTCGCCGAGGGTGACCTTGGGCTGGAAGTAGACCTCCAGCTCGCCGTTGTCGAGCGCGTTGCGCAGGTCACCGGCGAGCCCCAACCGGTGCATTGACCGGGATTCCAGCGCCGGGTTGAACAGTTGGATGCCGTCCGGGGTGGACTTCGCCGCGGTGGCCGCCAGGTCGACCCGCTGCAGCAACGTCGCCGGGTCGCTGCCGTGGTCGGGATGCACCACCACGCCGACGACCGTGTCGACGTCCAGGACCAGGGAGTCGAAGACCATCTGGTCGCGGATCTGCTCGCGCAGCTGCGCGGCCAACTCCAGGGCCGCGTCCGCGCTCTCCACCCGCAGGGTGACCGCGAACTCGTCGCCGCCGAGCCGGCCGACAAGGGCGGCGGCCGGGGCCGAGTCGCGCAGCCGGGTCGCCACCTCGGTCAGCACCTTGTCGCCGGCGGCGTGCCCGAGCGACTCGTTCACCTGCCGGAGCGCGTCCACATCGAACAGCAGTACGGCGATCACCTCGCCAGGGGCGCGGACCCGGACCGCCTCCTCCAGCGCCGCGGTGATCCGGCGCCGGTTCGGCAGGTTGGTGAGGCCGTCGTGGTGGGCGTCGTGGCGCAGCCGGTCGACCAACCGGGAGTTCTCCAGGGCCACCGCGACGTGCGCCGCGATCGTCTCGAAGATCTGCACGTCGCTCGGGAGGAAGTGGCTGCTGTCGCTCAGCCGGTTGACCACCTCCAGGGAGCCGATGACGGCCTGCCCGGAGCGGAGCGGAACGGCGATCACATCCTTGGCGGAGCCGGCCCGCAACGCGACCCGCAGGCTCTCCTCGCCACCGAGGCGGTTACCTGCGGCGATGGTCCGTCGTTGGCCGACGGCCCGTTCCCGGACCAGCGACGGGGTACGGGCGAAGTCCAACAGGCCGGGATCGTCGACCCGGGCGGTGAGCAGCACCTCGGGGTGCCGGCCCTGGGCGGGCAGCCAGAGGGTGGCGTACTCGGCCTGCATGAGCGCCCGGACCCGGCCCAGCATGGCATCGGCGATGGCGCCGTCCTGACTCTCGGACATCGCCCGGGTCAGGTCGTACATGCCGGCCAGTGACCGGTGTTGCCGGAAGAACTGGGCATAGGAGCGGTAGACGAAGAGCAGCCCACCCACGAGCGCCCCGATCAGCACCACGGACCACCAGGTGGTGACGAGCGCGATCAACACGATCAGGCCCACCGACACGTTGACCGCGGCAGTGATCAAGTTGGGGGCGGCGGTGCGGATCATCTCCCTGCCGGCCTGCCAGCCATGCACGAGGGTGATCACCCCGGCCACCGCGGCGAGGGTGGCGAGGGTGATCGTGCTCACCGCAGCGAAAAGGATGCCCCAGGTGCCGGGTCCCACCCCCTCCATCGGTGGGAGCCCCAGCAGCAGCATGCAGGCCAACGAGGTCGCCGCGCCGGTCTTGGCGACGTTGAACCAGAACTTCGCCGGGCTGAGCTTGCGACGGACCTGGGTGATCAGCGAGGCGAGCGTGTAGACCACCACCACCATCAGGGGCGGAAGGTAGAACAGCGCCAGGACCAGCGGAATCTCGGTGATGGTGACGCCGAACGACTGGCGGCGGATCACGAAGTGAAGCATCGACCCTTCGGTCACGACCATGACCAACAGGAGGATGGCAGCGATCAGCCACTCGCCGACGGGTTCGTCGATGAGGATGCTCAGTGCCGTCGACCAGATGACCGTCACCAGCGCCAACGGCGCAGTGATGAACCAGGCGAGGTCGGCAGATCTGCGCGGCGAGCGTTGCCGCCTGGCCATACCGCTCCCTCGGGTCGCGTGCCTAGACGGAAGCGCCGTCCACCGTGCCGGCGATCTCGTCGAGCTGCCCCGGCACGGTCAGCCCGTCCACGGATCCGCCGAAGATGTCGGCCGTCCATTCGAAGGTCAGGGGGGTGAAGAGTAGGGGCTCGTCGGCGATGACGGCTCCCGCGGCCAGCGCGGTGAGCGCCACGACCGAGCCAAGCAGCCGGCCCAGCCGTCGTGCAGACATCGTTGGCTCCTGTCGGGAGGATGACGAAGAGAGGTGGAGGTTCCATGATGGTGCCACAGTCTTGGGAACGAGCAAAGCGTTACCTCCCCGCCTGGGCCATCGTTCAGGTCAAGTCCAACCGTTCGGCAGGAACAGGTCCGCCGGCCGGTGGCTAAGTGATCCCCACAGACCATCGATTTCATTCGCAAATCGTCGATTGGACGGGCGCCGCAAGTGACGTCACGCTGCTAAACACTGCTATCCCCAGTTGTCCGAAAATGCGCTACATATAACCTTCTTCTTCTCATTTCGGACGTAGCCGGGCACTGCCCGGCGACGGGATGGCCTGCGCAGCGGGCACGTCCGAGCGGCGGGCCGATACCCTGACCCACCGCTCGCCTGGAGCGCTCGGCCGGCCAGCCACGCCGCGCCGACTCGCCGTAGCACCGAATCCTTTTTCGTCAGGCTTAGCTGCACGTGCAAATGCAAGCCTCAGTTTCTAAACGACGATCACGTTCGGTGAACGGTGGCTCCGGAAAGTAGTAATTAATCGCATCGAGCGGGGCGCAATCCGCACACCGCGCGACTCGACTTGTTACCTGCACTCTCATTCGTATTCGCCGGGGCGGCGACACCCGCAACGAGGCACCCGGTTTAGCGGCCTATGCCGTATTAGAGAGATATGCCGCTTTCAGCGCCTTCGGCTGCTCGGTCGCGCCACTCGCGTCTGACCGAACTGTGTCGAATCCAGGTTCGCAGGCAGAGCGGCTTCCTTGATCGTGGCGCACCCAGCCGTGCTCAAACCGGCCTATCCGAACGGCTTACTGCGCCAGGATGGGGCCAATGTGGAACGCCATCGCTCGCGGGTACGGGTCATGACCGCCACTGCCCTGTCCGCCCTGGTCGACCGCGCCCGGTTCCTGCTGCTCGACTTCGACGGCCCGGTCTGCGCGGTCTTCGCCAACCACCCCGCCCCCACGATCGCGGCCGAGCTGCGCCGGCTCCTGGTCGACCAGGGCGTGCCCCTGCCCGAGCACATCCGCGCCGAAGCCGACCCGCTCGCCGTGCTGCGCTTCACCGCCACCCTGGGCAAGCGGCAGCTCGTTCACCGGGTCGATGACGCCTTGCGGTCGGCCGAACTCACCGCGGCCCGGACCGCCGAACCGACACCGCACGCGCGTGAGGTCATCGTCGCGGCCCAGCACAGCGGCCGACGCGTCGCGATCGTGTCGAACAACTCCGCCGAAGCCGTCCGCGCCTACCTCCTCGCGCACCGCCTCGACGGCTACCTACACCCAATCATCGGCCGCGCCTATGCCGACCCGGCCCAGATGAAGCCCAACCCGGCCCCGGTGCTGGCCGCCGTCGCCGAGTTGCACGCCGACCCCGGGACCTGCCTCATGATCGGCGACTCCGCCAGCGACATCACCGCTGCCCACACCGCCCGGGTCCCCGCTATCGGATACGCCAACAAGCCAGGCAAGGCCACCCACCTGGACACGGCCGACGCAGTCATCACCTGCATGGCCGACCTGGTCACCGTGCTCGCACCCGATGGGCCGTAGTCCAGCGCCACCCCGCACAACGCCCCGGCCCCGCATCCGGATCCGAGGCGGATCGAACCGGAAGAGGTGGACCTACAAGTCGGCCCCCGACCAACTTTGGTTTGGTCAGGGGCCGCTCTCGCACTGTGGCGGGTAGAGGATTCGAACCTCTGTAGCTTTCGCGACGGATTTACAGTCCGCTCCCATTGGCCGCTCGGGCAACCCGCCATGGCGCACCACCACGTCGCGACGCGGCGGCGGAAGCAAGGATAGCGGTCGCACGGGCCTGCCCCGCAACCGGGTACGGTCGGCATGTCGTACCGCTGACCGGCGGTGCTGGAGACCCACGTAGTCACACAGCAGGAGCGGATTTCATGGCAGCCAACCCGTCGTTCGACATCGTCAGCAAGGTCGACCGGCAGGAGGTCGACAACGCTCTGCGCCAGGCCGAGAAGGAGATGTCGACCCGCTTCGACTTCCGCGGCACCGGTGCGGAGATCTCCTGGGCCGGCGAGGAGGCGGTCACCCTCAAGGCCGAGACCGAGGAGCGGGTCAAGGCGGCGCTGGACGTCTTCAAGGAGAAGCTGGTGAAGCGCAGCGTGTCGTTGAAGGCACTGGATGCTGGCGACCCGCGCGCCTCCGGCAAGATCCACCGGATCGACTGCAAGATCATCCAGGGTATCGAGATCGACAAGGCCAAGGCGATCAGCAAGAAGATCCGGGACGAGGGGCCGAAGGGCGTCCAGGCGCAGATCCAGGGCGACCAGCTCCGGGTGACCGCCAAGAAGAAGGATGACCTGCAAGCGGTGATCGCACTGCTCAAGGCCGAGGACTTCGGCATCGCCCTGCAGTTCATCAACTACCGCTGACCGCAGCCGAAGGGCCGCGCGGACACCACCGCGCGGCCCTTCGTCGTTGTCAGGACTGCGGGCGGACGTACGTGCCGCGCTGCGGGATCGTCACGACCAGCCCGCGATCCACCAACTGGGCGACCGCTCGGCGCGCGGTCCCGCGCGCGACGCCGTACTCCTGCTGGATGCGCGACTCGCTCGGGATCAACGTCTCCGGCGCCAGCTCTCCGGATGCGATCCGCTCCGCGATGAGATCTGCCACCTGCACGTACAGCGGTGTGGGTGAATATGGGTTGACCATTGGGGCGGCCCTAGGTCTGGCGCCGGACGTAGGTTCCCTTGCCCTGCACGACGTAGGCCAGTCCTTCCTCGACCAGCACCCGCACGGCGTGCAGGGCGGTGCCGCGGGCGATCCCGTGCTCCTGCTGCAGCCGGGCCACGCTGGGGATCGGCCGGTCCGGCGGCAGCTCACCAGCCGCGATCCGCTGGCGCAGTATCGCGGCGACCTGCTCGTAGAGCGGCACCGGGCCGTCAGCATCGATGACCATTGGCAGACCGTAGGCTTCCCCGATTTCCCGTGATCAACCATGGCAGACCATGGACTGCCATGTACCAGTTGAGCTAGCGTGACCTCACCATCACTCGCAGCCGCTGGAGGTGCCGCTGTGCGCGTTCCGCCCTGGCTACCCGTTGCCGTACCGCCGACGCTGCCGCCGCCTGACCAGCCGGTCACCGTCTGGGTCGACACCGGCAGCTCGGGTGGGTTGGAGCTGCGGGTGCCGCCCGAGGAGCGGTGGCGGGTCTGGGATGCGGGCGGCCGGTACTGCCTGTTCCTCGGGCCCACCGCACCCGAGGACGCCAGCGCCGCCGCCATCATCGCGGCGGTGCGTTCGATCTGGGGTCGCGCGCACGCTGACCCGGACGAGCACGACCAGCCGTGACCGACAACCCCGGCCAACGGAAGGAACTCTGGGCACGGGCAACCGAGACGGCTGAGCGGACGCGCGCGGAGACGATCCGGCGACTGCGGCGGCGGGGGCTGCTGCCACCCGATCCCGTCGAGGCGGAAGTCGAGGCGGAACGGGTGGGATCAGGCCGGGCCGGGGGCCAATGAGCCTTCGGCGCGGGCGATCGGACCTGCCGGCAGCGCCGCCACCGTCGCCGAAACGGCCACCGCCGCGCCGCCGAACAAAAACGCCCACGGTACGCCGACATGGTCGACAAGCAGCCCGGCGACCGCCCCGCCGGCCGCGCTGGCGGCCACCGCGACGGTCACCATCCAGGTGTACGCCTCGTTCAGCATCCCGCCCGGAGCGATCCGGCCCACCATGACGTTCTGCAGGGTCAGCGCCGGAGCGATGGCGATTCCGCCGACCAGCAGGGCGGCGCCGAGGGCAGCCGGGGCGGGCATCACCGCGTACACCAGGAAGCTGGCAGCGACCGCGGCCAGGAAGCCGGCGAACTGGCGGGTGGCGGTGCGGGCCGGCGGGCGGGTGCCGAACCAGATGCCGCCGGCGGCGCTGCCGAGTCCCCAGACCGCCAGCAGCACCCCGGCCAGGGTGCCCGGGTCAGCGGCGCCGTGCGCGGTCGCGTACGCCGGCACGGTGACGCCGGCGGTGCCGAAGGCCAGGCCGAGTCCGGCCACGCAGAGCAGCAGGGTGGGGATGCCGGCCACCCGCAGCGGTCCGAGTCCCCGGGCGGGGGTCTGATCGGGGTGCGGGCGCCAGTTGCGGATCACCGTGCCGAGTGCGACGGCGGTGGTGCCGACCAGGGTGGCCGCCGCCGCGCCGAGTAGCGCGGCGGCGGCGTCGGCGACCAGCACGAACCCGGCGACCAGCAGCGGGCCGAGCACGAAGACCAGTTCGAAGAGCGTGGTCTCGGCGGCCAGGGCGGTGTTGCGCAGCGGGTACCGGCCGGAGTCGGGGGCGGTGAGCCAGTTCCAGGCGCCCCGCAGCGCTGCGGTCAGCGGCGGGTAGCTGGCACCGGCCAGGCCAGCGGTCAGATAGATCGCGGGCAGCGCGTCGGCGCCGCCCCGGCTGACCAGCAGTAGGCCGACCAGGGCGAGCGGGTGCGCCACGGCGGTCACCAGCAGCACCGGTCCCGGACCGGCGCGGTCGGCGAACCGGCCGGCGATCGGGCTGAGCGCGGCGCCGCTGAGGGCGTAGACGCCGCCGGCGATGGCGGCGGGGGCGTACCGGCCGGTGGCCTGCTCGACCAGGAGCAGCAGGGCCAGCGGGGTCATTCCGATGCTGAGCCGGCCGATGATGCCGGCCAGCAGCAGCGTGGGTGCCCCGGGGATCCGCCAGACCGCCAGATACTGGCCCAGGGCGGCCATCGCCGAACCCCCGTTCCGGTAATGGGTGGTAAGCCTGTCGACCCTAACGCTGAGGGCGGACAGACGGCGAGGGCCGCCCGAAGGCGGCCCTCGCGCGATTCAGTGGGACGGGGTCAGCGCTGGAACTGGACCGGGCCGCTGTTGGCGGCCATCTGCTCCAGGCGCCGGACCCGCTCCTGCATCGGCGGGTGGGTGGAGAAGAGGTTCGCCATCCCCCGGCCCCGGAACGGATTGTCGATCATCAGGTGGGCGGTGCTGGTGAGCCGGTTGTCGGCCGGCAACGGCAGCGACTGGGTGCCGGCGTGGATCTTCCGCAGCGCGCTGGCCAGGGCCAGCGGGTCGCGGGTCAGCGACGCGCCGGACGCGTCCGCCTGGTACTCCCGGTTGCGGCTGATCGCGAGCTGGATCACGCTGGCGGCCAGCGGGCCGAGGATCAGCATCAGCAGCAGCGAGGCCGGGTTCGGCCCGTCGTCGTCGCTGCTTCCCATCGGGAGGAAGAACGCCAGGTAGGCCAGCGACGTGATGATGCCGGCGAGCGCGGCGGCGACGCTGGAGATGAGAATGTCCCGGTTGTAGACGTGGGACAGCTCGTGGCCGATCACGCCGCGCAGCTCGCGGTAGTCGAGGATCTGGGTGATCCCCTCGGTCACGCAGACCGCCGCGTTCTGCGGGTTGCGGCCGGTCGCGAACGCGTTCGGCTGGCTGGTCGGGCTGACGTAGAGCCGGGGCATCGGCTGCCCGGCCTCGGTCGCCAGCTCGCGGACCATCTGGTAGAGCGCCGGGAACTGGGCCTCGCTGACCGGTTGCGCCCGCATCGAGCGCAGCGCCAGCTTGTCCGACCAGAAGTAGGTCGCGCCGTTCATGGCCAGCGAGAAGAACACGGCGATCACCAGACCGCCGCTGCCGCCGAACCAGTACCCGATGGCGAGAATCATCGCGGTGAGCAGCCCCAGCAGGGCGGCCGTCTTGAGGCGGTTGTGTTGGCTGTGCACGATCACTCCTTCGGTGCACGGGTGTGTCGACCCGCTGACCGGTTCAACACCGTGGTACCCCTCAACAATCCAGATATTGCTGAGAATCGCCTGGGAGCGGGCCACCGGCGGGGCTGGAGTGACAGCTGGTGCGTGGGGGCTACCAGCCGGCGGCGTCCAACACGAGCTGCGGGGCGAACCCGACCAGCACCGCGATTCCGGTCGCCACCGCCAGCGCGACCGGCACCGGCCACGGCGACCGCCCGGCACCCTCCGCGTCCGCGTCCGGAGACGCAGGCACAGCCGCGGGCGCGTACAGGGTCGCGGCGACCCGGACGTAGTAGGCCAGGCCGATCACCGCGTTGATCGCCACCACCAGGGCCAGCCAGCCGGCCCCGCCGACCAGCAGCGACCGGACCACGGCCGCCTTCGCGAACAGCCCGGCCAGGCCCGGCGGCAGGCCGGCGAGCCCGATCAGGGCGAGCACGAACGCGGCGCCCACCCACGGCCGGCGCCGGGCCGCGCCCCGGTAGTCGTCGAGGTCGCCGCCGTCGGCGCCGGCCGGCCGCAGCGCCACCACCGCGCCGAACGCCGCGAACTCCATCACCACGAAGAAGATCGCGTACGCGACGGTCGCCGCCACCGCCGCCGCGCGGGCGTCCGGGGTCCGCCCGGCGGCCAGCGCCAGCGCCCCGAGCGGGGCGAGCAGGTAGCCGGCCTGGGCCACCGACGACCAGGCGAGCAGCCGGATCATGCCGGTCTGCCGGAGCGCGACCAGATTCCCCACGGTCATGGTGAGCGCGGCCAGGATGGCCAGCACCGGCCCGGTGACGGTGGCCGGCAGCGCCGCCGAGGTCACCGCCAGCAGCGCCACCACACCGCCCAGCTTCGAGGCGGTCGACAGGTACGCCGCCACCGGCACCGGCGCGCCGTCGTAGGTGGCCGGCGCCCAGGCGTGGAACGGCACCGCCGCCACCTTGAACGCCAGCCCGAGCACCACCAACCCGACCGCGGCGGCGGTGAGCGGCACCTCCAGCAGCCCCGGGTCAGCTCCGAACGCGTCGGCCAGGGCGGTCAGGTGCACGGTGCCGGTGACCGCATAGAGCAGCGCGGCGCCGAGCAGGGTCAGCGCGGTCGCCACCACGCTGACCACGAAGAACGTCATCGCCGCCTCGGCGCTGGCCACTGACCTCCGGCGCAGCCCGACCAGCACGTACAGCGGCAGGGTGAGGGTCTCCAGGGCGACGATCAGGGTGATCAGGTCGCCGGCCGCGCCGAGCACCACACCGCCGGTCATCGAGCAGGCGAGCAGGAAGCAGTACTCCCCCACCGGCACTTGCCCGTTGCGCAGGATCGCCGCCGACAGGGCCAGCACGCCGACGGTGAGCAGCGCGAACAGGACGGCGACCAGGGCCGACCGTCCGGTCGCCAGATAGGAGCAGGCATCGGCGACGCAGAACGTGCGCCGCTCGCCGCCGCGACCGACCACGATCGCGCCGATCCCGGTGGCGGCGGCGCCGGTGACCAGCGCGGCCACCGTCGCGCCGCGCCGGCCGACCAGCAGGTCGGCCAACAGCACGAGTACGGCGGTCCCGGCCGCCAGGTACGCCGGCAGCAACGCGAGGTTGTCCACCGACTGGGTCAGGCTCTGCTCGGTCACCGGACCACCTCCAGCAGCGCCCGGACCGGCTCCTCGGCCATCCCCAGCACCAGGGTCGGCAGCAGCCCGACGGCGAGCGCCAGCAGCACCAGCGGCGACCAGGCGGCCAGTTCGGCGCCGGCCAGCCCGGCCGGGACCGGCTCGACGGCGGCGCTCGGCGGACCGTGGGTGACCCGGCGCAGCAGCCGCAGCAGGTAGCCGGCGGTGAGCGCCCCGCCGACCGCGGCCAGCACCCCGAGGGTGGTCCAGAACGCCCCGCCGACCTGCACCGCCGCGACGACCGCGAACGCCTCGCCCCAGAAGCCGGCCAGCCCGGGCAGGCCCAGCGACGCGATGGCGGCGAAGGCGAGCAGCCCGGACAGTCTCGGGGCGCGCTCGCGCAACCCGCCCAGCTCGGCCAGCGAGCCGGTGTGGGTCCGGTCCTTGACCGCGCCGGCCAGGAAGAAGAGCAGCCCGGTGATGACGCCGTGCGCGACGTTGCCGATCAGCGCGGCCTGGATCCCGGTCGCGGTGAGCGTGGCCACCCCGAGCAGCACGAACCCCATGTGCCCGACGCTTGAGTACGCGATGAGCCGTTTCAGCTCGGTCTGGGCCAGGCAGACGAGCGACCCGACGATGATCGCGGCCACCGCGAGCGCGCCGAGCACCGGCGCGGCCCACCGGGCGCCCTCGGGCGCCACCCCGACGGCGACCCGGATCAGGCCGTAGGTGCCCATCTTCAGCAGCACCCCGGCCAGGATGACGCTGCCCACGGTGGGCGCCTGGGTGTGCGCGTCGGGCAGCCAGCTGTGCAGCGGCCAGAGCGGGCTCTTCACCGCGAACGCGACGGCGAAGAGGGTGAACGCCGCGAGCTGGGTCCCCCGGGACAGGCCGGTGCCGCCGGTGAGGGCGACGAGGTCGGCGGTGCCGGCGGCGGCGACCACGGTGAAGACGCCGACCAGCAGCAGCACCGAGCCGAACAGGGTGTAGAGGGCGAACTTGCGGGCCGCCGCCCGGTGCGCGCCGCTGGGCCGGCCGGCGTCACCACCCCAGACCGCGATGACCGCGTACATGGGCAGCAGGACGACCTCGAAGAAGAGGAAGAACAGCACCAGGTCCAGGGCGAGGAAGGTGCCGAGGATGCCGACCTCGATCACCAGCAGCAGCGCCACCAGGGTCCGGCCCCGGCCGGGCGACGGCACGTGCCAGAGCGTGTACCCGCAGCAGAGCAGGGTGAGCAGCGCGGTCAGCACCACGAGCGGGTAGGAGACCCCGTCCACTCCGAGGTGGAACCGCAGCTCCAGACCCGGCACCCAGGGCAGGTCCAGGTCGTGCCAGGGGCGCACCGCCGCCACGCCGCCGGGTTGGTGGTCGAACCAGCCGCCGCCGTCCGGCACCGCGAGCAGGACGGCCGCCAGCAGGGCCGCCGCGGCGCACCCGACGCCGACCGTCCGGGCGGCCCGGTCGAGGCGGGCGGGCAGGGCGGCGACCACGACGGCGCCGACCGCCGGCACCGCCAGCGTGGCCATCAGGGCGAGCTGCCCCCCGGTCATCGCGACCCCCCAACCTGGTCCGCGCGCGGGCCGGTCTCCACGCCGCCGGTCACCGGCTGGTCCACACGCAGGCCGTTCCCCACGCAGCCGGTCACCGTGGGACTCCGATCAGGACGGCGGCGAGGCCGAGCAGGAGCGCGCCGGCCAGCACCGCGGCGGCGGCCCGGGGCAGCGCGGCCCGGTGCAGGAGCGACAGCAGCCCGCCGAGCCCGAAGGTGCCGCGACCGGTGCCCTCGACTGCCCCGTCGATCACGGTCCGGTCCGCGTCGCTGGTGGCGGTCGCGAGCGCGCGCACCGGGCGTACCACGAGATTGTGCTGGAGGTCGTCGAGCCAGAACGCGCGGGCGAAGGCCGGCCGCAGCGGACCCAGCGCGGCGGCCGGATCGGCCGCCGGGTCGCGGCGCCAGCCGGCCAGCACCGCGCCCGCGCCCACCGCCAGCGCGGCCAGCGGCAACAGGGTGGCCGGGCCGAGATGCACCAGCTCGGCGCCGGGCAGCAGCCGGTCGGCGAAGCCGTCCCAGAACGCGGCCAGCCCCAGCAGCGCGCTCGGCACGGCCAACAGCAACACCGGCACCGCCATCATGGCGGGCGGCTCGTGCGCCGCTTCCGCCGCCGCACCGCGCGGCGCCCCGAAGAAGGTACGCAGCCAGAGCCGGGTGGCGTACCAGGCGGTGATCGCCACGGTCAGCAGGCCGACCCCGTAGACCAGCCAGGGCAGCCAGCCGGAGTCGGCGGCCTCGGCGGCGTGCAGCACCGCCTCCTTGCTCCAGAAGCCGGCCAGCGGCGGCAGCCCGACCAGCGCGCCCAGGCCGATGGTCATGCACCAGAAGGTGACCGGCATCCGGTGCCGCAGGCCACCCAGGTCGGCCATCGAGTTGCTGCCGACGGCATGGATCACCGAGCCGGCGCAGAGGAAGAGCAGCGCCTTGAACGCGGCGTGGGTGAGCAGGTGGAACAGCGCCACCTCGGGGGCGCCGACCGCGAGCGCGCCGGCCATGAAGCCGATCTGGGAGACGGTGGACCAGGCGAGCACCCGCTTGATGTCGTCCTGGGCGGTGGCCGCCAGCCCGCCGAGCAGGATCGTCGCGGCGGCCAGCAGGCCGAGCACCAGCAGCGCCGGGTCACCGGCGGCGAAGACCGGGTCGAGCCGGGTGACCACGTAGACACCGGCGGCGACCATGGTGGCGGCGTGGATCAGCGCGGAGATCGGGGTGGGGCCGGCCATCGCGTCCGGCAGCCAGGTGTGCAGCGGGAACAGCGCGCTCTTGCCGGCCACCCCGGCGAGCAGCAGCAGGGCGGCGGCGGTCAGCGTCGGGCCGGAGAGTTCACCGGCGGTGACCGCGTCCAGCACGTCGGCGATCCGGAAGCTGCCGGCGCCGACGCCGAGCAGCGCGATGCCGAGCAGGAAGCCGATGTCGCCGACCCGGGTCACCAGGAACGCCTTGACCGCGGCGGCCGGCGCCTCGGGCAGCCGTCGGTCGTGGCCGATCAGCAGGTACGAGCAGATGCCCATCACCTCCCAGCCGACCAGCAGGGCGATCAGGTCACCGGCGACCACGACCAGCAGCATCGCGGCGGTGAAGAGGCTGACCTGGGCGGCGTACGGGGCGTAGCGGTCGTCGTCGGCGAGGTAGCCGACCGAGTAGACCTGCACGGCCAACGCGACCGCGGTGACGGCGACCGCGACCAGGGCGGCGGCCGGGTCGACCCGGATGCCGGCGGTGACCGTGATCCCGCCGAAGTCGATCCAGGTGCGGGCGGTGTCGGTGGATCCGCTGCCGACCTCCACCATGGTCAGCAGCGCCACCGCCAGGACCAGCGCCGCGCCGGCCCCGGCGATGCCGAGGGCGGCGGCGACCGCCCGGGACCGCTGCGGCAGCAGCAGCCCGACCAGCGCGACCCCGAAGGGTACGGCCGGCAGCAGCACCGCCGTCGACGCGACCGCGCTCACCGGGCACCCCCACCGGCCGGCGCCGCCGGTCCGGGACCGGCCGGGCCGGTGGCCCCCCGGTCCGGAACGGCCGCCGGGTCAACAGCCGCGCCTGGCACAGCGGCCGGGTCGACGGCGGGATCCGGGGCGGCGTCGGGCGGGTGCCGGTCCAGGGGCACCTCGTCCACGCCGACGCTGCCGCGCAGCCGGTAGAGCTGCAGCACGATGGCCAGCCCGACGCCGATCTCGGCGGCCGCGATCACGATGATGAACAACGCGAACACCTGCCCGGTGTGGGGCAGCAGCGCCGCCGCCGTGCTGTCGGCCGTGATCAGGATCAGGTTTACCGCGTTGAGCATCAGCTCGACCGCCATCAGCACCAGCACCGCGTTGCGCCGGCGCAGTACGCCGTAGACGCCGAGGCCGAACAGCAGCGCGGCGGTGACGTACGGGATGACCGGCCTCACGAGCGCCGTCCCGGGATCCGCACGCTGATCACGATCGCGCCGACCAGCGCCGACAGCAGCAGCACGGAGAGCACCTCGAACGGCAGCACCCAGGCGCCGAAGATCTGCGCCCCGATCCGGTCGGCGGTGCCGGCCTCCGGAAGGTCCACTTTGGACCAGCGGAACGCGTCGACAAGCAGGGCGGACAGCCCCAGGCCGGTGCCGGCGCCGATCAGCGCGGCCGGCCAGCCGGGCCGGTCCAGGTCGTCGGAGGCGCCGATCGGGGCGCGGGTCAGCATCACCGCGAAGAGCAGCAGCACGACCACCGCGCCGACGTAGATCAGCACCTGCACCCAGGCCACCAGTTCGGCGGCGAGCACCAGGTAGCTGCCGGCCACCGCCCCGAGGCAGACCACCAGATAGAGGCCGGCCCGGACCAGGTGCCGGGTGGCCACCACGAGCGCGCCGGAGCCGACCGCGACCGCGCCGAGCGCCAGCAGCAGCACGTCCGCAGCGGTCACCGCGGCTCCTCGGGCGACGGCGAAGGGGGGCCGGCGTCCGGGGCGGGGCCGGCGTCCGGGGCGGGGCCGGCGTCCGGGGCGGGGCCGGCGTCGCGAGCAGGGTCGGCATCCGGGGCGGGGCCGGCGTCGCGAGCAGGCCTGGTCGGCCGAGTGGGACCGGCCGCGCGGGCGGGTCGGGCCGGGCGGGTTGTCGGGCGGGCCGCCGGGTCGGCGGGGGTGGCGGCCTTGCGGGCGGCCGCGGTCTCCTCCTTGGCCGGCTCGCCCATCGGGTCGTGCGCGGGCGGCGGCGGGACGGTGGCCATCCACTGCCCGAGGTGGTCCTTGTCGTGCAGCAGGTCGCGGATGTCGTACTCGGCGTACTCGAACTCGGGCGACCAGTAGAGCGCGTCGAACGGGCAGACCTCGATGCAGATGCCGCAGTACATGCAGAGCGAGAAGTCGATGTCGAACCGGTCCAGCACGTTGCGCTGCCGGGGCCGGGCGGCACCCGGGACGACGACCTCCTCCTTGTGCGAGTCGATGTAGATGCACCAGTCCGGGCACTCGCGGGAGCAGAGCATGCAGACAGTGCAGTTCTCGGCCAGCAGGGCGATCACGCCGCGCGAGCGGGGCGGCAACTCGGGTGCGACATCCGGGTACTGCTGGGTGGTGGAGCGGCTCACCATCGTCTTGAGGGTGACCGCCAGCCCCTTCGCCAGCCCTTCGCCGGGAACGTTCATCGCGCCGGCCCGCCGCGCTCGGTCATCCGCCCATCCTGCCCTGTCGGCCCGCCGCGCGCGACCACCCCCCGACACTTCGTCACCTCGCTACCATCCGGAGCGTTCAACACCGGACGGAGGTGAGGTCCGATGACTGCCGCGCTCAGCGACGACTTTCCGGCGGCTGGCAGCTGGACCACGGACGACCTGGAGTCCCTGCCCACAGATGGCCAACGCCGCGAGTTGATCGACGGAGTCCTGATCGTCTCCCCCTCCCCCTCCCGGCCGCACCAGACCATCGCGGGCCTGCTGATGGCCGCACTCCGCGAAGACTGCCCGGCCACCTACGACGCCACCCAGGCCATCGAGATCCGGATGAGCCAGCGTCGCTCGTTCATCCCGGACGTACTCGTCACCACAGCCGAGGCCGCCGAGCGCAGCGGTGGATGGTGCCGACCGCATGAGGTCGTGCTGGCGGTGGAGATCGTTTCGCCGAGCTCCGAGGCGATGGACCAGATCATGAAACCGGCGCTGTACGCGAAGGCCGGCATCCCGCACTACTGGCGGATCGAGATCGACGACGGGCTCACCGTGCACACCCACCGGATCGACCCGCTGGCCGAGGTCTACACCGAGACCGGCCAGTGGACGAAGTTCGTCGACGTCGGCGAACCGTGGCCGATCAACCTGCCGCTCGACCGGATCACGCCGAGATTCCTGTGGCCCGTGTCATCCGCGCGGGCCGGTCGTTTCCCACGGTGGTAGTCGGGAGCGACCCCCACGGCCGGGAGGAGACCGGGCGATGACATCCGCCCTCAGCCACCATGTCCCGCCGCCCGACGGGTGGAGCACCGAGGACCTCGACGCCATGCCCGAGGACGGGCGTCGCCGCGAACTGCTCGACGGAGTTCTCATCATGCCCCCCTCCCCGACCGTCGCCCATCAGACCATCACGATGCGGCTCGCCGCCGCGCTGGCGGACGGCTGCCCGGACGGGTACGACGTGACCCACGGCGTCGAGATCCGCTTCGATCAGCACCGGGCGCTGATCCCGGACGTGCTCGTCACCACCTTCGAGGCGGCGAAGCGGCAGCCGCACTGGTACCACCCGCACGAGGTGGTGCTGGCCGTCGAGGTGGTCTCGCCGGGCACCCGGGTCATGGACCGGATCACCAAGCCGGCGATCTACGCCCAGGCGGGGATCCCCTTCCACTGGCGGATCGAGACCCACGAGGCCTTGGTCGCGTACACCCATCAGCTTGATTCGGTGACCGAGGAGTACGTCCCGACCGGCCGGTGGACGAAGGTGATCGAGGTGCCGGAGCCGTGGCTGATCACCCTGCCGCTGGCCCGGATCACCCCGCGCTATCTCTGACCGGTCAGGCGATCGCCAGTTTGATGGCGGCGGTCAGCACCAGCTGGCCGAGCGCGATCGGGACCAGCACCAGCCAGCAGATCCGTTGCAGCTGGTCCTCGCGCAGCCGGGGGTAGCTGACCCGGAACCAGATGATCACGAACGACACGGCGAAGACCTTGACCAGGGTCCAGAGCCAGCCGAGCTGGTCGTCGCCGAACGGCCCCTGCCAACCGCCGAGGAAGAGCACCGTGGTCAGGGCGGCGATCACCACGATGCCGACGTACTCGGCGAGCAGGAAGAAGGCGAACCGCAGGCCGGTGTATTCGGTCAGGTAGCCGAAGACCAGTTCGGAGTCGGCGATCGGCATGTCGAAGGGTGGCCGGCGGATCTCGGCCAGCCCGGCGACGAAGAAGACGATCATCGCGGGTGCCTGCCAGAGCAGCCACCAGGGCTCCCACGCCTCGACGATGCCGGGCAGGCTGAGCGTGCCGGCGGCCATCGCGACGCTGGCCGCCGCGAGCACCAGCGGCAGCTCGTAGCCGAGCAGTTGGGCGGCGCCGCGCAATCCGCCGAGCAGGCTATATTTGTTCGCCGACGCCCAGGCCGACATCAGCACCGCGACCACCCCGACCCCGACCACCGCGAGGACGAAGAAGAGCCCGATGTCCAGCGGCTGCCCGACCAGGTCGTTGGGGCCGAGCGGGATGACCAGCAGGACCAGCAGGTACGGCACCAGCGCGACGGCCGGCGCGAGCCGGAACACCGACCGGTCGGCCTCGCGCGGGGTGATGTCCTCCTTCTGCACGAACTTGACCCCGTCGGCGATGAGCTGCGCCCAGCCGTGGAAGCCGCCGGCGTACATCGGGCCTAGCCGGCCCTGCATGTGCGCCATCACCTTGTGTTCGACCTGGCCGACGATCAGCGGCAGGGTGAGGAAGGCGACCACCACCCCGCCGATCCGGATGACAAGTTCCAGCCAGAGCGGCATCAGGCGCCACCCGCGTCGGGCTCGCCGTCCGCCGGCCGCCGCGCGGCCGGACCCCATTCACCAGGCGCGGGTACGCCGGGCGGCCGCATCGCCTGCCGCCGGGTGCCGCCGCCCTCGGACTCGCCGGGCTCCTTGGCGCCGGGCCACGGCTTGGCGACCCGGGAGGCGAGCACGAACTCCTTGCGCAGCGGGTGTCCCTCGAACTCGGGCGGCAGCAGCAGCGGGGCGAGGTTGGGGTGGCCGTCGAAGTCGATGCCGAACATCTCGTGGGTCTCCCGTTCGTGCCAGCCGGCCCCGGGATACAGGTCCACCACGGACGGTACGGTCGCCGCCGCGCGCGGCACCCGGGTGCGCAGCAGCACCCCGTGCCGGTGGGTGGTCGACCAGAGGTGGGCGACCACGTCGAAGCCGTCGTCCTGCTCGTCCACGGCGGAGAGCCAGTCGAAGAAGTCGCAGGCCAGGTCGGTGTCGTCGCGGGCGGCCCGGAGCGCGGCCCGCCACTGCGACAGGGGCACGTCGACGGTGGCCCGGGCGTACGCCTGGCCGCCGGAGATCCCGGCGGTGACCTCGGTCGGGGTCAGCAGCGCGCCGAGCCGGGCGCCGATCTCGTCCGGCGTCATGTCTGGTCCGGTGTGATGGTCCGCGCCTCCGGGCTCATGACCGCGATCCTATGGCCTCGCGGACCCCGCCGGCCGGCCCGGCGGGGTCGCCGCCAGTTCGAGCGCCCAGTTCTGCTCGACGACGTCGTGGCCGTACGCCCTGGTGGGGTGCTCGTCGACGAGCTGGAACCCGGCCCGCTGGTAGATCCGCCGGGCGCCGGCGAGCACCTCGCAGGTGAAGAGCACGATCCGCTGGTATCCGGCGTGCCGGGCGAATCGCAGGCACTGATCGACCAGCTGGGCGCCGACGCCCATTCCGCGGGCGGCCGGCTCGACCAGCAGCACCCGCAGCCGCGCGGTCCGATCGTCCTCCCGGGTGCAGAGCACCGACCCGACCGGCTCTCCGCCGAGGTCGGCGATCCAGGCCGCCTCCCGCCGGGGGTCGTGGTCGGTGGCGTAGTCGGCCACGATCCGGGCGACGAAGGCTTCGAAGGTCTGGTCCCAGCCGTACTCGCGGGCGTAGAGGACGCCGTGCCGTTGCACGATCCAGCCGAAGTCGCCCGGGGCCGGTGGGCGCAGCACCACCTGGTCCGCCCGGTCGCGGTCGGCGTCGAGCATCCTGCGGATGCTGCTCATGGCGCTGAGCAGCCGTCGCTGGCCGTCTTCATCGAGCCGGCCGAGCAGGGCGGCGACCTCGGCGGCGGACCGCTCGTCCAGGCTCCGCCAGGTCCGCCGGCCGGCGTCGGTGAGGGTGATCACCTGACGGCGGGCGTCGGAGGCCGAGCGGGTCCGGGCGATGAGCCCGTCAGCCTCGAAGCGGGCCAGGATGCGACTGAGGTAGCCGGCGTCAAGGTCGAGGCCGCGGCGTAGCCGGACCACCTCGGTGGCCGGCTGCTGGGCCAACTCGAAGATCACCCTCGCCTCGGTGAGGGTGTACGCGGTGTGCAGCATCCGTTCGTCCAGCACGCCGATGACGGCGGTGTAGAAGCGGTTGAAGGCCCGCACCGCGGCCACCCGGTCCGGTCGGGTCACCGGAGCTGTCACGTCGATCGTCCGCGTCATCTCGTCCCCCGAGCATTTGTTGACTGAGTCAAAGTATCGTCGGGCGCCGGCGGCTCGCGCAAGGCATCGGGCGAACCCGATTTGCGGGCCGATGACGAAGGGAAGGCGGAAGAATACCCAGCGTGCGCGCCATCACCGTCGTTCCCGGCCGGCCCGACTCGCTGCGACTGGTGCCCGACTTCCCCGAGCCCGCCAACGACGAGGGCGCGATCCTGGTCGAGGCGCTGGCGGTCGGCATCTGCGGCACCGACCACGAAATCATCGGCGGGGGACACGGCGAACCGCCGCCGGGCTGCCACACCCTGGTCCTCGGGCACGAGTCCCTCGGCCGGGTGATCGCCGACCCGAGCGGCACCCTGCACCCCGGCGACCTGGTCGCCGGCATCGTCCGGCACCCCGACCCGGTGCCCTGCGCCAACTGCGCGATGGACGAGTGGGACATGTGCCGCAACGAGCGGTACACCGAGCACGGCATCAAGGGGCTGCCCGGCTTCGCCCGGGACCGCTGGCGGATCGGCCCCAAGTTCGCGATCGGCCTCGACCCGGCCCTGGAGCGGGTCGGTGTCCTGGTCGAGCCGACAAGCGTGCTGGCCAAGGCGTGGGACCACATCGACCGGATCGGCGCCCGGGCGGTCTGGCAGCCACAGACCGTGCTGGTCACCGGCGCCGGACCGATCGGCCTGCTCGCCGCGCTGCTGGCCACCCAGCGCGGCCACACCGTACACGTGCTGGACCGGGCCGTCGGCGGTCGGAAGCCGGCGCTGGCCGGGGCGCTCGGCGCCGCGTACCACACCGGGTCGGTGAGCGAGCTCGACTTCGCCCCGGACGTGATCCTGGAGTGCACCGGCGCCCCGGCGGTCGTCCTGGAGGTGATGTGCAAGGTCGCCCCGACCGGCATCGTCTGCCTGGCCGGGGTCTCCACCGGCGGCCGGACCATCGACTTCGACGCCGGCGCGCTCAACCGTGACCTGGTGCTGGAGAACAACGTGGTCTTCGGTTCGGTGAACGCCAACCGGCGGCACTGGGACCTGGCCGCGGAGGCGCTGACCACCGCCGACCCGGGCTGGCTCGACTCGCTGATCACCCGCCGGGTGCCGGTCGGCTCGTACGCCGAGGCGTACACCTCGGCCGACGACGACATCAAGGTGGTGCTCGAATTCGGCGACTGACCGGCCACGCCGGTGCCGGACCGGCGACGGCCGGGCAGCTCACCGACCGGGGACGGCCGGGCCGCTCCAGGCCGGCGGCCGGGCCGCTTACAGGCCGGGGAGTCGGCCGTTGCGGAACAGGTCGACGAAGGTCTGGTGGTCCTGCCGGGCCCGCGCGCCGTAGGCGTGCGCGAACTCCACCAGGTGCACCGCGAAGCCCGACTCGTCCGCGCCCACCGCCGCGACGATCGCCTCCTCGGTCGAGTAGTCGACCAGGTCGTGGCTGGACTCGTCGTCGGCCACCGAGTGCATCCGGGCCACCGCCCGACCGAGGTCACCCACCACCCCGGCCAGCTCCTCCGGCTCGTTCACGTCCGCCCAGTCCAGATCAGCCGCGTACGGGGAGACCTCGGCGACGAGCTGACCGACCCCGGCCAGCTCGGTGAAGCCCAGCCACGGGTCGGCGTGCGCCTGCAGGGCGCGCTGCGATTCCACCGTACGGTGGCCCTGGTGCTGGAAGTAGTCGCGGACGCCCTCGTCCGCGACGTGCCGGGCCACCGCGGGCACCTGGGCCTGTTTCATGTAGATCACCACGTCGTTCTCCAGCGCCTGGGTGTTCCCCTCCAGCAGCAGGTTGTACGACGGCAGCCCGGCCGAGCCGATGCCCACCCCCTTGCGCAGCACCACGTCCTTGATCTGCGCCGCGACCTCCCGCTCGCCGCCCGACGCGCCCGGCAGCGTGGCCAGGTACCGGTGGAAGGCGTCGATCACCTCGGCCCGGGTCGCCTCGTCGACCGGGTAGACGCCGTCGCTCACCGAGAACCGGCGCTCGTACCGGTCGATGGTGGTCTGCGCGGCGAGCAGGTCCACCCGGGTGTTCAGCCGGGCCTGCTGGAGCACCCGCAGCAGCACCCCGTCCGCGTTGTCCAGGGTGATCGAGCCGATCGCGTCGTCGCCGCCGGCCGCGATGGCCCGCAGCTCGGTCAGGTACGCCGTCGCGAACCGCCCCACCAGGTCGCCGATCACCCGGTCGGAGAGCGCCTTGCCGTACCCGATCAGGGCCACGCTGGCCGCGAACCGCTTCAGATCCCAGGAGAACGGCCCGACGTACGCCTCGTCGAAGTCGTTGACGTTGAAGACGAGCTGCCCGGAACCGTTCATGTAGGTGCCGAAGTTCTCCGCGTGCAGGTCACCGTGGATCCAGACCCGGCTGGTCTGCTCGTCCAGGAACCGGTCGTCGGCGAAGTCGCCGGTCACGTCGTGGTAGAAGAGCGCCGCGCTGCCCCGGTAGAAGGCGAACGGGGAGGCGGCCATCTTCCGGAACTTGCGGCGGAACGCGGCCGGGTCCAGCGCCATCAGCTCACCGAACTCGGCGAGCAGGACGTCGACTATCTGGTTCGCACGCTGTTCGTCGTTCATGGCCGGCAGGCTAGCCACCCCCGACCACCATGATCGAACGTCCATGCCCAGCTCACCGAGGTGGCGGACGGGCCGGTCCGGTCGGTGCGACCGACCCGGCCGTTCGGTCGGCGTCAGTCGGGGCGGCGGCCGACCGGCCGGCGCGGGCGAACGATCAGGAGTCCGCCCGGGCCGGCGGGTGGACCAGTGGGGCGGTCAGCGACTCGACGGATCGGGTCCCGGCCGGGTCGTCGGCCGGCGGCGCCAGCGGGTCCACCCGGGACACCCCGCCGAGGCCGGACTGCTCGGCGGCGATCTTCTCCTGCAGCCGCAGGATGCCGTGCAGCAGTGCCTCCGGCCGGGGCGGGCAGCCCGGCACGTAAACGTCGACCGGGATGATCTGGTCGACGCCCTTCGTCACCGAGTAGGAATCCCAGTACGGGCCGCCGCAGTTCGAGCAGGCGCCGAACGAGATGACGTACTTCGGCTCCGGCATCTGGTCGTAGAGCCGCTTGATCGCCGGGGCCATCTTGTCGGTCACCGTGCCGGAGACCACCATCAGATCGGCCTGGCGCGGCCCGTGCGCGAACGGGATCACGCCGAGCCGGATGAAGTCGTGCCGTCCCATGCTGGTCGCGATGAACTCGATCGCGCAGCAGGCCAGGCCGAAGTTGAACACCCAGAGCG
The DNA here is from genome assembly GCF_029626155.1 of Solwaraspora sp. WMMD1047. Classification (NCBI taxonomy): domain Bacteria; kingdom Bacillati; phylum Actinomycetota; class Actinomycetes; order Micromonosporales; family Micromonosporaceae; genus Solwaraspora; species Solwaraspora sp. WMMD1047. The sequence continues at coordinate 760,668 of NZ_JARUBL010000001.1, read as the reverse complement.
AGTAGCGCCGCCCCCAGTTGAGCACGAACCGGATGGGTTCCCCCAGCACCGCCGGCACCTGCACGGTCGTCCCCCTTCCCGGGTCGCTGCCCGCACCACCAGACAGTCAACCACAGCCTCAGTGGTAGCTCGGGCGCTGCAACAGGCTCAGGAACTCGGTCAACAGCGCCGCCCGCAGCTCCGGCGGTACGGCGTTGAGCAGCGTGTTCACCGTCGCCAACCGGTCCGGCAACGGCCCCGCCCCAGCCGAGCCGCCGGCAGAGTCACTGCCGCCCGCCGGACCGTCGCTCGCGGCCAGGCCGAGGCCGGCGGCGAGGCCGGCGACCAGCTCCGGAGTCAGCGCGGCCGGGGTCAGCCCGGCGGCCACCGCCAGCAGTTCGGCGGGCAGCCGCACCGGCCCGAGCGCCCGCGCGGCCCGGGCCGCCGCGGCGAGGTCGGGGCCGAACTCCGCCACCCTCGGCGCCACCGCGGCGGTCACCGTCAGGTGGATGCTGGCCGGCAGTTCGGCGTACGCCATCTGGGGTTGGGTGTGCCACCCCCGCGCGGTCAGCTCGTCGGCGAGGACGAACAGGTCCAGGTCGGGGTCGTCGGAGGCGAGGCAGACCACCGTCGTCTCCGGCTCGGCCAGCAGCCGCAGCCCGTCGACCGCCGTGACGGCGGCGGCCAGCCCGGCGACCGCCTCCCGGGTGCGGGCGGCCAACGCCAGGTAGCCGGCGTCGCCGAGGTGCCGCAGCGTCGCCACGGCGGCGGCGATCGGCCCACCCGAGCGGGTCGACGAGAGCACCGGGTTGACAAGCGGATAACCGGGCCAGTCGGCGTACGCGAAGTACTGCGGCCGGCGCAGCGCGGGATCGCGGTGCAGCAGCACCGACACCCCCTTCGGGGCGTACGCGTACTTGTGCAGGTCGACCGAGATGGAGGTGACGCCCGGCACGGCGAAGTCGAACGGCGGCAGGTCGGCGCCGAGCCGGCGCAGGTAGGGCAGCGTCCAACCGCCGAAGCAGGCGTCCACGTGGCAGCGCGTCCCGGCCGCCGCGGCGAGCGCGGCGATCTCGGTGACCGGGTCGACCACCCCGTGCGCGTACGACGGCGCGGAGCAGGCCACCAGCACGGTGTCCGGCCCGATGGCGGCGCCGATGTCGGCGGCGGCCGGGCGCAGCGTCTTCGGCGACACCGGCACCAGGTCCAGCCCGACGCCGAGCAGGTGCGCGGCCTTGGCGAACGCGGCGTGCGCGGTGACCGGGGCGACCAACCGGGGCGCGGTCACCTCGGGCCGGGCGTTGCGGGCCGCCTGCACGGCCAGGATCAGCGACTCGGTGCCACCACCGGTGACGCTGCCGACCGCCGCCGGCGCGGCGCTGCCCGGTCCGCCGCCGAGCAGCCGGGCCGCGGCGGCGACCAGCGCGTTCTCCATTGCCAGCAGGGATGGGAACGCGGTCGGGTCGAGCCCGTTGACGGCCGCCGAGATCGCGTACGCCGAGCCGGCCAGCTCGTCCAGCCCCGGCACCGCCGGGTCGTAGACGTAGGCGAAGAGCCGCCCGCCGTGGGTCGGCCGGTCCGCGCCGCGCAGGGCGCGCAGCTCGCCGAGAACCTGCTCGGCCGGTACGCCCTCGGGCGGCAACGCGTCGATCATTCCGGTCACGCTATCCCCTCCGCCGATGCCTCGGCTTCGGCCAGCCGGTCGGCGGTGAGGTCGTAGCCGCGCAGCAGCAGCACCGCCAGTCCGACCAGTGCGGCCGGCAGCACCGTGAAGCCGAGCAGCACGCCGAGCCGGGCGCTGGCCGGCTGGTCGGCCGCCGAGCCGGTCGACGACGAGACATAACCGGAGACCTGCAGCACCAGCCCGTAGAGGCCGGGGCCCAGCGCCAGCCCGAGGGTCTCCCCCGCGGTCCAGACGCCGGTGAAGACGCCGGCCTGCCGCCGGCCGGTGCGGGCGGTGTCGTACGCGATGCAGTCGGGGAGCATGGCCAGCGCGAACACCTGCTGTCCGGCGTAGCCGCAGCCGATCACGGCCACCACCAGGTAGACCACGACGGCGGGTACGGCGGGCGCCACCACCAGGGCCAGCGCCCCGGCGGCGAAGAGCAGTGACGCCGCCACGAAGGCCCGCAGCTTGCCGAGCCGGGCGCCGACCCGGCTCCAGAGCGGCATCACCAGCAGCGCCGGCCCGACGAAGCAGGCGAAGAGCAGCGTCGGCCCGGCGTCCGGGCTGGCCAGGATCTGCTCGGCGAAGTACTGCACGCCGGCCAGCACGGTGGCGACACCGGCCGACTGGATGACGAAGCAGATCAGCAGCACCCGGAACGGCCGGTTCCGGGCGGCGACGGCGAGCTGCGCCCGCAATGTCGGCTCGCTCTCGCCGACCGTGCCGGTGGGGGCGTCCCGGGTGCCGACGAAGGCGCCCACCGCGCCGACGACGATCAGCGCGGCGACGAAGAGCCCCATCCAGCGGTGCCCGGCGATGCCGTCGCCGCCGACCGTGACGACCAGCGGGGCCAGCGCGCCGGAGACCAGGATGGCCAGCGCGAGGACCGCGATCCGCCAGGTCATCAGGCGGGTGCGTTCCTGGTAGTCGGCGGTCAGTTCGGCCGGCATCGCCACGTAGGGCACCTGGAAGAAGGCGAACGCGCTGGCGGTGGCGAGGAAGGCGACCGCGACGTAGGCGGCGGCGCCCGGCCCGGTGCCGAACGGCGCCGCGAAGATGGCGGCGAAGAGCACCGCCATCGCCAGCCCGCCGGCCAGCAGGTACGGCCGGCGGGCGCCCCAGCGCGACCGGGTGCGGTCGGAGATCCGGCCGGCGACCGGGTTGAGCAGCACGTCCCACGCCTTCGGCAGCAGCACCAGCAGCGCGGCGACTCCGGCGGCCACCCCCAGGCTGTCGGTCAGGTACGGCAGGAGCAGCAGCCCGGGCACGGTGCCGAACGCCCCGGTGGCCAACGACCCGAGCGCGTACCCGACGTGCACCTTCCGAGGCAGCGCGACAGCCGACGGCACGGTCATGAACATGAACCATATCCGCGTTCCCCGCCCGCCAAAGCCACCCGTTCCGGTGAGTTCCGGCCCGCTCCCGCGAGCACCCAGGATCGTGGCGCGCTCAGCGGTGCTGAGAGGCCGAATCCAACGGACAGCTGCGCCACGATCATGGCCCGACGGCTCCGCGAACTGGACGGCGACGCTGCTCAGGGATCGTCGGGGGACCAGTGGGCGGCGGGGAGGTCGACACCGTCGCCGCGCAGCGGGGCGCCCTCGGCGCGCAGTCGGGCGCGGGCTTCCCGCTCGTGGCCGGGCGGGAGGCGACCGGCGGCGTTCACCACCCGGTGCCACGGGACGCCGCCGCCGTGCCGGGCCATGATCGAGCCGACCAGCCGCGGCGACGCCCGGCCGGAGCGCTCGGCCAGGTGATCCGCGATCGCCCCGTACGACATCACCCGCCCCGGCGGGATGCGCTCGACGAGCGCCAGCACCTCTTCGACGTACTCCTCGGGTGTCATCGGACCTCAAGATATGGGATCTCAGCGTGATCTTGGGAAGCCGACCGCGCAGAATGGGCGGGTGCGTGAAGCAGTCACCGCAGCGCGACGGATCGTCGTCAAGATCGGGTCGTCGTCGCTGACCACCGCCGCCGGCGGGCTCGACCCGGCCCGGGTCGACGCCCTCACCGACGCCATCGCCGCCTGGCTACCAGCCGGCGGGACCGGCGGACAGCCGACCGGCGGGAGCGGGCGGCAGCCGGCGGGTCGGGAGATCGTGCTCGTCTCCTCCGGGGCGATCGCGGCCGGGCTGGCCCCGCTCGGACTCCCCCGCCGCCCCCGCGACCTGGCCACCCAGCAGGCCGCCGCGAGCGTCGGGCAGGGGCTGCTGATCGGCCACTACGCGACCAGCTTCGGCCGGCACGGCCGCACCGTCGGGCAGGTGCTGCTCACCGTCGACGACGTCACCCGCCGGGTGCACTACCGCAACGCGTACCGGACGCTGCGCAAACTGCTCGACCTGCAGGCGGTGCCGATCGTCAACGAGAACGACACGGTCGCCACCGAGGAGATCCGGTTCGGCGACAACGACCGGCTCGGCGCGCTTGTCGCCGCCCTGGTCCACGCCGACCTGCTGGTGCTCCTCTCCGACGTGGACGCCCTCTACACCGGCGACCCGGCCCGCCCCGGCACCACCCGGATCACCGACGTACGCGGCACGGACGACCTGGCCGGGGTGGCGATCGGCCGGGCCGGCCGGGCCGGCGTCGGCACCGGCGGCATGGTCACCAAGATCGAGGCGGCCCGGATCGCCACCGGCTTCGGCATCCCGGTGGTGCTCACCGCCGCGCCGCTGGCCGCCCTGGCGCTGGCCGGCGCCGAGGTGGGCACCCTGTTCCACCCGGTCCGCCAGCGACCCGCCGCCCGGCTCTTCTGGCTGGCCCACGCCACCGCACCGCGCGGCCGGCTGCACCTGGACCCGGGCGCGGTGCAGGCCGTCGTCGGGCGGCGCAAGTCGCTGCTGCCGGCCGGCATCACCGCCGTGGACGGCGCCTTCACCGCCGGTGACCCGGTGGACCTGGTCGACGTCTCCGGCGCCCCGGTGGCCCGCGGCCTGGTCAACTACGACGCGGTCGAGCTGCCCGGCCTGCTCGGCCGCTCCACCGGCGAGCTGGCCGCCGCGCTCGGCCCCGGCTACGAACGCGAGGTCGTGCACCGCGACGACCTGGTACTGCTGTGAACCCCACCACCACCCGCTGAGGAGTTGACTGATGAGCGTCACCGAACAGGCGCAGCGGGCCCGCGCGGCGGCCGAGGTGCTGGCCACCGCCACCCGGGCCGCCAAGGACGCCGCGCTGCACGCGATGGCCGACGCGCTTGTCGCGCGTACCCCGGAGATTCTGGAAGGCAATGCGGCGGACCTGGCGGCCGGGCGCGAAGCCGGCCTGTCCGCGGCGATCCTCGACCGGCTCACCCTCACCGACGCCCGGATCGCCGGCATCGCCGACGCGCTGCGGCAGATGGCCGCCCTGGCCGACCCGGTCGGCGAGGTGCTGCGCGGCTCCACCCTGCCCAACGGGCTGGAGCTGCGGCAGATCCGGGTGCCGTTCGGGGTGGTCGGGATCATCTACGAGGCCCGGCCGAACGTGACCGCCGACGCGGCCGGCATCTGCCTCAAGTCCGGCAACGCCGCCCTGCTGCGCGGCTCCTCGTCGGCCGCCCGATCCAACGCGGCGATCGTCGCAGTACTGCGGGACGCCGTCGCCGCCGCCGGGCTGCCCGCCGACGCCGTGCAGCTGCTCGACGCCACCAGCCGCGACTCGGTCAAGGAGCTGATGCGCGCCCGGGGCCTGGTCGACGTGCTGATCCCGCGCGGCGGGGCGTCGCTGATCAGGACGGTGGTGGAGGAGTCCACGGTGCCGGTGATCGAAACCGGGGTCGGCAACTGCCACGTCTACGTCGACGCCGCCGCCGACCTGGACAAGGCGGTGGCGATCGTCCTGAACTCCAAGACCCAGCGGCTGTCGACCTGCAACACCGCCGAGTCGCTGCTGGTGCACGCCGACATCGCGGACGCCTTCCTGCCCCGGGTGCTGGACGCGCTCGCCGAGGCCGGGGTGACCGTGCACGGCTCCCCCGAGGTGGCCGCGTACTCGCCGGCCGTGCAGCCGGCCACCGACGCCGACCACGGCACCGAGTACCTCTCCGCGGACATCTCGGCCGCCGTCGTCGACTCGCTCGCCGCCGCGGTCGAGCACATCCGCCGGTACGGCTCCGGACACACCGAGGCGATCGTCACCGACTCGGTCGCCGCGGCCCGGGAGTTCGTCGCCCGGGTCGACTCGGCGGCGGTGATGGTGAACGCCTCCACCCGGTTCACCGACGGCGGCGAGTTCGGCTTCGGCGCCGAGATCGGCATCTCGACGCAGAAACTGCACGCCCGGGGGCCGATGGGCCTGCCGGAGCTGACCTCCACCAAGTACGTCGTGACCGGCGACGGCCACCTGCGGAGCTGACCGCCGGCTACCGGGCGGCGCGGATCGCGGCGAGGGTGGTGTGCACGTCGAAGGCATCGCCGTCGTCACTGGGCCACCCGCCGTCGCTGCGCTGGGTCTCGGCCAGCCGGCGGCGGGCAGCGACCAACAGCCAGTCGTCGGCCTTGACGCCGACCCGGCGCAGCGCCGACCCCATGGCGGCGACGTTGGCCGGCGACATCTCCGGCAGCCGGTCGGTGAGCACACCCTGGATCCGGGCCGACTCGTAGAACATCTCCCGCCGGTAGAGCATCGCCGCGCCGAGCCAGCCGGCGGCCAGGTACGACGGCCAGGTGCCGTCCGGCCGCACCTGGGCCGCGACCGCCTGCGCCGCCGCGTGCACCACACCCGCGTACGCGCCGCCGACCCGCTCGTCGCGCGGGCCGGCGGAGCGGGCGTCCAGGCCGGCGACGGTGAGCCAGAACCCGGCGCAGGCGGTCAGGTAGAGCACCGCCTCCGGGTCGCCCGGCTTCGCCCAGGCCGGCGCGTCGCCGGCCAGCGACGCGTCCTCCTCCCAGGTGCCGTCCGGCCGCTGCCGGCTGGCCAGCCAGTCCAGCGCCTTGCGGGCCGCCGGGCGGCCGAGCGCGCCGAGGTCGTCCAGCTCGGCCAGCCGGAAGCAGGTGGCGTCCACCGAGGCGACGTCGCCGCCCCAGAAGGCCGGCCAGCCGCCGTCCGGGGCCTGCCCGATCTCCGCGTTTGCCAGGATCTCCGCCGGCGGCAGCGCCCCGGTACGCAGCCAGGAGAGCCGCGCACGATCCACCGTGTCGCCGTGCGCGACGACGAACCCGATCGCACCGTCCATGTCGACCACCTGCGAGACGCTACCGGCGCGGCCGGGGTTACGCCTCGGTAGGTCAGCCAAGGTCAACTGTCCGGCCGGTGACCGGACCGGCGGCTGGTCCGGTCAGTACGCGGGCAGCGACGGGTCGACCTGCTTCACCCAGGCGAGCACCCCGCCCTGCACGTGTACGGCGTTGGCGAACCCGGCCGCCTTGATCGCCGCCAGCGCCTCGGCCGACCGGACGCCGGACTTGCAGTGCAGCACGATCTGCCGGTCCTGCGGCAGCCGGGCCAGCGCGTCGCCGGAGATGATGTCGCCCTTGGGGATCAGCGTCGCGCCCGGGATGCTGACGATCTCGTACTCGGCCGGCTCCCGGACGTCGACCAGGAAGAAGTCCTTCCCGGCGTCCTGCCACTCCTTGAGCTCGCGGGCGGTGATGGTGGCGTCCAGGGTGGCCGCCTCGGCCTCCGGCGAGACCGCGCCGCAGAAGTCCTCGTAGTCCTCCAGCAGGTCGGTGACCGTCGGGTTCTCGCCGCAGAGCGCGCAGCCCGGGTCCTTGCGGACCTTGATCTTCCGGTACGTCATGTCCAGCGCGTCGTAGACGGTCAGGGCGCCGACCAGCGGCTCCCCGATGCCGGTGAGCAGCTTGATCGCCTCGGTGACCTGGATCGAGCCGATCGAGGCGCAGAGCACCCCGAGCACCCCGCCCTCGGCGCAGGACGGCACCATGCCGGGCGGCGGCGGCTCCGGGTAGAGGCAGCGGTAGCAGGGGCCGTGCTCGGCCCAGAAGACCGACGCCTGCCCGTCGAAGCGGTAGATCGAACCCCAGACGTACGGCTTGCCGAGCAGCACCGCCGCGTCGTTGACCATGTACCGGGTGGCGAAGTTGTCGGTGCCGTCGACGATCAGGTCGTACTGGCTGAACAGCTCCCGGACGTTGTCCCGGTCCAGGGCGGTGTTGTGGATCTCCACGTTGACCAGCGGGTTGATCTCCCGGACGCTGGCGGCGGCCGACTCGGCCTTCGACCGGCCGATGTCGGACTGGCCGTGGATGATCTGCCGCTGCAGGTTCGACTCGTCGACCGTGTCGAAGTCGACGATGCCGAGCGTGCCGACGCCGGCCGCGGCCAGGTACATCAGCGCCGGCGAGCCGAGTCCGCCGGCGCCCACGCAGAGCACCCGCGCGTTCTTCAGCCGCTTCTGCCCGGTCACCCCGACGTCGGGAATGATCAGGTGGCGCGAGTAGCGGCGGATCTCGTCGACGGTCAGCTCGGCGGCGGGCTCCACGAGCGGGGGCAGCGACACGGTGAACTCCCGGTGCGATCCTCGTCCAGCCGGCCGGCTGGACGTCACGGCGAAACATGCCGTGCCATTGTTGCTCGACGATCGGCCCGCCGGCCATGAGGTGGAACACCAGCCCGTCATGCGGGAGCGGGAATACCCGCCGGCCGGTGGCACCGGTCACCCGACAGCGGGGCCGGCGTAGCGGCGGCCGGCCCGGTACGGCCAGGCGTATGCCCGGCAGCCGTGCAGCCCGTAGGTCTGCTGCTGCATCACGGGCGCGGGCCGGCCCGCACCGGGGCACGCCTCGTGCCCGTGGCCGAGCTGGTGCCCGACCTCGTGGTTTATCGCGTACGCCTGATAGACCTCGACCGGCGCGCCGTAGCCGGGCACCGCGCCGAACCAGCGGGCGGCGTTGATGATCACCTGGCCGGGCAGCCGGCAGTTGGTGAAACGTTCGGTGCGCAGCCCGCCGGTCGCGCAGATCCGCTCGGAAGTGCCCGGGGTGGCCAGGAAGACGGTGAACTCGGCGCTGGCGACCCTCGGCACCCGGCGCAGCCGCAGCTCGCCGCTGGCGGTCCAGCCGTCGGGGTGGCCGAGGATGCCGTCCACGGTGCCGGCGAAGCCGGCCGGGTCCTGGTCGATGCCCCGCTCCACCGCCACCCGGTACCGGCGCAGGGTGCCGGCGCGGCCCAGCACGGCGCTCTGGCCGGTCGCGTACCCGAAGTCGCCGGCGCCGGTCTCCGGGTAGGTCGGCGGCGGCCGGTCGGCGGGCGCCGGCCGCTGGGCGGCCTGACCCGACGTCGGCACCGCCGGTGGGGCAACCGACGGCGGCTCGGCGGCCGGGGCGATTGCCGGCGTGGTGGCGCCCCGCTCCGGCGTGGGGTGGGCCACCCGGTCCGGTTGCTGCCGGGCCTCGGAGTGGCCGACCAGGTCGAGCGCGACCAGGCCGGCCGAGGCGAGCAGCAGGCAGGCCATCAGGGCCCGCTGGCGGCGGCGCCGGCGCCGGGTCGACAGGGTCATCGGCTGAGGTTTGCACGCGCGGCGGGGGAACCCTAGCCGGCGCGCCGATGCCCATATTTCGGACTATAAGCCCCGGGTCGCCGCCCGTTGCCCCGGGGCGGCGGTCAGAGCGCCGGCCCGGTGTACCGGCGGCCGTCCAGATACGGCCACGGGTTCGCGACGCAGCCGTCGAGAAAGAGCGTCTGCTGCATCATCACCGGCGCCGGCCGGCCGCGGCCGGGACAGCGCTCGTGGCCGTTGCCCAGCTCGTGGCCGACCTCGTGATTGATCACATAATCCCGGTAGGTGTCCAGCGGCACCCGGGCCTCGACGAAGTGGTCGACCGACCGGCGCCACCGCTCCAGGTTGATGATCACCTTTCCGGTCGCCCGGCAGGACGTGTACGGCCGGCCGTCGATCCGGATGTTCACCCCGCCGGCCGCGCACATCTCACCCGCCGTCCCGGCGGTGGCGAGATAGATCGTGAAGTCGTGGCCGGCACCGTCCGGCACCCGCTGCAGCCGCAGCCGCCGGGACGCCGGCCAACTTCCCGGATCACCCAACGCCCGCTCCACGGCGGCGACGAACCCGGCCACCTCCTCCCCCGCGCCCTTCTCCACCGCCACCCGGTACCGGCGCAGCGGCCCGGCCCGGCCGGCGACCCGCCCCTGGCCGGCGGCGAACGCGAAGCTGCCCGACCCGGTCGCCGGGAACGACCCGGTCAACCGCAGCGGCGGCGGCCCGGGGGTCGGCGTACCGGTCGGGGTGGGGGTGGGCGCGGCGGTCGGCGTCGGATCCGGGCTGGCGACGGCACCGGCCCCGGACAGTCGGGCACCGTCGGGATCGGCCGGCCCGAACCTGGGCGGCAGGATGGCGGCGGCCAGGCCGAGCAGGCCGGCCGCGGCCACCGACAGGACGGCCAGGGTGGCCCGGCGCCGGGCCCGACGGCGACGGGCGCGGGCGGCGCGGTAGGGGCGCGGTGACCGGCGGGCCGGGCCGGCCCGGCCGGCGGCGAAGTCTGAAGATGGCATCGCCAACTAAGTACGCCCGACAGCCGGATTCCGTTGCTCCATCGCGGAGCCGGAATACTCGGCGCCGGCCACCTCGTCGAGCAGCGCCAGGGTGGCGCGGGCCACCGTCCGCGGCACCTCCAGTTGGGCGACGTGCCCGACGTCCGGCAACATCAGCAGCCGGCTGTCCGAGAGCACCTTCGCGACCTGCGGCGACACCCGGGGGTCGACCAACCGGTCCCGCCGGCCGCCGATCACCAGGCTCGGCGCGGTCACCAGCCGGGCGATCCGCCACAGCGAGTTCGACCCGGGCAGGTACGCGCGCAGGAAGCTGCCCACCAGGCCGCGCAGCGTACGCAGGTAGGCGGTGGCGTAGTGGTCGAGCGTGTACCGCAGCCGGATCTCCTCGATCGCCTCCTGCCGGCGCTGGTCGCAGATCCGGGTGATGTCCGCCACACACGCCTCCAACACCTGGCTGGCCATCTCCTCGGGGGCCAGTCGGGTCAGCAGCCGGCCGGCCAGCAGCTCCGCCCGGGGGATGGCCAGCAGCGGCAGCATCCGGCCCTGCAGCGAGCGGCGCGGGTCCAGGAACGGCATGGCCGGCGAGATCAGGGTCAGGGTCCGGACCAGGTCCGGCCGCAGGGCCGCGATCCGTATCGAGATCGCCCCGCCGAGCGAGTTGCCGATCAGGTGCACCGGTCCCCGGTCGCTGTGCTCCAGGTACCGCACCACCCGGTCGGCGAACGCCCGGATGGTGTAGCTGACCCCGGGGTCGCTACGGCCGAAGCCGGGCAGGTCGATGGCGTGGGCGGCCAGCCGGCCGGAGAGCAGGCCGGCCAGGTCGGTCCAGTTCTGCGAGGAGCCACCGAGGCCGTGTACGAACAGCGCCGGCTCGGCGTTCGGACCGGTGGCGGGGGTCTCGCGCACGTACGTCACGGTGCCGTCGAGGGTGACCGGTCGACCCGGCCAGGGCGGTGGCACCGCACCTCCGGTGAGCAGCTCCTCGGGGCCCAGCATCGCGCGCTTCATCAGTCCAGTGTCACCGATCCGGGCCGCGCGTCACCGGGTAATCGACCCGGGCTCAGGCCAGCAGGGCCTCCAGCCGGCGGTTGACGGCCGCCAGCGTGGCGCGTACCACAGCCTGGCGCGGGTCGCCGGCGACCAGCGCGGAGCCGGCGAGCTGCTCCACCCAGCCGTCGCAGACCAGCAGCACCACGACGGTGGCCACCTCGCAGCTGCCGAACGGCACCACCGCGGCGTGCTCCACGAAGCAACGTCCCCGCCCGGTGACCTGCGCCGAGGACCGGAGCAGTTCGTCGACGGCGGCGGCGGCCGAGACCGCGCAGAGGCGCAGCACGTAGCCGTCCACCGCCGGGCCGGTGGCCAACCCGGTGGCCTGCTGCTCACCGGCGGCGAGCCGGACCTCGACGGTGGCGTCCAGCCCGAACGTGCTCACCTGTACGTGGTCGATGAGCACCCGCGGCCCGGGTGTCTGGCCGGCGGGCAACGGCCGGGACGGCGCCGCCTCCGTCGTGGTGATCTGCCCACCCGAGTACGACGTACCGGTCGTCTGCGGACCCGGCCCGGACGGCAGCGCGGTGAGCACCGCCGGATCGCCGAGCCGCTCGTCGACGGCGGCCCGGCCCTGCGGCCCGGCACCGCGGCGCCGACGCGGCGTTTCGTCCGGCGCCTCGGTGGGCTCCTCGTCCGCTGCTGCGGCCGAGGGCTCGGCGGCGGGCGCCGGCTTGGTGGCCGACCGCTGCTGGGGGGCCGTCTCGAACGGCCGCGGTCCCCGGCCGACCGATCCGGCCCGTTCGCTGCGTTCGGTCCGCGCGACACTTTCCGGCAATTCGTCCTTCTTGGACAACTTGTCGGCGTCGGTTCGGGACTCCACCGGGGCGGCGGCCGCCGGCGCCGCACCGGGAGCCGACGGCATCGCGGCCGCGACCCGGCCGGGCGACTGCGGCTGGCCGCCGGACGGCTGGGAAGGAGCGGAGGTCGGCTGCGAGCCGGGCGACTGCGGCTGGTCGTCGGAGGCCGGCGCGGACGAAGCGGGTGCCGGGCCGGGCAGGTTCTGCGGTGCCGCGGCCAGACCCATCCGATCCTGCAACAGTCGGGCGACCTGCCGGCTCACCTCCGCCGGGTCCGCCCCGTCGGCGAGATCCAACCGGAGGCTGTGGGCACCGGCCGGCGTGGTCCGCAGGGACGCCTCCCGCACCCCGTCGACCCCGTGCACAGCCGCCAGGATCGCGTTGACGTCGAAGCCCTCCGGGCGCTCCTGCACCTCGGCGGCGTCGTCGTCCCGGCGCAGGTGAGTGGCGATCCGGGCCAGTTCTGGCGTCTCGGCGGGTGGATCCACGGCTGGCGGCTCCGGCACGGTCGGCACGTCCGGCGCGGCGGGGACGCGCTGGGGCAGTGCCTCGGTAAGCGGATCGGCCGCACGGCTCGCCGAGATGGGGTCCGCTGGGGCCGGTTCGTCGGGCCGGTACGGGTATCCGGATTGTGACGGGTTGGGCGGGTTCGCCCGGGAGAGCTCCGCGGGCTGGTACGCCGGAAGCTCGTTACCCGTAGCGTACGTCGGCGCGATGGGTTGCCACGGTGGCCGGGCCGCCGCCGGGTCCTCGATCCTTGCCCGGCCGGACCGGCTGTACGGCGCCGGGGCGTCGGCCCAGGCCGGCCGGACGGGCCGGTCGTCGAGCGGCGCGGTCGGGCGGTCGGCCGACTGATCGGCCAGCTCGGACGGCTCGGACGACTCCTCGGCGGTCGACCGGTCGGCCGCCGGCGAACTGGACCAGCTCGGCGACCAGTCGTCCCGCAGGCGATCGGGACCAGGGCTGTTGCCGGTGTCCGGGCCGGGTTCGGCGAGGCTGGCCCACGGCGGTGCCCAGCCGGACGACCAGGCGCTCGGCCCGGGTGGCGACGGCGCGCCGAGCTCCGGCTCGGTCTCCGCCGGCTCGCCCGACCGCGGGTCGGCTCCGGTGGACGGCGGGTCGGCGTCGCGATCCTGGCGGGGGCGACCCGGCCGGGGCGGCTCCGCCGACATCCGCTCGGGCGGCCGGTAGCTGCTCGGCAGCGCCCGGAAGTTGGGCGGGGTCTCGACGCCCCCGGAGCCCGCCGGTGGCGCCGACCGGGGACGCGCCGAGGTGGGCGGCGCGGAGATCGGGTCGAGCCGGCCCCGGTCCTGCCATCTGGGCGGCTGGGTCGGCGGGACGGGCGGATCGTCGTACGAGTGGCGGGCCGAGCCGAACGGGTCGGCTTCCAGGTCGGACGCCGGACCGGCCGGTTGGGCGGACGACGGGTACGGCGCGGACGCGTACGGCGACTGGTAGGCACCGGCCGAGGAGTACGGGGCGGCGGACGACACCGGCGGGGCGGAGGTCGGATAGGGCGACGGCTGGTCCAGCGGCACCGGCTGGTCGGCGAACCGGGGTTGCACCCGCTCCGCCGTCGGCACCGGTCGGGGCGCCGGCACGACCAGCCGCTGCCCGTCGGCGCTCTCCGCCAGGTCGTCGTCGTTCTCGTTGCCGACCTCGTCGTGGCCGGCGGCCGACCGGCCGGTGGTCGGCTCCGGGTAGCTGGCCCCGTTCGTCACCGGGCGACCCGGCCGGGCGGCACCGGGGAAGGCGACCGGGCGGGTGCCGTACCGGGGCAACGGGTCGGTCCAGGTCCGCACGCCGACCGGCTCGACCGGTGGCCCCCACTGCCGCGGGGTCGGATCGGGCCCGGCCTCGGCACCGGGGGTGGCGGCACCGGACCAGGCGGCATCCGCCGTGGCCCAGCCGCTGTCCGGACGGACGATCTCCCCCTCGGTACCTGCCCCGTTGCCGTTCTCACCCGGTGCGGCGGCCCCGGGTTGCCCTGTTTCGTCCACCGTGCGCTCCTTGGTCGCCCCCGCTGAGGCTACCGTGTGGTGTGGGTGGCGATAAGTTACAGCGGCGGGCTAATTCGACGACCAGGTCAGGTGCACACCGCTCGGTTCCGATTCGAGGTCGATAGCGTGCAAGCGAAAACGGAGGTCACGATGACCGCTGCGGGCAGTGGAGTGCCGACGGCGGGTCGGCCGACCCGGCTGCCCCGCTCGGCCCGGCGCAAGCAGTTGCTTGCCGCCGCGCAGGAGGTCTTCGTGGCTCAGGGTTACCACTCGGCCGCGATGGACGACATCGCGGAGCGGGCCGGCGTCTCCAAGCCGGTCCTCTACCAGCACTTTCCCGGCAAGCTGGAGCTCTACCTGGCGCTGCTCGACCGGCACTGCGACGCGATCGTGGCGAAGGTGCACGAGGCGATGCAGGCCACCACGGACAACAAGGAGCGGGTCAGCGGCGCGGTCCGGGCGTACTTCGACTTCGTCGACCACGAGAGCGAGGCGTTCCGGCTGGTCTTCGAGTCGGACCTGCGCAACGATCCGGCGGTCCGGGAGCGGGTGGAGCGGGTCGAGAAGGGCTGTGTGGCGGCGATCACCGACACCATCATCTCGGACACCGGGGTGAGTCGGGCGCACGCCGAACTGCTGGCCTCCGGCCTGGTCGGGGCGGCCGAGACGGCGGCCCAGTTCTGGCTGGCCAGTGGCCGGACGGTGCCGAAGGCCGAGGCGGAGGCGCTGCTGGCCAGCCTCTCCTGGCGGGGCATCGCCAGCTTCCCGTTGCAGGGTGAGTCGCAGGGCGAGTCGGCCTGACGACGCTGCGCGCCGATCGGATAGCCTTCCAACGGCGCAGTTTTCGCGCGGATTGAGGAGGCCACGTGGAGGTCAAGATCGGCGTGCAGTACGCGCCGCGGGAACTGGTGCTGGAGAGCTCGCAGACGCCGGCCGAGATCGAGCAGATCGTCACCGACGCCATCGCCGGAGACGGGACGCTCTCCCTGACCGACGAGCGGGGTCGGCGGGTGATCGTGCCGGTCAGCAAGGTCGCCTACGTGGAGATCGCCGAGGCGTCCCCCCGGGCGGTCGGCTTCATCGCCCGCTGACCGGCGGGCCGGCCCGGTCCGCTTCCAGGTGCTCAGTTGTTCAGGCCGACGGCGGCCATCCGTCCGGTGTGCGCCGCCGTCAGCCGCTTGAACAGGGCCTGGGCCGCGCCGGGGTCGCCGGTCGGGGCGACCAGCAGGGTGGTCAGCGCGGCCCGCTCCGCGGCCACCCGCCCGGCGTGCGAGAGCGCCTCGCCGACCAGCCGGCGGGCCCACATCGAAAGCCGGTTGGCGAGCCTCGGGTCGGCGACGATCGCCGCTCTGATCTCCCGGCCGGCGAACTCGTCGTACCGGGAGTCGTGCAGCACATCCAGGACCAGTTGCCGGTCCGGTTCGGCCAGCTGCCCGGCGATCTCCCGCAGGAAGTCGTCCGCGACGGCATCGCCGACGTACGCCTTCGTCAGCGCCTCCAGCCAGTCCTTCGGCTGGGTCGAGTCGTGGTACGACTGCAGCGCCGTCACGTACGGCCGCATCGCCTCTTCGGGCCGCATCCCCAGTTCGGTCAACCGGTCCGCGAGCCGCCGATAGTGGGTGATTTCGCGCGCCGCCATCTCGCTGAGCAGCGCGCGGCGGGTCAGGTCGGGGGCGAGCCGGGCGTCGGCCGCCATCCGGTCGAAGGCGACGAGTTCGCCGTACGCGACCAGGCCGAGCAGGTCGGTGAGGGCAGCGGGGTCGGACACGGGGGCAGGCTACCGCCCCCAGGCCCGATAACGGACGCCGTTCCGACCCGAGACGACATTTGCCCGGGTCAGGTAGCATAGAGCAGTTGCCACAGGCCATGGGGTCATCAATTCGATTCCGGGAGCCGCCTGCGGCGCGCGTGTGCGGCCCGGTTCGCTCCCCGGCGGTAAGCCGACGAACCGTGTGGCCCGCGCCATACCGACACCGCGCCCTACGACCGACGGGGCGCACCCACGAGAGGGCACCCCCACAATCACATGAGCGATTACATCGAAGAAGCACTGGCTGGCCAGGAGCTGGCGGCCGACGCACCCGTGCGCCCGGAGGCACCCACCTTCGCCGATCTGGGCGCCCGACAGGAGACCGTGGATGCGCTCGCCGCCGTCGGCATCACCCGCGCGTTCGCCATTCAGGAGTACGCGCTGCCGATCGGCCTGCGCGGCACGGACATGATCGGCCAGGCGCCGACCGGCACCGGCAAGACCCTCGGCTTCGGCGTACCGCTGCTGGAGCGGGTCTTCGACCAGAGCGAGGGCAGCGACGGGGTGCCGCAGGCACTTGTCGTGGTCCCCACCCGGGAGCTGGGCCTGCAGGTCGCCAAGGACCTCGCCGCCGCCGGTAAGACCCGGGGCATCCGGGTGCTGCCGATCTACGGCGGGGTGGCGTACGAGCCGCAGATCGACGCGCTGCGCAAGGGCGTCGAGATCCTGGTCGGCACCCCCGGCCGGCTGATGGACCTGGCCAAGCAGAAGCATCTGCGGCTGGACCGGGTCCGGGCGCTGGTGCTGGACGAGGCCGACCGGATGCTCGACCTGGGCTTCCTCGACGACGTCGAGAAGATCCTGGCGATGCTGCCGGAGGACCGGCAGACGATGCTCTTCTCGGCCACCATGCCGGACCCGATCGTGGCGCTGTCCCGGCGGTTCCTGCGCCATCCGGTGACCATCCACGCCGGGCACACCGCCGAGACCGGGCCGTCGCCGCAGACCCAGCAGCTCGTCTACCGCACCCACTCGATGAACAAGGTCGAGATCGTCGCCCGCATCATGCAGGCACAGGGCCGCGGCCTGACCATGATCTTCACGCGTACGAAGCGGGCCGCCGACCGGGTCGCCGAGGATCTCGACTTCCGTGGTTTCGCCGTGGCCGCCGTACACGGGGATCTGGGCCAGGGTGCCCGGGAGCGCGCGTTGCGCGCGTTCCGGACCGGCAAGATCGACGTGCTGGTCGCCACCGACGTCGCGGCCCGCGGCCTGGACGTCACCGGCGTCACCCACGTGATCAACTACGACTGTCCGGAGGACCAGGACACCTACACCCACCGGATCGGCCGGACCGGCCGGGCCGGCGCGACCGGCGTGGCGGTGACCTTCGTGGACTGGGACGACATGCCGCGCTGGCGGATCATCGACAAGACCCTCGGGCTGGAGATGCCGGAGCCGCCGGAGACCTACCACACCTCCCCGCACCTCTACACCGACCTGGAGATCCCCACCGACGCGCCGGGCACCCTGCCGACCGCCTCGCGTACCCGGGCGGGCCTGTCGGCCGAGGTCGAGGAGGACCTGGGCGGCCGGTCCCGCACCGGTGGCCGGCGCGGCGGCGAACGCGGCGGCGGCGACCGGGGAGGTCGGGGTGGCCGGTCGCGTGGCCGGCGGGGCGGCTCCGACCGGTCCGCACCACCCGCCGACTCCCCGGTGGGGTCCGAGGACGCCGGGTCCGAACAACCCAGGCGCGATCGGGTACGCCGGCGGCGCCGGGCCGGTGAGCTGGTGGCCGGCGAGTCCGGTGCGGTCGAGCAGACCACGCCGACCGAGGGCGGATCCGGGCGGACCCCGTCGACCGGCGGCGGCACCGGGCAGGCCCCGTCGACCGGGGGTGCCGGGCAGGCCCCGGCGACTGGCGGCGGCGCCGGGCAGTCCCCGGCGAGGGCCAGCGGGTCCCGGCAGCCGGTCTTCATGACCGGTGTGGCCGGTGGCGACGAGTCGGCGGCGGAGCAGTCGTCCGGGCGCCCCCGGCGGCGGCGCCGGCGGCGCGGGTCGGGTGGCGGTGCGGGTGCCGGCGGCGGGGCCGCTGGTGGCGACGGCGCCGCGTCAGCCGACTGACTCTGACAGACAGCGGAACCCCTCCGCCGACGGCGTGGTCGGCGGAGGGGTGTGCGCGCCCCGGTTGTGGAGGCAGGGGGCCGGAGCGCGCTGACCGGTTCTACCGGCGGGTGCCGGTCAGCTGGCGGAGCTGACCGCGCAGGTGCCGAGGCCGTCCAAACCGGACACCACCACACCCTGCCGGTTGAACGCGATCCGAATCCGGTCGATGGTCGCGTCCCGCTTGCTCTTCAGTGGACCGAGGATGGCGTTCTGCACGAAGTTCGGGCCGCCCTGGCCGACGGTGCTGACGAGCCGGTTGTTCGCCTCGCCGATCTGGGTGTCGAGCAGCGCCAGGTTCCGGGTCACCTCGGCCTGGGCCGCAGCCGGTGCGGCCGGCAGCTTGTCGGCAACACTCGGGCAGCTGATCGTGCCGACCGCGGCGGCGCCACCGTCGGCGTTGCCCCCGTCGGCGTTTCCACCGTTGCCGTTGCCGCCGGCAGCCGGCGGCACGTCGGTCGGTTCGGCCGGTGCCGCGGCACCGCCGCCGCTGGCGAGCGAGCAGGTGTCCAGGCCGTCCAGGCCGGAAACCACGACGCCCTGGCGGTTGAAGGCGATCCGGATCCGGTCGATGGTGGCGGCCCGCTTGTCGGCCAGCGGGCCGAGAATGGCGTTCTGCACGAAGTTCGGGCCGCCCTGGCCGACACTGTTGGCGATCCGGTTGTTCGCCTCGGCGATCTGGGTGTTCAGCTGTGCCAGGTTCCGGGTCACCTCCGCCTGGGCGGCGGCCGGCGCGGCCGGCAGCTTGTCGGCGACGGTCGGGCAGGAGACCGTACCGGCCGAGGCCGACGAACCCGACTCACTGGTGGTCGCCGCCGCGACGCCGAGGCCGCCACCGACGATGACCGCCGCGGCGGCCACGATGCCGACGACCTTCCACCTACCGCTGCCGCCGGCCGGTTCGCCGCCGTACATGCGGCGACGACGCATCGAGGACTTCGAGATGAATGACATGCGCTGACAACCCAACCCTTCTCGGGAAGCTGGTGGCCGGTTTGCCGCGCGCTCGATCGCAGGCTGGCCGGTGGGTCCGGGTGACCCACATCCATGGAGGCGCCCGAGCGTGGCCCCTCCCCGGATGCTCCGGAGACTTCGTTGTGAGGCGGTGGTGGCGACGGGAGCCGCCGGCCTCGACCGTGCATACGGGTAGCGCTCCCACGTGGTTCAACCAGATTTTCCGCCGGTTTCGGCGACGCCGGGCGTGGTGACGGATCGGGCCGGCCACCGGGCGGTATACCCTTCCCGCGGTCTGACGGAGGGCGCGACCGGAGGAGTCGAGCGAGGATGACGGCAAGGCCGCCGATGCCCAGACAGGACGACGTGCTCGGCTACTTCGACACACTGTCGAACTGGGGGCGGTGGGGTGACGACGACGAGCTCGGCACCCTGAACCACATAACCGACGAGGTACGGGTGGCGGCGGCGCGGGCCGTGCGGCACGGCCGGAGCGTGTCGTGCGGGTGGGAGGTCGCCGCTCCGGCGGAGCTGGAGCGGTCGACGACGACCTGCCCGTGCGCCGCTGACATGCCGGGGGCCGAGAACATGCCGTTGCCCGGGTTCCGAGCCGACCGGCGCTGGGGCTTCTCGACCGAACGGATCGGCCTCACCTTCCACGGCAACACCGTCACGCATCTCGACTCGCCGTGCCACATCTTCTGGGAGGGCACGATGTACAACGGGCGGCCGCACTCGTTCGTCGACGCCGAGACGGGGTCTGCCTGGGCGGCCGTCACGGCGGCGGCGGACGGGATCGTCACCCGCGGTGTCCTGCTGGACATCGCGGCGGTCCGGGACGTGCCGTGGTTGGAGCCGGGGCAGGGCGTGTTCCCCGACGACCTGGAAGCGGCCGAACACCGCCAGGGTGTACGGGTAGGGACCGGCGACGCGGTGCTGCTGCGTACCGGCAACGGCCGGCGCCGGCACGAGACCGGTCCGGCCGGCGGCGCCGAGCAGGCGGGCTGGCACGCGTCCTGCCTGCCGTGGCTGCGGGAGCGGGAGGTCGCGCTGATCGGTGCCGACACCCCGCAGGAGGTTCAACCGTCGGGGTACGACGAGGTGCTGATGCCGGTGCACGCCGTCGGCCTGGTCGCGATGGGGCTGTGGCTGCTGGACAACTGCGACCTGGAAGCGTGCGCGGCCACAGCGGCCGAACTCGGCCAGTGGGACTTCCAACTCGCCGTCGCGCCGGTCCGCCTGGCCGGCACGTCCGGCAGCCCGGTCAACCCGATCGCCACCTTCTGACCAGTGCTGTCACCCCGGGTAACCTCGCCCACCACACACATAACCAGTTGGCGATATACCACCGAGTCATTTTCATGCCTGAGAGTCATAACGCACTTTGAGATCCTGTCGCCTACGCCGCGTCAAACGCCCGGTATGGACCGATCAGGACGGATCGAGATGGTCGGCGGGCGCCGCGTTCAACAGCCATTCGAGCGGAAGCTTGCGGACCACGTCGTACTCGTCGGCGGGTCGAGATGGCGCAGAGTGACGGTCTGTGCCTGACGCTGCGCGGTTGCGGCCGGGACGAGGGGGGGGTCGGGTCCGGAATCCCGCCGCCGTCACCCCGGCCGCCGGCCTAGCTCTCGGCGATCTTCCGCTCCAGTTCGGCGCGGAAGCGCTCAATCAGGAGGCGCTTCGGGTCCGTGCCGGGTGGATGGCCGGATGAGCCCTCACCGACCGGCGACCGTGAGGACGGCTGACACGGGAAGGTGGTCGGAGGCCGCAACTGCGGCCGGGTCGTTGTGAACCCTCGCCGTGCGGACCCGGACGGTCGGTGAGGCGAGGACGTAGTCGATCCGCACGGTCGGCAGGTCACTCGGGTACGTGTGGCCGGCGCCAGTGCCGGCAGCAGCCCAGGCGTCCGGCAGCAGCGCCGTGAGGGTGGTCATCTCCGGCGTCTCGGGGGTCGCGTTGAGGTCACCAAGCAGCACTGCCGGGCCTCGCCACCCGCCCACCAACTCCCGGATCGCCTCGGCCTGCAGCAGCCGCTCAGCGGCGTCGTTGTGCTGCAGATGCGTCGTATACACCTGAACCGGCACCCGACCGACGACGATCCGGGCGCGCAGCAACCCACGCTGCTCGTGCCCCGCCACCTTCGGCAACAGGGTGTTGTCCCAGTCCAGAATCCGGTAACGCGACAGCAGCGCGGTGCCGTACTGCCGGCGCGGCGCTCCCGGTGTGAGCGGGTCGAGGTCCAGGTTGGCGCCGTAGACCAGGTGCATCTTCAGCCGCCGAGCCAGCTCGGTCGCCTGGTCGGCGAAGCCGCTCCGCTCACTCCAATGCCGGTCGACCTCCTGAAGACCGACCACGTCGGCACCGGTCGACCGCACCACCCGGGCGATCCGGTCCAGGTCGACGAGACCGTCGGCCCCCGCCCCATGGTGGATGTTGAACGTCAACGCCCGGAACGAGTTCTTCGGCGCGGCGGCGGCCGGTGCCGTGGCCAGCACCGCGCCGATGACGAGGCCCAGGCAGGTCAGCGCCCGTATGGTCCGCATGGGACGGAGCTTCGCAAGGCAGGATGGCCGGAACGCGAACCATCGACGACGATCACATGGCCGGATGACGCGGCCGGGCTCACCCCTCGCCGTCACTCCCGGCGGAGCGGTCGAGCATCGCCTCGTACAGCCGTTTCTGGGCTTGGCGGCCGTAGTAGCAGAGGCCGGTCTCCTCGCCGAGCGGCTGGCCGCACCGGCAGACGTACTCGTCGGACGGTTCGTGCCGGGCGAGCAGCATCCGCAGCGTGTCCAGCTCGACGTGGCTGGGGATGGCGTCCGGGACCACCGCCTTGCCCGCCGCGCCGGAGAGGGTGCCGGTCGGGAACGGCGGCACCGGGATGCGGTTCGGCGGCTGCGCCTCGGGAAGCCGGCCGCCGATCCGCCGCTCGTTGATGGGCCGCCATCGACGTGCGGGGGGTCGTCCCTCCGGCTCGTCGGCCGCACCTTTGTCGTTCATCACGCCTCCAGTCCTGTCATCGGTTGGGACCGGCGCCCGGGGTACGCGTCGGGGCAGCACCCCGGACACCGGATTTCGGAATCCCGCCGTCGCCACCAGGGGAGGGCGAGGCTCGGGCGGGCACTCCGCCCCAACTCCACCCCGTCCAGGATTGGCACATCCCACCCGGGGCGAAGTCAGTACGCGAATCCCAGAAATGCAATCCCTGCTCATTCAGACCGCCACTCTGACGGCCCCTAGATCGCGCTTAATCCACTCTGGACCACGCCGCCGAAACGGTGCAATATAAGCACACGGCAACACGGTCCGAATCAGTCGAGAAAGCTCGGGGAAGGATCAGGAATGTCGAGTCATGTTGGTGGTCTCGGAAGAATTCTCAAGTTTGCCCGCGCCAAGTCCGGGCTCACCCAGGATCAGCTCGCCGAGCGCATGCACGTGTCGACGTCGTTGATCGCCAAGTTCGAGACCAACCGGCTCCTCCCACAGCCAGACACCGCCCGCCGCCTCGACGCCGTGCTCGAAGCCGGCACCCTCTTCCAGGAGTTGACCGCAGAAGGCCGCGCCTTCGTCGGCCACCCCCTCTGGATCCGCCCCTGGCTGGAACTCGAAAGCAACGCCACCATGGTCCGAAGCTTCGAGCCCCTGATCGTGCCCGGCCTGTTGCAGACTCCCGAGTACGCCCGGGCCATTCTCACCGATGGAAACACCCGGCTCCGCAACATCGACGACGCGGTCGCGGAGCGCCTGGGCAGGGCCGACATCCTGCACCGACCCGAGGACGAATGCCGGCTCGCCGCCATCGTCGACGAGGCGGTGCTGCGGCGGCCGGTCGGTGGCCCGAAGGTCATGGCCGATCAGCTACACGCGATCGCCCGGGCCTGCGCGCTGCCGAATGTCGGCGTCGCCGTGGTGCCCTCGTCGGTGGGCGCCTATCCGGGCGTCAACGGGCCACTGGCCATCGCGACAGTCGGCGGGCGCAATGTGGCGTTCATGGATGGCCCCCTCGGTGGCGAGGTGACCGAGGACCCCGAGCGGGTTGCCGCGCTGGAAGAGGTCTGGGAGTTGATCCGCGAGTACGCTCTACCCAGGACGCAATCCCTCGAACTCGTCATGGAGGTAGCGGAATCATGGAGCTGACCGACACTCCGCGTTGGCGCAAGTCCTCCCGCAGCAACGGGCAGGGCGGCAACTGCGTCGAGGTCGCCGACAACCTCCCCGGCCGAGTGCTCGTCCGAGACTCCAAGGACCAGGCCGGCCCCTCCCTCAGCTTCACCCCCACCGCTTGGCGGCACTTCCTCCACACCGCCAAACGCTGATCGGCACCAGCCGAACCGCGATTCGAAACGCCCCGTTGCCGCTCAGCGCAACGGGGCGTTTCATTCCCAGTACCCATGATCATGGCGCGCTGAGCCGTCGAAAACGACGGCAAATCAACGGCTGACTGCGCCAGGATCATGGACACGGCACTTTGCGGGTACGGCTTTCGGTTGTGGCAGGCGATTGAGCAGGGTCGGGCGGGTGGTGAGGGCTGGTTAGGGTGGGCCGGTGGTGATCCAGAACGAACCTGAACCCGTTGTGCCCGGATGGGTGCGGTGGCCGGTGCGGGTGGTCGCGCTCGTCTTCGTGGTGCCGGTCCAACTGGGCTGGACGGCTCTGGCCGCGTTCGGCAGGTACGTGCTCGCTCCGATCGGCCGGTTCCTCCACCGGTATCTGCTGCGGCCGGTCGGCTGGTTCATCGATCGGTGCCTGCTGCGGCCGGTGCGCTGGTTCCTGGACCGGGTCGTCTGGCAACCGGTGCGCTGGTTGTTCATACACCTGCTGTGGCGGCCACTCGGCTGGCTCGGGCACCACCTGCTGGTCGTACCCGTGGGGTGGCTGTTTCGCGTCTGCCGGCCGGTGTTGCGGGCGGTCGGCGTGGGTCTGCTCGTCGCGCTCGGTTGGGCCGCCACCGGCCTGCTGGCGGTGGCGTACTGGATCGGTCGGGTGCTGCGGGCCGGTTGGGAGGCGGTGCGACCCGGTGTCGTACTGGTCGGCCGGGTGCTCTGGGCGGCGGTGCGGTGGGCCTGGCGAGTGGTCGAACTGGGGCTCGGCTACGTCTACCGGCTGCTGCTGCGCCCGGTCGGGCGCGCGCTGCGTTGGCTGTGGCGGCACACGGCAGTGCCGATCGGCCGGGCGGTGCGCTGGGGCTGGCGGGCGACGGTCGCACCGGCCAGCCGATGGATCCGCGACGCGATCTGGCAACCAACCGCCGCCACCACCCGGAGCGTCCTGATAACCCTCGGCCTACGCCACCCCGGCCGCCCGGCACAACCGCAGCCTCCCACCCGACAGCCATAGACGTCAGTCGCTGAGCAGTGGAAATCGACCGGGTTCCCACTGCTCAGCAACTAACGATCTTGATGCCCCAGCTCCGGCCACAGGTCGGGTCGGTGTGCGGCGACCGCGGCGGCCATCCGTTCCACCACCTCGCCGGCCGGCGCGGGAGCGATCCGGCGACCGTCGCGCAACCGCAGTGCCACGGCGCCGGTCGCCGCCTCCCGCCCGCCAACCACCACCTGGTACGGCACGAGCCGCGCCGCCCTGATCCGGGCGCCCAACGAGCCACCGTCCGACGGCCCGTGCACCTCAACTCGCAGCCCGGCCTCCACACACCGTGCGGCCACCGCCGACGCCGCCGGCAGCTCAGCGTCGGAGATCGGCAGCACCACCACCTGCACCGGCGCCAACCAGGGCGGAAACGCCCCGCCGTGCGCCTCGATCAGGTGCGCGACGGCCCGCTCGACGCTGCCGACGATGCTGCGGTGCACCATCACCGGCCGGTGTTTCGCACCGTCCGCACCCACATAGGACAGGTTGAACCGCTCCGACTGGTAGAAGTCGACCTGGACGGTGGAGAGGGTGGACTCCCGGCCGGCACCGTCCACCACCTGCACGTCGATCTTCGGGCCGTAGAACGCCGCCTCCCCCTCGACCGCCTCGTAGGCCAACCCGGCGGCGTCCAACACCTCCCGGAGCAGCGCGGTCGAACGCCGCCACAAATCCGGGTCGGCGACGTACTTGCCGCCCGCCCCGGGCAGCGAGAGCCGGTAGCGCGCCGGGCTGATCCCCATCGCCCGGTACGCCCGCCCGATCAGCTCCAGCGCTCCCCGCGCCTCCTCGGCAACCTGGTCCAGGGTGCAGAAGATGTGCGCGTCGTTGAGCTGGATGGCCCGGACCCGGGTCAGCCCGCCGAGCACCCCGGACAGCTCGGCGCGGAACATCCCGCCCAGCTCCGCCATCCGCAGCGGCAGCTCCCGGTAGCTGTGCGCCCGGGACCGGAAGATCACCGCGTGGTGCGGGCAGAGGCTCGGCCGCAGCACCACCTGCTCACCACCCTCGCCGTCCAGCTCCATCGGCGGGTACATGTCGTCGGCGTAGTGCGACCAGTGCCCGGAGATCTCGTAGAGCTGCCGCTTGCCGAGCACCGGGGAGTAGACGTGCCGGTAGCCGGCCCGCCGCTCCTGCGCCCGGACGTAATCCTCCAGTGCCTGCCGCACCGCCGCGCCGGCCGGCAGCCAGTACGGCAGACCCGAGCCGATCAGCGGGTCGGTGTCGAACAGATCCAGCTCGCGGCCGAGCCGGCGGTGGTCGTACTCCATGGGGGTCTCCTCGCGGGATCAGGGCGAGCGACCGCAAGCCGAAGCCCCGGGGCACTCGCCCCGGGGCTTCCGATGACAACTGTCAGCGCGCCGGGACACTCTCCGGCGTCGTCGTGCTGACGGCGTGCGACATGCCAACGACCATACCGCCGGCACCCCGGTGCCCGCCCGCATTTACCGGCCGGCGCCGGGGCAGAATGGGCCCATGCCGGAACAGCTCGACCTGGCGCTCGCCCAGCTCCGGGAGCTGCTCCTCGACCCGGGTCTGACCAGGGCGGTGGCCGCCGGCCGCCGCCGAGGGCAGGCCCCGTCCGTGGTACGCGCGGAGCTGCGCCCGGTCGCGCTGAAGTCCGGGTCCCGCCTGCAGATCGTCACCTTCGACGGCGCCCGGCCGTACACCCGGAACGTGGCGCCCGGTCCGGAGGCCGGCGGCGCGGTCGACGCGCTGCTGGCCCAGCCGTTCGGCAACTGGCACGTGCAGACCGCCTCGACGACCGTGCAGCTGCGGGTGACCAAGAAGGGCGAGGCACAGGTGCACCGGACCGACACCCCGGGCGGCCCTCCCGGCGGGCCAGGAACCGGCAACGGGCCAGGAACCGGCGGTGGCTCGGGCGCTGCGGGCGGGCACGACCGGGAGAAGGAGCATCTGCTCGATCCCGGTGATCCGCTCTTCACCGCGATCGGGGCGAACGCGGCCAAGCGCCGGCAGGTGGACGCGTTCCTGCGGTCGCTGGCCGCCACCCTGCCGGCCGAGCTGCCGCAGCCGCTGCGGATCGCCGATCTCGGCTGCGGCAACGCCTATCTGACCTTCGCCTCGTACCGGTATCTCGCCGCCCGGGGGATCGACGCCGAGCTGACCGGGGTGGACGTCCGCGAAGACCAGCGGGAGCGCAACACCGAGCTGGCCGGGCGGCTGGGCTGCGCCGACCGGGTCCGGTTCGTGGCCGGCACGATCGCCGAGGTCACCGTCGAGCCCGCACCCGACCTGGTGCTCGCCCTGCACGCCTGCGACACCGCCACCGACGAGGCGCTGGCCCGGGGGGTGCGCTGGGGCGCCCGGTGGATTCTCGCCGCGCCGTGCTGCCACCACGACCTCGCCGCGCAGCTGCGCACGAGTCCCGCCCCGGAGCCGTACGAGCTGCTCACCCGGCAGGGCATTCTGCGGGAGCGGTTCGCCGATGTGCTCACCGACGCGCTGCGGGCGGCGCTGCTGCGGCTGCACGGCTACCAGGTCGAGGTGGTGGAGTTCGTCGACTCCCGGCACACCCCGCGTAACCTGCTGCTGCGCGCCCGACGCACCGGCGCCGCCCCGACCGACGAGCAGCGGACCGGGTACCACCAACTGCTGGCGCAGTGGCGGGTCACCCCACGGCTGCGGGCTCTGCTCGGCGACCCGCACTCCTGACCGGCTCCGACCGGCGGCCCGCTACCGGCGGCGGTCGCGGTCGCCGTGGTCGCCGGTCAGCCGGCCCAGGTCGCCCGGCAGCCGGCCGATCGGGTGGTCGTGGCCGGTGCTCGGGAACGGGACGACGTTCGACCGGCCCTCCGGTTCGCCCGCGTTGCCGGCGGCCGTGAACGCGTTCCAGGAGATGTCCACCAGCAGCCGCTTGAGGTCGGCGTGCCGGTCGGCGGCGTTGCGCTGCAGGGCCAACCGGGCGCCGAGCAGCACCGACACCAGGGTGGTGGTGATCGCGCCCGCGGCGGCCACCAGGTGTGCGCCGGAGACCGGGTCGGCCTGGATCGCCAGCACCAGCAGCCAGGCCCAGAAGCCGGCCGCGAAGACGGCTGCCTTCGCGACGAAGAAGAGGCTTACCGGTCCGGGCCGGTGCGCGGGTGGTGGGACGGCTGGTGTCGCCATGATCGCCCTGTCGCTCGTGATGGTCGGAGTCTGCCTTGATCGGATCGGTCCCCGACTCAAGCTTAGGCCCCTTGACCTGGGATTTCAGGCACCGTGACGGCCACCTTACCCGGCTGCGGCAGGGTCCGCCCGAGGGACCGACGGGGAGGGGTCCTGGGCGAGGGCATCGGTCCCACGGGGTTGACTCAACGGTAAGGAGTCCCGTCGATGAGACTGAATCGGTCGATCGGGCAACTTGCGTCGAGCCGCCTCCGTATTACTCTCAGGAGAGCACTCTGGACTACTCACAGGGCAGCGCCCGGTCCGGAGGCGGGGCGAAAGGGCCAACCCTGACCATGGGCGCCGCACCGGACACGCCGCAGGCGGCATTCGCCCGCTTCGTGCGGCGTGCCATCGACGACGCACGGGACCAGCGCGGCTGGACCGTAACCGATCTTGCCACCCACACCGGAGTCGGCCGCTCCACGGTCTTCCGCTGGCTCGCCGGCGACTGGCAGGACTACCCCGAGCTGGCCAAGGTACGCGGCTTCTGCGCCGCGCTCGACGTACCGGTGACGGCGGCCTTCCGGGCGCTCGGCCTGCCCAACGGCGAGGCCGGGCCGGGCGGGACGACAAGCGACGACCAGGTGGACGCCGACATCCGGGTGATCCTCGGCCGGCTCGCCGATCCCGGGGTGCCGGTCGAGGAGAAGAAGCTCATCCGTGACCTGCTGAGCTACCTCGCCAGCCGCCCGGTCCGTCGCCAGGATCAGCCGTCCCGCCGGATCACCCGCCGCGCCGGCTGAGCCCCGCCGGCCCGGGGCTCACGTCACGGCACGATCAACGTGAACTCCGCGGTCCGGACCACCCCGGCCACCTGGAAGTCGAAGAAGAGCCGGTAGCTGCCGGGGCTGGGCGCGGCGACCCAGAACTTGACCGCCCCACCCGGATCACGCGCCTCCTCCGGATGCACGTGCAGATAGCCCAGGTCCCCGGCCCGCACCGCCACCAGGTGCCCGTACGCCCCGAGGTAGGGCTGCAGGTCGGTGACCGGGCTGCCGTTGGCGAACACCCGGAACACCAGCGGCGAGGTCGCACCCACCTGAGGGGTGCCCTGGTAGGCGACCGTGAACCCGCCGTCGACGGTGGCCTCCCGGGCGGCCGCCGGCAGCGGGCGCGGCCGGTAGTCGCCGGCCACCACCAGATCCACCCCGAGGGTCGCCGGGATCTGGCCGCCGTCGGCGTCCAGGGCGGCGAAATCGGCGTACGCCCGCCAGATGCCCGGCTCGGACAGGGACACCGGCACGCGCCAGGTGCCGTCCGGCGCCATCGTCGGGTGCAGGTGCTGATAGCCGGAGAGATCCCGGCGGACCACGATCAGGTGCATCGGCTTGTCGTGCACCACGGCGTACCGGGTCACCGGCTGGCGTTGCGGGTCGAGCACCCGGAAGGCGAACTCCTGGCCGGTGCCGACCGGGAACGACGAGGTGACCGGCACCAGCGTGTGGCCGGCGGCGCTCAGCGAGAGCCCGCCGACGGCCCCGGCCGCCGCGGGCTCGGCGCCGTGGGCGTGCCCGTCGTCCGCGGCGGCCGGATCGTCGCCGCCCGGTTCGTGCCCGGCCGCGTCGTGGCCCGGCGAGCCGGCGCTCGGCCCGTGGTCGTGCGGGCCGACGCCCGGCTCGTGGGTGTGGTCGGCGACCGCCGCGCCCGTCAGGGTCTGGTCGTCCTCGCCGACCAGCCGGCCGATGCCGAACCCGGCGATCAGCGTCGCCGCCAGCGCGCCGATGAACAGGCCCAGCCGCAGGGTGCTCCGATCCGGGCCGCCGGACAGGGTGCTCCGGTCGGGGCCGCCGGGCAGGGCGCTCCCGTGGCGGCCACCAGACATGGCGCTCCGGTCCGGTTCGTCAGGCATCGGCATCGGCGAGCTGGTAGCCCGCCTCGTCCACGGCGGCCCGGACCTCGTCGAGCGGCAGCGGGGCGTCGCTGGTGACGGTGACGGCGCCGGTCGGCAGGTCGATCCGGACGTCCCGGACGCCGGTCAGCGCGGTCAACTCGCCGGTCACCGCCTGCACGCAGTGGGAACAGGTCATACCGGACACGGTATAGGTGTTGCTGACGGACATACTGGTGAACTCCTATGAGCGGACGAGACGGGCGATGGCGTCGGACGCCTCTTTGACCTTGGCGGACGGGTCGCTGCCGTCCCGGCCGGCCTCCATCACGCAGTGCGCGATGTGCCCTTCGAGCAGCCCGACCGCGACCGCCTGCAGCGCGCGGGTGGCGGCCGAGATCTGGGTGAGCACGTCGATGCAGTAGGTGTCCTGCTCGACCATCCGGTGCAGGCCGCGTACCTGGCCCTCGATCCGGCGCAGGCGACCGAGCAGCGCCTGCTTGTCCGCCGCGTACCAGTAGGGGCCGGCCTCGTCGGCGGTGGCCGGCGCCGGTGGCTGCTCTGTGGTCATGCCGCCAAGGATACCCCCCTGCCGTATCCAGGGCCGGTGCCCCGCGGCCGGCGTCGCCTTCCGGCGGCTCGCTCGTTGAAAACGTCGTGCCGACCTCCACCCTGCCGCGCCTGGTCGCGGCCGTCGCCGCCGGGGTGACCGCCGGGCTCGCCCTGACCGGAACCCCCAGCCGCGCCCAGCCGTCGGACGATCCGATCGCCCGACAGATCGCCGCCGCCGAGGAGCAGCTCGAAGTCGTCATCGAGGACTACAACGACCTGCGCGAGGAGCTGCGCGCCAACCTGCGCCGGGCCGACGAGCTGGGCGTCGAGATGGCCGAGCTGGAACGCGCGATGGACCGGCACCGCCAGGAACTCGGCGCCATGATGGCCACCGCGTACCGGACCAGCAACACCCAGTCGTTGGTCACCGTCGCCGCCCTGCTCGAGGTCGCCTCGACCGACGGACTCGTCGACTCACTGCTGCTGCTCAGCCGGCTCAGTCGGGAGCAGCAGAAGGTGATCGGCCAGCTCACCGACTCGCGGGACCGGCTGGCCGCCGCCCGACAGAGCGCCCGGCAGCTCGCCGACCAGCAGCGCGGTCACCAACGGCAGCTCGGCAACCGGAAGCAGCAGATCGAGGCCGAACTCAGCCGGCTGATCCGGCTCCGGGACGCCACCGGTGACCGCGACGACGCTCCCACCGTCGCCCCCGGCGACCTGCCCAAGCCGCCACCCGGCGCCGCCGGGACCGCGGTCCGGTTCGCCGTCGCGCAGCTCGGCAAGCCGTACCAGTGGGGTGGTTCCGGACCGGGCGGGTACGACTGCTCCGGGCTGACCTCGGCCGCGTGGGCGGCGGCCGGCGTGCAGCTCCCGCACAACGCGGCCCGGCAGTGGAGCGTGGTCAACAAGATCAGCCGTGCCGACCGGCGCCCCGGCGACCTGGTCTTCTACTACGCCGACATTCACCACGTCGCCATCTACGTCGGTGCCGACCGGATCGTGCACGCCCCCCGCCCCGGCAAACGCATCCGGATGGACCGCTTCGACTACCAACCGATCCACAGCCTCGGCCGCCCCGGCTGACCCATTCCGGCTCAGCCGGCGACCGCGAGCGCGAGCGGGAGTACGGCGGGGGCGTCGGCCCGGCGCAGCAGGCGGGCCACCATCGTCATCGTCCAGCCCGAGTCGACCAGATCGTCGACAAGCAGCACCGGACCCGCCAGGCCGGGCAGCGCCGCCGCCAGCTCCGCCGGGACGACGAACGCGTCGTGCAGCGCGCGTACCCGTTGGGCGCTGTTGCCGCGCGCCCCGCCGTCACCCGACCCGGCTGACCCACCCGACCGGGCCGGCACCGTGCCGAGCAGCGGCAGGCGCCCGACCTCGGCGATCCGCTCGGCCAGCTCCCGAACCAGGCGCGGACGGCGGTGCGACCCGACGGCGACCACGCCGACCGGCCGGGCCGACCACGGGTCGTCGCCGTGCGCCCAGGACTTGAGCACCTCGATCACCGCGCCGGCCACGTCGTCGGGCAGCGGCCCGTCCGGGGCGTCCGGGCCGGTCAGGTCCCGCAGCCGGCCGCCCCAGCCGAGGTCCGACAGCCGCCCCACGGCCCGGCCCGGCAGCGCCGTCTCGTCCGCGCCGAGCTTGCCGCGCAGCGGCACCCCGACCGCCTCCAGGCCGGTCGGCCAGAGCTTCTTCGGCGCGATCTCGACCCCGGGGCGGCCGAGGAAGGCGTGCGCGGCGGCGAGCGCCGGGGCCGACACGTCGGCGGTGTAGCGGGGCTCGGCGCACCGGTCACAGCGCCCGCAGGCGGTCGCCGCCTCGTCGTCCAGGCAGCGGCGCAGGAACTCCATCCGACAGCCGACGGTGGTCGCGTACTCGCGCATGGCCCGCTGCTCGGCTGTCCGCGCGGTGGCAACCCGCTCCAGCCGGGCGGTGTCGTAGCTCCACGGTTCGCCGGTGGCCAGCCAACCGCCGCGCACCCGGCGGACCGCGCCGTCCACGTCGAGCACCTTGAGCATCATCTCCAGCCGGGCCCGGCGCAGGTCGACCACCGGTTCGAGCGCCGCGGTGGAGATCGGCCGGTCCGGGCGCAACGCCGCGAGCACGGCCCGGACCTGCTCCTCCGGCGGGAAGGCCAGCGAGGCGAAGTACCGC
Organism: Solwaraspora sp. WMMD1047; assembly: GCF_029626155.1. Taxonomy (NCBI): domain Bacteria; kingdom Bacillati; phylum Actinomycetota; class Actinomycetes; order Micromonosporales; family Micromonosporaceae; genus Solwaraspora; species Solwaraspora sp. WMMD1047. The sequence continues at coordinate 728,774 of NZ_JARUBL010000001.1, read as the reverse complement.
CAGATCGCCTGGTCCTCGGCGCCGGGCAGGAGCAGCACCTCGGCCTGCCGGACCGCCCGCCCGGCCCGGCCGACCTGCTGGTAGTAGGCGATCGGGGACGGCGGGGCGCCCAGGTGCACCACGAAGCCCAGATCCGGCTTGTCGAACCCCATCCCCAGCGCCGAGGTCGCCACCAGCGCCTTGACCTTGTTGTCGAGCAGGGCCTGCTCGGCGGCCCGCCGGTCGGCGTCCTCGACCTGCCCGGTGTACGCGGCCACCTGATAACCCCGGCCGCGCAGGAACTCGGCGGTCTCGCCGGCCGCCGCCACGGTCAACGTGTAGATGATGCCGGAACCGGGCAGCCCGTCCAGGTGGTCGGCTAGCCAGCCGAGTCGGTGGGCCGGGCTCTCCAGCTCCAGCACCGCCAGCCGCAGCGACTCGCGGTCCAGCGAACCGCGCAGCACCAGCGCCTCACCGGCCGCCGGTCCGCCGGCCGCCGCCCCACCGGCCGCGCCGCCGGTGACCGCGCCGCCAAGGGCTGGGCCACCAAGGGCTGGCGGGCCGGCTTCGGGGGCCGGGGTGCTGAGCTGCTCGGCGACGTCGGCGGTCACCCGGCTGTTGGCGGTCGCCGTGGTGGCCAGCACCGGGGTGCGCTCCGGCAGCCCGGCCAGGAAGGTACGCAGCCGCCGGTAGTCGGGGCGGAAGTCGTGCCCCCAGTCCGAGACGCAGTGCGCCTCGTCCACCACCAGCAGCCCGGTGGTGGCGGCCAGCCGGGGCAGCACCGAGTCCCGGAAGTCCGGGTTGTTCAGCCGCTCCGGGCTGATCAGCAGCACGTCCACCGCCCCGGCGTGGATCTCGGCGGCGATCTGCTCCCACTCGTCGAGGTTTGCCGAGTTGATGGTGCGGGCCCGGATGCCGGCCCGGCCGGCGGCCTCCACCTGGTTGCGCATCAACGCCAGCAGCGGCGACACGATCACGGTCGGCCCGGGCTGCCCGACCGGCTCGGTGTCCCGGCCCGCCGCACCGTCCAGGCCCGCCGCACCGTCCAGGCCCGCCGCATCGTCCCGCCCTCGCAACAGCGCAGTGGCGACGAAGTAGACCGCAGACTTGCCCCAGCCGGTCCGCTGCACGCAGAGCACCCGACGGCGATCGACCACCAGCGCCTCGATCGCCGCCCACTGGTCCTCCCGCAGCCGGGCCTGCTCGCCGGCGAGCCGACGCAGCACCGCCTCGGCCCGCCGGCGTACCCCGTCCCGGTCGCCGGCCTCCGCACTGCCGGCCGCCGCGCCACTGGCCGCCGCGTCGTCGGCCGGCCGGTTGGCGGTCACCCCGTAGCTGTCCATCCGGCCTTTCTACCAGCGGACGCTGACCGCCACCGGGCGCGGACCGCCGGGGTCAGCCCAGGCCGAGTCGGGCGGCGACGGCGGTGTCCGGGTGGTCGCTGAAGACGCCATCCAGGCCGAGACCGTAGAAGAGTTCATATTCGGCCTGGATGGCGCCCCGGGCGTTGGGATCGGTACCGATCCGGAAGTCGGCCGGCAGGAACTGGTTCTCCGCCCGGAACGTCCAGGCGTGCACGATCAGCCCGGCCCGGTGGGCGTCCCGGACCACGGTCGACGGGGCGCGCAGATTCCCGGCCGCGTCCCGGGGCACCAGCAGGTTCTTGTTCGTCCCGATCCCGTCCGCGTAGGTGCTGATCCACTTCAGGCCGGCGGGCCGGGCCAGGTCGGCATAGCTGCGCGGGTCCCCGGCAACGGTGAAGTCGTACGGGCGGCCGGCGGCGTCGAGCAACTGCACCAGCCGGACGTCGGTCAGCCGGCTGAGCCGGCGCAGGTTCGCGGTCTCGAACGACTGGATGATCACCGCGTCCCGGCGGCTGGTCAGCCCGTTGCGCCGCAGCACCGCCACCAGCGGCTCCTCCAGCGGCAGGCCGATCGACCGGAAGTAGGTGGGGTGCTTGGTCTCCGGGTAGATGCCGATGGTGCGGCCCAGCCGCCGGCTCTCGGCCCGGGCCAGCTCGATCACCTCCTGCAGGGTGGGCACCTGGAACTGGCCGTCGAACGCGGTGTTCGTCGGCCGGACCTGCGGCAGCCGCTCCTTGGCCCGCAGCGTCTTCAGTTCGGCCAGGGTGAAGTCCTCGGTGAACCAGCCGGTCACCGAGACCCCGTCGATGCTGCGGGTGGACCGGCGGTCGACGAACTCCGGGCGGTCGGCCACGTCGGTGGTGCCGGAGATCTCGTTCTCGTGCCGGGCGACCAGCACCCCGTCCCGGGTGGCGACCAGGTCGGGCTCGATGAAGTCGGCCCCCATCCGGATCGCCAACCGGTACGCCTCCAGGGTGTGCTCCGGGCGGTAGCCGCTGGCGCCCCGGTGCGCGATCACGATCGGCCGATCGGTGGCGCGCGGACGGTCCCGGGCCGCCTCGCCCCGGGCGGAGGCGGGGGTGGTGGGGGCCGACGCGACCGTCGCCAGCAGCACGCCGGCCAGGCCGAGGGTGGAGAGGGTACGTCGCAGCGTCATCTCCGGTCGTCTCCTTCTGTTGGTGCGGACCTGTCGGTCGGGATCTGTTCGCCAAGATCGACCGCAGCGGTCGGGATCGGTCCGAGCCAACCGGGGGTCGGCGACGGGCGGTGGGGCGGCGGCTGTCCGTCCGGTGAATGTCTCGGTAGTGGCGAATGACCACGCGACATCGGGCAACAGCCAGAAAATGGGGCAATGCGACTGCGACTGCGCCAGCCCGAGCGGGCCATCCCGCTGGCGTTCCTGGGCGCCATCGCGGTCGGCACGGTGCTGCTGCTCCTGCCGGTCTCCCGGCAGGACCCGGACTCGGCCCCGGTGGTGGTGGCGCTCTTCACCGCCACCTCGGCGGTCTGCGTGACCGGCCTGACCGTGGTCGACACCCCGAGCTACTGGTCCACCACCGGGCTGGTCCTGATCACGCTGCTCACCCAGCTCGGCGGCTACGGCATCATGGCGATGGCGACGCTGCTCAGCCTGTTGGTCTCGCAGCGGCTCGGGATCCGCGGCCGGCTCATCGCCCAGGCCGAGAGCAGCGCGGTCGGGATCGCCAACCCACGCCGACTGCTGATCCGCATCGCGGTGACCATGCTGGGCTGCGAGGTGGTGATCGCCGTCTTCCTGGCGGCCCGCTACTGGGCGGCGTACGACTATCCGGTCGGCCGGGCGATCTGGTACGCGATCTTCCACGCCATCCAGGCGTTCAACAACGCCGGCTTCGCGCTCTACCGCACCAGCATGACCGAGTTCGTCGGGGACTGGTGGATCTGCGTACCGCTGATCCTCGGGGTCTTCGCCGGCAGCCTGGGATTCCCGGTTCTGTTCGAGCTGCAGCACCGGTTCCGCCAGCCGTTGCGCTGGTCGACGCATACCCGGCTCACCGTCTGGGGCTCGCTCGGGCTGCTGGTCTTCGGCTCGCTGTTCATCCTGCTCTTCGAGTGGACCAACCCGCACACGCTCGGCGCGCTGGGCACCCAGGAGAAGCTGCTGGCGGCGGTCTTCCAGGACGTGATGAGTCGGTCCGGCGGACTGAACAGTGTCGACATCGCCGCGATGAACAGCGAGACGCTCACCATCATGACCGCGCTGATGTACATCGGCGGCGGCAGTGCCAGCACCGCCGGCGGCATCAAGGTCACCACCTTCCTGATCCTGGCCTTCGTGATCTGGGCGGAGGTCCGCGGCGAGCCCGATGTGGTGGTACGTGAGCGGCGGATCGCGGAGAGCACCCAGCGCCAGGCGACCACGGTGGCGCTGCTCGCCACCGCGGTGATCGGCACCGGAGCGCTAGCCCTGGTCGCCCTGACGGACGACGTGATCTTCTACCGGGTTCTGTTCGAGGCCACCTCGGCCTTCGCCACCACGGGGCTGACCAGCCTGCCGACGTCGACGCTGCCGGAGTCGGCGCAGCTGGTGCTGGTCGTGCTGATGTTCGTCGGCCGGGTCGGCATCATCACGGTCGCCTCCGGCATCGCGCTGAACACCCGGCGCCGTCGGTACCGCTACCCGGAAGAGAGGCCCATCGTTGGCTGACCAGCGACGAAGACGCGAGCCGAGCGGCAATCGGGCGCAGGCCCAACTCGACGGCAACACCCGGCAGCCCGGCCCGGTGTCCCGGGCCCCCACCGCGGGCGAGAACGTCGCCGTGATCGGGCTCGGCCGGTTCGGGGGGCAGGTGGCCGAGTCGCTGCTGCGGCTCGGCCACGAGGTGCTCGGCATCGACCAGGACCCGCACACCGTCCAGTTCTGGGCCGACCGGCTGACCCACGTGGTGCAGACCGACTCGACCGACAACGAGTCACTGCAGCAACTCGGGCTGGCCGAGTTCGGCCGGGCCGTGGTCGGCATCGGCACCGACCTGGAGGCGAGCGTGCTGACCGTACTCACCCTGACCGAGGTGGGGGTGCAGGAGATCTGGGCGAAGGCGATAAGCGTCAAGCACGGGAAGATCCTGGCCTCGGTCGGCGCCGATCACGTCATCTATCCCGAGGCGGCGATGGGTGACCGGGTGGCGCACCTGATCACCACGAAGATGCTCGACTTCATCGAACTCGACGAGGGGTTCGCGATCGCGAAGACCTGCCTGCCGGCCGAGCTGACCGGCCAGACCATCGGGCAGTTCGCCATGAGGAACCGGTACGACGTGACGGTGGTCGGGATCAAGAGCCCGACGGGCGAGTTCCTGCGCCCCGACCCGGAGACCGTGCTGACCGGCGACGCCATCCTGATCGTGGCCGGTGCCACCGACCAGGTGCAGCGGTTCGCCACCGAAACCTGACGGCCCCGCCCATCAGCGGTGTTTGGCGGGCTTGCCGGGCTTCGGTGGCTTGCCGGGCTTGGGCGGCTTGGCCTCACCCTTCGCCTTCGGTGCGGCCGGACCGGCCCGTTCCGGCCGGACGGCCGGGGCGCCGGCGCCCGACGCCTTCGCCGACGAGCGCGTCACCGCCACCGCGCCGTCGGGCGTGGCGGCGGCCATTCCCGGTACGCCGGTCACCCGCGCCTGGCAGGCCAGCCCGCCGAGCCGGAACTCGGTGGGCAGCGCGTTCGTCGTACGGTACTGCCCGGCCAGCGCGATGGTGGCCGCAGCACCGGAGGCCAGCGCGGTCGGACCGCCGTCGGCGGGCTCGATGGTCAACTTCCGGCCCTGCTGCCGCCAGCCGACCCCGGCCGCATCGGCCGCGGCGTGGGCCACCGTCTGGTCACCCGGTAGCGCGAACGTCAACGCCCAGTCGGCAACGGGGTCGGGGCCGGTGTTGGTGACTGTCACCCCGGCCTCGAAGTCGCTGCCGGTGTCCCGGCGCAGCGCGTACTCGACCTGGCAGCCGGCCGGTGAGCCGACGCCGGCCGTCACCTCGGTGAGCCCGTCGGTGCCGTCCGCCGGGGCGGCGCTGACGCCGGCCCAGACCGCGCCGGTGAGCGCGACCAGCCCGAGGCCGACCGCCGCCACCTCGACCCTGCGCCGCCGCTCCCCGGTTGCGCGCAGCCGCCCGGCCGTCGCGCGCAGCCGCCCGGCGCGACCGGCCGGGGCCGGGCCGCCCGGGTGACCGCCGCTGCGCCGGCTGCCTGCCCGGCTGCCGCCACCGGTCGAGCGGACCGACAGCGACAATGCGTCGGTCTCCACCGACCACGGCAGGATCACGGTGCCGGCGTCGGCGTAGTGATCGGCGTCGGACGGGAGGGGCCGGTCGACGGCGGACGGGAGGGGCCGGTCGACGGCGGGCCGCCCGGTCCGGCCGGGGGCGGCGGCGTGGGCCAGGCCACGGGCGAGCTCGGCGCTGGAGGGCCGGCGGGCCGGGTCCTTGGCCAGGCACCGGGCGCATAGCTCGACCACCTCGGCCGGCAACCCGGGAATCGACGGCAGCGCATCCGGCTCGGTGAACATGTGGGCCCGGAGAAACTCGGTCGTGGTCTTCGCCGCCCACGGATACCGCCCGGTCAGAGCGCGGTAGAGCAGCAGGCCGAGCGCGTAGACGTCGGCCGGCGCGGCGACCGAGCCGCCGTCGAGCCGCTCCGGCGCGAGATAGGCGGGGGTGCCGAGCAGCTGTCCGTCCGGCCCTACCTCGCGCTGCCCGACCAGGGCCGAGATCCCGAAATCGACGACCTTCGCCCCGTTCGCGGTGAGCATCACGTTGCCCGGGTGGACGTCCCGGTGCACGATCCCTCGCGCGTGGGCGGTGGCGAGCGCGGCGGCCACCTCGGCACCGACCGTCACGGCCCGCCGCCAGGGCAACCGCCCGGACCGGGCCAGTCGGGCCGCCAGGGATTCGCCGTCGACCAGCTCCATCACCACGTACGGCACCGGGCTGCCGGCCAGCGACGCCTCGCCGTAGTCGTACACGTTCGTGATGTTGGGGTGGCAGAGCCGGGCGGCGGCCTGGGCCTCGATTCGGATCCGGTGCCGGAACACCCGGTCGCCGGCCAGCCGGGGCGCGAGGACCTTCACCGCCACCTGCCGGCCGAGCACCTCGTCGTAGCCGCGCCAGACCACCGACATGCCACCGGCACCGAGCTGTTCGATCAACCGGTACCGGCCGCCGAGCGGACCGTCCGAGTCCACCGACCCGGGCAGCGCCCGCCCGGCCGTCGCCTCCCCACCCATGGCCCGGTTACTTGCCCAACCCGGGTCGGGCTACACCCGAAATGGCGAAATCGGTCAGCAGACGAAACCCCGGTCAGCCGGTGGCGAGGAGCTGGTCGACCGGGGCGTACTCGTCGGTGAGCACGAGGGCGTCGTCGACGAACTCGGCCAGCTCGGTGCCGGACAGCAGCGTGACCGGCGCGTCGACCGAGGTGGCCAGCCGGTCGCGCAGGGCGGCCAGCGGCAGCGGCGCCGCGGAGGCGACGATCACGAAGTTCGCCCCCCGCTCGCCGGCCAGACCGTCGGGCGGCGCGATCAGCGCGACGTGGGCGAACTCGGCGGCAACCGTGGCGAGCTCCGCGCGGATGAACCGCAGCGGCGGATAGTCGATCACGTTCTGGGCGTAGACGCCGGTGGGCCGGACGATCCGGTGCACCTCGGCGGCCATCTCACGGGTGGCCAGGTGCCAGGGCACCACCAGGTGGCCGAACGCGTCGCCGACCACCAGGTCGGCCCGGTCGTCGGGCAACCGGCCGATGAGCATCCGGGCGTCGCCGATCTGCGGTCGCAGGTCCGGGCCGGGCCGGACGTCCAGCTCCCGGCGACCCAGGTCGACAAGTTGGCCGTCGATCTCGTACACCAGGTTGTCGGTGCCGGGCCGGGTCGCGGTGAGGTAGCGCGGCATGGTGAAGCCGCCGCCACCGAGGTGTACGGCGTCCAGCCGCTCGCCGGCCGGTGCCATCACGTCGGCCACCGCGCCGATCCACTGGGTGTACTCGAACTCCAGGTGGGTCGGGTCGGCGAGGTCCACGTAGGAGTGCCGGGCCGAGTTGAGCACCAGCGTCCGACCGGTCGAGTTGTCGGGATCGGTCACGATCGACGCGCAGTGGTACTCGGTCTCCACGTCGCACGGGTTCGGGGCGACCACGGTGAGGGCGGCCCCGGCCAGCGCCAGCACGGCGACCGCGGCCTTCACCTTCGGCCGGCCCGGCACCGCCGTGTGGTCGCGGCGGCGCAGGTAGACCCCGAGGGCGATCCCGGTGCCGCCCAGCAGCACCGCCAGTCCGGCGATGATCACGCTGCTGGGCAGGGTGGCGACCAGCACGAAGCCGGTGCCGAAGGTGGCGGTGATGGCGCCCAGGGTGCCGATGCTGGAGAGTTTGCCGACCACCTGCCCGGTCCGTCGCAGGTCGGCGAGCTGCAGCTTCACCACCAGCGGGGTGACCGCGGCGAGCAGCGCGGCCGGCAGGAAGATCGCCAGCGCGGTGAGCAGCACGATGCCGGCGGCGGCCCCGCCGCGCAGCACCTCACCGGCGTACCGGACGATCGGCAGCGTGATGGCGGTGGTGACACCGGCCAGCACCAGCGCCGGGGCCAGCAGGGTACGCGGGTCACGTCGATCGGCGATCCAGCCGCCGAACCACGCACCGTAGGCGATCGCGGCCAGCGCCACCCCGATCACCGAGCTGGTCACCTGCAGGGTCACCCCGACGTACGGGCCGACGAGCCGCAGCGAGGCGGTCTCCAGTACCAACACCGCGCCGCTGGCCAGGAAGACCAGCGCGGCGGCGAGCCCGTTCGGCAGTGCGTGCGGCACCACGACGGCCTCGTCGGTCGGCTCGGTCGGCGGTGGGCCGCCGGTCACGTCGGGTGCGGGAGATTCCATCGCCGCAATGGTACGCAACCGGCGGACCGGACCTGCCTAGATCATGGAGAGATGAACGTGGTTCGTGTGCGCCCCGGCCGGACTGCTGCCGCCGCTGTATGACCGCCAGCCGGTGCCGGGCATCCAGATCTGCCGGTACCAGATCACGTACAGCACACCGAGTCGGTTGGCGTTCTTGATGTAGAACGAGGCCAGGTTGTTGCCGTAGGTGCGGTCGCCGCCGGTGGCGTGGGAGTTCTTGAAGCCCTCCGCCCCGGAGGAGAAGTCGCAGGCCTGCCCCTTCGGATGCTCACCGCCGCCGCCGCTGCGGTGACAGGAGGTGTGCCGCTTGAAACCGGCCGCCCTGGCCTGGTTGTACGCGTGCAGCGTCCGCGGGGTGATGCAGCCGCCGGTGGTCGGGTCGTCGATGGTGCAGGACTCGTTCGGCCAGGAACCGTCGGAGTTGCGCGGCGCCGGCTTGGCCAGCGGCGAGTTGGCGTTGATGAACCCACCACTCGGCGAGCCGCCGACGGTGGCCAGCGCCCGCTCGGCGTCCTGCTTCTTCTTCGCGATGACGGCGAGCTGCTTCTTCTGCTCCTTGACCTCATTGTCGATGGCGGCCTTGGCCCGGTCGGCCTGGTCCCGCGTCTCGATCAGCTCCCGGAGCTTGCGGCCGTCCCGCTGGGCGAGCACGTCCAGCCCGGCGGCCCGCTCCAGGAACGCGTCCGGGGAGGCGCTGTTGAGCAGCATCGACATCGGGGTGAGCCGGCCGAGCCGGTACGACTCGGCGGCCACCGTGCCCAGCTCGGCGCTGAGGCTCTGCACCCGGGCCTCGATGAGTTCCAGCTGCAACCCCAGGTCGGACTGGCGCTTCTTGGATTTCTCCAGTTTGTTCGTGGCCTCGATGTGGCCCTTCGAGGCCGCCTCGAACACCTCACGCAGGCTCTTGCCGCCCTCGTCGCCGGGGGAACTCGGCGCGGCGGCGACGGGGCTGACCGGTACGGCCGCGGGTGCCGCCAACGCGGCGACCAGCGCGACGACCAGCGTCAGGGCCCGCTGTCGGGTGAAGCCCGTCTTGCGCACGTAAAGCCGTCTCCTCTGTCGGCCGCCGACCCCACGCCGAACGTCGTGATCCCCCGCGCCGTACCCGTTCCGGCGACAACCGCATTCTCGGCAGCAGCCCGCGCCGGCGCCCTTCGGACGCCACCCTGGCGTGGACCGCCGGTCAGCCTACCGAATCGGGGGCCGGCCCGTCGCCCCCGACCACGCCGTCGGGCGGAGCCGTCGGGTCCACTCCGGAGAAAAGCGTTTCGCGTACGGTGTGCCAGATCTCCTCATTGGCCGCGACCAGCAGCCCGGCCCGCCCGTCAGCCGGCTGGTACGGGCTGCCGTCGAGCCGGCGGGCCACCCCGCCGGTCTCGCCCACCAGCAGCGCGCCGGGTGCGTGGTCCCAGGGCAGGGTGCGCCAGAAGAGCGCGAAGTGCTGGATCCCGGCGACGATGTCGGGGTACTCCCGGCCGGCGCAGTGGTGGCCGGCGAGCACCTCGCCGAGGCGCGCGGCACGGGCCTGCACGGCGGCCCGGACCGGCGGCGGCAGGAACCGGGTCGGCAGCACGCCGCGCAGCGCCGCCACCGGCGGCGCGCCGGCCGGCGCCCGCAGCTCGACCCCATCGGCGTACGCCCCCACGCCGGCTCGGGCCACGGTCAGCCGGTCGGCCATCGGGTCGAGAATCCAGCTCGCCTCGGTGACCCCGTCCCGGCGCAGCGCCACCATCACCGCGAACGGCTCCCGACCGGAGGCGAAGTTGGCGGTGCCGTCCAGCGGGTCGACGAGCCAGACCGGTCCGGGCAGGTCGAGCCGGGCCAGGGTGGCGGGGTCGTCGGCCACCCCCTCCTCGCCGACCACCTGCGAGTCGGGCAGCAGCCGGGTCAGCCCGTCGGTGAGGATCCGCTCGGCCTGCCGGTCGGCGACCGTCACCACCTCACCGGGCGCCTTCTCGGTCACGTCGTCGGCGCCCAGCCGTCGGTAGGCGGGGAGGATGGCGCGGGCCGCCGCCTCCCGCATCAGTGCCCCGACCTCGTCAATCATGATCAACCGCGCGGCGGGAGTTTCACCACGCTGACGAAGAACTCGTCGATCTGGCGCACCACCGCGATGAACCGCTCGAAGTCGACGGGCTTGGCGACGTACGCGTTGGCGTGCAGTTGGTAGCTGCGCAGGATGTCCTCGTCGGCCTGCGAGGTGGTGAGCACCACCACCGGGATGCGGCAGAGCTGCTCGTCGTTCTTGATCTCGGCGAGCACCTGCCGGCCGTCCCGCTTCGGCAGGTTCAGGTCGAGCAGGATCAGGTCGGGGACCTCGGCGTCGGCGTACTCGCCCTCGCGGCGCAGGTAGGCCAGCGCCTGGGCGCCGTCGGAGACGACGGTGAGGCGGTTGCGGAGCTTGTGCTCCTCGAACGCCTCCTTGGTCATCAGGACGTCGCCCGGGTCGTCCTCGACCAGCAGGACCTCGATCGGACTCTTGCCGTCGGCCGGCGCCGTCATGTCACCGTCTCCTTCACGCCTTCGCTCTCCGGTTGCTGCGACTGCTCCCCGCCGGCCGGCTCCTGATCACTCACCACCGGCAGGGTAAATCGGATCGCCGTACCCTCGCTCGTTTCCTGGTCAACCCAGACCCGACCGCCGTGGTACTCGACGATCTTCTTGACGATCGCCAGGCCGATCCCGGTGCCGGGGTAGGCGTCCTTGGAGTGCAACCGCTGGAAGATGACGAAGATCTTGTCGGCGAACTCGGCCTCGATGCCGATGCCATTGTCCTGGCAGGTGATCTCCCAGTCGTCGTCGACCCGGCGGGCCGAGATCCGCACCACCGGCGCGACGTCCGGGCGGCGGAACTTCAACGAGTTGCTGACCAGGTTGACCAGCAGGTTCGTCAGCAGCGGCTCCTCGCCACGCACCACCGGCAGGTCCGACCAGATCAGCTCGCCCTTGGCGTACTGCCGGGACGCCTCGGTCTGGGTCGCCACGTCCCCCATTACCTTGTTCAGGTCGACGTCGGTGAAGCCGGTGGTGAGTCGACCGATCCGGGAGAAGGCCAGCAGGTCGTTGATGAGCCGCTGCATCCGCTGTGCGCCGTCCACCGCGAAGGCGATGTACTGGTCGGCGCGCTCGTCGAGCTGGCCCGCGTAGCGGCGCTGCAGAAGCTGGCAGAAGCTGGCCACCTTGCGCAGCGGCTCCTGCAGGTCGTGCGAGGCCACGTAGGCGAACTGCTCCAGGTCCCGGTTCGACCGGACCAGCTCCTCGGCCTGCTTCTCCAGCTGGCTGTTCACCCACTCCATCCGGGTCCGGGCCTCGCGTACCTCGGCCAGGTCGGCGGCGATGCGTTGCCGCATCCCGTCCACGTCGCCGGCGAGCTGCGCCAGCTCCGGCGGGCCGACCCGTTCGATCTCCCGCTGGTAGTCGCCGTCGGCCACCGCCCGGACCTGGCCGGCCAGGTTCGTCACCGGCCCGATGACCAGCCGGTTCAGTGAGGTGATCAGGGCCACCCCGGCGACGATCACCACGCCGGCCGCGATGAGCAGCAGCAGCACCAGGGTGTTGCCGGTCTGCCGGGCGTTCTCGGCGAGCTGGTTGCGCAGCGCGAAGATCGACTGCTGTAGCTCGTCGGTGGAGCCGCGCAGCGCGTCAAACTGTCGCCGGGCGGCGTCGTCGAGCAGCGGCTGCGCCGCCTCCGGACCGCCCGCCGCCACCGCCGCGATCACCGGCTCGGCCACCGCCACCCGCCAGGCCGCCGCCTCGTCGGCCACCTCGGCCAGCTCCCGCTGGATCTCCGGCTCCCCGTCGAGCAGACCGGTCATCCGGTCGACCAGTTCGCGCTCCTGCTGCAACCCGGTCTGGTACGGCGCCAGGTCGGCCTGGTCGCCGGTCACCGCGTACCCGCGGACGCCGGTCTCCTGGTTGACGAGCGCGGCGAGCAGGGCCTCCGCGTCGACCCGCAGCGGGCCGGCCGTGGTGAGGATGGCGTCGATGTGGTCGCGGTTGTCGTTCGCCACCACCGCCTCGGCCACCGCGACCAGGGCGAGCATCGAGCCGACCACCGCGCAGAGGATGCCGACCCGCCGCCGCAGGCTCCAGTTCGTCCTCATCGGCCGGCACCCCGGCTGACCAGCAGCATGGCCACGTCATCGGCGAGCGGCCCGCCGTTGACCTCCTCCGCCCGGCCGACCAGCCAGCCGGGCAGGTCACGCAGCGGTACGCCCCGATTCCCCGGATCCGCGACCAGGCCGCGCAGCCCGGAGACGTCGAGCCGCTCGTCGCCGTCGCCGACCCGCCCCTCGATCAGCCCGTCGGTGTACATCAGTAGCGACCAGTCATCAGTGTCGAACTCCAGCTCGAAGGCGGCCGGGGGGCGCGGGCGCACCCCGAGCAGCAGCCCGCCCGGGGCCGCCACCGGCGCGACCCTACCGGCCGAGAGCAACAGCGGCGGCGGATGCCCGGCGAGGCGTACCGTGGCCCGGTTGGCGGCCAGGTCGAGCCGTACGCTCGCCACCGTCGCGAAGATCTCCCGTAGCCGGCGCTCGCTCATCAGCACCTGCTCCAGCGCCGGGAGCACCTCGTTGTCGGGCACCCGGGCCAGCACCAGGGCCCGCCAGGCGACCCGCAGCTCGACCCCGAGCGCGGCCTCGTCCACGCCGTGCCCGCAGACGTCCCCGACGATCAGGTCCACCCGGCCGGGCGCGGTCTGCACCACGTCGTAGAAGTCGCCGCCGATCAGCGCGGCGTGCCGGCCGGGCCGGTAGAACGGGTGCACCTGCACCTGGTCGGTGTCCATCAGCGGCTTCGGCAGCAGCCCCCGCTCCAGCCGGGCCGACTCGGCCTGGCGCAGCTCCACCTCGCGCAGCCGGCGGGCGTTCTCGTCGGCCCGCTTGCGCTCCACCGCGTAGCGCAGCGCCCGGGCCAGCAGCACGCCGTCGACCTGGCCCTTGACCAGGTAGTCCTGGGCGCCCTCCGCGACCGCGGCGATGCCGAGGTGCTCGTCCTGTCGGCCGGTGAGTACACAGACGGCCGCCCCGCTGGCCGCGGCCAGCACCTGGCGCAGCCCGTCGAGCCCCTGCGCGTCGGGCAACCCCAGATCCAGCAGTACGCAGTCCACCCCGGCGAACCGGGTCCGGGCCTGGTTGAGGCTGGTCGCCACCGCCAGGTCGATCGCGGCGTCGGTCTCGGCGAGCAGCTCACCGACGAGGAAGGCGTCCCCCTCGTCGTCCTCGACCAGCAGGACCCGCAGCCGCTCGCCCTGCGGCAGGTTGGGGTGTCGCCCCAGGCCACCGTGCGAGTACGCCGGTAGCGGCGCCACCGAGGAGCCGGTCATACCGATCCTCCCTGACGTCGGGCCCCCACCCAGCTCGGCGCCGGGCTGCTGCCGGCAGGCGCCGTCGCGGTCAACCCGCTGATCCTGTACCAGCGGCCGGCACCGCACAAGATGCCCGCGGCCCGGGCCGGGCCGGTCACTCGACCCCCTCCGACCGGGCGGCCGCGGCCTCGGACCGGACCCGCGCCGCCCGCTGCGCGATCACCTCGCCGAGCACTCCGTGCAGCCGACCGCAGGCGGGGCAGTGCAGGTTGTCGTCCAGCCGGCCGCCGCAGTCGGCGCAGCCGCCCCGATCAGCCGGGTCGCGGTAGCCGGCAAGCGCCCGGACCAGCGCATCGACCAGGTACGGGGTGAGCGTGACCTGGTCCGTGGCGTGGCCGGAGCGGATGCCGACCGTGGCGACCGGCCGGGCGGCCGGGTCGGGGTCGTACGGCGCGACCCGCGACACGAACGCGCGGAGCGCCTCGGCCGGGTCGGGAACGGGGGCGGCGGACATGGCCCTAACGCTAGGCGACGGGCCGGCTGGGCTGGCGGTCGGGCGGGCGGGATGATGGCCTGCACGTCACCACCACCCTGGGAGGCAGACCGTGCGCGTATCCCTGCAACGGCCGGCGGACCGGGCGCTGCTCCGCCCGCGCCACCGCGCCCTGGCCGCCGCCGCGGCGCTCGCCGCGCTGGCGGTGCTGGGGGCGGTGGCGCTGGCCGGTCTGCGCGCGCCCGACCCGCTCGGCCCGGACGCCCCGGCCGACCGGTTCAGCGCCGGCCGGGCGTACCAGCACGTCCGGGCCGTCGCGGGAGCCGGGCCGCACGCCGCCGGCAACCCGGCCAACGACCAGGTCCGGGCGCACCTGGTGGGGGTGCTGCGCGGGCTGGGCCTGGAGACGTCGGTGCAGGACACCGTCGCCAGCGAGGCCGGCCAGCTCAGCGGCGCCGCCGCCGGCGCCACCCTGGCCCGGGTCCGCAACGTGGTGGCCCGGCTGCCCGGCACCGACCCGACCGGCCGGGTCTTCCTGGTGGCGCACTACGACTCCGCGCAGGTCGCCCCGGGCGGCAACGACGACGGCGCGGGCACCTCGACGGTGCTGGAGGTGGCGCGGGCGCTGGCGGACGGGCCACGCCCCCGCAACGACATCGTCTTCGTGCTCACCGACGCGGAGGAGGCGTGTCTCTGCGGCGCTGCCGCGTTCGCGGCCGACCATCCGCTGGCCGCCGACGGCGGGGTGGTGCTCAACCTGGAGGCCCGGGGCAGCACCGGCCCGGTGATCATGTTCGAGACGTCGCCGGCGAACGCCGGGCTGGTGGCGGCGTTCGCGCGGGCCGCGCCGCACCCGCTCGGCACCTCGTTCGCGGTGGAGATCTACCGGCTGCTTCCCAACGACACCGACTTCACCGCGTTCCTCGCGGAGGGGTTCGCCGGGCTCAACGCGGCCTACCTGGACGGCGCGGCCGTCTACCACACCCCGCTGGACACCCCGGAGTCGATGGACCGGGCCAGCCTGCAACACCACGGCGACAACACGCTCGCGATGGCCCGCGAGTTCGGGGCGGTCGACCTGGCCGGGCTGGCCGTCGACGGCGACGCCACCTACTTCCCGGTGCCCGGCGGCCTGGTCCGCTACCCAGGCTGGCTGACCTGGCCGCTGGCCGGGTTGGCGCTCGCCGCGGTCGGCGCGCTGGGTTGGCTGGCCCGCCGCCGGGGCCGGGCCACCGGCCGGCAGTTGGCCGCCGGCTTCGGCCTCGCCCTGCTGCCGGTGCTGGTCGCGCCGGTCGGCGCCCAACTGCTCTGGTGGGGGATCACCGCGGTCCGGCCCGGCTACCACGAGCTGGTCGACCCGTACCGGCCGCAGTGGTACCGGCTGGCCGTGCTGGCGCTGGCCGCCGCCGTCCTGTTCGGCTGGTACGCGCTGACCCGCCGCCGGTTCGGTCCGGCCGCGCTGGCGGTCGCCGGGTTCGGCTGGCTGGCCGTGCTGGGGCTGGTCCTGGCGGCGGTGATGCCCGGCGGCGCGTACCTGGTGACGCTGCCGGCGCTGGGCGGCGCGGTCGGCGGCCTGGTCGCGCTCGCGGTCCGGCCGGACGGCCCCTGGGGCGTGCTGGCGGTGACGGCCGGCGCGGCGGTGGGCCTGGTGATCCTGCTGCCGACGGTGGTGCTGCTCTTCCCCGCGTTGGGGATGGCGATGGGCGGCGCGGCGGCGCTCTTCGCGGTGCTGCTCGGCCTGGCCGCGCTGCCGGTGGTGGATCTGCTGCATCCCGAGGCCGGCGGTCAGCGCGGGCTGGTCGCGCTGCGCGCCCGCCGACTGGGAGCGGTTCCAGTGCTGGCGGCGGCGCTCGCCACCGGGCTCTTCGCCGGGTTGGGGCTGGCGGTGGACCGGTTCGACGCCGAACACCCGGCCCCGACCCACCTGATGTACGCGCTGGACGCCGACTCCGGCTCGGCCCGCTGGCTCAGCCACGAGACGGACCCGCTGCCGTGGACCGCCGGCTACGTCGACGGGGAGGTGTCGGTCCGGGACGACTTCCCGGGGATCGGCACGGCCCGGCTGCGGGCCGGTCCGGCCGAGCCGGCCACCCTGCCGGCCCCGGTGGTGGAGACGGTCGCCGACAACGTCGACGGCGGGACGCGCACCCTGACCGTCCGGCTGGTCCCGCAGCGCCCGGTCCGGTTCGCCTCGCTGCACGTGGCGGCGGCCGACGCGGAACTGCGGGCAGCGGTGGTGGCCGGTAAGCCGGTCACCGTGCCGGACCCGCCGGAGGGCCGGTGGGGCTTCGGGGTGGTCTTCCACGCCCCGCCAGCGGAGGGGGTCGAGATCACCCTGGTGTTCCGGCAGCTCGGTGCGGAGGTTCGGCTGCGGGCGATGGATGCCAGCGACGGTCTGACCGGGCTGCCGGGTTTCCGGCCCCGCCCGCCGGAGGTCGGGGTGGCCGGCACGCACAGCTCGGAGCTGGTGGCGGTCGCCCGGACCTATCCGCTCTGACGGACCGGGGTCCCCGCCCGGGTGGGCGGAGACCCCGGCACGCGGGGTTCGGCTCAGAAGAGGCGACCCCGGGCGTCGCCGTTGTCCTGGTCGGCGATGAACGCCGCGATCCAGGAGAGCGGAGCGTTCCAGTTGATGGTCAGCTCGTTCGTCGCCCACGACTCGATGTCGTCGATGTAGCAGAACTGCGCCACGCAGCCCTGCAGCTTCTGCTGGGCCACCGGGTCCTGGATCGCCGAGTTCGGCCCGCCCGCGAGCGTGCCGACCGGCGGGTTGGGCAGGTCCGGATTGAGCTGCCGGGCGTACCAGCGGCTGTGCTGGTTCTTCGACGCCACCTCGCCGTAGCCGGTCACGTAGGACTGGTTGAGGGCGTTGCGGCCGAAGATGTAGTCCATCGTCTCCAGGACACCGTCGCGGTACTTGTCCTTGCCGGTGATGTCGAAGGCGGTGGCGATCACGATGGCGTTGTTGATGATCCCGCTGTTGGAGCCCCAGTCGAACTGGTTGTTGGCCGGCGCGTACGGGATGCCGTACGGGTGCGCCTTCAGCGTCGCCAGATACCCGTCGGCGCCCTTGACGACCGATGCCCGTACCTTGTCGCGTTCGTGGCGGGGCAGCTTGTTCGGCAGGGTGGCCAGCGCGAGCCGGCCGAGCGCCGCGGTGCCGCCCCAGTACATGCCGCCGGCGGTGAAGATGTCGCCGGTGTGGTGCGGCGAGGCCAGCAGGAAGTCGCGGAACTCCTTCTCACCGGTGGTGATGAAGAGCTCCACGGCGGCCCAGTAGAACTCGTCGGTGACGTCGCTGTCGTCGTACGGCCCGCCGCCGTTGGCGTCGTTCGGGCTGGCGTAGATCTCCGGGTTGGCCTTCGCGGCGGCCCAGGCCCGCTTCGCCGCCGCCAGGTTGCGGGCGGCGAAGTGCCGGTCGTACGGCCGGTAGACCCGTGCCGCCTGGGCGGCCGTGGCGGCCAGGTTCAGGGTGGCGGCGGTGGACGGCGGGTGCAGCTCGCGCCGCTTGTCGTCCAGGTGCGGCAGCAGCGGCAGCCCGGTCCACGACTCGTCGTGGATCTTGTGGTGGGCCATTCCGGCCAGCTCCTCGCCGGCCGGCACCTGCATCTTGAGCATGAACTCCTGCTGCCAGCGGGCCTCGTCGAGGATGTCCGGGACCTTGTTGCCG
The DNA here is from genome assembly GCF_029626155.1 of Solwaraspora sp. WMMD1047. Taxonomy (NCBI): domain Bacteria; kingdom Bacillati; phylum Actinomycetota; class Actinomycetes; order Micromonosporales; family Micromonosporaceae; genus Solwaraspora; species Solwaraspora sp. WMMD1047. Next base: position 711,042 of record NZ_JARUBL010000001.1, on the reverse strand, counting down.
CTCTCCGGCAGGTTCAGGGTCCGGTCCCACAGCTTCCAGGGCTCGCCGGTGCGGGCCAGCCAGGAGCGCTCGTACTCGCTCATCAGCTGGTGCACCGAGATGCCGCCGTTGACGACGTACTTGCCGTGGTCACCGGCGTCGTACCAGCCGCCGGAGACGTCCAGGGTGTAGTCGCAGACGCCGGGCTGGCACGGTACCTCGGTGTCGCCCTGGTTCGGCGCGACGCCGACGTGGCCGGCCGGGCGGCCGTAGCCGGGGCGCAGGTCGTCGCGAATCTCCACCCCACTGCGCTGGGTGTAGTAGAACTTCAGCGCGTCGGTGCGGAGCTTCTCGTAGAAGTCCGATCCGATGTCGAACGGCCGGCTGGTCTCGCCGTCGGCGACCAGCGTGTAGCCGGTCCCGGACCGGGTGTACGAGCCGAACTCGACCGTGTGCACGTTCTGCCCGGACGAGGCGTCCACCCCGCGCGGCTTGGTCCGGCCGTGGCGTACCACCTTGCCGTTGCGGTCCTTGAGCTGCCACGGCAGGGCGGTGGTGGCCTCGGTGACCACGGTGGCGTTCTTCGGGCCCTTGGGCAGGTAGCCGACCTGGTTGACCCGGACCCGCGGGCCGGTGTCGGGAACGTACTGCTCGGGCTCGGCCCCGCCGCGCAGGGAGACGTTGTCCAGGCAGATCGTCCAGGCGGTGGCGCTGCCGCCGATCTGGAAGGCGACCTGTGCGTTGGGCAGGTCCACCGGGGAGGTGAAGGTGTAGCGGTAGTCGTTGCCGGAGACGCTCAGCTCCGGGTTGGCGGCCAGGTACTGGGTGTACGGGTCGACCGGAAGCTGGATCAGGGCCTTGCCGACCCGGGCCGGGCTGGCGCTGCCGAAGAACCGGAACTCGTACGTCTCGCCGGCGACCAGCGGGATGTTGTCCTGCCCGATGATGGCGTCCCAGGGGTTCACCGTGCCGGCGGGCACGTCGGCGCAGAGCTGGCCGCTGCTGGAGTCCAGGGTCAGGTTGGGGGTGCCCCACCAGGGGGCGTGGCCGTCGTCGAAGCCGCCGTTGACGATCTGCTCCGGAGCTTCCGGCTCCTGCCCGTGGGCGGCGCCGCCGGTCAGGCCGACCGTGGCGGCCAGCGCCGCCGCGGTCACAACGGCGAGCGGGACCGCCCGCCGGGAGAGTGTCGTGGTTGGTGGGAACGGAAGCATGGTGCGTAGTGGGAACACGGAAGTCCTTTCAATGGAGGACACGTGCCGGGTGTGCCGGGCAGCGCGAATGGAAGCGCTCCCACGGGCTAACGCGATATTGACAGCGCGTTTCAGGCGTGTCAATGCGTCGATCACCTGAGGCGGATGTCCGCCCCCCGGGCCGGTGGGGCGCCGACCGAGTCCAGGTACGCCTGCGCGGTCAGCAGCGCCTGGCATCCGGCGAACCGGCAGACCGGACAGCTCCCGTCGACGGTCGGCCGGTGCTCAGCGACGATGTACCGGGCCGCCAGAATCAGGCGGTTACGGACCTGGGTGGGGGACGGGTGCGCCGGCCTCACTGCGCCGCACCGTCCGTCAGCCGCGCCAGGACCCGGTCGGCCCAGTCCACCTGGTTGCAGCCATCCGGCCGGCACTGGGCACACCGGCCGGTCAGTCGCCCGTCGACCGGTGGTTCCCGGTGCTGGGCCAGGATCCGCCGAGCCGTCCAGACCAGCGTCGCCCAACTCGGGGCCCCGTCATCCATGGCCGTCACGAAACTGACGGTAAAGGCTCGCTGACAGGATCGCGGGACTCACGGTGGGTCACTCACGCCGAACCACCAGGCGGCTTGGCGCTACCTGTGCCTGAAGTGGATGAAGAGGCGACCGAAGTTCTTCGAGTCCTTCTCCACCCGGTGGTAGAGCTGCTTGATCTCCTTCTGGTCCAGGAACCGGAGCACCCGCTTCTTGAGCTGACCGGAACCCTTCCCGGGGATGATCTCCACCAGGGTGGCCCTCTTCGCCACCGCCTCGTCGATGATGCCGCGTAGCGCCCGGTCGATGTCGTGGCCCCGGTTGTAGATGTCGTGCAGGTCGAGCTTCAGCTTCACCCTCGCCTCACCGCTGCCCGTTGACCCGGGACTCGACCCGGCGCAGTGCCGTCAGGTAGTCGTCATTCTCCGCCCGCATCGCGGCCGCGATGCGCAGGTACCGCAGCGCGTCGGACGGCCGGTTGAGCCGCTCCAGGGTCCGACCCAGCACGTGGTGGGCGTAGTGGTCGCTCGGATCGCGGTCCACCAGCGCCCGTAGCTGCTCCTCGGCCCGCCCGAGCTGGGCCGACTGGAAATAGGCCCGGGCCAACAACTGCCGTACGGAGGAGTTGTCCGGCTCGGCCTCGACGATGGGCTCCAGCAGCCGCACCGCGCCACCGGGGTCGCCGGCCTCGAAGAACATGACCGCCCGCCGGTATTCGGCCAGAAGATCCATCAGGTCCCTCCTCCTGTCGAAACCGTCCCCAACCGACGCTTCCACAACAACGGCGGTCAGGCGACTCTTCCAGGGCCTGGCCCGGAGTGCCACAGAACGCGACAGGACGCCACCGCGCACGCGGTCCCGTCGGCTTGAGACTGTGGACACAGAGGTGCTTCCCAAATTGGGAGTTCTATTTTAAGGTTACTCCTGCCCGGCTCCGCTGAGGCCGAACGTCTGAGCTCGTCTCGAATGGAGGTCTGCCCGTGTCCACGTTCTTCCTCGCTTTCCTGTTGGCCCTGACCGGCTCGTCGGCCTACGCCGCGGGCCGCATGCACGGCCTGCTCGGCTACCGCAGCGGCTACCGGCAGGGTCACGTGGATGGAGTGAAAGAGCAGTTCCAAGCGGGTGTCCATGCATTACAGGACGCATCCAGAAGAAACCGGGGCCCGGTGTTCGCGCGGACCGGGGTAGCGCGCGCCCGGGTGCCGGTGGGTGCGGGGGTCGGCCGCGACGGGGGGGCACATCGCCGCGGCTGAACCGAGGGATAGGGAGGCCCTCCGGAAATCCATTCCGGGGGGCCTCTCTATCCGTCGTCCCACATCCGCTCCTCGATCCTCGCCAGGCCCGCTTCGATCCTGGTGCGGTAGCGCGGAGAGACCGGCGCCGACAGCCGGCGCGCAACGTACTCCCGGAGCCGGAAGTCAGCGTCCTCGTCACCGCGGAGCAATCGGTCCACCAGTCGGCGTAGCGCCGGATCGTCGGTGAAGCCTCGAATTCGGCTGGACATGGCCGGACTCCAGGCGTGGGTTTCTTGCAGGATGGTGGCCAGCCGGTGTACGGCCATGGCCGACGCCAAACCGCAGTCGTCGGTGCCGTGCTCCCGATCTCCAGCCTCGGACAGGTCCGCCCGCATCTTCTCGATGGCGTCGATGGTCACGTGCATAACCGCGGAAGACGGCGACATCGCTAGGGACCTGACCGGCGTTCCGGACCGGCTGCGGCCAGCCGCGTGAGATCACGCCGTAGGACCCGGCAGGTCCGGAGCGGCTGTCGGTCTCTCATTCTTCCTCCGATCGGGTACCGGCCCGACCATCCGAGGTACGGGTAGCGCCGTCGCGGACTCGACTCACAGATACTGGCCGATGGGCAGGTCTCCCGGGCACGAGCCGTCCGTGCCCTCTGGCATGGACATCGAATCCACGAACGCTTCGGACATCAGACGCGCCCAGGCGGGCCCGAAAACGTCTACGCCCCCCCGCATGAGGTGCAGAATCGTCGCCGTGAGCGCGGGGCCGGTAAAGAGCAGGGTCGCGGCGGACGGCACTCCCGCCCGGAAGTCGCTCCCCTGAAACTCGCCATAGAGATACCGGTCCTCACGCCCGTTCTCGGCGCCACCGACACCAAGCCCGGTTCGGAGGCGGTCGGTGAGGATGACGATCTCGCACTCAGGAACGCCGGACTCGCCCACTGCTGCTTGCTCGGTCGCAGGGATGTTGCCGCTCATCAATGCCCCCAGATCGTCGCGATTGCCGCCCGCCGAGCCCGCGGTCGATCCCGGTCCCACCCGGGCGAGGCCGTCGGCCCGGATGGCCGTCGGTCCCGCCGGGTGCTCGTCACCCGGCAAGAGGCGCTCGGGTCAACTTCGTTCCATAGTGGGAAATACAAACAGCAACTTCCACCCCTGTCACGGAGGCTGGCACAAGTAACGGTATGACGTAGATCACAGTATCTCTCGCGCCCCCGACTCGTTCCTCTAAGCACAAACACGGGCGGACCACTGCAGCCAAGGCGACTCGGTCACCGGAGACCGGCTTTTTCGGGATTCTCAAACTGGTAGTTCTGATATAGTGGGGGCGCAACACCGTCGCGGACCGGCGGCACCCCTCGGTCCCGGACCGCGCGGCGCGGAGCCAGGACCGCCAATCACCATTTTCGGACATCAATTTGATTGGACTTCCACGGAATACCCGAAGCGACGATTCGGTATCGATTAGCGGCCCGGGTTCAATCCGGTCCGGCACCCGGAGCGGCCGTCGCTGATGACACGTCACGGCGCCGGCGAGCAGCCGGCACGACGGCACCGGCCGCGCGCAACGCAGAGTTACCACGAAAGTACCAGTTTGGGAGTTCCTACTTTGCTCGTCAGGCAGGCGTGTCCCCTGCATTAGGCCGTGCCGGACCATGTCAGACTGTCTGCCATGACCCGACCGCCGGTGGCCCTCAAACGCCGCATCGCCACGGAGTTGCGCTCTCTCCGTGAGCAGAAGGGTCTGACCCTTGAGGCGGCCGCGGAGCAGGCGGAGGTGACCAAGTCGTCGCTCTCCAGGTTCGAAAACGGGCATTCTGCCCCAAAGATTCATACAATGCGCGCCTTGATGACCCTCTACGGCGCCTCGGCGGAGAAGCGCGAGGAATTGGAGAGACTCGCCAAGGAGGCCGCCCGGCGAGGGTGGAGCACGTCCATCTTCGGTGAGGGCAGCTCGGTTCCCGACTGGCTACGCACCTACGTCGGCTTGGAGGCGACAGCCACCTCGCTGCACACCTACAGTCTTTTCGTGCCCGGCCTTCTCCAGACCCCCGAGTATGCACGGGCGGTCATATCGGCCGGCGGACGCGAGGGCGATGAACTGGAGCGGCGGGTCCGCCTGCGAATCGCCCGACAGCAGCTGATAACCGACGGGAAATCCGCACCCGCCATTCACGCGGTCCTTGACGAGGGCGTCCTACACAGGCAGATGGGAAGCGCCGACATCACCCAGGAACAGCTTGCTCACCTGGTCGAACTTGCCGACGAGCCCAACGTGACCATCCAGATCCTTCCATGGACGGCCGGCGCGGCGTCGGCCTCCGTCGGCAACGGATTCGTCATCCTCGGGCTCGATCCGGACCCACCGCTGGTTTATCTCGAATCATATGAAGTGGCACACTACATCGAGAGCGAGTCAGAGACGCAGAGATTCAGAGCCGCCTTCGACAGGCTCGCGTCGAGCGCCCTTGACCCGGACGAGACGAGATGCCTACTGGTGGCGGCGAGCAAGACTCCGAGAGGTTGATCAGGCCCATGGAACCGACTGCGGCCAGCTGGCGGAAGAGCGCCCGTAGTGGCGGAGCGGACAACTGCGTCGAAGTCGCCGACGAGCTACCCGGCCTCGTGCAGTTACGGGACAGCAAGGACCGCGAAGGACCGGTGCTGGCATTCGCCCGGCCAGCCTGGCTGGCCTTCCTCAAGGGGCTGCGGACCGGCACTCAGGCGGCGCCCATTGCCCACGCTCGGACGCCACCCACGATGCCCGCCGTGTTCGGCACCACCACCACGTCGTCGCCCATCCGGGCGAGTTGCTCTGGCCGGAGCAGCCGCGCGTTGCCACCGCCCAGGTAGAGCCGGTCCCAGAGGAAGACCGGCCGCAGACCCTCCACCACGCCCCGCACCCGCCGGGACCAGAAGCCATCACCGAGGCGGCGCCGCTCGTGCTCGCCGACATAGGTGTCGTAGCTCATCCGCCATCGCACCGGCGCCTGGGACAGCTCCAGGTGCGGGGCCAACCGCCCACCGTCGAACACGGCACAGCCCAGCCCGGTGCCGAGCGTCAACACCAGCTCCAGCCCGGTGCCGGCCACCACGCCTGCGCCGTGCACCTCGGCGTCGTTGAGCACCAGCGCCGGCAGCCCGAACGCCGTGCTCAGCGCGCTGCAGGCGTCGAAGCCCGTCCACTGGGTGACCAGGTCGGGGTCGACCCGGGTACGTGGACCGCTGCGGGTGACGTAGTGCGGGGTCGCCACCACCACCCCGTGCCGCAGCATGCCCGGCATGCCGACCGTGACCCGGTCGGCCGTCGGGAGTTGTCCCCCGAGTTCCACCAGGGTCTTGACGAACAGCGCCGGCGGGAATGGATACGGCGTCGGCACCCGCAGCGGCCGAGCCCGCATCGTGCCGGCCTCGTCCAGCACCGACGCCTTGATCCCACCACCACCGCAGTCGATCGCGAGAGTCGTTCCCACCCGCCCAGTCTGCCCCGCCCGGCCCGACCGTGCTGGTCGGGCCGACCGGATACCATCGCCTCCTCATGACCGCCACGATGATCGCCAAGGGACTCGCCGCCGGCCACGGTGACCGCGTCCTCTTCACCGGGCTGGAGCTGGTCGTCGCGCCCGGCGACGTGGTCGGGCTGGTCGGCGGGAACGGCGCCGGCAAGTCGACCCTGCTGCGCACGCTGGCCGGCAGCCAGCCCGCCGAGGAGGGCTCGGTGACGCTGACCCCGCCCACCGCGACGGTCGGCTACCTGCCGCAGGAGCCGGACCGGCGGGCCGGGGAGACGATCTCGGCGTTCCTGGAGCGGCGGACCGGGGTGGCGGCCGCCCAGGCGGCGTTGGACGCCGCGACCGAGGCGCTGTCGGTGGGCCGGGCCGGCGCCGACGAGGCGTACTCGGTGGCGTTGGACCGCTGGCTCGGGCTCGGCGGCGCCGACCTGTCCGAACGGGCCGGGCAGGTGGCCGCCGACCTGGGCCTCGCGGTCGACCTGGACCGGCCGATGACCGACCTCTCCGGCGGGCAGGCGGCCCGCGCGGCGATGGCGTCGTTGCTGCTCAGCCGCTACGACATCTTCCTGCTCGACGAGCCCACGAACGATCTCGACCTGGCCGGGCTCCAGCGGCTGGAGGAGTTCGTCGGCGGGCTGCGGGCTGGCACGGTGCTGGTCAGCCACGACCGGGAGTTCCTGACCCGCACGGTCACCCGGATCGTCGAGCTGGACCTGGCCCAGCAGCAGGTCCGCCAGTACGGCGGGGGTTACGCCGCCTACCTGGAGGAGCGGGAGGTGGCCCGCCGGCACGCCCGGGCCGACTACGAGGAGTACGCCGACACCCGCGCCGCGCTGGAGACCCGGGCCCGGACCCAGCGGGCCTGGATGGAGAAGGGGGTCAAGAACGCGCGGCGCAAGGCCACCGACAACGACAAGATCGGCCGGAAGTTCCGGTCCGAGTCGACCGAGAAGCAGGCCGCCAAGGCCCGGCAGACCGAACGGCTGATCGAGCGGCTGGAGGTGGTCGAGGAGCCGCGCAAGGAGTGGGAGCTGCGGATGGAGATCGCCGCCGCGCCGCGCGCCGGGGCCGTCGTCGCGGCGCTGCGCGGCGCCGTCGTACGCCGGGCGGCCTTCACCCTCGGGCCGCTCGACCTGCAGATCGGCTGGGGTGACCGGGTCGCCATCACCGGCGCCAACGGGGCCGGCAAGTCGACGCTGCTGGCGGCCCTGCTCGGCCGGCTGCCGCTGGCCGCCGGGCACGCGTCACTCGGCCCCGGGGTGGTGGTCGGCGAGATCGACCAGGCCCGTGGGTTGTTCCTCGGCGACCAGCCGCTGCTGGACGCGTTCCGGGTGGCGGTCGCGGATCTTCTCTCTCCGGCGGACGCCCGGACGCTGCTGGCGAAGTTCGGCCTCCGCGCGGGGCACGTGCTGCGCCCGGCCGCGACCCTCTCCCCCGGCGAGCGGACCCGGGCGGCGCTCGCCCTGCTGCAGGGTCGGGGGGTCAACCTGCTGGTGCTCGACGAGCCGACCAACCACCTGGACCTGCCGGCGATCGAGCAGTTGGAGTCGGCGCTGGCCGGCTACCCGGGCACCCTGCTGCTGGTCACCCACGACCGGCGGATGCTCGACACGGTGCGCACCACCCGGCGGCTGCGGGTCGACGCCGGCACGGTCCGCGAGGACTGACGTGGGGTGCGCACAGCCGATCGCCGGACCACAATATGTCCATGGTGAACTGGGAGTACGCCCTGCTGGTACGGCGACGGCAGCCGCGACTTGAGGACTCCGGGTGGGAACTGACCTTCACCTGGTACGGGCCGGATGGCGTGGTGCTCGACGTGACGCCGAACGGGGACACCGCCCTGGCCCATCTCAACCTGGCCGGCGCGCAGGGTTGGGAGCTGGTCTCGGTGACCGAGGACTTCACCCAGCAGGGCAGCAGTGAGCTGCACCGCTACCACCTGAAACGACCGTTGGCCGCGCCGGCGCCCCGGCAGCGGGTACGGGCCGTGGGCCGCACCGCCCGCCGCCCACTGCCCCGTTGACGCCGCGCCCGCTGACGCCACGCTCGGCGGCCAGGAATAACCACCCCCGAACCGGGTAGCCCGGCACCCGGAGGTGACCCATGGTCGCGTTGGCACCCACGGCCCTGTCCGGTGACCGGCTCCGGGCGCGGGACGACTTCCTGACCGGGGCGTACGCCGACCTCGCCAAACACGACGACCGGCTGGGCCGGCTGGCCGTCGAGGTCCGGTTCGACCGGGGGGTGGCGCACCTGACCGGCGAGGTCGCCGACCCGGCCGACCTGCGCCTGGTACGGCAACTGGTCGGGCAGCTCGACGGGGTGCTCGCGGTCTGGGCGCGGGTCCGGGTCGGCGGGCTGGCCCCGGTCGTGCTCGACCTGGGCTGCGGCCCGGCCAAGCAGTACCCGGACAACCTCGGCCTGGACCTGCGGCTGGCGCCGGGGGTGGACGCGGTGGCCGACCTGTCCCGGTCGCTGCCGATCGCCGACGACTCGGTCGACGTGATCTTCACGGTGCACATCCTGGAACACCTGATCGACTTCCTGGTCCTGGTCGACGAGTGCCACCGGGTGCTGCGGCCGGGCGGCGTGCTGCACGTGATGAGCCCGTGGTGGGGGCACGTCAACGCGGTCGCCGACCCGACCCACGTCCGGCTGCTGGACGTCCAGACCATCAAGGGCATCTGCCAGCGGCCGCCCGGGACGCCCCGGTGGTATCCGCTGCACGCCGGTTGTGACGGGGCGTCGATCTTCGCCGACCTCACGCCGCTGGGCCCGGACGACCCGGCGCCCGAGGCCAGCCACCTGGCCCGCTTCTTCGACTGACCGCGACGCCCGACCCCCCGGCCGTGCGCGGCCGGGTCGACGTTGCCCGCCTGTGCCAACTGTCGGCTTGGCGCTTGTGACCAAGCATCCCACCGGCGCCCACTCGGTTGGGCGGGGGTGTGAGCTTGGAGGACCTGGCATGAGCAAGTACGACAACGAACCGGCCGCCCTGACCATCGCGCCGACCAGCGGGGAGGGCGTCCCCGCCGCCGAGGCGGAGCGGTTCGGCGAGCCGTACCGCCGGTTGCTGGCCGGCCGCCGAGGGCTGCCGGTGCCGGCCGCCCGGCCGACCGCGATCGTGCCCGGTGGGCTGTACGGCACCGACGGCGCCAACCTCTACCTGATCGACACGGCCAGCGGCACCGCGGCCCTGATCGGCCCGCACGGCCCGGTCGAGGTCTCGATCGGCGCGCTCGCCTTCAGCGACAGCGGCATCCTGTACGGCATCAGCCTGACCTCGGCGGCCCAGCTCTACACGATCGACGTGACGACCGGCGCGGCCACCGCGGTCGGGCCGCTCGGCATCGGTTTCATCTTCGAGGGCGGCCTCACCTTCGACTCCACCGGGCGGCTGGTCGGCGTCGACCAGGGCGACGCGGGGGCCGCGACCACCTTCACGATCGACACCGCGACCGGCGCCGCGACGGTGATCGGCCCACCCAACGGCCAGCCCCGCGATCTCAACGGGCTGACCCGGGCCGGCGACGTCGTCTTCGGCATCGACCGGCCCACCGACAGCCTCGGCCGGCTGGACGTGACGACCGGGAGCTACTCGGTGATCGGGGTGACCGGCGTACCGATCGGTGACACCGGCGGGCTGGCGTACGACCCGGCCGACGGCAGCCTGTACGCGACCTTCCAGGCCGACGGCGGGTTCTACCGGATCGACCCGGCCACCGGGGCGACCACCCTGATCGCCGTCAACCGGGTCGACCATGGACTGGCCTTCGCGCCCGCCGACGAGCCCCGCGAGCTGACCACCTACAGCGTGAAGTTCGTCTGCGGCGTACAGCAGGAGGCCGAGCCGGTGCGCACCGTGCTCCGGCCGGGCGAGTACGCCACCGAGATCAACATCCACAACCCCAACAACCGGCCGGTACGCGTCCGCAAGTACCTGCTGCCGCTGGTGGTGAAGGACACCGTGATCGGCCGGGAGCCGGAGTTCTCGCGGATCTGGGCCAAGGACGAGATCACCCTGCCGCCGGACACCGCCACCCTGGACGACTGCTACCGGATCGGCGAGCTGCTCTACGGCAGCCCGCCCCCGCAGCCACTGCCGCTGACGGTCGGCTTCCTGGAGCTGGTCGCCACCGCGCCGGTGGTGGTGACGGTGGTCTACACCGCGAACGCCGCGGACGGGCGGACCCTGACGATGGACGTCGAGCGGGTGCCGGGACGACCGAAGGTGACCGGCCAGGACTGACCGGCCGCTACCGACCGGCGGGAGCCCGGCCGGTCCGGAAGGGCCGATGCTGGGTCGCACGGGGGAACGCCCAGCATCGGCTGGCAAGATGCTACCGCCCCGGGCCGGTCGGCGCTGCCCCGGCATGGACATCCATAAATTGAATCCGTCTCCGGTCACGGCTTCGCCGCGGACCGGCGGCGAACTCAGCCCGGTGGATCGGCCGGCCGGTGCTCGGCGAGCAGCAGGGCGATGTCGTCCTGCGGCCGGCCGCCGACGTGACCGAGCAGCCGGTCGAGGATGTCGTCCAGGCTCTGCTGCCGGTCCGGCACGGCGAGGCGGGACTGGATGGCCGCGATCGGCAGCACGTTCCCGGTGCCGTCCCGCGCCTCGACCAGGCCGTCGGTGTAGAGCAGCAGCCGGTCCCCCGGCCGCCAGTCGTACTCGACCAGGGCCGGCCGGGCGCCCCGGGACAGCCCCAGCGGCGGGGTGGTCAACGCCGGTTCGAGCGCCTCCACCTCGCCGCCGGCCGGTCGCCGCAGCGGCGCCGGGTGGCCGCAGTTCGCGATCCGCATCCGGTCGCGGTCGGTGCCGACGCCGAACTCGACGAGCACGGCGGTGACGAAGCCGGGCCGGCCGGCGATGCCGAGGTCGCGTTCGACGGCCAGGTCCAGGTCCTCGGCGACGGTGAGCAGGTCCGGCCGGACGAACGCGGACTGCCGGAACGCCCCCATCACCGTCGTCGCCAGCCGCACCGCCTCCAGACCCTTACCGCAGACGTCCCCGACGATCATCCGGACGCCGTACGGCGAGTCGACCACCTCGTACAGGTCCCCGCCGACCTGGGCCGCCTCGTACGCCGAGACGTACCGGGCCGCCAGCGCCACCCCGCCGACCTGCTCCGGCACCTCCCGCAGCACCGCCTGCTGGGTGACCCGGGCGATCTCGGTGACCCGCCGCAACCGCTCCTCCCGCAGCCCACGGGCCCGGGCCACGTAGATCGAAACCACCCCGACCGCGATCACCACGGCGACCCGCAGCAGATGGTCCAGGCTGCCGAACCGGGCGCCGAAGAGCCCCGAACTGAGCGCGGCCAGGGCGGCCAGCGCGGCCACCAGCGCGGTCCGCCGGGCCCGCTCCACGGCCGCCGCCAGCAGCGGCGCCAGCGCGAGGAAACCGATGAGTACGGCACGGGCCTGCGCCGCCACGTCGATCGCCCAGACCAGCGCGATGAACGCGATGGCCAGCGGCAGGCCGCGCCACCGGTGCCGGACCGCGTCGAGGCGGATCATCGCTAAACCCGGTCGACGGCACCGGCCGGACCGGCCGAGCCGGCCGGATAGTCGAGCAGCGGCACGGCGCCGTCCCGCCAGGCGGCCAGCACCGGCTCCACGATCCGCCAGCTCTCCTCGGCCTCCTCGGCCTGCGCGGAGAGCCGGGTGTCGCCCTCGATGATGGCCAGCAGCAGCTGCCCGTACGGGCTGGGGGCCTGGGTGGCGAGCTCGGCGTCCAGCTCGACCGGGTCCAGGTCGAACGGGTCGCCGATCCCGTTCACGTTCAGCTTCAGCGACATCCGGTCCGGGTCGAGCTGCAGCCGCAGTTCGTTGCATTCGCCCCGGTCCGCGAAGACCGGGTGCGGGACGTCGGCGAACCGGATGATGATCTCGCGCCGGTCGCGGGCCAGCGCCTTCCCGGTCCGCAACCGGAACGGCACCCCGGACCAGCGCCAGTTGTCCAGGAAGAGGGTGATCTCGGCGTACGTCTCGGTCTGCCGGGCCGGGTCGACGCCGGGCGCCTCGGCATAGCCGGCGACCGGCCGCTCGCCGTCGCGACCGTGCACCGTGCCGGCGGTGTAGCGGCCCCGGACGGTGCGGGCCGCGACGTCCGTCGGGCTCAGCGGCCGGACCGCCCGCAGCACGTCGACCTTGCGCCGGGCCAGGTCGGTGGGCTGGGTGGTGAGCGGCGGTTCCATGGCGACCAGGGTGAGCAGCTGTAGCAGGTGGTTCTGCACCATGTCGCGCAGCGCACCGGCCCGGTCGTAGTAGCTGGCCCGGGTCTGCGCGTCGACCGTCTCGTCGAAGACGATGTCGACGGCGGCGATGTGCGAGTTGCTCCACAACGGTTCCAGGATCCGGTTGGCGAATCGCAGGCCGATCAGGTTCAATACCGTCTGCTTGGCCAGGAAGTGGTCGACGCGGAAGATCCGGTTCTCCCGGAACACCCGGCCCAGCGCCGCGTTGAGCCGCTGGGCGCCGGCCAGGTCGGAGCCGAACGGCTTCTCCACCACGATCCGCAGGCCGGCGGGTATCTCGCAGCACTGCAGGGCGCCGATGACGTCGGGGAAGAGCACGTGCGGCAGGGCCAGGTAGAGCACCACCGGGTCGTCCGGGCCGGTGCCGAGGTCACCGGCGAGCCGCAGCGCCGAGGCGATGACCTTCGGGTCGGTCACGTCGCCGGTGAGGTAGTGGGCGTCGTCGGCGAGCCGGTCACGGGCCGCCTCGGCCACCTGTCCGGCGCGCTCCCTCAGCGCCGCCCGGACGTGGGTCCGGAAGCCGGCCTCGTCCAGTTCGTCGCGGGCCACCCCGACCAGGCGCAGGCCGCCGGCGGGGGTGCCGAGCTCCAGCAGTTGGGCCAGTCCGGGCAGCAGGTAGCGGCTGGTCAGGTCGCCGGTCGCGCCCAGCACGATCACGGTGGCGGTGGTGGTGGTCATCGCGGTGTCCTCTCCGGTTCCCCGCCCCGGGCCCGGGCGAGGTTGACGGCGCTGCTGATCAGACCGATGTGGCTGAATGCCTGCGGGAAGTTTCCCAGGAATGCCCCGGTCCCCGGGTCGATCTGCTCCGGGAGCAGCCCGACGTGGTTGGCCCGGTCGCAGAGCCGGTCGAACAGTTCCTCGGCCCGCTCCCGGCGGCCGCTGAGCACCAGGTTGTCCACCCACCAGAACGAGCAGAGCAGGAAGGCGCCCTCGTGGCCGGCGAGTCCGTCGGGCGACTCGTCGGGCAGGTAGCGGTAGAGCAGGTCGCCACCGGCGCCGAGCCGGTGGTGCACCGCCTCGACCGTGGCCACCATCCGCGGGTCGCTGGCCTCGATCACCCGGCGCAGCGGCAGCGCGAGCAGGCCGGCGTCCACCGTCCCGGGCTGCCCGAGGTGCTCGGTGAGGTGGCCGGCGGCCGGGTCCCAGGCCTCCGCCAACAGGGCGCCCCGGATGGTCTCCGCCAGCCGTCGCCACCGACCCGCCTCGGCCGCCCGGCCGCGCATGCCGGCCAGCCGGGCCAGCCGGTCGACGGCCACCTGGCACATCGCCACCGAGTAGGTGAACGGCCGCCCCGCCTCGCGGATCTCCCAGATTCCGTGGTCGGGCGTCCGCCAGTTGAGCTCGGCGGCTTCGCCGAGCGTGGTCAGGCTCGCCCAGCGCAGGTCGTCGATCTGGTTGCCGGCCCGGGCCCACTGGTACGCGCAGTCCAGGATCTCGCCGTAGACGTCGTGCTGGATCTGGTCGGCGGCGGCGTTGCCCCACCGGACCGGCGCCGAGCGCCGGTAGCCGGCGAGCTCCGGGTCGATCCGTTCGGGTGCCGGTGGCGTGCCGTCGAGGGTGTAGAGCACCCTCGGCTGCCCGTCCCGGACGCAGGCCCGCAGCACCCAGGAGAGGAACGCGTCCGATTCGGCGACCATGCCGATGCGGCGCAGCGCGTACACGGTGTAGGCGGCGTCCCGGACCCAGGTGAAGCGGTAGTCCCAGTTGCGTTCCCCGCCGATCGCCTCGGGCAGCGAGGAGGTGGGGGCGGCGACCAGCGCGCCGCTGGCGTGGTGGTCGCAGAGCTTCAACGTGATGGCGCTGCGGCGGACGAGTTCCGCCCGGGGGCCGTGGAAGTCGAGCCGGTCGCTCCACTCCCGCCAGGCGGCCGTGGTCCGCTCCAACGCGTCGACGACGTCGTCGACGGTCTGCAGCCGGGTCGGCCCGGCACCCCAGCGCAGCACCAGTCCGAGCCGGTCGCCGGCCCGCAGCCGGATCGTCGCGTCGAGCGCCGTCCGGCCGTCCACCTGCAGCGGACCCCGGCTCGCGCCGGTCAGTCCGTCGACCGGGCCGGTGGTGTGCAGTCGGGCGGTGCCCTGGCGGCCGGTCAGCCCAATCCGCAGGTCGACCTCGCCGTGCACCACCGTGACCAGGCGGACCAGCTCGCCGGTCCCCGATTCCCGACCCGAGTCGAGCGGTCCGTCGACGATCATGGCGTCGATGACGCGTACGACGCCGGCGTCGGCGTGCAGGTCGGTGGCGAGTACGGCGGTGCCCGGCAGGTAGTGCTGCGCGACCTCGCGCAGGCCGGCCGGTCGCAGCAGCCACTGCCCGCCGCGTTCGGCGTCGAGCAGGGCGGCGAAGAGCGCCGGCCCGTCGAACCGGGGCAGGCACAGCCACCGGATCGTGCCGTCGGTGCCGACCAGCGCGGCCGTTCCGCCGTCGCCGATCAGCCCGTGGTCGGCGATCGGCGGATACCCGTCGACGGTCGCCCCGACCGGGACGGACCTGCCTGCCGTCTGCCCACCGAGCACGTACCGCACCTCCCTGACCGGATGACCACCCTCTCCTGCCCCTCCAGGAGGAAGCCCAACCTTCCTCCTGGCAGAAGCCCGACCTTCCGGTCCCGCATCGGGGTCTCCATGATCCCCGGGTTCGCCGGTGATCGGACGGCAACCCGGCGGGTTGGCGGCGAAAGTTTCTCGATCAGTGGGTGGTCGGTTCAGGTGGTGATCTCGCCGTCCGGCACCAGCCCGTGCCACCAGCGGGTCAGGTCCCGTTCGGCGGCGGCGAACTCGGCCGCGGGAAGCCCGTAGGTGTTGACCGTCACGGAGAGCTGGCCGGGCCACCCGGCGGAGAGCGGGATCTCGGCGGCCAGCAGCGCCAGCGCCCCGCCGAACCGGGTGGTGACCAGGCCCCGCTGGTAGCGGGAGGCGTGCCAGGGCCGGCCGGGCAGCTTGCCGGCGAGCGCGGTGGCCACCGCGGCGGGCACGGCGGTGCCGGCGAGGTGGATGGTGCGCCGGTCCACCCCGGGGTGGGCGGCGAGGTAGTAGCGCAGTTGCTGCAGGAAGGCCCGCCAGCCCTCCTCGATCACGTCGTAGCGGTCGTCAGGGACCGGTGGCAGGCGGCCCAGCACGGCCCGGACGACGGTCTGGGTGCCCCGGTCCGCCAGTTCGATGGCGTGGCCCGCACCGCCGGTCAGTTCGATCCGATCCCGGCGCAGGTGGCGGGCGTTGTCGAGGTAGATCTCCTCGATCTCGTGGGTCAGGCCCTTGTAGTCCCAGCCGTGCCAGCGGTGGATCTCGACCGGGTCGGTCAGCGCGGTCCAGACGGCATCCCGGGGAGCGTCGACCGCGACCTCCACCCGGAACGCCTTCTGCTCGATCATGTGTTCTCCGATCCGGGAGCGCTCGGCCCCCATCAATGAATATGACTAATAGTCATACTAGGCGATGCGGCCGGTCCAGCCGGCTGGCAGGTTGTTGCCACTTCAGCCCGGCCGCCGACCGATCCCGGGGCCCAGCGCCCGCAGCGCGTTCAGGATCACCGCGACGTCGATGACCTCCTGGAGGACGGCACCGGCCACCGGCGGCAACAGACCGGCCGCGGCGGCGAGCATGCCGAGCACCGCGAGACCCATCCCGGCCGCGGCGCTCTGCACCGCGATCGCCCGCGACCGGCGGGCGATCTGCACCGCGTCCGCCAGCCGGTCCAGCCGGTCCACCGACAGCACCACGTCGGCCACGTCGGCCGAGGCGGTCGCCCCGGTGGCCCCCATCGCCACCCCGACGTCGGCGGCGGCCAACGCCGGGGCGTCGTTGACGCCGTCGCCGACCATCACGGTCACCGCCCGGTCCGACTCGGCCCGCACCCGGGCGACCTTCTCCGCCGGGGTGCAGCGGGCCAGCACGTCGTCGACGCCGACCGACCGGGCCACCTGGTCCGCGGTCGCCGACCGGTCGCCGGTCACCATCACGATCCGGCCGAAGCCGGCCCGCCGCAGCCGCTGCGCGGTCCGCCGGGCGTCCGGGCGTCCGGGCGTCCGGGCGTCCGGGCGTCCGGGCGTCCGGGCGTCCGGGCGTCCGGGCGTCCGGGCGTCCGGGCGTCCGGGCGCACCGGATCGTCGATCAGCAGTACGCCGGCAAGCATCCCGGGACCCGAAAAGTCCACTCTGGTGACCGTTACGCCGTAAGGGCTTCGAAAGAGATCAACAACTGGTTGGCCGACGCCGCGCACCTAGGCTTGACCACATGTGGACGCGTGCACTCAGATCACCGCTGACCTGGACCTTCGTCGTTGCCCTCGGGATCGCCGGGGCGTTCGGCATGTACTGGTTCCAGCCCTGGAAGCTGGTCACCGACCAGACGGTCACCGAGGCGCTGCCCACCATCGAGACCCCGCCCGCGACCGCCCCACAAGCCGATCCGTCCGCCTCGGGACCGCCCGCCGCCGGTGGACCGGCGACCTCCGCCGCCCCGCCCGCCGGCAACACCCTGCTGGCGAAGGGCGAGTTCATCACCCATGAGCACAAGACCACCGGCACCGCCCAGCTGATCCGGCGACCCGACGGCCGGCACCAGCTCGTGCTGCGGGACCTGGCCACCTCCAACGGACCCGACCTGCGGGTCTGGCTGACCGACCAGCCGGTACTTGAGGGCACGGCCGGGTGGCGGGTGTTCGACGACGGCGAGTGGGTGGAGCTGGACCGGCTCAAGGGCAACCGGGGTGACCAGGTCTACGACCTGCCGTCCTCGGTCGACCCGGCCGACTTCAGCAGCGTCTCGATCTGGTGCAAGCGCTTCTCGGTCTCGTTCGGGGCGGCCGAGCTGACCGCGGCGTGACCGGACCGGGCAGCATGGGCCAGGTGACCACCCCGCGCCGGATCCTCGTCGTCGACGACGATCCCACCGTCAGCGACGTACTGCGCCGATATCTGGAACGGGCCGGCTACGCCGTCGAGCACGCCGCCGACGGACCCGCCGCGCTGGCCAGCTTCGCCGGCACCCGGCCGGACCTGGTGCTGCTCGACCTGATGCTGCCGGGCATCGACGGGTTGGAGGTCTGCCGCCGGCTGCGCGCCGACGCGGAGGCGGTGCCGGTGATCATGTTGACCGCCCTCGGCGACGAGGCGGACCGGATCACCGGGCTGCGGCTCGGCGCCGACGACTACGTGACCAAGCCGTTCTCCCCCCGCGAGCTGGTGCTGCGGGTGCAGTCGGTGCTGCGCCGGGTGACCGGTGCCGGTGGCCCGGCCCGCGCCACCGACCCGCTCGCCGCCGGCGGCCCACCCGCCGGCGGCCCACCCGGCAACGGCGGGCCAGCCGGCAACGGTGGCGGTGGCCTGCTCGTCGACGGTGATCTCGTCGTCGACCGGCAACGGCGGCTGGCCCGCCGCGGCGGCGAGGAGCTGGCGCTGACCGTACGCGAATTCGATCTTCTGGTTTTCTTTCTGCGGCATCCGGGGCGCGCCTTCGGCCGGGCCGAGCTGCTCGCCCAGGTGTGGGGCTGGACCTTCGGCGACCAGGCGACGGTGACCGTGCACGTCCGGCGGCTGCGGGAGAAGATCGAACCCGACCCCGCCGGCCCGCGCCGGATCGTCACCGTCTGGGGTGTGGGCTACCGGTACGAGACCGGCAATGCCTGACCTGCCGCTGCGGGACACCGTCCTGATCCTGGCGGTCGCGCTGGCCGGCGCGGTGGCCATCGGGCTGCCCGGCGCGGTGCTGCTGCGGGCGCTGCGCGGCCGGTCGATCACCGCGCACATCTTCGGGCTGCTGGTGGTCACCGTGACCGCGGTGCTGGCCGGGGTGGTCGGGATCGCGCAGGCCATGTTCATCTCCCCCCACGACCGAGACGTGCTGCTCATCGTGCTGGCCGGCTCGGCGCTGGTGAGCCTCGCGCTGGGCTGGTGGCTGGGGCGCCGGCTGGGTCGGGAGGCGGTCTGGGCCGAGCAGGCGCGGGAGCGGGAACGGCGGTCCGAGGCCAACCGGCGCGAGCTGGTCGCCTGGGTCTCGCACGACCTGCGTACGCCGCTGGCCGGGCTGCGGGCGATGGCCGAGGCGCTGGAGGACCGGGTGGTCGCCGACCCGGCCGGGGTGGCCGACTACCACCGGCGGATCCGCACCGAGGCGGACCGGATGACCGAGCTGGTCGACGACCTGTTCGAGCTGTCCCGGATCAACGCGGGCGCGCTGCGGCTGTCGCTGACCCGGGTGCCGCTCGGCGACGTGGTCTCCGACGCGCTCGCCGCCGCCGAACCGGTCGCCCGGGCGCACCGGATCCGGCTGGTCGCCACCGAGCACGGCTGGCCGGTCGTGTCGGCGAGCGAGCCCGAACTGGCCCGGATCGTGGCCAACCTGCTGCGCAACGCGATCCGGTTCACCCCGTACGACGGCACGGTCGAGATCGTCGGCGGACGGGATCGCGACGGCGCCTGGCTGACCGTCGCCGACTCCTGCGGTGGCATCCCGGAGCCGGACCTGCCCCGGGTCTTCGAGGTGGCGTTCCGGGGCGAACCGGCGCGCAGCCCGGAGCGCGGCCGGCCGCGCGGGTCCACCGGCGGCGGCCTCGGGCTGGCCATCGTGCGCGGCCTGGTCGAGGCGCACGGCGGCCGGGTCGAGGTGGTGAACGCCGGGGCGGGCTGCCGCTTCACCGTCCGGCTTCCGGTCGGCTGACCTGCGCCGGAGAAGTAATCTCGGCCTGGGTGTCGATCCGGGCGCCCCTCGATCGTCGTCATCCCGTACGGCAACGGAACCGGCGACAGGGAGTCCCAGATGAAGTACATGCTGTTGTTCATGAGCCCGCCGACGAGCAACCCGGCCGAGCTGGCCGAGGGGTGCGACTTCGAGGACTGGGTCCGCTTCGACAAGGCGATGAAGGAGGCGGGGATCTGGGTGTCCGGGCACCCGCTGCAGGACCTGACCACGGTCACCACGGTCCGGGTCGACGCGGACGGCGAGCGGACCGTCACCGACGGCCCGTTCGTCGAGACCCGGGAGATCCTCGGCGGCTACGACGTCATCGACGTGCCGAACCTGGATGTCGCGCTGGAGTGGGCCGCCCGCTCCCCGGGCGCCCGGGACGGGTCGGTCCAGGTGCGGCCGATCGCCGACTTCGGGGGCTGACGAGCGGTGGGCGGGGCGGCGGCAGCCGGCGACGCCGGCCGGACGGGGGCCGACCGGGACGATCCGGGAGCCGAGGGGGACGGCTCGGTCGGGGCCTCGGTGGCGGCGGTCTTCCGGGAGGAGCGCGGTCGGCTGCTCGCCGCCCTGGTGCGCCGCTTCGGCGACCTCGACCTGGCCGAGGAGGTGACCGCCGAGGCGATCGAGGCGGCGCTCGTGCACTGGCCGGTCGACGGGGTGCCGACCCGGCCCGGCGCCTGGCTGCTGACCACCGCCCGGCGGCGGGCCGTCGACCGGCTGCGTCGGGACCGGGTGCTCGCCACCCGGCTGGCGATCCTGCAGGCCGAGGCCGACCGGGCCGACCCCGCCCCACCCGCCGACGCCGACCGCGACCTGCCCGACGAGCGGCTCGCGCTCTTCTTCACCTGCGCCCATCCGGCGCTGCCCGCCGACGACCGCGGCGCGTTGACGCTGCGCTTCCTCGCCGGTCTGAGCACCGTCGAGGTGGCCCGGGCGTTCCTGGTGCCGCCGGCGACCATGGCGCAGCGGATCGTCCGGGCGAAACGGAAGATCCGCGACGCCCGCATCCCGTTCCGGGTGCCGGGGGCCGACGAACTCGGCGACCGGTTGCCGGGGGTGCTGCAGGCCGTCTACTCGATCTTCACCGAGGGGTACGCGGCCAGCTCCGGACCGGACCTGCAGCGCCCCGACCTGGCGGCGGAGGCGATCCGGCTGGCCCGGATCCTGCGCCGGCTGCTGCCCCGGCAGCGCGAGGTCGCCGGGCTGCTCGGGCTGCTGCTGCTCACCCACGCCCGCCGGGCGGCGCGGACCGGCCCGGCCGGCGAGGTGGTGCTCCTCGACGACCAGGACCGCGACCGCTGGGACCGGACGATGATCGACGAGGGGCTGGCGCTGGTGCCCGTCGCGCTGACCGGCGGCCCGCCCGGCCCGTACGGCCTGCAGGCCGCGATCGCCGCGCTGCACGCCGAGGCGCCCGATGTGGCCGGCACCGACTGGCCGCAGATCGTGGCGCTCTACGACGTACTGCTGGCGCTGTTGCCGTCGCCGGTGGTGGCGTTGAACCGGGCCGCGGCGGTGGCGATGCGCGACGGTCCGGAGGCGGGCCTGGCGCTGCTCGACGAGCTGGCCGACGAGCCCCGGCTGCGCGGCTACCACCCCTATCCGGCGGCCCGCGCCGACCTGCTCAGCCGGCTGGGCCGGGACCGGGAGGCCGCCGCGGCGTACCGGCAGGCGCTGGAGCTGGTCGGCACCGAACCGGAACGGGCCTGGCTGCGTCGCCGGCTCGCCCTGGTCGAACCGCCCGGCCCGACCACCGGCTGACCGGTCACCCACCGGTCACGAGACCAGCCGACCACGAGGCCAGCCGGTCACCCCGGCCGGCTAGGAGGCCAGTCGCTCGCCCGGGATGGTGAACTCGGGCGCGGCGTCGGCCCGGTCGAGTTCCGACCGCTTGAGCTCGGACCAGACGGCGTCGAGGGAGAGGCCGAGCACGTCGGCGATCGCGGCGATGGTCGGGAAGGCGGGGGTGGCCACCCGACCGGATTCGATCTTCCGGAGGGTCTCCGGCGAGACGCCGGCGCGCAGCGCGGTGCCGAGCATCGACCGGTCTCCCCGGGCGCGCCGGAGGAGGGCGCCGAGGCGCTGCCCGCGTTCGACCTCCGCGGGGGTGAGCGGCAACCTGACCATGCCTGCGATTCTAGTACCGGGATACTATGACCGGGATACTTATTGGTCGTCCGAGTAGGTGCCGCATGATCGAGATCCTCAACCCCGCCCAACTGCTGCGCGCGCGGGACACCGGCGCCCTGGTCGCCGAGATCCTGCAGAGCCTCAAGAGCCGCAGCACGGTCGGCACCAACCTGCTGGAGATCGACGGCTGGGCCCGGCAGATGATCATCGAGGCCGGCGCGGTCTCCTGCTACGTCGACTACGCGCCGTCCTTCGGGCGCGGGCCGTTCGGCCACTACATCTGCACCTCGGTGAACGACGCCGTGCTGCACGGACGGCCGTACGACTACCAGCTCGCCGACGGTGACCTGCTCTCCCTGGATCTCGCGGTCAGTCTGGGCGGGGTGGTCGCCGACTCCGCCATCAGCTTCGTCGTGGGCGGGACGCGGCCCCCCGAGAGCCTCGCGCTCATCGACGCGACCGAACGCGCGCTGGCCGCCGGGATCGCCGCGGCCGGCCCCGACGCCCGCATCGGCGACCTCTCGCACGCCATCGGCTCGGTCCTGCGGGCGGCGGGCTACTCGGTGAACACCGAGTTCGGCGGCCACGGCGTCGGGTCGACGATGCACCAGGACCCGCACGTGTCCAACACCGGGCGCCCCGGCCGCGGCTACCGGCTGCGCCCCGGGCTGCTGCTGGCGCTGGAGCCGTGGGTGATGGCGGACACCGCCACCCTCGTCACCGACGCCGACGGCTGGACCCTGCGCAGCGTGACCGGCTGCCGGACGGCGCACAGTGAACACACGATCGCGATCACCGACGACGGCGCCGAGATCCTCACCCGGCCCGTCGCGGTCGCACCCGTGAACTGAGCCGCCCCCGCCCCTGGTCACAGTCCACTGTCCCGACCGGACGGCTGATGTTGCCGGGCGCCGGCCGGGCTCTAGCGTCTGGGGCTGACCCAAGATCCACGGTCGGCGATGGTCGGTTACCCCGGCCCGGGCGGCGACGTGGTTCACGACGGCGCCCAAGGAGACAACTTGAGGAACCCCCCGACCTCCGCCGGCCGGCCCCGCCGCCGGCGGATGGCCGCCCTGCTCGCCGCCGTACTGGCGGCTGTTCTGTTGCCCGCGCTCCCGCCGACGAACGCCGCCAGCGCGGCCCCGGACGGCCCCTGGCAACTGCTCGAAGACGGCCCGTCGGCGAACCGGTCCGGCCGGCCCGCCGACATCGAGGCCCGCCGGCTGGCGGCGTACACCCTGGACCGGTCGATGATCGCCGGCCAGCTCGACCGGGCCCCGGACGAGTCCGCCCGCCCCCGGTCCACACCGTTGGTGCTCGCGGTGCCCACCCCCGAAGGCGGGTTGCAGCGCTTCGAGGTCGTCGACTCCCCGGTGATGGAATCCGGCCTGGCCGCCGCCCACCCCGAGATCAGGACGTACGCCGGCAAGGGGCTCGACGACCCGACCGCGACGATCCGCGCCGACCTCACCCCGCTCGGCTTCCACGCCTCGGTCCGCTCCACGAACGGCGCCTGGTACGTCGACCCGTACCACCGGGACCAGAGCGTCTACGCCAGCTACTACGCGCACGACCTGGTCAACCGGCACGGTGACCTGATCGAGCGGGAGGACGTCGAGCACGCCGTCGCGGAGCTGGAGGCCGCCCAGCCGGAGGCCGCCGCCGGCCCGGCGGTGCGGCTGCGCACCTACCGGCTGGCCCTGGTCACCGACCCGTCGTACGCGACCTACTTCGGACCGGAGAACGTCACCGCGGCCAAGGTCACGCTCGTCAACCGGGTCACCCAGATCTACGAGGACGAGACCGCGATCCGGCTGGTGCTGGTCAACGACACCGACAAGACCAATCTGAACACCGCCGCCCTGGCCAGCGAGCCGAACGGCCCCTGCGGCGCGTCGCCCTGCTACACCGAGGCCCAGTTGACCGGCTGCACCGGCAGCACGCTGAACCGCAACCGGATCGTCCTCGGCCAGCTCATCGGCGCCTCCGCGTACGACGTCGGGCACATCGGCTTCGGGCTGCCCGGCGGCGGCGTGGCCGGGCTCGGCGTGGTCGGCGGCGACGGCAAGGCGCGCGGCTGCACCGGCCTGCCGAACCCGATCGGCGACTTCTTCGCGGTCGACTACGTGGCGCACGAGATCGGCCACCAGTTCGGCGGCAACCACACCTTCAACGGCACCCAGTGGAACTGCTCCGGCGGCAACCGCAGCGCCGCCAACTCGTACGAGCCGGGCAGCGGCTCGTCGATCATGGCGTACGCGGGCATCTGCCAGCAGGACAACCTGCAGCCACACAGCGACCCGTACTGGTCACAGCGCAGCTACACCGAGATCACCACGGTGGTCAACGCGGTCCGGCCGGCGATCAACGAGGTGCAGACGGTCTCGTTGCGCGACTTCGACACCGACGGCGACGCGTTCGCCGTCCGGTACGCGGGGCAGACCTCGGCGCCGATCGTCCGGGGCGGCAACTACACCACCGACGGCATCAAGGCCGCCATCGAGGGAATCTCCGGCTGGCCGGCCGGCGCCACGGTGACGGTGGCGGCGTTCGGCGGCTCCGGCGCCCTCACCGACGTCGGCTTCCAGGTGACCTTCAACGGCGGCCCGCTGGCCGCCACGAACGTCGGCGCGCTCGGGCTGGCGAACCTGGTCGGCGCGGCCGGTTTCGTCGGTGAGACCGCCAAGGGCGGCCCGGTCGACAACGGTGGCTGGCGGGTCGAGGAGTTGGCCAACCGGGCGCCGGTGGTGGCCGTGCCGGCGGCGTACACGATTCCGGTCCGGACGCCGTTCGCCCTGACGGGCAGCGCCACCGACGCGGACGGCGACCCGCTCACCTACCTGTGGGAGCAGAACGACCGGGGCGGGATCAGCGGCGTCAGCAACGCGGGCACCGCCCTGGTGGACAACGTGAAGACCAACGGCCCGCTGTTCCGGGTCTTCGGGCAGGCCGCGATCGTGGGTCCGGAGGACACCCAGCAGTACTACTCCCCGGGCCTGAACGCGGTCGGCACCGACCCGACCCGGGTCTTCCCGGACACCGCCCAGATCCTGGCCGGCAACACCAACGCCAAGACCGGTACCTGCCCGGCCGCGCCGGCGCCGCCGGCCAGCGGCAGCGCGTCGAACGTGCCACCGGCCGTGGTCGACTGCTATTCGGAGTTCCTGCCGACCGCCGACTGGGTCGGCTACGACAACGACCGCACGATGCACTTCAAGCTGACCGCCCGCGACAGCCGGCCGGGCGGCGGTGGCATCGGCAGCGCCCAGACGGCGCTCACGCTGGCCCCGGAAGCGGGTCCGTTCCTGGTCACCTCGCAGCCGAGGCCGGCGTTCCTGCTCGGCGGCAGCAGCCAGGAGATCACCTGGGACGTGGCGAACACCGACGTCGCCCCGGTGAACGCCGCGCAGGTGAAGATCTCACTGTCGACCGACGGCGCGAAGACCTTCCCGTACGTGCTGGCCGAGGCGGTGCCGAACAACGGCAGCGCCACGGTGGTCCTGCCCAACATCGAGACCACCACCGGTCGGATCAAGATCGAGGCGGTCGGGAACGTCTTCTTCGACCTCAACGACGCCGACATCCGGATCAGCCAGGTCCGGCCGGCGACGGTGGCCTACACCGGCGACACGCAGGCCTTCGCCACCTCGGAGGGCGCGCTGGCGGCGGAGGTTCTGCTGCGCGCCAGCGTGACTGCCGAGGCCGGTGACGTGCGCGGCGTGCAGCTCACCTTCAAGGAGGGCGACACCACGCTCTGCTCGGCCGAGGTGAAGCTGTGGGGTGCGGCCGGCACCGACGGTTCGGCCAGTTGCCGGGCCACCCTGCCGCTCGGGGTGCACCAGGTGGCCGCGGAGGTCACCGGCCGCTACACCGGCAGCGCCACGGCCGAGGTGGTGGTCACCCGGCCGGGCGGGCTCGCCCTGGTTGGCGACGGCTACCTGCGCAGCGACGCCACGGCGGGCGCGTACCCGCTGGATCCGGACCACCGGGTGGAGCTCGACCTGGACGCCCGGGTCAGCCGGGCCGGCGAGCTGCTCGGCAAGGTCAAGGTCGGCTACCGCTCGGGCGACAAACGCTACAAGTTCCAGGGTACGCAGGCAGCGTCC
This sequence comes from Solwaraspora sp. WMMD1047, assembly GCF_029626155.1. Taxonomy (NCBI): domain Bacteria; kingdom Bacillati; phylum Actinomycetota; class Actinomycetes; order Micromonosporales; family Micromonosporaceae; genus Solwaraspora; species Solwaraspora sp. WMMD1047. The sequence continues at coordinate 685,406 of NZ_JARUBL010000001.1, read as the reverse complement.
TTCGCCACCTCCGGTTCCCCGGGCAACGGCCAGGCGCAACTGCGCTACCTGGTGACCCTGTACGACATCTCCACCCCGCAGAGCCCGGTGCCGGTGGCGACCGACCTGACCATGCGGGTCACGCTCACCGACCGGGGCGCCGGTCAGCGGGATTCGATCGGGATCACGGTCTGGGAGGGTGACCGGCTGCTCTTCTCGTCCGGCTGGAACGGCTCGGCCACCGAGGAGGTCAACCTCACCGCCTCCGGCGGCAACCTGATCCTCTACTGACACCGCACCTGATCGAGGGGCGCCGGGCCACCAGCCCGGCGCCCCTCGCCATGATCAGAGGCGGCGGATGACCAGACCCGGTTGGATGTCCAGGGCGGCCGACAGCGGGACGCCGTCTTCTTCACTGCCATACGAACACACCATACGTCGAACCGACGGATCCGAGCCGCGTCATCCGCCGACGAGAGGTGACGTTTGGAGCTGGCGGGGTAGGGGGTGGCAGAGGGACGACGAAAGGAGACCTCATGAATGTGGCCTTCCTGCGACCGCTGTTCGACCAGCCCGGCCCGTGGGTGTCGGTCTACCTCGACGCCAGCCGCGACGGCGCGAACGCCGACCACGAGGTGGGGTTGCGCTGGCGCGCGCTGCGTTCGGACCTGGCCGGCCAGGGCGCCGACCCCGCCACCCTGGACGCGCTCGACCAGGCCGTCCGTGACCAGCCGGCCCGACCCGGCCGGCACGGGTTGGTGCTGTTGGCAAGGGCCGGGCGGGTGGCGTTGGCCGAGCCGCTGCCCGCTCCGCCCCCGAGCGACGAGGCGCGGCTCGGGCCGCTGCCGCACGTCATGCCCTTGCTCGCCCACCGTGGTGAGGAGGTCACCCACGTCCGGGTGCTGGCCGACCGCACCGGCGGTGACCTGGACGGGATCACCGCCGACGAGGTGCCCCGACAGCGCACGGTCGACGGCGGCGAGACCTTCCCGCTCCGCAAGGTGCAGGCCGGCGGCTGGTCGCACCGGCGCTACCAGCAGGCGGCCGAGGTGTCCTGGGAACGCAACGCCGGCGACGTGGCCGCCGCCACCGTGGACCTGGCCGAATCAATCGGCGCCGAAGTGATCGTCGTCGGCGGAGACGTCCGTGCGGCGCAACTGTTCACGCAGCGGCTCCCCGCCCGATGGCGGGAACGCACCGTCCGGACCGACCTCGGCTCCCGACACGCCGGCGCCGACAACACCGCGCTGGACGACGCGACCGGGCGGGCGATCGCCGAGGTGACCGGACGCCACACCCGGGAGGTGATCGACCGCTACCAGGCCCAGGCCGGCGAGGGCACGGCGCCGACCGGACTCGCCGAGGTGGTGGCGGCCCTCCAACGTGGCCAGGTCGACACCGTGTTGCTGGTGAACGACAACTCCTCCACCGACACCCTGTGGGTCGGGCCGGACGACCCCACCCACCTCGCGGTCGACGAGGAGTCCCTGACCGCCCTCGGCGTGCGGGACCCGCAACGGGTACGCGCCGACGCCGCCCTGCTGCGCGCCATCGCCGGCACGGACGCCCAACTCGTTCTCGTCGAACCCGACGACGCGCCGCTGGAACACGGCATCGGCGCGGTCCTGCGCTACGCCGACGCCACCACCTCCTGAGCAGACGCGCTGGGCGCCGCCGCCGACCCGGCCGTGTCGTTGCCGGAGCCGGATGAGGGCGGCCCCGGCGCTCGTCGTCACGTGACCGGACGTTTCCGCCGGACCTACCGGGTTACCTCCGGAGGAAGGGGAAACGATCGCAGACCATCGAGGGGACCCGTCATGGCCCGACCGAGGATCGTCATCGTCGGCGCGGGATTCGCCGGTTTCCACGCCGCTCGCCGCCTGGCCAGGAAGGCCCGGGGCGCCGCCGACGTGGTGCTGGTGAACCCGACCGACTACTTCCTGTACCTGCCGCTGCTGCCGGAGGTCTCCGGCGGGGTGCTCGACCCGCGCCGGGTCACCGTGCCGCTGGCCGACACGCTGCCCGGGGTGCGGATCGTGCTCGGCGAGGTCGACGGCATCGACCCCGCCGGCCGGGCCGTCACCTACGTCGATCCGGAGGGGCGGCCCGGCCGGTTGTCCTACCACCGGCTGGTCCTCGCCGCGGGCAGCGTCAACAAGCTGCTGCCGATTCCCGGTGTCGCCGACCACGCGCACGGCTTCCGGGGCATTCCGGAGGCGCTGCACTTGCGCGAGCGGCTGATCCAGCAGATCGAGATGGCCGACGCCGCCGACGATCGGGCCGAGCGGGAGGCCCGCTGCACCTTCGTCGTGGTCGGTGCCGGTTACACCGGCACCGAGGTCGCCGCCCAGGGCCAGCTCTTCACCGACGAGATCGCCCGCCGCCATCCGAGACTCGACGGGATCCGCCCACGCTGGCTCCTGCTGGACGTCGCCGACCGGGTCCTGCCCGGCCTCTCCGACCGGATGTCGAAGGTCGCCGGACGGGTGCTGCGGCAACGGGGGGTCGAGGTGTGTCTGGGCACATCCGTCGCCGAGGCCACGGCCGACGGGGTACGCCTGTCGGACGGACGGTTCGTCCCGTCCCGCACTCTGGTGTGGTGCGTCGGGGTACGACCCGACCCGCTCGTCGAGGCCACCGGGCTGCCCACCACCGCGGGCCGGGTCACGGTCGACGAGTATCTGGCCGTGCCGGGCCACCCGGAGATCCTCGCCTGTGGCGACGCCGCGGCCGTACCGGATCCGACCCGGCCGGGCGAGCTCACCCCGATGACCGCCCAGCACGCCGTACGGCAGGGCCGGCTCGCCGCCGACAACATCGCCGCCTCCTACGGGGTCGGCCGGCGCCGCACCTACCAGCACCGGGACCTGGGCTTCGTGGTCGATCTCGGCGGCTGGCAGGCCACCGCGAACCCGCTGCGGGTCCCGCTGTCGGGGCCGCCCGCCCGGGCCGTGGCCCGCGGCTACCACCTGTGGTCGCTGCCCGCCAACCGCGCCCGTACCGCCGCCGACTGGTTGTTCGCCGCGGTCGGCTCCCGACCGAGCGTGCAACTCGGCCTCGTGCCCGGCGCCGAGGTGCCACTGGACACCGCGGCACCGGAACTCATCCGTCGTTGACCCAGGTGTTGCCGGAGGTGAGAGATGAGAAAGAACTATGTCAGATTCGGCCTGGTCCTGCTGATCAGCCTGGGGGTCATGTTCGTGCTGACCCTTTCCCAGATCCGCAGGTGGTCGGACTTCTACCTGAACCTGAGCAACTTCTACATGTCGGTCATCATGGTGGCGATCATGGGCATCATCATGATGGGCGTCATGCACCAGATGTTCACCGACAGGCGCCTCAACATCGCCCTCTACGCCGTGTTGGGCGCTCTCTTCGTCGGCGGGTTCGCCGCCGTCCGCACCGAACCGCTCGTCGGCAATGAGGACTTTCTCAAATCCATGATCCCCCATCACTCCCGCGCGGTCCTCGTCTGCCAGGAGTCCAACATCACCGATCCGGAGATCGTCGAACTCTGCGACCAGATCGTGGAATCCCAGGAGGAGGAGATCACGCAGATGAAAAGGATTCTTGACGACCGGTACTGATCGACGAGGCCGGACAGCCGCCGGCAAGGACCGTCGACCGACCGAAGGTTCGGCCATTCCAGCATATCCGCCGGATGGTCCGCTTATGGTGATAAATGGGATGGGTCGCGCCGGCGGTAGCGGGTGGTGCCGGCCCGCCGAGGCGAGATGGGTGCGGCGGTAAATGGACCAGATGCTCGAGCTGCTGTGGGACACCGGCAGCGTGGCGGGACGTGCCGCCACCAGCGGCGCCCTGATCGGGCTCGCCGTCCTGGTCGCCATCCTCGGCGGGCGGCTGGTCACCATCCGGGTGGGGGACACCAACAACCGTTACTACCTGCGCAAGGCGTTCCACTACCTGACCGTGCTGGCGCTACTGATCGCGCTCGCCCTGCTCTGGCGGCCGTTCGCCGGCCGGATCGGGGTGGTCTTCGGCCTGCTCGCGGCCGGTCTGGCGCTGGCCTTGCAGGAGGTGATCGGTGCCTTCGCCGGTTGGATCAGCATCCTGACCGGCCGGACGTTCCGGGTCGGAGACCGGATTCAGATCTGCGAGGTACGCGGCGACGTCCTCGACATCACCCCGCTGCGAACCCAGATTCTGGAGAGTGGCTCCTCCTCGGACCCGCAGTCGTGGATCCGGGGCCGGCAGTACACCGGGCGGGTGGTGTCCGTCTCCAACCGGTCGGTCTTCACCTCTCCCGTCTACAACAGCAGCTCGGTCCTTGATCACCTGTGGGAGGAACTCACCCTGCCGGTGCCCTACCACGGCGACTGGCAGCTCGCCGAACGGATCCTGCGCGAGGAGGCCGAGGCCGCCTCGTCCACGGCCGAGGCGGAGCGGGCGATCAACGAGATGCGGCACCGGTATCCGGTGGCGAAGGCAGAGGTCGACCCCCGGGTGTTCGTCCGGGCCACGCCGAACTGGATCGAACTGTCGGCGCGGTTCGTGGTGCCGGTGCGGGCCGCCCGGCAGACCAAGGACCGGGTGACCCGGCGGGTGCTGGAGCGCTTCGCGGAGCACGGGTTGCGGGTGGCGTCGGCGACCCAGGAGATCACCGTGCACCCGGCCGAGCCGGAGCAGACCCGGCGAGAACCGGGTTGACCCGACGCCGCCCAGGCCCCGCCTACCGCCCAACCGCCCGGACGAAGTCCCGCCAGGCCGCCGACCCGAAGGCCAGCGCGGGTCCAGCCGGGTCCTTCGAGTCCCGGACCAACACCCGCCCGGGAAGATTGCCAGCCACCTCGACACAGGTCGTGGAGTCGGTCCGAGTGCTCTTGCGCCAGATCGGCTTGATCGTCGTCAGATCCCCCAGCCCGGCGGTGCAGGACGCTCTCGTCGATCACCGCGACCAGACGGCAGGGGTCCGGCTGCCGACGCAGGATCTCCTGCCGTCCGAGTCGGGTCAGCAGCACAGCGTCCGCCCGATCCCCCGGCAAACCGAATGTCGCGATGACCGCTCGCGCGTACTCCTCGGTCTGCAGTAGGCCGGGGATGACGAGTGGCTGGAACGCGCGAATCAGGGTGGCTTTCGCCTCGTGTTCGATGAAGGGGCGGTACCAGACCGGGGCTGCCTCGCCGACGACGAACTTTCGGTAGAAGGTCATGAGGTTCGTTCCGAAAGCGCGGTCCACCGCTTTGAGATAGTCCGGCAGGGCGGGGCGTTCGCCGCGCTCGATGGCGCCGACGTGCTTGGCCGAGAAGTGGATCCGCTCGGCGAACCCCTCCTGCGTCAGCCCCAGTAGTTCGCGGATCTTGCGGAGATCGCCTATCAGATACTCGCTCGCAGACATAGTGTTTCACGTCCCCCAAATCACTCGACTGTGCCGGGTCGCCGCCGTCCCGGTGCCGATCGCATTCCGTAGCCCTCAGGGCATCTTCCGTCAACCGAAACCGTCAGTCCAGGGTGGATAGCACATCCGATTCATGGCTGTGCCACCTCCGACCGGACGGGAGCGAGAATGGACCGCGACCCCAGCGACAACCGGCGTCCCGGCAGGTGGCGTCCCATCAACGCGCGCCGAATCGGCGGCCACCACAATTCCCCGGGCTGGACCGACACCGGCAGTGGGCCGGGCTATGAGGACCCGAATCGCCTGTCGCCGCCGGACACCATCCCCCTCGGCGTCCAGGCGGACACACTCCGGATGATGCTCGCCCGGCACCAGCCTGGCGACGACCACACCTGCCGCTGCGGACAGCGGCTCGGCGAGGAGATCGGGCTGTGCTGGTACGGCCGGCAGGCCCAACAGCGGCTCTACGAGGTGCTGCTCGACCAGCAGGCGGCCGACGAGCCCCCATGACGGCCGACTGCCCGCGAGCAAACCGCCGGGGTCAGCTCACGAGGTGAACAACAGTTACCCTAAAACTCCGAGGTAGGGTAACTGGCGTTCAACTCGTGAAGCGGCACAGGTATAGCGTGCTCGTATGGCGACGCACTGGACGCTCGGCTGCGACGCGGCCGACCCGCACCGGATCGCCGCGTTCTGGGCACTCGCGCTCGGGTACGTGGCCGAGCCCGGCTACGACGACCCCGACGGCGCTTCGCTCGTCGACCCGGACGGGACCGGACCGGCGATCAGTTTCCTGCGGGTTCCCGAGGGCAAGGCCGCCAAGAACCGGATGCACATCGACATCCGGGTGGCCGGCGAACCACCGTGGGAGCCGGCCGAGCGCGAGCGACTCATCCGCGCCAAGGTGGCCGACCTCGTCGCGGCCGGCGCCACCGCCGTACACGAAGAATCCTATGGCCCACACCTGGGCCATGTGGTGATGTTCGATCCGGAAGGCAACGAATTCTGCGTCGCGTAAGCCGCCATCTCCACCACCGATCCGGCTCTTGGGCGCGGCGCGGGTAGCGTCAAGCCATGCCAGTACTCGATGTCGAGATCGACGCGCTCGCGGGCGGGTCCGCACACCTCACCCAGTACCGTGGCCGCGCGGTGCTCATCGTCAACGTGGCCTCCCGGTGCGGGCTGACCCCGCAGTACGCCGGCCTCCAGGCGCTCGCCGACCGGTACTCCGACCGCGGGCTGACCGTGCTGGGCGTGCCCTGCAACCAGTTCCACGGGCAGGAACCCGGCACCGCCGGGGAGATCGCCGAGTTCTGCTCGACCACCTACGGCGTGACCTTCCCGCTCACCGAGAAGGTCGAGGTGAACGGCTCCCACCGGCACCCGCTCTACCGCAGGCTGGTCGACACCCCCGACGACGACGGATACACCGGTGACATCCGGTGGAACTTCGAGAAGTTCCTCGTCGCGCCGGACGGCACGGTGGCGGCCCGGTTCGGCCCTGAAGTGGAGCCGGAGTCCGCGGACCTGGTCGCGGCCGTGGAAAAGGCGCTGCCACCGGACGCCGGCAGTCCGGGCCAGGGCGGCGGCGCGGCGCGGTAGGGCTGGCCATACCGTCAGGTGTAGCCGCAGACGGCTGGGAGCCGGCCACCGTCGCGCATAGCGTCACCGGCGTGGACATTCAGAACCCGCTACAGGCCATGCGGAGCCGACGATTCCTGCTCGGTAGCTGGCCGTGGCGCTCCGCCGGTTACCTGCTCACCGCCGTACCCGTGATGGGGGTGGCCGGACCGCCGCTGACGCTGCTCGGGCTGCCGTGGCTCTTCGTGCTGGTGCCACACAGCCGCAACGAGCAGTCGCTCGGCACGACCGCGCTGCTGGTGCTGATCGGCGCGCTCCTGGTCGGCGCGTTCGGTCCGCTGGTCGCCGTCCCGCTCGGCGTGGTCGAACGCGCCCGGCTGCGGTTCGCCGACGACCGGCCGGTCAGCTCCGGGCACCGGCCGGCCCGCCTCGGGTCCTGGCTGCGGACCCGCTACACCGAGGAGGCCACCTGGCGGGCGTTGGCGTACGCGCTGCTGCTGGTCACCGTCGGCACGGCGGTGCTGGCGGTGCTGGCCATCCTGGTGCTGACAATCATGGGGCTGGTCGCCGCACCGTGGCTGGTCGGCACCGGGGACGCCATCCAGCTCGGCGTGGTGACGGTCGACGACCCGGCGACCGCGCGCTGGTGGGCGCTGGCCGGCGTGGCGCTGCTGCCCGCCGTACCGTATCTGGTTGGTCTGGTCGCCGGCGGCCACGCGGCGCTGGCCCGGGCGCTGCTGCACCGGCCACCCGACGAGCGGCTGCGGACCGAGCTGGTCGAGGTGACCCGGTCCCGGGCCCGGATGGCCGACACCTTCGAGGCCGAGCGGCGGCGCATCGAACGGGACCTGCACGACGGCGCCCAGCAGCGGCTGGTCAGCCTCACCCTGCAGCTCGGCATGGCGCGGCTCGACCTGCCCGCCGACTCGCCCGCCGCGGCCAGCGTGGATTCCGCCCACGAGCAGGCCAAACAGCTGATGGACGAGCTGCGGGAACTGATCCATGGCATCTATCCGCAGGTGCTGGGCGATCTCGGGCTGCCGACCGCGCTGCGTGAGCTGGCCGAGCGGGCGCCGATCCCCGTCGAGGTCGACACGGACCTGCCCGCCGCACCCGCCCGACCGGCCGAGGTGGCCGCGTACTTCATGGTCGCGGAGGCGCTCACGAATGTGGTCCGGCACAGCGGGGCCACCGAGGCCCGGGTCACCGTGCGACGCTCGGGCGGGACCATCGTGGTCGAGGTCGGCGACGACGGCCGGGGTGGCGCCGATCCGGCGGGCGGCACCGGCCTGACCGGGCTCGCCGACCGGGCCGCCGCGGGCGGCGGGCGGATGCTGCTCTCCAGCCCGCCCGGCGGCCCCACCCTGCTGCGACTGGAGTTGCCATGCGGGTAGTACTGGCCGAGGACGGCATGCTGCTGCGCGAAGGCCTGGCCGGGCTGCTCAACCGGTTCGGCTTCCAGGTGGTGGCGGCCGTCGGCGACGCCGAGGCGCTGCTGGCCGCCGTCGCCGAACACGACCCGGATCTGGTGGTCACCGACATCCGGATGCCGCCGGGCTTCACCGACGAAGGGCTCCGGGCCGCGGTACGACTACGCGCCGACCGCCCCGAACGCCCGGTGGTGGTGCTCAGCCAGTACGTCCGGCAGCGCTACGCCGCCGACCTGCTCGACTCCGGCAGCGGACGCGGGGTCGGCTACCTGCTCAAGGACCGGGTGGTCGACATCGCCGAGTTCGTCGACTCGCTGCGCCAGGTCGCCGCCGGCGGCACGGTGGTCGACCCCCAGGTGGTACGCCAACTGCTGCGCCGCCGCGTCGACCCGCTCGCCCGGCTGACCGCCCGGGAACGCGACGTGCTCGCGTTGATCGCGGAGGGGCACTCGAACGCCGCGATCGCCCGGCGGCTCACCGTCACCGACGCGGCCGTCGGCAAGCACGTCGGCAACATCCTCGCCAAGCTGGACCTGCCGCCGACCGACGACGCCAACCGGCGGGTGCTCGCCGTCCTCGCCTACCTGCGCGGCGGCGACGGCCCGGCCGGGCTCAGCGACGACGGCGGGACCGGATGACGGCCCAGATCACCCCGCCGGTCACCAGCCCGGTCGACAGCAGACAACACATCATCAGGATCAGCGCGTGCCACGGCTTGACGGCTCCCATGTCCGAAGAGGATAGGGGTGGCGGCCACCGGCCCGTCAGCGACCCAGCAGGGTATGGCCGATGCTGTACGCCCCGACGTCCGGGCCGGTCCACCAGGTGACCGGGGTCAGGCCGACGAGGGTCCGGGTCGTCGGCGCACCTCCGACGCCCGGCCGGCGTGGCACGTCGAACCGGGGAGCGATCTGCACCGCTATTCCCCCTTCGCCCTCGAAGCCGCTGGCGGCGAGCATGTCCAGCGGGCCGGTGCCGTCGAGATTGAGAATGGCGGTCGCCTCGCCGAAGTAGTCACCCTCCTGGGCCGGCCCGAAGCTGTGTACCGGCTTGCGCCCGTCGGAGCCCGGCGGTGCCTGGGTCAGCAGCACCGAGCCGGCGCCGGTCAGGCCCTGGGCGGTGCCGGGGATGAGGAACACCGCGCCCGCGTCCCGCACCTCGCCCACGTCGTAGGCCAGCGCCCCGATGAGCACGTCGGCGCGTCCGTCGCCGGTGACGTCTCCGACGGAGAGACTGGACCCGAAGTGCGCGTACGTCCAGCCGTCGACCACCTGGTCGTCCGGATCACCGGGGACTCCCGGGGTCTCCAAGCCGACCACCCTGGCCCGCGCGACGTCCAGACCGGCCGGGGTACCCGGCACGTAGGCCAGGTAGCCGACCCAGCTGCGCGGGGCGGCGGCGACCAGGTCACCGTCCCCGTCGCCGTCGATGTCGGCGATCGCCATGCCCTCGCCGACAGCCGAGATGCCCAGGCTGTCGCCGAGGAAGGAGGTCACGCCGGTGACGGTGACCCCGCCGGGGCCGCCGCGCAGCAGCATCACGAGTCCACCGTCGAACTCGTCGGTCCCCGCACCCTCCGACGGCGCGCTCACCGCCAGGTCGGCGTACCCGTCGCCGGTCATGTCGCCGATTGCGACGTCCGCACCGAAGGTGTCGCTGGGCTCGGCGGTGCCCGGCACGCCGGCCGTGTCCTGGGTCAACAGGTGAACGCCGGTGGTGGTCAGACCGGTCGCGCCACCGTAGAGGACGGTGACCGAGCCGGCGTTGGCGGCGCCGCTCACGGTCTCGCCGGGGGCACCGATCGCCAGATCGTCCCGGCCGTCGCCGTTGAGGTCACCGGCGGCCAGGCCGGAGCCGAAGAACTCGTACTCGGCCATCTCCCCCGGTACCCCGGCGGTGTCCTGGTTGACGTGCTGCAACCGGCTCAGGTCGATCCCCTGCGGGCCGCCGTAGAGGATCCAGACCGCGCCACCGAAGGCGGCCCCGGTCGGGGTGAACTCGCCCTCGTTGGCGACCGCGAGGTCGGCGTACCCGTCCGCGTCGAAGTCGCCGGAGGTCAGCACGTCGCCGAAGTTGGGCCGGGTGGGCGAGGTGATCGGCGCGGTGATGTGATCGCGGTACGGCAGCCCGGAGTAGTCGACGACGATGCCGTAGCCGCCCGGGTGGAACCAGCCTCCGACGACGGTCTCGTCGATGCCGTCGCGGTCCAGGTCCAGAGCGGACGTCGCCGCCGTGGCGGTCAGCTTCGGTGCGGCCGTACCCGAGGAGGTATGGCGCGCGACGACGAGCTCGGCGCCGTCCCGGCTGATCCTGGTCCCGGTCGTGGTTGGTACCGGCTCGGCCGGCGCCGCGGCGGCGGCTCCCGGCAGCAGACCGGCCAGCAGGACCGCACCGGCGGACGCCGCGCACCAACGCGTCAGGACACTCATGCGAACTTCTCCCCCGCACTCGAAGTCGCAACATCATGACAGGCGCATCGGCGCCGCGCCTCGGCCGTCCGGCCGACTCCCGGCAGGCCGGTCACAGGTGACCCAGCGCCACCTCCGGGTCGACGTCCAACGCCAGGGCCTCCAGCACGGTGAGCAGTTGGCGCTCCTCGTACCGGAAGTGCGACTCCATGATGGCCCCGACGCCCGCCAGGTGCCGGGCCAGCTCCTCCGGTGCGGCGGCCCGGTCCACGGCGGCCTGCAGCCCGCCCAGCAGGTGCCCGATCATCGAATGGTCCTGCCGCAGGTAGCGCAGCGTCTCCCGCAGCTGCGGATGCTGCTGCGCGATCGCCGGGAACAGGTCCCGGTCCTCGCCCTCGTGATGGCTGGTGAGCGCCGCGCAGAACCCGTGGCAGAACAACAGCAGTTCCCTGGTCGCCGCCTGGGCCGGCTCACCGGCGGCCACGGCGTCCTGGGTCACCGCCAGCGCTTCGCGCAGCCGGCCATGGACCCGGCGCAGTTCCTGACTCCAGGCGATCAACCTGGACTTCTCGCCCTCACCCACGGGTGACGAGCGAAGGGACGACTGTCACGTCGTGCTCCCTTCGGTCCGACGCCTCCATGTCTGACACGGCCTGCCACCGACACGCGACGCTGCGGCCACCTTATCGCGCCGCCGCGCCCCGCGCTGCTGCCGGCCCGGGTCCCGCGGCGGCGTGTGAATGCGCCGACGGTCAGGTGCTGGTGCTGAAGATGTTGCGGGACGCGGCGAATCCGAGCACGGTCGCGACGACGACGACCACGCCCACCGTGCCGACGCCCGCCAGCGCCACCAGGGCGCCCACCGCGATCGGACCGGTGGTCTGGCCCACGCTGCGGGACAGGCTCTCGGTGGCGGCGGCGGTCGCGCGCAGCTCCGGGTTCCAGTGCACGCTTATCGCCACCGACAGCGGCATCAGGGCGCCCAGGCAGGTGCCGAGGAGAACCAGCGTCAGGGCGACGACCGCGACGTCCAGCCCGGCCAGGGCCACCGCGGCGTAGGCGCTGGCCGCGAGCGGAATGACCAGGTACAGCCGGGTGAAGAGCAGCTCGCGGGTGATCCGCTTCAGGGACAGCCGGTTGATGAAACTGCCGGTGAAGACGCCGCACGGGATCAGGATCGAGATGCCGACCCGGGCCAGCGTGCTCAGGTCGTCGGAGAGCCGGTCGAGCAGCACGCTGACGCCGAAGTGGCTGCCCTGCATGGTCATCCCGATCCCGATGCTGGAGAGGATCAGCCACTGCCGCCGCCGTTCCCGCAGCATCGCGCGGATCGCCGACCCGGTCAGCCGGATCCGCTGCCGGAACGGAACGCCGGGCGCGTGCGCGGCCGGCGGACGTTCCCGTCCCAGCCGGGCGATCACCACGACGCCGAGCAGGATGCTCGCGTAGACCGCCCCGACCGCGAAGACGACGACCGGCCGGTCCAGCGCCGCCGCGAACGCGCCCAGCGCGAGCGCCGAGGCGGCGCCCATGCTGACGAACGTCTGCAGCAGCGAGTAGCCCCGGTCGCGGGCCTTCGGGTCACCGACGGTCAGGTCCGCCACCAGCGCCTGCCCGCAGAGCGCGATGGCGCCGCTGGCGAGGCCGGTGAGCAGCCGCCCGACGGTGAGGACGGCGTAGTTCTGGTACAGGCAGAGCAGGACCGACACGACGGTGTTGACCACCATGCCCGGCACCAGGATCCGGCGGACCGGGACGAGGTCGAGCAGCGGGCCGGCGAACACGCCGGCGGCCGCGGTGGCCACGCTGTGCACGCCGATGGTGATCCCGATCTGGGCGGCGCTGAGGTCGAGGCTGCGGCCCAGCCCCACCGAGATCGGGATGTAGGCGAGCTGGGTGAGCGGGTTGAAGAAGACCAGCAGTCCGGGGACGGCGGTGGCCAGCCGGGGCCGGTGGTCCGCGCCGCCGGTCACCGCCCGCCGCCGATCAGGCGCGGCGGGTACGGCCTCAGTCGGTCGGCCGGTTCTCCAGGAAGGCTTCCATCTCGTCGAAGGCGACGGAAGAGTGGGTCCGGAAGATCGTCTCCGCCGCGTCGAGGTCCCGGTCGCGGCAGGCCTTCAGGAAGCGTCGGTGCTCGTCGAGGCCGTCGAGCCGGCGCTCCTTCGACCGGGTGAACGCGACCGAGAGCATGCCCGGCGTGGCCGACCGCAGGGACAGCAGCATCTGGGTGAGCCGCGGCGACCGGGCGGCCTGGTAGAGCAGCAGGTGGAACGCCCGGTTCAGCTCGACGTACTTGCCGAGGTCCGGATCGCGCTCCATCTCCTCCTGCATCCGTTCGGCCTCGGCCAGTTCCTGGGCGGTGATCCGTTCCGCGCAGAGCCGGGCGGCCAACGCCTCCAGCGTCTCGCGCAGCAGCCGGATGTCGCGCAGTTCGTCGGCGTCGATGGCGGTCACCGTGGCGACCTTGCGGGCATGAACCTTGATCAGACCCTCGGCGGCCAGGTCGCGCATCGCCTCGCGTACCGGGGTGGGGCTGACGCCCAGCATCCGCGCGATGTCGATCTGCACGATCCGCGAGCCGGGCTTGAGCGTGCCGTTGGCGATCGCCGAACGCATCCAGTCCCGAACCCGTTCGTGGACGGTTCCGGAGATCCCGGCGAAGGACGTCACCTCGTGGTCCCCGAACGCCACAGTCCTGCCCTCGATTCTCCTCGCACCGCGGCGCACCCTCCGGAACGCCGGCGAATGCCTCGATTCTACAGAATCGAGTTGACGATGGGTGACCCTTCGATGCGCCGTACGCCACCATCTCAGGCCCGACCCACCCGACGCCCGGCGTCGGCGCCAACATCGGCATCGGCCCCAGCAGCGTCGGCGTCGGCGAGTGTCCAGCGGCGCAGCGCCGTCAACCGCCAGCCCAGGAAGGCCATGATGACCGCGCTGGCCAGACCGCCGGAGACCATCGCGAACGCCGGACTGGTGACGCTCGCCGTCACCCCGGCCCGGGCGTCCCCGAGCAGCGGTCCCCCGGTGACCACCCCGATGTGCACGGCGGAGAGCCGTCCGCGCAGGTGGTCCGGGACGCTGAGCTGCAGGACGGTCTGCCGGAACACCGCCGACACCACGTCCGCGACGCCCGCCACCATCAGCAGCGCGATCGTCAGGGGCAGCCAGTGCGACAGGCCGAAGCCGGCGATCGCCAGCCCCCACACGATTATCGAAATGATCACCGCGCGCCCCTGCCGGGTCACCGAACTGACCCAGCCCGAGGTGAGCGCCCCGATCAGGGCACCCGCACCCGGGGCGGCGTGCAGCAGCCCGACGGTCACCGCGTCGCCGCCGAGCTGGTCGAGGGCGATCGCCGGGAACAGCGCGCGGGGCATGCCGAAGAACATCGCGTTCAGGTCGGCGAGGAAGCACCCCATCACCGCACGCTTGCTCCGCAGATACCGCAGCCCCTCGATCACCGACTGCAGGCCCGGCCTGGTGACCGCGTGGGCGGGCGGCATCGGGCGCATCCGGCTGAGCACCGCGACGGAGAGCGCGAAGGAGAGCACATTCAGGCCGTACGTCATCGACAGCCCGAGCGTCGCGATGATGACGCCCGCGATCGCCGGCCCCACGATCGCGCCGACCTGGGTGAGGGTCTGGTTCAACGCGAACGCGGACGGCAGGATCTGTCGGCGGACCAGACCCGCGACCGAGGCGCTGCGTGCCGGACTGTCCAACGCCGACAACCCGGCCGTGATCGCCACCAGCACGAAGATGGCCCAGATCGGCGGTCGGTCCAGCAGCGCCAGCAGGGCCAGGCCGCCGACCACGGCGGCGAGCAGGCCCTCGGTGACCAGCAGCAGCTTGCGGCGGTCGACGGCGTCCGCTACCGAGCCCCCGAACAGCGAACAGGCCATCAGCGGAAGCAGCTGCGCGAGGCTCGCCAGACCGACCATCAGGGTCGAGTCGGTGAGCACGTAGACCTGGTAGGGCACGGCGACCCGGGTCATCTGGGTGCCGAGGATGGCGATCGCGTGCCCGGTCCAGAGTCGCCGGTAGTCCGGTGACTCGCGCAGCGGGGTGATGTCGATGACCAGGCGGCGCCGGACCGACCCCCGGTCCGGGCGCCCCCGGTTCTCCGTGGCCGTCACGAGGTCAGCCGCACCGGAAGAACGCCCGGGGCACCGCGTGCAGCGATTCCAGACCGGTGGCGGTGACCTGGAACATCTCGCCGTACTGGACGCCGGCCAACCCGTCCGGGGTCACCACGTTCGGCTGCACCACCAGACACATCCCCTCCCGGTAGACGAAGCCCTCCGGCTCACCGCGGTAGGTCTGGTGGGTGCGGACGATGGCGGGCAGCTGCGCGCAGCCGTGCACCAGATCGTCGTAGATCGTGAAGCCCAGCCGGTCGGCGACGTCCGCCGCGTCGAGGATGTCGGAGACCGTCGAGCCGGGTCGGATGACCGCGCGGACGGCGTCGAAGACCTCCAGCGCGGCGTCGTGCATCCGGGCGTACAGCGGGGTCGGGTCGGCCCCGATGGTGTAGCTGCGCAGCACCTGGGCGGAGTAGCCGGCGTAGTTGGTGCTGAGCTCCACCACCAGCGCGTCCCCGGCCTGGAGCCGGCGGTCGGACTGGTGCTGGCACGGGATGCCGCCGCGCGGGTCGGACATCTGGGTGGCGACCATGAAGTGGATGCCGTTGATCCCGCCGTCGGCGAGGTAGCTGTCCTCGACGATCCGGGCGAGTTCGTGCTCGGTCAGCCCCGGCCGGGCCTGTTCGGCGATCGCCAGCGCCGAGGCGTCGCACATCCGGGCCGAGACGGCCAGCCGGGCCAGCTCCTCCGCGCTCTTGACCTGGCGCTGGTCGACCAACTGCCCGCCGAACTCCACCCACTGCACGCCGGGGAGGGCCGCGGTGAGGCGGGCGTGCTCGCGCCAGGTGATGGTCCCGGCCAGCCCCACCCGCCCCGACGAGATGCCGCGTTCCCGGAGACAGTCGATGAGGGTGGGGACGGTGTCGACCGAGCCGGTCGGGGCCGAGCCGCCGAAGCGTACGTCGGGGAACCGGGCCATCCGGCGGGCCAGCGGCAGGTGATTGGAGAGCTGGATCAGCATCGTCGGCTCACCATGGCGCGGATAGAGCACCCACGCCTCGCGGGTCGACCACCAGTCGCTGAGATACAACACGTTCGGGTCCCGCCCGCCGCGCCCGCAGACGACGACGAGTTGCAGGTCGAGGGCGTCCATCCTGGCCCGGACCTCGGCGTCACGGCGGTCGAACTCCGCATCGGAGAAGCGGGGATAGTCGCGGTCGGTGAGCGGCTCCTGGGTGATGGTGGTCATGAAGATCCCAATCTTTCGGGGGTACGGGAGTGGTTCAGAGGCCGCCGTCGAGTCCCATCCGGGCGTTGAGGCGGTTGTAGCCGACGAGGCCCACCAGCAGTACGGCGAAGGTGACGATGCCGAACGCGGCCAGGGTGGAGAACTGTCCGTCGCCGGCCATGTCGAACATGACGACCGCCGCGGTACGGGTCTGCGGACCCGCCAGGTAGAGGGTGGTCTGCAGCTCGCGGAAGCTCATCACCATCGTGATCAGCGCACCCGCGAGCAGGGCCGGCGACAGCAGCGGAACGACGATCGTCCAGATCGCCCGCATGAAGCTCGCCCCGGCCACCTGCGCGGCCTCCTCCAACTCGGAGCTGATCTGCAGCATCCGGGCGCTGACCAGCCGCGACACCACCGCGATGATGAGCGTGATGTACGCGATCACCAGCGCCGAGTGGGTCGCGTAGATCGGCAGCGGCAGGATCAGGAAGATCCACAGGAAGCTGACCCCGACGATCACGTTCGGCAGCGCCATCGGCACCGAGGTCAGCAGATAGAGCAGCCGGCCGCCGGTGACCCGTCGGGCCGAGTACCACGCGGCCAGGGTCGACAGGGTGAGGACCCCGAGGCTCGCGAGCACCCCGACCAACAGGCTGTTGGCGAACCCCTGGGCGATGTTCGGCGCCTGCAGCGCGGACACGTAGGACTGCAGCGAGAGCGACGTGACCGACTCCAGGCTGAACTGCCGGAAGAACGGGTTCAGCGACATCCAGAGCAGCATCAGCAGCGGCAGCAGGATCACCACCGTGAGGACCAGGAAGGCGAGGATCCCGACCGGCACCCGCCACCGACCCAGATCGATGCGTACGGAGGAGAAGTTCTTGCCGCTGATCACCGCGTACCGCTCCCCCGCCTGGTTGAACCGGTCGTACCACCAGATCATCAGCACGGCTCCGGCCAGCATGAAGACCGCGTAGGTGGAGACCAGACCGACGTTGCTCGGCGGTGTACTCGTCCGCAGGTAGATCTCCGAGGCGTACGTGAAGATCCGTTCGTTGACCCCGAGGAACCACGGGATCTCGAACGCCTCCCAGGCCCGCATCAGCGCCATGATCGCGACCGCGGCGATGCCCGGCGCCGCCAGCGGGAGCGAGATGTCCCGCACGGCGCGCAGCTTCGACGACCCCGCCACCTCGGCGGCCTCCTCCAGGGAGGAGTTCATCGACGAGAAGACGGTCACCACGAACAGGTAGACCATCGGCACCATGGTGAGGCCGTTGACGAGGATGAGGCCCTTCATCGAGTAGACGTTGAAGAGGGTGCCGTCGGTGCCGGTGAGGTTGCGCCAGGCCACGTTTATCGCCCCGATGCTCGGGCTGGCCAGGAACGTCCAGGCGATCGGAACGAGAATGCCGGGCACCGCCATCTGGACGATGGTCAGCACCCCCACCAGGTTCCGGAACGGCACGTTGGTCCGCGCGACGATCCAGGCCAGGAACGTGCCCAGCACCAGGGCGACGAGCGTGGAGCCGCCGGCGAACTGGACCGTGGTCCAGGTGACGCTCAGCAGCCGGCCGGAGCTGAGCGCGTCGCGGAAGTTGTCCAGCGTGAAGGTGAGGGAGAAGAAGTCGGCGTCGGTGGGCCGGGCGTCCTTCACGCTGGTGAACAACAGGATGGCGATCGGCAGTGCGACCTGGGCCAGCAGAATGACCAGAACCAGCCCGTACACCGCCCCGCGGAGGGAGAGCACCCCCCGCAGGGCGGCGAACCGGGTGGTCCGGCCGGTGATGCGTCGAGCCCGGCCTTCCACGAGAGCTGTCATGTCGGTCAGCCCGTCACGAAAATCGACTGGTGCTGCTCGACCCGGGTCTCGTAGTCACCGAAGTTGTCGGTGGTCTCGAAGAACAACTCGCTGCTCAGGATGCCCTCCGCCGACGAGGGAATCGGGGCACCCGGCTTGATCGGCACCTTCACGACGGCCTCGCCGACCTTGTTCTGCCAGTCGTCGCTCATCAGCCACTCCAGGTAGAGCCGCGCGGTCGCCGGGTGCGGCGCGTTCCTGAGCGCGAAGTACATGTCCGGCTGGGCGATCGTCACCGGGGTGGTGACGATGTCGACAGGCGCTCCGTCGGCGATCATGTCCCGGATGGTCCGCGTCGCGCTCTGCGGCAGCGCGACGTCGAACTCGCCCGCCGCCAGCTTCTCCAGGCCGTCCGCGCCCGAGTAGACGACCGGCTCGTTGGCGGCGATCGCCTTCATCAGATCCAGGCCCGGCTGCTCACCCCGCTCCGCCAGCATGCCGGCGAACCAGTCGAGCTGATCGATGTTGATGCCGAACCGGCCCTTCCACGTCGGGTCGGTGAGGTCCTCGTACGTCTTCGGCGCCTCCGCTGCGGTGACCTTGTCGGTGTTGTAGACGATGTGGAACGTGAAGAAGTCCGCCACCGAACAGACGCAGTCCGGGTAGGCGCGGTCGGCCGGCAGGCCGGCCTCGCCACGCGGGTCGTACGCCAGGCAGAGGTCCTCGTCCCGGCAGAGGGTGTTGTCCTCCAGCGGGCCGCCCTGGATGATGTCGGCGCTGGCGCGACCGGCGGCGTCCTCGGTGATGATGCGCTCGATGAGTTCGAGCGTGCCGCCGGAGGTGTACTCCAGCTTCACCCACGGGTACTTCTCGATGAAGAGGTCGATCTGCTTCTGGGCGGCGGCGGCTGGGGCGCTGAAGTAGTAGCTGAGCACGCCACCCTCGGCCTTCGACGCCTCCTGAAGCTTGGTGAGGTATTCGGCGTACTCCTCGTCGGTCATGTCGATCGTCGACGCCACGGCGAGTTCCTCGGGCAGCGCCGCCGCCTCGGCCTCGGTGTCGCCGCCGCACGCCGACAGCGCCAGTACCAACGCGGTAAGCGGCGCCGCGATCTTCGCGGCGTTCGGGGTCCCTCTCATGTCGCCACCTCCGTCGACGCGGTCTGCAGCTTGGCCGCGAGTTCCGCCAGGGTGAGCACCCAGCCCTGGCAGCGGCCGAGCTGCTGGAGCCCCAGCTCCTGCAGGTCCTCGCCGAACCAGGTCGCCACGCACTCGCTCACCGTGATCACCTTGTACGCCTTGCAGCTCGCGTCGTAGGCGGTGGACTGGATGTCGGCGTTGGTGTTGGCGCCGGCGAGAATCAGCGTGTCGACGCCGAGCGCCTTGGTGAGCCACTCCAGGTCGGTCTGGTAGAACGCGCTGAGCGACTTCTTGGTCTTGATGATGTAGTCGGTCACGGCGACCGACACCGCGAAGTCCGGCTCGAACGTGCCGTCCTGCACGTCGATCGACTCGTCCGGCACCGGGCCGTACGGGCTCGGCGACTCGCCGACCGCGGCCCACGCCCGGTTGACCCGGGTGTTGGCGCTGGCCTGCGCCTCGACCGGCCGCAGCGCCGACAGCACGTGGATGACCGCCGTGCCGGTCTGGCGGGCCAGCGTCAGCAGCCGCTCGGTGTTGGCGAGCAGCTCGTCGCGTACGCCGGGCGGGAAGGGCGCGGTGGGGGTGAGCCGGCGCTCGGTCATCTCGACCGTCAGCACCGCGGACCTGGCCGGGATGATCGGAACGGCGTCGTTGATGACCTGGAGGAATTCCTGGCGGTCGTAGACGTCGATCGTGGGTCCGGTAAGCATGTGGGGGTGATCCCTTCGCTGGTTGAAGCGGGGTCGGGGGTCAGACGCCCGCCATCGCGGGCGCGGCGGCGGCAGCCTTGGCGGCGGTGAGCCGCTCGACGGACTCGGCGGCGGACATCGCGAAGCCGATGGTGCGGGGGTAGTTCTGCAACGCGAACTCGTGCAGGTCCTTGCCGTGCGTGGAGCCGACGGCGTCGGTGACGATGATCGGCGTCCAGAGCCGGTTGTAGGCGTCGAACGAGAAGTTGGAGACACAGTTGTTGGTGTTGATGCCGACCACGAAGAAGGTGTCGACACCGAGGCAGCGGATCAGGTGCTCCACGTCCGTCGACAGGAAGCTGCTGGTCATCTGCCGCTTGGTGTTGATGATGTAGTCGCCCTTCTTGGGGCCGAGGATGGGCATCACGTCCCACTCGAAGTAGCCCTCGGGGGCGTCCGGGTGATAGCCCGGCCTGGGTGGGGTGCCGTAGGGCGTGCCGGGCCGGCCGGTGCTCTGGACGATCGCGGTGCGCGGCTGCATGCCCCGCTCGACCGGGCGCTGGTAGACCATGACGTGGATGACCGGCAGGCCGAGCTCCCGGCCGGCGTCCAGGAAGGCGGCGGCGTTCGGCAGAATCCGGTCCGCCACGTTCTGCGGGAACGACGACCAGTCCTTGTCGATCTGGCGGACGTGCATGTCGATCTGCACGACGGCGGTCTTGGTGAAATCGAGTTCCAGCGCGTCGTTCATCCTGGCCAGGGTCGCGCCGCGGTCGATGACCTCGACGGCGTGGCTCTTGGGGTGGACCTGGTTGTAGGTCATGCGTTTCTCTCCTCTGATCTGGGTGTTGAGGTCACTGCCCGGCCGTGCGGATCGGGTGCAGGACGACGTGGTCCGGTTCGATCCGCACGTGCACGGGGGCGCCGGGGGTGGCCCCCGCGCTGCCGCTCACCCGGGCCGTCACCAGGTGGCCGGATTCCAGCTCGACGACCAGTTCGGCGAACGGGCCGAGGAAGGACGTCGACTTCACCGAACCGGCGAGGGTCGGCGTCGCCGGGTCGGGATTTCTGAGCTGCAAATGCTCCGGACGGACGGTGAGTACGACGGCTTCGGAGACGCGTACCGTGTCGTGCGGTCGGCGCGCGACGTGCAGCCGCCCGATGTCGGTCTGCACCAGCCAGTGGTCGTCGTCGGCGTTGACGACGGTGCCGTTGAGGGTCTCGCTCTCGCCGACGAAGTTCGCCGCGAAGACGTCGGCGGGCCGCGAATAGACCCGGGCCGGGGTGCCCTGGTCCTTTATCTCGCCGCCCTCGAGCACCAGAATCCGGTCGGAGACCGCCATCGCCTCCTCCTGGTCGTGGGTGACGTAGAGGACGGTGATGCCGAGCCGCTGCTGCAGGTCGCGGATCTCCTGCCGGACCTCCTTGCGCAGCTTCGCGTCGAGGTTCGACAGCGGCTCGTCGAAGAGGATGAGGTCGGAGCGGGACACGAGCGCGCGGGCGACCGCCACCCGCTGCTGTTGGCCGCCGCTGAGCTTGGTGGCCGAGCGCTGCGCCGCGTGGTCGAGGCCGAGCAGCTCCAGCACCTCGGTGGTCCGGGCCTTGATCTCCTGCTTCGACAGCCGGCGACGGCGGAGCGGGTAGGCGACGTTGTCGAAGACGGTCATGTGCGGCCAGATCGCGTACGACTGGAACACCATGCCGATCTGGCGTTGCGCGGGGGTCAGCCGGACCCGCCGCTCGGAGGAGTAGACGACGCGCCCACCGATGGAGATGTCACCGGAGGTTGGGGTTTCCAGCCCGGCGACCGAGCGCAGGATGGTCGTCTTGCCGCAGCCGCTGGGGCCGAGCAGGGTGACGAACTCCCCCTTGGCGATGTCGAAGCTGACCCCGCGTACGGCGTGCACGTCGCCGTCGCTGGTGCGGTAGTGCTTGTGGAGGTCGACGATCGACACCATCGGCGCGGGCTCAGGGGTACTTGGCAGCAGCACCTCGTTGAGGGGTTCGGCTACCTCCACGGGAGGCGCGCTCTGCGTCACGGTCATCTCACTCCCTTCTCTATAGACTAGAGACGACCTTAGGTAGACCTTGTTACGCCAGAGCGGCCCTGAGTGTTGCGGTGCGGTTAGCGAGCCATTGCGGTCCCGCTACACAACGAGGTCAGCGACTCGCCGCCCCTCCCGCGCGACACCTGCCTCCACGGCCGGCCCCGGCCCCCCGCAGCGGGCCTTCCATCGACGGGGTAGCATCCCGCTGTTTGTCTGACACGGGGAGGAAATAGATATGCGTTGGAAGATTCCGGCCGGCATCCTCATGGCGCTGGCCTTCGTCGTTCCGGCGGCACCGGCGGCGGCCCAGCCCGAATCACCCGGGTACGACGAGTCCTGCCAGATCGTCGAACGCAAGGTTTACCAGGACGTCCGCGAGCTCCTGACCCTCGACCTGGACACCGCCGACGACGCTGAGGTCGAGGCGCTGGCCCAACAGCTCCTCGCCATGGCCGAGGCCGACGCGCTGCCCGTCCTGTCGCGCGAGCTGCAGGAGCGGTCGGACAGCGTTGCCGATCTGCGGGAGTTCCTGAGGTCGGACGTGCGGGCCGCCTGGACGGCGGATCTGCGGATCACGGTGACCCGGACGCTGACGGACGCCGGCACCAACGTGCGGGCGGCCGCAGACGAGGCGCTCAGGGCCGGCACCATCGACGCCTACCTGGCCTACCTGAACGACGGCCTGTACGCCGCGCGTGAGCTCGACTGCGCGACCCAGCCCAGTCCGACGCCGGGCGCGACGACCCCCGCGCCGACCCCCACCTCGTCGGCCAGCCCGGGCGCTTCCGACGGCGCGGGCGGCGGCCTCCCCGTGACCGGTGCCGACACCGGGACCGTGGCGGTCATCGGTGCCGTCCTGCTGCTCCTCGGCGGCGCCGGCTACCTGATCGGACGCCGCCGCCGTTCCCGCTTCGTGGCATAGCCCACCCGACGCGCCCGGCCCGATGCTCCATCGGGCCGGGCGCGATCGTCTGCGACCGATCACTGGCACGGTGGCAGGACATCCAGGCGGGCGATTCCGCCGTACGAACTTCGTCTCTTTCCGGACGGGGGTTGTCGTGCCGTTCCTGGTGTTCGTCCTCGGCGTGGTGCTCGCCGTCGTGGGCCTGATCGCCGACAGCAGTGGCGTGGGGTGTCTGGGTGCGGTCGTCGCCGGCCTAGGGGTCCTGTGGTTACGCCGCCGGTATGTCACAGCACGTCCACCGGGCGCGGCCGGATTCGACGCGCTGCGGGCGCAGTCGGTATCGGCCAAACGTCGTGGTGACTTCGCCGAAGCCGAACGGCTGCTGATGCGCGCGGTCGACGCTGGCGATCCGGAGGCGATGTTCGACATGGGGCGCCTGATCGAGGAACGCGACGGGATCGAGGCGTCTGAACGATGGTTCCGAATGGCCGCCGAGCACGGTCACAAGGTTGCCCGCACCGCATTCCAGCCCGGCGCGATGTTCAACCGTGACGGCACGACCCCGCTCGACCACTAGCGAGGTTCTCGCTTGTCAACCGAACTCGTTGACGGCTGTGCAGCGTCGCACGAGCGCAGGGTCACCGAAAACGGTTACGCCGGCGATGCCGTCCCGGCGAGCGTCGAGCACCGCGATGCCGAACGGTTGCCCGCACAGATGGGCGGTGACCCCGGGCTGGCCGTTGACGATCACGCGGTCCATCCGCCAGTCGCCGGGGCGACCAACCGCCATGGCGAACACCCGGGAACAACCAGCCACGCCGGCGAACCACCGGCGGTCAGGCAGCAGCTCCAGCGCGACATCCACCCGCAGGACGGTCATCAGGGCATCGATGTTCGCCGTCTCGAACGCGGTCACGTACGCGTCGAGCAGCCGCCGCGCCTGCGGGGAGGTGGGCTCGACGACGTCGTCGGGATCGAAATCGACCTCGGTCAGCCGGGCACGGGCGCGTTGCAGGCTGCTCTTCACAGCGGCGACCGACATGTCCATCATCTCGGCGACCTGGGCGGCGGGGAACTCCAGCACGTCGCGGAGCAGCAGCACGGCCCGCTGGGCCGGTGGCAGCGTCTGCATCGCGGCGACGAACGCCAGCCGCAGGTCGGCGCGGTCGCCTGGAAGCGGCTCGATCCACGTCTGCGGCGGCAGCACGTCCGGTTGCCCGGCCACGTCGTCGGTGGGCGCACCGATTCCCGATGGCAGGGCGCGCCGGCCACGATCCCGGGCGACGTTGAGGCACACGTTGGTCGCGATGCGGTGCAGCCACGTCCGCACCGACGACCGCTCCTCGAAGCCGCCCCAGGCACGCCAGCCGCGCAGATAGGTCTCCTGGACCGCGTCCTCGGCCTCATGCCAGGACCCGAGCATCCGGTAACTGTGCGCCAGCAACTCGCCGCGCAGCGGGGCCGCCACCTGCTCAAAATCGCTCATTTGACCAGTGTCGACCGCAGCCACGATCCCGCCTCACCAACCGCCTCATCGGCCACCCTCGTGCGACCGGCCGCCATCTGAAATGTGTGCACCTGGCCCGGGAACTCGTCCAGACGGACCTCGACACCAGCGGCCCGCATCCGCCGAACCAGCCGCCTGCTGTCGTCCAGCAGCGCCTCCTCCGCTCCGACCTGAAGATACGTCGGCGGCAACCCGCGCAGATCGGCGTACACCGGCGCCGCCAACGGATCGTGCGGGTCCGCCCCGGCCAGGTAGCCGGCAGCCAGCCCGCGGACCAGTTCCCGGGTGAAGAACGGATCGCTGCCCTTGTCGTACGAGGTGCCGTCGGCGTCGAGATCGGCCCATGCCGACATCAGCATCAACGACGCCGGTATCGGCAGACCCTCCTCCCGGACGCGTACCGCGAGGCCGATCGCCAGCGTCGCACCGCAGGAGTCGCCGGCCACGGCGATCGGACCGACTCCGCTGCCGAGCAGCCACCGGTAGGCCGCCGTCACGGTGTCGAGCTGACTGGGGAACACGTGCTTCGGCACGAGGCCGTACTCAACGGCGAACGTGTTCACCCCGGCCGCCCGCGCGAGGTGA
This sequence comes from Solwaraspora sp. WMMD1047, assembly GCF_029626155.1. Taxonomy (NCBI): domain Bacteria; kingdom Bacillati; phylum Actinomycetota; class Actinomycetes; order Micromonosporales; family Micromonosporaceae; genus Solwaraspora; species Solwaraspora sp. WMMD1047. The sequence continues at coordinate 660,656 of NZ_JARUBL010000001.1, read as the reverse complement.
CCGAACATCCTGCGATGAGTGGTCCCCGACCCGCTTATGAAGCCGCCGCCGTGGATCGCCAGGATCACCGGCCCGGCCGGGGCATCCGGCGGACGCAGCCACAGTCCGGCCGGCTCGTCGACGCGCACGGTCTCTACGCCATCCGGCTCCGTGGCCAGCGTCTCCCAGGCCGGGGTCTGCTCACCCCGTGCCCACGCCTCCCACAGGGCGCGGTTAGGGTCCCTCGTCGTTGTCGTCATGACGGATAGACCCCGGGCGAGCCGGAAAGGAATCGGTACCGTCGGAAGATGGTCGACGGCGGTGCGGCTGCTGTAGGTGGCTCTTGCCCGGTCGGCCCTGTCGATGTCGTTTCCCGCAGAAGGGACCGAGCCTCCGCAATGAGAGAAATCTGGTCACGCCGCCCGGATCCGGTCGCACGTCCCGGCGCTGACCCGGATGACCCCACCGGCGCACGGAAACCACCGTGACGCACGGACGACGTTCAGGCCAAGGGAGATCCCGCGACCGGATCGAGCAACAGTTCCTCGGCTCCGATGATGTCGTTGAGGTCGAAGCCCTGCATGTCAGCCGCGAACTCCGGGCTCGCCACGAAGGCGGCGGTGAACTCGGCGGGGTCGACGCCCTCCCGGAAGGAGAGCAGGGCGACCAAGCGGTGCGCGTCACGATCGTGAGCGGTCCACAAGCCACGCACGGTGACGCCGAACTGCGGCATGCTGGCGATGTGCCGCGACCAGTACACAGTGGCGTACCTCTCGAGCGCCTCTGTCGTACGCAGGGTATAGATCCTGGTTTGGTACATGGTCAGAACTCCGTTCGAGCGGTGGACCGCCGGCGGACGCCGTGGGGTGGTGTCTACGCGGCGGTGGCGACGGTCTTGGCGGCCTTGATTGCCGACTCGAAGTCGGGGCTGGCACCGATCTGGGCAAGCCACACGTTCGCCGCGTTGTAACAGTTGAAGGTCTCGATCTTTCCCTCACGCAGGTACCAGAAATCCGCCGTCGGAACATCGATTCGGTGACCAGTCGGACCGATCTCCCCGATCGGAGTCGGGAACCCGCCAAGGTGCGTTCCCTGGATCCGCAGCTCGACGGCCACGACGTCACCGATCGCATGCACCGCGAGGAGCTCACGGTGGATGTCGGGAAAGGCGCTGGCGAGGCCAGCCAACGCCTGCGGGATCTCGTTCCCCCGGAAGGTGAGCGCGTTCGGCACATCGTTGAACGTTCCGTCCACGGCGAACAGGGCACGGAAACCCTCGCCGTCCAGGACGCTCCCTTCCGCCAGCCGGTAGGCCTCCCGGACGATTTCTTCGTTGCTCGTCATTTCAGCTCCAGGTCTCGTCGACTCATCTTCACGTCGCAACGGCCGTTGTTGACCGATCCGTCCCTAACGGTAGAGGTTATGGACCGATCCGTCAAGTACCGGTATCCTCGGGATGTGGCCAGGCCGAGGGAGTTCGACGAGAAGGCGGTCCTCGACGCTGCCCGAGAGCAGTTCTGGGCCAAGGGGTACGCAGGAACGAGCATGGACGCCATCGCCGCCGCGACCGGCCTGGGCAAAGGCAGCCTGTACGGCGCCTTCGGCGGCAAGAGGCAGCTGTTCCTGCGGATCTTCGACGCCTACTGCGCGCGCATCGCAGATGCCGTGACGAGTGGGCTGACCGGGCCGGACGACCAGGCCTACGCCCGACTGTGTGCCCACATCCGCGCCGCAGCGGCCGGGGTCGCCGCCGACAGCAGGCATCGCGGATGCCTACTCGCCAAGGGCGCGGCCGAGCTCTCCGAGCACGACCTCGACGTCACCACCCGATCCCGCCGCACACTGGAGGGGATTGCCACGGCCCTGGCCGACGACATTCGCATCGCGCAGCGTCGCAACGACCTCGATCCGGCCGCCGACGCCGACCAACTCGCCGCGCTCGTCGTGGCGGTGCTTCGAGGCATCGAGGCCCTCGGCAAAGCCGGGATCGACGCCGACCGACTGGAGGGCATCGCCGAGACCGCCATCGCCCTCCTCCCGCGGACGGACAAGGAGCGCGAGACAGATGTCCCCACCGGCTCGGTGCTTCGGATGCCACAGGGCGGTCAGGGCTGATGCTGCTGGCGTCTGAGCCCTCGGCTGTGACCCCCGCGGTGACCCCAAACGGTTCCAACGACCCGATAGTTGATCTCTGTTTGTGCTGGTGCCCCCGGCAAGATTCGAACTTGCGACACACGGTTTAGGAATGGAGTACGGCTCAGGTCGCGTACCGGTCTCTGAGCTGCGGCCGCGGGTCACGCGCCGGCATCTGCCGCCCAGATCAGTCCGTACATAGTCCGCGTGGAGGTGACACAGCTTGGGGCCCCGTACGTGAGAGAATGGGAGCCGCTGTGAGCTGGAGGAGGTGAGCCGCGATGTCGAGCAATGCCGAAAGTCTCCCCGAGTGGCCAACCGCTGAGCACGTACCGGCGGCGGAGTTGGCTCGGCGTCAGGGCGTCCGCCCGGTCGCCTCGGTTGACGACCTCGCCCGGCCGGACCTGTTCGAGTCTGACGCCGAGCTGGATGACTTCCTCACCGACCTGTACGCCTCTCGTCGAACCGGCGCCGCGTGAGCCTGGTCGTCCTGGACACCGACGTCGCGTCGGCGATCCTGCGTGGTCGGCTACACGACCGGCTCCGTGCCCGGCTAGCCGGAAAGACCCTGTGCATCACCTTCGTCACGCTCGGGGAGCTGACCAAGTGGACCGCGCTCCGGAGCTGGGGGCCCCGCAAGCTAGCCGACCTCGCCCAGTGGCGGTCCGGTGTCGTGCTGCTGCCCTTCGACGAGGCGGTGGCGACGACCTGGGGGCAGCTCCAGGCACGGGCACAGCATCGCGGGCGGCCCCGACCGACGAACGACTCATGGATCGCGGCCTGCTGCCTGGTCGACCGGCTGCCGTTGGCGACCTTCAACGGCAAGGACTACGCCGACTTCGCCGAGTTCGACGGCCTTCATCTCTTCGACGTCTCGTAGCGCCTGACACACCACCAGTTTGGAAGATCGTTCTCGGCTGCCCTGGTCTGTCCGAAACGCCTTTTCGTCGGCGGTGTCGCGGTGCCCGATCACGACCGCTGGCGACCGCCTACGGCACCGGCTTATGGCACGCGGATGGCACGACCAGGAGGGCGCGGCCGACCGGTGTCGTACGGCTTCCCGCCCCGGCCCTCGGGCCGGGGCGGCTCCCCGTGGCGCCGGCTCACCGCGACCCGGACCACGTTCATCGAGGGCAAGCCGCGCAGCGGCGCGGCAGCCGATCGCCCCGTCCTCGGCGGTGGCTAACCACCTACGCGATCGTCACGGCGTCAGGGAGGTTGGCGCAGCGGTGCGGGCCGTCCGAGGACGGCCGGAGGCCGCCCGCAGCGGCGGCCCGCACCGTCGCGCCAACCCACATCCGAGAGGCGTCCTTTCCGACCCGGCCGCGCGAGTCGGGGATTTGAACCCCTTACACCCACGGTAGCGAGCGAACATCATCAATCGGACCGATCGATGCTCCGACCAGCGCGGGACCTGCTGACGCCTGCCAACGCGTGGCGCCGCTGGTTGCTCTCGGGTGTACCGGATCTGTACCCGACGATCTTGCTGGCCACCTGCCGGTCCGCCACGTTGAACCCCTTCCAGCGGTGTTGATCAAGCTCACGGGGATAGCTGATCAATGCAGACACTGTGCCGTCTGGGCTGCCCGCCCACAGGCCATCGAGCGGCAACGGTGAACTCGCACGGCTGCACCGGGGATCGGGTCAGGTCCCATGTGGCCGGTGCCAATCTCCGCAGCCGTCGGAAAGCCGCTAGTGACCGAGCCCGGATGCACTACACTCCGTGCCTCGCCGACACAGCGGGAGAAGCCAGGTGGCCGAGCTGGAACATGAAGTGCGTAACATCACGCGCTACGTCGAAGGTCAAGCACGCGGTGAAGAGGTAACGCATGCTGAACGGTTGATCAGCACCAAGGTGCTCAGCACATCCCACGAGGTCTGGGACGTCCGCACTACAACCGACCGGTACTGGGTGGTGACGAACCCAACTAACTTGTACTCGCAGGACGAATTCAGATCGGCAGACTACGCTCTCACCTTCCACGTTGGGATACGAGTTCGCTTGTCCGAGCGAAGCCGTTCAGAGCCGCAGGGCGACGAAGAGCAAGAGAGCTACGTAGCCGTCGCCTGGCGCAAGTACAAGCAAGCAGTCGACGCCTACAACGGAGCGGACGAAGCCGAGGCGTACCAAGCGGTCGGGATTCACTGCCGGGAGTCGCTGATCGCGCTGGCGCGGCACGTAGCTGCGGCGCTGCCACCCGAAACAATCGCTGATGCGCCGAAAGCCTCCAATTTCAAAGCATGGTCAGAGCTGGCGGCCGAGCATCTAGCAACCGGACGGCTTCGCTCATACCTCAAGGCCATCTCGGATAAGAGTTGGGACCTAGCCGTCTGGCTGCAGCACTACGAGTCCGCCACGCCCTGGGACGCGGAGTTAGTGCTAGACGCGACCTCCCACACCATCGGCATCTTTGGCATGGCTTTTCACCGTCACCACAAGGGCCAACCGGACCGCTGCCCTCGCTGCGACTCTTACCGGGTCGACTTCGACAACGACATCTTGGACGATAACCCCGACGTTCAGTGGACCCAGCGAATCTGTGCCGCATGTGAACATGAATGGGATTATCAGATCATCCGTTGGGACGATGAGGCCGGCAAGTGGGTCGAGGAGCCGCCAGAGCGCGCTGATGCTCTCAGGCTGCCTCGACATTCAGAATCAGAAGACGCTACCGCCACAACGGAACCGATCGCTTAATACTCCAACGTCACTTGGCTTCGGCGTTGGGCGTGGCGTGGGGATGAGGGCGGCCACCGCGTTGATCATCGATGGTTTGTGAGGACAACCGAAGATCGCGCGATGGCCGTGGGCCACAGCGTAGACCCCGCCCGGTGGCGGGTCATCCTGGATGAGGCGGTGACGCGTGTTGCTGATCGGTTCGTGCGGGCCGAGCCGCGGGCGACGGCCGGGCAGTTCGTGGAAGGGCTGCTGTCAGACACCGAACGGAAGACGTGCTGGTCGCTTGCGGAACGGGCGGGTAACGCTGATCCGCAGGCGATGCAGCGGCTACTGCGCACAGCGGTGTGGGACGCCGACGCCGTCCGCGACGATGTGCGTTCCTGGTTGATCGAACAGCTCGGCCACCCCGACGCGGTGCTGGTCGCCGATGAGACCGGGTTCCTGAAGAAAGGGGTGTGCTCGGTCGGGGTGCAGCGGCAGTACACCGGCACCGCCGGCCGTGTCGAGAACAGTCAGGTCGGGGTGTTCCTGGCCTACGTCACCCCGCGCGGGCGGGCGATGATCGACCGTCGGCTCTACCTGCCGGAGACGACCTGGTGCGACCGTCCCGACCGCCTGGCCCTCGCCGGCGTCCCCGACCAGGTCGGGTTCGCCACGAAGCCTGCCCTGGCCCGGCAGATGATCGTCGCCGCGATCGCCGCTGGTGTCCCATGCGGGTGGGTGACCGGCGACGAGGTCTACGGCGCCGACCCGGGCCTGCGCGCTGAGCTGGAACAACGCGAGATCGGCTACGTCCTGGCGGTCGGCTGCGACCGACGCGTGGCCGTCAACGACGGCCGCACCCTGATCCGCGTCGACGACCTCGCCGACCGGGTCCCCACCCGCGAGTGGCAGCCGCACAGCTGCGGCCCCGGGGCCAAAGGACCACGCGAGTACCTGTGGGCCTGGATCACCACCGCCACCAGGCCAGACGAGTACCGGTGGCTGCTGATCCGCCGCAACCGCACCACCGGTGAGCTGGCCTTCTACCTGTGCTGGTCACCCCGCCCCGTCCCGCTGCACACACTTGTGCGAGTGGCCGGCTCCCGATGGAGCATCGAAGAGCTGTTCCAGACCGGCAAAGGCCAGGTCGGCCTCGACCACTACCAGGTCCGCGGTTGGACGGGCTGGCACCGCCACGTCACCCTGGCCATGCTCGCCTTGGCCATCCTGACCATCCTCGCCGCACAACAGCCCGACCCCGACCCTGACCCCGATCCGAAGATCATCGCGTTGACCGTCGCCGAGATCCGCCGACTCCTCAACGCCTTCCTCCTCGCCACATCGCCACCATCAGCGCACACCCTGCACTGGTCAATCTGGCGACGAACATCCCAAGCCCGCGCCCGACGAGCCCACTACCAGCGCAGACAAGCCAAATGACGTTGGAGTATTAACCCTCCACTCCTCAGCCATCCCGTCGGCCTTCGTCCGCACACCGTGGAGTTGGTGGGGCCTGCCCGGTCAAGGTGGAGCACACCACCGTCTGAACGACCTTGACCGGGCAGGCCCACCTGCTCGGCTCTGCCCGGACGGAGGGTGTCGGGATGGCGCGCCACCATCCCAGAGCGCCCGAGCGCCCCACTGGAGGCACTGCCTGTGTCTCGACCAATGTGAAGCCCCGGAACTGCCTTCGATCATGGCGGCCGGGGCTTCTTCGTATGTCGCGCCGCCGGCGGGCTATCACCGTCGCGCTGGCGGCCGAAGGCCAGAGGCGTGGCGGCGGGCCTTCGGCCCGGCCCAGGTTCGGCGGCGCGAGCGGCCTGCGAAGCGGGCCGCCTTGATCTTATAGAGAGGCTTTCGGCAGTTCAGCACCTATGGATTCCGGCGAGACAGGAGACAGGGTTGCTGACGGTCCAGTACGGAAAGGTCCGCCGGTTCGGCCCGGTTCGCTGCGTGTTGGAAGACTTTGTGGCGGATCGTTAATTCCGTGCTGTATGGCGATCACGATCCAAGACGGTCGGCCGCTGCCAGCTGGTGGGGCCAACAGCGACGAACGGGTGCCGAGCCAGGGCCCCCGCAAAGGTGCCACCGTCCGGCGTGGTTGCTGGCGACAGCCATTGCGCGCAGGCAGCCCGGCACGCTGGGGCCGATCGAGGTAGCCAGTAGCAATGCGTCGTCGCTTGCGCGCACACCGACCACCCCTCTCTGCCAACAGGAGTCGGGGTATGCCTGTGGTAATATGGGGGGCATACCCGCTCCCGCAACCGAGCCGGGCAGGCATCTTGAGAACTCAACAGGGGTCGAGCAGGTCCGAGGCCGACAGGCCTGCGGCAGTCTGAGCATGCTTCCGAGCACGGAGCAACCATGCAAAAGGGATATCAAAAGATTTCCGCCAACCTCTCTGACGAGGTTCTTGGTGTCTTGAAGACGACTGCCGAGCGAGAGAACGTCACACTTACCGAGGTACTTAGGCGAGCCGTCTCGGTATTCAAGGTAGTGGACGACGCCCTTAAGGAAGGGCAGCAGATCCTTATTCGGGATCCGCAAACGAAGGAAGTCGAAAGAGTAGTTTTCTACTAGAGAAGTGGATGGCGCTGCCATGAATACCGACGGCCTAAGGCGCCCCGATCGGATCAGAGGTGGGAGTGAATGTCCCGGTCACCCGGGTTCAACGGAGCTAGCTCCGGCTCGCATCACTGATCGGGGACCCGTACCAGCCCATAATGAACCTCCTAGCGCTTCGTCCGTAATGGGGATCGAGCGTTACGAAAGGGTTTCATTTCAAGAAGAGCTAGATGCCAACACCCGCAGGTCGTTCACGACGTTTGCCTTGGTTCTGCTCGGACTCTTCGTTGTCCTCGGCCTAACGGCACTCGTTACACTTTCAATAAATGGCGCCCCGACTGGAGCCACCGAGAAGTTCTTGGACGGGCTAAAGACTCCGCTTTTCAGTATCGTATCGCTCATCGCGGGGTACTTTTTCGGACGTTCGGGATCGAGCCGTAGGTACGTTAAGCAACAACGGTAATCGAAAGGGCTGCGCTGTCCCAGGGGATTGCGCGGCCCTTTCTCTTGCCGCCGCACACGCCTTTGATCTCTCGAAACTTCCGCGACCTCCCGACCGTGCCTACCTCCCGCTCGTGGCGGGCTGCTCCTGCTCGAAGGGCACGAGAGTGCGTGTCAATCCGATTTGGTGGAGTTTGAGAGTGTGGCAGCCGTACGCGGTCATCAGGGTGCGGGCGGCGTTCGGTGGCGCAGCCGCGTTCCCAGTGGTCGGCGTGGATGGCGTAGCCGAGTTTGGCTGCCTGGACTCCGTTGAGGCCGAGGCGGGCAACCCGATCATCTGGTCGGTCTTGTCGGTGACGGCTAGGTAGTACTCGGTGCGAGGGGATCGTTCTGGGCACGTTGAATGCCGCCTTCGATTATGGTGATGGCCTGGGCCATGCCGCGGGTGTCGTAGGAGAGCCACCGGGTGACGCGGTCGTCACCGACGATGGCATGCACGGCGGGGATGTCGTTGGCCCAGAAGTCGCGTAGGTCGACCTGGTGGCCGGTGATGGTGATCGGGTACATGCCGCTGATGCTGCCTTACCGGGACGGGTGTCGGAGGATGCGCATCAAGGAATGACACCGTGTTCGGTGTATGTGGGGCTTCCTTCGCGCCGGGCGTTGACGGCGGTCTGAATGCGGCGGGTAAGCCGGTCGGGAGTGTACTCGGGTAGGTCATCGGGAGCGACAAGGCGCCACTCGGCAAGTTCTCCATCGCGGAAGGCGACGCGCTGCTGCATGTCGGCATCAAAGTGCCCTGCGTTGAACACGAAGAGGATCTTGTCTCCTTCGTTGTTGGCGGGCGCCCAATCGACTACGAGCAATGGGCCAACGTGAACCGTGAGGCTGAGTTCTTCGCGGATCTCGCGGATGCAGGCGGCGCGGGGTGATTCTCCGGGTTCGACATAGCCACCGGGGATGTCCCAATGGGGTTTGTAGGTGGGTCGTACGAGGAGTACGCGGCCTTCGTCGTCGAAGAAGAGAGCGCCTGCGGCGACGCGGGGGGTGGCCATGGGGGGCGTCTCGGATGCCGTCACTCGGGCAGCGTAGATGGGGCTGGTCAGTCGAGCACGTTGAGGCGGCGGGCGAGTCCGACGAGTTGGGTGGAGGGTTTGCCGCGTTGGCGGCGGATCCAGGTGAGGGCGAGTTGGCGGCTGAGGAAGTGGTGGCGGACCTGTTCGGGGGCGAGTTGTTCGGCGTCGAGGAGGGCGGCTTGGGCGTCGTCGGGGCGGTTCCAGGAGTTGTAGGCGCGGGCGACTTCGAGGGCGTGGCGGATGCGGCGTTCCATGGGTAGGGCGGTGGTGTCGACGCGGGGGCCGAGGTCGACGGCGACCTGCACGTCGCCGAGTTCTCCGGCGGTGGCGACGCGGTGGATGGTGACGTTGGTGGGGCCGAAGGCGGTCCACAGATGGTTGGCGTCCGCACCGAGCCGGCCGGCGGTCTCATCGGCGACGCCGAGGAAGGTTCGGGTGGTGGTGGGGTCGTTGGCTCGGGCGGCGGCCATGGCTCCGGACAGGAACAGGGTGCCGTAGACGGACAGCAGGGCGGGTGTCGGCTTGTCGAGGTGGGGTTCGAGGTAGGCGGCGGCGTCCTCGGTGAGTCGGACGGCTTCGCGGTAGCGGCCGGTGGAGTGCAGGGCGTGGCCGACGGACCGCAACAGGGAGCCGGTGACGAGCGGGTCGGCGGTTGGTCGGACGGCGGTGAGGCCGCGGTCGGCGGCGATCCAAGCAAGGTCGGTCTCGCCGAGTTTGGTGAGTTGGGTGGCGGCGAGTTGGTAGGTGAGGCCGAGGAGTCGGCGGGCCTGGTCCTGGTCGTCACCGTCGAGCTGGTCGGCGGCGGCATGGGCGCGGCCGAGGAGGTCGGGTAGGCGGGCGACCACGTAGCCGAAGCGGGAACCTTGGTAGGCGTCCCAGAGGTCCCGGACTTCGCGCTTGAGGTCGTCGGGACGCGCCGGCGGGCTGTCGGTGCCGCTGTGACGGAATGGCGTGATGGTCTGGTAGTTCATCAGGGCGGTGCGCAGTGCCGGCACGGTGTCGTTGCCGGTGTCGTCGTTCCAGTCGAGCAGGGACGGTTCGGCGAGGAGATCGCCGAGGGAGACGTCCAGGACGTCGGCGAGTGCCTTGATGACGGAGAGCCGGTCCAGCTCGATCCGGTTGTTCTCGATCTTGCCGAGCCAGTCGGCGGTACGGCCGATGAGTCCGGCGAGGACTTCTTGGGACAGTCCGCGTCGGCGGCGGTACCAGGCGACGCGTTCGCCGATCGTCAGGTTGTTGGTCATGCCGCGCACCGTGGGGCCTCCCCTCGGGGTCGGTAGACCCCGGAATCATTTTCCGGGTTGAGCGTCGGTTCGTGCCACAACCTGTGTCCATGGTCGAGCACAACGTGTCAACCGATTGTCCCTCCTGCGCCGGTGCCGGCTGGAAGTACGTGATGCGGCGGGCGGCGCTGCGGGCAGCCGCGGTGGCGGGCGGGCCTTCTCGTGGTGTGGCGCGGCGGTCGTGTCTGGACTGCGGTGGTCGGGGCCGGGTGGCCGTTTCCTGAGCTGGCACCGGGGCGGGTGCCGGCGCTTGGCCGTCTGGTCGACTGCGGCCTCCTGAATGCCCGCCCGCCTCGGTGCCCTCCAACCGTGGGGGTGACTGCCGGTGGTGCCGAAGCCGGGTGACGTGCTGCTGATCGATGGGCGGGCGTCGGTGCAGTTCGCCGGGGACCGGGCGCTGCGGATGCGGGTGACGTCGGTGTGCGGCAGGCCAACTTACCGGGGTTGGTGCTGGCTGACCGGCTACAGCCTCGACCCGTTCGGCAACGCCGAGGAGCGGCGTGAGGTGTTCGTGCAGGTCGCCGGCTTGCAGGTGTTGCCGATGGTGAATCGGGCCAGGCTGCCGGTGCAGCCGTGGGCCGTCCAGGCGGCGAGGAGGAACGGTGTTTGACGTTCGCGTTCAGCTTGGGTCGATCGTGCGGATCGACGCCAGTGAGCGGGTCAGGCCGACGGACGGGCCGGTGTCGTTGTGGGTGACCGGGGTGCGGCTGGTGGCGAACCGGCCGGAGAGCAACGAGTGGGTCTGGCTGGAGGGCGTGAAGATCCTGCACGACGGTCAGTCCGGCGACCATGCACAGATCCTCGTGCGGGCGTCCCTGCTGTCGGCGGACGGGCTAGGGCGGTGAGCGTCTATCTGTCGGTGACGGCGTACGAGGAGCTGCACGCCGCGCAGGACCAGCTTGATCGGCACACCCCGAACAGCGGCAACGGGCTGTGCTCCGGCTGTGAAGCGGTGGCGCCGTGTGGCTGCCGTCGGGCCGCGTTGCGGGTCTTCGGCCGGTACGGGGTGCTGCCCCGGCGGTGGCCGGGGGCCACCCGGCCGGATCTGATCGGCCGGTCCGGACCGTGGGCGGGTTGGCTGCCGGCGGTGGATGGGGCTAGTGGACCGAACGGCTGACCATGGTTGTCCTGTCATGCTGGCAGGCTCTAGGCTGCTGTCTTGACATAACGTGAGCTTCCGTGACGTGAGGCTCTGGACCCGGTGGGGAGAGCCCGCGATGGCGTACGAGATTCCGACGCCGAAGTATCTGCGCGTGTTGAACGCGTTGCGGCAGCGCATTGAGGACGGCGTTTACGGGCCGGGAGCGGCGCTGCCGTCGGAGAGCCAGTTGTGCACGGAGTTCGGGGTGTCTCGTCCGACGGTCCTCAAGGCGTTGGGGATCTTGAAGCAGGACGGGTGGATCGAATCCCAGCAGGGCAAGGGCAGTTTTGTGCGGGGGCGTCCGCCGTCGGGGCGCACGTCGCCGGAGTACGCGCGGGATGTGCTGGAGCTGGATGAGACCGCCGAGGTGGAGATTCTGCACGTCGGGCCGGTGCTGGCGTCGCCTCGGATCGCTGCTGAGCTGGGCATAGCGGAGGGGACTCCGGTGTATGAGCGGCGGCGGCGGACGGTCTCTGCGTCGGGGCCGGTGGACCTGGTGGCCACGTTCGTGCCGGTTGACATCGCGGTGGGTACGGCGGTGATCAAACCGGAACCGATTCCGGGCGGGCTGCTGGATCACATCGGACGGATCAAGGGCCTTCGGGCGGACTACGCCACGGAGCGGATGACCGCCCGGCGGGTCGGCCCGGACGAGGCCGAGGCCCTGGAGGTGCCGGCGGATGAGCCGGTGTTGAGTGTTGTGCTGACGCTGCACCAGGCGTCCGGTGAGCCGATTCTGACGTCGGTGCTGGTGATGCCGGGTAGCCGGCACGAGATCGAGGACACCTACCCGGTTTCCTGAGGGCGTCGTCGTCCACAGTTTGCGAAGTCTCCTCGCAACCCCCTTGCCTGTGTTTACAAGCTGACGTAACTTGTTAGATCAAGCGGATGTCAGGTTGGCATCTGGTCAGGCTAGGAGGGTTCGTTGTGGTTCCGCTGACGTTGAAGGTGCCGGTCCCGTTCGAGTACGTCTTTCCCGCCGGGGTGCTCTGCCTCGGCGTCGGTCCGCAGGTCGACTTCGATCGCCGGGGCGAGGCGGACAACCAGGCGCGCGACAAGGAGACCGGCGAGCGGGTCTGGCTGGTCCGGGTGATGGATCTCGACCCGGAGGCCGGGCGGTTCGGTCGGTCCACCGAGGTCAAGGTGAAGGTCGTCGCGCCGGTCCAGCCGGTCCCGCCGCCGTCGACCGTGCCGGGCTATCCGCCGGCCGTCGCGTTCGAGGGCTTGACCCTCACCCCGTACGTGGATTCCCAGCGGTGCAAGACCTCCGGGCAGTGCAAGGCCCGGATGGCGTACTCGCTGCGCGCTACCGCTCTCGTGCCGGCCGCTGCCCTCGCCGCGGCCTGAATCCGAGCAGTCACACGCGGGGCGGGCCGTTTCCCCGCCAAGAGTCCCGGCCTGCCCCGCGCCGTAGCCCACCCCTCACCTTCAAGGAGGGCCTTGTGCCCACGGTAGTTCCCCCTGCCCTGAACCCGCTCTCACCCACCGACCGGGCGACGTCGTTCGCCACAGAACTGGCCGCGTTGCTGCGGTCGATGCCGGGCCTGTTCGCCCCTGCCGTCGAGCGGGCGGACTGGTACGACCGTAAGGCCGACCTGCTGGACCGGGTCGCCGCTGAGGATCCGGGCTGCGACCGGATCCAGATCGAGGAATCGGCGCAGACCGCTCGGGAGCGGGCTGAGTCGCTGCGGCGGGGGTGTTCCTGATGCGCCGGCCGGCTCGCTTCTTCCGGCTGCGTGATCTCACCTGGTACCTCCGGGCCGGACTGCGGCGGCTGGTGGGTCTTGCGCCGGCTGCGGTGTTGGTGGATGAGATCCGGTGCCCGTGGTGTCACGTCTGGGTGAAGCCGCGCCGGTTCGATCTGCGGCACATGGCGTGCCGGACCTGCATGGCCACGTTGGCGCGGCCGTCGCAAAGGCGAGGGCTGCTGTGGTAGCCGGCGTCCGGCTCGGCACCGCCTCGGGCGGTGACTGCTGATGCCGTTGATCAATGTGATTCCGGGGGAGAAGATCCCGGTTGCGCCGATGAACATGCGGCTGCCGGCGTGGCGGGTGCCGGGCTGGCTGCTCGTCTTGTGGTGGCTGGGTCGGGGTCTGGTCCGGGTCGCCGTGTGGGCGGTTCGGCACTGGTGGTTGACCGGCCCGGTCGGGCTCGGCTGGTGGATCGGGGCCGAGTACGGCTGGCTGGTCTTGGTCGGCGTCGTCGCGGCGGTTGCGGCGGGGTGTGTCGGCTGGTGGCGGTGGCATCCGGCCTCGTGGCTGCGGTTCGGCTGGTATCCGGCCGTAGCCAGGTGGCGGCGGTTGTGGGTGTACCGGCGAGGGTGGGCGGCCACGATGGCAACCTGTGGTCTGGCTACCTCGTTCGCCGGTGACCGGTTCGTTCCCCGGCTGGTGTCGGTGCGCTGCGACCGGTTCACCGATGTCGTGACGGTGCGGATGCTGCCCGGCCAGCTTCCCGACGACTGGGGCCACGCCGCCGACCGGCTCGCGTACGCGTTCCGGCTCCGGGAAGGCCGCGCCTTCTCGACCGGGCGCCCGGATCGGGTGGTGTTGCACTTCCGCCGCCGCGACCCCCTCGCCGCAACCGTGAAGCCGTTGCCAGTACCGGTAGTCCCGGACTTCACCGGTCTGGAGTTGGGGGTGGCCGAGGACGGGCAGCCGTACCGGCTGCGGCTGGCCGGCACTCACGTCCTGGTAGCCGGGGCCACGAACTCGGGCAAGGGCTCGGTGCTGTGGTCGCTGATCCGATCCCTTGCCGGCGGGGTGCGCTCCGGGCTGGTGGAGCTGTGGGTGTTCGACCCCAAAGGCGGCATGGAACTGGCGGCCGGCAGGGCGCTGTTCGCCCGGTTCGCCTACGACGACCCGGACAGCATGGCCGGCGTCCTGGAGGAGGCCGTCAAACGCATGCGCCAGCGGGCCGCCCGGCTACGCGGGGTGTCCCGCCAGCACACCCCGACCGTTGATGAGCCGCTGATCGTGCTGGTCGTCGACGAGCTGGCCGCGTTGACGGCGTACCTGTCCGACCGCAAAGTCAGGGACCGGATCAAGGACGCGCTCGGGCTGCTGCTGTCGCAGGGCCGCGCGGTCGGGGTGCACGTCATCGCCGCGTTGCAGGACCCCCGCAAGGACGTGCTGCCGTTTCGGGACCTGTTCCCGACCCGTATCGGGTTGCGGATGACCGAACCGGAACAGGTCGACATGGTCCTCGGCGACCACGCCCGCGACCGGGGCGCCACCTGCGACCTGATCCCGGAAACCGCGCCGGGGGTCGGGTTCGTCGCTCTCGACGGCATCCGGGAACCGGTCCGGGTCCGGTTCTCCTACCTCACCGATGACGACATCCACGACCTCGCCCACACCCACCACCGGTCCGACATCGAGGAGGAGAAGCCGTGACGACCCGCACCGAACGGGCTGAGGGGGTGGTCCTGGTCGCGATCCTGCTCGTGGTGGGTGGGCTGGCTGGGGCGGCGTCGTTCACCCACGTCCACGACTGGACCATGGCTAACTCTCCGGCCGGTACCGGTGACTGGTTCGGCTGGGCCAACGCCGCGATCTCCGAACTGATCCCCCTCGCTGCCCTGCTCACCATCCGACGCAGGCGACGCACGGGCGGCCCGATCGGGTACCCGATGTTCCTCCTCGTCGCCGCGGTGGCCCTGTCCCTGTCCGCGCAACTCGCCGTGGCCAAACCCGGCCCCTCCGGCTGGCTGCTGTCCGCCGTGCCCGCCCTGGCGTTCCTCGGCCTGTCCAAACTCGTCCTCACCGTCCCGTCGTCCCCGGCGGCGGTCCCGGCCGGACCGCACCCGTCCCCGGCCGTCCCGACCGAGGACGGCGAGCGTCCCGGCCTCGTACCCGCCCAGGTCAGCGACCGGGACGGCACCGGCCGGCGGGACGGCGCGGACGACGAGCCGGACGGCGACCAGGCGGCCACCGTCGATCTGGTCCAGCTTGCCCGGCGGCGTGCCGTCGAGCATCGGGCGGCGACCGGCCGGCCCATCACCCGTGACGAGTTGCGGGCCGCGTTGCGGGTCTCCAACGGCGCGGCCTCGGAACTGCTGCGCCAGATCCGCGACCCGGACCGGCCCGCCCTGGTTCCCGTTCCCGCCGCCGCGTTCGCCACCCGCAACGGCACCAGCCACCCGGCAACCGCCACGGAGGCCACCCCGTGAACCAAACCCAACCCATCCCCACCACCGTGACCCAGAACCCTGCCCACCCCCCGCAGAGGCAGCCGGACACCCAGCCCCGGCCCGGGTCCCGGGCCGACCGGATGCGCAAGCCGTTGGCCAAGGACGCGCTCAAGAAACTGGCCGAGGACAACGGCGTCTGCACCCGTCCGCTGGCCCTGCGCCGGACCGACACGGTGACCGGAGCGACCGAGGTCGTGGAGGTGCCGTGCGGGGCGACCCTCGCGGCGAAGTGCAAGCCCTGCGCGGAGCGGGGGCGGCGGCTGCGTATCCAGCAGATCCGGGAGGGCTGGCACCTCGCCGACGAACCCGCTATCCGCCCCGACCCGGCCGGTGAGGAAGCCCTCGCCCTGGTCCGGGTCCGGGCGCACATGGAGTTCGAACGCGAAGCGCTGCAGTACCAGCCCATGCACCCCGACGAGCGGGCCGCGCAGCTCGCCGACCTGGATGCCGGGATCGCCGAGTTGGACGAAGCACTGTCCACCACGGACCTACGCGGGCACCTGACCCCGAAGGAACGCGACGACCGGCCGAGGCGGAAGCGGTCGACCCGGCGGCGGCAGGACGCCCCGGATCTGCCCCGGCTGCCGGTCGACCCGCGCACGGTGGGCCGCGCCTACACCGGCCGGCAGGGTCAGACTTACCGGCCGTCCATGCTCGTCACGCTGACCCTGGGCTCACATGGGCCGGTGCACTCCCACCTACGCCGGGGCGCCTACATCGCGCCGTGCGAGTGCGGGCAGCGCCACGGGCCGCATGACGACGTGCTCGGCACCCCGGTCGACCCGGCCGGCTACGACTACCGCCGGGCGGCGCTGGACGCGATCCACTTCGCCCGGATCCTCGACCGGTGGTGGCAGAACCTGCGCCGCGCCGCCGGCTGGAACGTCCAGTACGCCGGGGCCGTCGAGCTGCAACGCAGGCTGGCGCCACACGCACACTTCGCGATCCGCGGCACCCTGCCCCGCCGGCTGCTCAAGCAGATCGCGGCGGCCACCTACCACCAGGTGTGGTGGCCGTCGTTCGACCACCCCGTCTACCGGGTCGACAAGCCGCCGGTGTGGGACGTCGACCGGCAGGCATACGTCGACCCCAAGACCAGGGCACCGCTGACGTCGTGGGCGGTCGCTCTCGACGAGCTGGAGGAACCCGACAGCCGACCCGCCTACGTCGCCCGGCTCGGCCGGATCGACGCCCGGGGCATCGACCACGGCACCCGCGACGCGGAACGGTCGATCCGGTACGTGACGAAGTACGTCACCAAGGACCTGACCGACCAGGCCAAGCCGCGCAGCAACCCGCAACGGGCGCACTTCGACCGGCTCCACGCCGAACTGTCCACCCTGCCGTGCTCGCCCACCTGCGCTAACTGGCTGCTCTACGGAATCCAACCCGACGGCGCCAAAGCCGGGCTGACCCCCGGGCGGTGCACCGGCAAGGTCCACCAGCGCTCCACGCTCGGCTTCACCGGCCGGCGGGTCCTGGTCTCCCGACAGTGGTCCGGCAAGACCCTGGCCGACCACCGGGCCGACAACCGGGCATGGGTCCGCACGATCCTGGCCGGCGGCATGGCCGACACCGTCGAGCACGACCAGGCCGACACCGCCGAACCGGACGGGCCGAACCGGTACCGCTTCGAACTCGCCCGACCGGAAGACCCCGACGTCCTACCCGTCGAACACCGCATCCTGCGCGCCGTATCCGCCCGCATCCGCTGGCGAACAGACCTGGATGCCGCCCGACAACGCGCACCCGGACCGCTTTCGGCAACCGCTTCTCTGCCCCTCGCAGCCTGAGCCTTTCGGAGGACGACACCCCTATGGATGACGAGCTGTTGACCGTTCCTGAGGTGCTTGCCGCGCTCAACGGCGTATCCCGGCGGACCTTCTACCGCTGGCGAGAGCTGGGAATCGCGCCGGAGTGCATCAAGCTCCCGAACGGTGAGCTGCGCATCGGTCGGCGCGACCTGCGGGTCTGGCTGGAACAACACCGGGAGGCGGCATGAAGTCGCGCGCGGTCCGGGTCTGGGACCTGCGCATCAACAAGGGCGGCAAGAAGAAGACCTACACCGTCCGGTGGACCGTCGAGGGCCGGGAGAAGTCGCGCAACTTCGCGACCCGTGCTCTGGCGGACAATTTCCGGTCCGACCTGATGCAGGTGATCAACCGGGGCGAGGCGTTCGACTCGGCGACCGGGTTGCCCGACTCGATGATGGCGGCCAAGGGCGCGCAGACGTGGCTTGAGTTCGTTCAGGCGTACCTCGATATGAAGTGGCCCGGGGCGGCGGCCAAGACGCGGGCGAGCCTGGTCGACGCGCTCGCCACCGTCACCCCGGCGTTGGTCCGGGACGTGTCGGGCCGGCCGGAGGTGGCAGAGTTGCGCCGGTTACTGGTCGACCACCTGCTACCGCCGGCCGTTCGGCAACGGGACGTCCCGCCGGAACTGGCACCCGCGTTGCGGTGGTTGCGCCGGGCGTCGCTGCCGCTCGCCGAGGTCGGCCAGGCGGCGACCGTCCGGGGAGCGCTCGACGCCCTGGCGCTGACGCTCGACGGCCGCGCGGCGGCGGTGACCA
Organism: Solwaraspora sp. WMMD1047; assembly: GCF_029626155.1. Classification (NCBI taxonomy): domain Bacteria; kingdom Bacillati; phylum Actinomycetota; class Actinomycetes; order Micromonosporales; family Micromonosporaceae; genus Solwaraspora; species Solwaraspora sp. WMMD1047. Next base: position 642,615 of record NZ_JARUBL010000001.1, on the reverse strand, counting down.
CGGTGCGGCGTAAGCGATCGGTGTTCTACAACGTGCTGCAGTACGCGGTCGAGCTGGAGGAGTTGGAGTTCAACCCGGTCGACAAGCTGCGGGTGCGGTCGACGCGCAAGAAGCTCGCCGTGACGGTGGATCGTCGGGTGGTGGTGAATCCGCGGCAGGCGGGGGAACTGCTCACGGCGGTGTCGTACGTCGGGCGGCGCGGCCGGGTGCGCAAGGGTGAGCGGCTGGTCGGGTTCTTCGCCTGCCTCTACCTGGCGGGCCTTCGTCCGGGTGAGGCGCTGGGACTGCGGGAGCAGGACTGCCACCTTCCGGCAAAGGGGTGGGGGCGGCTGACGCTTGTCGACAACCGGCCGCAGTCCGGCAAGCGGTGGACCGACAGCGGCGAGGCTCACGACCTGCGCGGGCTCAAGCACCGGGCCGACTCGGAGCCGCGGGGCGTGCCGATCCCGCCGGTGCTGGTCGAGATCCTGCGCCAGCACATCGACCGGTACGGCGTCGCCGAGGATGGCCGGCTGTTTCGCAGCGAGCGGGGCAGCGTGGTGGCGGCCTCGACGTACTCGCGGGTCTGGGAGGAGGCTCGGGCGTTCGCGCTGACTCCGCACCAGTTCGCCTCGCCGCTGGCGGGTCGGCCGTACGACCTGCGGCACGCGGCGGTGTCACTCTGGCTGAACGCCGGTGTTCCGGCAACCGAGGTCGCGGAGCGGGCCGGGCACTCGGTCGACGTGCTGTTGAAGGTCTACGCGAAGTGCATCGACGGCCAGGAGGCGACCGTCAACCGCCGGATCGAGGATGCGTTGCGGGGTTCCGGTGGCTAGCCTCGGTGTGCTGGCGCCAGTCCGGATCTTGCTCCGGGCACCGTGGCTGACCTGGGTAAACGCCTTCAAGATCAATCCGTGCATAGTCCGTGGACAGCGACAAACGGCGGCCTCCGGCGGCATTCGACTGCACACGGAAGGCCATCGATCACGATGTGTTTGCACTGCTCAGACGGTGTTTCCGCTGATCTTTGAGGTGCCCCCGGCAAGATTCGAACTTGCGACACACGGTTTAGGAAACCGATGCTCTATCCCCTGAGCTACGAGGGCGCGAGGGCCTAGTCTAGCGACCTGGGGGTTCACCTCGGGTGGCAGGGAGTGGCCCACGTTCACCCACGTCACCCGGACCGTCGTTCGCCCGGCCCAGGACCACACCTGGACGAAACACACGCAGCCATACCCACCGCTCCCGGGCATCAGGGTCTACGGCCCGGTGGCCGCGCCCGTTCAACCCACCCCGCCCGCGGAGCGAGAAGTGGGTGGCACCTCGAGGCTCAGCCGTCGCCGTGGTCGAGGACGAGCCGGTGGACTCGGCTGCTGACCCTGCCGCTGACGCTGATGTCTCCACCGTCGAACTCGGTGGAGGTCGGCAGCAGCCGCTGCACCGGCCCGGGCAGCAGGTCACCGTGCCGCCACGACTCAGTGGCGCCCCGCCGGACTCCGGGGTGTTCCCGCCCACTCCACGTCGCAGGTGGCGTAGCCGACGTCGTTCATGAACAACACCAGCGCGCGGTCACCTCGCTCGGTGGCCACCGCGAGGTCGGCCAGTGACACCGGGACGCGTTGCTCACCCGGGTTCTGCCGGGTCTGTCGTTGCGGGGAGTTCCACTGCAGGCACCGCTCGGCCGCGCATCCCGTCGTTCCGCACGGCGCGCAAACATGCACAAGGTGGTACTCACCGAAGCCAGCATCGTCGAGGACCCGAACACCTGGCTCGACGCCGACCTCCTCCGACGGCTCTGGCCCACCCTCTGGCTGCCATCCCAGCTCCGCCAGCGCTGGGAGGACACCTTCCCCCGAACTCGCCACTACCCGCAACAACGTGACATAGCGGTAGACCCTCGCGAGAACGCCCCAGAGGCCGCGCAAATCGAACACCGAGCCGCCGCATTTCGAACGCATACCTACCGCAAATCGAATGCGAACGCCTCGCAGATCGAAACCTCACTGGCTGTCATGGTGTCGTGCCGACATCGCACCTGATTCCACGTCGGGCCGCCGCGCAGGTCGACGCCGCACTGACCGACACCCGCGTCGTCCTGATCAGCGGAGCACGCCAGACAGGCAAGAGCACGCTGGTCCGCATCGTCGCCGGCGATCGTCTCGCCGAGCGCCGCGATCTTGTTTCGGGCTCAGGACCGGGCGGCGGCGATCGCCGATCCAGTCGGGTTCGTGGACTCCTCCGAGCTCTTGGTCATCGACGAGATCCAGCGCGCTCCGGAGCTCCTGTTGGCCATCAAGGCCGCCGTCGACGTGGATCCCCGTCCTGGCCGGTACCTGCTCACCGGATCGTCTCGGCTGTTCGGAATGGTGGCTGCGCCGGACGCGCTGCCCGGCCGGATGGAAACGGTCGAGCTCTGGCCATTCTCCCAAGGCGAACTCGACGGAGCACTGGACGGATTCATCGACGCCGTCTTCACGCTCGGCCCGGACCTGCGACACGAGTCGGACGTGACCCGCGCCGACTACGCAGCCAGGATCGTGCGCGGCGGCCTACCCGAGGCCACCACCCGCACCGACCCACGCCGCCGCCAACGATTCCTCGACGCCTACGTCCAGGCGCTCATCGACCGCGACGTCCGGCAGCTGTCCGACATCCAGCACAAGGGCGAGCTACGCAAACTGGTACGCCTCCTCGCGGCCAGGTCCGCGACCGTCATCGCCGCCAACTCCCTCGAATCCGCCCTCGGACTGAGCCGGCCGACGATCGCCCGCTACCTCCAGGCGCTGGAAGAGATCTTCCTGATCAAACGGATTCCCGGCTGGTCCCGCAACATCGGCACCCGCGCCACCGCGGCGCCAAAGCTGATCTTCGTCGACTCGGGCATCGCCGCCAACGAGACCGCGACCGACGCCCGGGCACTGCTCCGGCCGGGAGCACCGTTCGGCCCGCTGCTCGAATCATTCGTCCTGTCCGAACTCTCCCGCCAGCTCACCTGGTCCGAGCAGCCCGTCGACCTGTCCCACTACCGCGACCAGAGCAGGTACGAAGTCGACGCGGTGCTCGAGAACCGAGCTGGTCAGGTGGTCGGGATCGAGGTCAAAGCAGCCAGCACCGTCGGACCCGACGACTTCCGCGGCCTACGCCGACTCGCCGACCGCCTCGGCGACGATTTCATCGTCGGCATCGTCCTCTACACCGGAACCGCCACACTGCCGTTTGGCGACAGACTCCGCGCCATGCCAGTCAGCGCACTATGGCAGATTCCCGCCTCGACAGCAGACTGACCTCGCTCGCAGGCCCGCTCTTCAGCCGGTCGTCGGGTCAACAGCACTCCACCACCGGATCACCGTTCATCGGATCACGGTCAGCCGCGGATGCCGGCCGCTTCCAGGATCGCGCCGGGTCCGGCCGGGCTGCCGGGCCAATGCCGACGCAACGCCGGCGCCCCCGGCGCGGCGGGCCACCGACCGCAACGCCAGAGCTACGATGATCGCGTCATCAGCGTAGCCGATGACTGGAATGACTTCGGGAATCAGGTCGATCGGAACGGCAGGATAAGCCAGCAACGCCGCGATCAGCGCCAACCACACCAGAAGCAGGCCGGCGGCGGCACCCCCAGCGATCTTGCACACCGCGTCCATCAAATGCCGACTGTACGGTGCGGCGGGGGCGGCAGCTCGGCTATGGCTGCGCCGGCGAGCAGGAGATTACCGGCCATAGTCGGCTGGGTCGGTGGCATCCGGACGCGGCCGGTGTTGCCGGCGGCATCCGCCGCCCGATGGTCAGTGCCGTCAGGTCGCGTCTGCGGAGCAGCAGGAGCAGCCCGGCCGGCACCCGCACGCGTCACTCTCACCAGCACCGTTTCCCGCTGCGGCGGTACCGGCGGGGGTGTCGGCGAGGGGCGCGGTCGGCGGGACGGCGCAGCAGGCATCACCGCGCCACGCCGCCCGGCCCTCCTTCACCGCCACGGCGGCGATGACCAGCGCCGCGACCGGGTCGGCCCACGACCAGCCGAACAGGCTGTTCACCCCCAGGCCCACGAGCAGGACCGCGGACAGGTACGTGCACAGCAGGGTCTGTTTGGAATCGGCGACCGCTGAACGGGAGCCGAGTTCACGCCCGGTGCGGCGCTGTGCGTAGGACAGCACCGGCATGATGGTCAGCGACAGCGCGGCCAGCACCAGACCGATGCGGGAGTGCTCGGCGTCGGCGCCGCCGACCAGTGCCCGCACCGACTCCACCGTCACGTAGGCGGCGAGCGCGAAGAACGACCCCGCGATGACCCGCAGCGCCACCTTCTCCCGGGCCTGCGGGTCGCGGCCGGCGAACTGCCACGCCACCGCCGCCGCCGAGGACACCTCGATGACCGAGTCCAGGCCGAAGCCGACCAGGGCGGTCGACGACGCGATCGTGCCAGCGGTGATCGCCACCACCGCCTCGATGACGTTGTAGGTGATCGTGGCGGCCACCAGCAGCCGCACCCGGCGGGCGAGCACCTTGCTTCGCGCCGGCGACGGCCCTGCCGGTGCCAGATCGATCAGGGGCAGGCTCATCAGCAGCAGCCCTTCTCGTCCGAGTCCGGGCAGGCGGCCGGGTCAACCGCCAGCACGAGACCGAGCAGGTCCGCCAGGGCATGGGCCAGCCGGGCGTCGGCCAACTCGTAGCGGGTGCGGCGACCCTGCGGCACGGCGACCACCAGCCCACAGCCGCGCAGACACGACAGATGGTTCGACAGGTTCTGCCGGGTCGTGCCCAGCAGTTCTGCCAGCTCCGCCGGATAGCCCGGGCCGTCGCGCAGGGCCAGCAGCAGCCGCGCCCGCGTCGGGTCGGACAAGGCGTGGCCGAAGCGGGCCAGCACCTGCCCATGCGTCAGCGTCTCCACCCCCAGATAGTACATCGGATGATGTACTAAGAACGATGACCAGCTTCTCACCCGACGCCCTGGCGGTCGTGCGCCGGCGGCGTCGTGATGATCGACACGTCCGCCCAACTCTTCCCCTACGGAAGGGTAGGTTCGGTGCCGGTAAACCCGGCATGGCCGGGAGAGCCTGCGTCGGCCCTGACGAGGCCGGGCGATGAGCCCGAAGGCCGTCCAGACCGACCGTCACCGATCTGTGAGTAGTTGCTTCCGCCGTGGTCCGGGGCGGGAGCTGTGCGCGCCCCCGAGGCGCCCGAGTGGAAATGGCTGTATGTCTTCTGTGCTGTCCGCGGTCAACCGGCCGCGTCCGTCCCGTCCGTCCTGGCTCTCGCCGAAGGTATTCCGCACCGAGGTCCTGGCTGGCCTGGTCGTCGCGCTGGCGTTGATCCCGGAGGCGATCTCCTTCTCCATCCTGGCCGGGGTCGACCCGCGAGTGGGGCTGTTCGCCTCGTTCACCATGGCAGTCGCGATCGCGATCTGCGGCGGCCGGCCGGCGATGATCTCCGCCGCGACCGGCGCGATCGCCCTGGTGGTGGCGCCGCTGGCGAAGGAGCACGGGCTGGACTACCTGATCGCGGCGGTGATCCTCGGCGGCGTGATCCAGGTGCTGCTGGCGGTGCTCGGGGTCGCGAAGCTCATGCGGTTCATCCCGCGCAGCGTCATGGTCGGCTTCGTCAACGCCCTCGCGATCCTGATCTTCACCGCGCAGGTACCCCACCTGCTCGGCGTACCGTGGCTGGTCTACCCCCTCGTCGCCGTCGCCTTGGCGATCATGGTCGGCCTGCCCCGGCTCACCCGCGCCGTCCCGGCACCCCTTGTCGCCATCGTACTGCTGACCGTGATCACCGTCTTCGCGAGCGTGGCGGTGCCGACCGTCGGCGACGAAGGGGCACTTCCGGACAGCCTGCCCACCCTCGGCCTGCCGCAGATCCCCTGGACCACGGGCACCCTCACCCTGATCGCTCCCTATGCCCTGGGGATCGCGCTGGTCGGGCTGATGGAGTCGCTGATGACCGCCAAGCTGGTCGACGACATCACCGACACCCCGTCCAGCAAGACCCGCGAGTCCTGGGGCCAGGGTGTCGCCAACATCGTCACCGGCTTCTTCGGCGGCATGGGCGGCTGCGCGATGATCGGTCAGACGATGATCAACGTGAAGGCGTCCGGTGCCCGCACCCGGTTGTCGACGTTCCTGGCCGGCGTGTTCCTGCTGGTCCTGGTCGTGGCGCTCGGTGACGTGGTCGCGGTGATCCCGATGGCCGCCCTGGTCGCCGTGATGATCATCGTGGCGGTGTCGACGTTCGACTGGCACTCTGTCGCCCCGGCCACCCTCAAGCGGATGCCGTACGGCGAGACGATCGTCATGGTGGCCACCGTCGGCACCACCCTGGCCACCCACAACCTGGCTGTCGGCGTCGTCGCCGGCGTGCTCACCGCCATGGTCATCTTCGCCCGGCGGGTCGCCCACCTGGTTGAGGTCACCAGCGTCCTCGACCCTGACGGCGGCACCCGCATCTACTCCGTACACGGGGAACTGTTCTTCGCCTCCAGCAACGACCTCGTCGGCCAGTTCGACTACGCGAACGACCCCGACAACGTGGTGATCGACATGACCCACGCCCACGTCTGGGACGCCTCCTCCGTGGCCGCTCTCGACGCCATCACCACCAAGTACGCCAGCCGCGGCAAGACCGTCGAGATCATCGAGCTGAACAGGCCCAGCGCCCGCATCCACGACACCCTCGCCGGTCGACTCGGCGTCGGCCACTGATGGCCCCTGCCGCCGGTCACGACAGCGGGCCGGAGCAACCCGCCGCCGGCCGTCTCATGCAGATCGGCGAAGCCGCCGAACGGGTCGGGCTCAGCATCCGCACCATCCGCCACTACGAGGAAGCCGGCCTGATCGTCCCGTCCGCGCGCAGCGAGGGCGGCTTCCGCCTCTACACCGAACCCGACCTCGACCGCCTCGCCGTCGTCAGGCGCATGAAACCGCTCGGCTTCACCCTCGACGAGATGCGCGACCTCCTCGCCGTCCTCGACGCCCTCGACACCGCCACCGGTGCCGACCGCGCCGAGCTTCTCGGTCGGCTCGGCAGGTTCCATGCCGCCGCCACGACCCGGGTCACCGCCCTACGTGACCAACTCGCGATGGCCGAGAGCTTCGCCACCACTCTCCGCGACAAACTCGACCACCACGGCAGCGCTGCGGGCTGAGAACCACACCGGACGGTGATCGTCCAGGCGAACCTGCGCGGACCGGGGCAGCACCCGCGCCAGGAATGCGAGCAGCGCCCGGGTGACGCCAGCGGGCACGCCTACGCGCCCTGTCCCTGGTTCTGCATGAGGCCACCGTCCATGAAGTACGTCGACCCGGTGACATAGTCGGCGTCGTCGCTGGCCAGGAAGACGGCGAGTTTGGCGATCTCCGCCGGCTGCGCGGCCCGCTTCCACGGGATCGACTGCACCTGCTCCGCCAGGTACTGCGGGTCGTCGATCGCCCGCTGGTTGAACGGCGTGAGCACCATGCCGGGCCCGATGTTGTTGACGTTCATGTGCATCGGGGCCACCTCCAAAGCGATGCTCTTGGCCAGCTCCAGCATGCCGCCCTTGCTGGCGTCGTAGTCGGAGCCGCCGGCCCGGGCCACCTCCTGGTGGATCGAGGTGATGTTGATGATTTTCCCGTGTCCGCCCTGGTCGCGGCGGTGCCGGATGAAGCGCCGGCAGCAGAAGAACATCCCGTACAGGTTGGTGCGGATGGCCCGGTCCCAGGTCTCGGTGTCCAGGTCGGCGACCGGGATGCCGGAGGCGTCCACCCCCGCGTCGTTCATCAGGATGTCCAGCCGCCCGAACTGCGCCAGGGCCTCGTCGAACATCGCCTCGACCTGGTGCTCGACGCTGATGTCGCCCTGCACCACGACCGCCCGCTGGCCGACCTTCTCGATCTCGGCCTTCGTGTGGTTCGCCCCGGCATGGTCCTTCAGGTAGTGCACCACCACGTCGGCGCCCTCCCGGCCGAACTCGATCGCGGTGGCCTGACCGATGCCCGAATCCGAGCCGGTGATCATCGCGGTCCTGCCCGCCAGCCGTCCGGTCATCTGCGTGCCCCCTCCGTGGCTGCGACGTCGGCCGGCTTACCCGCTCGTTTCGGTTCTAACCGGGCGGCACGACAGGGGCAGCAGCCGGCGCAGCGCGGCATTCGCACCAGGGTCGAGGACGGCGTGCTGCACGCAGGCGGGGACGAGACGGTCCTGGTCCGGGTGGGCCATGGCGTAGGAGCAGGCCAGCAGCCGCTCCTGAACGCCCCGCGTCTCGGGGTCGTCGCTGCGGACACCCTGCTCCAACAGGGTCCAGGCGGGGCGGACCCGGTCGGCGTGGATGAAGCTGTGCATCACGAAGGTCATCGGGCGGATCCGGTGGGTGAGCAGCCGGAAGCCCGTCCGGCGGGCCAGTCCGGCCGCCCAGCGCAGCCCGGTCCAGGTCGCGGCGGGGTGGGAGACGAGGGCGCGCAGCAGTCGGACGGCCAGCAGCCGGGGCGGGGTCCCGCCGACGTTGACGCCGCCGAGGTGGCGCAGGAACGCGTCGCGGGCGGCGAGGTCGACCGGACGCCGGTCGTCGATCAGGGGAAACCAGCGGTCGCCGAGGTAGAAGCCGAAGGCGGTACGGTTGCAGCGTTCGTCGCCCATCTGCAGCGCCCGCCACGGCAGTCGGGTGCCGGCGCCGCGTTCGATCTCGGTCCACACCTGGTCGCCGGTGAGCGCCCGGTAGTTCTCCTTCCAGCGACGTTCGTCGCCGACGGCGGCGGCGGGTTGGAAGGACATCATGGCGTAGCCCATGGTCCGGGTTTCGCGGATCACCTCGGCGAGCTGGCCGACGTTGCGCGGGGTGACGGTCATGTTGTGGGCCAGGTAGGAGCGCACCCCATGTTCGCGGCGCAGTCGGCGGAACATGGCGGCGAACTCGCGGCGCGCCGGCGCGAGCTCGGCCTCGGTGCGGGGTCGGGGCGCCGCGCGCCGGCCGCGCATGAGGGAGTCGATGTGCGCGGCGAACGACAGCCGCCGCAGCCGCGGCCGGCCGTCCGGGCCGAGCGCGACGGCGCGCAGGTAGTCGTAGTCGAAGTCGCCGTGGGTCATGCTCATCGGCTCCCGGCCGTACTCCCGCATCACCTGCAGCGCGGCGGCGTGGTCGTCGGGCGGCAGGAGGCTGACCTCGCCGCCGATGAGCTGGGCGTGGCCCCGGGGTCCGCGTACCCGCCGCAGGTAGGCCAGCTGCCGGCGGACCTCGGCCACGGTATGGGCGCCGTCGACGCGGACCTTGTTGGCGTCGGCGGAGTGGTAGCAGGGGGTGCAGGTCAGGTTGCAGCGGGGGAAGACGCCGTGGGTGCCCTCGCAGCCGACCGCGTTGCGGCCGAGCAGTTGGGCCGGGGTACGCGCCCGTTCGGGCAGTTCTGCCCACCGGCGGGCGAGCGCGGCGGCCAGTTCGGGGTCGACCGGTCGGGTGGCCCGCTCCCACCGGCGCAGCGCCCGCCACCAGCGGCGCTCGCCGCTGCTCCGCCTGTCGACCGCGGCACCCATCGCTCGCCTCCCGCACTGAACCTTAAGCGCCCGGCACATCCGATCGGGTCCGAGGCGTGCCGGTCCGGGACAGAATGACTCCGCTGGCGTGACACCAGGCCCGATCGGACAGCCTGACCGTACGGGTGGCGTCGACGACGAGGAAGGGACGTGCGTGGACGAGTGCGATCTGGCGATCATCGGCGGCGGCACCGCGGGGATCGTGGCGGCCAAGACCGCCGGCCGGTTCGGTGCGCGGGTGCTGCTGGTCGAGTCCGAACGAACCGGGGGTGACTGCCTGTGGACCGGATGCGTGCCGAGCAAGTCGCTGATCGCCGCCGCGCACACCGCACACACCGTCCGCACCGCCGCCCGGCACGGGGTGCACACCGGCGCGCCACGGGTCGACGACGCCGCCGTGCTGGCGTACGTGCGGGCGGCGATCGCCCGGATCGAGCCGGTCGACTCCCCGGCCGCGATCGCCGCCGACGGCGCCCGGGTGGTGACCGGGCGGGCCGAGTTCACCGGCCCGTCGACCCTGCGGGTGACCGGCGCCGGGGGCGGGTGGGCGGTGCGGTTCCGGTGGGCGCTGATCGCCACCGGCTCGGCGCCGGCCGTGCCGGCGGTGCCCGGCCTGGTCGACGCCGACCCGCTGACCACCGAGACGCTGTGGGACCTGGCGTCGCTGCCCCGGCGGGTGGCGGTGCTCGGTGGTGGCCCGGTCGGCTGCGAACTGGCCCAGGCCCTGGCCCGACTCGACGTCGAGGTGACCATCGTCGAACTGGCCGACCGGCTATTGAGCAAGGAGGAACCCGAGGTCAGCTCCCTGATCGCCGAGCGGCTGCGCGCCGAGGGGGTGAGGGTGCTGACCGGGACGGGTGTGGACCGGGTCGACGGCGGCGCGCTACACCTGAGGGGTGGGGACAGCATCGCGGTCGACCGGATCCTGGTCGCCACCGGCCGCCGGCCCCGTACGCACGAATTGGGCCTGGCCGCCGCCGGGGTGCGCTGCGACGAGCGGGGACACGTGGTGATCGACGACCGGCTGCGGACCAGCAACCGGCGGATCTTCGCCGCCGGTGACGTCACCGGGAAGCTGCCGTTCACCCACGTGGCCGGGGTACAGGGCGGCTACGCCGCCACCAACGCGCTGCTCGGGCTGCGCCGCCGCGTCGACTACCGGGCCGTGCCGTGGGTGACCTTCACCGATCCGGAGGTGGCACACGTCGGGGCGACCCTCGCCCAGGCCCGCCGTCGACACGGCGACCGGGTCCACGCGCGGCGACTGACGCACGAGCACGTCGACCGGGCGGTCACCGACGGCCGCCCCGACGGGTTCACCCACCTGGTGATCGGCCCCGGCGGCCGGCTACTCGGGGCCACCGTCGTGTCGCCCCGGGCCGGCGAGTCGATCGCCGAGCTGGCCGCCGCGATCCGCCGCGGCGCGAAGGTCCGCGACGTCGCCGGCACCGTGCACGCCTACCCGACGTACGCCGACGGGCCGTGGAACGCCACCCTCGCCCAGGTCCGCGCGGACCTCGCCGCGCCACTGCCGGCGCGGGCCGTCGCCGCACTGCGCGGGCTGCGTCGTGCCCTGCACCCGGTCCGGGGGGACGGCCGGTGAACCGGAACGAGACGCCCCCCGCGGCGGTGTCCCGGCTGGTGCGGATCGTCGCCTCGCCGTGGCCGAGGCTGGCGGTGCTGGTGATGTTCCTGGCCGGAGCGGCGACGCTGCTCGCCACGCGGGGCACCCCGGACGTGGACGCCCTGCGCGGCCGGGTCGCCGACGCCGGGGTGTGGGGTCCGGTGCTGTTCGCCGCCGGCTACGCGGTCGGCACCGTGCTGCTGGTGCCCGGCGTGCTGTTGACCGCGGCGGCGGGCGCGCTGTTCGGGGTGGTCGGCGGGTCGGTGGTGGTGCTGGCCGGAGCGACCGTCGGTGCGGTGGCGTCGTTCCTGCTCGGCCGGTGGCTGGGCCGGCCGGCGGTGGAACGCCTGGTCGGCGGCCGGCTGGACCGGCTGGACGGCTTCCTCGCCCGGCGTGGACTGGTCGCGATCGTCGGGCTACGACTCGCCCCGCTGGTGCCGTTCGCGCTGCTCAACTACGGCTCCGGCGTGACCGCCGTGCGGCTACGCGACTACACGCTCGGCTCGGCGATCGGGATGACACCCGGAATCGTCGCCTACACCGCGGTCGGTGGCTCGCTCACCGACCCCACGTCGCCGCAGTTCCTCATCGCCCTGACCGGGCTGGGCGTCCTCACCGTGACCGGGTTGCTGGCCGCTCGACAGGCCCGCCGCCGCGCGGCGAAGGTGGCCGCCGGGTGATCGACGCGCAGCTGCGCCCGGTTGTCGCCGGGACGCTGGACCGCCTCGCCGCCGCCGTCGACCGGCCGTGGGTGTCGCCCGGCCGGCTGACCGCCGCCGGCCTGGCGCTGGGCCTGGCCGCGAGCGCCGCCGCGGCGGCCGGCTGGTGGTGGCCGGCGCTGGTGGCGTGGCTGGTGTCCCGGCTCGCCGACGGCCTCGACGGGCCGCTGGCCAGGCGGCGCGGCAGCGCCTCCCCGTTGGGCGGGTTCCTCGACATCGTCGCGGACTTCACCGTGTACGGGGCGTTCGTCGCCGGGGTCGCCGTCGGCGTCGACGGACCCGCCACCCCGTTCCTGGTGCTGCTGGTGACCTACTACGTCAACGGGGCCGCGCTGCTGGCGTACTCGTCCATTGCCGAGCGGCAGGGTCGCGAACGCGGCGATGAACGGTCCCTGCACTTCCTCGGCGGGCTGGCCGAGGGCGCCGAGACGATCGCCGTACACAGCCTGTTCTGCCTGCTGCCCGGCGTCGCCGGTCCGATCGCCTGGGGGTGGGCCGCGGTCGTGGCGGTCACCGCCGGGCAGCGCGTCGCGCACGCCGTCCGTACCCTGTCCGAACCCACCCGGAGGCGCACCCGATGAACCGACGACCCGGGCGTACGCTGGCGGCGCTGACCGCCGCCGGCCTGCTCGCCGCCGCCTGCACCGCCGACGCCGGCGACGCCGACCCCGCACCGGGCGACTTCGCGCAGGTGCAGCGCGAGGCCCGCGGGCAGACGGTGAACCTGTTCATGTACGGCGGGGACGACGGCGCCAACCGCTACCTCGACGAGGTCGTCGCCCCGGCCGCCCGGGACCGGCTCGACGTGCGGATCAACCGGGTGCCGGTCACCGACACCGCCCTGGCGGTCAACAAGGTGCTCGGTGAGAAGCAGGCCGGCCGCAACTCCGGCGGGTCGGTGGATCTGGTGTGGATCAACGGGGAGAACTTCCGCACCGGCAAGCAGGCCGGGCTGTGGCAGTGCGGACTGGTCGAGCTGCTGCCGAACATGCGCTACGTGGACTGGTCCGATCCGGCGGTCGCCAACGACTTCGGCACCCCCGTCGAGGGCTGCGAGGTGCCGTGGAGCCGCGCCCAGTTCGCGTTCGTCTACGACTCCGCCCGGGTCAGCGACCCGCCGGCCAGCCTCGCCGGCCTGCTGGACTGGGTCCGCACCCACCCCGGCCGGTTCACCTACCCCGCCCCGCCGGACTTCACCGGCTCGGTGTTCGTCCGGCACGCCCTCTACGCGCAGGCCGGCGGACGTGCCCAGGTGCCGGACGGCTTCGACCAGGCCGCCTACGACCGGCTCACCCCGCCGCTGTGGCAGACCCTGCGCGACCTGCGGCCCGCCCTGTGGCGCAAGGGCGAGACGTACCCGGCCAACGAGAAGGAACTCAACGACCTGTACGCCAACCGGCAGGTCGACTTCACCATGACCTACGGCCCGGCGCAGGTCACCAGCCTGGTCGACCGCGGCCAGTTCCCGGCCACCACCCGCACCCTGCTGCTCGACGAGGGCACCATCGGCAACACCAACTATCTGGCCGTACCCGCCAACGCCGCCAACCGCTCCGCCGCCCTCGCCCTGGCCGACCTGATGCTGTCGCCCGAGTTGCAGTACGAGAAGGCCAGGCCCGGCGGATGGGGCCAGTACCCGGCGATCGACCTCGACCGGCTCGACGCCGAGTGGCGGGACCGCTTCGCCGCCCTGCCGACTTCCGCCCAGGTCCCGCCCTACGACCAGCTGTCCCGCAACAGCCAGCCCGAGCTGCGCGCGGACTGGCTGCCCCCGCTGGAGGAGGGCTGGCGGCGGGAGGTGCTGCAGTTGTGAACCACCGCCGTACCGGGCTGCTGTTGATCCTGCCCGCGCTGGCCGCCGTCGTGCTGCTCTTCGGCGGCGGCCTCGGCTACGGGTTCGCGCAGAGCCTCGGTCTGGCCGGGTTCACCGACACCCCACCGGGCCTGGCCGCGTACCGGCGGGTGACCGCCGGGCCGGCGTTCACCGACGGGCTGCTGCTGAGCCTGTGGATCTCGGGGGTCGCCACCGCCCTGGCCGTCGTCATCGGCGTCGCCGCCGCCCTGACGCTGCGCCGCACCACCCGTGGCCGGCGCACGGCGACCTTCCTGGCCCAGCTCGGGCTGCCCGTGCCGCACCTGATCGGGGCGATCGCGATCGGGCTGCTGCTGGCCGACTCCGGCCTGCTGGCCCGGACCGCGCACGCGGTGGGCCTCGCGTTGCCCGCCCTGGTCGCCGACCCGCACGCGGTCGCCGTGATCGTCGAGTACGTGTGGAAGGAGGCCCCGTTCGTGCTGATCGTCGTCCTCGCCGCGCTCGGCGGACCGGTCACCGAACACGAACGGGTCGCCGCCACCCTGGGCGCCCGTCCCCGGCAGGTGCTGCGGCACGTGACCCTGCCGCTGATCGCCCCGTCCATCCTGGCCGTTGCGGTGCTGATCTTCGCGTTCACCCTCGGCGCGTACGAGGTGCCCGCCCTGCTCGGCCGCGCCTACCCGCAACCGCTACCGGTGCTGGCCTACCAGCGGTTCACCGCGGCCGAGCTGTCCGGCCGCGCCGAGGGCGTCGCCGTCGCGCTGCTCATCGCGGCCATCGCGGTCGCGGCGGCACTCGCCTACACCTGGGCCAGCCGGCGGGCGGCGGGTCGGGTGGCCGGAGCGCGGCGGTGACGGGCCGGCCGCTCGGCGCGGCGCTGGCCCGCCCCACGGTGCTGGTCCTCGCCGCCCTGTGGGTCGCGGGACCGCTGCTGCCGCTGGCCGTGCAGGCCTTCACCGACCGGTGGTTCTACCCGGACCTGTGGCCGGCCCGCTGGTCCCTGACCGGCTGGCGGCAGGCCCTCGGCCCGCAGTCCCGCCTCGCCGAGGCCGTCGCCACCTCCGTCGGCATCGGCGCCGCCGTCGCCGCCCTCGCCACCGCCCTCGGCGCCGCCGCCGGTCGTGCGCTGGCCTGGTACCGGCTGCCGGGCCGGCGGCTGATCGAACTGATCCTGCTCGTCCCGGTCCTGGTGCCACCGTTCGCCGTCGCCATGGGCGCGCAGGTCGTCTACCTGCGCGCCGGGCTCGCCGACTCCGTCACCGGCGTGGTGCTGGCCCAACTCCCCGCCGCCACCGCCTACGCCACCCTGCTCATGTCCGGCGTGTGGGCCGGCGTCGACCCCGCCCTGGAGCGGCAGGCCCGCACCCTCGGCGCCGGTCCGTGGCGGGCGTTCCGCGAGATCAGCCTTCCCCAGCTACGCGGCGGCCTGACCGTCGCCGCCATGTTCGCCTTCCTCATCTCCTGGAGCGACTACCTGCTGACCCTGCTCATCGGCGGCGGCGTCGTCAGCACCGTGCCGCTGCTGCTGTTCGCCACCGCCGCCGGCAGCGGCAACCAGGCCGCCACCGCCGCCATCGCGCTGGTCGCCATCGCCCCGCCCCTGCTGCTCACCGCCCTCGCGGCCCGGCAGCTCGCCGGCCGCGACACCGCCCTGCTCGGCGTCGGCCGATGACCGCCGACGTCGTCGTCGCCGACCTCGACCACACCTACCCCGGCGCCGCCGCGCCGACGCTGCGCCGGGTGACCCTGCACGTGCCGGCCGGCACCCGCACCGCCATCCTCGGCCCCTCCGGCAGCGGCAAGTCCACCCTGCTGGCGATCGTCGCCGGGCTGACGGCACCCACCGGCGGCGACGTCCGGCTCGCCAACCACAGCGTGCTACGGCAGCCGCCACACGACCGCGACCTCGGCGTCGTCTTCCAACGGCCGCTGCTCTTCCCGCACCTCACCGTCGCCGAGAACATCGCCTTCGGCCTGCGTATGCGCGGCACCGACCGGGCCGTCATCCGGCGGCGGGTCGCCGACCTGCTCGACGCCGTCGCGCTACCCGGCTACGGCGCCCGGCGCAGCACCGAACTCTCCGGCGGCCAGCAGCAGCGCGTCGCCCTCGCCCGCGCCCTGGCCGCCCGACCCGCCGTGCTGCTGCTGGACGAACCGTTCAGCGCCCTCGACCCGCAGCTGCGCGGCGACATGCGCGCCCTGCTCGCCGACCTGCACCGTCGGGAGGGCACCACCACCCTGTTCGTCACCCACGACCGGGACGAGGCCACCGACGTCGCCGACCACGTCGCCGTCCTCCTCGACGGCCGCGTCGGCCAGCACGCCCCACCCGCCGACCTGTTCCGCCGACCCGCCACCCTCGCCGTCGCCCGGTTCCTCGGCGGCGCCGCCAACGCCATCCCCGGCACCGCTCACCCCGGCCGCTTCGACTGCCCCCTCGGCAGCCTGCACCTCGACACCGACCACCGGGGACCCGGGCTGCTGCTCATCCGGCCGGAGGCCGTCATGGTCGGCGAACCCGCCGGCCAGAACGTCATACCGGCGACCATCACCGCCGTCACCGACCGCGGCACCCACCTCGACGTCCAGGCCACCAGCTCGGGTCTCACCCTGCACCTCACCGCCGGACCGGCGACGCCGCTGCGCCCCGGCGACCGGACCGCCCTTCACCTGCCGGCCAGCCACCTCAGCGTCGTCACCCCGTAGCCCGCCCACCGCGACGGCCCACCGGGCCCTACGGTTCCGAGCGGCGGGCCGGGACCTGGGTCCGGTCATCGGCAGCCGGCGGCCGGCCGCCGGCGCGAACCGGGAACCGGCGGCCCGGACGTCGCCACCACCAGAGCACGCCGGCCACGGCGAGCAGCCCGACCAGCACCGCCGCCAGGAAGGCCGCGCCGGTCCGGGACAGCGCGTCGGCCAGCCGATGCTGCACCACGGCCGCGCCGTCCACGATCACGTCACCGGAGACCGCGCCCCGCAACACCCGGATCTCGTACCAGCCGTACCAGGCCACGTAGCCGCCGGCGACCACCAGCAGGAGGCCGCCGGCCCGGGACAGCAGCGGGGCGGCCCGCCTGATCCGGCGGATCAGGCCGTCCCGGGCCAGCGCGACCGCCACCGCCGCGACCGCCACGGTCAACCCCATGCCCGCCGCGTACGCCACGAACAGCCCGGCGCCGGCGGCGACGGAACCGGCCCGGAAGGTGGTCACCACGATGGCCAGGAACGGCCCGACGGTGCAGGACAGGGACGCCACCGCGTACGCCGCGCCGAAGCCGGCCATCGACGGCAGTGACCGGGTCACCGCCGGCCCCCGACCGGCCGCCAGGCCCAGGCCGGGCAGGGTCCGACCGGCCAGCAGCCAGCCACCGAGGCCGAGCAGCAGGACGCCCATGACGACGGTCACCCACGGCAGGTGCCGCTGGATGGCGCCGCCGGCCGGCGCCACCAGCAGGCCGAAAACCCCGAACACGGCGACGAATCCCACGGTCATCGCCGCCGTGGTGACCAGTGCGCGCAGCACTGCCGCCCCCCGTCCGGCACTACCGTCACCGACGACCAGGAACGACAGGTACGCCGGCAGCAGCGCGAATCCGCACGGGTTGACCACCGCGAGCATCCCGGCGGCCACCGCCAACGCGAAGGGTGTCTCATCCACGGGTCAGCCCACCGCTCCGTCGATCGCCAGCGCCGCTCTCGACTGTCATTCTGGCCGGCTACCCGACCATTGGTCGAGCCCCGGACGGCCGGCTGCGGGATGATTCGGCGGTGAGCACGACACGGACCCCCCGGCTCGGACGGTGCCCGGAGGGCGTCCGATGACGTGGCGACCTCGCCGTTACAGCGGCGGCGCCCGCTACTACGACGTGCTGTCGCTGGAGCGGCCCGTCTACCGGCCCGGGCGGTTGGCGGGCATCCGGGCGCTGGGCCTGCGCCCCGGTCACCGGGTCCTCGATGTGGGCTGCGGTACCGGCCTCAACCTGCCAGCTCTGCGGGCCGGCGTGGGTCCGGACGGGTCCGTTGTCGGGGTCGACGCCAGCCCGCAGATGCTGCGGCAGGCGCGCGCCCGCATCCGCCGCGCGGGATGGGCGAACGTGGCGGTGCTGGCGGGCGACGCCGCGAACCTGCCGGCCCCGGTGCGGGCGTACGGCTTGGTCGACGCGGTGGTCTTCACCTACTCGCTGAGCGTGATCGACGACTGGCGTCGGGCCTGGGCACAGGCCGTGGCGATGCTGCGCCCGGGCGGGCGGGCCGCCATCGTCGACCTGGCGCTCCCGGTGGGCCGCTGGCGGGTCTTCTCCGCGGCCGCCCGGCTGGCGTGCTTCACCGGCGGGTCGGACCCGCACCGGCATCCGTGGACGCTGCTGGAACAGGACACCGTCGACGTGTCACATCAGGTGCTGCGCGGCGGTCACGTCCACGTGGTGGCCGGCACCCGCCCCGACGAGCACCAACGAGAATCCGGCGGATGACACGAGTCGGATTCGGCGGGCCGATCTCGGGCATAGCGTGAAGGTACCCGCACCGAGAGGGGAGACCGTGATGACCGAACCCGACGAGAGCCAAGAGAAGACCCCAAAGACCGACCAGGTGTTGTTCTCCCCGGACGGGGACCCGCACCACACCCTGGCGCAGGCCCCGCAGCCCGACGAGCACCTGGAGCCGACCGTCACCCGGGACGGCCGCACCGAGGCCGTCGACGACGAGCAGTAGAGGAGTCGCGGATGAACCGGCGCCCGAGCCCGGTGCGACCGCCGGGCGAGTCGACCAGCCTGTGGCACCAGGGGTTGTCCCTCGGCGCCAAGGCGTTACAGGACACCGCGCCCCTGAAGGGTTTCGACGCGTACGTGGTGGGGTTCCACCCGGCCAAGGACGATCCGTCGATGCAGATGGAGGCGCACCACTACTGCCGGCAGGTCAACGACGACTTCCTGCAGTGTGTGCTTTTCGACGGCAACACCGCCGAGGCCAACCTGATCGGCATCGAGTACATCGTCTCGGAACGGCTGTACGGGACCCTCCCGGCGGCCGAGCGCGGCTACTGGCATCCGCACAACTTCGAGGTGCTCGGCGGGTCGTTGATCGCGCCGGGGCTGCCGGAGCCGGCCGAGCGGGCGTTGATGGCGATGCTGATGAACAGCTACGGCAAGACCTGGCACACCTGGCACACCGGCCGACTGGACACCGGACCGGGCGATCCGCTGCCGCTGGGCGAGCCGGTGCTGATGTGGTCGTTCAACCGCGAGGGGCAGTGCGACCCGGGGCTGGAGCAGCACCGCAACGAGGCGATGGACGTCGACCGCGCCGAGAAGGTGCGCGCTCGGTCGGGCCTGCGGGAGCGCGCGCATCCGCAGGACGGGGTGGCGCTGCTTGACGGAGCCTTCCCCGCGGGCGAGTCGATACCGGGGGTGGTCGACCGGTCGACCGGCCGGTAGCCGACGAGGCGTGGCAGGCCGTCGGCGGGAGACCGCGGACCTCGCCGGCATTCAGTAGCCGAGGGCGGCGCCGTCGCCGCGCGGGTCCGCGCCGGCCGCCAACAGTCCTCGTTCGTGGTCGATCCGGATGGCGTGGGCGTGGCCCATGTTGTCGTCCCAGTTCGGCAGCATCCGCACCGGCTGCCGGCGGCGTTGCAGTTCGCGGGCGACCTCGTCGCCGATGCGGCCTTCGAGGGACAGGTCCTGGGCGGTGGTACCCCAGGTGCGGCCCATCAGCCAACGGGGTGCCTCGATGGCCTGCTGTACGTCGTACCCGAAGTCGATGATGCGGGTCAGGAGCGCGACGTGGGTCTGTGGCTGGCCCTCCCCGCCCATGCTGCCGAACGCCAGCCAGGGTCGGCCGTCCCGGCAGGCGAGACCCGGGATCAGGGTGTGGAAGGTGCGCTTGCCCGGCTCCATCCGGTTCGGGTGGTTGTCGTCGAGCGAGAAGAACGAGCCGCGGTTCTGCGGGATGATGCCGGTGTCCCCGGCGACCATCGCGCTGCCGAAGTCGTGGTAGATCGACTGGATCGTGGAGACGACGAGGCCGTTCTCGTCGACGGCGCTGAACGCGCAGGTGTCGCCCTGCGGGGCCCGGCGCCGGGTCTGCGGGCCGAACCGGAGACCGGGCTCGACATCGGCCATCACCATTGCCCGCTCGCCCCGGATCAGCTCCCGCCGCCGCGCGGCGTAGTCCCGGTCGAGCAGTTGGGCGACCGGGATGTCGACCCAGTGCCTGTCGGTGAGCCACTCGTCGCGGTCGGCGAAGGCGAGTTTCACCGCCTCCGCGAGGTGGTGGTAGTAGTCGGGGGTGCCGTCACCCCAGGCGGCCACATCGTAGCCGGAGATGATGTTGAGGATTTGCAGGGCGGCGAAGCCCTGCGTGTTCGGCGGGAGTTCGTAGACGGTGTGGCCCCGGTAGTCGGTGCAGATCGGGTCTTCCCAGTGCGCCCGGTAGGCGGCGAAGTCGTCGGCGCGCAGCGGTGATCCGGTAGGGGCCAGCGCGGCGCAGATCCGCTCGGCGAGGTCTCCCTCGTAGAAGCCGTCGCGGGCACCGTCGGCGGCGATGGTCGCCAGTGACCGGGCCAGGTCCGGCTGGACGAGCCGGTCGCCCTCCCGGGCGGCCCGCCCGTCTGGTGCGAAGATCCGGGCCGTGGAGTCCTCGCCGGTGAGCAGGTCCAGGTCGTCGACGAGCCAGTCGGCCAGCGATCGGGACACCGGAACCCCGTGCCGCGCGTAGTGGATGGCGTCGGTGAAGAGGTCGGGCCAGGGCAGTTCTCCGTAACGTTCGTGGGCCACCCGCCAGCCGTCTACGGCGCCGGGGACGGTCAGCGCGGCCAGCCCTCCCCGGGACGGCACCTCGTCGGTGTGTCCCCGGTCCCGGTAGTAGTCCCGGGTGGCGGCGGCTGCGGACGGGCCGGAGGCGTTCAGGCCGCGTACCGTGCCGTCGGGTTCCGCGATCAACCAGAAGCCGTCGCCGCCGAGCCCGGCCATGTGCGGGTAGGCGACGCAGAGCAGCGCGTTGACGGCGATCGCGGCGTCGACCGCGCTGCCTCCGCGGCGCAGGGCGTGCAGGCCGGCCTCGCTGGCCAGGGTGTGCGGCGAGGTGACCGCGCCGCGGTCGGCGCGGGTGGGCGGCCGGCCGGTACGCGGGCCGTGCGGGGCGGTCATGTCGATCCCCCCGATGACGGTCGATACGGCTGCGGGTCGGCGAACCGGTCGGTGGTGGTGACGAACCCCCAGCACTGCCGGGTGTTGAACAGCACGGCGTCCTTGCAGTACGACGGGCTGGAGGTGGCGGTGGCGTCGGCGATGAGCACCGGGTTGTAGTCCCGGAAGTAGGCGTCCTCCAAAGTGGTGCTGACGCACTGGTCGACGTTCACCCCGCAGACGAAGAGGGTCTGGATGCCCTGGGTTCGCAACACCTGGTCCAGGTGGGTGCCGTAGAAACCGCTCATCCGTACCTTCTCGACGTGGATGTCGTCGTCGCGCATCTGGCTCTTCAGCTCGTCGACCATCTCCGCCCCCCACGACCCCGCGGTCAGCACGGACCCGTTGTCCAGTTCCTGGCCGATGCCCTGCTGGTCCCGGCGGTGCTTGAAGGAGTAGAGCGTGGGGGCACCGAGGTTGCGCAGGTCGGGCCGGTTGTGCCAGTAGATCCAGATGATGAACATGCCGTGTCGGCGGGCGGCCTCGATCGCCCGCCGGACGCCCGGTATCGCTTCCCGGCAGGCCCGGTAGTCCAGGCCGGAGCGGTAGGTCCAGCCGCCTGGGGCGCAGAAGTCGTTCTGCATGTCGACCACGGCGAGCGCGCCCCGGTTGAGGTTGTCCACGAACGGCAGCAGCTCGGCGTCGAAGCGGACCAGCTGCCCGTCGGTGTGGTGCGGGGAGAGGTGCACATGATCTTCGTAGAGGTGCCACCGGTCGGCGCTGGCACCCAGTTGTACGCCTCCGTCCCCGGTGTCGGCGTAGATCTCGCGGAACCGACCCATCACCCCTCCTCGTTCCCGTCGCCGGCGGGTGCGAACCTCAGCACGATCGGTATCGCGCCGGCGACCCCGACGAGCGCCAGGCCCGCCCACCACACCGGCGGGGTGCCGGTGTCGGTGCCGATGCTGAGCGCCGGCAGTGCCACCAGGAACAGCACCAGCGCCAGCAGCAACCAGCGGAGCTCGGTCATCACGTCCTCCCGGCATCAGACGAACAGCAGCGTCAGCAGACCGATCACGACCGCCGCGGCGAGCGTCCACGGCAGTGTCTTGCGCAGTACCTGGCCCTCCTGGCCGACGATGCCGGCGGTGCCGGTGCCGAGCACGATGTTGGCCGGGGCGATCGCGTTGCCGACCGCCCCACCAGCGCTCTGCGCGGCGATGATGGCGTTGCCGGACAGCCCCGTACCGCTCGCCACGCCCTGCTGCAACTGGCTGAACAGCACGTTGGACGCGGTGTTGCTGGAGGTCATGAACGCGCCGAGGAGCCCGATGAAGTTCGCCACGAAGGCGTAGACCAGCGGCGGGGAGACCGCCTCGATCCCCTGCGCCAGCACGTCGGTCAGGCCGGAGTGTTCCATCACCCCGGCGAGTACCAGGAACGACAGGATCGCCACCGACGCCGGTGCCGCGTTGTCGGCCAGGGAGGACCAGATCGGCTGCCCGCCGGCGCGCCCGCGCTGCGCCGCGAAGAAGCCCCGGGCCCGGAAGGCCAGCCAGGTGACCGCCGTCGCGACGATGAGCGCGAATCCCGGGTGGGTGAACGGCGAGATCGGCGAGTACGGCGACTCCCCCTCGCTCGACACGTCGTAGCCGGTCGTCACGTCGGGGAACGGGAAACCGAACTCCACCTGGTCGAGCAGGTTCTCCACCGGCGGGATGGCCAGGGTGAGCACGGCCACGGCGGTCAGCGCGGCGTACGGCAGCATCGCCCACGCCAGGCTCATCGTCGGCTTCGCGGCATCATCTTCGGCAGCGTCCCCGGCATCCTTGTTCATAGCCGGCCGCCGCTGGATGTCGCGCGCCGGCTCGCGGTAGCGCGCCCACCTGGACAACGGGTAGAGGGCGACCAGGGCCACCGTGGTGGCGAGGAAGTTCGAGAGCAACGGCTCCCAGTACATGATCACGAATTGCAGGCCGGCGTGGATCGCCGAGATGATCAGGATCAGCGGCCAGGCCAGCCGGACCGCCGCGCCGCGGCCCGCCATCCAGGCGATCGTGACCCCGGCCATCAGGGTGACCGGCGCCAGCAGCACCGCGGTGACCAGCGCGGTGGTCAGCTCGTCGTCCAGCTCCACCACCTGCAGGGTGGCGAGCCAGCCGACCGCCAGCGTGCCGAACATGTTCGCCCAGGCGTGCCCGATCAGCGGTATCGCCACCGCGTACACGGCCCGTACGCCGATCGCCAGCAGCAGCGGCGCGACGATGGCGATCGGCGCGCCGAAGCCCGCGATGCCCTGCACGAAGGAGGCGAACACCCAGCCGAAGGCGAGCACCAGGAAGACGTGGTTGCGGCTGTAGCGGGACAGCCCCCGACGCAGGGCGTCGAACGCCCCGGCGGCGGTGCCGATCCGGTAGAGCAACAGCGCCGGCCAGATCACCAGCAGGATGAAGATCGCGTCCCAGATCCCCTTGCCGGCACCGACCGCGACCGTCTGCCACGGCGTACGGAAGAACACCAGGGCGAGCAGGACGGCCAGGAACATGCCGACCGGTCCGGCCTGGGGCGCTTTCCAGCGCAGCACCGCCAGGAGCACCAGCAGCAGCACGATCGGGCTGATGGCCAGCAGCCAGCTGCCGATGTTGATGGGCAGCGTGGTGTCGTTCATGTCGGCCGTCGCGGCACAGGTGACGCCCGGGACCGGCAGGTCGGTACGGCCATGCTCCTGTTCTATCCCAGATAGCTATAGAAAGCAGTAATACTGGCATTTCGACCAGCCGACCCGGCACCGGTCCAGCCGCTGACGCCAGCGGGCGGTGCCGGCGCCCAGAGCGGGCACCGGCACCGTCGCGCGGGGTGGTCGGGGGTTCAGGTGGCGAGGGCGACCTTCAGCCAGCCGGGGTCCCGATCCTGGAACTGGCGGTACGCCGAAAGCACATCGCCCATCGGTTCGTGCCTGGTCAGCAGCCGCGCCGGGTCGACAGTGCCGCTGGTGACCAGCCGCAGCAGCTCAGGAATGTACTTCCGGTGGTGGCAGTTGCCGCTGCGGATGGTCAGGTTCTTCATCATCGCCTCCCCGAACGGCCAGCTGGTGACCGTCTGCGGGTAGACGCCGATGATCCCGACCGTGCCCGCCTTGGCCACCGCCCGCACCGCCCACTGGGCGGCCAGGCTGGGCGCGTCGCCCGGCGCCCAGGCCGGGTCGGTCTCCGGGGCGACCTGCTCGACCTCACGATCGAACTGCTGCGCCTGCTGATCCACCTCCTCGGTGGCCGGGCCCGCGGCGGGCCGTTCCGCGTCGACGCCCACGGCGTCGATGACCTTGTCGACGCCGATGCCGCCGGTCATCTCGACGATCGTGGACACCGGGTCCTCGGCGTTGAAGTTCACCACTTCGGCGTGCTGCGCGCGGGCCATGGCGAGGCGGTCCTCCAGCCCGTCCACCACGATGACCCGTCCCGCCCCCTGCAAATGGGCCGAGAGGACGGCGAGTTGGCCGACCGGTCCCGCTCCGAACACCGCGACGGTCTCACCGGGACGGACGTCGGCCAGTCGGGCGCCGAACCAGGCGGTCGGCCAGATGTCCGACATCATGATCGCCTGGGAGTCGGTAACCTCGGCGGGAATCGGCACCAGGCCGACGTTGGCGTACGGCACCCGGGCGTACTCGGCCTGCAGGCCGTCGAATCCGCCGGCCGCCTCCGGCCCGCCGAAGAACGCGGTGCCGGCCCGCCGGCCGCCGGGGTTGGCATTGTCGCACTGGGCGAAGTACCCGGCCCGACAGTAGGAGCAGTATCCGCAGGCGATCGTCGACGGGACGATCACCCGGTCCCCGGGTACGAGGTTACGGACCCCGGACCCGACCTCGACGATCTCGCCGACCGCCTCGTGGCCGAGGATGATGCCGGGTCGCAGGCCGGGCATGGTGCCCCGGATCATGTGCAGGTCGGTGCCGCAGATCGCGCTGGTGGTGACCTTCACGATCGCGTCGGTCGGGTCCTGGATCTTGGGGTCGGTCACGTCGGAGAACCGGATGTCCCCGACACCGTGCCACGTGACGGCCTTCATCGGATGTCCCTTCGTAGGCTTCCCTCTTGACGTACCCGGGCTGGTCCGACGAAACCGAACGATTCAACAGTGGTCTGGCGGGTATGCGCTGGCGGGTCGGACCCGGGCAGCCCGGCGCCGCTGGTAGTGCTGGCGAGCCGGCTGCGTGGCCTGGTTGCCGGGGGCCGTGGTCGGACCAGCCGGGCGGGACGGTTGCGGTTACGCCAGTTGGAGATCATCCCGCTGATCGCGGTGCAGGCCGGTCTGGCGGGCACTCGGGGTGGCCCTCGGACTCGCCGGCCGGGGTGGCACCGTGGTCAGCCAGGTGGGTGGCGCGCGGCGGTGCTGATCGCCACCTCGTCATCGGCGGTAGCGCCGGATCCTTCCCGGACCGGTCGGCTTCGAGTGGCAGGCCACTGATTGACGCTCCAACCCGGGCTCCCGGCATCGACCGCCGGACGGGTCGGCGAAACCGCCCGACGGTCGGTGCCGGGAGAGCTGAGTCGATGGGCAGTGTATGACGTATGACGTCTAACGTGGATTCACGTTAAGCGGAAGTTGCCACCGTGTCAAGCGACTGTTGTCGATCAGGTGTCCGGGTTCCGGTCGATCCACCGGAGGACCGCCCGAAGGTTCGCCAGACCCTCCACCGCGAGCTGATCCTGCGACCGGGCGAGGGGCCGCCAGATCGACGCCGCGGTCGCGATGGTCTCGTTCTGCGCGGTGAACGACTCGATGCAGACCGCGCCCGGGTAGCCGGTGGCCCGCAGCGCGGTGAAGAACCGGCGCC
Organism: Solwaraspora sp. WMMD1047; assembly: GCF_029626155.1. Classification (NCBI taxonomy): domain Bacteria; kingdom Bacillati; phylum Actinomycetota; class Actinomycetes; order Micromonosporales; family Micromonosporaceae; genus Solwaraspora; species Solwaraspora sp. WMMD1047. The sequence continues at coordinate 617,030 of NZ_JARUBL010000001.1, read as the reverse complement.
AGTCGAAGTGGTCCGCCCCGGGCGCGCCCCGGTTCGTGCCGCTGACCTGGACGTGCTTGATGTGCGGTCCGGCCGCGGCGAGGGCCGTGTACGGGTCGGCCTCCTCGATGTTCAGGTGATAGGTGTCGATCATGAGACCGACGTTCGGGGGCAGCCCGTCGATCAGGTCGACCGCCTGTTCCAGGGTGTTGACCACGCTCGTCTCGTACCGGTTGAGCGCCTCCACCCCGATGCTGACGCCGCGCTCGCCGGCGTGGTCGGCCACCGGGGCCAGCGCCTTGCGGAAGTCGGCGTAGCAGGCCGAGCGCTGCGGTCCCGACATCCGCCAGGTGCGACCCACCGAGGCGTAGACCGGGCCGCCGACGGCGGGCGCCCCGACGGCGGCCGCGGCCTCCACACAGGTGCGCAGGTACGCCACCGTCGACTCCACGACCGCCGCCGGGGCGTCCACCAGCTCCCGCCCCGGCGGGGTGACGGCGCAGACGGCGGCCGGGGCGAGGCGGTACGACGCGAGCAGGTCCCGGGTCCGGACCGGGTCCCAGTCCCCGGGTTGCTCGATCGGCAGCTCGACCGCCTCGAAACCGAACGCGGCGATCCGCGGGATCAGCTCGGCCAGGGCCTCGTCGTCGACCGGCGAGGCCCAGACCCACGGGTTCACGCCGATGGCGTACACCGGCACCTACTTCCAGCGTTGCGGATAGCCGGGTAGGTCGGTGCAGCCGCACATGGCGTAGTGCAGCGGCGGCATGTCCGCGTCGAGGAAGGTGTCCAGGTTCTCGGCGGTGATCGTGGGCTGCGGCAGCTTCCACGGGTTGGAGACCTCCTCGCCGCCCAGCACCTTCAGCGCCGCGATCACCGGGGTCCGCCACTGGTAGGTCGGATAGGTGGGCGCGATCGCGGTGAGGTTCTGCTCCTTCCACAGCTTCAGGAAGTCCAGCTGGTCCTCGCCGTTGATCGGCGGCACCGGCTGGCCGGCGTCCTGGAACGCCTCGACCGCCGCCACCGCGACCGCCCCGGCGTCCATCCAGACGCCGTCGATGGTGCCGTACCGCTGCAGGTAGTCGTCGACGATCTTCTTCGTCTTGGCCGGATCGCCGTCGGTGAACTCGACCCCGACCACCTCGACCCCGGCCTTGTCGAAGGCCAACTTCGCGGCGGACCACCGGGTCTCCAGCACGTCCACGCCGGGCAGGATGCGCAGCGCGAGCACCTTGCCGCCCGGCTTCATCCGCTGGCTGACGAACTCGGCCGCGACGTGGCCGAAGCCGTAGCCGCCGATCGGGTTGATGAAGGTCACCGGGCAGGTGGTCTGGACGCCGCGGTCGAAGACGATGACCGGCAGCCCCTGCTGGCAGGCCGCCTCGACGGCCGGGGTGAGCGTGGCGGTGGTGTTCGGCGAGACGATCAGCGCGTCGCAGTCCTTGCCGAGCAGGTCGTTGATGTCCGCGATCTGCTTCTGGTCCTTACCCTCGGCGTCGACGTGCACGAACTCCCGGATGTGCTCGCGGTGCACCTCCACCTCGGCCTGCATGGTCTTGTAGCCGACCTGGCGCCACGGGTTGTTCAACCCGGCGTTGGAGAAGCAGATCTTGTACGGGCCGGGCTTCTTGAACTTCGCGGTCGACACCATCGTCGGGTTGAGCACCTGCTCCCACGGCTTGTCAGCCGGCCCGGTCGGGGTGACGTTGAGCAGCGCGAGCTCGTTGTCGTAGTCGGCCTGCACGAAGAACTTCGACTGCTCCCCGGTACCCGACCCGGCCGCCTCGGAGGCGGTGCTCGACGCGGTGGGGGTCGGTTCGTCGGTGGCGCAGCCGGCCAGCATCAGCATGGCGCCGACCGCCACGACCGCTGTCTGACGTCTCATGTGGTCTCCCTTATCTGGACGAGGAACGCGCGGACGAGACCGCCACGGCGAGCAGGATGATCGCTCCCTGGACGGTCGACTTGAGAGCGCCGGAGACGCCGTAGAAGTTCATGAGGGCGAAGAGCGTCTCCAGGGTCAGAGCGCCGAGCATTGCGCCGATCACCGAACCGCGGCCGCCGCCCAGGGCGACGCCGCCGAGCACCACCGCGGTGATGGCGCCGAACTCCAGCCCGACGCCGGCCTGGAACGACACGCCGCTGTATCCGCCGAGCAGGATCGCGGCGAGCGCGGCGGCGAGGCCGCTGAGCACGAACGCGGTGGTCTTGGCCCGCCACACCCGCACCCCGCTCAGCTCGGCGGTACGCGGGTTGTCGCCGACGGCGACCAGGGTCCGGCCGAAGTCGGAGCGGGACAGCAGCACCGCCAGGCCGGCCACGGCCAGCAGGATGAGCAACGCGTACGGGATGCGTCCCAGGCCGGGAACGTCCTCGACGGCCCGCCGGCCGAACCGCCGGAACTCCTCGGAGAGCCCGCCCTTGGGGGCGCCGTCGGACCAGTAGTACACCGCCCCGACGAGGATCAGGTACATGCCCAGGGTGGTGATGAACGAGGGCACCCGCAGCCGGGTGGTGACCAGGCCGTTGACCAGCCCGACGATCGCACCGCCCGCGAGCAGCAGCGCGACCACCGGCCAGGTGCGCGACGGCTCGCTGTCGATGAGCCGGGCCGCGACGACGACCTGCGCGGTGACGAGCGAGCCGACGGAGAGGTCGAACTCGCCGGAGACGATCACGAAGTACTGTCCGGCGGCGAGCAGGATGATCGGCGCCGACCGGCCGAGGAAGGACATCAGCGACGGCGGGGCGAGGAACTCGGGCTGCCGGAAGGCGATCAGGACCACCAGCACCGCGAGGATCACCACGATCGGCAGCACGCTGCCGGAGCGGACCCGCAGCGGCGAGAACGGCCGACGCTCGGCGAGTCGCATCACCGGGACGCCGCCTTCCGCATGACCCGGCGGGCGTAGAGGGCGACCGCCACGATGATGATCAGGCCGCGGATCACCTGTTTGAAGAAGGCGTCCACTTCGAGCTGGTTGAAGATGGCGTCGATGCTGGCCAGCAGCAGCACGCCGCCGATGGTGCCGGCGACGCCGCCGCGGCCGCCGGCCAGCGCGGTGCCGCCGAGGACCACCGCGGCGATCGACTCCAGGTCGTAGAGCCCTTCGGTGCCGACCCGGGGGGCGCCCGAGCCGAGCCGGCTGGCGAGGTAGATCCCGGCGAGGCCGGCGCAGAGCGAGCAGAGCACGTGGGCGGTGACCAGCACCCGGTGGTTGCGTACCCCGGAGAGCCGGGCCACGTCGGGGTCGCCGCCGACGGCGACCAGGTGGTGGCCGAAGCGGGTGCGGGCGAGGGCGATCCAGACGGCGGCGGCGACGGCGAGCAGCAGCAGGAACGACACCGGGATCGGGCCGAGGCGCTGATAGCCGAGGCTGCGGACCAGCGCCGGCGCGGTCTCGCCCGTCGGGCCGTCGTAGCCGTTGTCGAGATATCCCTTCAGCAGCAGCCCGACGCCCACGGTGGCGATGAACGCGTTCATCCGCGCGGTGGTGACCAGCAGCCCGTTGAGCAGTCCGATCGCGGCGCTCACCGCGAGCGCCAGGCCGATTCCCGGCAGCAGCGCGCCGTCGCTGCCGGCCATCGTCTCGGCCGCGACGAGGGTGCTGAGGCTGACCACGTACGCCACGGAGAGGTCGAGCGAGCCGCCGAGGATGACCAGGGTCTGGCCGATCGCGACGAGGCCGAGCCCGGTGGCGACGTGCAGCAGGCTCACCGTCGTCGAGAGGTTGAACAGCTGCCCACCGTCGATCGTGACGACCAGCCAGCCGACCGCCAGGGTGGCGGCCAGGGCGGCGAAGACGCCCGGCGGGGTGCGCCGGGCCGACAGCGGCACGGAGAGCGTCATGCCGCCGCCACCGGGTCGGTGCCCAACGCCAGCGCGAGGACCTCCTCCTCGGTCGCACCGGCGGGCAGCTCCCCGACGGTCCGGCCGTCGCGCATGACGACGATCCGGTCGCTCATGCCGAGCAGCTCCGGCAGCTCGGAGGAGATCATCAGCACCGCCGCGCCCTCGCGGGCGAGGCGGCGGACCAACCCGTGGATCGCCGACTTGGCGCCCACGTCGATGCCCCGGGTCGGCTCGTCGAAGAGCAGCACCTTGGGGTCCACGGCGAGCCACCGGGCCAGCACCACCTTCTGCTGGTTGCCGCCGGACAGGAAGCGGATCTCCTGGTCCTCGCCGGCCGACCGCACCTGGACCGCGGCGAGCAGGTCGTGGACCCGGATGGTGCGGTTGCGGCGGCCGGTCCAGCCCGACCCGACGGCGCGGCCGGCCAGCAACGCGTTGTCCAGCACCGACTGCCGGGCGACGATGCCCTCGCCCTTGCGGTCCTCGGTGACGTACGCGATGCCGAGCCGGATCGCGGCACGCGGTGAGCGCAGCCGGACCGGTACCCCGTCGACGGTGACCTCGCCGGTGCGCAGCGGCGCGACCCCGATCAGCGCGCGGGCCAGCGCCGACCGGCCGGAGCCCTGCAACCCGCCGATCCCGACCACCTCACCGGCGCGCAGCTTGAGGTCGACACCGCGCAGTTTCCGGTTCCCGCCGTCGCGGACGGTGAGCCGGACCGGCCCGATCTCGTCGGGGTCGGCCCGATCGGGATAGTAGCTGGACAGTTCCCGGCCGACCATGTGCCGGACCAGCTGCTCCGGGTTGGTGTCCGCGGTCGGCAGCGTGGTCACCCGGCGGCCGTCCTTGAGCACGGTGATCCGGCCTGCCAGGTCGAAGACCTCGCGGAGCCGGTGCGATACGTAGAGCACGCCGATCAGCCGCTGCTGCAGCCGCCGGACCAGTGCGTAGAGCTGTTCGACCTCGTGGCCGGCGAGGGCGGCGGTCGGTTCGTCCATGATGAGCAGCCGCGCGTCGAGGGCGAGTGCCTTGACGATCTCGACGACCTGCTGCTGCGCGACGCCGAGCTGCCCCACAGGAGCGTCTGCCGGGATCGCGGCTTCGCCGATGGCGGCGAGGTGCTCCTCCGTGCGGTCGAGCATCGTGCGCCGGTCGACGAGCCCGCGGCGGACCGGCTCGTGGCCGAGGTAGACGTTCTCGGCCACCGTCCGCTCGGGCAGCAGGTTGAACTCCTGGTGCACCATGCCGATGCCGACCCGTTGGGCGTCGCGCGGGCCGTGGAAGCTTCGCGGCGTGCCGGCGAATTCGACCGTGCCCTCGTCGGGCGCGTACACCCCGGACGCGATCTTCATGAGGGTCGACTTGCCGGCGCCGTTCTCACCGACGACGGCGTGCACCTCACCGGGCGACACGTCGAGGTCGATGGCGTCGAGAACCCGCACACCGAGGAACGACTTGCCGATGCCCCGGAGTGCGAGCAGCGGGGACGGCGAAGAGGCGGGCATAGGGGATCCCTACGGAGGGTAGTCACGGACCTTGCCGAGCGCGAAGGAGCTTCGCACTGAGGAGGGTAAATGATCAGATGTATCACTGCAATCCCGTCGCGCCCACGATGGATCGACCGCCGCCGCCCACCCGCTCCGCCCCTGATCAACCGCTTGCAACCCTGGCAGCGGGCGCCTTCGAACCGATTCCATCAGCACGTCCCCGTAACAACATATTGACTTTTTGCGATGTCACACGCATGCTGACCGAGCAGACCACGGGCCAGGTACATCAGATAAATCTCTGTGTCACAGCCCCGCGGACCTGACTGCCCGTCGCGGCGGACGGCATGACGATCTGACCGGCACACGTGCACGCCATCGGCACACCTCGGCACGGTTCGACACCGAGGTGAGTCGTCCCGTGCCCGTGGTCGCAGCCTCGTTGCCCGCCGAAAGAGGAGACGGCATGCGTCGCAAAACATTGATCATCGGCACTATCGCGGGCCTGTTGCTGTCGCTCGCGGTCGTCGTCCCGCCCGCGTCGGCGGCCCCGGCCTTCCGCGCTCTGCTGTTCACCAAGACCACCGGCTACCGGCACGACTCGATCCCCGCCGGTATCGCGATGTTCCAGGAACAGGCCGCCGCCAACAACTTCGAAGTCGTCCACTCCGAGGACTCGTCCGTCTTCACCGCGGCCAACCTCGCCACCTTCGACGTCCTCATCATGTTCCAGACCTCGGGGATGGTGTGGACCTCGACGGCCCAACGGCAGACGGTGGAGGGCTACCTCGCCAGCGGCAAGGGCATCGTCGCCGTCCACAACGCCACGGACATGGGGATCGAGAACGAATACCCGTGGTGGGACCAGACCATCAACGCCGGCGCCCACATGCCGGAGCACTCCCCCGGCGTACTGCCCGGCACCGCCATCGTCGCGGACAAGAAGCACCCGTCGACGGCCAGCCTGCCGGACCGGTGGAACCGCAGCGAGGAGTGGTACAACTTCGACCGCAACCCGCGCGGCGACGTCCACGTGCTGGTCACCGCCGACGAACGCACCTACAACCCCGGTCCCCGGGCGATGGGCCCCGACCACCCGATCTCCTGGTGCCGCAACACCGGCGGCGGCCGGGTGTGGGCCACCGCGATGGGCCACGCGATCGCGTCGTACAGCGAGGCCAACTTCCGCAACCACGTGCTCGGCGGCGTCAAGTGGGCCGCCGGCAACGAACCCGGCGACTGCGGCGGCACCGTCTGGAGCAACTTCGAGAAGCGCACCCTCGACAGCAACACCGTCGACCCGATGTCGCTGGCGGTGGCACCCGACGGCCGGGTGCTCTACGTCCAACGCGGCGGCCAGGTCAAGATCTTCAAGCCGAGCACCAGCAGTACGGTCACGGCCGGCACGCTGAGTGTCTACACCGGCGGCGAGGACGGACTCACCGGGCTCGCGCTCGACCCGAACTTCGCCAGCAACGGGTACGTCTACCTGTACCACTCGCCGGCCAACAGCTCGACCGACGTCAACCGGGTCTCCCGCTACACGCTGAACGGCGACACGCTGAACATGTCCAGCGGGGTCACCATCATCGACATCCCGGCGTACCGGGACCGAACCTTCCCGGAGCCCGGCCACACCGGTGGGTACCTCGACTTCGGGCCGGACGGCAACCTCTACATCGGCACCGGTGACGACGTCGCGCCGAACCTCGACCCCAACTGGCAGGGCTACGCTCCGCTGGACTGGCGCCCGGGCAAGCACATGCTCGACTCGGCCCGCACCGCCGGCAACACCAACGACCTGCGCGGCAAGCTGCTGCGAATCCGCCCCTCCGCCGGCGGCGGCTACAGCATCCCGTCGGGCAACCTCTACCCGCAGGGGACGGCGCAGACCCGGCCGGAGATCTACGCGATGGGCTTCCGCAACCCGTTCCGCTTCTCGATCGACCCGGCCAACGGCTGGGTCTACCTGGCCGACTACGGACCGGACCGGAACCCACCGACCACCAACCGGGGGCCGGAAGGGCTCGTCGAACTCAACGTGATCAAGTCGCCGGGCAACTACGGCTGGCCGTTCTGCCACGGCGACAACCAGCCGTACGCGCCCTACAACCCAGACACCGGCGCCGTCGGCGCCAAGTTCAACTGCAACTCGCCGGTCAACAACTCGCCGAACAACACCGGCCTGACCAACCTCCGGCCGGTCGTCGCGCCGAACATGTGGTACGGCTACGGCACCTCGCCGACCTTCCCCGAACTCGGCTCCGGCGGGTCCGGGCCGATGGGCGGGCCGGTGTACCGCTACGACGCCGCCAACCCGTCCCAGACGAAGTTCCCGCCGTACTACGACGGCGTGCACTTCTTCTACGAGTGGTCACGCAGCTACATCAAGGAGGTGCACTTCGACTCCGCGACGGCGGTCACCCGCACCAACCCGTTCCTGCCCGCCGGTGGCTTCAACAAGCCGATGGACCTCGAGTTCGGCCCGGACGGCTCGCTCTACCTGCTGGAGTGGGGCACCAACTTCGGTGGCGGCAACAGCGACTCCGGCCTCTACCGGATCGACTACGTGCAGGGCGGCCGGTCCCCGATCGTCCGGGCCACTGGCACGCCCACCAGCGGCAACGCCCCGCTGACCGTGCAGTTCTCCAGTGCCGGTACGACCGATCCCGATCCCGGCGACACGCTCAGCTACCAGTGGACGTTCGGCGACGGCACCACCTCGACGGCGGCCAACCCGTCGAAGGTCTACACCAGCAACGGCAACTACACGGCGCAGCTACGGGTGACCGACAGCGGCGGCAAGACCGGCTTCGCCAACGTGCAGATCACCGTCGGCAACACCGCCCCGGTGGTCACCATCACCACGCCGGCAAACGGTGGCATGCTCACCTTCGGCGACCGGGTCTCGTACCAGATCACCGTCTCCGACCCGGGCGGCGCCCCGATCGACTGCAGCAAGGTCTTCCTGAACCCGGCCCTCGGGCACGACGACCACGCGCACGAGACGACCGACTACGCCGGCTGTTCGGGGACCATCCCCACCGACCTGCTCGGCGGGCACCCGGACGGCGCCAACCTGTTCTACGTGCTCAACGCGCGGTACACCGATGACGGTGGATCGGGCGGTGCGGCGCCCCTCACCGGCCGTGCCCAGATAATTCTCCAGCCCAAGCACAAGCAGGCGGAGTACTACAGCAGCCAGTCCGGCACCCGGGTCGTCGACCAGGCCGGCGCGGAGAGCGGCAAGCGGGTCGGGGACATCTCCAACAACGACTGGCTGGCGTTCACCCCGATGAGCCTGTCGAACATCACCAATGTCAGCTACCGGGTCTCCTCGCCGAACAGCGGGGGTTCGATCGAGCTGCGCGCCGGCTCACCGACCGGCACGCTGCTGGCGACGACGCAGGTCCCGAACACCGGCGGCTGGGACAACTACCAGTCGACACCGGCGGTGACCACCGCGGCCCTGGCCGGCACGCACACGCTGTATCTGGTGTTCAAGGGATCCGGCAGCAGCATGTTCGACCTCGACTCCGTCCGGTTCGGCGGCGATGGTGTCGGTGTCGGCACGCCACCCGACCCCGGCGGCATCGCCGGCCGGACCTGGACCCTCACCGCCCAGCACAGCAACAAGCTGATGGACGTCAGCGGCGTCTCCACCGCCGACGGCGCCCAGATCGTGCAGTGGGCGGCCACCGGCGGCAACAACCAGAAGTGGCAGGCCACCGACGCCGGGGGCGGCGCCGTGTACCTCCGGGCGCTGCACAGCAACAAGTGCCTGGAGGTGACCGGCGGCTCGACCGCCCAGGGCGCCTTCCTCCAGCAGGCCACCTGCAACAACGGCAACGCGCAGAAGTTCCAGGTGGCCGCCACCAGCACGTCGGGCATCTACACGGTGCGGAACACCGGAAGCGGGCTGTGCGTGGACGTCAACGGCGCCGCCACCACCGACGGCGCGCGGCTGCTGCAGTGGTCCTGCCACACCGGCAACAACCAGCGGTGGCGGTTCACCGCCGCCTGACCGATCCGGCACCTGTCGCTCCGGTGCGTGCAACCGCGCACCGGAGCGACCCATCCGCCACCCCGGGAGGTACCTGATGGCCGATCCGATACCGCGGCGTCGCCGGCACAACCGGCTGGTTGTCCTGGGCGCCGCCCTTCTCCTGGTCCTCGTCACCGGCAGCGCGGTGGCGGCGGCGACCATCCAGCCGGGGCAGACCGCCCCGATCCGCAGCGTCCTCTCCGGACGCTGCCTGGACGTGGCGGGTTCCAGCACCGCCAACGGCACCCGGGTGCAGCTGTGGGACTGCACCGGCGGGTCCGGTCAGACCTGGACCTACACCGCCAGCCGGCAGCTCATGGTGTACGGCAACAAGTGCCTGGACGCCTACGGGCAGGGCACCAGCAACGGCACCGCGGTGATCATCTGGGACTGCAACGGCCAGGCCAACCAGCAGTGGACCGTGAGCGCCGCCGGCGCGATCACCGGCGTCCAGTCCGGGCTCTGCCTGGACGCCGAGGGCGCCGGGACGGCCAACGGCACCCGGACCATCCTCTGGAGCTGCCACGGCCAGCCCAACCAGCAGTGGAACTCGCCGTCGACGACGCCCACCACCCCGCCACCCACCACGCCGCCGACGGCCTCTCCGCCGCCGGCCGGCGCCGGGACCTGCGACATCTACGCGTCGGGCAACACGCCCTGCATCGCCGCGCACAGCACGGTCCGCGCGCTCTACGGCGCGTACAACGGCAACCTCTACCAGGTCCGGCGGTCCTCCGACAACACCACCCGCAACATCGCGGTCCTGGCGGCCGGTGGGGCCGCGAACGCGGCGACGCAGGACTCGTTCTGCGCCGGCACCACCTGCGTCATCACCGTCATCTTCGACCAGTCGGGGCGCGGGAACGACCTCTGGTACCAGGGGTCGAGCGTGGTCCCCGGCTCGACCCAGAGCCGCCCGGCGATCGCGACCTCCGAGTCACTGACCATCGGGGGGAGCAAGGCGTACTCCCTCTACATCAACCCGGGCAACAGCTACTGGCGCGACGGCCACCTGACCGGCGTGCCGACCGGTAGCGCCCCCGAGGGCATGTACATGGTGACCAGCGGCACGCACGTCAACAGCGGCTGCTGCTTCGACTACGGCAACAGTGAGACGACCCGGTCGGCCGACGCCGCCGGGGCGATGGACGCCATCAACTTCAGCACCCAGTGCTGGTTTGGTGGCTGCTCCGGCACCGGCCCGTGGGTCCAGGCCGACCTGGAGTGGGGGCTCTACCCGGGTGGCAGCCAGACCTGGAATCCCAACCAGCGCTCGTTCACCAGCAAGTTCGTCACCGCAACCCTCAAGAACAACGGATCCACCCGGTTCGCCATCAAGGGCAGCAACGCCCAGTCCGGCAACCTCTACACCCTCTACGACGGGGCGCTGCCACCCGGCTACAGCCCGATGAAGAAGCAGGGCGCCATCATCCTGGGCAGCGGCGGGGACTGCTGCAAGCCCGGCGGTGGCGCCAACCTCAGCGCCGGCACCTTCTACGAGGGCGCCATGGTGTCCGGCTACCCGTCCGACGCCACCGAGAACGCGGTACAGGCGAACATCGTGGCCGCCGGCTACCGCTGAACCACACCACCGCCACACCACCACCACTGATGGGAGCACCTCCATGAGACACCGATGGCGCAGCCTGATCGCCGTCGCCGCGACCGTCGTCCTCGCCAGCGCCGGCCTGGTCGGCGTACGCCTGGTCGCCGCGGCCGCCGACACCGTCCCGCTCGCGGCGACGGCCGGTTGCGGCCGGGCGCCGGGGCTGAACAGCGGCACGCACACGATCCAGAGCAGCGGCCAGAACCGCAGCTTCATCCTGCGGGTGCCGGCCAACTACAACAACAACAATCCGTACCGGTTGATCTTCGCCTTCCACTGGCGGGGCGGCACCATGAACGACGTCTCGTCGGGCGGCAGCAGTGGCAGCGTCTGGTCCTACTACGGGATGCAGGAGCAGTCGAACAACACCGCGATCCTGGTCGCGCCGCAGGGCATCGGCAACGGCTGGGCCAACTCCGGCGGTCAGGACGTCACCTTCGTCGACGACATGATCCGGCGGATCGACGAGGCGCTCTGTGTGGACACCACGCAGCGGTTCGCGTTGGGCTTCAGCTACGGGGGCGGCATGAGCTACGCGCTCGCCTGCGCCCGGGCGAACGTCTTCCGGGCGGTCGCGGTCTACTCCGGCGCCCAGTTGAGCGGCTGCAGCGGCGGCACCCAGCCGATCGCCTACTTCGGCCTGCACGGCATCTCCGACAACGTCCTCAACATCTCCGCGGGCCGGTCGCTGCGGGACACCTTCGTCCGCAACAACGGCTGCGCCGCCCAGAGCCCGCGCGAACCGTCGCAGGGCAGCGGGCAGCACTTCACCACTCTCTACTCGTGCCGGGCCGGGTACCCGGTGCAGTGGGCCGCGTACGACAGCGGCCACGGGCCGGCTCCGGTGGACGGCTGCTCCGGCTGTGAGGACGGCGCCCGGACCTGGACCAGGGCGGAGGTGTGGCGGTTCTTCGCGCAGTTCCAGGGCGGCAGCCAGCCGACCCCGACCCCGCCGGGTCAGACCACGCCGCCGCCGACCGACCCGGGCGGCAACCGGCTGCGCAGCGAGGCGTCCGGCCGCTGCCTGGACGTCAGCGGCGCCAACTCGGCCAACGGGGCCCAGGTGCAGATCTGGGACTGCCACTCCAACGCCAACCAGCAGTTCGTCCAGAACGGGCAGGCGCTGCAGGTGATGGGGAAGTGCCTGGACGCGCCGCCGAACGCGGCGGCCGGCACCCGGGTGCAGATCTGGGACTGCAACGGCGGCGCCAACCAGCGCTGGACCCTCAACGGCAACGGCACGATCAGTAACGTCCAGACCGGGCTCTGCCTGGACGTCAATGGGGCCGGCACCGCCAACGGCACCGGCGTGGTGGTCTGGAACTGTCACAGCGGGGCCAACCAACGGTGGTCCCGGGCCTGAGTTCAAGAAGACGGGTACGGGTGCGGACCGTTCGGTCCGCACCCGTACCCTTTGGGGTTTCCCGGTTAGCTTCGAACCCAGCGTTGGTTCGCGCCGGTGTGACAGCCCCAGAGGATCGCGGCGGTGCCGTTGGCGGTGCCGGCGCCGTTGACGTCCAGGCAGAGCCCGTTCTGGACGTTACTGATGGTGCCGTTGCTGTTGAGGTTCCACTGCTGGTTGGCGCCACCGTTGCAGTCCCAGATCCGGGTCGCGGCGCCGGCGGTGGCGTTGCTCGGCACGTCCAGGCACTTCCCCAGCACCTGCAGCGCCTGCCCGTTGCGGGTGAACTGCTGGTTGGGGTTGGTGTGGCAGTCCCAGATGATCATCGCGCTGCCGTTTGCCGAGTTCGCGCCGTTGACGTCCAGGCAGCGGCCGGCGGACTCGCTGCGCAACCGGAACGTGGTCGACGGCGGCGGCGGGGGTGGTGCCTCGCCGCCGGTGAAGAACCGCCACACCTCATCCTTCACCCAGCTCCGGGCGCCGCTCTCGCAACCGGCGCAGCCGTCCACCGGACCCTGCTGGTGCCCGCCGTCGAAGGCGGCCCAGACCACCGGGTAGCCCGCGCGGCAGCCCGCGTACGCGGTGCTGATGTGGGTCCGGCTGCCCGACGTGGGCTCGGGCGGGTTCTGCGGCGTGCAGCCGTTGTTGCGGACGAAGGTGTCCCGCATCCCCCGCCCGGCGTTGATGTTGTCCCCGATGCCGTGGATACCCATGTACGCGACGGGCTGGGTGCCGCCGTTGCAGCCGCTGATCGGGCCGGGAGTCGCGATGACGGCGACCGCCCGGATCGCGGTCGGCCGGGCACACGCCAGCGCGTAGCTCATCGAGCCGCCGTAGCTGAAGCCCAGCGCGAAGCGCTGCGTGGTGTCGACGCAGAGCGCCTCGTCGAGCCGCCGGATCATGTCGTCGACGAAGGTGACGTCCTCGCCGCCGGAGTTGGCCCAGCCGTTGCTGATGCCCTGCGGCGCGACGAAGATCTCGCTGTTGTTGGAGAGCCGCCGGAGTCCGTAGTGGGCGTAGACGTCGCCGTCGCTGCCGCCCGAGGCGACGTCGTTCATGGTGCCGCCCCACCAGTGGAAGCCGAAGAACACCCGGTGCGGACGGTTGTTGTCGTAGTTCGGGGGGATGCTCAGGATGAAGGAGCGGCTCTTGCCGCCGCTCTGGATCGTGTGCGTGCCGCTGGTGAGCCCGGGGGCTCGGCCGCACCCGGCGGTCGCCGCGAGCACGCCGGCTTCGGCCGGCTGTGCCGCGATGCTGGCCCCGGCCGGTTCCGCCGCCGCGCCGGGGCCGCGCGCCTGCGCGGCGGCGCCCGTGGCGAGGACGAGCGTCGCCGCGATCGCGACCGCCACTGGATAGGATCGATGGTTCACCATCAGCCTCCTCAGCTGCTCGGTGTGGTGGTTCGAAAACGGGGCGATGACCGGCTAGCGCCGGAGCTGGAACCGCTGATTCGCGCTGCCGGTGACGGTCCACTGGGAGATCCGGGCGCCGTCGGCGGTGGAGGCCTGCCACACGTCCATGGCCAGGCCGCTCTGCCGGTTGACCAGGCTGACCACGCCACCGCCCTGATCGACCACCCGCCACTGCTGGCTGGTCGCGGTGGAGGCGGGCTGCTGGGTGATGTCGGCACCGGTGCTGTTGCCGGCGACCTGCAGGACCAGACCGCTGTGCCGGGCCCGGATCCGATAGTGGCCGCCGTCGGTGGGCACGAAGTCGAACTGCTGGTTGGCGCCGCTACCGGCCGGCCACTGGATCAGGGCGGCACCGGCGGCTGTCGACGCGCCGTTGATGTCGGCGGCCTTGCCGCTGTGCTGGGCCACCAGCCGGTAGTGCACGCCGGTCTCCACCGGCCCGGTCCGGGCCGCCGCCGCCCGGTAGGTGTGGCCCGCCTGCGCCGTGAACTCGATCAGGTCGGTCTCCGGCCGCGCCGGCTGGACCGCGGCGCCGCTGGTCTCGTCACGCAGCTCGAACGCACCGGTGAAGATCCGGTTGCGGATCCGGACCGCGCCGGACCGGTCGGGGGTGACGACGAGCTCGATCCGGCTGCTGCTCCAGGTGGCGCCGACCGTGTATCCGCCGCGCCCGCGCAGCCCCGTCACGCTGCCGGTCGGCCAGGCCGCCGGCAGCGCGGGCAGCAGGTGCAGCTCGCCGTTGTGGCTCTGCAGCAGCATCTCGGCGATCCCGCCGGTGGCGCCGAAGTTGCCGTCGATCTGGAACGGCGGATGCAGGTCGAACATGTTGGGCGCGAGCCGGTCGGGGGTGATGAGGAAGCGGATCAGATCGTGCGCTCGGCCGCCCTCCTCCATCCGCGCCCAGAAATTGATCTTCCAGGCCAGCGACCAGCCGGTGCCGGCGTCACCGCGCAGCTCCAGGGTCCGGCGGGCGGCCGTGAACAGCTCCGGCGTACCCCGTCTGGTGATCTGGTTGCTGGGGTGCAGGCCGTACAGGTGGGAGATGTGCCGGTGGTTCGGCTCGGTCTCCACCCAGTCGTGCAGCCACTCCATGATGTTGCCGCGGGAGCCGATCCGCATCGGCGCCAGCCGCTGCCGGGCGGCCCGGACCTGGCTGCGGAGGTCCGCGTCCACGCCCAGCACCTCGCTGGCCTGGGCGCAGCCGTCGAAGAGGTCGCGGAGGATCTGCATGTCCATCGTCGGCCCGGCGCAGACGCTCACGTTCGGGTGGTGGGGCAGCTCCGGCGAGTTCGACGGGTTGGTGACCAGCCACCGCTGGCTCGGCTCCTCCACCAGGGTGTCGAGGAAGAACTGCGCGGCACCCTTGAGCGCCGGGAAGTTCGCCCGCAGGTGGTCGACGTCGCCGGTGAAGCGGTAGTGGTCCCAGATCAGGGTGGCGAGCCACGCCCCACCGGTCGGCCACATCCCCCACACCGCCCCGTCGACCACCGAGGCTCCCCGCCACCCGTCGGTGTTGTGGTGGGTGACCCAGCCGCGGGCGCCGTACTGCAGGCTGGCCGTCCGGGCACCGGTCACGGTGAGATCCCGGATCATGTCGAAGACCGGCTGGTGGCACTCGGCCAGGTTGGTCGGGCCGGCCGGCCAGTAGTTCATCGGCAGGTTCGCGTTGATCGTGTACTTCGACTCCCACGACGGGCTCATCTGGTCGTTCCAGATGCCCTGCAGGTTCGCCGGCTGGCTGCCCGGCCGCGACGAGGAGATCAGCAGATACCTGCCGTACTGGAAGAGCAGGGCGGAGAACTGCGGGTCGGTGCTGGTGTTGTGTTGGGCGATCCGGACGTCGGTGGGTTGGTCGGCCGCCGCGGTCCGCCCCAGGTCCAATGTGGTACGCCCGAAGAGCCGCTGGTAGTCGGCCAGGTGCCGGCTGTGCAGGGTGGCGTACCCGGTGCCGACGGCGGCGTTGAGGTGTCGCCGGGCGATGCCCTGGTAGTCGCCGCCGACGTTGCGGTAGTCGACGTAGCTGGTGCCGATCGAGATCAGCAGGGTCACGCTGTTGGCGTTCGACACCCGCAGCGTGCCGCCGGAGCTGCTGGTGCTGCCGCCGTCGGCGACCGCCCGGGCGAGCGCGAGGAACCGCACCGAGCCGGCGATGCCCCGGAAGTCGCCGGAGACGCCGTCCAGCGCGATCGTCGTGCTGTCGGGGCTGGCGGCCGAGGCCCGCTGCGGGGTGGTGAACGAGGCCGAGAAGGAGACCGACCCCGGCGACTCGGCGGTGAGCCGTACGACGATCACCTGGTCCGCGGCGCTGGCGATGACCTCCCGCCGGTACCGCACGTTGTTCGCCACGTAGGTGACCACGGTGGTGGCGGTGGTCAGGTCGAGCCACCGCTGGTAGCCGGAGATCCCGCCCGTGCCGGGCAGGGTGAGTCGGAGGTCGCCCACCGGCTGGTAGGCGAGCTGGCCGGCTGGGTTGCCGAGCATCGCCTGGTTGATCAGGTCCTGCGCCGGCCCCCACTGGTTCGCGAACACCATCCGCCGGATGTCGGCCAGCGCCGCCGCCCCGCGCGGGTTGCTGTAGTCGTGCGGGCCACCGGCCCAGACGGTGTCCTCGTTGAGCTGCAGCCGTTCGGTGTCGACGTTGCCGAACACCATCGCGCCGAGCCGGCCGTTGCCGATCGGCAGCGCGCGGAGCCAGTCCGCGCCGGCCGGCTCGTCGTACCAGAGCGCCAGGTCGCCGCCGGCCTGCACCTCGGCCGGCGCGGCCGACCCGGCGCGGGCGGTCGCCGTCCAACCGGTCGAGGCCAGCGCGGCTCCGGTCGCGCCCGCCGCCCCGAGCTTCATCACCTGCCGTCGCGTCAGGTCAGACATCCCGATCCTCCACTGTTCGTCGATGGGTGCGTGATGTTGTCCGGACCGCTCAGGGCAGGGTCCAGCGTTGGTTGGTGCCGCCGTGGCAGGACCAGATGATCAGTTGGGTGCCGTCAGCGGTGCTGCCGCCGTTGGCGTCCAGGCACCGGCCCGACTGGGAGTTGACCAGCGAGCCGTTGGCCCCGGCGGCCCAGTTCTGTGCGCCGCTGCCGTTGCAGGTCGCCAGCTGCACCAGGCCGCCGTTCGCGGTGCTGCCGCCGGCGACGCTCATGCATTTGTTGAGCGAACGCAGGGTGCTTCCAGTCACCGTCCACTGCTGGTTGGTGCCGCCGTGGCAGCTCCACAGTTGGATCTTGGTGCCGTCGGCGGAGCTGGCCCCGCTGACATCGACGCACTTGCCGGCGGCGCCGGTGATCGGCCCGACCCGGGGCGCGGTGCCGCCCGCCTCCCTGATCCGGATGTTGCGGAACGACACGTCGTCGCCGGTGCCGTGGTTCTGGATGCCGATGTGGCCGGAGGTGAGCGACCGGACCGGGTCGGTGTTGGTGAAGTCGTTGATCCGCACGCCGTTGAGGAAGACCTGCAGCCGCTCGCCCTCCACCAGCAGTTCGTAGGTGTTCCACTCGCCGGGCGGGTTCAGTGCGGCGTCCCGGGCGGCGAGGTCGGCCGACTGGAACCCGTACACCGATCCGGTGGTCCGTTCCGGCACGTCGGTGGCGTCGATCTGCACCTCGTACCCGTTGGTGATGGCCGAGTTGGGATCGTTGCTCGCCGGGAAGCCGAGGAAGACGCCGGAGTTGTCGTCGCCGTGGGCGTTCCAGTCCAACTTGAGTGAGTAGGAGCGGAACTCCCGGGCGCTGTACCAGAACAGGCCGATCCCGCCGGTCGAGGTGAGGGTGCCGTTGCTGTTGGTGAAGGCGCCGGGCCCGGCCTGCGACCAACCGGTGGTGGCGCCGTTGTAGAGGGTGGTGTAGCCGGTCTCGGGGCGGCAGTCGGCCTTGGTGCGGTTGGCCGCGTACCGGATGCCGCCGAGCAGCAGCGACCGGAAGCCGGACTCGGCGTAGCTGGCCTGGGTGTGGCCGGAGCCGGTGTAGAAGGAGCGGCCGCCCTGCATGGTCTTGCACCAGGTGTGCGGGTGGTCGGCGCCCATCGTGCCGCCGGAGTAGGTCGACTCGTCGAGGGTGGCCAGCACCCGGGCCGACGACCGGGGGTTGGTCCGGAAGTTGTACCACTCGTCGGTCCGCGGCCAGGTCGGGTTCAGGCCGGCGGTCGCCGCGTGCGCCCGGTTCTCCACCCGGACGGTGGCCTGCTGGATGGCCGGGTGCGAGGCGAAGTACGCCCCGACCAGCTCGCCGTAGAACGCCCAGTCGTATTCGGTGTCGGCGGCCGAGTGCACGCCGACGTAGCCGCCGCCGGACCGGATGTAGTTCTCGAAGGCGGTCTGCTGGCCGGCGGTCAGCACGTCGCCGGTGGTGTTGAGGAAGACCACCGCCTCGAACTGGGCCAGGTTGGTGGCGTTGAACTGGTTCGAGTCCTCGGTCGCGGTCACCGTGAAGCTGTTGGCCGCCCCCAGTTCCCGGATGGTCTGGATGCCCACCGCGATCGAGTCGTGCCGGAAGCCGACGGTCTTGGAGAAGACCAGCACGTCGTACGGCGCGTCCGCGGCGTGCGCGGGCGAGCCGCCGAGGCCGGTGCCGGCCAGGATCACCAGCGCCGCCGCCGCGGTACGCAAGGCCGTGCGCATTGTCTGTCGCATGACGAGGTTCCCTTCCGGGGGCAGCCGGTTTACATGGTTGTAACCTTTGCGAGACGTCATACGTTAGACGAATAATTAGGCGGGAGTCAATACTTATTGACATCGATACGTAGGATTCGGCCCCCGCGGCGGGTAGAGTTCGCCCGACTGCCGCACTACCAGGTGTCGAGGTCCGAGGTTGGTATGTCACGCACTGACGACGTGATCAGCAGCATCAAACGGATGATTCTCGAAGGTGCGCTGAAGCCCGGCGACCGGCTCCCCGTCGAGAAGGAACTCGCCGAATCACTCGGCGTCTCCCGGGGTTCGCTGCGCGAGGGAATTTCGGCGCTGTCACTGCTCGGCGTGGTCACCACCCGGCAGGGCGACGGGACCTACATCACCAAGCTGGACGTGACCCAACTGCTGGCACCGATGGGCTTCGTGGTCGACCTCGAAGGCCGGGGCAACGCCCGGCACGTCAACACGATCCGGCGGGTGCTCGAGTGCGAGGCCGCCCACTCGGCCGCATCGAGGATCACCGACGAGGCACTGGCCCAGGCCCGGGCCCTGCTGGACGAGGCGACCCGGGCCATCGGCCAGCCGCCACCGGACCACGAGCGGATCATCGAGATCGACATCCAGTTCCACCGGATCATCGCCGCGCACAGCGGCAACCCGGTGCTGGCCGGGCTCATCGACGCCTTCGCGGGGCGGACCGTACGCGCCCGGTTGTGGCGCAGCCTGCACGAGGAGGGCGCCGACCGGCGCACCCACGAGGAGCACCTGGCGATCTGGCAGGCACTCGCGGCCCGCGACCCCGAGCGGGCCCGAATCCGGATGGCCAGCCACCTGCTCAGCGTCGAGGAGTCGCTGAACACCCTGCCCGCCGACGACTGACGGGTCAGTCCTCGTCCAGCGGGGTCAACCGCACCCGGCCGGCGAGCTCCCGGACGGCCTCCCCCCGACCCGTGCCGAGACCGTGCCGGGTGACGTTCAGCGCGCCGGCCGCGGCGCCGATCCGGATCGCCTCCCGCAGGTCGCCGCCGCGGGCGAGCACCGCGGCGACCCCGGCGGTCATCGAGTCACCGGCCCCCCGGTGGTCGGCCAGCTCCAGCGGCGGCGCCTGCACCTGCAGGGCCGTGCCGTCGTCGAGCAGGGCCAGCCCCGGGTCACCCGCCCGGCTGATCAACACCGACCCGGCGCCCTTCCCCTGCAGGCGTCGACCGGCCTCCGCCAACGCCGCGACGCTGTCGTCGTCGGCGAGCCCGTCGTCGAGCAGCTCCTCGTGGCTGACCTTGAGTACGGCCACCCCGCCCTCCAGCACCGCCGTCAGGTAGGCGCCGGACAGGTCCGCCACCACGGTCCCGCCGTTGGCGGTCAGGTCCGCGGCGAGCCGCCGGTAGATGTCCGGCTCCACCACCTCCTCCGCGGCGGGACCGCTCAGCAGGCTGACCGGCGCGCGCAGCCCTTCGGTCAGGGTCACCGTGTACAGCTCGTCGATGTCGTGACGGACCATCGGCGTACCCGGGTCCTCGGCGATCTCCGCGCGGGAGCCCTCCCGGCGGTCGTGCACGTACCACCCGGTCCCGGAAGGCCGCTCGACCACCCGGACCGTCACGTTCTCCTCGACGAGCAGCTTGCGCAGCGCGTCGCCGACCTCGCCGCCCAGCGACACGCAGAGGGTGACCGGGGTGCCCAGGGCCGCGATCATGCGGGTCTGCCACACCCCCTGGCCGCCCGGGTGCAGGTGCAGTTCGACCGCGTCGGCCTGCTGTTCGATGGTCACGGTCAACAACGGGGCCGGGGCGAACACCATCACCTGTTCATCCATTGCCGGGTAATGCCCCGAATCCGCACCGCCGAACCTGTCGAACTCGCGACGGCCACCCCTCCTTGACAGCCGCCGGTCGGGCGCTGGCATTGTCGGAGGGTGACTCCGCCGATGGGCTGGAACAGCTACGACGCGTTCAACTGGAGCGTCACCGAGGCCGACGTACGGGCGAACGCCGACTACCTGAGCGAGCACCTGCTCCGGTACGGCTGGCAGTACGTGGTCGTCGACTGGGCCTGGTACTACCCGGGCCGGCACGACGACAGCCCGAACCAGGACGCGGACCTGCGACCCCGGCTGCGGATGGACCGCCACGGCCGGCTGCTGCCCGACCTCACCCGGTTCCCGTCGGCCGCCGGCGGCAACGGCTTCAAGCCGCTCGCCGACTACGTCCACGCGCGCGGCCTGAAGTTCGGCGTCCACCTGATGCGCGGCATCCCGCGGCAGGCGGTGGCCGACCGGGTGCCCATCCTCGGCTTCGCCGGCCGGGCCGACCAGATCAACAACACCACCACCGCGTCCTGGCTCAACCTCATGTGGGGCCTGGAGATGACCAATCGAGGCGCCCAGGCTTACCTGGACTCGGTGTTCCAACTGCTGGCCGCCTGGGGCGTCGACTACGTCAAGGTGGACGACATCGCCGCGCCGACCTACCGGCAGGCGGAGGTCGAGGGCTACCGGCTGGCCATCCGACGCAGTGGCCGCCCGATGGTGTTGAGCCTCTCCCCCGGCCCGACCCCGCTGGCCAGCGGCCCGCACGTGCGGGCCAACGCCCAGCTGTGGCGGATCGTCAACGACCTGTGGGACGACTGGCCTGGTGTGGACGCCCTCTTCGACCAGCTGCGGGACTGGACTCCGCACCGGACCGAGGTGTCCTGGCCCGACCCGGACATGATCCCGATCGGCCGGCTGTCGAAACACGGCCCGGTCGGCCCCCCGCGCTACAGCGCCCTCACCCCGGACGAGCAACGCGCGCTGATGACACTGTGGGTGATCAACCGGGCGCCGCTGATGTGGGGCGGCAACCTGGTCGAGAACCGAGCTGCGGAGCTGGCCCTGATGTCCAACGCCGCGGTGCTCGCGGTGCAGCAGCACAGCACCGGCAACCGCCAGCTACACGGGGGCGACCGGCAGGTC
Source organism: Solwaraspora sp. WMMD1047 (assembly GCF_029626155.1). Classification (NCBI taxonomy): domain Bacteria; kingdom Bacillati; phylum Actinomycetota; class Actinomycetes; order Micromonosporales; family Micromonosporaceae; genus Solwaraspora; species Solwaraspora sp. WMMD1047. The sequence goes on along the minus strand of NZ_JARUBL010000001.1, from coordinate 595,672 downwards.
TGGACCGCCGATGTCCCGAACACCGACCACCGTTACCTGGCCCTGTTCAACCGGGGGGACGCCCCGGCGGAGGTCACCGTGGACCTGGCCGACCTGGGCATCGCCACCGCCGGAGCGACCGACCTGTGGTCCGGCGCGAACCTCGGCCCGGTGAGCGGCTCGCTCACCCGACCCATCCCCGCCCACGGCGCCGGGCTCTACCGGATGGCACCCCGACCGAGCTGAGCGGGGCCGGCGCCACCGGCGCCGACCCCGCTCTCCTCCAGTGGCTCAGCTGCAGCCGGTCCCGGGGCTCAGCGGAAGAAGGAGCACTGGAAGACCATGTCGTCCACCCGCACCGGAGCACTGCCGCCGAGCAGCGACACCCGCATGAACACCTGGGTCGGACCGTTCTGGTAGCTGGCCACGTCGTGCCGCCGCCAGGCGGTGTCGGTGACGCGTACGGTGCGCAGCGCGAGGTACGTCCAGCTCGCCGGATCGATCACCTCGACGTTGAGCACCGCCGGCCCACTTGTCGCCTGGACGAAGAACCCGCCGCCGCAGGTGGTGGCGTGCCCGGCGGTGCGTGGCCGGACGGTGAGCAGCTTGCCCACCCCGGACCAGCCGCCCGCGGAGGTGCTGAGGAGGGCGTTGTTCGAGCCGGACCGGGCCGTTCCCTGGCCGATCTGGAAGCTGCCGCTGCCAGCGCCGGAGCGGTGGAACTCCCAGACCGCCGCCGGATCCCCCTCGAACCCGTCGGAGTGCTGCCAGAGGTCCGCGTGGGCGGGGCTGACCGCCACGGTCAGGGCCACCGCCGTCGCCACGGCGGCCGCCGCGGTGAGGCGTACGAATCTGGTGATCGCGGTTCTCATCGCTGTCTCCTTCGCTCGTCGCCGGCCGTCACGGCGCGCCGTAGATGACGACGCCGTACGCGTTGATCGCCTCGCCCACCGGCTGGTGCCAGGTCCGCGGGGTCGAGTTGCACTGGTTGCCGTTCCGGTTGGCGTGCGAGTTGAGCCCGTACCCGGTGTTGGCGCTGAACAGCGGCCCGCCGCTGTCGCCGCCGAGGGTGCAGATGTTGGTCTCCACCATCTGGCGGACGGTGCCGCCGGTGCCGTTCACCGTCACGTTGGTCCGCAGCACCGAGCCGCACCGGAAACCGGTGGTCCGGCCGGAGTTGCAGACCGAGAGCCCGGCCACGGCGGTCGCCCAGCCGTGGATGCTCCGGTTCGTGCCGTTCCACAGGTTGATCATGCCGGTCGCCCAGACGGACGGGCCGTTCATCCAGATCAGCCCGTAGTCGTCGGTCGGGTAGTTGCTCTCCAGCGACGGCCCGACGTCCTGCCCGTTGGGCAGCGTCCAGTGTGGGAAGCCCTGGGTGCAGTGGCCGGCGGTGATGATGTAGTTGAAGGTGAAGTCGGTGGCGGTGAAGCCGACCGAGCAGCCGCCGAGGGAGTCTCCACTGGAGATCCCGACGTTCGGCTGGATCTTGCCGTCCGCGCGCTCGAACCGGACCGCCGCGCCGAACCTGCGGGCCGCCGAGCGCTGCGCGTCGTTCTTCGCCCCCGCCGCCGGGAGGCTCACCACCACCTGGTTGGTCTGCGGGTCCACCCCCCAGGTCGTGTTCGGCTCGCTCGGCGCCGCCTCCAGCGTCCGCTGGATCGTCTGGAGCTGCCGCTCGCCGCGGGCGACGAGGCGGGCCTTCGCCCCGGCGGCGGTCACCTTCGCGGCGGCCGCGGCGTCGGTGACGTTTACCACCAGCGCGCCGTCGGAGAGGTACGCGCCGCCGGAGCTGGCGCCCAGCTGGGTGGTCAGCCGGTCGGCGAGCCGGACGTTGGCGTCCTCGGCGCGGAGCAGTTTCTCGGCGGCGGCGCGGCTGATGCCCCGCTGCTCGGCGATCGCCCCGGCGATGTCGGCGCCCCGGTCGGCACCGGCCCGGGTCGCCGGGCCGGCGGTCCCGGCCGCGATCGCCGTACCGGAGGTCGGGGCCGGCTGGTCGACCGGGGCGGCCGCCGCGGCGGTCGGCACGAACGCCATCGGCGCCATGACGACGAGCGCCGCGGCGAGCACGGACCGCCTGGTCCTACGTGGGTGGCTGACAACAGTTTCTGACATGCACCGCTCCCATCACAGGGGGACTGGTGTGGCTGCACCGGGCGGAACGGCCCGGCCGAGCGGTAATCGTCGCAACGGGGTCCGCGGGGCGGGCCCGATGCTGGACACGGTTGGACGCGGTTGGACACGACCGCGCCCAACCCGCCGCGGCGGCCGTCACTCCGGGCGCCCGACCGCCGTCCCGATCGCCGCCATCAGCTCGGGCGACAGCCTGCCGGCGGACGCCGCCGCCAGGCACTCCCGCAGTTCCACGCGGTTCTTGACCCCGAGCACCAGGGTGTCCACGCCGGGCATCGAGAGCGCGTACCGGTGGGCCAGCGAGGAGGGCGACTCGCCGTACCCGCGGGCCAGCTCGCGCAGCGGCGCCGCCCGCCGGAAGTCGACGGTCGTGGGGTGCCCGGCCGGCAGCTCCCGGTCGACCGCGTCGGTGAACGCGCCGGCCCCGACGGCTCGGATGCCCATCACGCCGACCCCGTGCCGGCTGGCGGCGGTGAGGATGTCCCGGGTACGCGGTGCCGGCCCGTTCGGCACCAGGTCGCCGGGCGAGTCGAGCAGGTTCGTCACGCACTGGGCGACCGCGGGGGCCGGCTCTTCCCCGAGCGCCCGGATGACCGCCTCCGACTCCTGGATGGCGGTTATCCCCCAGGCTCCGATCCGGCCCCGCCGGACCAGGTCCGCAAGCGCGGGCCGCACGACGTCGGCGAAGAGGCTGGCGGACGTCGGCCCGGTCCGGCCGGGCTCGGCCCGCGCCGCGAGGTGGCTGTGCAGGAAGAAGATGTCGGCGAAGTCCAACCGCATCCGCGCCAGGCTGTCGTCGAGGGACTTCTCCAGGATGGCCCGCACGTCCCCGGGGTCCGGGGTGCCGAGGGCGCACTTGGTGGACATCCGGACGCCGGCCGGCAGCCTGCCGGCGAACGCCTCGCCCACCACAAGTTCCGCTTCGCCGTCGCCGTAGCCGGGCGCGACGTCGATCAGGTCGATGCCGGCGTCCACCGCCTCCCGCAGGGTGGCGACGGCCTCCGCCCGGGTGGTCGCTCCCCACACCTGCCCGAGCCCGCCGCCGCCCAGGGTGAGGACGCTGACATCCCCGATGCTGCCCAGGGTCCGCTGCTCCATTGTCGTGCGCTCCTTCGCGTCGGCTCATCCGCCGCCCGCGAGAGTTCCACTGCGAGTGCACTCGAAGTCAAGCGTCGACCGGCTAGCGGGCCGCCCGGAGTCCGAAGGGGTCCACGTAGTCGAAATCCACCGCCAGTTCGACGGCGAGGTGCAGGCTCAACCCGAGCAGGGTGAGGCCGGCGAGGGTGTTCACCGTCCGGGCGGCCACCGGTCGCCGCAGGAAGCCGCCGGCCCGGTCGACCGTCACCGCGAGCACGGGATACCAGAGCACGGCCAGCAACACGATAAGTAGCGCCAACAGCGCCGTACGCGGCACCGCCGGCACTCCGGTGGGAACGAACTGCGGGATCAGGCTGGCGAAGAAGACGAAGACCTTGGGGTTCGTCACGTCGGTCACCAGGCCCTGCCGGTAGGCGCGCCAGAGGCCGCCGCCGGCGATCCGCCGGTGACGGCGCACGTCGATCCCACGCCAGTCCAACGGCTCGCCCATGCCCGGTGGGCTGCTCAACAGCCGGATTCCCAGATAGAGGAGGTAGCCCATCCCGACGAACTGGATCACCCGGTACGCCGTACCCGAGGTGACCATCAGCGCCGCGATTCCGAGGGCGGCGAGCGACGAGTGCACGAGCAGCCCGCTGACCACGCCGCCGGCCGTGGCCAGGCCGAGTTTCCGGCCGTCGAGGGCGTTGCGCACCACCACGGCGAAGTCCGCTCCGGGAAGGACCACCATCCCGGCCGCCACGCCGACGAACGTGACGAGTTCCGCGCTCACCAAACGAGGTGCCGATCGGGCTGGGGAACAGGTCGCATAGCCGCATACCTCCTGATGGACGCGGCCACGCGGATAGCTGGGAGCGCGTGGCCATGAGTCACATCCGGGTGTGCGCCGCCCGCCGCATTGCCACCCGGGGAAGAGATCGACAAGACCCTACCCCGGCGGATGCATCCCCCAAAAGGGGACAGCTGGCGAAATTCCGACGATGTGTCGGCCCGACGCGCGGTATCGACGACCGATGGAGCCGGGTGCCTGCGACCGTGTGTCGCAGGCACCCGGCATCGTTTCAGCTCGCGCTGCAGGTGGGGGTCATTCCGGCCGCGCTGCCGGTGCCCTGGAATCCGAATTCGGTGGTCTGCCCGGCATTGACCCGGCCGTTGTAGCTGACGTTTGTGAACCGGACGCTGCCGGTGCTACCACTGGCCGAGGCGTTCCAGGTGTTGGTGACCGCGGCACCGGACGGCAGCGTCATGGTGACGTTCCAGCCGTTGATGGCCGCGGAGCCGGCGGTCACCCGCACCGTTGCCACGAAGCCACCCGTCCACGAGTTCAGCGACACCGAGGCGGTGCAGCCACCCTGGCCGGGCGGCGGAGTGGTGGTCGGCGGCGGCGGGGTGGTGGTGGGCGGCGGCGGGGTGCTGGTCGGGGGCGGCGGGGTGCTGGTGGGCGGCGGGGGCGTCGCGCTGGCGAACTGCGAGAAGAAGCGCCACACCTCGTTCTTGGTCCAGGTCTGCGCGGCGTTGTCGGCGGTGGAGCCGTCCACCGGCGAGAAGATGTGACCGCCGTCGAACGCGGCCCACTGGACCGGGTAGCCGGCCCGGCAGCCGGAGTAGACGGTGGTGATGTGGGTCCGGCTCCCCGACGAGGGCTCGCGCGGGCTCTGCGGGGTGCAGCCGTTGTTGCTGACGAACCGGTCCCGCAGCGACCGCCCCTGCGAGATGTTGAGGACCGAGTCGCTGATGCCGTGGATGCCGAAGTACGCGACCGGCTGGGTGCCGCCGCTGCAGCCGCTGAGCTGGGCACCGCTGAAGACGGCTACCGCCCGGAAGACGTTCGGCCGGGAACAGGCGAGCGAGTAGCTCATGCCGCCGCCGTAGCTGAAGCCGAGCGCGAACCGCTGGCTGGTGTCGATGCAGAGGTCGTTCTCGAGCCGGGTGAGCATGTTGTCGATGAAGGTGACGTCCTGGCCGCCGGAGTTGGCCCAGCCGGCGTTGAGACCCTGCGGCGCGACCAGGATGGCGGTGTTGTTCGACAGCTCCTGCAGCCCGTAGTAGCCGCCGTTGGCGACATTGCTGGCCGAGCCGTTGAGCCAGTGCAGGCCGACGATCAGCCGGTACTGGGTGTTGTTGTTGTAGTTGGCGGGGAGCCGCAGGATGAAGCTGCGGTTCTGGCCGCCGCTGGAGATCGTGTGGGTGCCGTTGGTGAGGGTGGGGTTCCGGCCACAACCGGCGGTGGCGGCGAGGGTGCCGACTGGATCATTCGTGGCGGCTCCGGCTGCCACGGTCGCCGCGCCGGTGGCCAGGACGAGTGCTCCCGTCACCGCCAGCGCGCCGAACCACGATCGGTGCTTTCTCATCGGGGTGGTGCCTCCGTTCCAGGTGAAAACCGTTGTGTGCCCGCTCGGTGGATCCTCGGGTCCCGTGTGATCTGCGTGCCCTGGCGCAGCGGTGTGTGCCGGCAGACAGAGAGCAGGGCTGCCCGGTGTCCCGGCCCTTCGTCGCCGCACATCGACAATGAACGATCTGTTCGGGTTCAGTCAAGTGCAGACGGTCGTTCGAGATGCGTTGACCCTGGCCGGCGCCGGCGCGAGAGTGGTGCCGTGAAGCGTGCCTCGACGCGTTGGCCGCGGCCTCGTTCCTGACCACGGCCGTCGGCCTCGCCAACGCACAACACCCGGTGGGCACGTGATCATGCTGCCGGCGATGCTCGTCGCGATGCTGCTGCGACCCCGGGAGTACCGGCACTGATCATCCGACCCGGTTGATCAGGGCAAGTAGCCGGGTTCGCATGACCGCCGCGTTCCATCTCGACGGGCTCACCAAGGACTTCTCCGGCCGGCTGGCCGCCGACCACGTCACGCTGCGGGTGCCGGCCGGGTCGCTGACCGGGCTGGTCGGCCCGAACGGCGCCGGCAAGACCACCTCGCTGGCGATGGCCGTCGGCCTGCTGCGCCCCGACTCCGGGACCGCGTACGTGCACGGCGTCGACGTCTGGGCCGAGCCGGTCCGGGCCAAGGCGATGCTGGGGGTGCTGCCGGACGGGTTGGCGCTGCCCGAGCGGCTGACCGGCGGCGAGCTGCTGCACTACTGGGGGACCCTGCGCGGCATGGAACCCGGGCACGTCCGGGAACGGGCCCGGGAACTGCTGACGGTGCTGGAGCTCGACGAGGCCGACGACCGGGGCGTGCTGGTGATCGAGTACTCGACGGGCATGCGCAAGAAGATCGGGCTGGCCACCGCGCTACTGCACAACCCGAAGGCGCTGGTGCTCGACGAGCCGTTCGAGCCGGTCGACCCGGTGTCGGCGCGGGTGCTGCGCCGCATCCTGCGCCGGTTCGTGGCCGCCGGCGGCGCGGTGGTGATCTCGTCGCACGTGATGGGCCTGGTCGAGGAGATCTGCGACCGGGTGGCGATCATCGCCGAGGGGCGGGTACTGGCCGACGGCACCCTCGACGAGGTACGCGCCGGGTCGCGCCTGGAGGACGTGTTCGTGGGGCTGGTCGGCGAGCGCGCCGCGACGGAGGACGAGCTGACGTGGTTGGGGAGCTGATCCGCCTCACCTTCGCCATCCGGCGGCACAGCCCGAGCCTGAAACGCACCTGGGGCGCGGTGCTCGGCCTGGCCGCCGCCGCGCTCACCTGGGCCGCGGTGCTACTGGCCGCGCCGACCGCCCGCGCCGACGTGCTGACGCTGCTGCTGGTCGGCTGGTTCGTCGGCTGGCTGGTCGGGCCGATCCTCACCTCCGGCGCCGCGGTGCTGCGGCCGGAGTACTTCACCCTGCTGCCGCTGCCCCGCCGCCGGCTCGCGGCGGGACTGCTCGCCTCCGCGTTCGTGGGGGTCGGTGGCGCGGTCACCGCGCTGGCCGTGCTGGCACTGATCGGGCACGGCGTCCGGTCCGGGTCGGTGGTCGCGACCCTCGTCGCGGTCCCGGCCGTGGTGCTGTTCCTGGTCCTCTGCGTGGCGGTCTCCCGCACCGCGTACGCGCTGCTCGGCGCCGCGATGCGCACCCAGCTCGGGGTGGAGATCGCGGCGATCCAGTACGGGCTGCTGATCGCCAGCCTGATGGTCGGCTGGTTGATCATCTCGCCGGTCGTCAACGCCGTGCCACGGTTCCTGGACGAGGGCCTGCCCGGCCCGGCGAGCACCGCACTCGGCTGGTCGCCGGCCGGCTGGCCGATCCGGGCGGTCGACGCGGCGGGCTCCGGTGCCTACGGCTCGGCAGCTGGTTGGCTCGGGCTGCTCGCAGTCGGTGCGGGGTTGGCGGTGCTGGCCGCGTTGGCGCTGCTCACCCCGTACGTCGGCAACCGCACCGCGCGGCGCAGCCGGCGGCCGATCGGCGCCCGGGTGCTCAACCGGCCCGCCGTGCTGCCGCCCGGTGAGCTGGGCGCGGTCGTCGGCAAGGAGCTGCGGACCTGGTGGCGGGATCCGTGGCGGAGCCTGGAGATCCGCTCGTCGATCTGGTTCGGGCTGTTTCTGGCGGCGTACGGCTACCTTGCCGGGATACCGCAGTTGGCGACCCTGGCCGGGGTCGGGGTGGCGATGATGGTGGGGCTCAGCGGCGCCAACCTGTACGGCCAGGACGGCACCGCCCTGTGGCAGCTCGTCGTCGGCCAGCACCCGCGCGCCGTGCGGGCCGACGTACGCGGCCGGCAGATCGGCCTGGTGATCTTCTTCGGAATCCCGGCGGTGGCGCTCTCGGCGATCATGATCATCGTCACCGGCGGCCACCACCTGGCACTGCCGGTATTCGCCGGGCTGCTGGCGCTGATCTGCACCGGTAGCGGGCTGGCGGTGCTGCTGTCGGTGCTGGGCGTGACGCCCGGGGTGGACCCGCACCGCCGGATCAACGCCACCGACGCGGGCGAGAACCAGTTCGTCATCCAGCTCGCGCTCTGGCTGAACGGACTGATCGCCGCGCCGGCCATCGCGGCGGCGATCCTGCTGGCGGTCGGGCCGGACTGGCTGCCGGGCTGGTTCCCGGTGGCCACCGTCGTGGTGGCGGTGCTGAACGCCGGACTGGTGGCCTGGGGGTTGGGCGCGCTGGCGATCGGCCAGTTGTCGCGGCGGCTGCCGGAGACCTTCGCCCGGCTGCGCTACCCCGGGCTGGGCCGGCCGCGCGGCGACGGCGGCTGGCTCGACGAGTTCGCCGGCCGAGCCGAGACCGAGGCGCTGAAGGCCGCTGCGGAAAAGGCCAAGTCCCGAGGCTGACTGCTACTCAGGTGACCGGTTGGCCGGCGGTCAGGATGGCGAGGGCGGTGCGGGTGGGGGCGTCGATCTGGACGTAGTGGCTGGCGTCCTCGATCAACTCCAGGTTCGCCGCCGGGAAGAGGTTCGCGAGCCGCCGGGCGACCCGGGGGCTGAGGTAGCGGTCCCGGGCGCCGAAGACGATCCGGACCGGGCGGTCGAAGCGGCGCAGGTCGGCGAGTCGCCGTCTGCGGGCCAGCAGGGTGCCGAACAGGTCGGTGTTGAGCCGCCAGAAGGCCGGCTGGGCTGCGGCGAACTGCTCGTAGAGGGCGGGCACCACCTCGTCCCGGCGCTGCCGGTCGGTGATGAACCGGCCGACCTGCCAGCGGTAGAGGCGCCGGTCGGCGGCCCGCCACCGGCTGACCACCCGCCGGGCGGCGACCCGCAGCACCGGCGTGGAGAAGAGCGCGATCGCCGGCGGCCGGCGCAGCCCGAGGGTCAGGTGATAATAGGTGTTGAGCAGGACCAGGGCCTTTATCCGGTACGGATGCAGCAGCGCCCAGTCGATCGCCGGTGGCCCGGAGGCGTCGTGGGCGACGAGTACCACGTCGCGCAGGTCAAGGTGGTCGAGGACGGCGGCCAGGTCGCCGGTCTGGTTGTCGGCGGTGTACGGGTATCCGGCCGGCTTGTCCGAGCGGCCCCAGCCGAGGAAGTCGAACCGGACCACGGGCCGCTGCCCGAGGTGCGGCATCAGGTCGTCGTAGAGATGCAGGTTGTCGGGGAAGCCGTGCAGCAGGACGATCGGGTCGCCGGTGCCGGGGGTCAGCTCGGCGTGGATCCGGTGCCCGGCGCGCGGCACCCAGGTCGTCGAAGCTGAACTAACTTCGGAGATCGCCATGGCCGCCCCCTGGTCCTGTCGCATCCGTCGAGGGCATTGTGTCGGGCATTTCACGGCTGGGTGGGTGATATCAGTAATTGGCCATTATTCCGCGCCTAATGTGAGAACCATTCGACGGACTCGTTGACCGTCTCGTTGTCGGTCCGTCCACATAGGTTGCTGATATGCCCAGTGGTGAGCACGAGTCGCCGATCGCATTGGCCAAACTGGACCCCGGCCTGGTCACCTGGCTACTCGCGCATCTGTTCGACGTCAAGGTTCCCGACTACCATCACGCCCGCACCCACCCGACCGACGTACGGGTCCTGGTCCCCCGCACCTATCACGCCGACGGGATGCTGCTCTACTGCGACGCGGCTGACCAGCCGGTCCTCGCGGCCGTGATGGAGGTGCAGCGCCGCTGGGACCCCACCAAGCGCTGGACCTGGAAGCTCTACGTCGCCCAGCTCGAAACCGAACTCAAAGTCAACGCCGCGTTGATCGTCTTCTGCCCCGATCCGGGTATCGCCCGCCGCTACCGGGGGATGTTCGAATTCGAGGGGCTCAGCCTGCCGCTGCGGCCGTTCATCTTCACCCCGACCGACGTACCCCTGTTGATCGAGATCGACGTGGCCCGCACCCACCCGGCCCTGGCCGTTCTCTCCGCGATCTGCCACGGCGGCGACCCGGAGGTGGACGCCGTCTTCCCGGCGCTGGCCGAGGCACTGCAAACACTCGGCCCGAAGAAGGCGATCTTGTACTATGACATAGTGCTGGCCGGGCTGCCCCAGGCACCCCGTGCTCGATGGGAGGCATTCATGAGCACCGCTGTCGACCCCAGATACCACAGCGAACTCTTCCAGCGCATCGACGCCCAAGCCGAAGCCCGAGGGAAGGCTGAAGGCAAGGCGGAGGGCAGGGCTGAGGGCGAAGCCCTCGGTGAGGGTCGGTCGGTCATCAGGGTGCTGGAGACGCGTGGAATCGTGGTGCCCGACGCGATCCGTGAGCAGATCCTCGCTTGCACCGACCACGACCGGCTCGACACCTGGCTCCAACGCGCCGTCACCGCCACGACCACCGACGAGGTCACCCGCCCGTAGTCCACTTACGCTCGTCAAGGCATGAGGCAAGCCGTGCGCAATCAACGTGGGATGTATCCGTTTGCGGAGTAAACCAGCAGCCGGAAGCCCATCGGCACCTGCTGGTGGCGAGGCACACCGAGCATCTCGTAGGTGACCCCGAGGCTGTCGATCGAGAGTCCTGACCCGGAGGACATCTGCACGTCCGGGATCGTGAGCGTGACGAAGACCGGCAGCTCCTCGCCGGCGTCCACCTTGACCGAGCTGAACGACGTCGCCGCAACCGGGTCGAACACGGCCGCGCCGGCCTCCTCGGCCTGGTTCACCGCCAGCCGTGTGACCTTCAGCGGACCCTGATCAGCAGGTTCGCCACCGACACCGGTGATCGTCACCGGCCACGGACCGGGATTGCGAATGGAGAAGCCGAACGTGATCTGCCCTCGCGGCCTGAAGGCAAAACGAAGCTCCGTCCCCGACCCATCGGCACGGGACTCCGCATCAGCTCCATGCCACCAACGACGAGATCGTGCTGGCCAAGCTTTGCCCCAGGCACCCGCGCCCGATAGGAGGCATTCATGAGCACCACCGTCGGCTCCGGGTACCACAGCGAACTCTTTCGCCGCCTCTACGCGCAGGCCGAAGCCCGGTGCGTTCTCACGGTGCTCGACTCCCGGGGAGTACAAGTCTCCGAGGCCGTCCGCGAGCAGATCCTCACCTGCACCGATCACGACCAGCTCGACACCTGGCTCCGCCGTGCCAGCACCGCCACCGCCGCCTACCAGGTCACCCGCCCGCCAATCACGACCACCGCACCCACCTTCTACAGCGAGAAATTCCGCCAGCTCTACGCCGAGGCTGAGGCGAGAGCGAAGGAACGTGCCAAGGAACGAGGCGTGCTGCAAGGCACTGCAGGGTCCGTGCTCATCGTGCTCGACGTCCGGGGAGTGCCGGTCCCCGAGGCGATCCGGGAGCAGATGCTCGCCTGCACCGACCTCGACCAGCTCAACACCTGGTTGAAACGCGCCGTCACCGCCGCCACCGCCGAAGAGGTCACCCGCCCGTAGCGCGACCGATCACCACGAGTCGGAAGGCTGCCATGCGACGGCGGTGGGCCGGCGCCCGCCCGTGGTGAGGAATTCATGCAGTGAGCGGCGAATGTCTTCGATGGGTACGGCAGCGTCTGCCGGATACGGGGTCGCGCTGTCGATGTCGCGTCGCAGCATCGCCGCTGATGGCACCGGGTCGGCAGCCCGGGTCACCCACGGCCCGGCGTGCCCGTCCTCTGGACCGCCGAAGTAGAACATCGCACCGACGCCGTGTTCGGGTCGCAGGTCCAGCTTGAGCCCGTGGTCGGGGATACCGGCCGGACCGATCCGAGGCCGCTCTCGGATGAACGCGGTGGGATTGTGCAGCAGGGGGTCGGCCGCCAAAATGCGATTGAAGGCACCATCGACCTCCTCCGCGCTGCGCGCGACGATCGGCCCACGATCACTGCCAGCCTGCAACCCGAACTCGATGCTGAACTCGGCCATCAGCTTGTGCCTCGTGGCGCAGTGGCACTTCCCTGCTCTCGAACGGCTTCCATGGCGAAACGCAGCGCCACCCAGACGTCATCAATGGTCAGATCCGGAAGCTCCGAAAGGATCTCGTCCGCGCTCATGCCGTCCGCCACCATCGCCACGACCGTCGCCACCGGGATGCGTAACCCGCCAATACACGGCGCCCCACCCATCTGGACGGCGTTGACGGTGATCCGTTCGAAGTTCATAACGGCACCGTAGACCGTCGTAACCCAGCCCAACCGCCATCGACGTGCTTGGCCATACCGTACACGGCGAACCCACTCCGGCTCCGGCTCACCGTCGCCGGTTCGAATCAGCCGATCCACCAGTCGCCACGGGGCCGAGCCATCCCGACCATGGTTTTGGGTCGCCGATTAGATCCGGGCGGGTCGCGCCGGGCCACCGTCGAGGTAGCACCCTGTACCGGCCGAAGACTCGCAACGCTGCACGTCGGCACCCGCACGGCGACTCGTCGCCGCAGCCGGCACAGAGCCCACTCCCGCTGTTTGGTGTGTGCCGGTCGAGCTGGTCCTGCGCCGCACGCAGTTCCTCGTACGCCATGACCGACAGGTAGGTGCTCACCGGCGCGCCTGATCGGCGGCGAGCAGGCAGGCGCGGACGAGGATCTGCGCCTGGTCACCGGAGCGGCCGTCCTGGAGGATCTTCACGCCTTCCAGCCAGACCCACTCGTTGCTCTCCGGCCGGTTCGCCACCAGCCGCACCCCGGTTACCCACAACGTCACCGGCCCGTCGGTCGGCCGTACCCGTTCGTTGGCGTCGATCCGCACGACCGACCCGAGCTGAACCCGTACGTCAAACACCACGCGTCCTCACCTTCCGGTTGGCCCACGGCTGCACCGGCCGACCGGCCCGGCCCCGTGGGAGCAGCTTCTGAAGACCGGCGACCCGGACGAACACCTCACGCCGCTCGCTGGCGTTGCCGTCCGCGTCCAGGCAGTAGCCGGTCACCCAACACCAGCCCCGGTACGTCGGCCGCTCGCACACCCAGATCACCCGCAACCGCAACGCCCGGTCCCCGGCAAACTGCACCGACGCCCGACCATCGATCAGCAGCACGTCACCCGGCTTCGGCACCATCGGCAGTCACCCCTCGGTTGGAGGGCACCGAGGCGGGCGGGCATTCAGGAGGCCGCAGTCGACCAGACGGCCAAGCGCCAGCACCCACCCCGGTGCCAGCCTCACCCCGCCGCAGAACCGCCTCGGCAGGAAGCACATGAATCGGTCGTACGTCGACCACGGCGATCCGGACAGACATCCAGTCGACGCCCTGCCGGTAACCTGAAGTCATCGAGCGTTGCTATGTGTAAGCGACTCATGAGAGAGATGGTCTATCGACACGTGCAGACACATCGAGGCCCGGACCGACACACCTTAAGGACCTGGGGCGGACATCCGGTGGACCTGCATTGCCGCAAGGACCTCAGCTAGACCAGCGTGGACGGTGAGCCCACAACCAGGGGGAGGCGGGCGGCAATGTCCCACCAGCGGCGCGAACCTCGCACGGTGCTGGAGCACCTGATCCAGCAGAGCGACCGCACGTACGAGGAACTGGCCGAGGAGTTCTCCCGGGTCGACGCCCGCGCGGCGATCAGCGCTCGGCACCTCGGCCGGCTCGCACGCGGCGAACGGGACTTGACCTCGTGCACCCCGGCCACCCGCCGCGCGTTGCAAACCCTCTTCGGCCGGCCGGTCGACGAGCTGCAGCGCCCCTGGGTCGCTGACCCCTCCACCACCGCCGGACCCGCCACCGAACTGGCGCTACCCGGCACCGGCCCCGAAAGGACCCTCATCGCCATGGCCGCGCAACGTGCCCGCACCTACGCCCTACTCGCCGCCGAAGCCACCACCCCCGCCGCCATCACCGGACTCGCCGAAGAGGTCCAACGCCTCGCCCTGGCCTACCCGCAGCAACCCGTCAGCCACATCCTCGGCGACCTCGCCGAAACCCAAGACACCCTGTTCACCCTCCTGGAGCGCCGCCAACCACCGAACCGGTCCCGAGACCTGCACTTCCTCGCCGGCATCACCAGCGGCCTACTCGCCAAGGTCTCCCACGACCTCGCCGACCCCCACTCAGCCATGTTGCAGGCCCGCACCGCCGTGCTCTGCGCCGAACAGGCCGCACACCCCGGACTGCAAGCCTGGCTACGTGGCCTGCAATCCCTGGTCGCCTACTGGGCCGGCCGATACGCCGAAGCCGTCCGCTACGCCGACGCCGGACGCGAACACGCCACCCAGGCCGGCGGCACCACCGCGGTATGGCTCCCCGTCAGCGCCGCCCGCGCATACGCCGCCCTCGGCAACGCCACCCAGGCCAAAGCCGCCATCACCGAAGCCGAAGACGCCTGGACCCGCGTCCAACCCGACGAGATGGACGCCATGGGCGGCATCTGCACCTTCAACCAACCCCGCACCCTCTACTACGCCGCCGACGCCCTCGCCTGGCTCCCCAACGAGGCCGCCAGCGCCGAGGAGTACTCCACCCGCGCCGTCGACGCCTACGCCGACACCCACGACCCCGCATGGGCGTTCGGCGACCAGGCAGGCTCACACGCCGACCTCGCCATAGCCCGCATCGCCGGCCGGGACCTGGACGCCGCCGCCGACGCGATCGCCCCCGTCCTCGACCTGCCCACCGAACAACGCATCAACGGCATCGTGCACTCCGTCCGCCGCGTCCACCAGGCCATCACCCGTGCTGGACTCGCCAACGACGCCCGCGAACTCATCGACAACATCGAAGCGTTCACCCACACCCCCGCCAGCGCCCTGCCCCGGTAAGGCAGCATCAGCGGCATGTACCCGATCACCATCACCGGCCACCGGGTCGACCTACGCGACTTCCGACCCGACGACATCCCCCAAGCCCTCGCCGTCTTCGGCGACGACGAGGTAACCCGGTGGCTCTCCTTCGACAGCCGCGACCACGACCAAGCAACCGCGATGATCAACGGCGCGATCGAGCGTGCGCAGGCCGAGCACCGCACCGAGTACTACCTAGCCGTCACCGACAAAACCGACAGGATGATCGGATTCGCCCGCCTCGGCCTAAGCGGAGTCAAAGCCGCCAAACTCGGCTACGCCATCCGGGCAGACCGATGGGGCCACGGCTACGCCACCGACGCCGCCCGCACCCTCACAACCTACGGCTTCCACACCCTCGGCCTACACCGCATCACCGCCGCCATCGGTCCTGACAACACCGCGTCCATCACCGTCGCCAAACGCCTCGGCATGACCTACGAAGGCCGCCTCCGCGACCACGTCCATACCAACGGCGCCTGGCGAGACTCACTCCTCTACTCCGTCCTCACCCACGAATGGACGGACCACGCGGCAACGCTGTAGCACCCAGGGACGGAGGGTCCGGCGGACCCCTTGCCACAAGATCACGCGCTGTCGATACGCCGGTACCATGCGGGACGATCCAACCACCCCGAGCCGGCAACCCCGACCCGAAGCCCGGCACCCGCTCACACATCAGCAACGCGCCGATCAGCCTTTTCTACCGGCGCTGCTTACTGATGGCTGGGTGGCAGTGGGCGAGGTTGTGGCGAGTGTTCAGGGTGTGGGGGTGGTCGGGTCCGAGTACCCGCAGGTAGTCGGTGAGGAGCTGCTCGAAGGTGGCGGCGGCGCCGGCAGGATCACCGGCCTCCCACCGCCACCGAGCGAGGTTGTGGCGGGTGGTCAGGGTGTCGGGGTGGTCGGGTCCAAGCATCCGCAGGTAGTCGGTGAGGAGCTGCTCGAAGGTGGCGGCGGCGCCGGCAGGATCACCAGCCTTCCCCCGCCAGTGGGCGAGGTTGTGGCGGGTGGTCAGGGTATCGGGGTGGTCAGGTCCAAGCACCCGCAGTCGGTCTGTGAGGAGCTGCTCGATGGCGGCGGCGGCGCCGGCAGGATCACCAGCCTCCCCCCGCCAGGAGACGAGGTTGTGGCGGGTGGTCAGGGTGTGGGGGTGGTCAGGTCCAAGCACCCGCAGTCGGTCTGTGAGGAGCTGCTCGATGGCGGCGGCGGCGCCGGCAGGATCACCAGCCTCCCCCCGCCAGTGGGCAAGGTTGTGGCGGGTGGTCAGGGTGTGGGGGTGATCGGGTCCGAGCACCCGCAGGTAGTCGGTAAGGAGCTGTTCGGCGGCGGCGGCGGCGCCGGCAGGGTCCCCGGCCTTCCCCCGCCAGTGGGCAAGGTTGTGGCGGGTGTTCAGGGTGTGGGGGTGGTCGGGTCCGAGCACCCGCAGGCAGTCGGCAAGGAGCTGTTCGGTGGCGGCGGCGGCGCCGGCAGGGCCCCCGACCTCCTCCCGCCAGGGGGCGAGGTTGTGGCCGGCGTTCAGGGTGTGAGGGTGGTCGGGCCCGAGCACCCGCAGGCAGTCGGCAAGGAGCTGTTCGAAGGCGGCGGCTGCTGAGGCAACCTGACCCGCTTCGCCGAGACTTCTGATGTTGCGGAACAACAGCGCGTGACCGTCGGGCTGTAGCAGGCTGTCGCCGCTGTTGGCGCGCAGAGCAGCCGTGTTCGCGCGCAGCACCACCGGAGTGCGTTCAAAGTCACGGTCAGCGGCGGGCCAGATGGCAAGCAGCGCATCGGCAACGGTCCGGGCCATGGTGGTCAGGTGGGTGGCGTCGAGGTGGTCGCGGGTAGCGCGTTGGACCAGGGCATGCACGCGGACACTGCCCGTGGTCGTGTCGTGGGTGACGAGACTAAGCCGGTGCAGATTCCGCAGCGCATCCCGAACCTCTTCCGCGGAGATGTCCCGCCCGCATACGTGGGAAAGGTGCTCGACGATCACCGGGGTGGTGAACAGGGCTTCGGGAATGCCGTTCGGGTCCAACAGCGCGGCCAGGTTCAAGACCGGCCGGGCCAACCCATACGGTGAATGGCTATCGGCGGCATCCACCGACAACGACCAGGTAGCCGCGACCGCTGTCCGGTAGTCATCCGGCAGCGCATCGTCAGGCGGGACAAGATCGGCGAACCGTTGCCGACGATCGGCAAACCGATCCCGGTAGGCGGCGGCATCGATACCACGGTCCAGTATGAATGCGGCAGCCTGCGCCACCGCCAACGGCAGAAAGCCAAGATCAGCAGCGAGGGCGGGAGTGTCGGCACGCCGGTCGATGCTGGCACCGATGGCGTGACGGAGATAGCCGGCAGCCTCTGCCGGAGTGAACAGATCAACCTCAACGAGGACGCGGCCGTCGGTGTGTAGGACCGGATCACGGCGACGGGTGGTCACGACAGTCCGACCGTTACGGTTCCTCGGCGGCCACCAGCCAGCAGCGTCAGCCGGGGCGTCGAGGTTGTCCAGAACCACCAACCACCGCTTGTCGGTGCGTTCCAGCCACACCAACAACCGCCCCGCCGCGGACTCCACATCCAGGCCAGCGTCAGGAACGACACCGACCGCATCAGCAGCCTCGGCGTAAGAGGCAACGATCGCATCTCGACTGGACGCGGTCACCCACACCAACACGTCCAGCTCACCACAAGCGTCGAGGCCGCGGGCGAACTGGGCCGCCAACTGCGTCTTTCCTACACCGCCCATCCCGGACAACACCTGCGTGAATACCGCCGTCCGGCCCGCCTTCGCCGCCCCCGCTAGATCGACACGGGTACGCCGGTCCTGAAACCACGCCGCCGGTTGCGGTACCCGACCGACCCGCACCACGCCATCCGCCCCCGACGGCCGCTGGCCGCCCTTACGCCGGGAGTCGACCCGATCAAAGACGAACGAGGCCAGCGCGAACAGTCCGCCGAGGATCCCCACAACCCAGCCAGCCTGTTCCATTCCCTTCCAGCTCAGTTGAGGAAACCGCCACCCGGGCGGATTCCACCAGGCCCAGACCACGAACAGGACACACCCGACAGCCAGCACCGCCAACACCACGGTGCGCCGCTGCCACCGACGCCGGAACACACGAGTCACCCCACCATCATCGACATGCCCCGCACGCAACGCCACCGCACGGGTCAGTGCAATATCAACAAGGCCTACCAACGAAAGCGGAACCACCGCAACGACATCCGCCATCAATGAAGATCAACAATTACAACCCCAGTACAAGGCGGCGACAAAGATGTGAAACATCGAGGGGCGCCGCCCAATCAATGGCAGGTCTGAACGGCGACGTGTCCGGTTCGACCGGATCAGATCAGAGGCCCGTACGCGACCCGAGCCGTACTCCATTCTTAAGCCACTTCGATGAGGCCACGTCGACCCGGATAGTCACCGGCTCCGGCAACTCCCGGTGGGGCGAAGAAGTAGCCGCCGCCGAAGGTGAGGACGTAGCGGTCAAGGGCCTCGCCGACCAGGCGACGCTGGACGGTGACGAAACCGCGTTCCAGGTCGGCCTGGAAGCAGACAAAGATCAACCCCTCGTCCGGGTGGCCGGCGCCGGCACGCGGCCGACGGTAGGAGTAACCCCGGCGCAGGATCCGGTTCGCCTCGCTCTCCGGGGTACGCGGGTTCGCCCGCCGGACGTGCGCATCCAGCGCGATCACCCGCCCGTGCGGGTCGTCGGCGTACCTGGGTTCGTCGGTCTCGTGGGTCATGCCGAGCGGGGCGCCGGAGTCCTTGCGGCGGCCGAACACCGCCTCCTGCCGCTCCACCGGCTCGGTGTCCCAGATCTGGGTGGCCAGCCGGATCAGCCGCACCACCTGGTACGTCCCGCCGACCGCCCACGCCGGCTCACCGTCACCGGCCCAGACCAGCCGGTCCATCAGCGCACGATCATTCGCCGCCGGGTTACTGGCACCCTCCCGGAAGCCGAACAGGTTCCGATCCACGAACGAACCCGACGCGGTGGTCTGGTTCTCGGCCCGGAAGCCGTCCAACGACCACCTCGGGGCCAGCCCGCCGCCGGCCGCCGTCGCCAACTCGCGACCGATCCGGGCGACCTCCTCCGGCCGCCCGGCGCAGATCTGCACCAGCAGATCACCGTGGCACTGCGCCGGATCGAGTACGTCGTTGGGAAAGCTCCCCATCGGCACCAGCCTGCGCGGCCGGGCGTCGGCCAGCCCGAACCGCCCGTCGAAGAGCGACGCCCCGAACGCCACCGTCACCCCGGCACCGCCGCCGCCGTTGACCCGCCCGGCCATCTCACCGACCCGGCGCAGCACCTCGGCCAACCCGGCCCGGTCGGCGGCGCGGACGTCGTACGCGGCGAACCGGGCCGCGGCCGGCGGCGCGTCGACCACCCCGACCTGGTGCGCGACCGGCGGCCCGTCCGAGACCGGGCCGTCCACTGACGGCGACGGCGCCGGAGCACCCGCCGCATCACACCCGGCGGCCAACAGACCGGCACCACCGGCAACGCCGGCCAGCAGGCAACGCCGCCGCAAACCCCCATCGGGTACGCCGACAGCGCGCCTCCCGTCCACCAGGCCGTCGTTCCGGCTCACCAGCTCGTCAGCCCGGCTCTCCGACCAGCCATCCCGGCGCGAAGTCATCAGCCGGCCGTCCCACGTCGGGGGCGGCGGAGGCGGGCGGTCAGCCGGTCGTACTCCTCGGCGAAGGAACTCACCTCCGGGTCGTCGGCCGCGATCGCCGCGTCCAGCGCCGCCGGATCGGCACCGGCTCGGCGGGCGGCGGCAGCGGCTGCGAGCAGCCGGACCGTCCGGTCGTCGTCGGCGAGCCGGGCGATCAGGTCGGCGTCGGGGAGGGCGAGCAGCGCGCCGATCCGCTGCCCGACCGGGCCGCCGATCGCCGTGACCTGCGTGTCGGTGGCCCGCGCCAGCAGGTGCATGGTCTTCCAGCGGACCGCGTCGTCGGGGTCGCCGATCAGCTCGGCCGCCCGGGTGAGCACCGCACCGTGCCGGGTGTCGGCGGCGGCTAGCACCGAGTCCAGGGCGAAGAACCGCACGTACCGGGAGGAGTGGTCGAGCAGGCCGGCGACGTCGTCGAGCAGGTCGACGCCACGTTCCCCCAACTCGGAGACCACCCACATGCCGGCCCGGACCGCCTCCGGTCGGCCGCTGTGCAGCAACGGGCGGAGGCGGTCGATCGGGTAGCCGCCGAAAACCTGGCTCAACAGGTCGCTGGCGGCGGCGTCCGGGTCCGCGACCGCGCCGTCCAGCAGCCCGGTCACCAGGTCATCGCCGCGCACGAACAACTCCTCACGTACCGCTCAGGATTCTCTCGATCTGGCGGAGCAGCTGCTCCTCCTCGCCGATCCGGCGCCGGTGCGGGCCGTCCTCGCCGAGCCGGAGCTGCTCCGCCTTCCGGGTGTCGATGCTGGTCCGCAGGTCCTCGGCCAGGTCGACCAGGTCGTCGGTGGTCCAGTCGTCCGGCACGTGGGCGGGCAGGTCGCCGTGCACCTTGCCGGTGGAGTCCAGCCGGGGCATGCTCCGGCAGTTGTGCACCAGCACCGGGGTGTCGCCGGCCTGGACATGATAGGTGTGCAGGCCCTCGACGGTCAGGTTGAACACGGGCTGGTCGACCGCGACGTACCGGCGGACCTGGTCGACCTCGACGGTGCCGGACGGGGTCGACAGCCGGTCGCCGGCGGTCACGTCCTCGGCGTCGACCCAGCGGCGCTCGTCGGCGTCGTAGAACGGGTGCTTGTCGGTGGCGGTCACCACCTCGCCGTCGATGGTGAGGTCGACCAGGTTCTTCTCGCCGTCGCCGGTGATCACGTCGGTGACCCGGCGCGGACCGGTCTCGCCGGTCGCCGGGTCGGTGGCCAGCACCAGGTCACCGACGCTGACCTCGGAGATCGGTTTGCTGGTGCCGTCGGCCATGGTGACCCGGGTCTGCGGCGTGAAGCTGTTGCGCCGGCAGTACCGGGCCACATCCGCCACGTCGTCGACCAGGGTGAAGCCCTTGCCGAAGCCGGCGGTGGCGGCGTTTATCGCACCGCCGACGACCGCGTCGCCGAGCACACCGTTCCAGCCCCAGTCGACCTTGCGACCGGAGAGCCGCTGGGTGCCCCAGCTGATCCCGCCGTCGATAACCGCGCCAACGACGAAGGCTCCGGCGATCACCACCAGGAACGGCAGGTGGCCGGTCGGGTCGGTGTAGTTGGTCGGGCTGTTCGACGCGTACGCGTAGAGGTTGCCGCCGCCTTCGTACCCGATCGGGTCCTGGCTGATGAAGCGCTGCAGCGCCGGGTGGTAGTAGCGGGCCCGGTGGTAGTACAGCCCGGTGCCGTCGTTGTCCCGGGCGGTGAACTGGGTGCTGTTGTCGCTGGTAGCGCCGTCGGCACTTGCCGCGCCAAACGGCTCGTAGGTGTAGCTGGTGGCCACCGCACCGGCCGCGTCGGTCAGCCCGACCACACTGCCCAGCCCGTCGGTGAGCACGTCGTGCTGACCCGAGGCGTCGGTGCGGGCGAAGTGCACGTCGGTGCCGCCGGTGATCATGTTGGCGGTCGGTCCGCCGCCGTTCAGCTCCTGGATGGCGTTCTCGCCGTCGTACAGGTAGCGGGTCAGGGCGCCGTTGACGGTGCGGGCGGTGCGCCGGCCCAGCCCGTCGTAGCTGAAGCTCGCCGAGGTGCCGGTCCGTGACAGCGAAGCCAACTGGCCACGGGCGTTCCAGGTGTACGCGGTGGCGCCGTCGCCGGTCAGGTTGCCCTCGTTGTCGTAGCTGAACGCGGTGCCGCCGAGGCTGGTCAACCGGTTGGCATCGTCGTAGACGGCGCCGGTGAGCGCCGCCGGCAGGTCGGTGCGGGCGTAGCTGCCGCCCACCGAGGAGCGCCGGCCGGCGGCGTCGTAGCTGTAGGTCAGGTCGCCGAGGGTGGTGCCGCCCCGGGTGTAGGTGATGCCGGTGAGCTGGTCGGCGTCGTCGTAGGAGTAGGTCTGCGCGGTGCCGCCCGGCAGGGTGCGGGTCAGCGGCCGGCCGGCGTCGTCGTAGCTGAGGCCGACCGTGGCGCCGCCGCGGGTGATGCTGGTGAGCTGGTTGGCGTCGTTGTAGCCGTAGGTGAGGTCCGGCTGGCCCGCCACCCGCATCCCGGTCCGCCGGCCGGCGTCGTCGTAGTCGTACCCAATGGTGCCCTCGGCGGTGGTCACCTCGATCAGCCGGTCGAGCCGGTCGGGTTCCTGGCTGATGGTGCCGCCGGTCGAGTCGACGATGCCGGTCATCCGGTTCCCGGCGTCGTATTCGAGGGTGACGGTGCTCTCGGCGGTCGAGCCGGTCACCCCGTACGCCATCGTGACCAGCCGGTCCAGCGCGTCGTAGTCGTAGCGGGTGACCTTGCCCCGCCGGTCGGTGATGGTGTGGACGTTGCCGTTCGGGTCGTAGGTGCGGCTGCTGGTGCGGCCCAGCGGGTCGGTCACCGTCTCGATCCGGTCGGCGTCGTCGTAGCCGAACGACGTCGAATGGGTACGGGGATCGGTGCGGGTCTCCAGGTTGCCGTTGTCGTCGTACCCGAAGGCGGTGGTGTTCCCCAGTGGATCGGTGGCCGAGGTGAGCAGGTTGCGGGCGTCGTAAGCGAACCGGTAGCGGCCACCGGCGGCGTCGAGGCGTTCCAGCACCCGGCCGGCGGCGTCGCCGTGTTGCCGGCCGGTGCGGCCGAGCGGGTCGGTGGTGGTGACCAGGTCGTCGAGCTGGTAGCCATAGCTGGTGGTCTTGCCGCGCGGGTCGGTGACCGTGGCCGGTTGCCCGTCCGGGCGGTAGGTGAAGGTGACCGCCCGGTTCTCCGGGTCGATCATCCGCTGGACGTTGCCGGCGGCGTCGAACTCGTACCGGGTGATGTGGCCCAGGCCGTCGGTGACCGAGCTGATCTGGTTGGCGGGGCCGCCGAAGCTGCGCCGGGTGGTGACCGCGTCCGGCGTACCGGCGAGCAGGGTGACCTGTTCGACGTTGCCGGCGGCGTCGTAGCCGAAGGTGGTGCGCCGGTCGAGCTGGTCGACCACGGCGGTGACCCGGTTGGTGGCGGGATCGCGTTCCATGGTCTTGGTCTGGGCGAGCGGGGTGCCGTGGGCGGCGGTGTCGGTGACGGCGAACCCGGCGGCGTTGAAGGTGACCCGGCGGACCCGGTCGTTCGGGTCGGTCACCTCGGTCGCGGTGATCCGGCCCTCGGCGTCGGTCTCGTAGTCGAACTCGTAGACGGCGCCCTCGGGCAGGGTCTGCCGCTGCACCCGGCCGGCGGCGTCGTAGACGTTCGTCAGGTAGGTGATGCCGCGCGGGTCCTGGATGGAGGTGAGGCGGCGGCTGCCGTCGTACCCGTAGGTGGTGGTTTTTCCGCCGGGGTCGGTGACGGTGTGCAGCCAGCCGGCGGGGTTGTAGGTGTAGGAGACGCTGCGGCCGATGTTGTCCTCGACCCGGCTGACCCGGTTCGCGGAGTCGTACTCGAAGGCCAGCCACTTGCCGCCGGGCGAGGTGACCCGGGTGATGTTGCCCCGGTGGGCGTTGCTGCCGGAGCCCTGCCGGGTGATGGTGACCTGGTTGCCGTGCCGGTCCCGGATCGCCTGCAGTGGACTCTCGTCTCCGAAGATGTAGGTCATCCCGTCGCGCCGGGTGAGGTTCCAGCCGTTGCCGTTCCAGGTGATGGTGGAGCGGTACCAGTCGGTGGCCGAGGTGTCGTTGCGGAACACCGCGTCCGTGAAGCCGGAGCCCGACGAGATCCGCTCGTAGTGCACCTTCGCCCCGTCGGGCAGCACCAGGTCGGCCTCGGTGTACTGGTTGGCCGACTGCAGGAAGATGCCGTACTCGTGGTTCTGGCCGGTGCCGAACGGCCGGATCACGTCGTCGGCCTGCCGGTAGGTGCGGGTGACCGAGATCGGCAGCACGTCGGGCAGGGTCAGGTCGGTGCGCTGGTCGACCATCAGGCCGGTGCCGAGGTCGACCGGGTCACCGGAGATCCAGTCGATGAAGTCCTGGTTCGGCCCGAACGCCGGGCCGTTCAGACCCGCGTTGATCATCGAGCCGGTGAACGAGTAGACCCGCACGTCGGGGTCCGGCACGACCTGCCGGCCGTCCCGGGTCACCGTGCCGTGGCCGTAGACATACCAGCCCCGGCCGGCCGGCTCGTAGTTCCAGAACTCGACCCGGGTGCCGGGCGCCTCGTCGGTGTAGTTGGGGTAGATCACCTGCGCGCCCTGCGGGAACAGGTAGCTGCCGCCGGGCTGCACGGTGAAGTACACCGGCACCCGGATGTGCCGGGGCAGCGGGAACGGCGGCCGGTCGACCGGGATCGCGGTGAGGCTCAGCTCGCGGATCACCCGCCCGGTCGCGTCCCGGACCACCGACCCGGCCGGCAGCCGTACCTCCAGGCCGGGGATCTTCGGCGTGGTGAGCACGACCTCCCGGGTGGTCGGCGAGGGGAACCGTGCGGTGCGCTCGCGGTCCAACCGGGTCAACCAGATCGGGTACGCCAGCTCGGTGGTCTGCCCGGCGGCGACCTCCACGCCGATCTCGTACCGGCCGTAGTCGCCGACCGGTCGGCCGGCCCGGTGTCCGTCCACGACCAGCTTCTGGTTGCCGGCGGGCGGGTTGGTGACCAGGAACCGGCCGTCCGCGTCGGTGCTGGCCCGGGCGTCGCCGATGGCGACGGTCACGCCGCGCAGGGGCAGCCCGTCGATGGCCCGGACGTGCCCGGCCAGCGCGGTGACTCCCCGGTCGGCGCGGGCCGGCTCGGGCGCCGGTGCCGGCCGGGGCAGCCGGGTGTTCCAGTCGACGCCGCGCACGTTCGCCTTGTCCGGGGTCCAGCCGTCGGTGCGGCCGTTGCCGTCCAGCTGCGGCGCCGGCCGAACCCCCGGCCGGTCCAGCTCCGCGGCCGGAATCGACCCCGATCCGGGTATGCGGGCAGGGCGCGGGCCGCCGGCCCACCTGCCCGCCTTGCCGAGTACGGCCGGCATCTGCTCGGTGAACTGCCGGTCCC
Organism: Solwaraspora sp. WMMD1047; assembly: GCF_029626155.1. Lineage (NCBI taxonomy): Bacteria > Bacillati > Actinomycetota > Actinomycetes > Micromonosporales > Micromonosporaceae > Solwaraspora > Solwaraspora sp. WMMD1047. Next base: position 570,945 of record NZ_JARUBL010000001.1, on the reverse strand, counting down.
GGACGATCGCCCGGTCCCGCTCCGGATCGCCGGTCGCCGGCTCCCGGTCGCCGGCGCCCTGCTCGCCGGCCGCCGACTGGCCGTTCGCGGCCTCGGTACTCGCGGACCGGCCGCTTCCCCGTTGACCCGACGCGGACTGGCCCGACGCGGACTGGCCCGACGCGGACTGGCCCGACGCGGACTGGCCCGGCGCAGACTGGCCCGGCGCAGACTGGCCCGGCGCAGACTGGCCCGGCGCAGACTGGCCCGGCGCAGACTGGTTCAGCGCCGGCTGGTCGGCGGCGCGGGCGGCCGGTGCGGTCAGGGCGACACTTACCGACCCGGTCCGGGCGGACTGCGGGTCGATGATCACGGTGTGTTGGCCGGTGACGGTCAACGCCGCCAGGGTGGTGCTGGTGTTGCCGTTGAGCAGCCGGCCGTTGAGGTGCCGGGTGCCGTCCGGGCGGACCACGGAGAGCTCGTAGTAGCCACCGAAGGTGGCGCCGCTGAAGGTGAAGGTCAGCACCTGACCGCTGGTGCCGGCGAACCGCAGCACCCCGTCCTGGCCGGATCGGGCGATGGTGACCGGCACGGCGGCGCCGCCGACGGTGAGGGCACCCGCGTCGGTGGCGGCCGAGAAGGTGACCGTCATCGCCCCAGTTCGGGTCCCGTAGTCCAGGATCACCGCGTAGGTGCCGGCGACCGTCAGATCCAGGTCGTAGTCGTTGGTGCCGGCGGCGAGGTAGGTGTGGTTCACCATCGTCGTGCCGTCCGGCCGCAGCACCGTCAGGTAATACGCCGACCCGAACGTCGACCCCGTGAACCCGAGACTGACCCGCTCACCAGCCGTACCGTCGAACCGGAAACCGACGTTCTGCCCCGGCCGGGCGACCGACACCGCCGACCCGGCCGCCGTCGGGCTCAACGCCCCGCCGTCGACCTGCCGGGAGAAGGTCACAGTCATCCCGCCGGTCCGGTAGCCGTAGTCCAGCCGCACGTCGTACTGGCCGGTCAGGGTCAGCGGGGCCAGGTCGTAGTCGTTGTCCCCGGCGGCGATGTAGCTGTGGTTCACCATCGTCGTGCCGTCCGGCCGCAACACCGTCAGGTAGTACGCGGCACCGAACGTCGACCCCGTGAACCCGAGACTGACCCGCTCACCAGCCGTACCGTCGAACCGGAAACCGACGTTCTGGCCCGGCCGGGCGACCGACACCGCCGACCCGGCCGCCGTCGGGCTCAGCACCCCGCCGTCGACCTGCCGGGAGAACGTCACAGTCATCCCGCCGGTCCGGTAACCGTAGTCGAGGACCACGGTGTAGGTGCCTGTGGCCGGCAGGGTGGCCAGGTCGTAGTCGTTGTTGCTGCCCGCGGCGAGGTAGGTGTGGTTCACCATCGTGGTGCCATCGGGGCGCAACACCGTCAGGTAGTACGCGGCACCGAACGTCGAACCGGTGAACCCGAGGCTCGCCTGGTCGCCGGCCGTGCCGTCGAACCGATACCGGGCGTTCTGCCCCGGCCGGGCGACCGACAACGCCGAACCCGGAGCGGCCGGCTCCAGCGCACCCCCGTCGATCTCCTCGCCTAGGGTGACCGTCATCGCGCCGGTCCGCATCCCGAAGTCCAGCCGGACCGTGTACTGGCCGGTCAGCGTCAACGCGGCCAGGTCGTAGTCGTTGTCGCCGGCGGCGAGGTAGGTGTTGTTCACCATCGTGGTGCCATCGGGGCGCAGCACCGTCAGGTAGTACGCGGCACCGAGCGTCGAACCGGTGAAGCCGAGGCTGAGCCGCTGCCCGGCGGTGCCGTCGAAGCGGAACTCGACGTTCTGCCCCGGCCGGGTCACCGACACCGCCGCGCCCGCGCCGGTCAGGCCGAGCGTCCCGCCGTCGATCTGCCGGGACAGCGTCACCGTCACCGAGCCGGTGCTGGTCGCGGCCGGGTCGATGACGAGCTGGTAGGTCCCGTTCTGCGGCAGCGCCGCCAGGTCCAGGTCGGTGTTGCCGGAAAGATACTGGTTGGCGACCACCGTGCCGTCCGGGGCGAACAGGTAGCCGTAGTAGGTGCCGGAGAGGGTGGAGCCGGTGAAGCCGAGGCTGATCCGTTCGCCGGCCGCGCCGTCGAAGGTGAGCCGGGCGTTCTGGCCGAACCGGGTGGTGCTGGCGACCACACCGGGACCGGCCGGGTCGAGGACGCCGGCCGACACGTCGGCCGCCAGGGTCACCGTCGCCGATCCGGTGGCCGTGCCGCTCGGCGCGACGATCATGTCGTACGTGCCGGTGGCCGGCATCCTGGGCAGGTCCACTTCGGTCGCGGCGCCGGAGAAGCTGTACGAGCCGAGTTGGGCGCCGTCGGGGCCGAGCACCCGGACCGTGCCGGAGCCGAGGGTGCTGCCGGTCAGCGCGATGCTGCGCAGCTCGCCCTGGGTGGCGTCGAAGCGCAGCCGGGCGGACTGGCCGGCCAGCGTGGTGGTGACGACGGTGCCGGCGCCGGTGAGGCTGAGCTCGCCGAAGTCGAGCGGACCGGCCACGGTGACGGTGAACGAGCGCGCCGCCAGCGTCGGCGCGACGATTACCACCTGGTAGTTGCCGGTCACCGGCGCTGCTCCGGTGGCCAGCACGCCGTTGCCGTTGGAGAAGGTGGCCGAGCCGAACACCACCGCGCCGTCCGGTCGGAACACGGTGATCTGGTGGCTGCCGGTGCCGGTGCTGCCGGTGATCCCGATCGAGTACGACCGACCGGCGGTGGCCGCCAGCCAGAGCCGGATTCGCTGGCCCGGCAGGGTGTTCTCGACCGCCGTGCCGGCGTTCTCCGGCAGCACCCCGCCGACCACGTCGGCCACCACCCGGGCGTCGATGCTGCCGGTTCGGCCGTTCGGGTCCACGACGATCTGGTAGGTGCCGGTGTCCGGCAACTCCGGCAGGCCGATGCTGGTGTTGCCGGAAACCTGGTAGGCGGCGTTGAACTGGTTGCCGCTCAGCTCGGTGTTGGTGGCGGTGAACAGCCGCACCGACACCGAGCCGCCGTAGGTGTTGTTGGTGAGCACGAGGCTGACCCGCTGCCGGCGTACCCCGTCGAAGCGCAACAGGCCCACGTCGCCGGCGGTGGCGACGGTGACCGGTTGGGCGGCGCCGTCGACGGCGAGGTCGACCGTGGCGCCGACGTCGGCGAGCGGGATGCCGGTGGGTCCGACGGTGAACCGGGCCTCGCTGGTGGCGACCCCGCCGGGGGTGCGGACGGCGATCCGGCCGGAGCCGGTGCCGGGCACGACGGCGGTGAGGCTGCCGGCGGTGGCGGCGGTGACCCGCGCCCGGACGCCGTTGAACTCGACGACGTTGTGCGCCGGCGCCGGGTCGAAGCCGGTGCCGGTGATGGTCACCGAGGCCCCGGCCGCGCCGCTCGCCGGGCTGAATCCGCTGATCGTCGGGGCCGGGCGGCTCTCCACAGTGAACTCGTCGGCACTGGTCGCGGAGCCGGCCGCCGTTTCGACGGTGACCGGGCCGGTGCCGGCGCCGGTCGGTACGGTCACCACCAGTTGGGTGGGAGTCGCGTCGGTGACGGTGGCAGCGGCGCCGCCGATGGTGACGTCGTTGTCGGCCGGGTCCGGGTCGAAGCCGGTGCCGGTGATCGTCACCTCGGTGCCGGGAGCGCCCCGGGTCGGCGTCAGGCCGAGGACGGTGACCTGGGCGGCGGTCCGTCGGGTGATGCCGGTCAGGTTGCCGGCCGGGTCGTAGGCGTAGCCGGCGGCGTCGCCGGCCGGGTCGCTGACCCCGGTGAGGCGGCCGGCGGCATCGTAGGAGTAGCGGATCGGCTCGGGTGTCTGCGCCGCGGCGGGGGCCGCCGGGACCGTCAGCCCGCCGACCGCGAGCGCGGCCACCAGCGGGTAGCACAGTCTCCGGCGGGCACGCTTGACGAACGGTAGACCACGGCGCATGACGATTCCCCCGTCTCATGCTCACGGCCTGAGTCCGCACCCACACCGTCCGTCCAGAATGCTAAGTCCACCCCCACTCCCCCCGCCACCCCCTTCACCACCACAGATAGATCTTGGTCGACATTGGCCCTATAAGGGCCGAAAGTTCACCGGCTCCGGGTTTGGCGCGGGGTGACGGAGGGCGGGGGCGGCGGAGGTGGCGGCAAGCGCCGCCGCAATCGCGGAGACCGCCAGTCCCGCGCGGATGGCATCCAGCTCGGAGCCGTCGACCGCCCGGATGGCCGCCACCGCCGTCACCGCCGAGAGCCCGAGCGCCGTTCCGAACTGGATGGAGGTGTAGAGCAGACCACCGGCCAGACCGTGCTCCCCGTCCTCGACACCCTCGGTGGCGGCCATCGTCAACGGCCCATACACCAGCGAGAACGCCAGACCGATAAGCAACAGGCTCGGCAGCATCGCCGCGTAGGTCCAGTCCGACGCCACCGGCAGGAACAACGCGTACGCCAACGCGCCGAGCACCATCCCCACGAACAGCACCCGACCGTTGCCGAACCGGTTGACCAGCCACGGCGTGACCGTCGGGGCGAGCGCCACGTCGATGGCGACGACCACCATCGCCAGGCCGGTCTGCAGCGGGCTCCACCCACGCAGTTCCTGCAGATAGAGCGTCAGCATGAACTGGAAACCGGCGAACGCCATCATGAACAGCAGGGCGCCGAGGTTGGTCCGCACCAGCGGCGCCGACCGCAGGATGCCCAGTCGCACCAGCGGGTCGGCCGACCGGCGCTCGATCACCACGAAGAGCGCGAGCAGCGCCACCCCGGCCGCGAGCACCCCGCTGGTGCCGGCCAGACCGGCCGCGCCATGTTCGAGCCGAACCACGCCGTACGCGAGCAGCAACATCGCGCCGGTGATGGTGACCGCACCCGGCAGATCGAACCGCTTGCCGGATTCGCCGGGCCGGGTGGGTTGAGCGGTCCGGGGTGCGTGGGCGGGCTCGCCGGTCGGGCGGGTGGGGCCATCGGCCGGGCGGGTGGGCTCCTCGATGAGCGGGATGGCGGCCAGCAGGATGGCGGCCGACATCAGCACCGGGGCAAAGAAGACCCAACGCCAGCCCACCGACACGAGCAGACCGCCGGCGACCAGGCCGAGCAGAAAGCCGCCGGAGGCGATGCCGGCGTACACGCCGAGGGCCCGGGTGCGTAGCGGACCCTCGGGGAAGTAGCCGGTGATCAGCGCCAGCCCGGCCGGCGCCAGGAACGCCGCGGCGACACCGGTGATGAACCGGGCCACCAGCAGCAGCCAACCCTCGGTGGCGAACCCGCCGAGGCCGGAGAAGACCAGGAACACGACCAGCCAGGTCAGGAACATCCGGCGGCGGCCGAGCAGGTCGGCGGCCCGGCCGCCGAGCAGCATGAAACCGCCGTAGCCGAGCACGTACGCGCTGACCACTCCGCTGAGCATGCCGGTCGACAGTCCGAGATCCGCCCGGATCGCCGGCAACGCCACGTTGAGCATCGCGACGTCGATCCCTTCCAGGAAGATCGCTCCACAGAGCACAACCAGCACCCCCCACGCCCGACGGTCCGTTCGGGCCTGTGCCGAAGACATCGCAGACTCCTCCCCGTGGTTCTCGCTGCGCAGGTCGGTTCCTTCTTGTAACCAGGAGGATCGTCGGGCACCATCGGTGACCATGGAAGACGGAACTTCGCCGTCCCTCGGTAACTGCGGGGATACCGACACCGACTACGACGTGTTCCAGTGGGACACCCGCGAGGACTGCGAGGTCCGGCAGATTCTGGATCGGGTCGCCGACAAGTGGTCCCTGCTGGTGATCGCGCTGCTGGAGCGCCGGAGCCTGCGCTTCACCGAGCTACGCCGGATGATCGACGGCATCAGCCAACGCATGCTCGCCCGGACGCTGCGCCATCTCGAACGCGACGGACTGGTCAGCCGGACCGTGTATCCACAGGTCCCGCCCCGGGTCGACTACGAGCTGACCGCGCTGGGCGCGACCCTGCACGACACCATCAAGGCCCTGATCACCTGGACCGAAACCCACCAGAACGAGATCGCCTCGTCCCGCGCGGCGTACGACGTCCGGGCGGCGCAGGAGCGCCGGCAGGCCGAACAGGCCGCCGCCGACCGGGCCACCATCGCCCGCGACGCCCTGACCCGCCGCCCCTGACCGGCCCCGCCCCTGACCGAGCGGCCCTGACCCGCCGTCCCTGACCGGCTGTCCCCGACGGAGCAGCGCTGGCCGGCTGACGCTGGCCGAGCGGCGCTGGCCGGCTGACGCTGGCCGAGCGGCGCTGGCCGGCTGACGCTGGCCGGGGCCGTGGTCAGCCGGTCAGCCCTTCGCCTCGGCCAGTACCGCCTCGGCGGCCTGCCGGTCGCGGGCCACCCGGACCAGCGCCGACAGCAGTCCGGGCAGCTCCGCCGGCCCGACCAGCCCGGCGAGGCCCTCGGCCGAGCTGGGCAGCCCCAGTCGCCGCGCCCCGTCGGCGGCCCGGCGGTCGACGAACGGCGCGACGTCGGCCCAGACCGCCTGCGACTCCCGCAGGAAGATGTCCGCCCCGGTCGGGCCGATGCCGGGAAACTCGGTCAACAGCCGACGCAGCCCACGCACGTCACCAGGCGCGGACTGGTGCAGGCGGCGCAGATCGCCGCGCCACCGGTCCAGGCAGAGTTGTGCGCCGTCGCCGAGCATGGTCGCGGTGCGCTCGTCGTACCGCCGGTAGTGGCCGCGACCGAGCGCGTCGACCCGGTCCTGCCAGCTCGCGTCGCGCATCGCGGCGGGGGTCCGGTAGCTGGCCCGGAACAGCTCGCGGGCCGCGGCGACCGCGATGCCGGCGGTGATCCGGGCGCTGAGCAGCGTGGCGAGCACCAGCAACTGGTACAGCGGCGCCGGCTTGTCGGCGAGAGTGATGCCGGCCTCGTCGGCGAAGGTGCGGCCATACCGGTCGACCAGAACGGAGACGGTACGAGCGTCGTTTCGCGCCATGACGGGCAGGTGCCCGATGAACCGGCCGGCAAACCCGCGGCCCGGCCCCGTCAATCGACCGGCCGGACGGGCGCCTGCCCGGGTGGCGGGTGGGAACCGGCGGCGCCTCGGCCACCCGGTGATTCTGTCGCACCCGACGGGCAGGATGCGGCTCGACAGCCGTACCAGGCGCACAGGGGAGTGCTCGATGATCGGAAAGCTGGAAATGGTCGTGCTCGACACGACTGAGATCGCCCGTCTGTCGGCCTTCTACCGGGAGCTGGCCGGGTGGACGGAGCGCGACGCGGACGACGAGTGGATCGCGCTCGACACCCCGGACGGCTGGCTGATCGGCCTGCAGGCGGTCCCGGAGCACCAGCCGCCGCAGTGGCCAGGTCAGGACCGGCCGCAGCAGGCACACCTGGACCTGCGGGTGCCCGATCTGGAGGCCGGCCTGGAACGCGCCGTCGCGCTCGGCGGCACCCTGCTAGCGCGGGGCGAGACCTGGCACACCGTCGCCGACCCGGCCGGGCATCCGTTCGACCTCTGCCTGAAGGCTGACAATCCGGGCACCACTCTGATGGGCGTGACGCTGGACTGCCCGGACGCCTCGGCGCTGAGTGCCTTCTACGCGGAGCTGCTCGGCAAGCCGGTCACCTACGACGCCGACGGGATGGCGATGATCGGCAACGACGGCGAGCAGCCGGTGCTGTTCCAGCAGGTGGCCGACTACACGGCGCCGCGCTGGCCGGACCCGGCGCACCCCCAGCAGTTCCACCTGGACGTGGCGGTCGACGACATCGACGCCGCCGAACCGGCCACGCTCGCGCTGGGCGCCACCAGGCTGCCCGGCGGCGGAAAATCCTTCCGGGTGTACGCCGACCCGGCCGGCAAACCGTTCTGCCTCACGACCAGCTGACCGATCTTCGCCGGGCGTCGACCACCTCGCCCTGATCGTGTCCAGCCTGGTGACGTCGGTTTCCTGTTGCGTGAAGTCGCCAACCTGTTCGCCGTCGGGCGGCAACCGGCACCGCCCGGTCGATACTTGTCCGTATGGTGCGGCAGGTGGTGGTCGTCGGTGCCGGCGTCTACGGCGCGGCGGTGGCCGACACGCTGACCCGGCGCGGCGCCCGGGTCACCGTCGTGGACGCAGGCGCCGCGGCGGGCGGGACGTCCGGCGCGACCTTCTCGTGGCTCAACTCCTGCGGCAAGCAGCCGCGGGCGTACCACGATCTGCGCGTCGCGGGGATGGCCGCCCACCGCAGGCTGGCGGCCGAGGTGCCCGCTGGCGGCTGGTACCACGACGGCGGGAACCTGGAGTGGGCCGCCGACCACGCCGGGGCGGAGCGTCTCCGCCGCAAGGTCGCCGGGGTCCTCGGGTATGGGTACGAGGCGCGCTGGCTCGATCGGGCCGAGGCGCTGCGCCTCGAACCGGACCTCGCCCCTGCCGAGCTGCCGGCCGACGGGATCGCCTGGTTTCCGGCCGAGGGGTGGGTCGACCCGATCCGGCTGATCGGGCACCTGCTCTCCGCGTCGACCGGGCGCGGCGCCGAACTGGTCGACGGCGACGCCGTCACCGACCTGGAGGTGGCCGGCGGGTTGGTGCGCGCGGTCCGGCTCAGGTCGGGGCGGCGACTCGTGGCGGACGCGGTCGTCAACTGCGCGGGGCCGCAGGCCGCCGGCATCGCCGCCCTCGCCGGGCTGGCCCTGCCGATGCGCAACACCCGGGGCGTGCTCATCTACACGGCGCCGGCACCGGTCGCGGTGTCCCGGGTCGTACACGCCCCACGGGTGCACCTGCGCCCGGACGGCGGCGGGCGGCTGCTGCTGCACAGCCCGGACGTGGACGACGCGGCGTACCCGTCGGAGACCGGCGAGTTCGCCGTCGACCGGTCGGCCGTCGAGGCGGTGCTCGATGCCGTCCGGGCGCTCCTGCCGGGGCTGCGCACGATGCCGGTCGAGAGCATCAGGCCGGGACCGCGGACCGTAACGGTCGAGAGCGTCCGGGTGGGTGAGCGGCCGATCCCCGGCGACGGGCTGCCGGTGCTGGGGCGGGTGGTCGAGCTGCCGAACTTCCACTTCGCCGTGTCACACAGCGGCGCGACACTGTGCCTGCACGCCGGCGACCTGGTCGCCCGCGAGGTGCTCGGCGAGGACGTCGACGACGCCCTGGCAGCGTTCCGCTTCGAACGGCTTGCCGTCGATCCGGATCACAGTCCCAAGATCCAGTGATGAAAACGGTCGCTACGGCCCTCCATAGCGACCGTTTTCATCATTCGATCTTGATCGCTCGCCCACCCGCCCGGCGCCGAGGGCGGCGGTCAGGCGCCCAGGATCTCCTCCGGGCGGCGGTGCGTCACCGCGTCCGGGTAGCCGGCGTCGACCGAGCGCAGCAACGCGTCGAGGTCGCCATCGTGGTCGGCCGCCGCCATCCGGAGGACCTGTTCGACCAGAACCCGCCCGTTGACCAGCACCAGCGGGTACTGGTCGTCGATCACCTCGACCTGGGCCTGCTTGGAGAAGGTCCCGGTGGTGACGAAGACGCCGATCCAGCCGCGCCGGAGCCGGGCGACCACCCGGGCCACCTCGTCCGGGCTGATCGACCTGCCGAGCTGGACGCACTTTGCCTGGCCGAGCACGACCAACGGGGTGTTGCTGGCCGGTGAGCCGACGTCGAGTCGGCCGACGAAGTCCATCCCGCCGTCGCCGCCGGCCCGGGTCAGCCAACCGTCCCGGTAGACGGCTCCCGACCCGCCGAGCAGTTGGGCGGCCACCCGCGACGCCAGCAGCTCGAACGCGTGCTTGCGGTGGTCGAAGAAGGCGTGGATGCGGCGCAGCGCCTCGTACTCGGCGGAGCCCGGCTCCGGGAGCTGTTCGGCGGTGGTCCTGACCCGGGAGGAGACCACCCGGCGGCGGACCCGGGGGATCGCCGCCCGACCCTCCCGGACCCACCGCTGCCACGACTCCGGCGCGCGCGACTGGGTCTGTTCGGTGGTGAGCTGCTCGTCGCGCCGGTCGTCGATCCAGCGCGGGTCCAGCGTGTCGCCGGTGTCGGCCAGATCGAGTACGGCGAGATCCAGCACCAGATTGGGGAAGCTCTGGCCCGACTCGGGATCGCGCTGCACGATGTGTTCCAACCGCTCGATCACGGCCACGCCGCAGAATTCAACGTGTCCCTTGACGATGCGTTGGCCACCCCGGCGCACGGTCGTCGAGCGGAACACCAGCAGCGGCGGCGCCAGCGACCGCTCGTACGCGCTGGTCCCGGCATGGTGTCTCCACGCCTCCAGTAGCGCCTGATTGCCGACGGTGGTGCCTACCCGGGCGTTCGTCGAGGGCTTGTGGTCGCCGTAGTACCGCACGTGCCCGTGGTCGAGGTCGAACTCGTCGTGCCACGGATTGGATGCCTGCCCGGCCTTCCACGGGCTGGACCGGATGGCGATCACCGGACGCCGTACCTCGTCGGGAGCCCGCACCATCCGGACCGGGTTGATCCCCGCCTCCAGCATCACCATCGGCCAGTCCCGACCCGGCGCCGCCATGACGTGGTGATAGTTCGGGTATCCGTCGATCATGACGGCGACCGGGCTGGCGCCTTTCGGATAGCGGTAGGTGTCCAGCATCATCAGGCGGCGGGGGTCCACCGTGGCATCATGCCGGGTTGCCCGCGTGCCGCCTATCGGCCGTCACGCCGTCGGTGACAGCACCGCGACGAGGAAGTCCGCGTCGTCGCCGAACGGGCGCAGGTCCCAGGTCGACAGCAGCAGGTCCGGTGCGAGCCCGCCGGCCCGGGCGTCGGCGAGGAAGTCGGCGAACTCGTAGCCCCGGCCGGCGCCGAAGCCGATCACCACCCGGCCGCCGTCGCGCAGGTGCGCCCGCATCCGCCGCAGGATCTCCCGGCGGGTGGCCGGAGCGACGAACGTCATCACGTTCCCGGCGCAGACGATCGCGTCGAAGCCCTCGGCGATGCCGCGGGCCGGCAGGTCCAGCTCGGCCAGGTCGCCGACCAGCCACTGCGGGCCGGGGTGGTCCTGCCGGGCGGACTCGACCAGGAGCGGGTCGAGGTCCACGCCGACCACCTGGTGGCCGGCGGCGGCGAGGTGTCCCCCCACCCGGCCGGTGCCGCTGCCCGCGTCGAGCACCCGCGACCCGCGCGGCAGCATCGCGTCGACCAGGCGCGCCTCGCCGGCCAGGTCCGAGCCGCCGTCGGCCAACGCCCGGAACCGGTCGATGTACCACTGCGAATGGCCCGGGTTGCTCTCGGTGAGTTTCACCCACCCGTTGTCCCCGCTCACGTGATCATTGTTGCACCGCACCATGGGTGAGCTCGGGCGAGATCAGCCCGCCGACTGCATGATCGCGCGTTGTCGGCGACGATGAGCGGGTGACCGAGTCGAGCACCAGCACCTGGCACGCCCGGCCGGCGGCCGACGCCGCCCGCGAACTCGACGTCGACCCCGGGGCCGGCCTCTCCTCGGCGGAGGCGGCCCGGCGGCTGGAGCGGTACGGCCCGAACCGGCTCGCCGAGGCCGCCCGGGAGCCGCGCTGGCGGGCGTTCCTGCGGCAGTTCCAGGACCTGCTGATCCTCATCCTGCTGGCCGCCGCCGTGGTCAGTCTGGTGGTCAGCCGGGAGCTGGAGACGCCGATCGCGATCGCGCTCGTGGTGCTGCTCAACGCCACCATCGGGTTCGTCCAGGAGTCCCGCGCCGAGGCCAGCCTGGAGGCGCTGCGGCGGATGAGCCACACCACCGCGACCGTACGCCGCGACGGCCGGATCGTCCGGCTGGACGCGGCGGACCTGGTCCCCGGTGACGTGGTGGAGCTGGAGGCCGGTGACCGGGTGCCGGCCGACGGCCGGCTGCTCTCCTCGGCCTCGCTGGAGATCCAGGAGTCGATGCTCACCGGCGAGGCGCAGCCGGCCGACAAGGCGGCCGACGCGACGGTGTCCGAGGACGCCCCGCTGGGCGACCGCACCACCTCGGTGTTCATGAACACGGCGGTGACCCGGGGTCGGGGCGAGGCGCTGATCACGGCCACCGGGATGGGCACCGAGACCGGCCGGATCGCCGACATGCTGCACTCCGCCGAGCCGGGTCCGACGCCGCTGCAGCGTCAGATCGACACCCTCAGCCGTACGCTGGCGATCATCGCCGGGGTGGTCATCGTCGTCGTGTTCGGGCTCGGACTGATCCGTGGCCAGGAGTTCGGCGACCTGTTCATCAGCGCGGTCTCGTTGGCGGTCGCGGCCATCCCGGAGGGGCTGCCGGCGGTGGTGGCGTTCACCCTGGCGATGGGGACCGGCCGGCTAGCCAGACGGGGTGCCATCGTCAAGCGGCTGGCGTCGGTGGAGACGCTGGGCAGCACGTCACAGATCTGCACCGACAAGACCGGCACCCTGACCCTCAACCAGATGACCGCCCGGGAGCTGGTGGTGGCGGCCCGCCGGTTCACCGTCTCCGGGGAGGGATATTCGACCGACGGCCGGCTGCGCACCACGGACGGATCACCCCGGCCGGACACCGTCAACGACGCGCTGATCGCGATGGCGCTCTGCACCGACGCGGTGTTGCGGGACGGGGAGGTGGTGGGTGACCCGACCGAGGGCGCCATGGTGGTGCTCGCCGAGAAGGGCGGCATCGACGTGGCGGCGCTGCGCCAGGAGCGGCCCCGGGTGTTGGAGATCCCGTTCGACTCGGACTACAAGTTCATGGCGACGTTCCACCGCTGGACAAACGACGACGGCGCCGAGATCGTCCGCTGTTTCGTCAAGGGCGCACCCGATGTGCTCACCGAGCGCAGCGACCGCTACCTCGGCCAGGACGGGGTCCTACCGCTGGACGACGACGCCCGGGAGCGCTTCGACCGGGCCAACGCGGGCCTGGCGGAGCAGGGCATGCGGGTGATGGCGGTCGGGATCGAGGACTTCCCGGCGGCGGACTTCGACCCCGCCGACGACCCGAAGGAGATGCTCGACCGGGTGGTGCTGGTCGCCCTGGTCGGCATCGTGGACCCGCCCCGCCCAGAGGCCCGGCAGGCCATCGACGAGTGCCGGCAGGCCGGCGTCCGGGTCCGGATGCTCACCGGCGACCACGCGGTGACGGCCGGCGCGATCGCCCGCGAGCTGGGTATCCCGGGCGAGGCGGTGACCGGGACCGACCTGGACCGGATCGAAGACGACGACGAGCTGGCCCGCCGGCTCGACGAGGTCGGGGTGGTGGCCCGGGTCTCCCCCGCACACAAGATCCGGATCGTCCGGGTGTTGCAGGCGCGGGGCGACGTGGTGGCGATGACCGGCGACGGGGTGAACGACGCACCCGCGCTGCGCCGGGCCGACATCGGCGTGGCGATGGGGGTCACCGGCACGGAGGTGACCAAGGAGGCGTCGACGATGGTCCTCACCGACGACAACTTCGCCACCATCGTCTCCGCCGTCCGCGAGGGCCGGGGCGTCTACAGCAATATCGTCAACTTCACCCGGTTCCAGGTCTCCACCGCGCTCGGGTTCGTGCTCACCTTCCTGGTCGCGTCGCTGACCGGCATCGCCGGCGGCACCCCGTTCACCGCGTTGCAGATCCTGTTCGTCAACCTGATCATGGACGGCCCGCCGGCGATGTCGATCGGCGTCGACCCGGTCAGCCCCGACGCCATGCACCGGCCGCCCCGCCCGGCCCGGGAACGGATCCTGAACCGGCCGCGGCTGCTGCGCATCCTGCTCGGCAGCGCGGTGATGGCCACCGGCACGCTGGCCGTGCTGGTCTGGGCGCCCGGCCCGGAGGCCCAACTGGGCGAGCCCACCACCGCCGGCACGATGGCGTTCGTGACGTTCGTCTTCTTCCAGGCGTTCAACCTGCTCAACGTGCGGCACGACACCCGCAGCGTGTTCAGCCGCGAGACCCTGGAGAACCGCTCCGCCTTCGTCGCCACCGGCGCGGTGGTGGCGCTGCTGGCGCTCGTGGTGCAGCTGAACCTGCTGCAGGGGCTCTTCAACACCACCGGCCTGACCGGCGGGCAGTGGCTGGTCTGCGCCGGGGTCGGCGCCACCATCCTGGTCACCGGCGAGATCGTCAAGGCGGTACTGCGGGCACGGGCGCGACCCTGATCCCGCGGCGAGGGCCGGTGCCACCGTCCCCATCGGACGGAACGCACCGGCCCCGTGGCGGTCGCTGCTTCAGAACAGCGGCAGCACCCGCTGGGCGATCGCCCGACTGGTGTTGCGGGTGGCCTGGTCCTGAGCCACCGCGAAGTGCTGATCGGTGGGCGCCTGTGGGTACGGCAGGAACACCGAGTGGGAGCCGCCGTCGTTGTTGTACGCCCAACAGTAGAGATGGTAGGTAACTATCTGGCCGGGACTCGGGAGCGGAAGCTCCGGGTCGAAGTCGTACGAGTACACGGTGCAGGACGGAGCCAGCTTCGGGATGATCGCGACGTTCGCGGCCCGCAGGGTGTTCTCCAACGCGTCGGTGGTCAGCCCGGTTCTGGCCCGCGCGACCAGGGCGATCGGGGCGACCACGTTGAGCGCGATACCGAGCTGATCGACCCGGGCCTTGTCGGTGATGGCCGGCAGCAGGCTGTCGATCCGCACCGCGCAGCCGGTCGCGTCCTGCGCGAAGCGCTGCATGTTGTCGGGGGTCATCCGCTCGATGTCGATGAACTCGATGACGGCGTGGTTGGCGCAGGAGCGGGCATCCGCCACCGCGATCGTCTCCATGTGCGCCAGGATGTCGCTGCGCGCCGTGTTCACCGCCGCCAGGATCTGCCGGGTCGCCTCCTGGATCGCCGCCTGGGTACCGTTCGATCCCAGCCATGAGCCGATCGCACCGATCGCCGCGGTTATCACCTTGCCCCAGTCGATCGCCGCGTGCACCGGCCGCGCGCCGAGCGGCAGTGTCACCACGACCGACAGCAGCGCCGCGGTGGCCACCCGCAGCAGTCTTGACCGCATACCTTCTCTCCTTTCACCAGGGGACACCACTGTGGTGTTTGCAACGGGTGCCACGCGCTATCCCGGACGGACAACGATCGATACCGTGTCGACGCCGGTAGCGGAACCGTGCCGACAATGGCGGCCGGACAACACCGGACAGCATTCGGACGTTCGGGGGATGGTGATCGTCAATGGTCGACGACGGACCGGACGAACTCCTGAAACAGCTCTGCCAGGACCTACGTCTGCTGTGGACCCAGGCCGGTGGGCCGAGCCTGCGGATCCTCAGCGCCCGGATCGGGCTGGGGAAGAGCCAGGTCGGGGCCATCCTGAACGGGGAGATCCGACGGCCACCGGACTGGCGGGTGGTGCGCACCCTGATCGAGAGCTGCCGCGACCACGCGCGTGACCACGATCGGATGGCCCGCGTTTCGCTCCGTACCGGAGTCGACGAATACTGGCGCCCGCGCCACGCGATGATCGAACACGCCTTCCGGCAGCCGCGCACCGACGGGCCGGGCCGGGCCACCGGTACGCCCACCCCGGTCCGGCCCGGGTCGGTGCCCCGTCAGCTACCGCTCTCCGTCCGGCAACTCGCCGGCCGGACGGGCGAGCTGGCCACCATGGACGCGCTCGCCGACCGGAACCTCGATCCCGGTACCCCGGCCACGGTGGTGACGATCGACGGGACCGCCGGGATCGGGAAGACCGCGCTCGCGGCCTTCTGGGCGCGCCGGGCGGCCGGGCGGTTCCCGGACGGGCAGCTCTACGCCGACCTCGGCGGGTTCACCCCCGACGGGGGACCGGTCCCGCCGCACGACGTCGTCCGAGGTTTCCTCGGTGCCCTCGGCGTGCCGCCGGGCCGGATTCCGGACGGGCCGGCCGAGCAGGTTGCGCTTTACCGCAGCCTGCTGGCCGATCGGCGGGTGTTGGTGGTGCTGGATAACGCACGCGATTCGCGGCAGTCCCGCCCGCTCCTGCCCAGCGGGACCGGCTGTCTGGTCGTGGTCACCAGCCGGAACCGGCTCACCGGCCTGGTCGCCGCCGAGGGCGCGCACCCGATCACCCTGGATCTGCTGGCGCCCGACGAGGCCCGGGAGTTGCTGGCCAGGCGGATCGGCCCGGACCGGGTGGCCGCCGAACCCGCCGCGGTCGACGAGATCGTCGAACGCTGCGCCCGGCTGCCGCTGGCGCTGGCCATCGTCGCCGCCGGGGCGGTCACCAGACCGGCCCTCCCGCTGGCCGCCTTCGCCGCGCAGTTACGCCAGGCGCCCGACCCGCTGGCCGAGCTGGCCGGTGCCGACCGGGAAGATCCGCGCACGGTCATCTCCTGGTCGTACCGGGCGTTGACCGCCCCGGCGGCACGGTTGTTCCGACTGCTCGGTCTGCACCCCGGGCCGGCTGTCACCCCACCCGCGGCAGCCAGCCTGGCCGGCGTGCCGGTCGAGCAGGTCCGGCCGCTGCTGGCCGAGCTCACCGACGCCCACCTGCTCGCCGAGCAGGACGACGGCCGCTACTGGCGACACGACCTGCTCCACGCGTACGCGATCGAGCTGACCCGCAGCCGCGACGGCGGCGAGGTGCGGGCGGCGGCCCTGCGGCGGCTCCTCGACCACCTGCTGCATTCCGCGTACGCCGCCGCGACGCTCGTTGATCCGAACCGGAGCCCGATCGAGCCGGTCGTCGCCGCTCCGGGCGCCGTGACGCTGCGCTTCGCCGACCTCGACGAGGCACTGGCCTGGTCCGTCCGCGAGTTGCCGGTGCTGCTCGCCGCCGTCCGGCGGGCCGCGGAGTCCCGGCTCGACGCGCACGCCTGGCAGCTGACCTGGGCCTGTGAGCCCGTGTTGCAGCGGCAGGGCGGCCGGCACGACTGGGTGGCGCTGCAGGAGGTGGCACTGGACGCCGCCCGGCGACTCGACGATCCACTCGCCCTCGCGCACGCCCATCGCGGGCTGGCCCGCGCCCACACCGGTCTCGACCGGCACGCGGACGCCCACGCCCACCACCGGGCCGCACTTGACCTGTTCGAACGGATCGGACAGCCGGCTGACGAGGCGTACACAAACCTGAGCCTCAGCCTGGTTTATGAGCGGCAGGGCCGGCACCGGGAGGCGTTGCGGCACAGTCGGCGTTCACTCGTCCTGTTCCGGCGGGCCGGGCACCGCCCCGGGCAGGCCCGCGCCCTCAACGGTCTCGGCTGGCAGCACGCCCTGCTCGGCGAGTACGAACAGGCGCTGGCCTGCTGCCAGCGGGCACTGACCCTACTGACGGAGGTGGGGGACGTGATCGGGCAGGCGCAGACCTGGGACAGCATCGGCTTCGCCGAGCACCACCTGGGCCGACAGCAGCGCGCGATCGACTGTTTCCTGCGGGCGCTGGAGCTGATCCGCGCGGTCGGTGACCGGAACAACGAGGCCGAGATGCTGGTGCACCTCGGCGACGCCCAGTTCGCCGACGGCGCCACCGGGGCCGCCCGCACCTCCTGGCGGCGGGCGCTGCACCTGCTGGACCACCTCGACCACGCCGACGCCGACGCGGTCCGCGCCAGGCTGCAGCGGTCGCCCGGCGACGCTGAGTAGCCGACCACCGCAGATTGCCAGAGTGACCGCATGACCGGTCCTGCGACGACCTGATCGCCGAGCGCTGATCCCGCGCCGGTCTAGCCGAGCCGGACGGAGAGCCCCTTCCCGCCGAACTCGGCGCACACGAAGGCCGGCTGACCTGGTGTGCTGAGCGCCTCGTCATACCGGTAGCCGATGTCGCGGAACTCGCGCAGCGCCGCCTCCGTGTCGGCGACCCGCTCGGTGACCAGCCAGCGGGCGAAGGCGCCGCGGGCGATCTTCGCGTGGACGACGACGAACTTCGGCTGACCCGAGGCCGGATCGAGGGTGAGGAACCGCGGCGTCACCACCCGGGCGGCGTCGACGTGGGCGGTGACGGTGCGGCTGTACTCGTTGGCCGCGAGGTTGACGATGGGACCGGTCGCCGGCAGCGACTCGGCGATCGAGGACCCCCAGAACCGGTAGAGGTTCGCGTACGGGCCGGGCGGCAGCCGGTAGCCCATCTCCAGCCGGTACGGGCTGATCCCGTCGAACGGGCGCAGGATCCCGTACAGGCCGGAGAGGATCCGCAGGTGCCGGTCGGCGTAGCCGCGGTCGGCCGGGGTGAACGAGTCGACCTGCAGGCCGCTGTAGATGTCGCCGACGAAGGTGGCGGCGGCCGGCGTGAGCTGCCGGCCCCAGTCGGCGTACTGCTGACGGGTCTTCGTCGCCAGGTCGGCGGAGACGGTCATGACCCGGGCGAGCTGGTCGCCCGACAGGGTCCGCAGGTAGGTGACGAGTTCCTCGGCGCGGTCAAGCAGGACCGGCACGCCGTTCGGCCCGGCGCCACCGGCCGGCGGGCGCATCGTCTTCGAGCTGTGCACAAGAATGATCATCGGAGTCCGGTGCTGGTCGTCAGGTCTGCCGCCAGACCTGGAAGGTCTGTTGCAGTCGCCAGTCGCCGTCGGGTTGCCGGGCCTCGTTGCGCCAGCGGAACGTGTCGGTGGCGATGTCGGAGAAGGTCCAGCGCAGGTCGCCGCCGTCGAGCACGATCCCGTCGCCCACCTGGGCGGCCAGGAAGGTGTGCACCCGGCGCTTGCCCGGCCCCACCCACGTCGAACGCCACACCCCCGCCCCGGCCGCCGGGTCCGGGAACCGCACGCTGACGCCGTGTTCGACGCCGGGCAGGATCCAGACGTCGGTGGTGGCCAGCCCGCCCAGGGCGTACCCGAAGTGCCACTCGCCCCGGCGGGTGGTGGTGGAGCCGTCGGGGTCGTGGTCGGTGCAGTCCAGCCACCAGGAACCGGCGAACTGTCCGAACAGCCGCAGATCGACACCTTCGGCCGGGCCGTCGGCCTGGAAGGCGGCACCAACGGACGATCTGATCGTCATGCGGAAACGATAGCGAGGCGGCCGGCGGCGTCAGCCGAAGGTGGGCGGCTGGCCGGTCGCCTCCAGCACGGAGAGCCACAAATCGCCGTCCGGGTCGACCTGGTTGCGGGAGCCCACCACCAGCGGCATCGGCACGTGCACGAACCGGCCCCGCCACCGGCCGACCACCAGCTCCGTCCGGCCGGCCATCGCCGCGTGCACGGCGGCGTGCGCGAGCCGGATGCAGTAGACGCTGTCGTACGGGTTCGCCGGCACGCCCCGGATGGTGTAGCTGGGGTCGATGTACTTCAGGCTCGCCTCGACCCCCGCCCCCGCGAACTCGTCGATGATCCGCTGGCGCAGGTAGCGGCCGAAGTCGTGCAGGCGCTGGTTGCCGGAGGCGTCGTGGCCGGCCGGCCCGGTCGCCAGGTGCTCCTGGCCGGCGCCCTCGGCCACCACGATCATCGCGTGTCCCCGGTCGCCCACCCGACGCCGCAGGTGGGCCAGGAATCCGTCCGGGCCGTCCAGCGCGAACGGCACCTCGGGCACCAGGACGTAGTCGGCGTCGTGCGTCGCCAGCGCGGCGTAGCAGGCGATGAAGCCGGAGTGTCGGCCCATCAACTGGACCAGGCCGATCCCGCCGGGAAACGCCGTCGCCTCCACGTGCGCGGCGCGGATCACCTCGGTCGCCTGCCCGACCGCGGTCTGAAAACCAAAACTCTGATCGATGTACGGAATGTCGTTGTCGATGGTCTTCGGCACCCCGACCACGGCGATCCGCCGGCCCCGCCGGGCGACCACCTCGGCGATCCGCACCGCCCCCCGCATCGACCCGTCGCCGCCGATGACGAAGAGGATGTCGATGCCGAGCCGGTCCAGGTTGTCGACGATCTCGTCCGGGTCCTGGTTGCCCCGGGAGGTACCCAGCACGGTGCCGCCGTACTTGTCGATCAGGTCGACGTAGGCCGGGGTCAGCTCCACCGGCGGGTGGTCGTAGCGGGGCACCAGGCCCTGGTAGCCGTTGCGGAAGCCGAGAATGCGGTGCACCCCGTAGTGCGTGGTCAACTGCAGCACCAGCGCCCGGATCACGTTGTTCAGGCCCGGGCAGAGCCCGCCGCAGGTGACGATGCCGACCCGGGTCCGCGCCGGGTCGAAGAAGATCTTCTGGCGCGGGCCGCCGGGCTCGAAGCTGGGCAGCTCCTCGACCGGCACCCCCCGGCCGGACACCATCGTCACGGTGTCGTCGAGCAGCACCCGGTCGGACTCGTCCACATAGTGCTGGCTGGTGTTGCGCCGCTGCAGCAGCCGGGCCAGCGGCGAGTCGATCCGGCACTCGCCGAGGGCGGCGATCTGAAGGCTCGACATGTTTCCATGATCCGGCCGCAGGTTTCACCCGCGTTACCGTCATAGACCACGCCAGCAACCCGTGGAGGTTCGATGCCCGAGCTTCGCAGTAACCAGTGGTACGCCGGCCAGGACCGCAACGCGTACCTGCACCGGGCCTGGATGCGGCGGGGGGTGCCGGGTTCGGCGTTCCAGGGCCGGCCGCAGATCGCGATCGCCAACACCGCCTCCGACCTGACCCCCTGCAACAACCACTTCAACGAGGTCGCCGAGAGCGTCCGGCAGGGGGTCTGGGCGGCCGGCGGCGTACCGCTGAATCTGCCGGTGGTGTCGATCGGCGAGACGCAGGTCCGGCCGACCGCGATGCTCTGGCGCAACATGGCCGCGATGGCCGCCGAGGAGATGCTGCGGGCCAACCCGATCGACGGCGTGGTGCTGCTCGGCGGCTGCGACAAGACGATCCCGGCGCTGCTGATGGCCGCCGCCTCCGTCGACCTGCCGGCGGTGGTGCTGCCCGGTGGCCCGATGCTCACCGGCACCTTCCGGGGCGTCCCGCTGGGCTGCGGCACCGACGTCTGGCGACTCAGCGAGGAGGTCCGCGCCGGCACCCTGACCGAGCAGGCGTTCCTCGACTCGGAGTCGTCGATGATCCGCAGCCGTGGGCACTGCAACACGATGGGTACGGCCTCCACGATGGCGCTGCTCGCCGAGGCGCTCGGCATGGTGCTGCCCGGCACCGCCGGCATCCCCGCCCCGGACAGCCGGCTGCTGGCCCGCGCCCACGACACCGGCCGGCTCGCCGTCGAACTTGTCGAACGGGACGCCCGCCCCAGCCACCTGATGACGACCGGTTCGTTCCACAACGCGATCGTGGCGCTGGCCGCCATCGGCGGTTCCACCAACGCCGTGGTGCACCTGCTCGCCATCGCCGGCCGGCTCGGCGTACCGCTGGGGTTGACCGATTTTGACCGGATCGGCGCGGACGTGCCGCTCCTGGTCGACCTGCAGCCGGCCGGCCGGCACCTGATGGAGGACCTGCACCGGGCCGGCGGGCTGGCTGCCGTACTGCGCGAGGTGGTCGACCTGCTCGACCCGGACGCGCGCACCGTCTCCGGCCAGCCGCTGGTGGCGCACCTGACCGAGGCACAGATCTGGGACCGCGAGGTGATCCGCCCCCGGGCGGAACCGCTCAGGCCGCAGGCCGGCATCGCCGTCCTGCACGGCAACCTGGCCCCGGCCGGCGCCATCATCAAGCCGGCCGCCGCCTCCCCGCACCTGCTGCGGCACCGGGGCCGGGCGGTGGTGTTCGACTCCGTCGAGGACTTCCACGAGCGGATCGACGACCCGGACCTGGACGTGGACGCCGACTCGGTGCTGGTGCTGCGCGGCTGCGGCCCGAAGGGCTACCCGGGGATGCCGGAGGTGGCGAACCTGCCGCTGCCGGCGAAGCTGCTCCAGCAGGGGGTCCGCGACATGGTCCGGATCTGCGACGGGCGGATGAGCGGCACCGCGTACGGGACGGTGGTCCTGCATGTCAGCCCGGAGGCGGCGGCCGGCGGGCCGCTGGACCGGGTCGCCACCGGCGACTGGATCATCCTGGACGTGGAGGGGCGGCGGCTCGACGTGGACGTGCCGCAGGAGGAGCTGGACCGGCGTCCGCCGTCGGCGGCGATGACCGAGCGACTGGCCCGGCCGCAACGCGGCTGGGAGCAGCTCTACGTGCGTACCGTGTTGGGCGCCGACACCGGCGCGGACCTGGACTTCCTGCTGGGTTCCAGCGGCGACCGGGTGGCCCGCGAGTCACACTGACCGCGCGCCACACCGGCCGCCACTGGATCAGAAGTCGTCGGGAGTACGGATCCGGTCCCGGATCCAGGCGCCGGCCGGCTTGAGGTTGGCGGTGCCGGAGAACGCCCCGTCGGCGCAGGTGCCGGTCGTGAAGACGGCGCCGGAGCGGAAGTCGTCGGAGTAGTTCCAGTTCACCCAGCTGATCTTCCGGGCGGCCAGCAGGTCCAGGTAGCGCTGCGCCATCACGAAGTCGTTCGGCCCGTCGCCGGTGTACTCCTGGGTGCCGAACTCGGTGACGAAGAGCGGCAGCCGGTCGGCGGCCGACGAAAGGGTGTCGTAGTAGTAGTCGTCGTGTGAGGCGGCGTAGAAGTGGAAGACGTACATGACGTTGCCGGCGGCCACCGGGTTCGCGGCGATCACGTCGGCGCCGCCACCCGAGCCGGAGGCGCCGAGCGAGGACCAGTCGGGGGTGCCGACCAGGACCACCGCGTCGGCGTCGCGGGTGCGGATCACCGGGATGATCTGGTCCGCGTACGTCTTGATTGTCGCCCAGGTCACGCCGCTCGGCTCGTTGGCGATCTCGTAGAGGACGTTGGGCTTGTCGCGGTGCCGCTCGGCGATCTCGGCGAAGAAGGTGCGGGCCCCGGCGAGGTTCGCGTTCGGGTCGCCCGGGGTGAGCATGTGCCAGTCGACGATGGCGTACATGCCACGCTCGGTGGCGAGTTCGATGTACTCGTGCACCAGGTCGGTGAACCCGCGCGGGTCGGTTTCGTAGCCGCCCTCCTGGATGTACATCGAGATCCGGAGTACGTCGGCGTTCCACTCGTCGGCCAGCACGTCGAGCGAGTCCGTGGTGGCGCAGTTGGCGTACCACTGCAGGCCGTGGGTGCTCATGCCGCGTAGCTGGATCGGCTTGCCGTTGCGGTTGCAGAGCTGCCGGCCGCAGACCCGCAGTTGCCCGTTGGCGGCGACCGGCGTGCCAGGTTGGGCGGTGGGGGTCGGGGTCGGCGGCGGGGTCGCGGTCGGGGTCGGGGTGGGTGGCAGGGTCGGGGTCGGCGGCGGGGTGGTCGGGGTGGGGCCGCCGGCGCAGGGCTGACCGTTGAGTAGGCAGCCGGTGGGGCTGCCGGGGCCGCCGCCGATGAACCCGAAGGTGACCGAGGCGCCGGGCGCGAGGTTCCCGTTCCAGCCCAGGTTGGTGAAGGTGTAGCGCTGCCCGCTGCGGGTCATCGCCGCTTCCCAGTGGGACCCGATGGTGGTGCCGGCCGGCAGGTCGAACTGCACCCGCCAGGAGCTGAACGTGCTGGTCCCGCCGTTGGTGACGGTGTAGCGGCCCTGCCAGCCCGATCCCCAGTCGGAGACCTTGACGAAGGTGGCGGTCGGCGTGGTCGCGGCCGCCGCGGCGCCGGTCAGCGGCACCGCCGCGAGCGCGGCGAGCAGCCCGGTCGCCAGCAGCGCCTTGCCTGTGCGCAACACGTTCCCCTCCAACAGCGTATGCAGAGATTAACCGTCATCGAACTATAAGGACGCTTAACAATCTTCGCAACGGGAGCGGCGCGGCGGGGAACCTTTCGGGGCGCCCGGGAGTGGGATGGGTGGAGAGGGGAGGCGCCGTTGTCCCGGGAGAGCGTCGTCGGCGAGGTCTACAGCGGATGTTTCCGCCGGCTCGTGGTGCAACTGTACGCCGTCACCGGCGACCTGAACGAAGCCCAGGAGGCCGTTCAGGAGGCGTTCATCCGGGCCCTGAACTCGCCCCGGCGCTTCGCCGACCTCGACAACCCCGAAGCCTGGCTGCGCCGGGTCGCCGTGAACGTCGCCCGCAGCCGGCACCGCCGACGCCGGACGCTCGACACGCTGCTGCGCCGGCTCGGCCCACCGCCGGTCGTCGCCGACATGTCGCCCGACCATGTGGCCCTGATGACCGCGATGCGCGCGTTGCCGCTCGGCCAACGACACGCCCTGGCCCTGCACTACCTGGCCGACCTGCCCGTGGACGAGGTAGCCCGGTCGCTCGGCGTTTCCGCGGGAACCGTCAAGTCTCGGCTGTCCCGGGGCCGGCGGGCACTCGCCCTGCTACTCACCGATTCCACCCTCGCTGGGAGTACCGATGTCCGATCCTGACACCTGCCCGGCCCGGTTCCGTGCCAGCGCATTCGATGCGGAGACCATCGGGCGGACCGTCCGGCAGCCGCCACTGGACGACCTGCAACGGTCCGCGACGAAACGCCGGCGACGGCGGGTCTCCGCCGCCGCCCTGACCGTTGTCGTCGGGCTGCTCGGAGTCGTCATCGTTCCGCTGGCCGCCGGGCCCGGTGCGAACTGGACCGGCCCGAAGCCGACCGTCGGTCCACCGGCCCGGGACGGCGTCAGCGACCTGATCGTGTTGGACGCGACCACGGCAGTCGCTGTGATCGAGTACGACTGGTGCGGGATGAGCTTCGCCGTCACGCACGACCGTGGCGTCACCTGGTCGGACTGGCGCCAGTTCGACCGCCGGGCGGCGTGCCGCCGCAACGAAAAGGGCGACTTCGCCTCGGATGTGCGGTACCACCCCCTCGACGCGCGCACCTTCCTCGTCTCCATCGACGGAAGCTCCTATCTCTCCCGCGACGCCGGCCAGACGTGGCTGGACGCCGACTCGTCCATCACCACCGTCGACGCGTTCCCGCCCTCGGCGGTACCCGTGGCCTGCCAGGTCGGCTGTCACGGCGTACCCGAGCCCCTCGCCGTCGACCCGGTGACGGCGGCGGTCTACCGGCTACGCGGCGAACCACCGTCACCGCACAAGCTGATGAGCATGTACGTGAGCTGGGATGGAACGCTCTGGGCCAGCTACTACCCGGGCGCCATCGACAAGTCGTCTGTGATAGCACGCAGCGCCGACCGGGGTGCCACCTGGCGGTCCTTCACCGCACCCGAGGGGACGAACACGATCGGCGTGGCGGCCAGTGACTACCTGGTCGCCTACCTGCTGGTCGAGCCCCGCCCCGATCCGGCGAGCCAGCAGGGCGGGGACCGGACGGGTATCCGGTCCCGACTGCTGCGAACCACCGACGGGGGTCGCAACTGGGAGGAAATCACCACCGACCTACCCTCGACCAGCCTGGTCCGCCCGTTCACCCTTGGCCTGAACCAGTCACTGCTGGTCGGCGACATCGCCGGGCTCGGTGGTGTCCTCTGGACGAGCCGCGACGGTGGCCGGCACTTCGAGCGGGGCCCGGTGACGACGGCCGCCTACTTCAGCGCCGCGCCCGGCCGGATCTGGCTGATGTTGAGAGACGAAGCACTGGTGAGCATCGACGGAATCAACTGGGACACGCTGCCGCTGCCCGGGTAACGGCCGGACCGAGCCCGCCGTCAGACGTCCGCCGGTCTCGCCACGTCGGTGGCGGCGTTCGCGGCCCGTTCGTCCCAGGGCGACACCGGCCCGCCGCGCGGGCGGGGGGCGGCGACATCGGCCAGCGGCACGTACACCCGGGCGTCCACCGCCTCCCCCCAGAGCAGCGCCGCGACCAGACTGGTAGGTCGCTGGTCGGGATCGCGGGACAACGACCGGCGGCACATCTCGGCCACATCGGCCGGCAGCCCGTCGATCGACGGCAGCGGATCGGGGGCAAGATGTTGCGGCGGTCGGAACTGGCCGGGCTCGATGGGCCACGGCAGCCGGCCGGCGAGGCAGAGGTGCAGCAGCACCCCGACGGCGAAACTGTCACTGGCCGGGGTGGCCGGACCGCCGTCCCACCGTTCCGGCGCGACGAACGCCGGCGTGCCGGGCAGGGTGCCGTTCGGGTCGGTCTCCTCCCAGCCGGCGGCAGCGGCGATCCCGAAGTCGAGGACCTTCGCCCCGCTCGGGGTGAGCATCACGTTGGCCGGCTTGATGTCGCGGTGCACGATGCCGTGCGCGTGCGCGGCGGCCAGCGCGGCGCTGACCTCGGCGCAGATCCGGACGGCGATCCGCCAGTCCAGCGGTCCCGCCACAAGGTGCGCCGACAGGGTCTCCCCCTCGACCAGCTCCATCACGATGTACGGCACCTCGGTGCCCGACGGGCGGGTGGCCAGGCCGAAGTCGTGCACACTCGCCACGTTCGGATGAACCAGCCGGGCCGCCGCCCGCGCCTCCCACCGCACCTGCTCCAGCGTCACGCCGTCCGCCTGGTGCGGGGCGATCAGCTTCACCGCGACCGGTCGGTCCAACACCAGGTCGTGGGCGCGCCAGACCTCCGACATCCCGCCGACACCGATTCGCTGTACGAGCCGGTAGCGCCCGCCCAGCGTACGCATGACCAAATCCCCCTCGCCGCCATCCCCTGGGGATCTTCGGTACCCCGGCGGCAAGCTGGCGAAACCGTCACCCGGTCGCGGTGGCCACCTGCCGGACGCTGCTGAGCACCGCGTCGATGATGCCGTACTCCTTTGCCTGTTCCGGGGTGAACCAGCGGTCCCGGTCGGAGTCCCGCTCGATCTCCTCGACCGACCGCCCGGTGTGGAAGGCGATCCGCTCCCGCAGCGTCCGCTTGGCGTGCAGCAGGTTCTCGGTCTGGGTCCGGATGTCGCTCACCGTCCCGCCGAAGCCGCCGGACGGCTGATGCATCATGATCCGGGCGTGCGGCAGGGCGTACCGCTTGCCGGCCGTGCCGGCGCAGAGCAGGAACTGCCCCATCGAGCCGGCCGCGCCGACCGCGATGGTGGCGACGTCGTTGCGGATGAACCGCATCGCGTCGTAGATGGCCAGCCCGCCGCTGACCGAGCCGCCGGGCGAGTTGATGAAGAACTGGATGTCCTGTGCGCCGTCGGCGGCGAGCAGCAGCAGCTGCGCGCAGATGGCGTTCGCCACCGGCTCGGTGACCTCGCCGCGGAGGAAGATGATCCGCTCGCGCAGCAGCCGGTCGAAGATCTCCTCGTCGAACGGTGACGGCGCCTCGGCCACCGCCCGGGCCGTCGGGCTGCCGACCAGGAGCGGAAGCGCCGACACCCGTGCGGTTCTCGACGGGTTCGCGGGGGTCTTCGGCGGGATCGCAGGGGTTCTCGTCGGGATCGCGCGCATCGTCACGCCCTCCAGTCAGCCGGTGGGCGAGCGGGCGCTCACCCGGGGATCGACCCCGCAAGCGTCCGGCCGACCAGGGCTCCGGATGGCACGATTCTCCGCGGGGCAGATCTGCCGTCAGCAGACCCGCAGGTGATCTGGTGGCTGACCAGCAGATCGGTGCGCGGCCGACGGTCCGGGACCGGCTGGGCCGGTGGCGGCTGCTCGGGTGCCCGGAAGCCGATCAGCATCGGCGCCCGGCTGGGCGTGGAGCGCAGCAGCTCCTCGCGCGCCTGGTCGAGCAGGTCGGCCAGGGTCAGGCCGAGGGCCCGGCAGATGCCGGCCAGGATCTCCGAGGAGACCTCCTTGCGGCCCCGCTCGACCTCGGAGAGGTACGGCACCGAGAGCCCGGCGTCGTCGGCGACCTGCCGCAGGGTGCGTCCCTGCCGCAGCCGCGCCCGCCGGAGCACCATCCCGATCACCCGCCGCAACAGCGCCATCCCGGCCTCCTGTCCGCCGCTCCCTCGGCGACGTGCCAACCCCGATCGTGTCATCCCGACGTCGATTTCCCCACCCCCGACGCCTACCGCACCGCAGCAGGCGCGGATACCGCCCGAATCGCCGACGGTGAGACGCTGCGATGCCGCTGGAGCGACGATAGAACGTCTCAACACTTGCGCTAACCCCAATCGAGGGGTGCGGGGCCATGGGGGCAGACAAGGAGGGGCCTGTCGATGTCCGCGCGTCCTCGACCTGGTTGTGACGCACGCTCATCGAACCCAACTCCGGGCGAATGGTTGATGATCTGAGCGCCACTGCTGTTAAACGTCACCGATAACAGCAGTGGCGCTCAGATCATCGAGGGATCGCGGCGGGTGGCTGGGTGAGTTGTCGATTTGCGGCTTTTGCGCACTGGGGTATCGGACGGTGGGCCTGGCGGTGGCGGGCCGGGCTGGCCTGCGGTCGGTCGGCGAACAGCTGGTCAATGGCCGCCGATGCTGCGGAGGATGCGGGCGACGGCGCCACCGACTCGGGGACGGCGGACGAGCTGGCCGGTCCAGCGCTGTGCCCAGTCGAGCTGGTGGCAGCTGCCGTCGGGGTCGCACTCACCGCACCGGCGCCCGTCGCGGTGCGCGTTCAGGGTCCTCGCCGCCGCTTCGGCCAGGGCTGCCGGTGACGGTGGCCCGTCGTCCATGCCGGTCATCAGATGACCTCGATCTCGACCTGGCGGCCATCGCGGGTAAGCAGGACGACGGCGCCGCCGGCGTCGGCGTACCGGGCCAGTCTGCCGGCGGTTCGCAGCGCCCGGTTGATGGCGTCGGTCTTGCTCTGCGGGCCGGCGGCGGCCAAGGCGTCGAGGGCGGTGACGGCGCGGGGTGTCAGGTTCACGGTGACCCTGGTCAGGCCGTCAGGTTCCGGGCCGCTCACGTCGGCTCCTCGGTGAGCACGCGAATCTGCTCGACGGTGCGGTCGGACCAGGCCCGAAGCCGGCGCATCGTGTCCTGCCGCGCCCGCTCGACCTCCGGCCGCAGGAGGGCGTGGTCGAGCCATTCGCGGACAGCCGCGTCGTCCAGGTCGGCGCGGTGCCGTTCAGCGGCGGCACGCAGCTCGTCGAGCGTGCGTGGCCGGCGAGCGTCCAACGGGTCCATCGCGCCTCCCTGGTCGGGGGCGCGGTGCCGGGTGGATCTCAGGGGGAGGCCCGGCACCGCGCCGCTCGTGCGGGACGCGGTCACGCGGCGGGTCACTTGCCGATGAAGCCGCGCTAGCATCGCGCCCTGACCCGTAGCCTTGCCCTCACGCAATGCAATGGGCAGTAGGGCGGCGTCCTCTGACCGTCCGCACCGGCAAACCAGGGTGTCCGCGGACAGCGGCGCGACCGCTAACAGGCTGAGTGGGCGATGATCTCGCGTAACTCGGCCACGCACGGCAGGGCTGCGTGTGGCTCAAGTCGGGCGGCGAGCGACTGGATGCGCTGGACCGGCCGGATCGACCCGAGTCCACCACCCAGCCGGACCGCCCGCGCTGCCGTAACGCACGCCTGCTCCACCTCGTTGGCGTCGAGATAGGCGTCCGCAAGCCAGGACAGGTACAGCGCCTTCTCGCGTGCCCGGAGGTCTTCGTACTCGGACAGGACGGTTTCGAGGATGGGGATCGCGCGCAGTGGACGGCGTAGCACAGTCCAGCATCGACCGGTCATGATCTCGGCCTCGGCCCGGTCGACCCAGTACACCCAGTCCGGTTCGGGCCGGCCGTTGACCTCGGTCAGGCGCATCGACCCGATGTCGAGATGCCGCTCGACCTCGCCCGGCTGGCCGTTCATCGCGCTCACCCAGGCTCGCCGGAAGGCGAAGAGTGCGCGCACTCCAGGGGTCGCCTCCGCGCCGGCGGCGTCGTCCGCCGCGCTGGCGAGCTCCGCCGCCGCCGGTAGGTCGGTGGTGTCCTGGTAGGCAAGGCACGCCAGGGCGTTGCCGGCCAGCGACCGGTCCCCAGCGTCTCGGGCCGCAGCGAGGCTGACCCGATTGAGGCGATCGGCATCGCCGCTGCGGCCGGAGTCGAACGCGGCCCAGGCCGCGAGCTGCGCCAGTTCGCCCACGACCGTCAGCAGCGCTCGGCGGGTCTCGTCGGTGTGCGTGCCGTCCTGGACCAGCCGGACCGCCGAGTCCAGCTCAGCGACGTACATCCCGTACGTGTCCGCCCCGCCGAGGTAGTCGTCGAGTCGCCGCAGGCGCGCCGTTCGCTCGGCCAGTTGGCGCGGCACCTCAGCGCCGACCTGGCGGCCGTGAGCAAGGATCGTCCCCGGCATGGCGGCAGCGAGGCTGGCCCGGGCGATCACTTCTCGGCGGCGCAATCCAGCCGGCACCAACGCGGCCAGTTCGCCGCGCGCGTCAAGAGCTTCGTCGATGCGCTCCGCCGCCTGCTCGGTCGGCTGCTTGGCGCCGGTCTCCAACTCGTGCAGGTAGCTCTTTCCGTAGATCGCGATCCGCGCCAACGTGCGCAGCGAGAGGCCGCGCTCAATTCGTAGTGCGCGCATCCGGGCGGCGAACGACTGCTCAATGTGCGACATGGAGGACGCTCCCAGGTAGAGGCTGGGCGGCGGTGCGCCGGGGCCTCTACTCCCGGCGCCCGCCAGGTTCGACGGTACACCGAGCAAGACGACGGTTACGCAGCGCCATCACGACCCAACACCCGCCTGGGCATTCCCGTTGCTCGGGACGCTCAGGACGTTCTCGCAGGTAGCGGGCTATTTGAGCCCCCGGCCGGGCTCGAACCGGCGACATCTCGCTTACAAGGCGAGTGCTCTGGCCAACTGAGCTACAGGGGCGCGTGTGGTGGCCAGCATAGCCATTACCCGTACGAAGGCACGGGAAGGACCGATCCCGAGGTGGGGATCGTGGCGACACTGAAGGCGTTTGATGTCTCGCCGTGCCCGGATGACCGAAATGTACACGGGATCTGATCTCAAGAACAGGGCCCCGGCCTTGGCAGGGTGAGCAAACCCGTTTACCGTGGCGTGACACGGGCGACACCCGTGCCTGCCGTCGGCAGGCCGGGAGACGCTCGCCGGGCCGGCGCGACACGCGCCGGTCGCTCCTTCACTCGGATCGTCCGGCACGTTCCTGCCGGTGAAAGGAAGCCCCTCAGCATGGCTACGGTCACCTACTCCCAGGCCACCCGGATCTATCCGGGTACCGAGCGTCCCGCGGTGGACCACCTCGACCTCGAGATCGGCGACGGCGAGTTCCTCGTCCTGGTCGGCCCCTCCGGTTGCGGCAAGTCCACCAGCCTGCGGATGCTCGCCGGCCTGGAGGACGTCGACGACGGCTCGATCTACATCGACAACCGCGACGTCACCCACCTGCCGCCGAAGGCCCGCGACATCGCGATGGTCTTCCAGAACTACGCCCTCTACCCGCACATGACGGTGTACGAGAACATGGCGTTCGCCCTGAAGCTGCGCAAGACCTCCAAGCCGGAGATCGAGCGGCGGGTGAAGGAGGCGGCGGCCCTGCTGCAGCTGGAGGACTACCTCTCCCGCAAGCCGAAGGCGCTCTCCGGCGGTCAGCGCCAGCGGGTCGCGATGGGCCGGGCGATCGTCCGGGAGCCGCAGGTCTTCCTCATGGACGAGCCGCTGTCGAACCTCGACGCCAAGCTGCGGGTGCAGACCCGTACCCAGATCGCCACCCTGCAGGCCAAGCTCGGCATCACCACCGTCTACGTCACCCACGACCAGGTCGAGGCGATGACGATGGGCCACCGGGTGGCGGTCATGCTCGACGGCGTGCTGCAGCAGGTCGACACCCCGCGGGCGCTCTACGACACCCCGTCGAACGTCTTCGTGGCCGGCTTCATCGGCTCCCCGGCGATGAACATCAAGACCGTGCCGCTCACCGAGCAGGGCGGCCTCTTCGCCGACATGACCATCCCGCTGACCCGGGAGCAGATCGCCGCGGCCGACGGCGGCAACGGCAAGGTCACCATCGGCTTCCGGCCGGAGGACTGCGACATGGTCGGCGCGACCGAGGGCGGCATGCCGGTCGTCGTCGAGCTGGTCGAGGACCTGGGCTCGGACGCCAACGTGTACGGCCACGCCGCGATCGAGGGCACCTCGGAGCGGTTCGTGGTCCGCACCGACCGCCGGCACATGCCGAGCATGGGCGACACGGTCTTCGTGAAGCCGCGGCCCGGCCAGAACCACGCCTTCCACGCCGTCAGCGGCGCCCGGATCTGATCTGGTCATCCTGTGACCGCCCGAGGGGCGGCTCCGCCACTGGCGGGGCCGCCCCTCGGTTTATGGGGTGGTGCCGGTCGACCTGACCGGATCAGACCGGGAGTCGGTTGGCCCCGGCCAGGAGCGGGACGGTGACCGGGATGAGGGCGGTCGGCAGGACCGGCCCGTGGCGCAGGGTCGGCTGCCAGCCCGCGTCGGCGCCGAGCGCGGTCTCGTTCGCCGCGTTGTAGGCGGCGAGCAGGCTGGTCGGCCGGGCGGGACCCCGGTAGGTACGCACCCAGCTGCCCTTCTCGGTGAGGGCGGTGCCGCCCCAGTCGTAGAGCAGCGTGGCGGTGTCGACCCCCCGGTCGAGCACGAAGAAGTTGTTCTCCGCGTAGATCGAGGACTGGACGCCGACGCCGATGGCGTACTGGAAGCCCTCGGCCGGGATCCGGTAGTAGTTGTTGTAGAGGTCGATCTGGCCGAACCGGACCCGCGGCAGGCGCTGCAGTCCGCCGTCGAAGACGTTGTGCCGCAGGGTCACGTTGAGCCGGCCGACGTCCGGTCCGACGGTGTTCGACGAGCCGATCAGCAGCATCTTGTCGCGCTCGGCGAACCGGTTGTGCGAGACGGTGACCAGGCTGGCGGTGTGGGTGATGTCCAGGGCGCCGTCGTGCACCTGGTAGGGCCGGCCGAAGCGGAGCGGCTGGGCGCTGTCCGGGTTGTCGCCGTCGCTGAAGGTGTTGTGGTCGACCCAGACGTTCTCGCTGCGGCGCACCGAGAGCAGGTCGAACTGGGAGTTCCAGTTGCCCGCCTCGCCGTCGGTCGGCGACCAGGCCGGGAAGCAGTCCCGGGCGTCCGCGAAGTTGATGTTGCGGACGATGACGTTGTTCGCGGTGTCGACCATCAGGGTCAGGCCGGTGACGGTGGCCCCGCGCAGCCCGATGAGCGTGGTGTTCGGCCCGACGTTGATCTGCGTGTGCCGGGTCTGGTTCGCCACCGACCGCACCCGGGCCTGCTCCAGCGGCCCGCTCGGCGCCACCCGCCCCCAGACCGCCGGGTCGTAGGTGGCCAGGTAGGCGTCCAGACTGTATTCGGGATCGGCCAGTCCGGCGCAGCCGTCGACCCCCTCGAAACCGTCGATGGTGCCCTTGAGATAGATGATTTTCGGGGTGGCGTTGCTCCGGTTGGTGGCGTTGTCGCCGCCGAGGGCGGCCACCAGTTCGGCGCGGCTGCCGACGATGTGGACCTGGTCGGCCGCCGCCGCCGAACCACCGGTCGTGCCGGGGCCGGCGGCGGCCCAGCCATCGTTGGCCGGCAACGCCTGCCGGCCCAGCAAACGAGCTCCCCAGGACAGGCGGTCCCGGTCCCCGCCCGCGGTGACGGCCGTCGCCGGCACCACCGCGAGGACCGTTCCCACCAGCACGGCAGTCAATCTGCCAAATCGCATCGCACTCTCCGTGTCTGCCTATCGTTCGCTGGATCTCGTAACGAGTACGAAATCTTCGAGACAATCAGAACGTTAGGTATCAACGATGAAGAGTGTCAATAATCTGCGTTTGCAGATAAGTTGCAGTGAATGCGGGCGATCGCCATTACCTCGGCCGTCTTTTGCCGGGTAGCGGGGCGCTCTGTCCGATTCCTGCCGAACGAATTCCCCCACAATTTGCAGTCCGTTTTCAGTCGCTGTCCGGTACACCCACCCCCAGTGCGACCCGGTACGGTTCGACCGCCCACGGAACCGCCAACTCCGACAGCAGCGCCAGGCCGTCCGCGGCCCGCCGCAGGGCATCGTTGACTCCCCGGATCGATACCACCCGGTCCGCGCCGCCGGCGGTCACCCGGTCGCCACTCACCAGGGTCGGCTCGGGACCCCCGGCGACCACCTCCATGACGGCGGTGAAGCCGGCGGTCCGGTCCAGCGGCACCACGAGCGGCACCGAGGCGGGATCGGCCCGGTGCGCGATAAGGTTCGCCAGCAACCCGGTCCGCCCCGGCACCCGGCGCAGCTCCCGCTCCCCGGGCAGCATCAGCCGGTCGGTCGGATACTCCAGCACCGCCCGGCCGGCGGTCCCGTGCACAATCACCTCGCCGGCGACGAAGTCCTCGCCGGCAAGCGTGACCGCCGCCACCACCGGCAGGCCGGACGGCAGCGTCACCCGCATGGTGGCGGTGTCGTCCACCTCGATCGGCCGTACCCGGTAGCGTTCCAGCTCCACCCGCACCGGCCGGCCGGCATCGGTCGGGTGGGTCGCCCCGGCCACCGCCAGGCACTGCATCACCGCGTGCGCCAACGGGTTGGCCAGCGCCCCGTCCAGCACCGGACGACCGTCCAGGCTCCGCCGCCCGGCCCACGCCGACCGCCGATAGTAGCTGTCCGCCCGCTGCCAGCAGGCCACAGTGGAGATCCCGGTCAGCTCACCGAGCCGGCCGTCGGCGATCGCGACCAGCAACTCGTCGAGCGCCGCCGACCCGAGCGCCTGGAACCCGACCTGGCAGACCCGACCGGCGGCGGCCAGCGCGTCGGTCAGCTCCCGATGCTCGGCCAGCGACAGCACCGGCGGCTTCTCCAGCAGCAGGTCCGCGCCGGCCGCCACCGCGTCCAGCGCGATCGGCAGGTGGGTGTGCGGCGGCGTGCAGATCACCACCACGTCCGGGCGGGCCGACCGCAGCATCTCCCGGTGATCGGTGAAAACCCCAACCTCATCGGGTACGGGAGCGTCCGGCGCCGGCTCGACCGGGCGTACGTCGACCAGGCCGACCAGCTCCAGCCGGCCGGCGGCGTGCAGCCCGGCGATCACCCGGCGGTGCCACAGCCCGTGCCCGCTCGCCCCGACCAGGGCCACCCGGGGTGGTGCCGCGGCGGTCACGCCGCACCCGCCAGCGTCGCCGCCACGCCGTGCCGCTCCAGCGCGGTCAGCCACTCGACCACCAGTTCGCGGATCTCCTCGTCGGCGGCGAGCTCCGGCGGGAAGACCTCGGTCAGGCCGAACAGCGCCGTCACCACGTCCGACGGGCTGCCGCCGGTGGCGGCCAACGCCGCGGTGATCCGGTCGGCCAACGGGTCGTCCAGCGGCAGCGGCGTACCGTCGTCGGCCCGGCCCTGCGCGAACCGCATCCAGGCCGCCACCACCAGCGCGGCCCACCGCGGCCGGGCGCCGGCCGCGCGCAGGTCGGCGATGGTGTGCAGCACCCGCTGCGGCAGCTTCTGCGAGCCGTCCATCGCCACCTGGTTGGTGCGGTGCCGGATCACCGGGTTGGCGAACCGCGCCAGCACCTCGTCGCCGTACTCGACGACGCTGACGCCGTCCGGCGGGGTGAAGCTGTGCGCCACGTCCTCGGCGATCAGCCGGCGCAGCACCGTGGTCAGGTGCGGGATCTCCAGCGCCTCGGCGATGGTCTCCCGCCCGGCCAACGCACCCAGGTACGCCGTCGCCGAGTGCACACCGTTGAGGCCGCGCAGCTTCAGCCGCTCCCACGGGCTGGCGTCCTCGGTGAGCACCGCCCCGGCCCGCTCCCAGGCGGGCCGGCCGCCCGGGAAGTGGTCCTCGATCACCCACTGCCGGTACGGTTCGCCCGCCACCGCCGCCAGGTCCACCACCCCGAGCGCGGCCTCGGCGTCGGCCAGGGTCTGCGCGGTGCTGGCCGGAACGATCCGGTCCACCATCGTGCCCGGACAGGTCACGTTGCTCTTGATCCAGTCGACGGCGCCGTCGGTGGAGCCCGCCTGCGCCAGCTCCAACGCCTGGCTGATCATGCTCTGCAGCCGTCGCCCGTTCGACGGCAGGTTGTCGCAGCTGACCAGCGCCAGCGGCCCGGCCTGCGCCGCGGCCCGGGCCAGCAGGCCGCGGACCAGCAGCCCCGGCACGGTCTGCGGTGGGCGGTCGCCGAGCAGGTCGGCGGTGACCGCCTGGTCGGGCCGGAACCGGCCGCTGGCCGGGTCGAGCTGGTGCGCCTTCTCGGTGACGGTGAGGGTGACCACCCGGATCGCCGGGTCGGCCAGCAGGGCCACCACCGCCGCCGGGTCGCTGGCGGCGTGCCGCACCCCGGCGAGCGCCCCCACCACCTGGGTCCGCGATCCGGTCCCGGAGAGCGTGGTGACGCTGTAGAGGCAGTCCTGCGCGGCCAGCTTGGTGATCACGTCGGTGCTGCGCGGCGCCACCCCGATGATCCCCCAGTCGCCGCCGGCCGCGGCGATCGCCGCCTCGGTGTAGACGGCCTGGTGGGCGCGGTGGAAGGCGCCGAGCCCCAGGTGCACGATGCCGGCCGGGACGGCGCCCGGCCGCACCAGCGGGCGGCAGGCCACCGGCAGTTGGCGCAGCGCGTCGAGGCCGAGCCGGGAGGCGCCCACGGTCACCGCCATGCCGGGCCGTCCGGGAACGCGAACCGCGCGATCGAGTCGGCCTTCATGGTCGAGCTGTAGCCCGGCGCGGTCGGCACCAGGTACCGGCCGCCCCGGGTGCGTACCGGGTCGACGAAGTGCTCGTGCAGGTGGTCGACGTACTCGACCATCCGGCCGTCCAGCGACGTGCCGACCCGCAGGTAGTCGAAGATCGCCAGGTGTTGGACGTATTCGCAGAGCCCGACGCCGCCGGCGTGCGGGCAGATCGGCACGCCGAACTTGGCCGCCATCAGGATCACCGAGAGCACCTCGTTGACCCCGGCGATCCGGCAGGCGTCGATCTGGCAGACCCCGATCGCGTCGGCCTGCATCAACTGCTTGAAGATGACCCGGTTGGCGGCCACCTCGCCGGTGGCGACCCGGCACCGGCCGCCGGACAACGTCTCCACCGCGCGGGCGATCCGGGCGTGTCCGAGCACGTCGTCGGCGTGCGTAGGCTCCTCGATCCAGTACGGGTCGAACTCCACCAGCCGGGCCATGTTCGCGATCGCCTCGTCGACGTCCCAGACCTGGTTGGCGTCCATCATCAGCAGCGCGTCCGGGCCGATCTCCTCGCGGATGATCCGGGCCCGCCGCACGTCGTCGTCGATCGGCCCGCCGACCTTCATCTTCATCGCCCGCCAGCCCTCGGCGTACGCCTGCCGGGTCAGCGCCCGGACCTTGTCGTCGGGGTATCCCAGCCACCCCACCGAGGTGGTGTACGAGGGAAAACCACTCTGCTCGACTTGCGCCAACCGTTCAGACCATCCGACAAATCCCTTGTCGAGGATGGCGGCCGCCTCGTCCGCGGTGATGGCGTCGCTGATGTGGTGGAAGTCGACGCTGCGTACCAGTTCCTCGGTGGGCAGTTCGGCGAGCAGCCGCCAGAGCGGCTTCTGGTCAAGCTTGGCCCGCAGGTCCCAGACCGCGTTCACCAGCGCCCCGGTCGCCATGTGGATGACGCCCTTCTCCGGCCCGACCCACCGCAGCTGCACATCGGCGGTGAGCGAACGCCAGAACGCCACCGGCTCGGCGACGATCTCCGCCATGCTGCGGCCGACCACGTGGTGGGCCAGCGCCCGCACCGCCGCGCAGGTCAGCTCGTTGCCCCGGCCGTTGGTGAAGGTGAACCCGGCGCCCGTCGGGCCGGCGCCGCCGTCGGTGACCAGCTCGACGTACGTCGCCGAGTAGTCCCCCCGGTTGATCGCGTCCGATCCGTCACCGGCCGCGGCCGTCGGGAATCGCACGTCGTGTACCTCGACGGCGGTGATGGTGACCGTCACGGTCCCTGCCTCTCGTTCGCTAGAGCTGTTCGCCGAGTTTGAAGACCTTCTTCGGCAGGTGGTACGCGAGGTCGACGATCGTCTCGGCGGCCTCGTCGAGCGGCAGCCGGTGCTCGGCCACCAGCCGGGCGAGGAAGCCGGCGTCGATCCGCCGCGCCACGTCGTGCCGGACCGGGATCGAGCAGAACGCCCGGGTGTCGTCCACGAAACCGGCCGTGTTGTAGAAGCCGGCGGTCTCGGTGACCGCCTCCCGGAACCGGCGCAGCACCTCGGGCGCGTCCAGGAACCACCACGGCGCGCCGAGGTAGAGCGCCGCGTATCCGCCGGCCAGCGGGGCCAGCTCGCGGGTGAAGGTGTACTCGTCGAGGGTGTAGACGACCACCCGCAGCCGCGGGTCGTTGCCGTATGCGTCGAGCAGCGGGGTCAGCGCGTGCAGGTATTCGGTGGCCTGCGGGATGTCGCCGCCGACGTCGCGCCCGTGCCGCCCGTAGAGCCACCGGTTGTGGTTGCGCACCGAACCCGGGTGCAGCTGCATCACCAGACCGTCCTCGATGGACATCCGGGCGTATTCCAGCAGCATGTGCGCGCGGAACGCCTCCGCGTCCTCGGGGGTCGCGGTGCCGTCCAGGCCACGCTGGTAGAGGGTGGCCGCCTCCGCCTCGGTCAGGTTCAGGGTCAGTGCGGTGGGGTGGCCGTGGTCGGTGCAGGTGGCGCCGGCGGCGATGAACGCCTGCCGGCGGCTGGCCAGCGCCGCCAGGTAGCCGGGGTAGCTGCCGGTGTCCTCGCCGGTCAGCTCGCCGAGCCGGGCGACGTTCTCGGCCCAGCCGTCGAACTCCATGTCGGTGACGTTGTCCGGCCGGAACGTGGTGATGACCCGGCCGCCGGGGCCGCCCCAGCCGTCGGCGGCGAGCTTGGCGTGCCGGCTGAGGTCGTCCAGCGGCGACTCGGTGGTCGCCAGCACCTCGATGTTGAACCGCTCGAACAGCGCCCGGGGCCGGAACTCCGGCCGGCCGAGCTGCTCGGCGATGGCGTCGTAGATCTCGTCGGCGGTGGCCGCCGAGAACGCGGTGGTCACGCCGAAGACGTCGGTGAAGGTGCGCTCCAGCCAGAGCCGCGACGGCGTCCCCCGGAACAGGTGCCAGTGCGCGGCGAACCGGCGCCAGATGGCCCGTCCGTCGGTCTCCACGGGTGAGCCGTCGACCGCCGGTACGCCCAGGTCGGCCGGGGGTACGCCCTGGCTGAGCAGCATCCGGGTCAGGTAGTGGTCGGGGACGATGATCAGCCGCGCCGGGTCCGGGAACGGCTCGTCGTCGGCGAGCAGGGCGGGATCGACGTGCCCGTGCGGCGAGAGCAGCGGCCGGTCCCGGGCGAGCGCGTAGAGCTCCCGGGCGATCGCCCGCTGGGTCGGCTCGGCCGGAAAGAGCAGATCGGACATGGTTCCTCGGCTCCTCGCGGTCAGGGAATGGTGAGCAGGTCGGCGACCCGGACCGGTTGACCGGTCTCGAAGGAGCGGTTCGCCGCCAACCCGGTGAGCAGGGCGAGGGCGCCGTCGCGGGCGGTGGCGGCCCGGTGCATCGGGTCCTGCACGCCGCCGAACAGCACGCCGGTCATCCGGGCGTCCGCGCCGCCGTGCCCGGTCCGGGTGTAGCCGGCGACCGGCACCTGGCGGGCCTGTTCCCAGAACGGCCGGACGGTGAGCTTGGCCCAGCCCTCCTCGACCGCCGCCTGTACGCCGTGCAGCGCGGCGCCCTTGAGCTCCCCGGCGGCGTACGGGCTGACGAAGTCGCTCTCCACGACCTCCAGCTCCAGCCGCCCCCGGCTGCCGTTGATCATGACCCGGTAACCCTCCCAGGGCGCGTACGCGGTCAGGTGGTAGGTCATGGTGGCACCGGTCGAGTAGCGGGCCAGCACGGCCATGTCGTCTTCGATGGTCACCCCGGGGGCGAAGACGTTCTGGTCCCGCCGGTAGCCGTCCTCGGCCTCGGCCTCCAGATAGAGCGCCCGCAGCTTGGGGTGGTTCGCCAGGTGCAGGGCGAACGGGTCACCGGCGGCCTCCGGCGAGCCGTGCGCCCGGTCGTAGTCGCGGGCGTAGCCGTGCCGGCGCCCGGCCTGGCCGTAGAAGAACAGCCGGCCGGCCGCGTACACCTCGACCGGCGCCGCGTCCAGCCACCAGTTGACCAGGTCGAAGTGGTGGCTGGCCTTGTGCACCATCAGACCGCCGGAGTTGGCCTTGTCCCGGTGCCAGCGCCGGAAGTAGTCGGCGCCGTGCCGCACGTCGAGCAGCCACTCGAAGTGCACCGAGCCGATCTCCCCGATCGCGCCCTCGGCGAGCACCTCCCGGACCCGTTCGTGCAGGGGGTTGTACCGGTAGTTGAAGGCCACCGACACCTGCCGGCCGGTCTCGGCGACTGCGGCCAGGATGCGTTCGCAGCGCGGCACGTCGATGGTCATCGGCTTTTCGGTGATCACGTCGCAGCCGGCCTCGACGGCCGCCACGATGTACTCGTCGTGGGTGCGGTCGACGCTCGTCACCAGGACCACGTCCACCCGCTCCTTGGCGAGCATGGTGCCGAAGTCGGCGGCCCGGTAGGTCGGCACGGCGTCGAAGCCGAGCTCCTCCAGCCAGTCGTTGTGCGCGTCCATCCGGGCCTGGTTGACGTCCGCGAAGGCGACCAGTTCGGCGGTGGACGGGTGGTCGAGAACCAGCGCCCGGACGAACATCTCCGCCCGCGCACCCGCGCCGACGACCGCGTACCGAAGCCGCTTGCCGGGTTCTGCTGCCATCCCGCTCCGCCTCCCGTGCCCGTCGATGGTATCCGGTCGATGTGGTGGTCATCGATGTAACTGCAAAGGTTTGCAGCAGAAGTAACCACGTTTGCGGCGAGCTCGTCAACGGCTGCCGCGAAAGCTGCCCGGAAGATTCGGTTATGTGAAGATATCCCAGCTCACCGGGAGATCCCCTGCAACAAAGCCGTAATCCACGGCCGTTGACACGTGAGCAACCGTTTGCATTAATTGGCCATCCATAGTGACCGCAGCCACAGGAAGGAGCCCGCGTGCCAGCCACCATCAGGGACGTCGCGCGGGCCTCCGGCGTGCACATCTCGACGGTCTCCCGGACCTTCTCGGCGCCGCACCTGGTCAATCCCGAGACCAGGAGCAGGGTGCTGGCCTGCGCCGAGGACCTGGGCTACCGGCCCAACCGGGCGGCGCGGGCCCTCATCACCGGGCGCACCCACAACATCGGGCTGATCATCGCCGACATCGCCAACCCGTTCTTCCCGCCGCTGATCAAGGCGGCCGAGAGCCAGGCCCGGCAGCGCGACTACCACGTCTTCGTGGCCGACACCAACGAGGACCCGGCCGCCGAGGAGGACCTGGTGCACGCGCTGGCCAAGCAGGTCGACGGCGTGCTGCTCTGCAGTCCCCGGATGAGCAACAGCCTGATCGAACGGCTCAGCCGGGAGGTGCCACTGGTTGTCATCAACCGGCAGGTCACCGGCCTGCCCGCCGTCGTGATGGACGTCGGGCAGGGTGCCCGGCTCGCCATCGAGCACCTGACCGGCCTCGGTCACCGCGACATCGCCCTGCTCGGCGGCCCCCGCGGCTCCTGGACCAACCGGGAGATCCGCCGGGCCGCGACGGCCGCGGCCCGCTCCGCCGACGCCACCCTGACCGTGCTCGGCCCCAACCCACCCACCGAGGGCGGCGGCATCGCCCAGGCCGAGCAGGTCCGCCGGGCCGGGGTCACCGCCGTCCTCGCCTACAACGACCTGATGGCGATCGGCCTCATCGAGGGGCTGGACGCGCTGGGGCTTCAGGTCCCGCGGGACATCAGTGTCGTCGGCATCGACGACATCGCCCTGAGCCGGCTGACCCGGCCCAAATTGACGACGGTGGCCACACCAACCGCGGCCGCCGGCCGGACGGCCGTCGACATGCTCCTGCAGCACGACGGTTCGGTACCCGCCCGCGTGGGACGCGGCGCGGGCCGGACCACCGCAGGTGACGACCGTCGCACCACCGCACAGGTAACGCTCCAGACCGAGTTGGTCATCCGCGACTCGACGGGGGCCGGCCCAGCAGCCCCGGGCGGCCGAGCCGGCGCCACCGGCCCGGCCGCAGCCGACAGTGGTGGCCCGGACCCGCATCGCCTTGCGGGTCCGGGCAGCGCGGCTGCCGCCAACCCCGAGACCGTCGCCTCCTAACGCCAAGGAGTGAGCGCAATGCACCCCGCTTCAACCCCGAAGGTTGCCGCGCCCGCCACGCGCGGCCACCGTACCCCTTCCCGGCGCCGCCGGCTGCTCAGTGGCCTCGCCGCCACCGCGGTCGCCCTTCCCCTGGTCCTCGGCGCCGCCGCCTGCGGCGACGACGAGGCCACCGACCCGGACGCCCCGGTCACGATCGAGTTCTTCTGGTGGGGCGGTGAGGCCCGGGCCGCCATGACCGAGCAGGCCCTCGACCTGTACGAGTCGAAGAACCCGAACGTGACGATCAACGCCACCTGGCAGGCGTTCGACGGCTACTACGACAAGCTGGCCACCATCTCCGCGGGCGGCAACGCCCCGGACATCTTCCAGATCGACGACAACGGCCTGGCCGAGTACGCCGGGCGCAACGTCACCCTCGACCTGACCGACCTGGTCGAAGAGGGCAAGATCGACCTGAGCGAGCACAACCAGGGCCTGGTCGAGTACGGCCAGCTCGACGGCAAGCAGGTCGCGGTGGCCACCGGCGAGAACACCCCCGCGATGATCTACGACAAGACCAAGCTCCAGGAGCTCGGCGTCGGCGAGCCGCAGGAGGGCTGGAGCTACGACCAGTTCTTCACCTGGGCCGCCGAGGTGACGCAGAAGGCCGGCGGCGACTACTGGGGCTCGATGGACACCAGCTCCGACTACAAGGCGCTCTGGCTCTGGCTGCGGGCCCAGGGCAAGGAGTTCTACGACGGCAACAAGCTGGCCTTCACCGAGGCCGACCTGGCCGCCTGGTTCCAGCTCTGGCTGGACGCCCGGGCCCGCAACGCGGTCCCGCCCGCCGACGTGGTGCACGAGGCCGTCACCGGCAGCGTCGCCACCCAGCTGGTGGTGACCGGCAAGGCCGCCACGTCGTTCATGTGGTCCAACCAGCTCGGCGAGCTGCAGAAGGCCACCGAGAACGAGCTGGGCATGGTCGCCTACCCGGGTGACCCCAAGGGGCAGTGGGCGCGCGCCTCCCTCTACTGGGCCGGCTCCCGCAGCACGGACCACGAAGAGGTCGTGGCCGACGTCATCAACTTCCTGGTGAACGACCCCGAGGTCGCCAAGATCTTCGGTGTCGACCGCGGTCTGCCGGCCAACATGGAGACCCGGGCCGCCGTCGAGAGCACCCTGACCGACCCCGCGTTGAAGACCACCGTTGCCTTCGAGAACGGCCTGGCGGAGAAGTTCGGCCCGGCCCCGGCGCCGCCGCCGAAGGGACACAGCGGCCTGCGCAACAAGCTGCGCGACATCGCCGAGAGCGTCTCCTACGGGCGCGCCACGCCGGCGGACGCGGCCAAGCAGTTCTTCGCCGAGGCTCAGGCGGCCCTCGCCGGCTGAGCCCCGGCGCCCCCGGTGCGGGCCCGCTCGGCGCGCGGGCCCGCACCCCGGTTGTGGAAAGGAGCACCGACCGTGGCTGTATCCACGGCCGCCGAGCCGCGTCCGGGCGATGCGGCAACGGCAGGTACCCCACCCGGTCGGCCGCGTGGCAGACCGAAGACCGCCCGTAGCGAAGGGGTGGCCGGCTACGTCTTC
This sequence comes from Solwaraspora sp. WMMD1047, assembly GCF_029626155.1. Taxonomy (NCBI): domain Bacteria; kingdom Bacillati; phylum Actinomycetota; class Actinomycetes; order Micromonosporales; family Micromonosporaceae; genus Solwaraspora; species Solwaraspora sp. WMMD1047. The sequence goes on along the minus strand of NZ_JARUBL010000001.1, from coordinate 527,922 downwards.
CTGTCGCCGTGGCTGCTCGGTCTGATGGCCATCACGGCCTTCCCGATGCTGTTCTCGCTCTACCTGAGCTTCACCAACTACGACGTGCTCTCCACCTGGGACCAGATCGAGTGGCTCGGGTTCGACAACTACCGGCGGATGTTCACCGAGGACCCGGCCTACTGGCACGCGGTCCGGGTGACCCTGACGTACGCCTTCGTCGCGGTCCCCCTCAAGCTCGCCGCCGCGCTCGGCGTGGCGCTGCTGCTCAACCGCGAACGGCGCGGGGTGGGGCTGTTCCGCAGCCTCTTCTACCTGCCCTCACTGCTCGGCGGCAGTGTCGCGCTCGCCCTGGTCTGGCGGGCCATGTTCGGTGGCGACGGCGCCTTCAACAGCTTCATCGGCCTCTTCGGGTTCGAGGGCGCATCCTGGGTGAACGACCCGAAGTGGGCGCTGGAGACCCTGATGGTGCTGGCCATCTGGCAGTTCGGCGCCCCGATGGTGATCTTCCTGGCCGGGCTGAAGCAGGTGCCGACCGAGCTGTACGAGGCGGCCTCGGTGGACGGCGCGGGCCGGTTCCGACAGTTCTGGAACGTGACGCTGCCGATGCTCTCCCCGGTCATCTTCTTCAACCTGGTGCTGGAGACCATCAACGGCTTCCAGGGCTTCACCTCCGCGTACGTGATCAGCAACGGCACCGGCGGCCCGGTCTACTCCACCCTGCTCTACACCCTGCACATCTACGACCAGGGCTTCGGCGAGTTCCGGATGGGCTACGCCTCGGCGCTGTCCTGGGTCTTCCTGCTCGCCATCGCGCTCATCACGGTGGTCTTCTTCAGCACCGGCCGGTTCTGGGTGCACTACTCGGACGGAGACGACTGATGACCGTCCAGACAGTATCGACCGCGCCCGCCCCGCGGCGTTCGAAGGGCGTCGTGCGGGTGCTCATCCTGGTCGTGGTGCTCGCCTTCGTGCTCTACCCGCTGCTCTGGATGGTCGGCTCGTCGCTGAAGTCACCGACCGAGGTGGTCAGCAACCTGTCGATCCTGCCCACCGAGGTGACCTGGGCCAACTACCCGGACGGCTGGAACTACATCCGGGGACTCAGCTTCGGCCGGTTCTTCCTGAACAGCACGATGATCTCGCTGGCCACGGTGGTCGCGAACGCGCTCTCCTGCCTGGTGGCCGCGTACGCGTTCGCCCGGCTGCGGTTCCGGTTGCGCAAGGTGTGGTTCGCCGTCATGATCGGCACCCTGCTGCTCCCCAGCCACGTGCTGATCGTGCCGCAGTACGTGATGTTCAACAGCTTCGGCTGGGTCGACACGCCACTGCCGCTGATCGTGCCCAAACTGCTCGCCACCGAGGCGTTCTTCGTCTTCCTGATGGTGCAGTTCATGCGGGGCATCCCCCGCGAACTCGACGACGCGGCGAAAATCGACGGCTGCTCGCCGTACGGTGTCTTCCGGCACGTGATCCTGCCGCTGAGCCGGCCGGCACTTGTCACAACGGCGATCTTCTCGTTCATCTGGACCTGGAACGACTTCTTCACCCAGCTCGTCTACCTGCCCAGCCCGACCAGCTACACGGTGCCGATCGGCCTGCGACTGTTCATCGACTCCAGCGGACAGACCTCGCTCGGCCCGATGTTCGCCATGTCGGTGCTCTCGCTGCTGCCGGTGTTCCTGTTCTTCCTGGCCTTCCAGCGGATGCTGGTCCAGGGCATCAACACCAGCGGACTCAAAGGGTGAATCGGAGGGTCACGGCGGGCAGGTCGGCGGTCGGGCCGGCTAGTCGGCGTGGGTGGGGGGAGGAGGTACCTCGTCCCGAGCAGACGGGTCGGCGTGGGTGGGGGGAGGAGGTAGCTCGTCCCGAGCAGACGGGTCGGCGTGGGTGGGGGGAGGAGGTAGCTCGTCGTGGGGCGGTGTGGGGGCCACCGGCGCCGTCGTCCGGGACGCCTGCTGTGGCGCCGGACGACGACCCCCGTTCCCCGGTGGCCCCGGTCCGGCTGGACTGGCGGGACCTGGTGCGCAACGCCGCCGACCTCGCGCTGCTCGGCATCGTCGCCACCCTGGCCGCGGTGCCGGTGGTCACCGCCCCGGCCGCGGTGGCCACCGCCAGCGCCGCCGTCCGGTTCTGGATCGAGCACGGCCACTGGCCCGGGGTGCGGCCGGCGCTGCGCGGCTTCGCCCGGGCCCTGCTGCCCGGGCTCGGCGCCCTGCTGGTCGTCGCGGTGGTCGCCGGCCTGCTCGGCCTTAATCTGCTCGCCCTGCTGAACGGGGTGGTGCCCGGCGGCACCCCGGCTGCCGTGCTCACCGGCGCACTGGCCGCCCTGGGCGCAGGTCTGGGCGGGCTCATCGTGGTGCAGATCGGCGGCCAATCGAGTCGGGGTTGGCGGGCGGCGGCCCGGACCGCCGGGCGGCGGGCGGCGGAGCGTCCGCTCGCGTTGCTCGCGGTGACCGGCGTGCTGGCCCTGGCGGCCGTCCTCTGCACCCTGATCCTGCCGCTGCTCACCCCGATCTTCCTCGGCTACCTGTTGTTCGCCCTGCACGCCGTGACCCGCCGACTCGACCCGCCCCTTCCCGCCCGCGCGTCCCCAGGTCATGGCGCAGTCAGCCGTCGTACAAGGCGGATTCACAACGGCTGACTGCGACATGACCTGGGACGCGGGCCTTGACCCGCCGCCGGGTCAGTCGGTCGGCCGGGGCCGGCCGAGCAGCCGGCCGCCGGTCTCGGCCAGTCGGTCCCGGCGGCCCCAGGCGACCAGCGCGGCCAGGGCGAGCAGCACCAGCGGGAAGACCGGGCTGCCCTCGATGATGAAGGCGTCGGTGAGCACCGCGCCCAGCATCACGCCGGCCAGCCCGAGCGCGGCCAGGCCGGCCAGCGCCGGGATCAACAGTCCGATCGCGCCGGCCACCTCCAGCGCGCCGGTGAGGTAGCGCAGCCACTGGCCGAGCCCGATGTCGTCGAAGAGCTCGACCTGCTGCTCCTGGCCGGCGAGCTTGCTGGCCCCGGCCATTCCGAAGGCGAGGGCGAGCAGCACCTGCAGGATCCAGAGCCCGACATTGGCCAACCGACCCGTGGGCCGGACCGGTGCCGCGGTCTCCGGCGTGGTGACTTCCCCGTTCGTGGTCATCAGAGTCCTCTTGTTCTGGATGGTTTAGAAGGTAAACCGTTGTCCGAGCCGACCATACGACATAGAAGTTTGGTGAGTCAACGATTGATACGCTGAACAGTGCGACAAGAGAAGGGGCGGTGCCGGCAATGAGCGGACCGGAGCAGGTGGCGACCGGGGTCCAGCTCGACCCCGACCGGATCGAGACGGTCGAGCTGATCCTGGACCTGTCCCAGGCGATGACCGCCAATCTCTGCGCCGCCGCCAGGGAACACGGCCTGACGCCGCCGCAGGCCCGGGCGGTGCTCGGGCTCGGGGCGCCGGCCCCCATGCGCGACCTGGCCAACCATCTCTCCTGCGACAAGTCACACGTGACGGGCCTGGTCGACGGTCTGGAGCGGCTCGGTCTGGTGGACCGGCAGCCCGACCCCCGGGACCGGCGGGTCCGGCACCTGGTGCTCACCCCCGCCGGCCAGCGGGTACGCGACCAGTTGCGGGTCCGCCTCTACGTCGACGCCCCGGCCGTCGGCAACCTGACGCCGACCGAGGAGGAGCAGCTGCGCGCGCTGCTCCGCCGAGCCCTACAGCCGACCGACTGACACTCGGGCACCGACCGTCGGACGGTCGACGGCCGGCGATCAGCAGCCGGGCGGTCGGCGGCGGGCTGACAGTCTGCCGCCGGCCGCCAGCCCGGTCAGTCCTGCGCGAACCGTCGGAGCACGAAGTCGGACTCGGAGGGGCAGACGATCACGGACTCGTTCCACGAGCAGCCCGCCGCCCGTACGCCCTTGAGCTGACCGAGCTCGACCGGGCTGGCCGAGCCGACCCCCACCCCGGCCACGCTGGCGTCGTCGGGAAAGGTCGACGGGCTCTCGGCGAAGGCCAGCAGATTGCCACCGTTGACCCGGACCGCCACCCCGTCGCGCCGCAGCAGCTCGCCACCATCCGGCCGGAAGATCGTGAAGCGGTACTCGGACATCGTGTTGGCGGTCAGCACATGGTCGCCCACCGGCATCAACACCTGCGCGTCCGGCACCGGCCGGCGCCAGCGCGCGCCCTGCTTCTCGGTGTCCACCGCCACCAACTCGGTGGTCGCCCGGTCCAAACCAACCGACTCCAGCAGGCACACCTGCCGCTTCCCGCACGGCACCAGGCCACCGACCCGCCGCCGGTCGTCCGGTGCGCGGTAGACGTTGCGCGGCTCGCCCATGCTCGCCAGGTCGTACTCGGCCAGCCAGTAACCGCCCTCGGCCAGGGCGGCGTAGAGCCGGCCCTCGTGCGCCAGCACCACGTCGTCCGGGTCCGCCACGTTGGTCCGGCTCCGCACCACCTCGCCGTCTGTGACGTCGATGACGCGGGCCGACCGGTCCGCGCCGATCTGCACTATCCGCTGGTCGTCGTCGCGGACCGGGGCCAGCGCCACGCCGGCCACGTCGCCCGGCCCACCCAGGTCGGCATCGGTGGTGACGGTGTAGACGGCGGTGTCGGTCGACTCGTACTCGCCGACCGGGGTGGGCAGCGTCCACCGCTCGTCACCGTCGCGCAGGTCCCGGCCGACCAGCCGATTGGCGGTCCGGTCGACGAAGACCAGCACCTCGTCGAAGACGCGTACCTCGTCCTCGCCGCGCATGCTCAGGCTCCACAGCCGGCGGCCGTTCGCCGGGTCGAAGGCGATCATCTCGCGCGGGGTGTCGGTGCCGATCGCATCGGCGAAGGCGAGCAGCGCCCTCGGGGTGGCACTGAGGTGGCTCCACCCCTCGGGGCTGGCGGCGGTCTGAATCCGCCACAGTTCCCGCGCCGTATCGGCCTCCACGGCGGCCACGTCCAGCCGCTGGTCGGCCAGCTCGGTGGCGACGTACGCCCGGTTGCCGAGCACGGCGGTGTAGGTGTCGGAGGGCCGCTCGGCGCCCGCCGGAACCCGGCCGATGTCGGCGAACGTCTGGAACTCGAGGTCGTCGTAGCCGCCGCGGTTCAGGTACAGCACCGCCGCCGCGACCACACCGGCCAGCGCGACCACCGCGGCGGTGGCGATCCAAACTGCCCGCCGTCGCCACCACGCACCGACCGCTCCCCGACCCGCCAACCCGTCCGCAGCCGGTCGGCCGGCCGGGCTGCCGGGCGGCGGCGCGAAGCCGGTCCGCCCACCTTCGGCCGGGTAGCCAGGCTGGCCGGCCGCCCCGGGGAAGCCGGGCTGCCCGGAGGCGGGAAAGCCGGGCTGCCCGGTTGCCGGGAAGCCATGGTGCCCGGCCGCTCCGGGGAAGCCGGACTGCGCCCCGGCCGGGAAGCCGGGCTGCCCGGGCACCGCGCCGGCGCCGGACGCGCCGCCGGAGGTCGGTGCGCCGGAAACCGGTACGGCAGAACCGGGCATACCCGAAACCGGTGCGGTGGAAGCGGGTGCGGCAGAACCCGGCGCGGTCGGGGCCGGGGCGGTGAGCGGGGTGGCGCCGCCGGACATGGCGGGCACCGGCGGCGCGGACGTCGGATGCGGCTGGCCTGGTGGCCGGACCGCCTCCGCCAGCGCGCCCTCCGCCACCGGCAGCTCCGGCTGTTCCAGGACCGTCGGGGCGACCCCCAGCTCGGCGTGGAGCATCCGGGCCACCAGCGGCACCCGGGACGAGCCGCCGACCAGGAAAAGCCCGGCGAGCTGGTGCGGCGCCAGCCGGCAGTTCGCGATCACCGTCGCGGTCTCGAAGACCGCGCGCCGCAGCAACGGGCCGGCGACCCGCTCCAACTCGTCCCTAGTCAGGTGCACGGCCTGGTCGACGCCGGGCACCGGGACCGGCGCCACGCTGGCCCGGGAGAGCATCTCCTTGGCTCCCCGGACGTCGTCCCAGAACTGCCGACGGTTGCGCCACTGGGTGGCGCCGGCCGGTTCCCGCAACTGCCGCCACACCTGGGGCGCGGCGGCGCTGATCGGGCCGGCCAGGTGCTCGACAAGAGCCGCGTCCAGGTCGAGACCGCCGAGCTCCGCGATGCCACCGGACCCGATCACGGCGAACCGGGCCCGGCCCGCACTGTCGACGCCCTCGTTGCGGACCACCGCGACGTCCAGGGTGCCGCCGCCGAAGTCGAAGACCGCCAGCGAGGCACCGACCGGCACCGGGCGGCGCAGCACGTCGGTGAAGTACCGGGCCGCGGCGACCGGCTCGGGCACCAGCACGGTCCCGGCGGCCGGCGTCGCCGCGGTGCGCACCGGCGGCCAACCGGCCCGGCTGACCGCCGCGACGAGCACGTCCCGCCGGCGGGCGCCCCAGCCGGCCGGGTAGGTCAGCACGGCGGGCGGCAGGAAGCCGACCGCCTCGACGGCGGCGCCGGCCACCGCGCGCAGCAGCGCGGCGAACAGCTCCACGGTCGGCACCTCACGGTCGCCGAGCAGCACCCCGGGCTCGTCCACCCGGCGCTTCGGGTTGGGCTCGAACCGCGCCGGATCGCCCTGGGCCAGCCGCTGGGCGTCCCGGCCGACGTGCGGCCGACCCGACCCGTCGACGAAGACCCCGGAGGGCATGATCGGCTGGCCGTCGAAGAGCAGCGCCCGGGTCCGGCCGTCCGGCCAGCTCAGCACCGCGACCGTGTTGGAGGTGCCGAGGTCGACACCGATCGCGTACCCGCCGCCCTGCCCTGCCATCTGCCGCCTACCTTCACCGGGCGAGGGGGTGCCCGGCCCTGCATGTTACGGGGGCCGCGCCGCCCGCCTCCCGCTCGACCGCAGGCCGGCGGGGGTGTACGGAGTCAGGCGGCGCGGCGGCGGGCGACCTCGGCGAGGGTGACGGCGGCGGCGACGCTGGCGTTGAGCGACTCGACCGAGGAGATCATCGGGATGCTGACCCGGAGATCGCAGGTGGCCCCGACCAGTCGGGAGAGCCCCCTGCCCTCGGAGCCGACCACCACGACCAGCGGTCCCACCGCGGCCTCCAGGTCGTACAGGTCGGTCTCGCCGTCGGCGTCCAGCCCGACCACCAGGAAGCCGGCCTCCTGGCAGGCCTTCAGCGAGCGGGTCAGGTTGACCACCTGGCTGACCGGCAGCCGGGCCGCGGCGCCGGCGCTGGTCCGCCACGCGGTGGCGGTGATGCCGGCGGCCCGCCGTTCCGGTACGAAGATGCCCTGCGCGCCGAACGCCGCCGCGGACCGGATCACCGCCCCGAGGTTGCGCGGGTCGGTGACCCCGTCGAGCGCCACCAGCAGCGGCGCGGTCTGCTCCAGCGCCGCCGTCAGCAGGTCGTCGAAGGGCTGGTACGCGAACGGCGGCACCTGCAACCCGACGCCCTGGTGCAGCACGCCACCGGTCATCCGGTCCAGCTCGGCCCGGCTGACCTCGAGGATCGCGATCCCCCGGTCGGCTGCGGTGCGGACCAGCTCGTTGACCCGGTCGTCGATGTCGATGCCCTGGGCGACGTAGAGCGCGGTGGCCGGCACCTGCGCCCGGATCGCCTCCAGCACCGGGTTGCGGCCGACCAGCAGCTCCGGCGCGTCCCGGGGCGGGGTGGACTTGCGGCCGGGTGCCACCCGCGGGCCGGACCGCGCCGGCGGCTTGCCGCCGGATCGGGTCGCGCTGACCCGGGCGGCGCCGGCCCGACCCGCCTTGCCGCCGCCACCGGCGCCCCAGGTGGTGTCCTTCGACCCGGGCTGGCCGATCTTCGGGGCGCGCCCCTCGGCCGCCGCCGCCTTGCGCTCCTTCTCCTGCTTCCAGGCGGTGCGCTGGGGCAGCTTCTCGGTGCCGGAGTAGCCCTTGTGCCAGGGTCGCTCGTCGGCCGGCAGGGTCCGTCCCCGGCCCGCCAGGCTGGACCGGTTCTTGCCGCCGGAACCGCTGGTGGCGCCCTTCTTCGGGGTGGCCCGTCGGCCCCGTCGCTGCGAGTTGCCCGGCATCAGTGCTGCTCTCCGATCGTCCAACGCGGTCCGTGCGGGGTGTCCTCGACGACCACGCCGGCGTGCTTGAGCTGGTCGCGGACCGCGTCCGCGGCGGCCCAGTCCTTGCGGCCCCGGGCCTGGGCCCGCTGTTCCAGGGCGAGCGCCACCAGCGAATCGACCACGCCGCGCAGGTCGCCGCCCTGGTCGCCGCCGCTCCACGCCGGGTCGAGCGGGTCGACGCCGAGGACGTCGAGCATCGCCCGGACCGAGCCGAGCGCGACCCGGGCCGCGGCGTCGTCGCCGTCGGTGAGCGCGGTGTTGCCGTCGCGCAGCACGTCGTGCAGCACGGCCAGCGCCGCCGACGTGTTGAGGTCGTCGTCCATCGCCGCCCCGAAGGCGGCCGGCAGCTCGCCCGGTTCGCCGGCACCGACCCGCTCCACCGCCCGCGCGACAAAGCCCTCCAACCGCCGGTACGCGACCGCGGCCTCCCGCAGCGCCTCGTCGGAGTAGTCGATGCGGGACCGGTAGTGGGCCGACACGATGTAGTAACGCAGCTCGACCGGGCGGACCCCGATCGACGCCAGGTGCGCCAGGTCGATCACGTTCCCCAGCGACTTGCTCATCTTGGCCTCGCCGAGGTTGAGCATCCCGTTGTGCACCCAGTACCTGGTGAACGGCAGGCCGGCCGCGGTGGACTGGGCCAGCTCGTTCTCGTGGTGCGGGAACATCAGGTCCAGGCCCCCGCCGTGGATGTCGAACTCGGCGCCGAGGTAGCGCCAGCCCATCGCCGAGCACTCGATGTGCCAGCCCGGCCGGCCCGGCCCCCACGGCGACGGCCAGGCCGCCTCCGCCGGCTCGTCCGGCTTGACACCCTTCCAGAGGGCGAAGTCGCGGGGGTCGCGCTTGGCCCGCTCCGGGCCGTCCGGCGCGGCCTGCATGGCGTCCGGCCGCTGCCCGGAGAGGGCGCCGTAGCCGGGCCAGGAGAGCACGTCGAAGTAGACGTCGCCGGAGTCGTCGGCGGCCGGGTAGGCGTGACCGTCCGCGATCAGCTTCCCGATCAGCTCGATGATCTCCGGAATGTGCCCGGTCGCCCGCGGCTCGTAGGTCGGCGGCAGGACGTTCAGCGCCCGGTACGCCGCCGCCAGCGCCAGCTCGTTGGCGTACGCGATGGCCCAGAACGGGCGGTCCTGCTCGATCGCCTTGGCCAGCACCTTGTCGTCGACGTCGGTGATGTTGCGGATGAAGGTGACCGCGTAGCCGGTGCGCGCCAGCCACCGCCGCAGCACGTCGTAGTTGACCCCGGAGCGCAGGTGGCCGATGTGCGGCGCGGACTGGACGGTGACGCCACACAGGTAGACCCCCACCTTGCCGGCTTCCCGGGGGACGAAGTCCCGGACCGATCGGGTGGCGGTGTCATGTAGGCGAAGCGTCACCGTACCAGGGTAGCGGTGCCGGGACCCGGCGGCCGACCGCCGGTCGTACCCTGCCAGGTGTGGAGAACGCGGCCGGACGGCCCGGCGAGACCGCGCAGACCCTGGACCGTGGGCTACGGCTGCTGCACCTGGTCGCGGAGGCGCCGGGCGGGCTGACCGTCACCGAGGCGGCCAGCCGGCTCGGTGTCGGCCGGGCGGTGGTGTACCGGCTGGTCGGCGCGCTCACCGCGCACGGGATGGTGCGCCGCGACGGCGGTGGCCGGCTACACCTGGGCGTCGGGGTGCTGCGGCTGGCCCGCCGGGCGCAGCCGTTGCTGGCCGAGGGGGCCGTGCCGACCCTGCGGCGGCTGGCCGAGCAGTCCGGGGCCACCGCGCACCTGACCGTGGCCGACGGCGGCGAGGGGGTGGCGCTGGCGGTGGTGGAGCCGAGCTGGACCGCGTTCCACGTCGCGTACCGGGCCGGGTCGCGGCATCCGCTGGAGCTCGGCGCCGCCGGCCGCGCGATCCTGGCCGGCCGGACCGGGGAACCGGGTCCGGTGGCCACCGCGGGCGAGCTGCAGCCCGGGGCGTACGGGGTGGCCGCGCCGGTGCTCGGCGTGGCCGGCCTGGAGGCGAGCGTCGGGGTGGTGGCCCTCGCCCCGCTCGCCGACCCGTCGGTGGGCGACCACGTACTGGCCGCCGCCGCCGCCATCTCGGCCACCCTCGCCTGAGCGCGGCAGCCGGCCGGATGCGGTGACGCCCGCCCGGGAGAGTTCCCGAGCGGGCGTACCGGTGGAGCTGTCGATGCGACCTGGGTCAGCGGCGCATCGGGACGGTGACGGCGGCGTAGGCGTCGACGATGCCGTGGCCGTAGAAACCGTTGAAGTTCCGTCCCCCGGCGCAGTACGCGTCGTAGGTCTCGTCCCGGCCCTCGTCCGCGTAGGACAGCAGCCGGGGCTCCGGGCAGGCGTGCTCGGCGGCGGTCCGCAGGAGCTGGCTCTCCACCTTGTCCGGCGCCAGGGTCAGCCCGCCGCGCCGGTAATCCCGGCTGCCATACTTGCTGACGATCAGGGCCGCCACTCCGGAGGCGTGCGGCGACGCCATCGAGGTGCCCTGCAGGTAGGTGTAGTAGCCGCAGACGCCGGACCGGGTGCAGTCCTTGAAGATCACCGCCTCGTTGCCGGGGGTGATGTTGCCCTCCTCGTCGACCAGCCCTTCCTCCTGCGCCACGTGCTTCGGGTAGGTCGACAGGATCATGTTGGCGTCGGTGCGGAAGCTCGGGGTGCCGAACCCGTCCCGGTACCAACCGCCCGGCGCGGCCACCGAGATCTCCTCGGTGCCGTAGTTGGAGTAGTCGGACTTCGTCTTCGACGGACCGACGGCCGAGACGCCGATGACGTGCGGCCCCTCGACCGGCAGGTCCCAGCAGCTGCTGTTGTCGATGATCCGCTCGCGCGGCGTGCCGCCGTAGTTCGGGCTGGACGAGTCCGGCCGGGGGTCGCCGAGGTCCTCGTGGTTGTTACCGAGCGAGCCGACCAGGGTGACCCCGCGCCGGTGGGCGTACTCCAGGGCGCGGTTCATGGCCCGGATGGTGGCTCGCTGGGCGGCCTGCTCCTCGGGCGAGTCGGCCGGGTTGTCCACGCAGTTGTAGAGCCACGGGTCGACGTAGAACGACATGTTGACCACGTCGAGGCCGACCTTGCCGGCGTGGACCAGCGAGTTGACCACCGAGTCGAGGAAGAAGTAGCCGGAGTCCTGGCCGCCCTTGAGCCCGACCAGGGTCACCTTCGGCGCGACGCCGGACAGGCCGAGGCCGTTGGCGGCGGCGCCGATGGTGCCGGCGACGTGGGTGCCGTGGCCGTTGTCGTCGGTGCCGACCGGGTCGAGGCAGCTCGCGACCTCACACGGCCCGTCGATCTCCTCGATGTCCGGGGCGAAGTTGCGCGACAGCGCGGCGCTGAAGTTCGGCGCCAGGTCGGGGTGGCTGGCGTCGACACCGGTGTCCAGGATGCCGACGGTGACGCCCCGCTCGCCCGGCTCGACGCGGCGGGACTTGTCCGCCCGCATCATGGTCAGGCCCCAGAGCTTCTCGTCGAGCGGGTCCATCTTCGCGCCGTGCTTCGGGCCCTTGCCGCGGCCCCGGTCGCCGGCGAGCAGGTTCTCCCGCTCGACCCGGTCGTGGCGCTGCCGGGGGGCGTACCCGATGGCTTCCTTCTCGGCGGCGCCGATCAGGGCGGTGCTGGCGGTGGCGCGGGCGGCGAAGTCGGTCCGGTCACTCACCACCTGGTACAGGCCGACGTCGTCGGTGCGTCCGACCACGGTGCCGCCGGCCGCCTCGATCGCGGCGACGGCCGTCGCGGCGGCGACACCGTCCTCGGCCACCACCGTGTATTCGGCGGCGGTGTCGGTGGGCGCGGCGGTCGCCGAGCCGGCCGGCACGGTCGCCAGAAGTGCCAGTGCGGTCGCGGTCGCGACGGCACCGGCGGTGAAGCGTCTGCTCACTCCAAGTTCCTTCCGTTGAAGGGATCGGAGTCATCACACCCGATGTTGCGACGCCGCGCCAGTGGGGGACGGAATTGACGCAGCTCGACCGGCATGACTTTCCGTAATTTCACTGAGGACATCCGGTAGCTCGGTGAGCGACTGCACCTCGGCGTCGGGGCGCAGGCCGGGCGGTCGGGGCAGCCCGGCCCGGTTGAGCCAGATCGCACGCAGTCCGGCCGCCTGGGCGCCGACCACGTCGTGGCTGGGCGAGTCGCCGACGTACACGATGGAGGCCGCCGGCACCGCGCCGACCGCCGCCCGGACGGCGGCGAAGAAGCCGGGCGCGGGCTTCTTCGGTACGCCGTCCTCGTGCGCGTACACCTCGAAGGCGAACTGACCGGCCAGGCCGACGCGGTCGGTGCGGCTGTTGCCGTTGGTGGCGTAGCCGAGCAGGTGGCGTTCGCGCAGCACGGCCAGGGCGGGCAGCGCGTCGGCGAACGGCCGGGTCAGCGCGAACCGCCGGGCGAAGAACAGCTCGGCGACCCGGTCCAGTTCGGCCCCGAGCCCGACCCGGTCCAGGGAGCGGGCCAGCGCCGCCCGCCGGATCCGCATGACCGGCTCGGCCGCCATGGCGCCGAAGACGGCACCCCAGTCGGACTCCAGGTCCGCGAGGGAAACCTCGGCCGCCGCCGGGGTCAGCCGCCGCATCTCCCCGAGTACGACCTCCAGCCCGGCCGTCACCGCCGGTCTGAGGTCGACAAGCGTCTCGTCGGCGTCGAAGACGACAGCGGTCAGCACCGCTTCAGGCTAGGCGGTCAGGGGTGGGTCATGCGGAGCACGTCGAGCGCGGTTTCGAGTTCCTCCTGGGTCAGCCGGCCCTCGTCGACGTGGCCGCGGGCCAGCACCACCTCGCGGATGGTCCGGCCGGAGGCGAGCGCCTCCTTGGCGATGGCGGCGGCCTCGTCGTAGCCGAGGTGCCGGTTCAGCGGGGTGACGATCGACGGCGAGCCTTCGGCGTACGCGAGGCAGACCTCGACGTTCGCGACCAGGCCGGCCACGCAGCGGTCGGCCAGCAGTCGGCTGCCGGCGGCCAGCAGCCGGATGGACTCCAGCAGGTTGCGGGCCAGCACCGGCAGCATCACGTTGAGTTCGAAGTCGCCCTGGGAGCCAGCGAAGCCGACCGTGGCGTCGTTGCCGACCACCTGGGCGGCGATCTGCCGGACCGCTTCGCAGACCACCGGGTTCACCTTGCCCGGCATGATCGAGGAGCCGGGTTGCAGGTCGGGCAGTTGCAGTTCGCGCAGGCCGGCGACCGGGCCGGAGCCCATCCAGCGGATGTCGTTGGCGATCTTGTAGAGGCCGATGGCGATGGTCTTGAGCTGCCCGGAGGTCTCCACCAGCGCGTCCCGGGCGCCCTGCGCCTCGAAGTGGTTGCGGGCCTCGGTGACCGGCACGTCGGTCAGCTCGCGCAGCTTGGCGATCACCGCCGGGGCGAAGCCGGCCGGGGTGTTGATGCCGGTGCCGACGGCGGTGCCGCCGAGCGGCAGCTCGGCCAGCCGGGGCAGCGCCGACTCCACCCGCTCGACGCCGTAGCGGACCTGGGCGGCGTACCCGGAGAACTCCTGACCGAGGGTGACCGGGGTGGCGTCCATCAGGTGGGTGCGGCCGGCCTTCACCACCGTCGCGAACTCCTCGGACTTGGTGTCGAGGGTGTCGGCGAGGTGGGTCAGGGTGGGTACCAGGTCGTGCAGGACGGCCTGGGTGGCGGCCAGGTGGATCGACGACGGGAAGACGTCGTTGCTGGACTGGGAGGCGTTGACGTCGTCGTTGGGGTGCACCGGCCGGCCCAGCTCGCGGGCGGCCAGGGTGGCGATCACCTCGTTGGCGTTCATGTTCGAGGAGGTGCCGGAGCCGGTCTGGAAGACGTCGATCGGGAACTGGTCGTCGTAGCCGCCGGCGGCGACGTGCGCGGCGGCGGTGGCGATCGCCCCGGCCACGTCGGCGTCGAGCACCCCGAGGTCGGCGTTGACCATCGCGGCAGCGCCCTTGATCTGGGCCAGCGCCCGGATGTGGGCGGGCTCCAGGCCGCGTCCGGAGATCGGGAAGTTCTGCACCGCGCGCTGCGTCTGCGCCCGCCAGAGCGCGTCGGCGGGCACCTCCACCTCGCCCATCGTGTCGCGTTCGATCCGGTAGCCGGTCGCCTCGGGTGTCGTCACGGGTTCCATCCTGCCCCGTGCTCAGCCCACCCGCAGATGATCTGCGCCACCGGCCAGCCGGGAGGCGACCCGGACCTGCTCCGGGCGGTCCAGCTCCCGGTAGGTGCGCAGCGCCTCCTGCCAGTGCCGCCGGGCGGCGTCCGGGTCGGTGGCGGCGAGGCAGTCGCCGACCCCCTCCAGCGCGCGGGCCCGCTCCAGCGGGTACCGCCCGGTCGCCGGTTCGGCGAGCACGTCCAGGAACAGCCGCAGCGCCTCGTCCGACTCGCCGACCTGACGCAGCGCCGTTGCCAGCGAGTTGCGCAGCTCGGTGAGGCGGCAGTGGTTGCCGACTCCGCGAATCGTCTCCAGCGCCTCCCGGTACATCCGGACCGCCTCGTCGGGGCGGCCCAGGCCGTACAGCGCCAGCCCGAGGTCGTGCAGGACCTCACCCTCGCCGAACCGGTTGCCGCTGCGCCGCATGTAGATCAACGCCGCCCGCAACAGCCGGTACGCCGGCCGGTAGTGGCCGAGCCGGACCCGGGCCGCTCCGACGTTTGTCAGGATCACCCCCCGGTGCGCGGTCACCCTCAGCTCGCAGGCGAGTTGCAACGAACGCCGTCCCCAGGCCAACGCCACGTCGAACCGACCCATCCGCAGGTTGGCGTCGGCCAGGGCGGTGAGGGCGTGCGACAACCCGGGCATGTCCTGGGTACGCCGACGGAGCTGGAGCGCCGCCGTGCAGTGCCGCAGCGCGGTGTCGAACTGCCCGAGATAGGTGTACGGGATGGAGAGGTTGAGCAGGGTGCGGGCCAGTTCGGCCTGGTCGCCGTCGCGCTGGTGCACCTCCAGCAGGGCGATGAGCTGCTCGATCGCCAGTTCCTGCTGGTCGGCCCGGAAGTAGCCGCTGGCCAGGAAGTTGCGCATGGTGGCCACCGCCCGGGCGTCCCCGAGTTGCTGGGCGGCCGCCAGCCCGCGCCGGTGGGTGTCGATCAGGTCGTCGTGGTAGCAGCGCTGGTAGTAGAAGCGCCACGCGGCGCGGGCGATCAGGTGCGCGTACCGGAGTTGATTCTCGGCGACCGCGAACCGGACCATCGCGGTCAGGTTCGGCCGCTCCACCTCCAGCCACTCCAGCGAGCCGGCCAGGTCGGCGCTGACCAGGTCAGGCCGGCCGGGCTCGCCCGGTTCGAAACCCTGCCGGGACGACGGTGACTCCAGCACGGCGGTCACCGTGGCGGTGGCGTGCAGGTAGTAGTCGAGCAGCCCGGTGACGGCGGCCGTCCGCTCCGCCGCCGGCAGCTCGGCGATCAGGCCCTCGGTGTACTCCCGGACCAGGTCGTGCAGCCGGTACCGGCCAACCACCGGTTCCTCCAGCAGGTGCCGGTCGACGAGTTCGTCGAGCAGCCGGCGGGCCTCCGGCAGCGGCAGGCCGGCCAGCGCCGCCGTCGCGTAGGCGTCGAAGCGGTCGCCGGGGTGCAGGCCGAGCAGCCGGAACAGTCGGCGGGCCGGCTCGGGCAGGTGGTCGTAGGAGAGTTGGAAGGCGCCGGCCACCGACCGGTGTTCGGCGGTCAGCTCGCCGAGCCGCTGCCCGTCCAACCGGAGCCGGGCGGCCAGGTCGGCGACCTGCCAGCTGGGGCGGTGCGCCAGCCGGGACCCGGCCAGCCGGATGGCCAACGGCAGCCGGCCGCAGCGGTGCACCACCAGCGCGGCGGCCTCCGGCTCGTGCCGGACCCGGTCGCCGACGATCCGGGCCAGCAGGTCGACGGCCTCCTCGGTGGTGGGCAGCCGCAGCGACTCGGTCCGCACCCCGTCCAGTCCGGACAGCCGGTGCCGGCTGGTGATCAGGGTGAGGCAGTCGCCGGTGGCCGGCAGCAGGTGGCGTACCTGGTCGGTGCCGGCGGCGTTGTCGAGCACCAGCACCGCCCGCCGGCCGCCCAGCTCCGAGCGCCAGAGCGCGGCCCGTTCGTCCAGGTCGGCGGGGATCGCCTCGCCGGCGACGCCGAGCTGGCGCAGCAGGGTGGTGAGCGCCGCGCCGGGCTCCAGCGGGCCGCGTTCGCTGTGCCCGTGCAGGTCGACGAAGAGCGAGGCGTCCGGGTAGCGCGCCGAGACCAGGTTGGCGATGTGCACCGCCAGGGTGGTCTTGCCGCTGCCGGCCATCCCGTCGATGACCTGCACGGGTGCCGTCGCGTCGGGCGAGGCGGTCAGGGCGAGCACGCGGTCGAGCACGTCCCGCAGGCCGGTGAAGTCGCCGACCGCCCGGGGCAGGCAGCGGATCCGCCGGCCGGTGCCGGGGTCGGGCGCCGCCGCCCGCGGGTCGCCGGCCAGCACCGCCTGGTGCGCCTCCCGCAGCTCGGGGCCGGGTTCGATGCCCAGCTCGTCGACGAGCAACCGCCGGCCGTCCCGGTACGCCGCCAGCGCGTCCGCCGGACGGCCGGCCTGGTGCAGCGCCCGGATCAGCCGGACCCGCAGCCGCTCCCGCAGCGGCTGCTCCTCGACCAGTTGGCTCAGCTCGCCGACCAGTTCGCGGGCCAGGCCGAGGGCGAGTTCGACGTCCACGCACTCCTCGGTCGCGACCAGCCGGCGCTCGTCGAGCAGGGCGGCGCCGTGCCGGATCCGGTGGCCGCCGATGCCGGCCAGCGCCGGTCCGCGCCAGAGCGCCAGCGCCGCGCGGTAGCGTTCCCGGGCCATCCGCAGGTCGCCCGCGGCTGCCGCCGACCGGCCCTCGTCCGCCAGCCGGTCGAACACCCGGGCGTCGAGTTCGTCGGGTCCGAGGTCGCACCGGTACCCGGCCGGGTCGGTGCCGATCACGGACGCCGGGATGCCGGCCGCGGTCAGCACCCGGCGCAGCCGGGACACGCAGGTCTGCACCTGGCCCCGGGCGGTGGTCGGCGGGTCCACGCTCCAGATCGCGTCCACCAGCTCGTCGACGAGCACCATCCGGCCGGCGTGCAGGAGCAGCATGGCGAGGACCACCCGGTCCCGACCAGCCGTGACCGTCGCCTCGCCACCGCCGATCAGCAGCGGGCCGAGGATCCCGAATCGCATCTCAGCTCCCGACCGGATCCGCATCGATGCCGAGCGTATCCCGGTGTCCGCGGAGACGAGGAACCGGACGATAGCGAGGTGGCAGCGAAACGAGAGCGCGGTCGTCGATGATCGGGTCGGGTAAATGGCAACTCGGTACCGCAGGCACGACGGGGGCGGTGCGCCTGCCGGCTCAGCCGGTGGTCGCACCGGTCGAGCAGCATTCGCCGCCAGACACGGGCGACAAGCGGAGCGGACCTCGGGCAGGTCCGGGGAGGCCAGGATGGACACACGACAGCCGGCCCGGCCGGCGACCATGCCCAGAGTCGGGGACGTGCTCCGGCTCCGTGAATCCGACTACTGCTACGGCAGCGGTCCGCTGACTCTTCGGGTCACCGAGATGGCACCGGAGACGGCCCTGCATCCGGCCCTGGAGTGGCTCTCACTGCGCGGCGTCGAGCTCGCCGGCGACGGCGACCCGGGTCCCGAACGCCAGGTGCTGGTCCGGATGGCGGCGCTGGCCGGCTACCGGTATCGGATCTGACGTCTGCTAGCCTGATTTCTGTGTCGATCGATACAGAAAAGGGCCCACTCGCCAACAAGGTCGCGCTGGTGACCGGGGGCAGCCGCGGCATCGGCGCGGCGATCGCCCTCGGGCTGGCCCGCGACGGCGCCGACGTGGCGCTCACCTACCTCAATCGCGCCGACCGGGCCGACCGGGTCGTCGACCAGATCACCGCGCTCGGCCGCAAGGCGGTCGCGATCGCCGCCGACAACGCCGACCCGGCCGCCGTGACCGCCGCCGTCGACCAGACCGCCGGCACCCTCGACCGGCTGGACATCCTGGTCAACAACGCGGGCGTCTTCCCGTACGGGTCGATCGAGGACACCTCGCTGGCCGAACTGGACCACACGCTCGGCGTACACGTGCGGGGGGTTTTCGTGGCGACCCAGGCCGCGCTGCGGCACCTGGCCGACGGCGGACGGGTCATCAACATCGGCAGCTGCCTCGTCGAACGGGTCCCCTACCCCGGGGTGGCCCTCTACGCGATGAGCAAGAGCGCGCTGGTCGGGCTGACCCGCGGCCTGGCCCGGGACCTCGGCGGACGCGCCATCACGGTCAACCTGGTCCACCCCGGCTCCACCGACACCGAGATGAACCCGGCGGACAGCACGGAGGCCGCCGCCGAACGCGACTTCATCGCGCTGGGCCGGTACGCGGAACCGGCCGAGGTGGCGGCGACGGTGCGCCACCTCGCCGGCCCCGGCGGCCGCTACATCACCGGCGCCTCGATCTCCGTCGACGGCGGCTTCGCGGCGTGACGGCGGCGGCGAACCGGGGACGGCCGCGCGGCTTCGACCGCGCCGTCGCCCTGGAACGCGCGATGGAGGTCTTCTGGCGACGCGGCTACGAGGGCGCCTCGCTGGGCGACCTCACCACCGCGATGGGGATCGCCTCCCCCAGCCTCTACGCCGCCTTCGACAGCAAGGAGGCCCTCTTCCGGGCGGCCGTCGCGCACTACAACGAGGTCGAGGGAGCCATCCCCCGGCAGGTGCTACGGGACGCCCGCACCGCCCGCGCCGCGATCGCCGGGCTGCTGCGACACTTCGCCGCCGCGTACGTGCGGCCGGACCGACCGACCGGCTGCCTGGTGGTGCTGGCCGCGGCCACCATCAGCGCCGGGAACGACCCGGTCCGCGCGTTCCTGGCCGACTGCCGGCGGGCCGACCGCGCCGACCTGCGCGACCGGCTCGACCGCGGCGTCACCGACGGCGATCTGCCGGCCGGCACCGATACCGAGGCGGTCGCCGAGTTCTACCACGCGGTCACGCTCGGGATGGCGATGCGGGCCCGCGACGGCGGGACCGGCAAGTCCCTCACCGCCATCGCCGAGGCCGCCATCGCCGCCTGGGACCGGGTGCTGACGGCCGACGCCCACCCCGGCGCCCGACGGTGACAAGTACACGGCGGACGGTCGGCTTCAGCCGGCCCCGGCCTGCGGGCGGCTCGGCAGTCACCGGGCCTGGCCCGGTGATCGGGCGGCGGCCGGCTCGGTGGTCAGCCGGTCCCCGGCGGCGTCAGCTCGGCGATCCGGCGCCGCACCGCCGGCCGTTCCGGCGAGCAGATCTGCTCGAAGAGCACCAACGCCCGGACGTAGTGGGAGCGGGCGGTCACCGGGTCGGTGCCGCGCAGGCAGGCGCCGATGCCGGCCAGTGCCCGCGCCTGCTCGCGCGGATGCTGGATCGCCGTCGCCCGCCGCAGCGCCTGGCGGTGCATGTCCAGCGCGGTGCCCACGTCACCGAGGTCGAGCAGGGCAGCGCCGAGTCCGTTGTAGGAGGCGCACTCGCCCGCCACGTCGATGGTGCGCATGATCACCAGCGCCTCCCGGTACCGGGCCAGCGCCTCCTGCGGGCGGCCCAGCGCGCACTCCAGGGCACCGATCTCGTTGAGCAGCTCGGCGGCACCGAACCGGTTACCGATCGTCCGCTGCAGCCGCAGGGCCAGCCGCAGCCGCGGCCCGGCCCGCCGGTGGTCACCCAGCCGGGCGTACGTCAGCCCCAGCTCCCCCAGCGAGTTCGCCAGACCGGCCCGGCTGCCCAGCTGCCGGTACAGGAACAGCGCGTGCCGCAGCACGGTGAGCGCCGCCAGGTGCCGGCCGACCTCGTTGTAGAAGCCGCCGACGTTCCGTAGCGCCTGCGGCATCCCCGCCGTCTCGGCGCCCCGCCGGGCCAGCTCCATCCCCCGGTCCAGCGCGGCCTCGGCCTCCGCCATCCGACCCAGCAGAATCCAGGAGATGGCCACGTTGTGCAGCGCGCCGACCTGCCCGGCCTGGTCACCGAGCCGCTCCCGGATCGCAACCGCCGGCCGGAGCAGGTCGATCGCCCGCTGGTACTGGCCGAGCCGGTAGTAGGCGGAGGCCAGATAGTTGCGCATGCTGGCGGTCGCCCGCTCGTCGCCGAGGACCGCGGCGGCCCGCAGCCCCTCGGTGTGGGTGGTGATGATCTCGTCGAAGTGGCCCGACACGAACAGGTGCCGCCAGAGCGCCCGGGCGAGTTGCCAGGCGTACTCGGGAAAGCCGTGCTCGGCCGCGGCGGTGACCAGCGTGACCAGGTTGACCCGCTCGGCGCCGAGCCAGTCCCGACCGACGCACGCGGCCCACCCGTCCACCAGTTCCGGCCGCAACGGCGCCACCGAGACAAAGGGCGCCTGCCCTGTCTCCGGTTCCAGCACCCTGCTGAACCGGGCCGCGACGTGCAGGTACAGGTCGAGAAGGTGATGCCGGGCGATTCGCCGCCGCCCGTCGTCCGGGTCGCCGCTGACCAGCTCGGCGGCGTACGCCCGGACCAGGTCGTGCAGCCGGAACCGACCGGCCGCCGGTTCGTCCACCAGGTGCGCGTCGACGAGTTCGGTGAGCGCCTCCCGGGTGGCCGGCAGCGTCAGGCCGGTCAACGCGGCCGGCACCGGTGCCTCGAACTCCGTACCCGGGAAGCAGCCGAGCAGCCGGAACGTCCGCTGGGCCGGCTCGGTGAGCTGCGCGTACGACAGCGCGAAGGCGTCCACCAGCCGTCGGTGCTCGACCGCGAACTCGGCCAGCACCGGCCCGTCGTCGCCCAACCGGGCCAGCAGGTCGGCGACCAGCCATTGTGGACGGTGCGCCAGCCGGGCTCCGGCCAGCCGGATCGCCAGCGGCAGGTAGCCGCAGCGGCGCACCACCTCAGCGGCCGCGGCCGGCTCGGACCGGACCCGGTCGGTGCCGGCCACCCGGGCCAGCAGCTCCACCGCCTCGGTCGGCGCCAGCACCGCCAGCGACCTGGGCCGCACGCCGTCCAACCCGATCATGCGCCGCCGGCTGGTGACGAGCGTCAGGCAGCCCGGTCCGGTCGGCAGCAGCGGACTGACCTGGGCCGGGCTGGCCGCGTTGTCCAGCACCAGCAGCACCCGGCGGACGGCCAGCTCACCGCGCCACAGCAGCACCCGGTCCTCGAGGCAGGCCGGGATCCGGTCCCCCGGTACGCCGATTTGGCGCAGCAGCGCCGCGAGCGCGGCGCTCGGCGACAGTGGGCTGTCCCGGCTGTGGCCACGCAGGTCGAGGTAGAGGTGCGCGTCCGGGAACCGGTGGGCCAGCAGCCCGGCGACGTGCAACGCGAGGGTGGTCTTGCCGCTGCCCGGCATCCCGTCGATGGCCTGGACGACGCTGCCGTCGACGCCGGCCTCGTCGACCTCCTTGGTGAGCCGCGCCACCTCGTCGTCGCGGCCGGTGAAGTCCGAGATGGACCGGGGCAAAGCGCGTACCGGCGGGTGTTCCCGACGGTCGCCAGCCACCCCGATCTCCCCGGCCAGCACCCGGCGGTGGGTCTCCTGCAGCAGCGGACCCGGCTCGACGCCCAGCTCCTCGCGGAGCAGTTCCCGGCCGCGCCGGTAGACCGCCAGCGCCTCCGCCTGCCGGCCCGCCCCGCACAGCGCCCGCATCAGCTGGCTGCGCAGCCGTTCCCGCAGCGGTTGCCGGTCGACCAGATCGGTCAGCTCGCCGAGCAGGTCCCGGTCCCGGCCGAGCCGCAGCTCCACCTCCAGCCAGTCCTCGACGGCCAACAGGCGCTGCTCGTCGAGGGCGGCGGCGGCCCGGCGTACCGCGGCGGCGGTGATTCCGGCCAGGGCCGGTCCGCGCCACAGGTCCAGGGCGGTACGGAACAGGTTGGCCGCCTCGGCCAGCCGGCCGGCGCCCTCGGCGTCCTGCGCCCGGCGGACCAGCCCGGTGAAGGTGAGCGCGTCGAGGCTCAGCCCGGGTTCGAGTCGGAGCAGGTAGCCGGCCGGGTCGGTGGCGATCGCCCCGGCGGGCAGACCCGCCGCGGCCAGCGTCCGGCGCAGCCGGGAGACGCAGGTCTGCAGTTGGCCGCGGGCGGTGTCGGGCGGGTTGTCCTCCCAGACCGCGTCGACCAGGTCGTCGATCGGCACCACCCGGTCGGCGCGCAGCAGCAGCATCGCGAGCACGACCCGGTCCCGACCGGCGGTGATGCGCGCGGCACCGTCGCCGATCAGCAGCGGGCCGAGGATCCCGAGACGCATCACCGCTCCGATCGAGTCCGCATCCGGGCACCCAGGGTAGCCGAGTGCTCATCTCCGGGCGTACTCGATAATTCGTCGGCCGACCTGTCAGTCCAGCCGGCCGGCGGCCGTACCCCGGGCGCCCGGCGGGCATGTCGCCATGCCCGTCGGGCGCTCAGGTTGGCGGCGGGTCAGGGTGTCACCGGGCGGCCGCCGAAGGTCACGACGAGCCGGCCGTCGGAGGCGAAGGACCAGCCCAGGGCGCCCGAGTACTGGGAGCACCGGGATCCGTTGGAGCCGGACCAGAACTGGTTCGAGCTGTCGGAGTTGCCGACGATCCGGTCGGTCGATCCGCTGTTGCACGACGTGTTGTTCCGGAAGACCGAGGAACCGCCGTCGAAGTTGAAGTTCCGTTCGGTGTTGCCGATGCCGACGTTGTTCGACACCGTCATCGTGCCGAGGTTGCGGTTGTAGGTGAACCCGTGCTTGCCGTTGTGGTAGGCGACGTTGCGGCGGATCGTGTGGTTGACCCCGATGTCCTCGCCGCCGAGCTTGTAGCCGTTGCGGTCGCCGTTGCCGGCCTGCCCGCCGTTGCTGAGCGTGCCGTTGTCGTACGCCAGGGAGTCCTCGATGGTCACCGCGCCGATCGGCCCGGTGTCGGTCTTGGTGTAGAGGTCGTAGCCGTCGTCGATGTTGTTGTGGGCCACCGTGTAGCGGAAGACGTTACCGGGACCGACGGTGAGCTTCGGGGCGAAGCCGTCCGCGTCCTCGCCGTCGGAGTCGACGTTGTCGTGTGACACGGTGCTGACCACGAGGTTGTTGGACGGCCACTGGCTGCTGGGCGCGCCGGCCACCAGCCGCGACAACTGGAGCCCGGAGTCGCGGTTGTGGCGGGTCACCGTACGTTCGATGATGTTGTTGTTGCCGGCGAGGAGAATGCCGTTGTCGCCGGCGCGCTCGACGACGATGCCGTTGACGTGCCAGAACGAGCCGCCGAGGGCCAGCCCGCGGTTCGCCGGGTCCTCGGACTGGGCCGAGAAGTTCAGCACCGGGGTCTCGCCCTGGTAGGCGAAGATCTTCTTGCGCGCGCTTGACGTGCCGTTGTTGCCCGGTTCGATGGTGATGGTCTGCGAGTAGCGGTAGGTGCCGCCGCGCAGGTAGATCGTGCCGCCGGGGGCGATCCGGGTGATCGCGGAGGTTAGCGTGGTCGGGTTCGAGACCGTGCCGGCCGCGCCGTCGGTGCCGGTCGGCGAGACGTACAGCGCATTGCTCGACGGTGGGGGTGTGGTCGGTGGTGCCGTGGTCGGTGGGGGCGTGGTCGGCTGCCCGGTCGTCGGCGGCGGCGTGGTCGGTGGGGTGGTCGTCGAGGCGTAGGTTTCGAACTCGCCAACCCGCGGTGTGCCACTTGAGCTGGTGATCTCGAAATTGATCTTGCGCAGCGAGGTGCCGGTGAAGGTGATGGTGCCGGCCCCGCTGCCGGTGGCCAGGACGGCGCCGTTGTCGTTGTTGACGACCCGCCAGGACCCGATGGCCCCGACAGCGCCGGCCGCCTCGCGGATGTTGATCGCGCCTACGGTGGTGGCCGAGCCCCACTTGACCGAGATGCGGCCGGTCGAGCCGTTCGGTGACCAGTAGCTGCTCATGTCGCCGTCGATCACGTTGCCGTAGCTGGTTCCGCTGGCCTTGCTGGAGCCGTCGGCGCCGGCACCGAGGCTCAGGTTCGTCTCGGCGGCCGACACCTGGGTCATCGGCAGGGTCGCGACGACCGCGGCCACCGTGACCACCGCGGCGCCACCGGCCAGGAGCTTGAGCTTCACTCTCTTTCCCACTTCGAACTCCTCAGGAGTTGAGCGCGCGGCGGGACAGTGGCCACGCCGCGCAGGTCTGCATCCCCGACCGGCCATGGGACCGAAACAGCTGTGAAACATCAGGTTAGGAAAGCGCTTACCCATGACGCAAGGGTCGAGACATGCAGATTTGTTGCAATGCGCCAGCACGGCTCGCAGCCGCCCACCACCACAGGATCTACTGGATCCTCAGCAAGCGATATGCGACTGGGCCGACGGGGTCAAGGCGTTGCGTCAGCGCCTTCCGGTGGTGCCGGTGGGCGCTGGCGAGATGGGCGCGGACCGGCGGCGCTGGTCCTGGACGGCGCCGACGATGACGTCCGTGACCAGGAAGACGGCCAGCGGAATACCGAACATCGGCAGCGCCCAGCCGAGGGCGACGATCACCGGTACGCCGACCACGATCGCCCACGCGGGCAGCCCGATCCAGCCGCCCCGGGCCGGTGCGGTGCCGACCAGGGCGCGACGGTCGGCGCGGGTGGGGCGGCGCTGCCACCACATCCGGTAGCCCCAGACGATGAGGCAGATCAGCCCGATGGCGAGCGCGGCGAGCAGGAGCTGGTTGACCACCCCGAACAAGACGCCCATGTGCGCCTGGATGCCGAGGCTGCTCAACTGCGCGAGCAACGGCCAGTCCGCGAAGTCGCTGCGGGACACCACCTGGCTGGTGGCCGGGTCGACGGCGATCCGGTCCAGGTCGACCGGCCAGCGGTAGTCGATGCCGGCGACCGACCAGGCCGACCCCGCCGACTCCGGCGGCGAGATCTCGATGGGTCCGGTGAAGCCGTTGTCGCGGGCGACCGTCAGGACGGTGTCGGCCTGCGCCAGGTCGACCGGCGCCTCGGTGCCGGGTTCAGCGCCGCCGCCGTGGTGGCCGCCGGACGCGGGTGCCGGTTCCGCGCCGTCGATGGCGGTCGGCAGGACCGGCGTACGGCCGTCAAGCGCGTCGAGGGCGAGGCCGAAGTTGGCGCCGGCGTACTGCGACCAGGTGAGGCCGGTGGCCGAGAGGATCAGCATGCCGACGACGAGCCACACGCCGACGGCGCCGTGCCAGCCGCGGGTGCGGCGTACGCCCTTCTTTGCCGACAGCTCGGGTGCGAACATCTTCTTGACGCTGCGGCGCCGGCGCCACCACAGGACCAGGCCGCCGAGCGCCAGCACCCAGAGCCAGCTCGCCGCGAACTCCGAGTACAGCCGGCCGGGGTCGCCGAGTTGCAGGCCGGAGTGCAGGTCTCCCAGCCAGGTGGAGGTGGGGGCGCCGCCGAAGACGGTCGTCAGGGTGCCTTTGACGTCGCCGCTGTAGGGGTCGACGTAGACGGTGTGCTGTTTGCCCTCCATCTCGGGGACCGAGAAGACCACTCTGGTGGTGGTGCCGTCCTGTCCGGGTTGGACGGCGGTGAAGGTGCCCTCCGGGTGGGCGTCGATCGCCCTGGCGACCTGGTCGGCCACCGGCAGCGCGGTCGCGCCGGCCGGGGCGTCGACGTAGAGCTGCTCGCCGTGGATGGCCCGGTCCCACTGGGGGGCCGTCGAGTAGATGAGGCCGGTGAGCGCCGCGACCGCGATGAACGGGGCGACGAACACCCCCGCGTAGAAGTGCAGGCGGAGCAGCAGCGCCCCGAAGGCTCCGGTAGGACGCCGGCTCGGCGCCCGGGCCGGGATCGTGCTCGGCTGCGGCTCGACTACGTCGGTGACGGTCATCTGCTGTTCCTCGAAGGTGTCGGTGGCACGCGGGCGGCCGACACCCGCGGTCCCCACCGACCGAAGCGTCGACGGACGTCAATGCAGAGCAGTGGCGTCCGTATGAGTAGTCGGCCGGATCGGCTTGCCGGTTCCCGGGAACTTTTCAGATCTCCCCACCGACTACT
The DNA here is from genome assembly GCF_029626155.1 of Solwaraspora sp. WMMD1047. Classification (NCBI taxonomy): domain Bacteria; kingdom Bacillati; phylum Actinomycetota; class Actinomycetes; order Micromonosporales; family Micromonosporaceae; genus Solwaraspora; species Solwaraspora sp. WMMD1047. Next base: position 502,118 of record NZ_JARUBL010000001.1, on the reverse strand, counting down.
CCCGGACCGACCTGATCGACGACAAGGACCGATTCATGCGCCGCTCTCTGCTCCTACGCGCGACCGTCATCGCGGGCATCACCGCCACCGTCGTCCTCGGCTCCGGTGGCCCGGCGTCGGCACACGTCTCGGTCACCGCGACCGACGCGACCCCGGGCGGCTACACGAAGGCGGCGTTCCGGGTGCCGAACGAGAAGGAGGACGCCGGCACCACGGTCGTGGAGATCAACCTGCCCACCGACACCCCGATCGCCAGCGTCTCGGTCAAGCCGTTGCCCGGCTGGACCGTGGTCACCACCCGGGGCGCGCTGCCCGCGCCGGTCGAGACGGCCGACGGGGTGGTCACCGAGGCGGTCACCAAGATCGTCTGGACGGCGGCTGACGGCGTCGCGATCGGGCCGGGCCAGTTCGAGGAGTTCGAGGTGTACCTCGGGCCGCTGCCGGAGGCCGAGCAGGTGGTGTTCAAGGCCCTGCAGACGTACGAGGACGGCGATGTGGTGCGCTGGATCGAGGTCCCAGTGGCCGGTGGCGAGGAGCCGGCGAACCCGGCGGCCGTGCTGCAGTTGGCGGCGGCGACCGACGAGGCCGTCGAAGCCCCGGCTCCCGAGGCCGTCGAGGCGCCCGCCGAGGACGGAACGAACCGAACCGGCGTGGCCGGCATCCTGCTCGGGGTCGCGGGTCTGGTCGCGGGCCTGCTCGCCTACCGCAAGGCCGCGCTGCAGAGCACCTGATCGGGCAGGCCTGCCGGCCGGCGGTGGTCAGCGTCGCCAGACGGTGCCGCGCCGCTGGTACTCCAGCACCTGTTCGACCTGGACGGCGAGGTCGGCGCCGAGGAACCGCTCGACGAGCCAGAGCGCCAGGTCGAACCCCGACGTGACGCCACCGGCGGTGACCAGATCGCCGTCGTCGACGACCCGCGCCTCGGTGATGACACCGCCCTGGGCGCGCAGGTCCTCGACCGCCCGGTGGTGGGTGATGCACGGCCGGCCGGCGGTCAGGCCGGCGGCGGAGAGCAGCATGGTCCCGGTGCAGACGCCCGCGATGGTCAGCCCACGTCGTTCGGCGGCGGCGATCGCGGCGGGCACGACCCCCCGCTCGATCTCGTAGAGCACGCCCGGCGTGTCAGCCCGGCGATAACCACCACCGGGTACGAGCAGCACGTCCGCCTGGCGCGGCGCCCACCGCTCGACCGGTCCGACCTGGCAGCCGTGGAAGGCGGTGACCGGGTCGTCGCCGTCGACCGTCACCATGCTTGTGGTGATCGTCCCGCCGCCGATGCCCTTCGCCATGCCGAACACCTCGATCGGGCCGATGAAGTCCATCTCCTCGACTCCGCCGAACGTGACGATCTGCACCCGCAGCGGCCGGGTGGGGGTGAAGCGTGGCGCAGCCGGGGCGGTTTCCGGCATCAGTACCGCACCTCCCGCGACCGCTCCGGCGGTGACCGTGGCCCGAAGTACGTTCCGGCGATCCATCGGCTGCTCCTCATCGTTGGTGTCGCCCACGCGGGCCGACTCGCAGACATAGTCGTCCGCCGATACGCGCTAGTTCCCGGCCGGGCGGGTCATTCGGTGAGGGCGGTGCGGTGGCCGGTGGGGTCGAGGCGGATGGTGGCGAGCCGGCCGGGGTAGTGGGCGGCGAGTTGGCGTACCCGGGGGATGAGGCCGGCGGGGTGCGGAGCGGGACCGGTGGTCGTGGGTTGTTGGGGGACGCGGATGGGTTGTTCGGGGTCGGTGGGGGTGACCGCGTCCAGGGCGCTGGCCAGGGAACGCAGGCAGGACGCGACGGCGGCGGCCGGTCCAGGGCTGGTGGGGACGGGGTCGGGTTCGATCGGCTGGTCGGGGTCGACGATGCGGACGGACCAGCTCTCGCCCTGCAGCAGGTGTGGTTTGCCGGTGTTGTGGCGGTGGTCGACGGCGGTGATCTCGATGCCGAGGCCGAGGCCGACGACGAACCGGGCCAGGTCGTCGAGTCCGGGTCCGTCCCAGTCGTTGGCGCGCACGATGACCCGGGCACCGGGCCGACCAACCGTCGCCTTGGCGAGGTAGCTGGTGACCGGGTCGGTGGCGGGGGCGAGGACGTGCACGATCCCGTCGCGTAGGTGCTGGTCGAGGACCCGTTCACCGTCGATGTCGGTGAGGTCGGTGGGGCGTACGTCGAAGGTGGCCGCCAGGGGTCCGACTCGGTAGTGGGTGGGGAGTTGGACCACGGGTGAGCCGGAGGTGCCGTAGCTGGCCACCACCGCGCCCGGTGGTGTCTGGTCGTCGGGTCGCCAGTTGCGGTGCAGGCACCGGCCGCGCAGGTCGGTGATGGTGAGGACGGCGCCGAGCCGGATCTGGCCGGTGCCTCGGCAGTCGGGGCAGTAGGGCCGGTCGTCGCCGCCGTCGTGGCCGGGTCCGCCGGGGCAGCGCGGGCAGGCGGCGGTGGGGATCGGGTCGCCGCGGTGCTGGGGTACGGGTGGTTCCCAGCCGCGTCGTAGGGTGTCGCCGAGCCGGTGGGCGATCTGCCCGGTGGGCAGCTCGACCTCGGTCGGCTCCGGCTGGTCGGGTTGCAGGGTGACGTGCCACCAGTGCCGGTTGCGCCAGATCGCCTGGGCGCCCAGCCCGCGCCCGACGTCGGCGATGATCCGCCGTTCGAGTTGGTCGACGTCGTGCGCACTCAGGTAGCCGTTGATCCCCACGGCCGGGCGGGCCGCCACCGCGTCGGTGTGCAGGAAGTGCGCGGGGGTGTCGGGGGCGGCCCGGGTCAGTGCGGCGGCGGCCTTGTCCGGCGTGACGGCCGCGAGGGCGTCGTCCAGCAGAGCGGCCCAGTTCGACGGGTTGGCCGGCACCCCGCCGCCGGGCAGCTCGAACCGGACGTCCCAGTTCAGCCCGGTACGGGTGGCGTCCGAGCGCCGCGCCTCGATCACCACGTCGAGGTGGAGCTGATCGGCCAGGGCGCAGAGCCGGCCGAGCATCCGGGCGTGGTCGGGCGGCTCCGGCGGACTGGTCTGGCCGAGCAGCACCCGCCACGGCGGGCGGCCGGCGGCGGCGATGGCGGCGGCTTCGAGCTGATGCCGGCGTTCGGTGGGCAGGTCGGGCCGCCAGTCGCGGGGCAGCACCACCCCGGCCGTGGCCAGCGGATCGCCCAGGTCCGGCCCGCCGGCCACACGCAGGGCGCCGGCGGCCACCCCGACCCGATCGGCGAGTTCGGTGACGGTCAGCCCGAGCGGCAGCCACCACCGCCCGTCCGGGGTGGGCAGCGGTTCGACCGCCCCGGGTACGACGTTCACCGACGCCACCTGCCCGGTGTCCAGGTTCGCCACGGTGTAGACGAGCTGCGCGCGCCGCCGCCCGACCTGCCCGCAGTCCACGCACGGCTGGCTGTAGGTGCCCACACCCCGGCACTGCCGGCAGCCCGCCCACGGCCGCCGGTGCTCCCGCGTCGGCAGCGTCAGCCCGGTGTAGTCGACCCGTTCGCCATCGCCGTCGCGGCAGTCACACGGCCGCTGCACGAAGGTCAACCCGTGGCAGCCGCCGCACACCACCGTCGTCACCGCCGCGCTCACGCACACGCTCCCGGCCGCCGGAACTGGCCCTGCCAGTCGCGCAACGCCTGCTTGATCCGCAGGTTCTCATCCCGGGTAGTGGCCAACTCCCCCCGCAGCGCCGCCAGCTCGTCGGCGACCAGGTCCAGGAAGGCACCCACCTCCCGAGGGTCGCACCCACGCCGGGTCCGATCCGGGAACCGCCGGCCCCGCACCTGCCCCGGACTGATCACCGGCCGGTCATACCGGTAGTGGCCACCCACGTTCGGCATCCGCCGCACCGAGGCCGCGCCGGCAGGTCGTTCCGGCCGCCGGGCCCGCCCGTCAAGAGCGGAGATCTTTCGGGTACGCCGCCAAACGCGGCCGGGTATCAGCAGGTCAAGCAGTCTGCGCACGGTAGAGACCACCCTTCGAGGTCACGGAACGTGCAACGGATCACGGGTCGAAACGGGGTGGAAGGGCGGCCCGACCCCGGATAGGGGGAAGGCGAGGTCGGGCCACCCGCCCTGCGACCGCAGCCTCAATCGGCGAGTACGACCACAGAGCCGCTCAGTTGGGGGCGGTTCTGGACGAGGCGGTGGTGTTGGTACCCACCAGGATGACAGCGCCGTAGTCGTAGGTCAACTCATAACGACAACGACTTACGTTCATGACGTGAGCAATGATCACGATCTTGTCGGCGTAGGCGAAATTCGCCGCATGCTCGGCGGCGTGAGCCGGCAGCGCGCCTACGTGGTAACCCGCTCGCGCACCTTCCCCACACCGCTCGCGGAGTTGGACCAGGGACCGATCTAGCGCCGCTCGGACGTCCAGGCGTGGATCCGGGAGCACCGCCCGAACCTCGCGGGCGACTGACCGGAGGAACCCGCCGGTCCCGCCCTTCTACTCCCCTCCCGTGCTGTAGCTCTCCTGTGTTGCCGGGCTCGCCGAGTGACGCCGGTCGAGGGCCAGGGGCGGGCCGACCACCACCCCGGAGCACCGACGCCACCCCGACCCATCCAGACGCGGCACGCCTGGAGCCCACTCGCGCTGCCACACTCCCCGCGTTCCGATGCTGCTCATGGCGCCGAACAGCACCGGAACGCGAAGCCGTCCGGGCAACAGCGCGAGTACCACCCGAACGGGGCCGACCACCGGTTTGCCGAACCAAGGGGGCCTGGCCGCCACCAACATACGTCAGATTGTTCCGTAAGTGAACCCCCAACTTTATGCACCTACGTCACTTGCTGCACAAGCTAGCCGCGTGATCGAATAGCAGAGCCGAACCAAGGGGGTGTCATGCCCACAGGACCTGCCGAATACAGACGGATCGCGGACGAGATCACCGCAAAGATCAAGAGCGGAGAGCTGCCGAACGGCACGAAGCTGCCCAGCACCAAGGAACTGGCCGACCAGTTCGACGTGAGCGTGGCGACCGCCTACCGCGCCGTCTCGATCTTGCACGAGCGCAACCTCGTCCACGGCCAGCAAGGCCGAGGTGTCTACGTCAAAGCCGAGTCCTCCGAATAGCCGCTCGTCTCACCGCTCCCGCCGACGCTGGGCCTGTAGCGCCTGGCCGATGTCCGATAGTGTGCGTCCGGTGACGGGCAGCAGGATCGGTCGCGATGAACATTGACGAGGTCAAGCAGACGATCAGCCGAGGCAATACGGCCGCCAAGCAGGGACGCGAGACCCTGGAACGCGGCGTCACCGAGGCCCGCGACGCTGGCATGCTCGCCCAACGAGTGACCCATGACAGCGCCCACGACCACGTCACGCAAATGTCCAGGAAGCTCAATGAGCTGCGGCTTGAGCTGGAGCGAACCGTCCGCCGGTACGAGTCCGCGATCGAGCACGCGAACAGCTACGCGGCGAGAATCTGATGGCGACGGGAAGCATCGGCGACATCGTCGCCCAGCTCCGAGCCGCCCAGGACCAGCTCGCCGCGTCGGCCGTCACCGCAGGACGCGCTCAAGCCGACGCGCTCGAAGCCTTGTCCCGCTACACGGAGGCAGGTCGCGGCAGCGAGCACCCGGAGATCAAGGCCGCGATCTCTGAGATCCAGATCGCCGGCGCCAAGTCGGGCAAGATGGCCCGCCTGATCAACGAGATCCGGCAGCACATCATCGACTACGCCAACCACATCGCCCCCGGTTCGGTCTCTCCCGCTGACGCACCTTCCGCGATGCCAAGCGGGGAACAACTGGTGCAGGACGCCGCCCGACGCTCCAACGCCTTCGGCAAGGGCGCACGGGCCGTGACCAACAACGCGGAGAAGGCCGGCAACGCTGGCAAGAAGATCATCGACTTCATCCAGGAAGCCCGTCCCAAGGGCACGACAGCGACATCCCAGCCGTCCAGCACTCCCCCGACCGCACCGCAGCAGGGGACCGGGAACTTCGGTGACGCCGCCTCAGCCGTGATCGTCGGCGGCGCCATCGTGATCGCGGCCGGCCTGAAAGCGCTCGACGCAGGACGCAAGAAGAACGAGGAGAGACGTGACAGTCCAGACAGCCCATCTTGACCTGATCCGACTCATGATCAAGGGAGACGCAGAGACCTACCGCGAGCGCTGCGCGGCGCTCGACCAGGCCGGCTGGGATGGCTTCGGGCTGGTCGTCTCCGCCGCCTTCTACAACGCCGTCCAGGACCGCTTCGGCCCATCGAGCACCACCAACGACGTGATCCGCTTCGTCGCCGACGCCCGCCAGAACATCGGACACACCAACTTCGACGTCGACCCCGTAGCAGCCGAGACCCTCATCCAGGCCGCACGCTCCGGCAACACCGAGGAGATGGAGAAGCTACCGACCGAGACAGTCATCGAGACAGAGATGCTCCTAGTCTGGAACCTCCTGGAAGGCGTCACTGACGATGGCCTAGAGACATTCCTCTCAGCCGCCGAGCACCTAGCCCGCCAATGGGAGCGTGCCTCATAGCCCAATGCCGTTCAGATAAGGCTCTTGGGGCAGGCCAGGATGGGTGCGGGTGGTCCGGAGTGGCGGATGATCTTGTCGGTGAGTCGTTTGACGCGGTAGGAGTTGTGTCGGCCGCGTTTGATGGCTCGTTGGCAGGTGCGGTGCCGGCGTTCGGGCAGCGGGTGACGCAGGATCGCGGGGTGGGCTGCCGTTCGGGGCCTCAACGGGCTACCCCTGCCATGCCCGCGAGGGAGGTCAGCAAGCTGGCTACGAAGGGCGACCGAACCGGCAGTGGCGAACATCGGGCTTCACGTGAATAATCTTCGCGGTGAAGGCCTTCGTAGGAGTTACGGACGGGAACTGGCATCGCTTCCTCGCGGCACGTCCGCACCTGGACGAAGTCAACTTTTGGCGACCTTCTGGCGGTGGATTTCACGCGCTCCAAATTGGCGAGCCGTTCCTTTTCAAGTCGAAGTATCCGCAGAATCGGATTGTTGGTGGAGGATTCTTTAGCGGAGCAACCAAGCTTCCGATTTCCAGAGCCTGGCAGATCCTTGGCGAGGCCAATGGGATGGCGAGCCTCGAAGAGATGCGCAGCAGTATTGCTAGATACCGCAGACTGCCTCTTGGCCCTAATGACGATCCCGATATTGGCTGCATATTCGTGCGCGATGTCAAGTTCTTCACCGATGGCGCAACAGCCGATCCGCCACCGGATTTCTCGTCCAACCTCACCCAAGGCAAGACCTACGATCTTTCAACCGGAGGTTACCGGGAGTACTTCGACATGCTCCTTGGTTGGTTGACTGGAACGGCAGTTGAAGTCGACCAGAGTGAGCCATGGCACCGCCCTGGCCCGGTCTACAGTGACCCTCGACTCTCACGCCAGCGGCTCGGTCAAGGTTCTTTCCAGGTGGCGGTAATCGAGGCGTACCAGAGGCGATGTGCTGTAACCGGGAGCCGCCTACTGCCAACTCTACAAGCTGCTCACATTCGCTCCCTGAACAAGGGCGGAGAGCATCGAATCGACAACGGCATCTTACTTCGAGCGGATGTACATATCCTTTTCGACCGCGGTTATCTCGCCATAAGCCCGAAGAAGCGGCTGATGGTGAGTACACGACTCCGCGAAGAGTTCGGAAACGGCACCTACTTCTACACGATGGAAGGTAAGAGCATCGCTCTGCCGGAGCGGCAAGTCGATCAACCGAGCAACAAATTCCTTGAGTGGCACCTCGACACCGTCTTCAAAGCATAGATGCGTCGAGCCCCATGCGTGTCGCTTAACTGATGGCCACGTGGGACCGTTAGGGCGCATCGCCGACCTTCTCCAGTTGGGCGCGAGCGAGCTCCCGCACCTCGTGGTAGTCCTGCGAGAAGTAGCCGTGTGGCCAAGCGTCGTCCAGATTGCCGAGGCTGTCGAGACCAACCCGACGGACACACGAAACTCCGTCGCTCTGCTCCACAACGTAGATTGCAATGTCCTCCGGACTTATACCGTTAGCTCCTTCGGCAACTCGGCGACGCAACCGCAGTAGCAGCGTCTCACTGTGCGTTTCAACGAGCAGCCGGGTTCCGGTCTCTCGGGCGACCGCCAAGTAGAGGTCGGCCAGCTCGGCATGAGCCGCAGGATGCAGATGCGCCTCCGGCGCTTCAACGATCTGCAAAGAAGCCATCCTGCCGGCACCGGCCAACTCGTCAGACGCGCATTTGATTAGAATCGGCAGGACCTGATTGAGGCCACTACCCGCGTCAGCGAGATTGAGCTGAGACCGAGAGCCGTCACGGATCAAGATTGGGGACCAGAGTGGCCCGCGCCGAACCCCGCTGATGCGCCATCCCGGCACGACTTTTGTCAACTTATCATTCACCAGGTCAAGCAGTTGAGCATCCGGGAGATCCTTTTCAGGATCGCTCGTGGCGGGCGACCCTCCGTGCTGATTACCTAATCCGACCGGGGTCTCGGTCGTTCGCCTACACTGTTGAAACACCGGCTTCCGGTATGGTCCCAGATAGCTGATCGGACCAGGGTCTAGTTCGAATAGCTCTTGCAATCCCGCCAAGGTTCCAGGAGCCGGAAGCAGTCCGGAAAATGGAACCCGAGCCACGCGGGGAGGCAGACCAGTAGCGCGGATCTCGTACTCCTCGGGCTCCCTCGGCGAGACATGTCTCGTCGGACCTTTCAGAGTGCCGTCGAGGGCTGGTGCGGGCCTCCTATTCTCACTGAGTAGCCGCGTGGAGATCAGTTCCACCGTTTCGGCCTGCTCAGGATCCCCTCGCGGATGGTCGATGCGGAGCGAAACGACGACTGCATCACCCAACTCGTCGACGTACTGGAGGTCCGCGCGCATAGTAAAGGGCCGTGATCCGTCCACACTGATACCCAGCCGGAGTAGGCGTCTCAAGGTGTGCTGATCAAAGTAGAGGTCCCGGGTAGTGCCCACGCCGCCCACGCCAAAGCGGGCCATGTCCAGCGGAGCCGGTGAGCTGTTGTTGAAGCCGGAGGCGACTACGAGCGGGACGCGAACCAGTGCGCTCTTGCCCGAGTTGTTCTTGCCGAGCACGATCGTGACCGGCGCCAGTTCAATCTCGTGCTCTTCGCGAAACGACCGGTAGTTTCCAAAGATCAGCCGTCGAATTGACATGCCACAGTCATAGCAGAAGTGACGGTGAGCAAGCTAATCCACACCGATAGCGGCGAAGGTGCGAGGGATTGCGCGGCGGCCGCGGTCAGCGTGTCGCGCAGGCTCGGCAGCCCGGATTCCAGCATGTCCTGCAGACCATAGCTTGCCCCGATTGGGTTCGTGAGCCGAAACCCGGGCTGAACGTCACAGTCCCCGCTGGCGCAGTGCGGCGAGGAAGTTTCGCTTGCGGCTGTGCGTCGATTTCAGCCGGACCACCTCCGCCTCGAAGTCCTGGCCGGCTCGGGCGAACACGCCCCTGAGCGTGACCAGCAGGTCAGCGGCCCGCTCGTAGCCCGCCCCGCTGCCCTGGGCCACGGCTTCCTCGATGATCGGGAGGTAGATCGTCAGCGCCTCGGCCGGGTGGGTCGCCGACCGTCGGTGGGTGACCGACAAGCGGGTCTGCGGATCGCAGCGGTACCGGCTGATCGCCTCCCAGGCGGCCTCGTCCTCATCCTCCAGCAGCAGCACGCGCACGTACACATTGCCGGAGCCCCAGAGAGTGGCGTCGTCGGCCCTACGCCGCAGCAGCGACCATGCCTGTTCACGCTCATGCGGCCAACGCCCGGAGTCCGCAGCGAGAATGGCCTCCCGTAGTGCCCGGTAGGTTTCGACGCTGCCTTCCGACCGGAACCGTGCCTGCAACAGCGCGATGACGTCCTCGGTACGGCCGGCGTCGGTGTACAACTCCACCAGCAGATCCGCCAGGCCACTCGCGTGGTAGTCCCAACGGTCGACGCTGGCGCGACCCAGCTCCAACCACTCGGTCGCGTCGGCCGTCCGGCCTTCGTTCAGCAGCAGCCGCGCGATCTCGACATAGCGCTGTGGGCTGGACAGATCCTCGGCGTAACAGGCCACCAGCGCGTCGAGATCCCCGGTCGCCCGGATCAACTCCTGCCGCAGCCTGCGTACCGTCCAGTCCGACGGCTTGGCGGCCTTGGCGGTCTCCAGCACCGCCCAGTAGGCGTCCAGGCCCTCGTCGCCCAGCAGGTCACCGATGTCGGTGATGCTGACGTCCGGACTATCGGACTCAGCCAGCCGGAACTCCGCGAACCACTCGCCCAGTTCCTTCGGGTCGGGCGGTGCGATCTCGCACGCCTGGAGGTAGACGTCCCACGCTGCGCCGGCCGACTCGATCGCGGCGCCGCTGTGCTCCTCCGACCGCTGAGCGGCCTGGCAGAGCAGGCAGAACGCCCGTCGCAGCAGGGGTTGCACCTCGGGCGCATGGTCGGGAACCAGCGCGGCGAGGGCGTCGATGACCGCGTCGGCGCCCTCGGCGTACTCGTCCTCCTCGCCGTAGCCGATCCAGTCGACCGCCAGCCGCTCGACCTGCTCGGCCAGGAGTCCGAGGTCGACGGTTTCCGCACCGGCCAGCGCGCGGAGCAGCATCCGCTGGTACATGGCCGGGTCATCGCTGGCCTGCTGCCACACCAGATCGACCAGCTCGCCGTGCCCTAGGGTGGCGATGAACGTCCGAACATCGACCTCGGATGCTCCGCTGGTTCGGACGTTGCCGGTGGTCCGTTCCCGACCCAGCAACCGCAGGCCGACGGCGACGCAGTGCTTGCAGAAGTTGCCCTCCTCGCCGTACGGGCAATTGCAGTCGCCGTCCAGCTCACCGTCGGCGTCGTAGAGCCGGACCTGGTACCGGTCGGTGCCCGACACGGTGGCGACCACCCCGTCAGGCAGGTCCCGCAGGTTGCTCACCACCTCGACATACCCCTGCCCCCGACTGAACGAGCGCTCGCCGGCCAGGTCTTCGAGGTCGGCTTCCGTGAACCACGCCATGGCCGGCACCGTACCCGCCCCCACAGTCCCAATGAGACATGCCAGCACCACCTCACGCCGAGTGTCGGTGCGGTCTCGTATGGTGTCCGGCATGCCGAGTGCGGAACACGAGTCCCCGGTGGCTCTGGCCAAACTGGACCCCGGCCTGGTGGCCTGGCTGCTGACGAACGTCTTCCAGGTGAAGATGCCTGACTACCACCATGCCCGCGTCCACTCGACGGCCGTTCAAGGGCTGGGCCCGCGGGTGTTTGACGCTCACAGCACGCTGCTGTTCTGCGATCTTGACGACCGGCCGCTGCTCGCCGTCGTGTTCAAGATCCAGCGCGGCCGGACCAACACCACCCGGCGCACCTGGAACCTCTATGTAGCCCGCATCGAGGCCGAGCTGGTGTCGACGTCGCGCTGCTCGTCTACTGCCCCGACGCCCGGGTCGCAGGCCGGTACCGCGACCTTTTCGCGTACGACGGGCTGAGCCTGACCCTACGGCCGTTGATCTTCACGCCTACGGATGTGCCCCTCGTCCTGGACGTGAAAAAGTCCCAGGCCAATCCCGCCCTTGCCGTGCTCTCCGCCATCTGCCACGGCCACGACGCCCAGTTCGAGGCCACCTTCCCGGCGCTGATGGAGGCCCCTGCGATCACTGCCCCCGAGCACGGCAATGCCGTACCACGACATTGTGCTGGCCGGGCTGCCGCCAGCCGCCCGCGACCGTTGGGATGAGTACATCTCCAGGACCGTCGGCCACGAGTACCGCAGCGAGCTGTCGCGGGCGATTGCCACCCGGCGCGAGGCCCGCGGCGAAGCACGTGGCTGGGCCCGATCGATCCTGATCGTCCTCAAAGCGCGGGGCATCCCCGTGCCCGCCCAGACCAGTCAGCAGATATTGGCCTGCACCGACCTGGACCGACTCCAATCTTGGCTCGATCGAGCCAGCACCGCCGCCACCCTGGAGGATGTCCTCCACGGCTGATCAGCCGGCAGCCTTCCGTACGAGGTCAGCGATCTGCTTCTCTTCGGCGACACCGAGCGGGCCGGTGATCGCGTACGACGTCGGCCACATCACCCCTTGGTCGAGCTGGGCTGCCTCATCGAAGCCAAGGCTGTTGTAGCGGGTGCCGTACTTCGCGGCGGACTGGAAGAACACCACCACCTTGCCGTCGGCGTTCGCCCAGGCGGGCTGTCCGTACCAGGTCTTCGGTCGGAGGCCCGGTGCGACCTCGGTGACGATGACGTGGACGCGCTCGGCGATGACGCGTTGATCGTCCGGCATCGCCTGGATGCTCTTCAGCAGGTCGTCGAGCCCGGCCGCGGCCTTCTTGCCGCCCTTCTCGGCGCGCAGTTCTGCGGCGCGCTCCCGCATCGCAGCGCGCTCGACATCGGTGAACCCGCCGGATCCGTGCTTCGCCATGACTTCCTCCTCAGGTGGCCAGTCACACGCTAGAGCGGCAGGCCGCGGGTTACTTCTCGAATCCTGATCAATGCCCCCCTGCGAGGGGCCGTCGCCATGAGGCCGAAGTGCGGCGTCAACCAGCGGATGGCGTACGGATCAGCAGCGTCGCCTCAACCGCCACGGGGCCGGCGGTGGCGTACAGGTGTGGGGTGTCGGCTGTCCAGGAGACGTGCTCGCCCGGCCCCGCCGACAGCGGTGCGTCGATCGGGCCGACCCGGGCGTGGCCGCAGAAGACGGTGAGGTGTTCCGTCACGCCGGCCGGGTGGGCGGGAGAGACCTGTTCGACGTCGGTGATGATGCGCAGCGCGAACAACTCGTACGTGGCGGCCGGCTCCTCGAAGACCTCCAGCAGCGTCGACATCACCGCCTCCCCGCGCACCGGCGCGGCGGCCGAGGCGGGGGCGCCGCGCTCCAGCGTCAAAGCACTCATGGGTACGCCGAGCGCGGCGGCGATCGCGTAGAGGGTCTCCAGCCGGGGGTCACGGGTGCCGTTCTCCAGCCCCGACAGGGTCGCCTTGCCCACCCCGGCCTGGCGGGCCAACTCGGAGAGGGTCAGGTCCCGCGCCTCACGGAGTTCGCGCAACCGCCGACCCACCGCCGGCCCGTGCTGCTGGGGGCTTGTCGGACGCGCGCTCATCTGCGTATCGTGCCACCCGGCGGCTCGTTCCGTAAACGGAACGGCGGGGAGGGTGGCTGTGGGAGACCTGGCGCGGCCGGTCGTAGCCGGCCTGCTCAGCGCGGTCGTGGGCTACGCGAGTTCGTTCACGCTCGTGCTCGCCGGGCTGCAGGCCGTGGGCGCCAGCCCTGCCCAGGCCGCCTCGGGTCTGCTCGCCGCCTGCCTCGGCATCGGGGTCGCGGGCGCGGTGCTGAGCCTGCGCTACCGGATGCCCATCGCCATCGCCTGGTCCACGCCGGGCGCGGCCCTGCTGGTCGGGGCCGGGCCGGTGGCGGGCGGCTTCTCCGCGGCCGTCGGCGCCTTCCTGGTCTGCGCGGCGCTGACCGTCGTCGCCGGCCTGGTGCCATGGTTGGCGCGGGCGATCGCGGCCATCCCGCGACCGCTGGCCGGTGCGATGCTCGCCGGCATCATCGTGCCGCTCTGTACCGCCCCGGTCCAGGCACTTGTCGACATCCCGGCGCTGGCCGTACCCGTGATTGCGACCTGGGCCGTCCTGCTGCGCGTCGCGCGGAGTTGGGCCGTGCCCGGCGCGCTGGTCGCGGCCGTTGCCGCCATCGTCGTGACCGGGCCGGACGCGGGGCTCGGCGGCGCTGAGCTGCGGCCCGCGCTGGCCTGGACCGCCCCCACCTTCGACCTCGGGGCCGTCGTGGCCATCGCGGTCCCGCTGTTTCTGGTCACCATGGCGGGTCAGAACGTGCCGGGCGCCGCGGTGCTGGCCAGCTACGGGTACCAGGTGCCGCTGCGGCCCGCGCTGGTCACCACCGGTCTGGTCAGCGCCGCCGGAGCCCCGTTCGGGGGGCACCAGGTCAACCTGGCCGCGATCACCGCCGCGCTGACGGCTGGCGCCGAGGCGCACCCCGAGCCGCGCCGGCGTTGGATCGCCACCCTGGCCCTGGCCGGCGGCCAGGTGCTGCTCGGGCTCGGGGCGGGCGTGGCGACCGCGCTCGTGCTGCTCTCCCCACCCGTCCTGGTGATCGCCGTCGCCGGCCTGGCCCTGCTGCCCGCCCTCGGCTCGTCACTGGGCAACGCCGTCGCCGACCAGGAGATGCTGCTGCCGGCCGTCGTGACGTTCGTCGTCACCGCGTCGGGAGTCGCCGTGCTCGGCATCGGCGCCGCGTTCTGGGGCCTGCTCGCCGGCCTCGCCGCCCTGCTCCTGCTCCGCCGTCGGCGGGTGACGACCGACGCTGCGCTCCACCCGGACGAGGTGCCTGCCAACCAGCAGGGCTAGTGGCCTTGCGTCCACGCGGATGACGGGGCGGGGCATGCGCCCCGCCCCGTCTCGCGCAGATTCGCGGTCTTCGTTACCTGATCCCAGCCGCGAGCTGCCTCCGGGTCGGTTGGCAGATCGTGCTGGGCGAGAAGCATGGCCACCATCGGCCCATCCCGCCAGACGCCGTTGTCCAACAAAGCACGAATCGCCGTTTGCCGGGCCTCGGTATCGCACCCCCGTCCTGCCTCAGCCTGCTCTGGGAAGGCCGCTTCCAACAGCGCGCCCACCAGCGTGAACCGCTCTGGGCCGGACTCCGTGCCGGCGATCCGCCGCGCCAGAATCGCTACCCGATCCAGCGCGACCTCGGGACTCAGCCGCGACAGGGTGAGCGCCGCCAGTCCTGACATGTCCCCACTGAGGAACGGCCAGTTGGGCACAGGTTCGGGCGCCTCCAACAGACAGGCGTAAAGCTCTTCGATGATCGGACGCGGCGGTCGGGTGGACAGCCGCGCCGACCCCAGCACCGCCGACCAGCGCTCGACGCGGCTCGAGCCAGCCCGCCTGCGCGACAACGCCTCAACCAACTCCGCATCGTTCTCGGTAGCGCCACACAGGCCAGCCGCCACGCAGGCGGTCGACGCCACAATCGGTTCCGGTTCCTCGTTGATCAGGCGCGTCAGGGCGGGTACGAGCTGGTCGCGCTCCTCAGGAAACCAGGCCAACAGGTGCGCCGCGTGCAGCCGTACCGCCGGGTTGGCCGAGCGCAACGCCGCCACGTAGACCGCAACACCAGACCGGACGGCGTCGTACGCCGCCAGATCCCACTGCTCCGTACGCCGATCGGCCTCCACATCCACGTAGCGGGCGGTCCATTCCCGTGCCCGCCGTTCACCCTCGCTGGCGGCGGCGACCCACATCGATCGCTCCCGATCCAATTCCTGCAAGGTCATGCTGGCCTGGCGGGCTACCCGACGCCGAATCGCGGCGATGTCCGGCGACTCGATGAGCCAGTAGCCTTCGTCGCCAATCGCGATCATCCTCAGCACCTGGCAGGCTGCGAACCGGTCGGGCGCCTGCGGATCCGCCACAACGTCGACGAGGAACCCGGCGGCGACGGCACTCGCGTCGAACCGCGAGCCCTGGTGCACCAGGCGCCGCGCCAGCGTCTCGTACGCCTTCCGGCGGGTTCCCGCGTTTTCCGACCAGACTGCGTGCAGAAACTGTGGAAGATCACCAGCCGGCCCGTAGACGTCAACCAGCGATGCCCAGTCCACGATGCGTAGCGCTTCACTGCGTTCAGGCACATGTCACCGTACGCCGGCTCGGATTCGCAGATGAGCTTCGGTGCTTGGGCCTACCATGTCCGCAGCGGCCGAGGCGAGGACGGTGCGAGGTTGCGGCAGCGGGGCGGCGGGGCGACGTGGACGCTTGCGGTGGCGATCGCCTTGGTCCTGGCGTGTGGGCTGTCGATCAGATCCACGCGAAACTCCCACGACAAGGAGTCGCGCGACTCGGCCCGCGAGATCAACCAGTACCTGACTCTCGTCCAGCGACGCGATCGCTTGGGTGCTGACGGAATGCTGTGTGGCGGCGACGATTCAGGCCCTGCCGAGCTACCTGTCGGATTCCCCGACGATGGACACGCGGCGGAAGTCGAGTCCTACACGATCGTCCGGACCTGGAATTGGTCGTCGGTCACCGACGGCCACGGTACGGGCTACCTGGCTCGGCTGACGTTCGCTGACGGGTCGGCCGCCGACATCGAGCTCGCCGTAGAGGTGATAGGCGACCACCCATGTGTCGCCACATCGGTCCCGATAGTGGCGTCGAGCGGCTCGGCCGACGACTGACGCTGGCCCGCGTACATCCTTGGACGGTAGGGAGCCGGCTGCGGCTGTCACGAATCACGGAGCTGTCCGGTCGAGGTGGTGACCGGGGCGAACTGGCGCCCTGGCGACAACGCACCAGGGAGTCGGGATGAAGATCGTCGTCATCGGGGGTAGCGGGCTGATCGGCAGCAGGGTCGTGGCCGGCCTCGCCGGGCAGGGTCATCAGGCGGTCGCGGCCTCGCCGAGTACCGGGGTCAACTCGGTGACCGGTGAAGGACTGGCCGAGGCGTTCGCCGGCACCGACGTGGTGGTGGACGTGACCAACTCGCCGTCGTTCGCGCCGGACGCGGTACGGGAGTTCTTCGAGACCTCCACCGGGAACCTGCTCGCCGCCGAGGCGAAGACCAGGGTGGGTCACCACGTGGCCCTCTCGGTGGTCGGGGCGGACCGGGTGCCGGACAGCGGCTACCTGCGGGCGAAGGTCGCGCAGGAGGCGCTGATCGCCGCCGGTCCGGTCCCCTACTCGATCGTCCGCGCCACCCAGTTCTTCGAGTTCATCGGCGCCATCGCCGACACCGCCACCCAGGAGACCAAGGTTCACGTGCCGCCGGTCTCGTTCCAGCCGATCGCCGCCGACGACGTCGCCGCCGCCGTCGCGGAGGTCGCAATCGGTACGCCGGTCAACGGCATCGTCGACGTGGCCGGTCCCGACCGGTTCCGGTTCGACGAGGTGATCCGCGAGATTCTCGCCAGCAACGGCGACCCCCGCGAGGTGGTGACCGACCCGACCGCCCGGTACTTCGGCGCCCTGCTGGGCAACGACTCGCTGGTCCCGATCGGCACGGCCCGCACCGGCGAAGTCCGACTCGCCCAGTGGCTCGACTCGCAAGGCAAAGGCCGGTAGCCACCCTGTACGCCCACCCCCGCCGCGCCATAGATTCATCGGCGTGGCGGGGGAATCGCGGCAGGACGACCACTCATCCAGCGACGCGGGCCTCGCCGGGTTCACCTCGGTCCGGCCGCGCCTGTTCGGGATCGCGTACCGGATGCTCGGCAGCGTCGCCGAAGCCGAGGACATCGTCCAGGACGCCTGGGTCCGCTGGCAGCAGGCCGACCGGTCGGCGGTCCGCAACCCGGCGGCCTTCCTCACCACCACCACGACCCGGCTCGCGATCAACGCCGCCACCTCCGCCCGGGTACGCCGGGAGACCTACCCCGGCCCGTGGCTGCCGGAGCCGATCGACACCACCGCCGACCCGACACTCGGCGCGGAGCGGGCCGAGGCACTGGACCTGGCCGTCCTGCTGCTGCTGGAACGGCTCGCCCCGACGGAGCGGGCGGCGTACGTCCTGCACGAGGCGTTCGACTACCCGTACCGCCAGATCGCCGAAGTCCTCGACACCTCCGAGGCCAACGCCCGGCAGCTGGCCAGCCGGGCCCGCCGGCACCTGGCCGCCGAGCGGTCCGCGCCGGTCGACCGGGCCGAACACCGGCGGCTGGTCGAGGCATTCCTGGCGGCGGCCCGGGGCGGCGATCTGGCCGCGTTCGAGCGGCTGCTCACCGCGGAGGTGGTCGCCCGGTCGGACGGCGGCGGCCGGGTGCACGCCGCCCGCAAGGAGTTGCACGGCGTGTCGCGGGTGACGAACTTCCTCGACAACGTGCTGCGGAAATACTGGCGTGCCGCGGCGATCCGGATCGTGCCGGTCAACGGCGCTAGCGGCCTGCTGGTGCCCTCCGCGACCGGCACCCCGCAGGCCCTCATCGTCCTGGACGCCTCACCGCACGGCATCGAGCGCCTCCTCATCGTGACCAACCCCGACAAACTTCACGGGTACGCGAACCACGCGTAACTGACCCCGCCGGTCAGTCGGCCGGCTTCTCGATCCGTTCCATCCGGTTCCAACCGGACCAGCCCCGCTCGCGCATCAGTGCCCGCAACTGCTCCGCCCTCGGGGCGAACTCGTCGGCGAGCGCGTCCAGCAGGTCGAACGGCAACTCGTCCTGAATGCCCTCGTGGAAGTTGTGTGCCCCTGCGGCGTGCGCCTCCTCGGCCAGTTCGGCCAGGATGTCGGCGGCCTCCTCCAACAGCGCGCGGTTGGCCCCGTCGCTGTCGAGCAGTTCCGACAGAACCCGGTAGAGCCGGACGGTTCGCGGGTCCTCAAGCTCCGCGAACTTCGCGGGCATCCATTCGCGTACCTGATCGGGCCAGCGGGCCACGACCAGGGTCCAGCCGTCCCGCTCGGCCTGCACGATCCGCTCCGACGCACCGATCTCCCGGAGCCGGTCGAGATAGCGGACGATATCCGGCGGGAGCGTCAGGCTGTCCCCGGCGGCGAGTTGGGCGATCTGTTTGCGGCTGGTCTCCAGCCGTTCGATCTCCTCGCGCAGGTGATCGTCGATCCGCGCGATCGCCTCGGCGAAGGTAGCCGCGTCGGCTTCGAGCAGCCGGCCGATCTCCGCCAACGGCACGCCGGCGCCCGCGAGCGTACGGATCTTGATGAGCGACACCACCGCTCTGGCGCCGTACCGCCGGTAGCCCGAGCCGTCCCGGTCCGGCTCGGGCAGCAGCCCGACCTGGTGGTAGTGCCGCACCGCCCGCACGGTGACCCCGGCGTACGCCGCCAGTTGACTGATCGTCAGCATGCCCTGATCCTCCCCCCAACTCGCCCGGCCCGGTCGAACCCGGCTCAGGAGATCCGGCGCCGGTAGGTCAGATTCGCGAACAGGTAGGCGACGACGAGGATGCCGACGCACCAGGCCAGCGCGATCCAGATGTCGGAACCCACCGGCTGCCCGGTGAACAGGCTCCGGACCGCGTTGACGATCGAGGTCACCGGCTGGTTCTCGGCGAAGGCCCGCACCGGACCGGGCATGGTGTCGGTCGGCGCGAAGGCCGAGCTGACGAAGGGCAGAAAGATCAGCGGGTACGAGAAGGCGCTCGCGCCTTCCATGGTCTTCGCGGTGAGTCCGGGAATCACCGCGATCCAGGTCAGCGCCAGGGTGAGCAGGATCAGGATGCCGCCGACGGCGAGCCAGGCGAGCACGCCCGCGCCGGAGCGGAAGCCCATCAGCAGGGCGACGCCGACGACGATCACGAGGGCGATCACGTTGGCGACCAGCGAGGTCAGCACGTGGGCCCAGAGCACGCTCGATCGGGCGATCGGCATGGACTGGAAGCGCTCGAAGATCCCGCCCTGCATGTCCATGAAGAGGCGGAACGCGGTGTACGAGATGCCCGACGCGATCGTGATGAGCAGGATGCCGGGGAGCATGTAGTTCACGGACGGGACCGACCCGGTGTCGATCGCGCCGCCGAAGACGTAGACGAAGAGCAGCATGATGGCGATCGGGGTGACCGCGGTCGTGATGATGGTGTCCACGCTGCGGGTGATGTGGCGCATGGTGCGTCCCGTGAGGACGGCGGTGTCTGCGAGGAAGTGCGTGGCCATCAGTTGTTCTCCTGACCGGTGTCGCCGACGACGGCGAAGAAGATGTCTTCGAGGGAGGGCTGCTTCTCGACGTACTCGACCTTGGCCGGTGGCAGCAGTTTCTTGAGCTCGGCGAGGGTGCCGTCGACGATGATCCGGCCCTGGTGCAGGATCGCGATCCGGTCGGCGAGCTGTTCGGCCTCGTTCAGGTACTGGGTGGTGAGCAGCACGGTGGTGCCGCCCTTGGCGAGTTCCTTGACGGCCTGCCACACCTCGACGCGGGCCTCCGGGTCGAGCCCGGTGGTCGGCTCGTCGAGGAAGATCACCGGCGGGTTCCCGATCAGGCTCATCGCGATGTCGAGGCGCCGCCGCATGCCGCCGGAGTAGGTCGCCGCCCGCCGGCCGCCCGCCTCGGTCAGCGAGAAGCGCTTCAGCAGGTCGTCCGCTATCTTCCCCGGCTCGGCGAGGTGCCGCAGCTTGGCGACCAGGACGAGGTTCTCCCGTCCGGTGAGGATCTCGTCAACGGCCGCGAACTGCCCGGTCAGGCTGATGGATTCGCGTACCTGGGCGGCCTGGGTCGCGACGTCGAAGCCGTTGACCCGGGCGGTCCCGGCATCGGCCTTGAGCAGCGTGCAGAGAATCTTGACGGCCGTGGTCTTGCCGGCCCCGTTCGAGCCGAGCAGCGCGAAGATGCTGCCCCGCGCCACCTCAAGATCCACGCCGCGCAGCACGCGCAGCTCCTTGTACGACTTCTCCAGGCCCCGCACGTGGATCGCGGGCCCCTGGCCCTGTGTTTCGCTCATGACCGGAAGCATGGAGGGTTGACGCAGCGTCAGGGTCAAGCCCGATTTTGAGACCAGCTTCGTGGGCTACCGCGGGTGTACGGCGTAGGTCAGGTGCGTGGCGCGCGGGGACGGCTCGGAGTGGATCTGTTCCAGTGCCACCCGGGACGCGTCCACGCCGTCGAAGAGGTGGGTGCCGGCGCCGAGCAGCACGGGTGAGAGCGCGATCGAGAACTCGTCGACCAGGCCGGCGTTGAGGTATTGCAGGATCGTCTCGCTGCCGCCCGCGATCCGGACGTCCCGGTCGCCGGCGGCCTCGCGGGCCTGGTCCAGCGCGCTGTGGATGCCGTCGTTGACGAAGTGGAAGGTGGTCCCGCCCTTTCGTTCCCAGGGCTCACGTTGCTGGTGGGTGAGGACGAAGACGGGAGTGTGGAAGGGCGGGTTCTCCGGCCAGGCCCGCTCGCCCAGGTCGAACATGCGCCTGCCCATGACGCTCGCGCCGGTGCGCTCGAAGGTTTCCCGGGCGATGTCGTTCGCGCGCCCTTCCTCGCCGCCTTCGCCCAAGTGGAGGTTCTCCCGGAAGAACCGCAGCGGGAAGATCCACGCCTGCAGCTCCATCCACTGGGCCAGCCAGCGGTCCAGCCTCGGGTCCTGCTTCCGCCGCTCGGGCGTGGCGAGGAGACCGTCCATCGACACCGGGGCGCTGAAGCCGTCCAGCGACATCGACACGCTGAAGAACACCTTGCCGGCCATCAGCTGGCCTCCCGGCCCTGGTCCTGGGTGATCTCGGCGACGTAGGCCGCCAGGTTGGCGAGGGTCTGCTCGCCGCCCTCGATCGCGTGGTACTTCTCCACGGCCTGGTCGCGCAGTTGCCTGGTGGGGAAGACCGTGCGCATCTCGATCCGGGTCGCGGTGCCGTGCGACGCGAAGACCAGGGTCGACTCGAAGGCGTTCGGGTCGTCGCTGGACTCGCCGTGCAGCAGCGCGATCCGCTCCGGTGGGACGATCTCGGTCCAGGTGATCCACTCCTGGAAGTCGGTCCCGTCCGGCCCGTGCATCACGAAGTCCCAGACGCCGCGCTCGCGGAACTCGAAGGACCGCGTGGTGGTGGTGAACCCCGCCGGCCCCCACCACCGCGACAGGTGCCGGACCTCGGTGAACGCCTCGAAGACCAGCTCCCGAGGGGCGTCGATGACCCGGGAGATGACGATCTCCCGGTCGGCCGTCGCCGACTCCACCTGCTCTGCCCCTGCCATCGGTCACCCCTCCTGTCGGGTCTGCTTGAGGTCCTGCACGTAGCTGTCCAACCGGTCGAAGCTCTCGTTCCAGAACTGCTCGAACCCGCCGACCCACTCGTGGACCGGCCGCAGCCCGCGGGCGTCCAGGCCGTAGAGGCGCTGCTTACCCGCCTCGCGGACCCGCACCAGCCCCACCTCCCGGAGCACCCGCAGGTGCTTGGACGCCCGCGGCTGGCTCATCCCCAGCTCCCGGGCCAGGTCGGTCACCGGCCACTCACCCGCCCGCAGCAGCGCCAGGATGTCCCGGCGCTGCGGCTCGGCGATCGCGTTGAACGCGTCCGACGTCGTCGCTGCTCGTGCCATGGCCCGATCATATTCCGATAACGGAATGCGTCAAGTCCGGCGGGGAGCAGGATTCGCAGGCAGGTCAGGGTCGGCCCGGTCGATCAGGCGGAGTCGCGCAGCACCAGTCTCGTGGGCAGGATCAGGGGTGCGGCTTCCCGCCCCGCGATCAGTTCGATGAGCACCCGGGCCGTCTCCCTACCCAGGGACCGGACGGACTGGTGGATAGTGGTCAGCGGCGGATTGGTTCGTTCGGCTATGCCCAGGTCGTCGAAGCCCACCACCGCCACGTCCGCCGGTACGGACCGACCGGCCTCGCTCAACACCCGCAGCGCCCCGGCCGCCATGTTGTCGCTGGCGGCGAAGACGGCATCGAGATCAGGGTGGGCGACGAGCAGGGTCTTCATCGCCGCGACGCCGCTGGCCTCGGTGAAGTCGCCTTCCGCCACGCCGTACGGCGTCAGCCCCGCCATGATCATTGCCTCGCGGTAGCCGCGCAGGCGGGCCGCACCGGCTTCGGTGCGAAGCTCGCCGGTGATGCTGACGATCCGGGTCCGACCGCTGCCGATGAGATGCTCGGTGGCGAGCCGTGCCCCACCGAGGTTGTCGGAGTCGACGTACCACTGCGGTTTGAAGTGCAGCGGCCGGCCGCCGTAGACGGCCGGGAGGCCGGCGCGGCGCACGATGTGGGTGAGCGGGTCGTCCCCCCGCAGCGCCATCAGCATGATGCCGTCGACGCCCCGGGTGTCCAGCAGGTTCGTCAGCCGGGACCGGCCCCGCCCGGAGCTGGCCAGACACAGCAACAGGTGCAGCTCGGTCTCCTCCAGCGCCGCGGAGACACCGACGATGGCCTGACCGAAGAACGGGTCCGCGAACAACTCGGGGTCGTCGTGGGAGATGGCGAGCGCGACGAATCCGGTCCGCCGGGTGGCCAGGGCACGAGCGGTGCGGTTGGGCAGGTACCCGAGTTCCTTGATGGCCTTCTCGACGGCGTCGCGCGTCGCCCGGCTCACGTGTGGCGCCTTGTTGAGAGCCCGGGACGCGGCCGAGCGGGACACACCGGCGCGCGCGGCCACCTCATCGAGGGTGGGCTGACGCCGAGTGGTGTCTGTTGCCATCTGCTGCCGGGTCCTTCGTGGGGTGCGTAGGGGACAGGGCCGGCGTCGGTGCTGACGTCGCCGGTCGATGGTATCGGCCCTCGACGACCATCCTGACCCCCCGTCAAGCTGGAAGCGCTTCCAGTTCTTCCAACTGCGAGTCCGTCGGCGCACGCAAGCCCGGGGAAGCACCCTTGACTCCTGCTCCTTACATACTCGACACTGAATCGACATCTTTAGATTATGGTGCCCGGAAGCGCTTCCAGAGGGAGCGGCCTCCGGTGCATGTCGAGGCACTTCTCAAGGCTCTAGGAGACCCCGGATGAAACGACCCCGCCCGCTACTCGCGCTCGCCGCCACGCTGGCAGTGGCGGTCCCGACCATCCTGTTCGGCTCGTCCGCCGCGCACGCCGACCCGATCAGCCAGACCAGCGGCTTCTACGTCAATCCGCAGTCCAGCCCCGCGCGATGGGCCGCCGCCAACCCCGGCGACGGCCGGGCCAACGCGATCAGAACCCAGATCGCCCAGAAGCCGATGGCCTCCTGGTTCGGCAACTGGAGTGGCGACATCACCAGCGCGGTACGCAACTACGTCTCAGCGGCCGACGCCGCCGACAAGCTTCCCCTCCTGGTGGCCTACAACCTGCCCGGCCGGGACGCCTGCGGCGGACACTCCGGTGGGGGCGCCGGGAGCGTCGCCGCCTACGACGCCTGGACTTCGGCCTTCGCCGGCGCCATCGGCAACCGGCCCGCGGTGGTGGTCCTCGAACCAGACGCACTCGGCGACTTCAACTGCATGAGCCAGGCGCGGATCAACGAGCGCGTCGGCATGCTCTCCCGCGCCATCAACCAGTTCCGCTCCAGGGCAGCCAACACCTGGGTGTACCTCGACGCCGGCAACCCCGGCTGGGTCGACGCGTGGACGATGTCACAGCGCCTCAACATGGCCGGCGTCGGCAACGCCCGCGGCTTCGCGCTCAACGTGTCCAACTACGTGACCACCGGCGAGAACACCAACTACGGCAACACCGTCTCGAACAACCTGCGTAACAGCTTCGGGTACAGCAAGCCCTTCGTCATCGACACCAGCCGCAACGGCAACGGTTCAAACGGTCAGTGGTGCAATCCGGGCGGCCGTCGAATCGGCACCCCGACCCAGCTCGGCGGCGGCGCCGAGATGCTGCTGTGGCTCAAGACGCCGGGCGAGTCCGACGGCAACTGCGGCGTCGGAGGCGGCTCCTCCGCCGGACAGTTCCTGCCCGAGGTGGCATACAAGATGATCTTCGGCTATTGAGCTGGACAGCGTAAGTGCCCCTCCCGCAGGCGGATCCGACCTCATCGGCCATCGGAGGCTCCTGCGGGAGGGCACTTCCCAGGTCGGGCCAGGGGGGCCCACGGACGGGCGCCCGTCAGCGACGACGCCGGCGGGCGCCCGTCAGCTACGCAGTTGGTGTCGATCAGCCACGGCGGTGGGTGTTGAGGCGGGCGGCCTGGCGGGTGAGGTGGTCGCGCTCGGCGAGGTTGGACGCCTTCCGGGCGGCCTCCGCGTAGAGCCGGGCCGCCGTGGCGAGATCGCCGTCCCGTTCGTGCAGGTAGGCGGCCACCGCCGTGTGCCGGGGCAGGGTGTCATCGAGTACGGCGAGCGCGGCCAGGCCGGCGCGCGGTCCGTCGGCCTCGCCAACGGCGACGGCCCGGTTCAGCCGGACCACGGGACTGTCGGTCAGGCGGGCGAGTTCGTCGTACCACTCGACGATCTGGACCCAGTCGGTCTCGGCCGCGACCGGCGCGTCGGCATGGAGCGCCGCGATGGCCGCCTGGGCCTGGAACTCGCCGAGCCGGTCGCGGGCCAGCGCCGCCTGCAGGATCTCGACGCCCTCGGCGATCAGCCCGGCGTCCCACCGGCCCCGGTCCTGCTCGGCGAGCGGCACCAGGCTGCCGTCGGGTCCGGTGCGGGAAGCCCGCCGGGCGTGGTGCAGCAGCATCAGGGCGAGCAGCCCCGCCACCTCCGGGTGATCGATGGCGGTCGCGAGTTGCCGGGTGAGCCGGATCGCCTCGGCCGCCAGGTCGACATCACCGGAGTACCCCTCGTTGAAGATCAGGTAGAGCACCCGCAGCACCGTCGCGACGTCGCCGGGCTGGTCGAACCGGACGCCGGAGACCGTGCGTTTGGCCCGGCTGATCCGCTGCGCCATGGTCGCCTCGGGCACCAGGTACGCCTGGGCGATCTGGCGGGTGGTCAGCCCGCCGACCGCGCGCAGCGTGAGCGCGACCGCCGACGACGGCGTCAGCGACGGGTGCGCGCACAGGAAGTAGAGCCGCAGCGTGTCGTCCACCTCCGGGACGGCCCCGGGCGCCGGCTCCTGGTCGACCAGGTCCTCCCGGCGGCGCCGGGCGGCCTCCGCCCGGGTCGCGTCCAGGAACCGGCGCCACGCCACGGTGACCAGCCAGCCCTTGGGATCCCGGGGCGGGTCGGCCGGCCAGGCGCGGACCGCCTCGACCAGCGCGTCCTGCACGGCATCCTCGGCCGCCGCGAAGTCAGCTCCGCGGCGGACGAGGATGCCGAGCACACCCGGGGTGAGGCTGCGCAGCAGTACCTCATCCACCGGCAGCGTCATTCCGTGATCGTCGGCGGCTCGGTCAGGAACGGGCGCAGCTCCAGCCACTCGTGGATCGGCTTCCCGCCGGCCCCCGGAGCGGCCGACAGCTCCCCGGCCAGCTCGACGGCCCGCTCGTAGCTGTCGACGTCGATCGCCATCCAGCCGGCGATCAGGTCCTTGGTCTCGGCGAACGGACCGTCGACGACCGGCGGGCGCCCCTCGCCGTCGTACCGGACGAAGGTCCCCTCGGGGGAGAGCGCCTGCGCGTCGACGAACTCCCCGGTCCCCTCCAACTTGGCCGCGAAGTCGTTCATGTACGTGATGTGCGCCGAGACCTCCTCCGGCGTCCACTTGTCCATCGGCACGTCGTTGACCGCCGCCGGAGCGCCGCGGTAGTGCTTGAGCAGCAGGTACTTCGCCATCGTCGATCTCCTCAGCTCCTGGTGCGACCCATTCTGGCCACATCCACCCCAGGGACGGAGCCGCTCCCCACTTCTCGACACCACCGGCCAAGAAAAGTTGGGCCGAGTTCATTCCCGCACGGACGTGCGGAATTCGCCGGATCGGAGTGGCTCAGTCAGCCAAGCTGGCCCCTATCCCGCACGATCGTGCGTCCAGGAGGACCGGAGTTGACGAACACCTCATGACAACCCCTGAGGAGGCCGACCTCCAGCAACTAAGACAGGTGCCGCTTCAGATGGCGATCGGGCAGGTCGGCTGGCGGCCAGTTCGATGATCAAACGGCGTTGATGATGTTCAAGACCCTACGCGCTGCGAAAACGCGCCCGTACTTCCGGCCTGTGCGTTCCTCTAGGATGCCCAACCGGACGAGGCGCCTGATCGCCGTGTTCGCCGCCTGGTAAGAGACCCCATGTCTTTCGGCGGCGGCCGTCGCCGTAATCAGCGGGTACCCGAGCAGGTCCTCGACGATCCGCACAGCCACCCCACGGACGTCAGCATCGAGCAGCTGGGTCAGCGCCTCATCTCGCCAGTCGTGTAGTGCGTCGATCTTCTCGACCCCGCGAACCGCCTGTGCACGTACGGCCTCGGAGAAGAACCGGATCCACGGTTCGAAGTTGCCGGTGGCGCTGACCGACAGCAGATGGTCCTGGTACTGACGCCGTCGGCTTTCGAGCCAGGGAGAGAGATTCAGCACTGGCACACGCAACTCGCCTTGGTGGGCCAGTTGCAGGACACAGACAAGGCGTCCGAGCCGGCCGTTGCCGTCATTGAAGGGATGCAGGGTCTCGAACTGGTAGTGGCCGAGAGCCATCGAAGTTCTCGTTGAACCGAGGATCCCACCCGGTAATCCGGACAAGTGATCACACAGGGGACGATCGGAACGTAGCATCCTCCATGATTTGAAGTAAACCATGAGAAACTTGAAAACGAGGCTCGACTTTTCAAGTGGGGCCCCCACGGCGCGCAGCCCACGTCCACGTCCACTCAGCGCCACGTTAAATCACACTGACGAAATTCAACCACCCTCAGTGACGCCACTGTAGATCAATGGTTACCTGGTCACTGTCGGGCGCCGATCTGAAAGACACTCTTAGGACGAGTGACCTCGGCGAAGAAGTCGTTGCCCTTGTCGTCGACGACGATGAAGGCGGGGAAGTCGACCACGTCGATCTTCCAGACCGCCTCCATGCCGAGCTCCGGGTACTCCAGCACCTCGACGTGCTTGATGCAGTCCTGAGCCAGCCGGGCCGCCGGGCCGCCGATCGAGCCGAGGTAGAAGCCGCCGTGCTCGTGGCAGGAGCGGGTCACCTGCGCCGACCGGTTCCCCTTCGCCAGCATCACCTGCGAGCCGCCGGCCGCCTGGAACTTCGCCACGTACGCGTCCATCCGGCCGGCCGTGGTCGGGCCGAACGAGCCGGCCGCGTACCCCTCGGGGGTTTTCGCCGGCCCGGCGTAGTAGACGGCGTGGTCGCGCAGATACTGCGGCATCGGCTCGCCCGCGTCCAGCCGTTCGGCGATCTTGGCGTGCGCGATGTCGCGGGCCACCACCAGCGGGCCGGTCAGCGACAGCCGGGTCTTCACCGGGTACTTCGACAGCTCGGCGCGGATCTCGTCCATCGGCCGGTTCAGGTCGATCCGCACCACCTCGGCGGCGTGGTCGAGCTGGGCGTCGGTGACCTCGGGCAGGAACCGGGCCGGGTCGGTCTCCAGCTTCTCCAGCCACACCCCGGACGGGGTGATCTTGGCGATCGCCTGCCGGTCCGCCGAGCAGGAGACCGCGATCGCGACCGGGCAGGAGGCGCCGTGCCGGGGCAGCCGGACCACCCGCACGTCGTGGCAGAAGTACCGGCCGCCGAACTGGGCGCCGATGCCGAAGTTGCGGGTCAACTCCAGCACCTCGGCCTCCAGCGCCAGGTCCCGGAAGCCGTGCGCGGCCATCGAGCCGGCGGTGGGCAGCGCGTCCAGATACTTGGCGCTGGCGTACTTCGCGGTCTTCAGGGCGTACTCGGCGCTGGTGCCGCCGATCACGATGGCCAGGTGGTACGGCGGGCAGGCGGCGGTGCCGATCAGCCGCAGCTTCTCCTCCAGAAACTGCATCATCCGGGTCGGGTTCAGCAGCGCCTTCGTCTCCTGGTAGAGGTACGACTTGTTCGCCGACCCGCCACCCTTGGCCATGAAGAGAAACTTGTACGCGTCCGGGTGCCCGTCCGGGTCCTCGGCGTAGAGGTCGATCTGGGCGGGCAGGTTGCTGCCGGTGTTGCGCTCCTCCCACATGGAGATCGGAGCGAGCTGCGAATACCGCAGATTCAACTTCGTGTACGCCTCGTACACGCCCTTCGCCAGCGCCTCCGCGTCGGTGCCGTCGGTGAGCACGTGCCGGCCGCGCTTGCCCATGATGATCGCGGTGCCGGTGTCCTGGCACATCGGCAGCACCCCGCCGGCCGCGATGTTGGCGTTGCGGAGCAGATCCAGCGCCACGAACCGGTCGTTCGGGGAGGCGGCCGGGTCATCGATGATCGCGCGTAGCTGGGCCAGGTGCGCCGGGCGCAGATAGTGAGCGATGTCATGCATCGCCTCGGCGGTCAGCGCGGTGAGCACGCCCGGGTCCACGGTGAGGAACCGGCGCTTGCCCGGCCCATTGACCACGTCCACGCCCTCGTCGCTGACCAGGCGATATTCCGTCGTGTCGGCGCCGACGGGCAACAGCGGGGCATAGGTGAACGGCGCGACACTGCTCATGACCGGCAAGCCTAGGCCAGGGGTTCCGGACCGGCGCAACCGTCCCTCCCGGCCCACCCGCACCACGCCCGACGACCCAGCGCGCGCCCGACGACCCCAGCGCGCCCGCCGCTCCAGCCCCGGGACCGCGCCGCGCCGCGCCGGTCAGCCGCAGCTCGGCTGCTTGGGTCCGCCGCAGGTCGGGCCGATGTCGCCGTCGTCGGGCGCCGGGCCGGCCGGGCCGGGCGGGGCCGGATTGCCGACGGCGCCGGTGAACGCGACATAGCCGATGTCCCGGCCATCGCCGATGATCATGCCGGCCGGGCCGACGGCGAGCACCTCCGCCGCCGAGCGCAGCACCACCAGCTCCCGGCCGGTGAGCGGGTCGAGGGCGATGATCCGGCCCGGCTCGCGGTCCACGATCACCGCCGCGTAGCGGGTCAGCGCCGCGCCGCCGTCGGGGTGCACCGGCCGGCTCCAGCGGGCCTTGTCGACGGCGAGTTCGTAGCCGGAGACCGCCTTCTTGTCGGGGGACCGGGACAGCGCGTACCGGTCGTCCACGGCGAGCAGCCGTTCGTCGTCGGCACCGGTCCAGAGCACCCGGCCGTCGTACACGTCGAGGATTGCCTCCCGGGCGTCGGGGGTGACGCCGACGACGACGTGCTGGCCGCCCTGCGGGTCCTCGCGCTGCACGCAGCCGGCGCCGTCGGCGGTGCGCAGGTTGATCCCGGACCGGCTCCAGACCTGCTGGCCGCTGGCCGGGTCCCGGCCGGAGAGGTCGAAGTAGCAGGTGCCGTCGGCGGAGGTGGCCTCGACGGTGAGCATCCGGCCGCCGATCACCACCAGCCGGTCGTCGTGGTCGGGCTCGACCTCCTGGACCACCCGGCCGGTGGCGGTGTCCACGATGTGCACCTTGCCGTCGATGGGGAAGCCGATCAGCGGGGGCATCCGCTCCGGGCCGACGGCGGCCGGGTCGACCTGCTCGGTGGTGAGCCGGCGGGTGCCCGGCACGTCCGGGTTGTCGGCGAACAGCCCGGCCCGCACCCCGGGCAGGAACGCCGACCAGAGCGGCGCGGTGCCGCGCGGTTCCCAGGCGGTGAGGGTGCACTCCTTGGCGTCGGTGCAGCCCACGTCGAGCAGCCCGTTGTGGTAGGTCCAGACGCCGACCGCACTGGTGTCCTTGCGGCGGACCGCGCCGGTCTTCGGGTCGAGCAGCTCGTACCCCTTGGTGAGCAGCTTGCCGACCGCGACCACCGGGTCGGCGGCGTCGCCGGCCACCGCCGACCAGTCGACCTTGCGCTCCCAGAGCTTGCTGCCGGTGGCCAGGCTGAGCGCCTCGACCCGGGTGCGGTGTTCGACGATGACGGTGTCGCCGGCGATGGTGACGCTCTTCGGGGTACCGCCGACGCGCTGCTGCCAGACCACGTCCGGTTCGGAGAGGGGGCGGCTGCGGTTGACCCACTCCCAGACGCCGGGGAACGGGTTCCACACCCCGGTGAGGGCGAGCACGACCACGGCGACCAGCGCGAGTGCCAGGTAGCACTTCACGCACGGGCCGCCGGCGCTCCCCTTCGCCATCGCGCTACCGTAACGACGCAGGTGGCACTAGGGCTGTTATCGAGATTCGCCCGTGTCATCCCCTTTGAGGGGTTTTGTCCGAAGCTGTCGCCAGAGCAGCACCGTCGCCGCCACCGACGCCGCCCCGGCCAGCGCCATCACCAGCCCCGGCGCCAGCACCTCGGCCAGCGCCCCCGCGCCCCCGGCCGCCAGCCCCTGCCCGGTCATCATCCCGGTCATCGACAGCCCGAACGCCTGCCCACGCCGCCGCTCCGGCACCGCCGCCAGGAACCGCCGGGCCAGCCCCAGGTGATACGCGAACCCCGCGGTCGCGAGCGCGAACAGCGGCGCCGCCACCGCCAACCCCGGCCCGGCCAGAAAACCGAGCATGGGTACGCCGAGCAGCAGCGCGAGCCACGGCGTCAGCCGCTCCCGGGTGGCCGGCGCAACGAACCGCCCGACGATCAGGTCACCGACGAGCATGCCGAACGCGGCCGCCATGAACAGCACCCCGGCCGCGTCGCCCCCGCCGGCCCCGTCACCCCCGGCGCCCAGCCCGGCTGTGTACGGAACAACCACCCCCTCGGCGCCGACCAGCAGCGAGCCGGGCAGCCAGTTGGCCAGCAGCAGCCCCCGGATCTTCCGGTCGGCCAGCAACTCCCGGTTCACCCGCCAGGTCTCCCGGACCGCCCCGGAACGCGGCGGGACACTCGCCTCCGATCGCACCGCCGTCCCGGCCGCTACAACTCCCTCCGTCCCGGCCGCTACGGTCGCCGCCGCTCCGGGTGTCCCGGCGGCCGAGCGGGCCGGGTGGTCGGTCAGGCCGAACCTGATCAGCAGAGCGGAGAGCAGGCAGGTGCCGGCGGTGAGCCAGAGCGCCCCGTACGGACCGACCAGGCCGATCAGCAGGCCGCCGACGGCGAAGCCGAGCACCTGGGTGCCGCCGGCGGCCACCGTGAACAGCGACCGCCCCAGCACGTAGGCGTCCCCGGCCAGCAGGTCCGGCAGCAGCGCGGTCCGCACCGCGCCGGTGACCGGGGCCAGCATCCCGACCGCGAAGACCAGGCAGAGCATCGCCCCCGGCGACAGCACCCCGACCGCGAGCACCGCCACCATGACCAGCCGGACCAGGTCGTACCCGACCATCAGCCCGCGCGGTCGCCAGCGGTCGGCCAGCGCCAGCAGGAACACCCCGCCCAACGCGTGCGGCAGGAACCCGGCCACGTACGCGATCGCTGCCAGCAGCGACGACCCGGTCCGCTCGTAGATCAGCACCGACAGCGCCAGCATCTTCACCGTCTCGCCGACCAGGAACACCGAGTAGCCCGCGAAGATCACCCGGAACTCGGCCACCCGGAAGACGTCGCCGAACGTCGCCCCCCGCTCCCCGACCACCACCCCATCACCGGTCACCGTCCCACCCTGCGCCCCCACCCACTCCCCGTCGAATGTTTCGCCCGACGCCGAAAAGTCCTGGCGAACTGAGGTCCCGGGCCGATCGGCTCCGCAGATCGGGCTAGCGTTCTCAGGGTGCGGATCGAGGTCGGGTCGGGCGATGTGGCGGCCAGCCGGTTCGCCATCTCGCCCCTGGGGGAGA
Source organism: Solwaraspora sp. WMMD1047 (assembly GCF_029626155.1). Taxonomy (NCBI): domain Bacteria; kingdom Bacillati; phylum Actinomycetota; class Actinomycetes; order Micromonosporales; family Micromonosporaceae; genus Solwaraspora; species Solwaraspora sp. WMMD1047. The sequence continues at coordinate 470,243 of NZ_JARUBL010000001.1, read as the reverse complement.
CGATGACGGCGTTGCGGCTGTTGGGGCGGGACGACCGGGCCGGGTTGCTGGTGCCGTGGGTGCGCCGGCATCGGGAGAGTTACCGGGCGCTAGTGCGGCGGTGGCCGGCGATCGGGGCGATCCGGTCGCTGTACCGGCGGCGGGCCTACAACGCCGACTTCATCCACCCGCCGCCGGCCGGGGTCGGGCTGAGCTTCGTCGAGGAGCTGGCGCTGTTCCGGGCCACCCCGCTCGACCAGGCCCGTGAGGAGCTGGCCCGCAACCTGGCCGGGCACCGCCCCCCGCCGGAGTACGCGCGCCGGATCCTGGACTCGCCGGACGTGGTGGACCGGCTCGCCGACGCCGTCGAGGCCGCCTGGGTCACCCTCATCGAACCGGACTGGCCGAGGCTGCGGGCGGTGCTGGAGCGCGACGTGGTGCAGCGGGCCGGCCGGCTGGCCACCTACGGCTGGGCGGCCGCGTTGGCCGACCTGGATCCCGGGCTGAGCTGGGAGTCCGACGGCCCGACCGGCACCATCGTGGCCATGCCGCACGACCCGGAGACGCACCGCCTCAACGGGCGCGGACTGCTCTTCGTGCCGACCGTCTTCGGCACCCTCAGCATCTCCGTCGAACTGCCCTGGCCGCCCGCCATCTGCTACCGGGCCCGCGGGGTGGCCGACCTGCTCGGCCCGCCGCCGGCCGACCGCACCCCGGACGGGCTGGACCGGCTGGTCGGGCCGACCCGGGCCACCCTGCTGCGGGCGCTGGCGGTGCCGGCGACCACCAGCCAACTGGTCGCCCAGCTCGGGCTGGCGCTCGGCACGATCGGCGACCACCTGGCCGTGCTCCGCGACGCCGGCCTGGTCCGTCGCACCCGGCTCGGCCAGGCGGTCCGCTACGAGCGCACTGTCGTGGGCGACGCACTCGCCGCCGAACTGCCGTCGGACCCGACCGCGGAGCGGCCAGCCGATGCGACCGCCGAGCGGACCAGCGGCAGCACCCGGTAGGGGATCTGCTCGGCCAGCGCGATGATGGTCGAGGCGCGGGCGATCCCCTCGTACGCCACGATCTGATCGATCACCCGCTGCAGGTCACTGTTGGAGCGGGCCACGATCCGGCAGAGCAGATCGCCGGAGCCGGTGATGGTGTACGCCTCCAGCACCTCCGGGATGCCGCGCAGGTGCTCCGCCACCGGCTCGTGCCCCTGCCGCTGGCTGATCTCCAGGGTGACGAACGAGGTCACCCCGAACCCGATCGCGGCCGGCGAGAGCTGTGGCCCGAAGCCCTCGATCACCCCCCGGGCCTGCAGCTTGTCGAGGCGGGACTGGACGGTCCCGCGGGCCACCCGCAGCCGCCGGGAAGACTCCAGCACCCCGATCCGCGGCTCGGCGGCGAGCAGCTCGATCAACCTCGCGTCGAGCTCGTCGAGCTGTACATCCTGTCCAGGGATCATGGGCTGTAACCATACCGAATGCGCAACCTGAACAGCCAGATCGGCGACGGTTGCCCAGCAGGGCTCCGGGTCGGGATCCTCGGTGCCAGGACACCGGCTCACGAGGCCGGCAACCGCGCCATCCGGAGGGAGCACGACGATGACCCAGACGCTCGGGACCCACGACACGACCGGCACCACCCCCGATGTCGATGTCGACCGGCTGGTCGGCGCCGTGGAGCACGACATCGCGGCCGACCCGTTCCCGGTCAAGGGCATCGACCACCTGCGGTTCCTGGTGGGCAACGCCAAGCAGGCCGCGCACTACTACTCGACCGCGTTCGGGATGACCTGCGTGGCGTACCGGGGTCCGGAGCAGGGCTACCGCGACCACGCCGAGTACGTGCTGACCAGCGGTTCGGCCCGGTTCGTGCTGGTCGGCGCGGTGCACGCGGACGCGCCGGGCGCCGAGCACGTCACCCAGCACAGCGACGGCGTGCAGGACATCGCGCTCGCCGTACCGGACGTGGACGCCGGCTACGCCCACGCGCTGGCCCAGGGCGCCACCGGGCTGGTCGAGCCGCACGACGTCACCGACGAGCACGGCACCGTCCGGATCGCCACCATCGCCGCGTACGGCGACACCCGACACTCGCTGATCGACAGGTCCCGCTACGACGGGCCGTTCCTGCCCGGCTTCGCCGCCCGGGCGCCGATCGTGGACCGGCAGCCGATGATCGACGCCGGCCTGCAGCCGAAGCGGTTCTTCCAGGCCGTCGACCACGTGGTGGGCAACGTCGAGCTGGGCCGGATGGACGAGTGGGTGGAGTTCTACCGCCGGGTGATGGGCTTCACCAACATGGCCGAGTTCATCGGCGACGACATCGCCACCGACTACTCGGCGCTGATGTCGAAGGTGGTCGCCAACGGCACCCGCAAGGTCAAGTTCCCGCTCAACGAGCCGGCGATGGCCCGGAAGAAGTCGCAGATCGACGAGTACCTGGAGTTCTACGGCGGACCCGGCGCCCAGCACATCGCCGTCGCCACGAACGACATCCTGGCCAGCGTCGACGCGATGCGGGCCGCCGGGGTCGAGTTCCTGGCCACCCCCGACTCGTACTACGACGACCCGGAGCTGCGGGCCCGCATCGGCGAGGTGCGCGCCCCGATCGAGGAGCTGAAGGCCCGCCGGATCCTGGTCGACCGGGACGAGGACGGCTACCTGCTGCAGATCTTCACCAAGCCGGTGCAGGACCGGCCGACGGTCTTCTTCGAGCTGATCGAGCGGCACGGGTCGCTCGGCTTCGGCAAGGGCAACTTCAAGGCGTTGTTCGAGGCGATCGAGCGGGAGCAGCAGGCTCGCGGCAACCTGTAAGACTGTCCGCGTGACTGAGCAGCCTCCGTACCCGGTCCGGCCCGACGCCCCGCCGCCCGCCGGGCCGCCGATCCCGCACCAGTACGGCCCACCGCCCGGTGGCGGTCAGCCGCCACCGGGCGGTGGCCCGCCGCCGGGATACGGCCCAACCCAGCCGGGGTACGGCCCGCCGCCGGGCCACCGACCCCCGCCGCCCGGGTTCGGTCCCCCGCCGCCGGGGCAGCCCCGGTTCGTGCCGCCCGCGCTCGCGCCGAACGGCCAGCCGCTGGCCAGCTTCGGTGACCGGTTCCTGGCCTTCCTGATCGACGCGGCCGTCATGACCGGCGTCGCCCTGCTGCTGATGATCCCGGCGACGATCCTGATGTTCGCCGTGATCATGCCGAACGCGTTGGGCGTGGGTCCGGACGGCAGTTACGCCGAGCCGGACGTCTTCGCCTTCGTCCTGCCGATACTGGCATTGCAGTTCGGCCTGGTGCTCGTGCTCCTCGCCGTCTACTACGTCTATTTCGTGGAGATGATGTTCCGGACCGGCCAGACGCTCGGCAAGCGGGTGATGAAGCTGCGGATAATCCCGCTGGACCCGCGGCTCTCCCTGGATCGGGGCATCGCCACCAGGCGCTACCTGGTCCAGTACCTCGCCGGCAGCTTCGTACCGTTCCTCAACTACCTCGACGGACTCTGGCAACTCTGGGACAAGCCGTACCAGCAGTGCCTCCACGACAAGTTCGCCCAGACCGTGGTCGTTAAGGTGCCAGGGTGACCTGGAATGCCACGGCCAACCGGCCGCACCCCGCGACCCGCCCCGGGCCGACGAGATGACGGTGCAACCCGGCTGGTACGCCGACCCCGCCGAGCCCACCACCCAGCGCTACTGGGACGGTGAGGGCTGGATCGGCGCACCGCTGCCCGCCGACGCCACCCCACCCCCGGGGCCGCCCGAGGAGGAACCGGAGCCCGCCGGCGAGGCCGCCCCCGCCGCACCGTCGGACTCGACCGGGTCGGCCGCCGGTAGGCCGGCCGGGGACCTCGGTGCCGCGGCCGGCGACCGCCCGGCAAACGGCACGCCGGCAAACGGCACGCCGGCGACCGGCGGGCCGTCGCAGCCGTCCGGGCAGCCGGGGTCGGACCTCCCGGCCGGCGGGATCGCCGGCTGGCCACCGGCCAACGGGGCACCGGGCGCAACCCCGCCCCCGGGCTGGGTCTACCACCAGTACGGGTTGCAGCCACCGCCGCCCCCCCGCCCGCACGGCCTGCCGCTGGCGCCGTTCGGCCCCCGACTGGCGGCGCGGCTGATCGACATCGGCGTGCTGCTGCTGCTCAACGTCGCCGTCAACGGCTTCTTCGTCTGGCGGCTGGTGCAGGACATCCGGCCGTTCGCGGACGAGCTGGTGCGGCGTTCGATGGCCGGCGAGTCGACGGCCGAGGGAATGCCGGCCACCGGGCAGGCGGAGGGGCTGCAGGTGGTCATCCTGCTGATCGCCGCCGCGCTCTGGTTCGCGTACGAGGTGCCGGCGCTGGCCAACGGCGGCCAGACGTTCGGCAAGCGGCTGATGGGCGTCAAGGTGGTGCCGCTCGCCGCCGACGAACGGCTCGGTTTCGGGCGCTCGCTGCGCCGGTGGAACCTGCTCGGCCTGCCCACCTTCCTCTGGGGCTGCTGCGGCGTCGGGCTGCTGCTGCAGCTGGTCGACTGCGCGTTCCCGCTCTTCGACCGGCCGCTGCGGCAGGCCCTGCACGACAAGCGCGCCCAGACCGTCGTGGTCGCGGTACCGAAGGCGTCCGCCGCGACGCCGCCGGCCGGGGACAAGGACGGCGCCGACACCCCCACCTCCGGAGGTACCGACCGATGACCGACCCGAACCGCCCCGGTCCGGCTGAGTCCGACCAGGCCGCCGGCCGGCGGTTGACCCGCTCGGACCTGGCCGCGCTGCCGAACTACGTGCCCGGCCGCAGCCCGGCCGACCTGGCCCGCGAACTCGGCCTGCCCGAGGCGATCAAGCTGGCCAGCAACGAGGTGCCGTACGGTCCGCTGCCCGGCGTGGTCGAGGCGGTGGCCGAGGCGGCGGCCGGGGCGCACCGCTATCCCGACATGGGTGTGGTGGCGCTGCGGGACACGCTCGCCGACCGGTACGGCGTGGACGCCGAGCGGATCGCCACGGGCTGCGGGTCCGTCGCGCTCTGCGAACACCTGGTCCGCGCCGCCTGCCTGCCTGGCGACGAGGTGATCTACTCGTGGCGCTCCTTCGAGGCGTACCCGATCATCGCGGCGACCAGCGGCGCGACGAGCGTGCGGGTGCCGAACGACGCCGGCCACGGGCACGACCTGGCGGCGATGGCCGCGGCCGTGACCGAGCGGACCCGGCTGGTGCTGGTCTGCAACCCGAACAACCCGACCGGCACCAGCGTGCGCCGGGCGGAGCTGGACCGGTTCCTGGACGCGGTGCCGTCCGACGTGCTGGTGGTGCTGGATGAGGCGTACCGGGAGTTCGTCACGGACCCGCAGGTGCCGGACGGCCTGGTGTCCTATGGCGACCGGCCGAACGTGGTGGTGCTGCGGACGCTGTCGAAGGCGTGGGGGCTGGCCGGGCTGCGGATCGGCTTCCTGGTGGCGCAGCCGGAGGTGGCCGCCGCCGTCCGCAAGGTGGTCACCCCGTTCTCGGCCAGCGCCACCGCGCAGGCCGGTGCGCTGGCCGCCCTGACCCAGGCCGACGAGGTACGCCGCCGCTGCGACCTGGTGATCGCCGAGCGGGACCGGCTGACCGAGGCGCTGCGCAAGCTGCTGCCTGGCGTCCCGGAGAGCCAGGCCAACTTCGTCTGGCTGCCGCTGGGCGACCGGTCGCTGGAGTTCGGCCGGGCGTGCGAGGCGCGCGGCGTGATCGTCCGGCCGTTCCCCGGCGACGGGGTACGCGTCACCGTCGGCACCCCGGCCGAGAACGACGCCTTCCTGGCCGCCGCGGAGGCGGCCCTAGAGTCCGGAAGCGGCTAGGCGGAACGGGCTTCGTCACAGCTCGTAGCGGTGCTCGTTGTATCTGGCATGCGTTTTCTAGCTGTCCCGATCGGACTGTCTCTCCTGGTGACGGCGGCGGTGCCGGCGGGGGCACTGCCCGCCGGGCACAGCGTCACCAACCTGGCCGCGCAGGCGGCGTTGACCATCACGGTGCCCGCCAGCCGCAACCTCGGCAACGTGTTCCCGGGCTCATCGGTGAGCGGGCAACTCGGCACCGTGATCGTCAGCGACACCCGCGCCATCAACCCGAACACCTGGACGGTGACGGTCTCCTCGACGGCCTACACCACCGGGGGAGCGAGCCCGGCGGAGACGATCGCGAACAGCCGGATCTCCTACTGGTCCGGCCCTCAGACCGCCGGGACCGGCGGCGGGAACCGGGTGCCGGGTCAGCTCACCAGCGCGCAGGCGCAGACGCTGGGCGTGCCACGGGTCGCGTTCTCGAAGACGTCGGGTAACCAGAACAACACCTGCCGGTGGAACCCCACCGTGATCGTCAGTGTGCCCGCCGGTGCGGTGGCGGGGTTATACACCGGGCGGATCACCCACTCGGTCGCCTGACGATTTGCTGGTTTTGGCGCTGATATCGCCACTTTCGGCCACTTGTTTCCTATCATGGGCGCTATGAGAAAGCTGTTGCTGCTGTCAACTGCCGTGCTCGCCACCCTGGTGGTCGCAGCACCGGCCTCCGCCCAACCGTCCGGGGACACGATCGTCACGTTCACGGTCGGCACGTCGAACCTGTCGATCGCAGTGCCCGCGGCGGCCAACATCGGCAACGCCTTCCCCGGCAGTTCGACCTCCGGTCAACTCGGTCCGGTCCAGGTCACCGACGCGCGGGCCGCCGCCACCGCAACCTGGACCGCCTCCGTCGTCACCACCTCCTTCACCACCACCGCCGGGACGCCGGATGAGACCATCCCGATCAACGCGATCTCCTACTGGTCCGGCCCGGCCACCGCGACCACCGGCACCGGCACCTTCGTGCCGGGCCAGCTCACCGCCGCCGACGCGGTCGTGCTCAACGTGCCGCGGGTCGCGTTCTCCAAGACCTCGGGTGCCGGCAACAACTCGGCCACCTGGAACCCGACCCTGCGGGTGGACGTGCCGCCCGGGGCGGTCGGCGGCCTCTACACGGGCACGGTGACGCACTCCGTTGCGTAACGTGCTGGCCGCGTCGGCGGCCCTGTCCCTGCTGCTCGCGGTGCCGACAGGCGCGGCCGCCGCCGGACCGTCGGACCCGTCGTGGTCGGACGAGCCGGCGGCGGTCGGCATCCGGCTGGTGGACGCGCCGGTCAGCCGCCGCGACGACCCGCGCGCACGGCTCTACATCGTGGACCACCTCAAGCCCGGCGAGATCATCCGGCGCCGGGTCGCGGTCAACAACCCGTCGTCGCAGCCGCAGACCATCTCGGTCTATCCCGGCGGCGGTGCGGTCGGCAAGGCCGGCTTCCAGTTCGCCGCCGACCGCGAGCAGAACGACCTGGCCAGCTGGATCCGGCTGGACACCCAGGAAGTCAGGCTCGCGCCCGACGAGTCCGCGCTGGTAGAGGTGACCCTGATCGTCCCGCCGGACGCGACACCCGGCGAGCGCTACGCCGTGATCTGGGCGGAGTCGGCCGGCAAGCTGAACAAGCTGACGAACGTCCGCAACGTCGGTCGGGCCGGCGTGCGGGTCTATCTCTCGGTCGGTCCCGGTGGCGAACCGGCCACCGACTTCGACATCGGCGGGCTGACCGGCGAACGGCGCCCGGACGGGGTACCGGTCGTCAGCGCACGCGTGACGAACACCGGTGGCCGAGCCCTCGATCTCGTCGGCGAGCTGCGGCTCTCCGACGGACCTGGCAAGCTCTCCGTGGACCCGGTTCAGATCCGAGTCGACAAGACGGTCGCGCTCGACGGCGAGGCGGTGGTGAGCGTTCCGCTCGACCCCGCCCTGCCGGACGGCCGATGGACCGCCGAACTCAAGCTGGCCAGCGGCACCACGGAGCGCCGGATCAGCGGGGAGGTGACGTTCGGCGGATACCGGATGGACGAGGCCACCTTCCACACCGGTTCCCGGCTAGCCGTCGGTGTGGTGCTCTCGGTGCTGGTCCTGGCGGCCCTCGGCGGTCTGGCCTACCGGGCCCGGCACCGGTGACGGCCGCCGGCCGGGAGCCGGGTCAGGTGGCGGCGAGGATGACCGGCTGCGCGGCCAGGTAGTAGCGCGAGTTCGGGGCGTCGGGCTCGACCGGCTGGGTGAGCCGCTCGACCGCGAGGAACCCGTCGCTGGCGTAGGCGAAACCCGGCGCCCAGGTCGTGGAGTCACGGCCCTGGGTGAGCGGGTAGCGGGACAGTTCCGCGCCGGTACGCGGGTCGAGGTTGACCAGTTCGCGGGACTCCGGCCGCAAGTGCACCCGCCCCGGCTGGACCGCCAGGATGCGCGCGGCTCCGGGGCGGCGCCACAGCTCGTCGCCACCGGCCGCCGGCCGCCCCACGACCGCCCCGTTCTCCGGAACAACCGCCACGCCGTCGACCACTGTGGATGCCGGATCGTCCAGCTCGGGTGACCGGACCGGCTCGGCCGCGTCGGCTGTCAGCCAGCCGGTGACAACGCCCTGCCGGACACCAGCCGGGGCGGCGCCACCCGCGGTGCCGGCCGGGCCCGTCGTACCGGCCGCGGCGATCCGGAGGGCGTGGCAGTCCGAGCGGGCGACCCGGCAGCCGACCGGCTCGACGGCGAGTTCCGGGGCGGCGTCGGCCGGCCGCCACCGGCCGGTCACCTCGCCGGAAGCCGCGGCCCGGAACTCGACGACCTGGGGCGAGGCGCACCGGTCCACGGTGACGAACTGACCGGCGGCGGTGGTCAGCGGGTCCGCCCGGCAATTGGGCTCGCCGTCGTACCGCCAGAGCTCCCGCCCGGTGGCCGGGTCGAACCCGCGCGCCACGGAATCGTCGGCCAGCAGCAGCACCGCCCGGCCGTCGTCGGTGCGCGCCGTGTGCAGCCCGGCCGGGGCGTAGACGGTGCTCGCCCCGGTGCGCCGGCCCGCGTACCCCTGGTCGGTGGGCGGCCCGGCCGCCCGCCAGGCGATCCGGCCGGTCCGGGCGTCCAGCCCCACCAGCTCGCCGTCGGACCACCGGCTGACCACCGTCGTTCCGGTCACGGCCACCCCGACGAGCTGCGCCGGCCAGCGCCGGTACGCCCAGTACGGGGTACGCCGGGTGGCCGCGTCCACCGGTTGGTCGGCCCAGACCCGGCGGGTGGTGGCGTAGACCCGCAGTCGCCCCTCCACCAGCAGCGGCGCGGCGTTCAGAGTGCCGATCACCCCGGCCGGGGCGGCCGGGGCGGCCGGATAGGCGGTGGTGGCCGGGGTGAGCACCTCGGCCGGGGCGAGCACCCGGTACCCGACCACGGCGACGGCCACCAGGGCCAGCACCGTCGACACCGCGGCCACGGCGAGCCACCGGACCTTGGCAGTCGTCATCGGACACCTCCGCCGGGCACCCTACCGGCGCCGGATCGGACGGAACCTGCCAGGTGACCATGGTTCGGGCCGGCTCGGCCGACCCGTCGTCGGCGGTCCGGCGCTTCCGCTCGGGGAGGCGCCGGGCCGCCGCTGCGAGCGGTCAGGTCACCCCCGCTCGAACCGGTCGGCGGCGGCCGCCGCCACGAAGGCCGCCCACCCCGGCGGGCTCACCGCGAGCACCGGGCCGCCCGGGTCCTTGGAGTCCCGGACTCCCACCACGCCGACCAGGTTGTCGGCCACCTCGATGCAGAGCCCCTGGTCGTTCGAGCGGCTGCTGGTGCGCCATACGGCGCCGGAAAAGTCCATCATCGCTAATACCTTTCGACACGAAAAAACGCCCGTTGTACGGACGTATGCGGCTTTCAACCGCTAGATGTACCACAAAGAGCGCATCACCATACTGTGATTGCGCCGTGACTCTCCGTCGGACAGCCGGTGCGATCAGGCCGCGCGGGCGGGCCGGACAGTTCCGGTGACCGCACCGAGCCCGACGGTCGTACCGTCCGGGCCGGGAGCCGTGCCGCTTATGGTGACGGTGTCGCCGTCGGCCAGGAAGGTCCGGGTGGAACCGTCCGACAGGGTCAGCGGCTCACGGCCGCCCCAGGTCAGCTCCAGGAAGGAGCCGACCTGGTCCCGGCGTGGACCCGAGACGGTGCCGGAGGCGAACAGGTCGCCGGTGCGCAGGGTCGCGCCGTTCACGGTGAGATGGGCCAGCTGCTGGGCCGGGGTCCAGTACATGGTGGCGAACGGCGGCTCGCTGACCCGGTCACCGTTCCAGTCGACGGCCAGCCGCAGGTCGAGACCGAGGTGCGGGACGTCACGCAGGTAGTCCAGCACCGGCGGCTCCGGCACCGGCGCCGGCACCCAGGCGTCGGCGAGCGCGTCCAGCGGCACCAGCCAGGGCGAGACCGAGGTGGCGAAGGACTTACCGAGGAACGGCCCGAGCGGCTGATATTCCCAGGCCTGGATGTCCCGGGCCGACCAGTCGTTGACCAGCAGCAGCCCGAAGACGTGGTCGTGCAGATCCGCGACGCCGACCGGTTCACCCAACCGGGTGCCCGGCCCCACCACGAACCCGACCTCGGCCTCGATGTCCAGCTTGCCGGAGGGGCCGAAGACGGGCGTCCCCGCTCCGGTCGGAAGCTGGCCGCACGGGCGTACCACCGGGGTGTCCGAGACCACGACGGTGCCGGCTCGGCCGTGGTAGCCGATCGGCAGGTGTTTCCAGTTCGGCGGCAACGCCGGCTGGCCGGGCCGGAAGATCTGCCCGACGTTGCTCGCGTGCTGCTCCGAGGAGTAGAAGTCGACGTAGTCGGCGACCTCGATCGGCAGCCGCAGGGCCACCTCCGTCAGCGGGATCAGCAACGGCCGCACCGCCGCCTCGTGCTCCGGCTCGGTGAGCAGCTCGACGATCCGGTGCCGCACCGCCGTCCACTGCGGCCGGCCGAGCGCCAGGAACGCGTTCAGGGTGGGTTCACGCAGCGCGCCGCCGGCCAGGATCAGCCCGGCCTCCTCGGCGCCGGCCAGGTCCAGCACGGCGTCGGCGATCCGGACCCCGATCCTGGCCGGGCGGCCGGCGTGGGCGAAGACGCCGTACGGCAGGTTGTGGATCCCGTACGGCGATCCCGCCGCGGCCGTCAGCCAGCTCATGCCTCGAATCCCCCGTCCACCAGCCCGAGTCGGACCAGATCGGTGAGTGGTTCCACGATGCTGCACGAGCCGAAGCCGGCCCAGAGCGGGCGGTCGGCGGCCCGCCCGCCGCGTACCCGCTCGACCAGCACCAGTGGATCGGTGGCGGCGAGCAGTTCCGCGACGTCGGCCACCTCGCCGCCCTCGTCCGCCGCCTGCACTCCCACCAGTACGTTGACGAACCCGTGGTGGGTGAAACCGGTCTCCGGGTCGACGTGCCGGATCGCGTGGTGCAGCCCCGCGGTGAGCTTGAACGGCAGCTCCCGGTCGCGGCAGGCGCAGATCACGGCGGCCAGCTCGACCGGCGTCGGGAAGAGCTCGGCGGCCAGCCCGCCGGTGCGGAACTTCGCCGCCACCCGCTTCCCACTCGCCCGCTCCCGGGCCAGCGTGTCCAGGGCGCGCAGCAGGCCCCAGGTCAGCGGGATCTCGGCGTAAACGTCGGCGTCGTCGACGTGGGCCGGCAGGCCCATCAGCTCGGCCAGGCCGAGTTGCGGGTCCTCGCCCCGCTTGGCCACCGCCGCCTCCACCTGGCGGACCCGGATCCGCGGATCGAGGGCGTCCCGCAGTGGGTACAGCCGGGGGATGGGTACGTCGCCGACCACCCCGATCTCGATCCGCTCGTCGTCGTCGAGCAGCACCGGCAGGGACCGCAGGTCCGAGGCCGGGACCAGCAGCGGTCCGACCAGGTTCGCGTACCAGGAGGTGCGGTGCCGGCGGTGCGCGGCCACCGCCTCGGGCAGCGGGACGCTGCCCGGCGGGAAGACGGCGGCGTCGTCGACGAGGCTGTCGAGCAGCCGGGGCACCTGCGTTGACACGACTACAGAACTTACGGGACGCTACGAGTAGCGGACAACAGCGTCCGATTATCGGGCATTGCCGGCCGCTGACTGGGACAAAACGGAGGTGGACATGCCGTACTACCGCAGCGTCGGCGAGGTGCCCCGCAAACGCCACACCCAGTTCCGCCAGCCCGACGGCAGCCTCTACGCGGAGGAGTTGATGGGCCAGGAGGGCTTCTCCGCCGACTCCTCCCTGCTCTACCACCGCCACCTGCCGACCGCGATCCTCTCCGCCGAGGAGTACCCGGCGCCGACCTGGACCCGGCTGCCCAACCTCCCCCTCAAGCCACGGCATCTGCGCACCCACAAACTCGACGGACACGCCGGCGGCGCCGATGCCGTGCTCGGCCGGCAGCCGCTGCTGGCAAACGACGACGTCCGGATCTCGTACGTCGTCGCCGACCAGCCCTCGCCGCTGTACCGCAACGCCGTCGGCGACGAGTGCCTCTACGTCGAGTCCGGCGCGGCGCGGATCGAGTCGACCTTCGGCGTGCTCGGCGTGACCGCCGGCGACTACGTGATCATCCCAACTTCGGTGGTGCACCGGGTGGTCCCGATCGCCCCCGACCCGGTCCGCCTGCTCACCGTCGAAGCCACCGGCCACATCGGCCCACCCAGGCGCTACCTCTCCGTACGTGGGCAGTTCCTCGAACACTCGCCCTACTGCGAGCGCGACGTCCGGGGGCCGACCGCGCCGCTGCTGGCCGACGAGGACGAGGAGGCCGAGGTCTACGTCCGGCACCGGCGGGGCTGGACCCGCTACGTGTACGCACACCACCCGTTCGACGTGGTCGGCTGGGACGGCCACCTCTACCCATGGGCGTTCTCGATCCACGACTTCGAGCCGATCACCGGCCGGGTGCACCAGCCGCCGCCGGTGCACCAGACCTTCCAGGGCCCCAACTTCGTGATCTGCTCCTTCGTGCCCCGCAAGGTCGACTACCACCCGCTGGCCGTCCCGGTGCCGTACAACCACCACAACGTCGACTCCGACGAGATGCTCTTCTACACCGGCGGGAACTACGAGGCCCGGCGTGGCTCCGGCATCGAGCAGGGCTCGATCTCGCTGCACCCGGCCGGCTTCACCCACGGCCCGCAACCGGGGGCCGCCGAACGGGCCATCGGGGCCGACTACTTCGACGAGCTCGCCGTCATGGTCGACACCTTCCGCCCGCTCGACCTCTGCGAGCCGGCCCTGGCCTGCGAGGACACCGGGTACGCCTGGACCTGGGCCCGCGACCCGCGGACCTGACCGGCGGCCGGCCGGTCAGGAGATCGGCGGCGGCATCGGGCGGCGCAGCACCACGAGCTGGGCGATCGCCGAGGCGGCGATCGCCAGCACCAACGGCCACGGCGTGCCGACCAGGGCATAGAGGAGGACCAGGCCGGGTCCGGCCAGCACGGCGTAGATCGACAACCCGAGCCCGCGGTCCCGCCGCACCAGCGCCGGCAGCAGCGTCCCCAGCAGGCCCGGCAACCGCCGGCCCACGCTCCACAGCAGGACGAAGCCGGCGACCGCCGCCAGCACCGCGAAGAGCCGGGAGATGGCCGCGTTGCCGGCCGCCAGGCAGGCGACCAGCACGGTCGCCGCGACCGCGTAGCCGGCCCCGTACCCGACGAGCTGCCGCAGGCCCTCGGCGACCGGGGGCCGCCCGACCGGCGCGCCACCGGCCGATCGGCCCGGCGCCCCGGGCGGCGGCGGCCCGGGACTCACCGGCGACCCTGGGCTGAAGGGCGTCCCTGGACTCACGGGCGACCCCGGAGTCACCGGCGGCCCGGGACTCGCGGGGGGCGCCGGACTCACCGGGGGCGCCCCGGCGGGTGGCGGCGGGGGCGGTGGGGGTGGCAGCAGGGCTGCCGCCTCGGCCAGTTCGGCCAGCGCCAGCGAGTAACGGCGCGACTCCAGCCGGATCACCCCGACGTCGCTCGTCACCTCGGCGAGTTCGGGATCGAGCCGCAGCGCCTCCCGGTAACCCCGTTCAGCCAGGTCGAACAGGCCCAACCGGGCCGACACCAGGCCGAGCACCAGATGGTTCTGCGCGTCCGCCGGCCCGAGTTCCACACTGCGCCAGGCCGCGTTGAGCGCGACCTGTCCGTTGCGCGCCTCGGCCAGGATCGCCGCCGCGCTGCGCTGGGCGTACGGGTCCGCGGGACCGGTGGTGAGCAGGAGGTCCGCCAGCTGAGCCGCCTCGCCGAACCGGCGCAGATCGATCAGGGCGAACGCCCGGGTGACAAGCGTCGCCGGCTCGGCGGGCGCGGCGGCCAACGCCGCGTCCACCGCGGCGAGCGCGTCGGCGGGCCGGTCACCGGCGAGGTGCACCCGCGCCAACAGCACGGCGGCCGCGCCGTCGCCGGGCGACAGCGCGAGCGCGAAACCGAGTTCGGCGGCCGCCTCGTCGTAGCGGCCCAACTCGGCGAGGAGCCCGGCCCGCTGGAGGTAGCCGTCGAAATCGGCGGGTGGGTCGGCTTCGCTGGACACGGCCCGAGAGTAGCCAATGACGCCCGCCGCCGACGCCACCACCGGCCCCGCCGACGCCGGTCCAGGTTGTCGGCCGGCGTCGCCTCGGTGCCGGCCCCGCCGACGCCGGCCCAGGTGGTCGGCCGGCCGGCGTCGGCCCTGCCGATGCCGGCCCGGGTGCCGGCCGCGCTGCCGGATCGGGTCAGGACCCGGTGGGGACCACCAGGGCCACCGCCACGCCCGCCAGTCCCTCGGCCCGGCCGGTGAGGCCGAGTCCGTCGGTCGTGGTGCCCGAGACCGCCACCGGGGCGCCGACCGCTTCGCCGAGCAACCGCTGCGCCTCGGCCCGCCGCGGCCCGATCTTCGGCCGTACCCCGATCACCTGGATCGAGATGTTGCCGATCTCGAAGCCGGCGGCCCGGACCCGGCGGGCGGCCTCGGCCAGCAGCAGCACCCCCCGCGCGCCGGCCCACTCCGGCTCGGCGACACCGAAGTTGGCGCCGAGATCGCCGAGCGAGGCGGCGGCGAACAGCGCGTCGCACGCGGCGTGCGCGGCCACGTCACCGTCGGAGTGCCCGGCCAGCCCGGTCTCGCCCGGCCAGTACAGGCCGGCCACCCAGCACTCCCGGTCGGGGGCGAACGCGTGCACGTCGGTGCCCACACCGACCCGGGGAACGATCACCTCGGCAGCCTACGCGGCCGATCGGGTCAGCCGGTGGCGAGCAGGTGCTCGGCCAGCGCCAGGTCGAACGGTTGGGTGATCTTCATGGCGTACGCCGAACCGGGCACGCACTTCACCCGTACCCCGTGCTTTTCGACCAGGCCGGCGTCGTCGGTGAGCGGGCCAGCGGCGGCGGCGTGCGCCGCGGCCAACACCGACCGGCGGAAGCCCTGCGGGGTCTGGACGGCGCGCAACGTGCCCCGGTCCACGGTGCCGAGCACCATCTCGTCGGCCGACACCTCCTTGATGGTGTCGACCACCGGCAGCACCGGGATGACCGCGTCGGTGCCGGCGCGGACCGCCGCGCCGACCGACTCGAAGAGCAGCGTCGGGGCGAGCGCCCGGGCCGCGTCGTGCACCAGGATGATCTCCGGACCCGCCGGCACCGCCCGCAGGGCCGCCGCCACGGACTCCTGTCGGTGGGCGCCGCCGGGTACCACGGTCACGTCGGCGACCCCGGCCAGCAGCTGCCGGACGGCGCCGGTCTCGGCCGGCGGGGCCGCCACCACGATCACCCGCACCGACGGCGCGGCGGCAATTCGCCGAACGGCGTGGACCAGCAGCGATTCACCGGCCAGCGGACGGAGGGCCTTCGGCGCACCCGGGCCGAGCCGGACCCCGGCACCGGCGGCCGGAACGAGGACCGCGACGTCACCGCACGGATTGAGCTGCGCGGTCACGTCGCGGTCCTTGGATTTTTCACGTGGTACGTGTTTCACACAGAGGGTTGGGCGGTCGCCTATGCCTCGGTGAGCACCTTGTCGAGAAGCGATTCCGCCTCGTCCTTGGTGCTCTTCTCAGCCAGCGCGACCTCGCCGACCAGGATGTCGCGGGCCTTGGCGAGCATCCGCTTCTCGCCCGCCGACAGACCCCGCTCGCGCTCCCGACGCCACAGGTCACGAACGACCTCGGCGACCTTGAGCGGGTTGCCGGAGGCCAGCTTTTCCAGATTCGCCTTGTAACGCCGCGACCAGTTGGTCGGCTCCTCGGTGTGCGGGGCACGAAGAACATCGAAGACCTTGCCCAGGCCTTCCTCGCCGACCACCTCGCGCACACCGACGATCTCGGCATTCTCGGCCGGCACCCGCACCGTCAGGTCACCCTGAGCGACCCTGAGGACGAGGTACTGCTTCTCCTCGCCCTTGACGACCCGAGTCTCGATTGCCTCGATGAGTGCGGCCCCGTGGTGGGGGTAAACAACGGTCTCGCCGACACTGAAAACCATAGGTTCGAAACCCCTTTCGCTGTGTCTAGCGTAACACGGGCAGGCCCTGGTGTCCCACCACAGGCCCGACCGTAAGCGCAGCTCAGAGGCCCTGTGAGAGGTCTTTCTCCGGCTTGACAGGACACGGAACCCCGGAAACCGACACTCTGCGTAACTTCTAGGTCACCAGCTGGCAAGGCCGGGACGGAAAAATCCGATCTAGGGCGTTCCGGCGGTTCAAGCATATCTCTCCCCCTTAAGGGTTGGCGGGCACTAGCGGTACGAGCGGCCTTACGGGACGCTGGAGGGACAACACGATCGATCGGTGGACGACCAGGGGGGCGCGATGAGCACCTCGGGCAACGGCGACGGATGGCCCGACGGCGGCGCATCTGACGGCCTGCCCGAGTTGCCGGCCGACTGGGGTCCGATCGTCATTCCCGACGATCCCGCCGAGCTGGCCGAGGAGTCCAGCCAGGTTCGGCACGAGCTGCGGCGGATCGCCCGCCGACGGCGCTGGCGACGGCGGCTGGGACTGTCCGGCGACGGCGGACCCTCCTCGCTGCGACTCTCGCTGCTGATCATGTCGATCGCGGTGCTCGCCACCCTGACCAGCCTCTTCGCCGCCGTCTGGTCGGGCCAACCCCGCCAGGGTCCGCCGCGGACGGCCCCCACCGGCCAGCCCGGCCGGCTACTGCCCGCCCTCGACGTGGTCGGCGAAGGAGGCGAGACCGTCCCGCTGCGCAGCCTGCTGCCTGCCATGATCATCTTCATCGACGACTGCGACTGCGTGGACGAGGTGAACACCGCCGCCCGGGTCGCGCCCCCCGGCGTGACGGTGGTGGCCCTGATCAGCGGCCAGGCCGTGCCCAGCCCGGTGCCCCGGCAACCCAGCATCGTCGCCGCGCCGGTCCGGTCACTCGCCGACCCCGCCGGCGGACTGCGCGGCTGGCTGCCACCGACCCCGGCACCCGGCAGCGCCAGCGCGATGCTGGTCGGCCCGGCCGGCCAGGTGGTCCGGATCGTGCCGACGGTCACCTCGGTCGACGACTACCGGACCGACCTCGCCGAACTGGCCACGCGCTGAGGTTAGGCGGCGCGCTGGAGCAGCGCTGCGTAGAGGGTCAGCCCCGGGCCGAACGCCAACATCACGATCCGTTCCGCCGGTCGCGTGGCCCGGCGCAACCGGTCCAGGATCAACAGGCTGGTCGGCGACGAGCAGTTGCCGTGCTCCGCCAGGGTCGCCCGGGACGCCGCCAACCCGTCGGCAGCCAGCCCCAACTCCCGCTCCACCACGTTGAGAATCCGGGGACCCCCGGGATGGACCGCCCAGCCGTCCACCTCGGACCGGGTCAGTCCGTGCCGGTCGAGGACCCCGTCCACCAGGCCACCGACGTGCGCGGCCAGCACCTGCGGGACCTTCGACGACAGCCCCATCCGGAATCCCCGGTCGGTGACGTCCCAGGTCATGTGGTCGGCCGTCGAGGTGTCGGTGACCGCGGCCACCTCGCGGACCGCGTAACCAGCGCCCACCCGGGCACCCGCGCCGGGTCGGGCCGGGCCACCCGCCGCCGGTGCGACCACCACGGCCACGGCCGCGTCGGAGAAGAGCGCGTGCGAGACGATCTGCTGGGTGTCCATCCGGGTCGCCGAGGGCTGGAGGTGCAGGCTGGTCAGCTCGGCGCAGAGCAGCAGCGCCGCCCGGCCCCGGGCGGTGACGAAGTCACCCGCCGCGCCCAGCCCGGGCAGGGCCGCGTAACAGCCCATGTGCCCGACGAACATCCGCTGGGTGTCCGGGCTCATCGCCAGATCCCGGGCGAGCAGGATGTCCAGGCCCGGAGTGGCGTACCCGGTGCAGGAGCAGACCACGAAGAGTCCGATGTCGCCGACGGCCAGCCCGGCGTCGGTGAGCGCCCGGCCGACCGCCTCCTTGCCCAACGGCAGCGCCTCGACCAGATAGCGGCGCATCCGCCGCTCGGTCGGCCACTCCGACACGTCCTCCAGCAGCGGATTCACGGCCGCCTGCCGGGTCTGGACCCCCGAGTTGGCGAAGATCCGCTCCGCCAACCCCCGGGTGGCCCCCTGGAAGTGCCGGGAGAAGAAGCCGTCCCAGAGCTCCGCCTGCGACGCCCGGGGCGGCAGCGCCACGCCGATGCCCGCGATCACCGGTGACCCGTCCACCATCTCCACCTTCCGGTCCGCCTGCCGTGCCGATGAGAAGTCAGCCGATGAGAGGTCACCGGATCGGGAAGGGGTCACCATCGGGGCGCCGAACCGTCCCGGTCCGGGTCGCCACCCAGGGCGGCCACCCCCAACCAGTCGGCGCAGACATCGGAGGTCGCCGGGTGCAGCGACCCGCACCGGGCGTCGCGGTACAGCCGCTCCAGCGGGTGTCCCCGGCGGGTCGCCGAGGTGCCCGCCGCCTCCAGCATCGACGCCGCCACCTCCGCCGCGGTCGTACCGGCCAGCAACTTCGCCCGCCACACCCACCGGTTCGTCTCCGCGTCGCCCGGGTTCTCGTCCACCCGACGCGCCGCCTCCTCGACCGTGAGTTGGGCCGCCGCCACCGCCGCGTCCGCCCGGCCGATCCTCGCCCGGACCGCCGGCAGACCGGTGAGCCCGCGCGCCGTCAGGTGCTCGACGGCGGCGTCCACCGCCGCCCGGGCCACCCCGACGTAGACCGCCGCGTAGCTGGCCACCAGCCAGTGCGGCATGAGCTGGGCGACCACCAGAGCCAGGCCCTCCACCCCACCGAGCAGCCGGTCCGCCGGCACCGTCACGTCCAGATGCAGATCGTGCGAGGCGGTGGCACGCATCCCGAGGGCGTCCCAACTCGGCTCCACCCGTAGCCCGTCCACCGTGGCGGGCACCAGAAACTGCGAGACCACCGACTGGTCTGCGGCACTGCGGGCGGCCACCAGGTAACCGTCGGCGTGGCCGGCGCCGGAACAGAAGGTCTTCGCGCCGGTGATCCGGTAGCCGTCGGCAACCGGTTGATAGCTGGTCGTCAACTGGGAGAGTCGGGAGCCGGCGCCGCGTTCGCTCATCGCCACCCCGTACCAGGATCCGGCGGCGGCCTCGGCGAGCAACCGGTCCCGGGCGGCCAGGGCCTCCTCCGGTACGCCGAGCGCCTCGGCCACCTCCTCGGTCACCGCCCCGAGCGCACCCGTGACCGAAGCGTGCATGTTGAACACCAGGGCGGTCGCGCCGTTTCCCCTGGCCAGCTCGGTGGCGACCGCGGCGTACTCGGCGAACCGCGCGCCCAGGCCGCCCAGTTCGGGCGGGACCATCAGGCCGAACAACCCGGCCGCCCGCAGGTCGGCGAAGTCCGCCACCGGGAAGCTGCCGTCCCGATCGTGCTCGGCGGCCCGGGCCGCCAACCGAGGCGCCAACCGGCGTGCCGATTCGAGCGCGTCCTGCCCCATCCCTGCCACCCTTCTGCCCGTCATCCGGCAACCGCCCGACCGGAACAACCCGCAGGTCAGCCCACCCGAACGCCCCAACCCTGGTACAACACCGCCGTCGACCAGGTCGGTACGACCCGCGGCCGACCCGCCGACCGGACCGCACCCGCACCGGCACGACCCGAAGCACCCGCCGCCCGCCGGGCCAGCCACCTCAGCGCCGGCCCGACCGCCGGCCTGATCCCCCGCACCCGCAGCGGCACCCCATGCCGGGCGCACTGCGCGACAAGCGCCGCCGAGTCCACGAACAGCCCCGGGTCGTGAATACCCCGGGGCACCCCCGGCAACCGCTCCGCCACCCGGACGGCCAGCAATCGACTCAGCGCGGTCGCGTTGAGCGTGTCCAGGACCAGCGTCCCGCCCGGCCGCAGCAGCCGGCACGCCTCGGCCACCGCGGCCCGCCAGTCCGGCACGTGCTCCAACAGCTCCCCCGCGCTCACCACGTCGGCGCAACCATCCGCCAGCGGCACCGCCGTGGCATCGCCCTGCACCGCGGCCACCCCGTGCGCCGCGGCCTGGTCCAACCCGGACCGAACCAGGTCCACTCCGACGTGCCGGTAGCCCTTGCCGGCCACGTGCGGGGCGAGCAGACCGCCGCCGCAGCCCAGGTCCACCAGCACCGCGCCCGGGCGGGTGGCCGGCGGGATCAGCCCGGCCCGGGCCTCGGCCAGCCAGTGCAGCACCGCGAACGCGCCGTCCGGCCGCCACCATTCGGCGGCCAGATCGTCGTACTGCCCCGGGTCGTTCGGCGCCCGCCGCCGGACCCCGGACCGGTCGGGCCGGCCCGCCGTCGTTCCCGAGTCCGCCACCCACATGGGATCGAGCGTGGCACGACTCCCCGGTAACAGCCAGACTTCCGGCTATGTCGCGCTTGCTGTGGGGGCTGGTCCGGGCGAGTCATCCCGAACCGGCGGTGGCGGTCACCACCATCGCCGGACTGCTCGCCTGGGGAGTGGGCCACCGACCGGCCGGGATCGCCGCGGTGGCCGCGACGGTGCTCGCCACCCAGCTCGCGGTGGGCTGGACCAACGACTGGCTGGACGCCGACCGGGACGCCCGGGTCGGGCGGGCGGACAAGCCCATCCCCGGTGCCGCCGTGCGTCGCCGCACGGTCGGAACCGCCGGGCTGCTCGCCGCCGCGGCGACCCCGGTGCTCGGGCTGACCACCAACCCCACCGCAGCGCTCTGGATCACCCTGGCGCTGATCTCCGCGCTGCTCTACAACTGGCCGCTGAAGTTCACCCCCGCCTCCGTCCTGCCGTACGCGTTCTCGTTCGGGACGTTGCCGGCCTTCGTCGTACTCGCGCTGCCCGGCGTGCCGACGCCGCCGGCCTGGCTGATCGCGGCGGGTGCGCTGCTCGGAGCCGGTGCGCACTTCGCCAACGCGCTGCCCGACCTGGCCGACGACGCCCGGACCGGCGTCCGGGGCCTGCCGCACCGGGTGGGGCCGGCCGGGTCCCGGGCGGCCGCCGCCGGGCTGCTGCTGGCCGCCACGGCGGTGCTGGTCCTCGGACCACCGGGCGCGCCCACCTGGGCGGGCGTCGCGGCGATCGGCGCCGCCGCGGTGGTGCTGCCCGTCGGCTGGTACGCCGGCCACCGGCAGGACCGCCCGGTGGCCATCTTCCGGGCGGTGATGCTGGTGGCGCTCATCGACGTGGCGCTGCTGGTCGCCAGCGGCCGCGGCCTTCAGCCCTGACCCGTGGCCAGCCCTGACCCGCGGCCCGGACCTGGCGACCGCGGCCGACTCCCCGGGTCGGCGTACGAGGGCTGATCAGCCACCACTACCCTGGAGCCCGGTCTGCGCGGGTATGGCCACCGTGCCCGGGGTCCGTCCCCGGAGCGGGGATTCGCTACGAGGAGGACCGACGTGACGCGCTCGATCAGGGGAGCCCGGCGAGGCGCCGTGCTGTTGGCCGGCGCGGCCACCACCGGGCTGCTGATGTCCGGGTGCGGGGCCGGGCAGATCGCCGAGACCGCCAACATCCGGCCGGCCGTGCCGGGCGTGAACGTGGAGACAACGGACGGACTGTTCAAGGTCCGCAACGCCATAGTCGAGTACTCCGACCCGCTCGGCTACCCGTCCGGTGGTGACGCCCCGCTGTCAATGGCCCTCTACAACGACTCGGCCCAGCCCATCACCGTCACGGTGACCACCGACAGCGCCGAGGCCGTCGTCCTGGTCGACACGACCGCGACCCCGGCTGCCACCCCCAGCCCGACCACCGCGGCCAGCCCGGACGCCTCGCCCGACCCGACCGGCGAACCGCCGGCCACCCCCACCGTCGAGCCCAGCCCCGGCGCGAGTGGCCGACCCGACCCCTCGGCCAGCCCCGGCGTGCCCGCCACCCCGGACCCGACCGTCCCCGCCACTCCCGCGCCGCCGGCCGGCGCACCGGCCCAGGTCGAGATCCCCGCCCTTGGTTACCTCCTGCTCAACGACGAGACCGGTCGAATCCTGCAACTGGTCGGGCTGGACACCGCGCTGGCCCCGGGCCGGTCGGTCAACCTGACCTTCGAGGTCAACGGGGAACGGCTGGAGACTCCGGTGCCGGTGGCGGTGCCGCAGAGCCCGGCCCCGCGCGGCTCGCTGCCGGTCGGCGACGAGGGGCACGGCGGCTGACCGGACCGCTGGAGGCGGGTCGCCGGGAATCCGTCGTACCCGTTGGCTAGCGTCGGGTGGTGAGCACCCGACCCGCGCCCCGGGGCGCGACCGCCCGCGTTCGTGAACCCCGCCCGGCGTACCAGTGTGACGCCTGCGGGCACCAGCCGCCGAAATGGGTCGGGCGGTGCCCCGAGTGCGGCGAGTGGGGCGCGGTCGTCGAGTCGACGCTCACCGGGCCGACCGTCTCCGGACGGGTGGTCAGCTCCCGCGCCCCGGCCGAACCGGCCCGGCCGATCGCCACCGTCAGCGCCGCGCCGGCGCGGGCCCGGCCCACCGGTGTCTCGGAACTCGACCGGGTGCTCGGTGGCGGGCTGGTGCCGGGGGCGGTGGTGCTGCTCGCCGGTGAGCCGGGGGTGGGCAAGTCGACCCTGCTGCTGGACGTCGCCCAGCAGTGGGCGGCCGGCGGCGGGAGCCCGTCCCTGGTGGTCAGCGGCGAGGAGTCGGTGAGTCAGGTGCGGCTGCGCGCCGAGCGGATGGGCGCCCTGCACGACCAGCTCTACCTGGCCGCCGAGAACGACCTCTCGGCGGTCCTCGGCCACCTTGACGCGGTCAAACCCGGCCTGCTGGTCCTGGACTCGGTGCAGACCATCTCGACGCCGGGCACAGACGGGGTCTCCGGCGGCGTCACCCAGGTTCGGGCGGTGACCGCCGCCCTGGTCGCGGTGGCGAAGGAACGCGGCATCGCGACCGTGCTGGTCGGCCATGTCACCAAGGACGGCCAGGTTGCCGGCCCCCGGGTGCTGGAGCACCTGGTGGATGTGGTGCTGCACTTCGAGGGCGACAAGCACTCGTCGCTGCGGATGGTGCGCGGCGTCAAGAACCGGTTCGGCACCGCCGACGAGGTCGGCTGCTTCGAGATGCACGAGGGCGGAATCAGCGGCCTGCCCGACCCGTCCGGGCTGTTCCTGACCCGTTACTCCGAGCCGGTCCCCGGCACCTGCGTGACCGTCGCGATGGAGGGCCGCCGCGCGCTCGTCACCGAGGTGCAGGCCCTGATCGGTGCGACCGTCGCCGGCTCGCCGCGACGGACCGTCTCCGGCCTGGACAGCGCCCGGCTGGCGATGGTCCTCGCCGTCCTGCAGCGCCGCACCGAGCGCCTCACCCTGCACGACAAGGAGGTCTTCGCGGCGACCGTGGGCGGCATCCGGGTGGTCGAGCCGGCCGCCGACCTGGCCGTCGCCCTCGCGGTCGCCTCCGGCGGGCTCAACCTCGCCATCGCTCCGACCCTGGTGGCGATCGGCGAGGTGGGGCTGACCGGTGAGGTGCGTCGGGTCGGCGCGGTCCCCCGCCGGCTCGCCGAGGCGGCCCGGCTGGGATTCCGGTACGCGTTGGTGCCCAGTGGTTGCGGGCCGGAGGCGACCGGCGTCGCGCCGGGGAACGTCCGCGTGATGGAAGTCACCGACGTACGATCTGCCCTGCAGAGCGCAGCGCGCGTATCAGTTGAGTAGTCGAACGGTCACGGATTTGCCAGAGCCCTTCCCGCCAGCCGCGCCGAAGGTTACAAACTGGACACTTCAGGGTCTGGCCGGCCGTCGGGACGGTCGGCCGCGGGCAGAGGAGTGAACGCATTGGCACGCGACAGTAACCGCGACAGCACCCAACGCAGGTCGGTCCGTAGAATATCCGCGTGCCCATCGACCGCGACGCGAACCGAACCGCCAGCGCGAGTCCCCAGGTGCGCACCAGCGCCGTGGGGCCGCCGGCGCGACCCGTGGGCGCCGGCGTGACCGTGACCGGCCCCGGCCTCAGCGGTGACCCGCTGCGGGCGAACCTCGCGCTGATGGCACCGGGCACCGCCCTGCGGGACGGCCTGGAGCGGATCCTGCGCGGTCGCACCGGCGCGCTCATCGTCCTCGGCTACGACAAGGTCGTCGAGACCCTCTGCACCGGCGGCTTCCCGCTCGATGTCGAGTTCTCGTCCACCCGGGTCCGGGAGCTGTGCAAGATGGACGGCGCAGTGGTGCTCTCCAGCGACGGCACCCGGATCGTCCGGGCCGCGGTGCATCTGATGCCCGATCCGTCGATCCCCACCGAGGAGTCCGGCACCCGGCACCGGACCGCCGAGCGGGTCGCCCGACAGACCGGCTACCCGGTGATATCGGTCAGCCAGTCGATGCGGATCATCAGCCTCTACGTCAACGGCCAGCGGCACGTGCTCGACGACTCGGCCGCGATCCTGTCCCGGGCGAACCAGGCGCTGGCCACCCTGGAGCGCTACAAGCTCCGACTGGATGAGGTCTCCGGCACCCTGTCGGCACTGGAGATCGAGGATCTGGTCACCGTCCGCGACGCGGTGGCCGTGGTGCAGCGGCTGGAGATGGTCCGCCGGATCGCCGACGAGATCGCCGGCTACGTGGTCGAACTCGGCACCGACGGCCGACTCCTCGCGCTGCAGCTCGACGAGCTGATGGCTGGGGTGGACGCCGACCGGACCCTGGTGATCCGGGACTATCTCCCCACCGGCCGCAAGGCGCGTACCCTCGACGAAGCCCTGGTCGAGCTGGACCTGCTCACCGCCACCGAGCTGATCGACCTGGTCGCGGTCGCCAAGGCGATCGGCTACGCCGGGGCGTCGGACGCCCTCGACGGCGCGGTCAGCCCACGCGGCTTCCGGCTGCTCGCCAAGGTGCCCCGGCTGCCCGGCACGGTCGTCGACCGGCTGGTCGGCCACTTCGGCAGTCTTCAACGGCTGCTCGGGGCCACCGTCGAGGACCTGCAGGCGGTCGACGGGGTCGGCGACGCCCGGGCCCGCGGAGTCCGGGAGGGCCTATCCCGGCTCGCCGAAGCGTCCATCCTGGAACGCTACGTCTGACCGGCTACCCGGGCCGGCCCAGGCGGCTAGCCGGTGAGGGTGAGCTGGACGGGCTCGCTGCGCTTGGTCCCGAGCCGCCCGAAGACCTGGTAGTCGCCGGCCGCCGGGACCGGCCCGTTGGCAACCCCGTCCGCGCAGCGGGTGACGTCCTTGCCGTTCCAGGCCACCCGGTACTCGTGCGCCAGCCCCGGCGTGAAGGTCACCACGTTCGACTCACCCGGCGGGCTGCAGGTGTCCGACGACCAGACGACCTGTGCGCCGATCCGGATGTAGACCTCCTGGAGCTGGGACCCCACGTCCCGCTCACAGGTGCGGTCGGAGGCGTTCCTGATCTTCAGGCGCACCTCGATGGTTGCCCCGCGCTTGATCGACGACTGGGACGGCACCGGAACGACCGACATCTCCTCGTCGGTGCAGGAGCCCGCAGCGGGCGGCGGAATCACCGGGACGGTGGCATCGCCGGCGGGTGGGGCCGCCGGCCCACCACCGGCCGGCGGCTCGCCGCCCGGATCCTCCCCGGCGTCGCCGGCCGCCGGCGGGCCGGTCTCCGGGGTGAGCAGGGGGCCGCCGGCCCCGGACTCCGGCGGGTTCGCGGTCGGGGTCGAGGTCGGTGCGGAACCGGGATCGGCACCCGAGCCGCCCGGGCCGGTGCAGGAGTAGACGAGCACGATCAGGAAGAGCAACGCGGCACCGAGTACGACCGCTCGACGCCGCCAGTAGACGGCGGGGGGCAGGGGGCCAACCGTCAGACGCATGGTGTCCCACCGTATCGGGGCCGGCTCTGTTGATCGTCACGACGCGCCGGCCGTACCGGGCCGACGCCCACCGCCGGCGTCACAGGTACGTCTTCCGCTGGTGCACGGCCCGCGCGCCGGAAACCCGGTCCAGAAAGAGCAGGCCGGCACAGTGATCGATCTCGTGCTGCAGCGCGCGGGCCTCGAACCCGTCGGTGACCAGCCGCACCGGCCGGCCGGTCCCGGGCAGCAGGCCCTCGACCACCAGCCGGGTCGCCCGCTTCACGTCGCCGGTCAGGTCGGGCACCGACATGCAGCCCTCCCGGCCGGGCCGCCACCGGGTGGCTTCGACGATCCGGGCGTTGCAGAGCGCGAAGGTGCCGTGACCGGTCACCGTCTTGGGGTGTCCGGTCACGTCGACCGCGAAGAGCCGGGCGCCGACGCCCACCTGTGGCGCCGCGAGACCGACGCAGCCCGGGGAGACCCGCATCGTGGCGATCAGGTCGGCCGCCAGCCGGACCACCTCCTCGGCCTGCGGGTCCACCTCGGGTCCACCCTGGCTGAGCACCGCGTCCGGCGCGGTGATCACCTTCCGGACCTGGCCGGGCGCACCGAGCATCGCCGGGGTCCAGTCACCGAGCCCGGACTCCTGCGGGGTCAAAGCAGATCCGAATCGACCGGCCGGAGGGTGACCTCCACTTCGAGGCCGGTCGCCACCTCGGCCAGCCGGGCGGCCAACGCGTCGGCCGTGTTGGGGGGCAGTTCCACCTCGGCGATCAGGACGTAGAGCGGGCCGGAGAGCCGGGTGGTCAGGTCGGTGACGTTCCCGCCCGCTTCGGCGACCACCCGGGTGACGGCGGCCACGATGCCGAGCCGGTCCGCGCCGTGCACGGCCACCAGGTACGGCTCACCGACCGGCGGCGACGCGGCCTCCTCGGAGTCGACGGCCCGGACGGTCGCGAGCAACTGGCCGTCGGCGGCGAGCGGGGCGAGCACGGCCTCCGCCTCCCCGACCGTCGGTCCGGTACAGACCAGGGTCATGGCGAAGTGGCCCCGCAGCCGGGTCATTGTCGAATCGGTGAGGTTGGCGCCGACCCGGGCGAGCAGTTCGGCGACGTCCGCCACGATGCCGGGCCGGTCCCGGCCGATCACCGTGATCGCGAGGTCGTCCATCCCGGAATTGTCCCGGATCCCGCCGGCCGGGGTACCGGCGGGCGGTGGGGTGGCCAAAGGTCGGGATGCCCGCCGGAGTGGGCCCGTGCGGCCGTGACAGGATCGACGGCGCGATGACCGAGACGATGCGATGACCGAGACGTACGGCGCCGAGCCGCGGCAGACACTGGCCGCCACGGCGATCAGGTGGTTCGACGAGCACGCCCGGGAACTGCCGTGGCGGGAACCGGGCGTCGGCGCCTGGGCGATCCTGGTCAGTGAGATCATGCTGCAGCAGACCCCGGTGGTCCGGGTGTTGCCGGTCTGGCGGGCCTGGCTGGAGCGCTGGCCCACACCGGCCGCGCTGGCCTCGGCCAGTCCGGCCGAGGCGATCCGGCTCTGGGGCCGGCTCGGCTACCCGCGCCGGGCCCTCCGGCTGCGGGACTGCGCGGTGGCGGTGGTGGAGCGCCACGGCGGCGAGGTGCCGGACGATCTGGACGCCCTGCTGGCGCTGCCCGGGGTGGGCAGCTACACAGCCAGGGCGGTGGCGGCCTTCGCCTACGGCCAGCGGCACCCGGTCGTGGACACCAACGTGCGCCGGCTGGTGGCCCGCGCGGTGGCCGGCGAACCGGACGCCGGCCCGACCACCCGTCCCGCGGATCTGGTTGCCACGGCCGAGTTGCTCCCGGCGGAGCCCGCGGTGGCGGCCCGGGCCAGCGCGGCGTTCATGGAGCTCGGGGCGGTGGTCTGCACGGCCCGCAGCCCGCGCTGCGCGGACTGTCCGTTGATCGCGGACTGCGCCTGGCGGGCGGTCGGGCGGCCGGCATCGACCGGCCCGAGTCGCCGACCCCAGGCGTACGCGGGAACCGATCGCCAGGTACGCGGAATGCTGCTCGCGGTGCTGCGGGAATCCACCGGCCCGGTCCCGGCCGACCGGCTGGACCTGGTCTGGGCCGATGACGTCCAGCGGCGCCGGGCGCTTGCCGGGCTGGTCGACGACGGGTTGGTGGAACCGGTGGCCGGCGGTTACGCGCTGGCCGGCGACCGCCCGGCTTAGCGCCGGGACGCTGTCCCAACCGGCCCGGGCAACAACCGGCCCGGGCAACGGCCGAGGGCCGGGGTCAGCGGCGTCTGCCGCTGACCCCGGCCCTCGGGTCGTACTCGCCTGCCGTGCCGGTGGTGGCTAGGCCGCCGGCTGTTCGTCGGCCCCGGCGGCTGCCGTGCCACCGAGGTCGGCCGGCACCGCGTCGGGCACCTCGACCGGCTTCTCCGCGCCCCGGAACACCAGCTTGGACTTGTCGGTGTCGGTCGGGTCGCCCTCGCAGTCCACGACCACGATCTGGCCGGGCGTGAGTTCGTTGAAGAGGATCCGCTCGGAGAGGTTGTCCTCGATGTCGCGCTGGATCGTCCGGCGCAGTGGCCGGGCGCCCAGCACCGGGTCGAAGCCCTTACGTGCCAGGTACCGCTTGGCGTTCTCGGTCAGCTCCAGCCCCATGTCCTTGTTGCGGAGCTGGGTCTCGATCCGCTGGATCATCACGTCCACGATCGACAGGATCTCCACCTCGGTGAGCTGGTGGAAGACGATCGTGTCGTCGATCCGGTTCAGGAACTCCGGCCGGAAGTGCTGCTTCAGCTCGTCGTTGACCTTCTGCTTCATCCGCTCGTAGTTCGACTCCGAGTCCTCGGATGCCTGGAAGCCCAGCGACACGGCCTTGGCCACGTCGCGGGTGCCCAGGTTGGTGGTCAGGATGATGACCGTGTTCTTGAAGTCCACGATCCGGCCCTGACCATCAGTGAGCCGCCCGTCCTCCAGGATCTGCAGCAACGTGTTGAACACGTCCGGGTGGGCCTTCTCGATCTCGTCGAACAACACCACCGAGAACGGCCGCCGCCGCACCTTCTCCGTCAGCTGACCACCCTCGTCGTACCCCACATACCCGGGAGGCGCACCCACCAGCCGCGACACCGTGTACCGGTCATGGAACTCCGACATGTCCAACTGGATCAACGCGTCCTCGGACCCGAACAGGAACTCCGCCAGAGCCTTCGACAACTCCGTCTTACCCACACCCGACGGACCCGCGAAGATGAACGAACCAGACGGCCGCTTCGGATCCTTCAACCCGGCCCGCGTCCGCCGGATCGCCTTCGACACCGCCTTCACCGCGTCTTCCTGGCCGACGACCCGCTTGTGCAGCTCGTCCTCCATCCGCAGCAGGCGGGCGGTCTCCTCCTCGGTCAACTTGTACACCGGGATACCGGTCCAGTTCGCCAACACCTCAGCGATCTGCTCATCATCGACCTCGGACACCACGTCCAGATCGCCGGCCTTCCACTCCTTCTCCCGCTGCGCCTTCTGACCCAGCAGCTGCTTCTCCTTGTCCCGCAACTGCGCAGCCCGCTCGAAGTCCTGCGCGTCGATCGCCGACTCCTTGTCCCGACGCACCTGAGCGATCCGCTCATCAAAATCACGCAGATCCGGCGGCGCGGTCATCCGACGAATCCGCATCCGCGCACCCGCCTCATCGATCAGATCGATCGCCTTGTCCGGCAGGAACCGATCCGAGATGTACCGGTCGGCCAACGTCGCCGCCGCCACCAACGCCGCATCCGTGATGCTCACCCGATGATGCGCCTCATACCGATCCCGCAGACCCTTCAGAATCTCAATGGTGTGCGCCAGCGACGGCTCGCCCACCTGGATCGGCTGGAACCGCCGCTCCAGGGCGGCGTCCTTCTCCAGGTGCTTGCGGTACTCGTCGAGGGTGGTGGCCCCGATGGTCTGCAGCTCGCCGCGGGCCAGCATCGGCTTGAGAATGCTCGCCGCGTCGATCGCGCCCTCGGCGGCACCGGCACCGACGAGGGTGTGGATCTCGTCGATGAACAGGATGATGTCGCCGCGGGTCCGGATCTCCTTGAGCACCTTCTTCAGCCGCTCCTCGAAGTCACCGCGGTAGCGGGAACCGGCGACCAGCGCGCCCAGATCCAGCGTGTAGAGCTGCTTGTCCTTCAGCGTCTCGGGCACCTCGCCCTTGACGATCCGCTGGGACAGCCCCTCGACCACGGCGGTCTTGCCGACGCCGGGCTCACCGATCAGGACCGGGTTGTTCTTGGTCCGGCGGGAGAGCACCTGCATCACCCGCTCGATCTCCTTCTCCCGCCCGATCACCGGGTCGAGCTTGCCCTCGCGGGCGGCCTGGGTCAGGTTGCGGCCGAACTGGTCCAGCACCAGGCTGGTCGACGGCGCTGCCTCACCAGGCGCGGCACCGGCGGCGGCTGGCTCCTTGCCCTGGTAGCCGGAGAGGAGCTGGATCACCTGCTGACGGACCCGGTTCAGATCCGCACCCAGCTTGACCAGCACCTGGGCCGCGACACCCTCACCCTCCCGGATCAACCCCAGCAGGATGTGCTCCGTACCGATGTAGTTGTGGCCGAGCTGCAACGCCTCACGCAGGGACAGCTCCAGCACCTTCTTGGCCCGCGGCGTGAACGGAATGTGCCCGCTCGGCGCCTGCTGACCCTGACCGATGATCTCCTCAACCTGCTGACGCACGCCCTCCAGCGAGATCCCCAGACTCTCCAGGGCCTTCGCCGCGACGCCCTCACCCTCATGGATGAGACCCAACAGGATGTGCTCCGTACCGATGTAGTTGTGGTTGAGCATCCGGGCTTCTTCTTGAGCCAGGACGACAACTCGCCGCGCTCGGTCGGTGAACCGCTCGAACATGCCCTCGTGCTCCTCACGTGCCGTGCGCACTCGATCTTGATGGTCCAAGTATCTTGGCGGGGCCGGTGCCCGGCCGCCCCGGACGGACGACCGTGCTTCCTTACTCTATCGTCGCGAACCGACTCATCCGAGGCCCTGTGTGCTGGACCGAGCCACGTCGCACGATGTTTTGACCAACCACCCGCGCTCAACCGCTGTTCCGGACCCCTGCCCTGTACGCGCAGAGCGAAATCCGCCAGCGTGGGCGACCCTGCCCCGCCGGACCCTCGGCTGTCCACAGGCTGTGGAAAATCTCGTCCACTGGTTGTGGATAACGCCGCCGGAACCACCTTCGTTCCCGGTCGAACCACGGCAAGCCGGGCGTGTCGGGCAATCATGCCCCGCCCGAGCCACGGCGACCACCTCTCGGGCGGTCAGCGGTTTCGCCGGCCACGGTATAACGCCCAAAGCACCCAAGGGGCTCGAAAGGCGAAGAAGTACGCAGCGACTCACGCGGTCGCGCCGGGCCGGGAGGGCATGCCCCCGACCCGGCGCGCAACCGCGCCAGCGTCCGACGGCCACCAGGCCGTCAACCGCGGAGCCTCAGCGGCCGGCCTTGGCGTGGTACTCGTCGACGATCTCCTGCGGGATGCGGCCCCGGTCCGAGATCTCCCGGCCCTCCTTCTTGGCCCACGCCCGGATCGCCTTGTTCTGCTCGCGGTCGGCGGTCGCGCCGCCTCGGCCGCGAGCCGCCCGGCCACCCACCACCACGCCACCCCGGCCCACCCGGGAGCCGGCGGCCACGTACGGGGCGAATAGGTCCCGCAATTTACCGGCGTTCTTCTTCGACAGGTCGATCTCGTACTGAACGCCGTCGAGCGAGAACTTGACCGTCTCGTCCGCGTCGCCGCCGTCGAGGTCATCGACCAGCTTGTGAATGATCTGCTTAGCCACGTGCCGCCAATCCTCTCGCGCAGGTCCTAGGTTCCCCCGTAAACAAGAGCACAATAGCGCTTAAGATGCTTGCCTCGTCAATAGGACCCGGAAATTACTCATGGAGAACGGCCCGACTACTCCGCGCGGACCAACGGGAAGAGGATCGTTTCCCGAATTCCCAGGCCGGTGAGGGCCATCAGGAGCCGGTCGATTCCCATTCCCATGCCGCCGGCCGGTGGCATTCCGTACTCCATCGCGCGCAGAAAGTCCTCATCCAGGCGCATCGCCTCGTCGTCGCCGTTGGCCGCGAGCTGCGCCTGGGCCAGCAGCCGCTCCCGCTGCACGACCGGGTCGACCAGTTCAGAGTAGGCGGTGCCGAGCTCGAAGCCCCGGACGTAGAGGTCCCATTTTTCGGTCAGCCCCGGCTGGTCCCGGTGGCCGCGGGTCAACGGGCTGGTCTCCTCCGGGTAGTCCCGCACGAAAGTCGGCTGCTGCAGGCCCGGCACGACCAGCTCCTCGAAGAGCTCCTCGGCCAGCTTGCCCGGTCCCCACTTCGGGTCGACCGACAGGCCGACCTTTTCGGCGTACCGCACGAGCTGCGCCCGGTCGGTCCCAACCGTCACTTCCTCCCCGAGCGCCTCGGAAAGCACCCCGTAGAGCGTCACCGACCGCCACTGCCCGCCGAGGTCGAACTCGCTGCCATCGGCGTGCGTCACCACGTGAGACCCGGCGACGGCCTGGGCCGCCGCCTGGACCAGTTCCCGAGTCAGGGTCGCCATGGTGTCGTAGTCGCCGTAAGCCTCGTAGACCTCCAGCATCGCGAACTCCGGCGAGTGGGAGGAGTCGACGCCCTCATTGCGGAAGTTCCGGTTGATCTCGAAGACCCGCTCGATGCCGCCGACCACCGCCCGCTTGAGGAAAAGCTCCGGGGCGATTCTCAGGTAGAGATCCGTACCCAATGCATTGCTGTGCGTAACGAATGGCCGGGCCGCCGCGCCCCCGTGCAGGAGCTGCAGCATCGGCGTCTCCACCTCCAAAAACGCACGTCGATGCAGCGAGTCCCGCAGCGCCCGCACCACGGTGGCCCGGGTACGGACCGTCTGCCGGGCCAGCGGCCGGGTGATCAGATCGACGTAGCGTTGCCGGACCCTGGCCTCCTCGCTGAGCGGCCGGTGCGCCACCGGCAGCGGGCGCAGCGCCTTGGCGGTGGTCACCCAGCCGTCCGCGAGCACGGAGAGCTCCCCCCGCCGGCTGGTGATCACCTCGCCGGTCACCCCGACGTGGTCACCCAGGTCGACGAGCCGCTTCCAGTCGGCGAGCCGATCCGCGCCGACCCGGTCCAGGGAGAGCATCGCCTGCAGCTCGGTGCCGTCGCCCTCCCGCAGGGTGGCGAAGCAGAGCTTGCCGGTGTTCCGGATGAAGATCACCCGCCCGGTCACCGAGACGAGGTCACCGGTGGCGGTGTCCGTTGGCAGGTCGCCGTAGCGGGCGCGGAGCTCCGCGAGAGTCGCCGTCCGGGCGAACCCCACCGGGTACGGCTCGACGCCGTCGGCGATCATCCGGTCCCGCTTCTCCCGGCGGACCCGCATCTGCTCGGGAAGATCGTCGACGGGCTCGGCGGGGGCGGGGGTCTGCTCGGTCACGGCACGCTTCCTCAGGAGAACGATTGTCGGAGTTCGGCCCCGAGCGTACTCAAGTGCCGAGCCGGCAGTTACCGGATAACCTCCCGGCCATGGTCGAGCACACCCACGCCCGGTCGTTCGGGACGGCCGCGTCCGCCTACGACCGGTACCGGCCCGGCTATCCGGCCCCGGCCGTCGAATGGGCAGCTGGGGACCACCCGCCCGGGCGGGTCGTCGATCTCGGCGCGGGCACCGGCATCCTGACCCGGGTCCTGCTGGAACTCGGCTACACCGCCGTACCGGTGGAGCCGGACGAGGAGATGCGGGCGCAACTGGCGCTCGCCACCCCGGGCACGACGGCGCTGGTCGGCACCGCGGAGGACGTCCCGGTCGCCGACGGCAGCGTCGACGCGGTTCTGTCGGCCCAGGCGTACCACTGGTTCGATCGGGAGCCGGCGCACGCCGAAGCCGCCCGGGTGCTGCGCCCCGGCGGCACCCTCGCCGCCATCTGGAACGACCGCGACCCCACCGTCGCCTGGACCGCGACGCTCACCGCGATCGCCGAGGAGATCGTCGGGGGTTGGGGGCTCGGCGGGACACAGGACGGGGTCGACTCCTTCGGCGTCGAGTTCGGACCGGTCGAGCGGGCCGAGTTCCGGCACTCCACCTGGCACACGCCCGACTCGCTGGTCGCGCTGATGGCGACCCGCTCCTACTACCTGACCGCCGCGCCCGACGACCAGCGCGCGATGGACGCGGCGGTACGCGAACTCGCCGCCAGCCACCCGGACCTCGCCGGCCGGGACCGTTTCGAACTGCCGTACCGGACGAGCTGTTACCGGGCCCGCCGCCGCTGACCGTCAGAGGTTGCGCTCGTACACCATCCGCAGGCCGATCAGGGTGATCATCGGTTCGTGGTGGGTGACCGTCCGGCACTCGCCGATCACCAGCGGCGCCAGGCCGCCGGTGGCGATCACCGCCCGCACCTGCCCGAGCTCCTCGGTCATCCGCTCGACGATGCGGTCCACCTGACCGGCGAAGCCGAAGTACATCCCGGCCTGCAGACACTCGACGGTGTTCTTCCCGATCACCGAACGCGGCTTGGTCGCCTCCACCTTGCGCAGCTGAGCGGCCCGGGCCGCCAGCGCGTCGAAGGAGATCTCGATCCCGGGCGCGAACGCGCCGCCGAGGAACTCGCCGCGCGCACTGATCACGTCGAAGTTGGTCGTCGTACCGAAGTCGACCACGATGGACGGCCCGCCGAACAGGTGGAACGCCGCCAGCGTGTTGACCACCCGGTCCGAGCCGACCTCCTTGGGGTTGTCGATCGCCAACTGCACCCCGGTCTTCACACCGGGCTCCACCACCACGTGCGGAATGTCCTGGTAGTACCGGCTCAGCATGGCCCGCAGCGAGCGCAGCGCGGCCGGCACGGTGGAGCAGGCCGCCACCCCGGTGATCTCGACCGCGTCCCCGGCGAGCAGCCCCCGGAACATCAGCCCCAGCTCGTCCGCGGTGGACCGGGCGTCGGTCTTGACCCGCCAGGAGTGGACCAGCTTCTCGCCCTCGAAGGTCGCCAGCACGGTGTTGGTGTTGCCGATGTCAATGCAGAGCAGCATCTGTCAGTCCCGGTCGGAGTCTCGGAGATCCAGCGCGATGTCGAGGATCGGCGACGAGTGGGTCAACGCCCCGACCGAAAGGTAGTCCACGCCGGTGGCCGCGTACCGCGCCGCGGCCGCCAGGGTCAGCCCGCCGGTGGCCTCCAACTCGGCCCGGTCACCGACCGCCGCCACCACCTCGGCCAGCAGCTCCGGGGACATGTTGTCGCAGAGCAGGAAGTCGGCGCCCGCCCCGACCGCCTCCTCGGCCTCGCCGACGGTGGTCACCTCGACCTGCACCGGCACGTCCGGGAACCGCTCCCGGACCCGCCGGTACGCCGCCCCGATGCCGCCGGCCGCCAGCTTGTGGTTGTCCTTGATCATCGCGACGTCGTAGAGGCCCATCCGCTTGTTGCCGCCGCCACCCGCGCGCACCGCGTACTTCTCCAGGATCCGCAGCCCGGGAGTGGTCTTGCGGGTGTCCAGCACCTGCGCCTTCCCGCCGGCCAGCGCCTCGGTCCAGGCCCGGGTGTGGGTGGCCACCCCGGACATCCGGGTGAGCAGGTTCAGCGCGGTGCGCTCGGCGGTGAGCAGCGCCCGGGTGGGGCCGGTGACCGTGGCCAGTACCGCGCCGCGGGCCACCGCCGCGCCGTCGCGGGCGGTGCGGACCACCGACACGGTACGCCCGCCCACCACGTCGAAGACCGCCGCCGCGACGGTCAACCCGGCCACCACGCCGGCCTCGCGGGCGACCAACTCGGCGGTGTCGACCTGGTCCGCCGGGATGGTGGCCACGCTCGTCACGTCCAGCCCGGCCGGCCCGAGGTCCTCGGCCAGCGCGGTACGCACGATCCGCTCCACCTCGACCGGGTCCAGCCCGTCGGCCCGCAACGCCTCGATGATCGCCGGTGTCATCCCAACGCCTCCCAGTCCTGCCGCAGTACGCCGGCCGGCCCGAGCGAGCCGACCAGATGCCCGAGCCAACGCGGGTCTGGCTCCGGATGGTCCTCCCGCCAGTGACAGCCCCTGGTCTCCCGGCGGGCGTACGCCGCGTCGACCAGGGCCGCCGCCACGGTGACCAGGTTCGTCGCCTCCCAGCTCGCGGTCTCCGGCCGGCCCCGGGTGTCGCCCAGCCCGGTCAGGGCCGCGCCGGCCCCGCGCAACGACTCCGCCGACCGCAGCACCCCGGCGCCGCGCGACATCGCCGACCCCAATCCGGTACGCACACCCGGGTCGACCACCCAGCCGACGCCCCCGGTCCACGCCCCGCCCGGTGCAGGCTCAACCGGTGCCGGCAGGTCCCGGGCGATGTCCTCGGCGATCCGGCGGGAGAAGACCAGCCCCTCCAGCAGCGAGTTGCTCGCCAGCCGGTTCGCGCCGTGCACGCCGGTGCAGGCGACCTCGCCGCAGGCGTACAGGCCGGGGATGGAGGTCCGGCCGTGCCGGTCGGTGCGGACGCCGCCGGAGGCGTAGTGGGCGGCCGGCGCCACCGGGATCGGGTCGGTGGCCGGGTCGATCCCGGCGGCCAGGCAGGAGGCCACGATGGTCGGGAACCGGCTGGCCAGAAACTCCGCGCCGAGGTGCCGGGCTTCCAGGTAGACGTGGTCGGAGCCGGTGGCCAGCAGCACCCGGTGAATGCCCTTGGCCACCACGTCCCGTG
Organism: Solwaraspora sp. WMMD1047; assembly: GCF_029626155.1. Lineage (NCBI taxonomy): Bacteria > Bacillati > Actinomycetota > Actinomycetes > Micromonosporales > Micromonosporaceae > Solwaraspora > Solwaraspora sp. WMMD1047. The sequence continues at coordinate 433,687 of NZ_JARUBL010000001.1, read as the reverse complement.
GGGCCAGTTCGGCCTGTTCGTGCTGGCCGACCATGAACCGCTTGCCGTCGCCGTCGACGAGGTGGGCGCCCTCCCCGCGCAGCGCCTCCGAGACCAGCGGCTGCTGGCCCTGCCCGGCCCCGGGCACGAGCAGCGCGGTGGGGTGGAACTGGACGAACTCGATGTCGGTGACCGCCGCGCCGGCCCGCAACGCCAATGCCACGCCGTCGCCGGTGGAGACGGTCGGGTTGGTGGTGGCGGCGAAGACCTGGCCCATCCCGCCGGTGGCCAGCACCACCGCCCGGGCCAGGACGGCGCCGACCCCGTCCGCGCTGCCCTCGCCGAGCACGTGCAGGGTCACCCCGCACGCCCGGCCGGTGCCGGCCGGGCCGGGGGCGCGCAGCAGGTCCAGCACCAGGGCGTGCTCGACCAGCCGGATCCACGGGTCCCGGCCGACCGCCGCGTGCAGCGCCCGCTGCACCTCGACGCCGGTGGCGTCGCCGCCGGCGTGCACGATCCGGTCGGCCCGGTGGCCGCCCTCCCGGGTCAGCATCAGCGTCCCGTCGGGGTGCCGGTCGAACTCGGCGCCCAGCCGGACCAGCTCCCGCAGCCGGGTCGGCCCCTCCTCGACGAGCAGCCGGACGGCCTCGGGGTCGCAGAGCCCGACCCCGGCGATCTCGGTGTCCCGGGCGTGCGCCGCCGGGGTGTCCAGCGGGTCCAGCACGGCCGCGATCCCGCCCTGCGCCCACCGGGTGGAGCCGTCGTCGATGTTCACCTTCGTGACGACGGTGACGTGCAGGCCGGCTTCCCGCAGGTGCAGCGCCGCGGTGAGGCCGGCGATCCCGGACCCCACCACCACCACGTCGGTGGTCTCCACCCAGCCGGGGGCCGGCGCGGCGAGCAGCGCCGGAAGGCTCGGCAGGGGCGGTCGCGGTGCTGGCTGATCCATTCCCACAGTCAACCGCGCCGGGTGGCCCCGGCGCAGCGCGGGGCGTAGAGAAGTGGGCCAGGCCGCTCGCTCAGGCCCGCCGGACCGGTAGGCCGGCCGGTCCGGCGCCCTTGGCCGATCGGGTGAACGTCGTGTCGTTGCGCCAGAGATAGCACCGCACCCCACGGTTGCCGGCCCGCCACTCCGCCTCGCTGGCCGGCAGGACCACCACCCCGGCCCGGGCCCGCAGGTTCCGGTCCTTCGGCACCTGGGCGTACCCGGCGAGGACGTTGTAGCACTCGGTGTAGAACCGCGCCCACTCGCCGTCCCGGGCCGGATAGTCGAGGTCCGCCGGCGCCCGCCAGACCCCGACGAACTCGCCGTTGTGCCGCTGGTCGCAGCCGACCGGCGACATCTTCTCGATCCGGCCGGTCCCGGTCAGGTCGACCGTGTAGCAGGTGAGTCGCAGCGGTGAGGACTCGACAAGCGCATCGCGCAGGCTGGCCTCCCGGGCGGCCGGCCTGGCCCGCCCCTCGATGTCGGTCATCTCCCGCAGGTCGCAGCGGAACCACCGGGCACCGGCGGTCCAGGCCACCGGCGTCGGCAGCGCCACGCCCAGCCACAGCCGGCCGTGCCGCCACTCGTCGCCGACGTACTCCCGGGCTTTGCCGTCGCACTCGGTGTAGGCGGCGGCGAGCTCGGCCGAGTCGCGGGCCGGCGGCGCGGGCAGCCCGGCCGCGGCGTCGGCGAAGGTGCCGACGTGCACCGTCTCCACCTGGTGCGGGCTGACGCACTCGACCGGCTGGTGGTCGGCCAGGGCCACCGTCTCGGCGAAGGCCCCGGGATGGCAGACCCCGGCGGCCGGCACGAACGGTCCCGCCTCGGGCAGCGCCGGCCAGTCGTCGATGAGTGCTCCGTCCACCCCGGCCGGGTTGCCGCAGCCGGTAAGCGCGATCCCGGCCGCGACGGTCAGCGCCACGGCGCTCAGCCAACGACGCATCGCGTCCCTCCCCAGGGCACCGAGATTCCGGCTCGACGCCCTCCAGGTTACGCGGGCGGACCGGAAAAGTTACCCACGCGAACCGGTGAGCAGGCCGCCCGGCACCGGGTCACCAACCATGCCGGGGACCGCGCCGGCCGGGTCGGCACCCAGCTCGATGATCCGGTTGGCCGCGTCCACATGCACCACCCGGGGACGGTAGGCGGCCGCCTCGGCGTCGTCGAACTGGCCGTACGCGATCAGGATGACCAGATCCCCGGGGTGCACCAGGTGCGCCGCGGCACCGTTGATGCCGATCACGCCACTGCCCCGCTCGCCCGGGATGACGTACGTCTCCAGCCGGGCGCCGTTCGTCACGTCGACGATCGCCACCTGTTCGCCGGGCAGCAGGTCGGCCGCTTCGAGCAGCTCGGTGTCCACGGTCACCGAACCGACGTAGTGCAGGTCGGCCTGGGTCACGGTGGCCCGGTGGATCTTCGACTTGAGCATGGTGCGAAGCATCGGTTTCCTTCCCTGGATCACGACGTGGCGGCGGCCAGCCGCAGGCCGATGTTGTCGATCAGGCGGGTGTCGCCGACCCAGCCGGCCACGAGCAACCGGGCCGGCCCGGCGACCGGGTCCGGTCGCAGCTCCGGGTCGGTCAGCACCAGATAGTCCAGCCGCGCGCCGCCCTGGTCGGCGTCGAAGGCCCGCTGCGCCGCGGCGAGCACGGCCGCCGGGTCGAGCCCGCGGGTGGCCGCGTCGGCACCCGCCCGCAGCGCGGTCGACAGCGCCAGCGCCCCCTGCCGTTCGAGACCGGCCAGGTAACGGTTCCGGCTGGACAGCGCCAGACCGTCCGGCTCGCGGACCGTCGGCACCCCGACGATCTCGACGTCCAGATCCAGATCCCGCACCATTCGCCGGACCAGGGCGAGCTGCTGGTAGTCCTTCTCGCCGAAGAAGGCGTAGTCGGGGCTTACCAGGTTGAACATCTTGAGCACCACGGTGAGCACACCGTGGAAGAAGCCGGGCCGGCTGGCGCCCTCCAACTGGGCGCCGAGCGGGCCGGGGTCGACCCGTACCAGCGGGTCACCGGCCGGGTAGACCTCCGCCGGCCCCGGTGCGTAGACCAGGTCGACCCCCGCCGCGCGGCAGATCTTCAGGTCGGCCTCGAAGGTGCGCGGATAGCGGTCCAGGTCCTCGTTCGGACCGAACTGCAGGGGGTTCACGAAGATGGTCGCGACCACCAGGTCGGCCCGTTCCCGGGCCGCCACCAGCAGCGCCTCGTGCCCGGCGTGCAGGGCACCCATCGTCATCACCAGCCCGACCCGACCGGTGGCCGGGCCGAGGGCCGCCGCCAGTTCGGCCCGGGTCCGCAGCACGTCGGTCACGCCGGGGCCTCCCCCGCCGCGAACGCCGGCCCGCGCTGCCGGTCGGCGAGCACCTCCAGCAGCGACACCGCGTCCACCGGCCGGAGCCGGCCGGCGTCGATCGCCCGGTCCGCGGTCCGCCGGGCCAGGGCCAGATAACCGGGTACGGACTCCGGCGCGACCTGCGCCAGCCGGTCCAGGTGCCGGGCCACCGTGCCGGCGTCGCCCCGCGAGACCGGGCCGGTCAACGCGGCGTCGCCGAGCCGGAGCGCGTTCTCCAGGGCCGCCCGCAGCAGCGGACCCAGCACCTTCTCGGGCTGGCCCACCCCGGCCTCGCGCAACCGGTCCGTGGCCTCGTTCACCAGCGTGACCAGGTGGTTCGCCCCGTGTGCGAGGGCGGCGTGGTAGAGCGGCCGGTCCGACTCGGCGACCCACTCGGGCACCCCGTCCAGATCGGCGACGAGCCGGGTGGCGAACGGGCGCAGCGCGGGCGGCGTGGTCACCCCGTAGGAGATGCCGGGCAGGTTGGCCAGGTCGGCCGGCGTACCGGTGAAGGTCATCGCGGGGTGCAGGGCCAGCGGCCGGGCGCCCACCGCGGCGGCCGGGCCCAGCACCGCCAGCCCGTGCGCGCCGGAGGTGTGCGCCACCACCTGGCCCGGGCGCAGCGCGCCGGTGTCGGCGAGCCCGGCCACCACGGTGCCGAGAGCGTCGTCGGGCACGGCGAGCAGGAGCAGGTCGGTGGCTGCCCGGGCCACCTCGTCGGCGGGCCGGTTGACGGCGGCCGGGAGCAGCTCGGCGATCCGGGAGCGGGTGGCGGCGGAGACGCCAGCGGCGGCGACCACGTGATGGCCGGCCCGGCTCAGCGCCGCGCCGAGTACGGCGCCCACCCGGCCGGCGCCGACGACGCCGACGGTGAGCGGGGGGCGCGTCGATGCGCTCATCTCAACGATCCAGTCCTCGAAGTGGGGTACCGGTCGGGGCAAGTATGCGCCGCCGTTACGCAGGGGTGACAAGAAGGTGTGAAAACCTTCACCGGCGCCCCGACCGCGGAATGCCGGCGTCACCGCCGGCGGCCCGGGGCGCTCCGCATAACCTCTGTTGATGGCCGTTGGCTGGCGGGCCGCGATGGCGGCGGCACTCTACGGACCGGCCGGGTTCTTCGTCACCGGGTCCGGCCCGGCGGCGCACTTCCGGACCAGCGTGCACGCCTCGCCGGTCTTCTGCGCGACGCTGCTGCGCCTGGTCGAGCAGGTCGATCTGGCGCTCGGCCGGCCGGACCGGCTGGATCTGGTCGACATCGGCGCGGGCCGGGGCGAGCTGCTGCGCGCCCTCTGCGCGCAGGCGCCGCCGGACCTGGCCCGGCGGCTGCGACCGGTCGCCGTCGAACTCGCCCCCCGGCCGGCCGATCTGCCGCCCGAGATCGACTGGCGGACCGAACCACCGGTCCACTCGACCGGGCTGGTAGTGGCCACGGAATGGTTGGACAACGTGCCGCTGGACGCGGCCCAACTGGTGGAACCCGATCGCTCGGCTCCACCAGCTGACCCGGCGGAACCGGCGAACCCGGCGGGACCGGAGGGCCTGGCTGGGCCGGCTGGGCCGGTCAACTCTGCGGAGTCGTGGGGGGTGCGGTGGCGGCGGGTGCTGGTGGACCCGGCGACCGGAGCCGAATCGCTCGGCGGGGCGGTCGAACCGGCCGAGGCGGCCTGGCTGGCCCGCTGGTGGCCGCCGGCCCACAGCACCCGGGCCGAGATCGGGCTGCCCCGCGACCTCGCCTGGGCCGGCGCGGTCGGCACCCTGGAGCGCGGGCTGGCGCTCGCCGTCGACTACGGCCACCTGGCCGACGACCGGCCACCCCTGGGCACCCTCACCGGGTTCCGCGCCGGCCGGCAGGTGCCGCCGGTGCCGGACGGGACGTGCGACATCACCGCCCACGTCGCCGTCGACTCGGCCGCCGCCGCCGGATCGGCCGCCGCCGGTACGCCGTACACGCTGGTCCGGCAGCGGATGGCGATGCGCGCGCTCGGGGCCGACGGCGGCCGACCGCCGCTCGCCCTGGCCGCCACCGATCCCGCCGGTTACCTGCGTGCGCTGGCCGCCGCGTCGGCTACCGCGGAGCTCACCGACCCGGCCGGCCTCGGCGGTCACTGGTGGCTGCTCCAGCCGGTCGGCGCACAGGTCGCCGCGGTCGTGGCACGATGGCCGACATGACCACCGAGGCGGGCGCGTTGCGGGAGTTGACCGTCGGCACCGGAGCGGGCCTGGACACCGCCGACATGGTGCTCAACATCGGACCGCAACATCCGTCCACGCACGGCGTACTCCGGCTCAAGCTGGTGCTCGACGGCGAGCGGGTGGTCTCCTGCGAGCCGATCGTGGGCTACATGCACCGGGGTGCGGAGAAGCTCTTCGAGGTCCGCGACTACCGGCAGATCCTGGTGCTGGCCAACCGGCACGACTGGCTCTCCGCGTTCTCCAACGAACTCGGGGTCGCGCTGGCGGTGGAACGGCTGATGGGCATCGAGGTACCGGAACGGGCGGTCTGGCTGCGGACCGCACTGGCCGAGCTGAACCGGGTCCTCAACCACCTGATGTTCCTCGGCTCCTACCCGCTGGAGATCGGGGCGATCACCCCGATGTTCTACGCCTTCCGCGAGCGGGAAACGCTGCAGACGGTGATGGAGGAGGTCTCCGGCGGCCGGATGCACTACATGTTCAACCGGGTCGGCGGCCTCAAGGAGGAGGTCCCCGCCGGCTGGACCCGCCGGGCCCGGGAGGCGATCGGCGAGGTCCGGCGGCGGCTACCGGACCTGGACAACCTGATCCGCCGCAACGAGATCTTCCTGGCCAGGACGGTCGGGGTGGGCGTGCTGCCGGCCGCCGACGCCGCCGCGTTCGGCGCCTCCGGACCGGTCGCCCGGGCCTCCGGGCTCGACTTCGACCTGCGCCGCGACGACCCCTACCTGGCGTACGGATCGCTCACCGTGCCGGTGGTGACCCGGCGCACCGGCGACTGCCACGCCCGGTTCGAGGTCCTGCTGGACCAGGTCCACGTCTCGCTCGACCTGGCCGAGCAGTGCCTGCTCGAGGTGGACCGGATCAGCGGGCCGGTGAACGTCCGGCTGCCCAAGGTCGTGAAGGCCCCGGAGGGGCACACCTACGCCTGGACCGAGAACCCGCTCGGCATCAACGGCTACTACCTGGTCTCCCGGGGCGAGAAGACACCCTGGCGGATGAAGCTGCGAACCGCGTCGTACGCGAACGTGCAGGCGCTTGCCACCCTGTTGCCGGGCTGCCTGGTGCCGGACCTGATCGCCATTCTCGGCTCGATGTTCTTCGTGGTCGGCGACATCGACAAGTAGCTTCGGCCACCGTCAGCGGCGGTGCAGGTCGGTCACCGCCAGCGGTCGTCGTCCGACCAGCGGGTTCCACCGGCCCGGGGAACGTCATCCGCCGGCGGGTAGCCGTACCTCGGCTCGTCCCGGTGCCGCCGGCCGCGTACCGGCTCGAGGTCCGGGGACGCGTCGTCGGGGTCCGGGCCGCTCGACCCCCAGCCGGACCCGGTCCGTTCCCAGCCGGAGCCGGCCGACTCCCAACCCGAGCCGGCCCGCTCCCCGTAGGCCGGCTCCCCGGGTCCGCCGGAATGCCGGCCGCCCCGGTCGGACCCAATGTCGCCGCCCGACCAGGCGTCGCCGCCCGAATCAACATCGCCGCCCGACCAGGCATCGCCGCCCGAATCAACATCGCCGCCCGACCAGGCATCGCCGCCCGACCCGGCCGGCAACGCTCGTCCGCCCCACGCGGACTCCGACCGATTGTCGCTCCCCCACTCCCGGTCACCGGCGGCCGGTGCAATTTCCTGCCGGCCGGCCCAGGGTTGATCGGTCCAGGGTTGGTCGGTCCAGGGTTGGTCGGTCCAGGCTTGGTCGGCGCGTTCGGACCAGTAGCCGCCGACGGGGCGCGGCCCGGCACGGTCGCCAACCCGGTCGGCGCCCGCCACGGGCTGCTCCTGGCGGACCGCGGCCCACCGGTTCTCGACCCGCAGTTCGGTGCCGGATCCGTCGGCGCGTACCGCCGCGTGCCGTTCGCCCATCCGCACCTCGCGGCTACGATCGTCGGCGCGCGCCGCGGCCCACCGGTCGCCCGCCTCCGCACCCGACCAGCCCGCGGCGGATCCCGGGTCGGCGGCCGATCGATCGGAACGGGGCCGAACATCGCTCGGCTGGCCGCCGGCGGGATACGGACCATCGACCGGGTAACGACGCTCTTCCTGCCCCGAATCGCGGCCCGGGCGACGGGGTGGCGGTCCGGACCAGTCCGGCGGACCGACCCGGTCGCCGTACCCGGTCCGCGGGTAACCGGCGTCGCCATATCCGGAGCGCGGGTAACCGGCGTCGCCGTACCCCGTCCGCGGGTGCCCGGTATCGCCGTACCCCGTCCGCGGGTAACCGGCGTCGCCGTACCCGGAGCGCGAGTAACCGGCGCCGCCGTACCCGCTCTCGGGGGGACCGTCATCCGGCTCTTCGTCGCGGCCGCCACCGCCGTAGATGTTGCCGGTGCCGTAGATGTTGCCGGAGCGGGGCTCCTCGTGTGGCCCGACAATCGTCTGCCGGGTGGTCACCTTGACGGTTTCGGTGTGCCGGACCACACCGGCCGGCAGGTGCGGGGGGCCGCCGGCCGACCTGGCCGCCCACTCCCGCCCGGCCGGCCCCGATTCGCGCCGGTGACCGCCGGACCCGCCCCGCCGTCCGGCGTCCGCCGCCGGCTCGTCGAACCGACCCGGCTCGTCGAGCCACCCCTGGTAGCCGCGCGCCCGGTCATCGGGCCGACGCTCTTCGTCGCGCCGACGTCCGTCGTACCCGCGCTCTTCGTACCCGCGCCCGTCGTCGCGCCGGCGGGCGTCGTCGTGTCGGCGGCCGTCGTCGTACCCGCGGGCGTCGTCGTGTCGGCGGCCGTCGTCGTACCCGCGTCCGTCGTCGTGCCGGCGGCCGTCGTCGTACCCGCGGCCGTCGTACCCGCGCTCTTCGTGCCCGCGCCCGTCGCCGTCTCCGCGGCCGTCGTGTTCCTGGTCGGCGTCGTGTCGACGTCCGTCATGCCGGCGGTGTCCGTGGTTGCCGGCCTCGTCACGCTCGTCGCCGGCGACCCGGCGGCGTCGGTCGGAGCCGGCCCTACCCGCGCGGCTGCGCTCGTGGTGTCCGAGGTCGTCGTGATGGCCGTCGCGGTCGCCGATCCACCGCCGTGCGGCCGCTTCCGGCTCGTCCGCTCCCGGGGAGTCATCAGCTACGACGGCGTCGGGGGTGGTGGTGATCAGCCGCAACCTGGGCGGCCCGGGTGAGCCCGACGACCGATCGGCCCGGTCGCCAGCGGAGACGACCGGTACCGCAGCTGCTGCCACCCGGGCGGACCCGGAGGGCACCGACCCGGACCGCGCGGACCCGGAGGGCACCGACCCGGACGACACCGGCCCAGGGTCGGGGCGGGCCGGGTCCCGATGCCCGACCGGCGCCGCGGCTCCGGCCACCGGTCGGGTCGCGGCCGCGGTGGACTGGGCGGCCGTCAACTGGCCGCGCAGTGACTCCACACTGTTCTGCAGGACCTGTAGCTTCTCGCCGAACGCCTTGTGGGTGGCGCGGGCCGCGGTTGCGACGTCGTTGCGCACATCCGCGCGCAGCTCGTCGATCTCCTCGGCGACGATCTCCTCCAGGTCTGCCCGGATCGCCTCCGGATCACCACGGAGGGTGATGGACAGTCCGATCAGGACAACCGCCAGGATCGCCAGCACCGCGGCGATCCGCAATGGCCCGTTCCCCCGCGCCACCAGCAGGAGCAACGCGGCGAGCGGGGCCAGCCCGACCCCACACCAGAACAGCACGGTGGCCAGCGGCCGGCCGCGCCGTGGTTCCGGGGCCTCCTCGGCTGGCATGGCTGTGCAGCCTACCCACTGTCGCCGTACCGCGAAACGGCGGCGGACGGCGCGGGGCCGGCGCCGCAGATGCGACGCCGGCCCCGGACGGGCCCGGTGGACGGCTCAACTGGTGGCGATCGCGCCGTCTGACGAGAAGACCAGACCGACGCTGATCTCACCCTGGTTCAGCGCGCCCTTGGTCAGCGGTCCACCCGGATCGAGCGAGCTGAACGAGCCGGCCTGGAAGCCGTACACGTCGGCCAGGCCGACCTGGCACTTCGGACGCTGCGGGCACTCCGGCGGGCCACCGAGTACGGTCGCCTGTCCGGAGCACTTCTCCGCCAGCTCCGACAGGGTGCGCACGCCGTACTTGTCGGCGAAGTCGCGGGTGACCGCGAAGGCGTTCTGGTTCTGCGCCGGTGACGGCTCACCGAAGGCCAGCCCCGACTGCTCACCGACCGTCCGCAGGCCCTCCGTGGTCTTGGCCAGGTCCGGCGAGGAGATCTCCGGCGGGTTGGCACCGTTGACCTTGCCGTTGAGGAACTCGGCCAGGGTGGCGGCGTACTCCGGCACCACCTGGATCTCGCCCTTCTCCAACGCGGGCTCGTAGAGCTCCCGGTTGCCGATCTGCTGGACGCGGACCTCGTAGCCGGCCGCGGTCAGCACGATCCGGTACAGCTCGCCGAGGGTCTGGCTCTCGCTGAAGTTGGCCACCCCGACGACCAGCGACCCGCTCTGACTGGCCGGAATGCCGGCGGTGAGGTTGTTCGCCGTGGCGAACTCCTCGGCCACCACCCGCGGCGTCTTCCGCTCGATGTCGACCGCCCGGTTCAGCGCGATCAGCTTGCTGGTGTCCAGCGCGGCCGAGACCTTGTTCAGGGCCGCGATCATCTCGGGGTTCGCGGCCTTCGCGTTGATCGCCGGGATGATGTTGTCGGTGTTCTGCAGGGCCTTGTCGTCCTCGAGCACGATCAGCTCGCTGCCGGCCACCGGGGCGCAGCCCGGGCCGGACGCGCCGGCCGCCGGGGCTTCGGTGCCCGACGAGCCGGCGTCCCCGCAGCCGGCGAGGATCCCCGCCGCCGCGACGGCCCCGACCGCGCCAAGTGCCAGACGTGTACGTGCGCGCATGACGCCCGCCTTCCGTGTCCCGGCGCGACCCCCACGGGCCGGCCGCGTGTCCGACGGGCGATCTGTCTGATGAACGCCCGCGACTTCCACCCAACATCCTCCGGCTCGGACCGACAACCTGGGCCTGATGTTGTCACCAGATCGTCACGCGGTCCCTGGGTTCGGCCCGATCCCCGGGCGCTCAGGTGCCGGATACCGCGTCCGCGGCGCGGCGGCGGGCGCGCGACCGCACGCGGCGCAGCGGCCGCGGGGTCACCGCCCGCTCGACCGTGGCGAGAATCACCTCGACCAGCAACGCGAGCAGGGCGACGAGCAGTCCACCGGCCAGGATTTGCCCGGCCCCGGTGGCGATGTCGAGCCCGAAACCGGCGCTGATGATCTGGCCGAGACCACCGCCGTTGACGAACGAGGCGAGCGCGGTGGTGGCAACCACCTGAACGGCGGCGGTCCGGAAACCGGCGGCGAGGTACGGGATGGCCAACGGCAGCTCGACCTGCCGCAGCAGCTGCCCACCGGAGAGCCCCATCCCCCGCGCCGCGTCGCGGGCCTGCGGGTCGGCCTCCCGCACCCCGGTGTAGGCGTTGGCGAGCAGCGGCGGGATCGCGAAGATCGCCAACGCGATGATCACCGGCGGCCGGCCCAGCCCGAGGAAGGTCAGCGGCAGGATGGTGAGCAGGGCCAGGGTGGGGATGGCCAGCGTCACGTTGGAGATCAGCACCACCACGCCGCCACCGCGCCCGGTGTGCCCGAGCCAGAGCCCGATCGGCCAGGCCACCAGGCAGCCGAGCGCGACCGCGGCCGACGAGATGATCAGGTGCTCGCCCAACCGGTCCAGCACCCCACCCGGGTTGGTCCAGTTCAGCGGATCGTTGAGCCAGACGATCGCCTGCTCTACCGGGTTCACGACGCGCTCCGGCGGTTGGCCCAGGGGGTGAGCAGCCGGCCGACCCCGGCCAGCAACAGATCCAGCACCAGCGCCAGCCCGACGCAGAGGATGGTGCCGGTGACGATCTCCGCCCGGTACAGGTTGTTGCGGAATCCGCCGATGATGAGCTGACCGAGACCGCCGTGGCCGACCAGCACCCCGACCGTGGTCAACGCCACCGTGGAGACCGTGGCCAGCCGCAGACCGGTGAGGATGCCCGGCAGGGCCAGCGGCAGGTCGATCCGGATCAGGCGGGCGAACCGGCCGTACCCCATGCCCGCCGCGGCCTCCCGGACCTCCGGCGGCACCTGGTTCAGGCCGGCCAGCGCGTTCCTGATGATCAGCAGCAGCGCGTAGAGGACCAGACCCAGCAGCACCGTCCGGGTGCCGGTGCCCAGGTAAGGCGCCACGAAGGCGAAGAGCGCCAGCGACGGAATCGTGTACAGCACCCCGGAGAATGCGAGAATCGGCCCGGTGAGGGACCGGAACCAGTACGCCAGTACGGCCAGCGGGATGGCCACCAACGCGGCGAGCACCACGGCCCGTACGGTGAGTGAGGTGTGTTCCCGCAGCGCGGTCAGGATGGTCTCGGAGTTGTCCCGCACGTACTGCCAGGAGAACCACGGATTGCCCGGGTCTTCCCGGTAGATCTCGCGGAAGGACATGTGTGGACGCTACCCCGAAGGCCACTCCCGCCGCCGGCTCGCAGCCGGCGAGTGCCGCCTCGATCACCCTGGACGGCATCCGCAAGCGGTTCCCCGACGGCACCGTCGCCGTCAGTGGCCTCAGTCTGGAGGTCAAGGCCGGTGAACTGATGGTGCTGATCGGCCCGTCCGGCTGCGGCAAGTCGACGGTCCTTCGCATGATCAACAGGCTCATCGAGCCGACCGGCGGCCGGATCCTGCTCGGTGACGAGGACGTCACCGAGGCCGATCCGGTCCGGCTGCGCCGCCGCATCGGATACGTCATCCAGAACGTCGGGCTCTTTCCGCACCAGACCGTCCGGGCCAACGTCGGCACGGTCCCCCGCCTGCTCGGCTGGTCCCGGGCGCGGATCGCCGAGCGGGCGGACGAGTTGCTGGAGGTGGTCGGCCTCGACCCGGCGCGGTTCGGCGGGCGGTACCCGAGTGAACTCTCCGGCGGCCAGCGGCAGCGGGTGGGGGTGGCCCGGGCGCTGGCCGCCGACCCGGTACTGCTGCTGATGGACGAGCCGTTCTCCGCCGTCGACCCGATCGTCCGGGCCCGGCTGCAGGAGGAGTTCCTGCGCCTGCAGGCCGAGGTACGCAAGACCATCGTGCTGGTCACCCACGACCTGGACGAGGCCGTCCGGCTCGGCGACCGGATCGCCGTCCTCTCCGAGGGCGGCAAGCTGGAGCAGTACGCCAGCCCGGCCACCCTGCTGGGCGAGCCGGCCTCCCCGTTCGTCCGCGAGTTCGTCGGCGCGGACCGGGCGATCCGCCGGCTCGCCGTCACCCCGATCACCGCGGAACTGCTCGACCCGATGCCGGCCGAGGTGGCCGGCGGCCGACCGACGGTGCCGATCGGCGCGTCGCTCTACGACGCGCTCGCCGTCCTGCTCACCGCGAACGCCGACGAGGCACGGGTGGTCGACGGTGATCGACCGGCGGGCTTGTTGAGCCGGCACCGGATCCTCAGCATCGACTACCCGGCCGACCCCGTCGAGTGACCCCACCGGGGCCGCACCCGCCGGCGCGGCCGGGCCCCGGGGGGAGGGCCCGGCCGCGCCTTCTCGGGGGTGCGGTATCGGGGGGATGGTCTACCGGCGGCCCCGCCAGCCACCGAGGGCGGCGATGCCGATGATCCAGCCGACGAAGAATCCGTAGCTGGTGCCGCTGCCGGCCGCCCGGAAGGCGCCGAGCAGCGACGGGTTGGCCTGGATCAGGGCGGTGAACAGGGCGGCGAAGGCACCGGCGAAGATGAACGCGGCCCAACCGGCGAAGAACTGGCTGAGCGTGCCGCGGGCCCGGGCCAACTGCGAGCCGGGCAGTAGGTAGAGGAAGAGCGCGGTGAGCGCCACGACCAGGATGGCCTTGAGGTCGGCGGCGATCAGATCCTGGATGGAGTCGTCGGTGTCGAACCGCCAGGCCGGCCAGGCCAGCAACTGGAGGAACCAGCCACCGGCGGTGTTCTCGTTGGTGTTGTCCCGGGCCCAGTCCGCGTACCACGGGCTGCCGAAGACCAGGACCAGTATCAGCGCGGCGAACGTGCCCGCACCCGTTGCGGTCTTGTAGCGGTTGGTGAGAGCCATGGATCCGCTATTTCCCAACGCATTCAGGTTCGCAAACCTGACCGGTCGAAAGGCCCCTTTCGCGGTGGTTACTCCGATGAATGCCTGGTCAGGTAGTCGATGAACGCCGCCCGCAGCAACGGCTCCGACTCCTCGTAACCGTGGCCGGTGAACTCCCGCCAGAGCGCGACCGCCTCGTCCACGGTCGGGCCGACGGAGTTGGGGGAACCGTCCAGCATCGCCGCCTCGTCGGCGTTCGGCAGGTGCCGCAGCACCGACCAGAAGAACCGCACGTCCAGCCGTTCCCGGGCGAGCGCGAAGGCCCGCTTGCGCAGCTCCTCAGTGGAGAGCGCGTCGAGCTCGGCGAGGGTCGGCGTGCCGTGGCCGTTGGCTGGCGAATCGGTCATACCGCGAGCCTAGCCGGGGGTTCGGCCGGCGGCGCGGCGACCGGCGGATGACCGACCGATCAGCGGTCGGTCCACCGGTCGGTGGTCCACGGGTCGACCCGGCTCTCCGGGACCTGACCCGGCAACGTCGACCACGTGTCGGTCCGTTCGGGACCCGCGTGGCTCCAGGTCGGGGTGGCCGGCGGCTCCGGCTCGTCCTCCCACTCCTGCCCCACCTCGATCGCCGACCTGGGCCGGCCGTACGCCTCGACCAGCCGGGTCACCACCAGCCCGGCGGCCAGGGTCACGGCCGCCACCGCGGCCAGCGCGATGTCCAGGCCCCGCTCGTCGTCCAGGCGCAGGAAGAGGGTCAGCGCCACCACCGCCAACAGGGTGCCGAAGACGCCGCCGCGCCGACCGAAGGCGCTCGTCCCGCCCAGCAGCGCGGCGCCGATCGCCAGTCCGGACCACTCGAACCCGGTCGACGGCGCCACGCTGTCGCTGCCACCGGCGGCCAGCAGCACCCCGGCGGCCATGGCGAACAGCATCGAGGCGACGATCGCCGCGGCGGTGATGGTCGCCGCGGCCCCGCCCCGCCGGTGCGCCGGGTCGCCGGTCGGCCGGAACCGACCGACCGTCCGACGGACCGTCTTGATCGATCCGAACATTCCGCCGAGGGCCGCCAGCGCGGCGAACCCACCGAACAGGTAGAGGGCGTGCACCGTCGGGTCGTACCCGCCCTGCACGTCGACCGGCGCGGTCCGCAACTGGATGAAGACCACGGTCCCGAGGCCCGCGGCCAGGCTGGCCGCCCAACCGGGTACGTGGAACACCACCACCAGCAGCGCCAGGACGAGCCCGGCCCCGGTCGCCGCGACCATGGCGGGCAGCATCGAGGTGACCACTCCCTGATCGCCGTTCTCGGCGAAGTGCAGGGCCGCCGCGATCGCGACCGGGCCGAGCGCCAGATTCGGCGCTCCGGTCCGCAGCGTCATCCCGGCCCCCAGCACGAGCAGACCGAGGGCGGTGGCCGAGACCAACAGGCCGTCCAGCTGCGCCGCCCGGACCGCGTCCGGATTCTCCCGGTAGAGCAGGTAGGCCAGGCCGGCCGCGACGGCGAGCAGCAGGATCTCGATCACGGCGTGCACCGCGAGCCGGTCCCGGCCGGGCTCGCCGTGGGTCGGGTCGTCGAAGACGTCGTCGAGGACCGCCGGCGAGACGCTGCGGTGCCGTGCCGTGTTCCGGCGCTCGCGCTCCGGCTCCGGGTCCGGATCCGGGTAGTCGCTGGTCACGAAGCGCCCCGCCTGGTATCCGGGGGACCGGACCCCGGAGTCCTCGGGGTAGCCGCTGTCGTCGTCGAACCTGGCGTCGGCGTACGAACCCGTGCCGGTCGGGTCCGCGCCGCCGGAATCGCGGCGCCGATAGATCGAGTCGTCGTACGACATGTTGCGCGCCTCCTGTGGTCGTCCAGCCGACCACCCCAGCCCCGCGACGGTCTCCGGCATCCGGACCGGCGGATCACCCGGTCCGGTCGGCGAAGCTTATGGATTCGACCGGTCGGACGCACCGTACCCGCGACAGGGCTCGGTAGTCACCCCCCGTATCCGCGCGACCATGATCCGCGCGATCCCGGCGGGTCGGCTACGGCTGTGGCTCGCCCGGGTCCCGCTCGTCGTCGGGGCGCTCCGGCACCCGGCAGGCCCGCTCCAGCCAGAGCGCCGCCACCACCAGCGTCAAGGCCGCCACCAGGCCGGCCACGGCGGCCGGCAGATCCTGGTTGGCCGCCCGGGTCTGTTCGATGACAAGCCAACCGGCGAGGCCGGCGTAGAAGCCGGCGAATATGGCGCCGGCCAGCGAGGACGCCTTGGCCAGCACGACGAACCGGGCGACGGCGAGCGGATCGACCGGGTCCCGGCCAGGCTTACGCTCCACCCGGCCACGGGTGTTGATCGCCGCGTACGCCTCCAGCACCGCGAGCGCCGCAATAGTCACGGTAGGTAACCATGGGAGGGTGGGGAAGCTGCCGTAGAACCCGCTGATCAGCAGCCAGGCCACCGCCGCGGCGGCGAGCCCCGCGACCACCAGGGTGGCCGGCCGGGTCGGCCCCATCCGCGGCCGGTCGGGGGCAGGCTTCGGAGCCCGGGGTGACGGGTCGGTCATGCCACCAGCCCGCCCGGTCGGCTCCCGACTCGCACGCTCACCCCGTCGACTCTAGTCGCAGATCCGGGCACGGGCGCAGCTCCAGCACGTCCGTGGCCAACGGTTGCGCGCCGAGCAGGTCAGTGAGCGCACCATGCCCCGGTAGCCTGCCGAACGGTTCGATGTCGATCCACGGCCGCAGCACGAAGGCCCGCAGGTGGGCGCGGGGGTGCGGCAGGGTCAACTCGGGGTCGTCGCTGATCACCGGCGCCCCCGCGTCGTCCCAGACGCAGATCACGTCCACGTCCAGCGGACGGGGGCCGTACCGGCGCTCCGGGTCGCGGACCCGGCCGGCGGCCTCCTCGGCGGCCCGGGCCCGCGCCAGCCAGTCGTTCGGGCCGGCCGCCGGGTCGCGGACCAGCAGCACCGCGTTCAGGTACGCGGGCTGGTCCGGATCTCCCCAGGGTGGCGTCTCGTACACCCCGGACACCGCCAGCAGCTCGCCGCGCAGCGCGTCGGTCGCGGCGCGCAGCCGGGCGTACCGGTCGCCGAGGTTGCTGCCCAGCGCGAGCACCGCCCGGGTCATCCGGCAGCACCGGGCGGACGGCGCCGGGTGACGGTCACCGCGACGTCGGCGAAATCGTGCGGGATGGGCGCTCCCGGCTTGTGCACGGTCACCGTGGCCACCACGACCCGGGCCTCGGCGAGGCAGACCGCCGCGAGCCGCTCGGCCAGGGTCTCGATCAGGTTGACCGGCTCGCCGGCCACCACGGCGACCAGACGGTCGGCGAGCTCCCCGTAGTGCACCGTACGGGTGACGTCGTCGAACCGGGCCGCCTCGGCGAGGTCGAGCTCCAGCACCACGTCGACGACGAAGTCCTGCCCGGTGGCCCGCTCGAACTCGTACACCCCGTGCCGGCCCCGGGCCCGCAGCCCGGTCAGCACGATCCGGTCGGTCATCGCGTCCCGGCCTGTCCGGCCGGACCGCTCGGGTTGCTCGGGTCGGTCGGGTCGGTCGGGTCGGGGGTGGCGAGTCGGGGGCGGCCGCTGGCCTGCCAGACCGCGAGCGCGTCGACGGTGCCCCGGACGTCGTGCACCCGGACCCCCCAGGCACCGGCGGCGACCGCGAGCACGCTGGTGGCGATCGTGGCCGCCTCCCGCCCCGCGGTCGGTCGCGGCGTGCCGTCCGCCCCGGCCAGCAGGGCACCCAGGTACGACTTGCGGCTGGCTCCGAAGAGCAGCGGATAGCCGAGCGAGAGCAGGTCGGGCAGACCGGCGGTGAGCCGCCAGTTCTCCGTCGCGCCCTTCGCGAAACCGAGGCCCGGATCGATGATGATCCGGTCCGCCGCCACCCCGGCGGCGAGCGCGTCGGCGATCCGCTGGGCCAGCTCGGCCCGCACATCGGCCACCACGTCGTGGTAACTGGCCAGTTCCCGCATCCGCTTGGCGTGTCCACGCCAGTGCATCAGGATCCACGGGCAGCCGGCGTCGGCGGCGACCCGGGCCATGTCCGGGTCGGCGAGACCACCGGAGACGTCGTTGATCACCGAGGCCCCCGCCGCCAGCGCGGCGGCCGCGACGCTGGCCCGGTAGGTGTCGATGCTCATCGGCACACCGAGCGCGGCGAGTTCCCGGATGACCGGCAGTACCCGGTCGGCCTCGGTCGCCGCGTCCACCCGGTCCGCGCCGGGCCGGGTCGACTCGCCACCGACATCGATCAGCCGGGCCCCGTCCTGGTGCATCCCGACCCCGTGCCGCACCGCGGCGGCCAGGTCGGCGTACCGGCCGCCGTCGGAGAAGGAGTCAGGTGTCACGTTGAGGACTCCCATCACCACCGGCTCGGCGGCGGGGAGCAGATCGGGCGGCGCACCGGGCGGCCCGGCGTCGGCGGGCCGGTTCCCGGCCTGGCCACCAGCGGCGTCCTGGCTCCTCTCACGCACGGCTAGACGGTACCCATCCCCCCGTCGCGGCTCCGCCCGGCCTGCCGGGTGAGAACCCCGACAGGCGGGTACTCCAGGTGCGACCTGGCGCGGCTTGTTCGAAACAGGACCGCGCCGTACGCTTTTGGAATTGCGCATCATTCCGATGTTGGAGTCTGAGGAGATGGGCCAAAACGTGACAAAAACGCCCAGGAGCCATCACCGCACGCGGTGAACGTGGAACGCAGGGTCAATCCCCATCGCGCCTGACCCAGGGTTCCCGAGGGTTTGACAACTGCGGTGCGGCCGCCCACCGGGCGCACCGGGGAGGATTCCGATGATCGCCATAGAGCTCGTGGACACCGCGTGGGCAGGCGCCACGCAGGTCCTCGACACGCTCGCTTCCATACCGTTGGCCGCGGAGCCCGAGCCCACGGGCATCAACACCGAAGGCGTGGTCAGCTTCTTCGCCAGCAAGATCGCGCCCATCCTGCTCGCCGTACTCGGAGTGATCTTCATCGGCCGCGCCAGCCGCGGCGAGATCTCCAAGGTGCTCACCAGTTCGGCGATCGCGATCGTCGGGCTGGCCTTCATCGCCGGTGCCGCCACGCTCTTCTTCGTCGGCGACTACCTGATCAACCTGATCTTCGAATAGGGCGCGGAGCACGAGATGCGGCTGCGCACCGACGACGACATCTATCGGGCCCGCCTGGTCTATCTCGGGCCGCCCGGCTACACCCTGCCCGTGCACCTGCCGTACGCCCAGTACG
The DNA here is from genome assembly GCF_029626155.1 of Solwaraspora sp. WMMD1047. Lineage (NCBI taxonomy): Bacteria > Bacillati > Actinomycetota > Actinomycetes > Micromonosporales > Micromonosporaceae > Solwaraspora > Solwaraspora sp. WMMD1047. The sequence continues at coordinate 415,011 of NZ_JARUBL010000001.1, read as the reverse complement.
GCCTCTTCATGCTGCTGGTACCGCTCTACGTCTTCATCCACTGGCTGTTCACGCTCAAAGTCGAGCTCTTCCCGGCCTGGGAGATCGCGCTCGCGATCGTCACCACATCCTTCGTGTTCCGGTACGTCGACCCGGACCGGCCGGCTCGGATGGTCATCCGTACCGCGCTCACCGACTGGCGACGCACCCGCGAACCCGCCACGGAGCAACGCGACCCCCGCCTGATCGCGACCCGCATCCGGATCCGGGAGGAGCTGGCATGACCAAGCGGCACTACTGGAACCGCCGAGGAGCCGGGCCCGCCGCGGGTGCCGGCACAGCCGCCAGGCCGGGCGGGGCGACAGCATGACCCGCCGATATCCGCCGGGTTCCGACCCGGCCGGCCAGTCGGGCGAGAGCGCCGGTAACGGTAAGCAATCGATCGGCTACGTCGAGTCTGATCTTGATGACGAGCTGCCGGTGGAGGATCCGCTGGTCACCGGCACCGGAAGCGGTGGCGTGGCGGTGTTCCAGGCCCCCCAACCGGCCCGCGGTCGACAGCCGGCCCCGACCGGGCGGTCAGCCCGGCCCGCACCGAGACCGGTCGAGCACCCCGACATCGACTCCCCCTTCCTCGATCTGTTCGGCAGCGCGCCCCTCCCACCGGCCCCCCGGTCCGGCCCGGTGAGCGGTCCGGCACCGATCCGGGATGGCTGGGGGCACGACACCGCCGGCTCGGACCGCCCTTCCGGCCGGGGAGCCGTGCCGGCCGATCTTCCCGGACCCCGAGCGGCCGACCGCCGGCCCGCCACACCGAATTGGCCCGCCGACGACCTGCTGGCCGAAGCGGTGCCGGTCACCGAACTCAACCACCCCCGGCAGCCCGCGCACCCGCCCGGCGACGGCCAGCCCGGACCGGCGACCGGCCCCGATACCCGCAGCGGCCCGGCCGCGCCCGACCGGAACCGGATCTCGGACCAGCCGGCCAGACTTCCGGCGCCGCGGGGACCGGCCACGCTGGAACCAGCCACCCAGCCGCCCCGGACCGGCCCCGCCGTGAGTCCGCGTAGTCCGGCCCCTCCCGCGCCGCCGACACCTCCCACCCGGCCAGCGCCTCGGACATCAGCGGCGCCTCCCACCCAACCGGTCACCGCCGCCCAGCCGGCGAGCGGCGCGCTGCCAGCCGGTGGCGCGCTGCCGGCGGATGGCGCGCCACCCGGAGCGCCGGCCACCGCGCCGCCCGGACCACCGGCCCCGACCGGCGCCGCAGCCCGGCTGGCGACCGCACCCCCCATTGCCTCTCCACCGCCGTCCCCGACGGACCGGATCGGGCCGCGGGAGGCGCCGGCTACGCCGGATCCGACCGGTCCGGGCACCCCGGTCGGCCCACAGCCGCTGGACTGGCCGGATGAGTTCGATGCCGAACCGGCCGGCCGGCCCGATCAACCGTTGCCGGGTCAGCGAAGTTCCCAGGGCCACCGCAGCCGGTCGGACCTGCGGACGGTCGACGATCCGCCGGTCGACCAGGTCGACCAGACCGCGAACCGGGCCCTGCGACGTACCGAGAAGGCGCCCGACCGTCCGGGCCGGGCGCCGGCCCGCGCCGGCCGGGACCGGAAGCGGGCGGTCGACGCCAGCAAGCCGATCCGGGTCCGACCACCGAAGATCAAGTTCGGCGACCGGGATCCGGCGGTCGAACTGGCCATCACCGAGATCGCCGGCCACCTGACCTTCACCCCGAACACCGTCACCGCCTGGTACTGGCTACCGGAGGTGCGGTGGGCGTTCCGCCCGGACGCCGAACGCGAGGCCCTCCTGGCGGCCATCTCGGAGCAGTACGCGGGCCTCGCCGGTTTCCGGCTGCACCTGCGCCGGACCACCCGCCCGTTCCCGGCCGACGAGTGGGCCCGCACGGTCGACGCGCACACCCCGCACCCGCTGGCCACCGTGCCGGGTTCGGTGAGCTGGTCCGACCACCTCGTCGCCGCCCAGCGCCACCTGCTGTCGGTCAACCACGCCGAGGGCCAGACCTACCTCGGCGTCACCTTCGCCCGCCGGTCCCTCGGCGACTCGTTGACCGAACGCCTGCTGCGCACCTTCGGCCGGGGCACCGCCGAGGGTGAGCGCCGCAAGCTCGGCCGCACGGTCGAGCAGTTCGACGAGGTGCTTGGCGCGTTCGGCATGCGCGGGCGCCGGGTCACCGCCCAGGAACTGGAATGGCTGCTCTACCGGTCGGTCGCGCTCTGCATGGCGCCGCCCGGCACCCTCTCCCCCGTCACCAACGGCAAATGGGAACGCGGCGACCTGCTGGCCCTGACCGAGCAGGTCGAGCGCTACCGCACCCCGTACGGCTCGACGGTCAAGCTGGTGAACCGGATGACCGGCGAGGAACGGCACGTCGCCGTGCTCGCCGTCGGCCGGATGGAGCCGCTGGAGATCCCGGAACGGCACGAACCCTGGCTGCACTTCCACGAGCGGCTGCCGTGGCCGATGGAGCTCTCCACCCGGGTGGACGTCCTCGGCTCCGGCGATTCGTTCCGCAACCTGGAACACCGGCTCCGCATGATTCGCTCACAACAACTGGACTACCACGAACACGGCATCGACGCGCCGCCCGAACTGGAGCGGCTGGCCAAGCGGGCGCTGGTCATCGGCGACGAGATGACCACCGGGCTGCCGGTCGACTCGGCCCGGGCACACGGCTGGCACCGGATCGCGGTCGGCGGACGCAGCCGGGAGGAATGCCTGGAGCGGGCCAGGCGGCTGATCCAGCTCTACTCGCGGGAACTGCGGATCTCCCTGCAGCATCCCAAGAACCAGGACTGGCTGGCCCGGGAGTTCATCCCCGGCGAGCCGATCGCCAACACCGGCTACCTGCGCCGGATGCCGGTGCCGCTGCTCGCCGCCGCGCTGCCGCAGGCGGCATCCACGGTCGGCGACCGGCGTGGCGACCTGATCGGGCGTACCGCCGGCACCTGCCGGCGACCGGTCTTCCTGGACCTGCACTTCCCGATGGAGGTCCGGGAGCGATCCGGGCTCGCCGTCTTCGTCGCCGAGCCGGGCGGCGGCAAGTCCACCCTGCTCGGCGCGCTGGGCTACCTGGCCGCCCGGCGCGGCGTACAGGTGACCCTGCTGGACCCGTCCGGCCCGCTGGCCCGGCTCTGCGCCATGCCCGAGCTGCGGCCGTTCTCGCGGGTGCTCAACCTGACCGGCTCCGAGCAGGGCACCCTGGCGCCGTACTCGCTGATCCCCACCCCACTGCGCAGCGAGTTCCCGGTCGGCGCCAGCGGCGACCGGGAGTTCGAGATCGCGGTCTCCAACGCCCGGGCCGAGCGGCGGATGCTGGTCCAGGACATCTGCATGATGCTGGTACCGCCGCAGGTGGCCCGGGAGGCCTCCACGGCCACCCTGCTGCGACACGCCGTCCGGCAGGTGCCCGCCGAGGAGACCTCCACCCTCGACGACGTCGTCGTCTGCCTCTCCGGCCTGGACAACGACGAGGGCAGGGAACTGGCGAACCTCCTGCTCGACACCGCCGAGATGCCGCTGGCGCTGCTCTTCTTCGGGCGCCAACCACCCGGACTGCTCGGTGCCGACGCCGCGCTCACCGTCATCACCATGGCCGGCCTCCGGCTACCCGACCTGAAGATCGAACGAGAGTACTGGTCGGCCGAGGAGGCGCTGGCCCTGCCGATGCTGCACACCGCACATCGGCTTGCGGTGCGCCGCTGCTACGGCGGGCTGATGTCGTCGCGGAAGATGGTCGGGCTGGACGAGGCGCACTTCATGGAGGGCTGGCGCTCCGGCCGATCGTTCCTGGTCCGGCTCGCCCGCGACTCCCGCAAGTGGAACCTGGCCGCGCTGGTGGCCTCGCAGAACCCCCGCGACATCCTCGGTCTCGACGTCCAGAACCTGGTCTCCACCGTCTTCGTCGGGCGGATCGCCGAGGACACCGAGATCGCCTCGGAGGCGCTGCGGCTGCTCCGCGTCCCGGTCGACGACGGCTACGAGGCGACCCTCGCCTCGCTCTCCGCGGTGGACGCCTCGTCCGCCGCCCGGCTCGGCTTCCGCGAGTTCGTGATGCGGGACGTGGACGGCCGGGTGCAGAAGGTCCGGGTGGACGTTTCGTACGTCCAGGGCCTGCTCGAACATCTCGACACCACCCCGGCCACCGCGGCGGCGATCCAGTCGAACCTCCCGACCAACATCCCGGAACTGGAGGAGTGACGTGACGCGGACCGGATCGCGCCCCGCCGCGCTGCTTCTCGCCGTCGCCCTGTTGGCGATGGCGACGGTCTCCTGGCCGGCCTTCCGGGGCGGACCGGCCGTCGCCGCGCCGCCGGTCACCGCGCCACCGGTCTCGGCGCAGCCCGCTGGCCTGTGTAGCACGGAGGAGTGGCGGGCGAACTTCCGCGCCTGCGTGGACCGGCTGGAGGACGTCGGCTCCGCGGAGTTGCAGTGTCTGGAGGCCCCGACCCCGGCCTCTCCGGAGTCCGGCCTGCCGGGTTGGTTCGGCAGCCGGCCCGATCCCTCCACCGGGTCCGGGGTAAGCGGTCTTTACAGCCAGTACGGCTACGCCGGCTACAGCTTCGAGACGTACGACGACGACGGTGGCTGCGCCAGTGGGGTGCTCGATCCGGGCACCCGGGCGATCAACAAGATCGCCTCCGTCGAGATGACGATCGCCACCGGGGTGATCGGCGCCTCGAACGCGGTACGGGAGCGGGCCTGGGATCCGCAGAGCATGTGGTCCTGGGCCGATCCGCTGGTCGAGCAGGCCACCGAGGCGGTCTACGAGAAGGTCTTCGGCGTCTTCGGCATCATCACCCTCTGCGTCGTCGGGCTCTACCTGCTCTGGCGCTCCCGTCAGTCGGACATGAGCAGCGCGATGACCACGGCCGGCTGGGCGGTGCTGGTGATGGTCGCGGTGACTGCCATCGCGGCCTGGCCGGTGAAGTCCGCGAACATCGCCGACGGCACCCTGATGACCTCACTCACCGTGATCCACGAGGCGGTCGGCCCACGACCAAAGGAAATCCCACCGGACCAGTGCGACGACCCGGGCTCCTGTGGCGACAACCGGCTGCCCGCCGTCCGGGCGAGCGACACCTCGACCGAGACCATGCTCTACCGCAACTGGCTGCGCGGCGTCCTGGGCTCCTCCGAGAGCGAGACCGCGCAACGGTACGGCCGGGCGCTATACGACGCCAAGGCACTGACCTGGGAGGAAGCCGAACGGCTTCGGTCCAACCCGGCGGACCGCGAGGCGACCATCAAGGCCAAGCAGAACCAGTGGATGAAGGTCGCGCGACAGATCAAGTCCGAGGACCCGGAGGCGTACGACCATCTGCGCGGGGCCCGGGACATGGACCGCCTGGGCTCGGGCTTCATCGCGCTGCTGGCTTCGGTCCTGTTCGCCATGTTCGACCTCACCGCCGCGCTGCTGGTGCTGCTCGGGTTCCTGATCTTCCGCTGGGCGGTGATCGCCGCCCCGATCCTCGGCACCATCGGCCTGCTCAGGCCGGCCAGCGCGGGACTGCGCCGGCTGGGCAACGCCGTGGTGGCGGCCGTGTTCAACATCGCCATCTTCGGTACCGGCGCCGCGATCTACCTCTTCGCCGTCGATCTGATCATGAGTACGGCCACCCTGCCGGGCTGGCTGCAGGTGGTGCTGGTCTGGCTGACCGGCGTGGTGGGTTGGCTGTTGCTGCGGCCGTACCGGCGGATCACCCAGCTCGGCGGTAAGGACGGCAGCGAGGCGCTCGGTTCGGCCGGTTCGTGGCACCGGCGCTTCTTCCTCGACCTGCGCACGTCCGCCCGGCTCGGCCCCGCGGAGCCCGGCGGCACCGCCGAGCCGAAGATGGGACGCCGGGCTCCGGCGACGGCCGAGCAGAGCCGGCTGCGCCCGGAGGCCCGGCTGGAGGACCCGAGTCACTCGGTCGCCTCCCGTCCCGACGGCAGGGAGGCGCCCGAGCCCGGCGACACAGCCGCTCCGGGCGGCGGGCCGCAACGGAACACGGGCGGTACCGCCCGGCCGGCGCGCCGGCGAGCCGCCGAATGGACCGAGCCGGACGTGCCCGAGGAGGCGCCCTCCTACGTGGTCTACCGACCCGACTCCGCCCGGCGCTTGCCCAGCCAGTCAACGCCGACGCAGTCGTCGGCGCCGCCCCGGGTGCGTTCCGAGGCCAGGTGATCCCGGGTGCGACGAGCGATCGAATTCCTGTTCACCCGGCTGCTGCGGTCCCGGGTCGGGATCGCGCTCGCGCTGGCGGTGGTGGTGCTGGGAATCATCGGTACGGCTCGGCTGGTAACCGGCCCGTTCGGGTCGGAATCCGGGGTGACCGGCGCGCCGGTCGAGCCGATCGCCACCGTGCACCCCAGCGCGGGCGATGACGGCGTGCTCGGCACCGGACCGCCGCCGGAGCCGAGCACGAGTCCCGGCGCGGCGGAGCCGGAGACCGTTGCCCGGCAGTTCGCGGCCGCCTGGCTCGATCACCAGAACACGACCGCGGAGCGGTGGCATGCCGCGCTGCGCCCGCTGGCCACGGACGAACTGGCCGAGAACCTCGCCGGGGTGGACCCGTCCGCGGTGCCCGCCGACCGGCTCACCGGCGACCCGGTGGTGATTCCACAGACCGCCCGGCTGGTCGAGGTGACCCTGCCGGTCGACTCGGGCCGACTCCGGCTGGAACTGGTGGCGCCCGAGGGGCGATGGCTTGTCGACACCGTGGACTGGGAGCGGGGATGACCACGACGCAGACCGGGCCACCGCGCCCACCACGCCGACTGGCCGGTCTGGCGATGGCCCTGACCGGGGCGTTCCTGCTGCTCTGCTGCACCGGTGGCAGCGGCGCCTTTCTCCTCTCCGAACTGCAGGAGGAGTTGGACAACCCGGTGGCCAGCACCTTCGGCTGCGGCGAGGACGGCCCGGTCGAGTTCCGGGACGAACTCCCCCGGATCGGGCCGTACGGCGACGCCCAGATGCGCAACGCCGCGACCATCATCCGGGTCGGCGCGGAGATGAAGATTCCCCCTCGCGGCTGGGTGATCGCGATCGCCACCGCGATGCAGGAATCCAGCCTCTCCAACCTGCCGCACCTCGGCGCCCGCAACGACCATGACTCGGTGGGGTTGTTCCAGCAGCGCCCGAGCCAGGGCTGGGGGACGCCGGCCCAACTGCAGGATCCCGCCTACTCGTCGCGCAAGTTCTACGAGAAGCTGAAGACCATCCCCGGCTGGCAGACCTCGACGGTGACCCGGGCGGCCCAGCGGGTCCAGATCAGCGCCTATCCGGACGCCTACGCCAAGCACGAACGGCTGGCCACCGAGATCGTCAACGCGTTGACGAACGGTGCCGCCCGAGCGGTCGGCGGTGGCGGCGAGGAGTTGCGCTGCGCCCGGGCCGGGGAGATCGCCGCGTCGGGCTGGACCGCCCCGATCCCGGGAGGCGTCGGCTCCGGATTCCGCACGGCTCAGCGCCCGTCGCACAACGGAGTGGACATCGCCGCGCCGAAGGGCACCCTGATCCGGGCGGCCGCCACCGGGCGGGTACTGGTCTCGACCTGCGACGAGGACCGCCGAGGCCGGCACAGCTGTAACGTCGACGGCTTTCCGGGCAAGGGCGGGTGCGGTTGGTTCGTCGACATCAAGCACGCCGGCAACGTGATCACCCGTTACTGCCACCTGGTCAGGAAGCCACGGGTTAACGTCGACGACATGGTCCAGGCGGGCGAGGTGATCGGCGAGGTCGGTTCGAGCGGCAACTCGTCGGGCCCGCACCTGCACTTCGAGGTGCATCTCAACGGCGACCGGAGCAGCCGGGGCGCGATCGACCCGGCCCCGTTCATGCGCGACCGGGGCGCTCCGCTGCGAGGGGTCGGATGACCAGCCAGGGCGTGCGGTGACCGGCGATCCGCTGCCCGATCCGTTCGCGGGGCAGCCCGACTGGGCGCCCCGCCCGCCCCGGCCGGTGGTGATCGTGCCCGCTGCCGACCGGATCGACCTGCGCGGCCGGCGCGTGCTGGTCGGCTTGCCGGGGCACGGCTGGCGTTCGGATCTGCGGGCGGATGAGCGGGTGGTGCAGAACAGCCGGACCTACGTGCCGGTGATCCCGGAGCACGAGTGGTACCGCGCCGAGTCGGAACAGATTGAGGTCTTCGCGCCGCTGGTACCCGCCGATCGGGTCTGGGTGGAGATCCCGGGCGAGCGGCCGGACACCAGCCCACCGGGCCGGGCGGACGTGCTGGCCCGGCTCGTCTCGCTGGACGCGCCCGCCCACCCCGACCCGGTCCCGGTGGTGGACGCCGACGCGGTATCGGGCCGTCGGGTGGTCCAGGTCGTCGACGGCGAGGAGCGCCGCGACCTGCGGGCGGTCACCGAGGTCTACTCGGGCACGGACGGCGACATCTGCGTCCGGGTCACGGCGGAGTTGGAGTGGTACCGCTGGGCCTGGAGCGGCCAGCCGCCGACCACCCTGGAGGTACCGGTCCACCTGCTCTGGATCGAGTGACGGCCCGCGTCCAGGTCAACCTAACTCGCGAGCTCCGCACACCCGCCAACCATCCTGCTCCACCACCTCGAACTCCCACCGTTCCTGTCGGCTACTGCGCGAGGTGCCGTCCGTTGCCGAGTACCCGCCGATTCTCAATGTGGTCTGCACGGTCTCTCCCCGCTCCGTCGCGGCGCGGTCAAGAGCACCCCAGACCACCCGGACATTGACGTCGAATTCCCGTTCTCGACGCTCCGCCTCGGCGCGAAGCGCCCGCATCGGTTCGAGGCCTGGCGCATCGCCGTTGCAGACGTAGAGGTTCGTCTGTGCCTCGTCCCGGTCGACGAGGTAGGCCCGGAGGTAGTTGCTGACCACGACGTCGGGTGCGCTCCGGTCGGGGGCAGTGGCCTTGTCGTAGATGACGTAGGCCGTGACGGCGCCCATCAGGCCGAAGACAGCGAACCCGGCCGCGGCAATGATGATCACCCGGCGGAGCAGGCGGCGGGGGCGGGTGGGGGCGGGTGGGGGCTGCGCCGGTGGAGCGTCGGCCCCGACGGGCGGAGTCCGCTGCGCCGGTACGCGGGACACCTGGGAGCCGACGGGAGGCTGCCCTGATTCCACCCTTCGAGGTTATCGGTTCCGGCGTCGACGCCCAATGGGTCAAAATCCCGGATTCATAACGCAAAGGTGTCGGGAGGTGACGATGCGCAGTTGGCGCAAGATCCCGGCCGGGACCGGCCGGAGCGGATCCGACGAACCGGGCCCGACAGGGGCTACCGTCTTGGTCCAGACGGGTCGCCAGCCACGACCACACGCAGAGGGGGTGGCCAGCGTGGACGCCCGGATCAACCAGGCCGCCGCCCTGCATCGGCAGGCTGCCGCCATCGCCGCCGCCGCCGAGGCCGCACTTGACGCCGCTCCGCCGGCGGTTCCGGACCTGCGCGAGCAGCGCGAGGTGGCCCGCCGGCTGCGGGCGGCGGCCGCGCTGCTCGCCCCCGGATGGCTGGGCGCTCCGCTGGCCAGCCGATTTGCGAGGACCCCGCTGAATGGCCCTGGAACGCCGATGTTCGTCCGGATTGGCACCGCACAGCCGCTCGACGACGCACGCTTTCCCGCGCTGGTGCCGCTGCTCGGAGCCGGCCACCTGAGCATCGACACCGACGGCCGGGATCCCCGGGTGGCCGCCCTGCTCCGAGCCCTGCTGGTTCGGCTGCTGGCCGCCACACCCGCCGGTTCGCTGCTGGTCCGGGCCGTCGCGGGCGCTGGCACGGGACCGGTCTTCGCTCCGTTCGCGCCGCTCGCCGACGCCGGGCTGCTGCCCCCGCCGGCCACCGACCTGGACTCCCTCCGAACCCTGCTGACCGAGGCCGAGCAGTGGATCCGTCCGGCCCGGTCGGGCGCCACCCGGCGGGACCGGCATGACCGCACCCTGTTGCTGGTGGTGGCCGCCCTACCCGAACCGATCGGGGCCGCCGACCTGGCCCGGTTCGGTTCCCTCGCCCGGCACGGTCCCGAGGCGGGTCTGAACCTGGTCGTCGCCGGTTGGCCGCCGGCGCCACCCGCTGCCGGGCGCGGCCCGGCCGACGCGCCGGCCGAGGTCCGCACGGCAGTGCCGGCGCTGCCCCGGGCCACCGCGATCGCCGTACGCGAAAAGCATGCCCTGCTGGGGAATCCACCCGGCGGCTCGTTCGCGGACCCGGCCCGGGGGCTGGCGGTCACCGGCCTCAACGCCCCGGTCCTGCTGGACGGTGACCCGCCGGCGCGGTTGCTGGCCGGGGTCTGTGCCGAACTGGCCGCCCGGTCCCTCGCCGGTCCGCGGCACAGCCTTGCCGATCTGCTTCCGGAGCCGTCCACGGGGCTCTGGGCGGAGACCGGCTCGGCGGGACTCACCACGACCGTCGGCCATGACGGGGCTCGGCCGGTGACGCTCCGGTTCAGCGAACTCACTCCGCACTGGCTGCTGGGTGGACGGTCCGGTTCGGGGAAGACCGCGTTCCTGGTGAATGTCGTCTACGGGCTCTGCGCCCGGTACCGGCCGGCGGACCTCGCGTTGTACGCGACCACGTTCGCGGCCACCGCCCCGCTCGCCGACCTGCTCACCCTGGACCGGGACGGTACCCGGCTGCCGCACCTGTCCCGGGCCGGGACCGGTCCGGAACACGCGCTGGCAGTGCTGCGGGAGCTGGGGGACGAGTTGGCGCGTCGGCTCGCCGCCTGCCAGGCCGCCGGCGTGCGCCGCCTCGTCGAGTTGCCCGGCGGTGGGGACGTACCCCGGGTGCTCTGCGTCATCGACGATCTCCACGCGCTGCGCGGGCGGTCGGACCCGGTTGCGGTGGAGGCCGTCCAGCTCTTGGCGACGCTCGCCCGAGGTGGCCGCAATCAGGGGATGCACCTGCTGCTCGCGGGCGCACCGGTCGGCGGGGCGGGTCGATCCACGAACGGCGCGGTGGTGCCGACCCAGCAGTCCGGTGACGGTTGGGAGGCGATCCACGGCCAGTGTCCGGTCCGGGTGGCGTTGCCCGGTGGCGCCGCGGTGCTGGAGCCGGCGAACGATTCAGCGGCCGGCCTGCCGCTCGGCACGGCGGTGGTCAACACCGCCGGTGGCCTGGGCGGCCCACGGGGCGCCACCCGAGGGCACGAGCGTCTCATCCACTTCCCGGACCCGCACGCCGAGCCGGAGACGCTCTGGCGGATCCGGCAACGGCTGCGGGACGCGGGCGAACGGGCGGCCCGATGACCGGCGACAGCAGTACCGCCGGCACCGGGAACGGTACCGGCACCGGCACCAGGGGTGGCAACGGCCGGACCGCGGACGGCACCACCGCCGGTACGGGTCGATTGCTGGCTGGCGAGGAGGTGGACTGGCAGGACTACCTGGCCGCGGCGCAGCGGCTGGACGCCGTCCGGCGGGGGTCGGAGCCGGCGGGCAGCGGACCGGCGGGCAGCGGACCGGCGGAGACGATCCGGGCCGCCCGTGACGAGTTGGCCCGGCTGCGCGCCCGGCTCGCCCTGCAGCACGCCCAGCTGCGCGCCCTTGGCGTACCCGAGGACGACCTGCGGCCGACGGCGGCCGAGCTGGCGGCGGTGGCCGAGCCGATGGCGGCCGGGCCGGAGCCGGTGCTGGCGGCGTTGCGGCAGGCCAGGACCACGGTCGCGGCGACCGACGGCCGGATGGTCGGCGCGGGCTGGTCGGTCCGGCTCGGTGCGGCCATCCGCCGTCGAGCCGCGGCACGCCACCTCGTCCTGCTGGCCGTGATCGTGGTCGCCCTCGTCGGCTGCCTGGGCGTCGCCGCAGTCACGCTGCTGAGCTGAACCGACGGTCGGTACGCATCTGGGCCCGACCGGGTCAGGAGTGGATGATCAACGACATCGCCTCGGCGCGGGACTTGGCGTCCTCCTTGAGCAGGCCGCGTACGGCCGAGGTGATGGTCTTCGCGCCGGACTTCTGGATGCCCCGCATCGCCATGCACATGTGTTCGCACTCCAGCACGACCACCACGCCGCGCGGGTCGAGCCGGGCCATCAGCAGGTCGGCGACCTGGGCGGTGAGCCGCTCCTGCACCTGGGGGCGGCGGGCGTAGACCTCGACCAGGCGGGCCAGCTTCGACAGGCCGGTGATCCGGCCGCTGGCACCGGGGATGTACCCGACGTGGGCGGTCCCCCGGAACGGCAGCAGGTGATGTTCGCAGAGGCTCATCACGTCGATGTCCCGGACCACCACGAGCTCCTCGTGGTTGGCCTCGAACGTGGTGGTGAGCACCTGCGCGGGGTCGACCCGCAGTCCGGCGAAGAGCTCGGCGTACGCGCGGGCCACCCGGGCCGGGGTGCGGACCAGGCCGTCCCGGTCCGGGTCCTCACCGACGGCGATCAGGATCTCCCGGACCGCCTTCTCGATCCGCGGCAGGTCGACGGCCTGCTCGACCGGGGTGCCGGTGAGCTTGCCGTCGACCAGCCGCGCGGCGAGGTAGTCGAGCGTGTCGTCGCCGTCCGGTTCGGTCGCCGAGGCGGACACGGTCAGTGCGGACCATCCGAGTTGGCGGAGTTGGCCGAGCCGCCACCGACCGTCGCCTCCGCACCGTCGGCCTCGGCCTGCGCCTTCAGCGTCTCCTTCTCGGCGGGCGTGAGCACCGGCGGCTCGGTGGACGGCTGCCGCTTGCCGAAGCCGTTGTACGGCGCCATCGGCGGCCGCTTGGCCACCCGGGCGCAGATCCGGGCCATGTCGCCGGTGGAGAGGGTCTCCTTCTCCATCAGCTCCAGCACGATGTTGTCCAGCACGTCGCGGTACTCGACCAGGATCTCCCAGGCCTCGTCGTGGGCGAGCTCGATGAGCGCCCGCATCTCGGCGTCGATCTCGGCCGCCACCGAGTCGGAGTAGTCCCGTTCGTGCCCCATGTTGCGGCCGAGGAACGGCTCGTCGCCGCTGGTGCCGTACTTGATCGCGCCGAGCTTGGAGCTCATCCCGTACTGGGTGATCATCGCCCGGGCGAGCGCGGTGGCCTTCTCGATGTCGTTGCCGGCGCCGGTGGTCGGCTCGTGGAAGACCAGTTCCTCGGCGGCCCGGCCGCCGAGGGCGTACGCCAGGGTGTCGACCATCTCGGCCCGCGTCTGGGTGTACTTGTCCTCGGTCGGCAGGACCAGGGTGTGTCCGAGCGACCGCCCACGGGAGAGGATCGTCACCTTGTGCACCGGTGCGGCGTGCGGTAGCGCCCAGGCCACCAGCGCGTGGCCGCCCTCGTGGTAGGCGGTGATCTTCTTCTCGTTGTCGCCCATCACCCGGGTGCGGCGCTGCGGGCCGGCGACCACCCGGTCGATCGACTCCTCCAACGCCTCGTTGCTGATCGCCCGCTTGTCCTTCCGGGCGGTGAGCAGCGCCGACTCGTTGATCACGTTGGCCAGGTCGGCTCCGCTGAAGCCGGGCGTACGCCGGGCCACCGCGTCCAGGTCGACGTCGGGGGCGAACGGCTTGCCCTTGGCGTGCACCCGCAGGATCGCCTTGCGGCCCTCCATGTCGGGGGCGTCGACCGGGATCTGGCGGTCGAACCGGCCCGGGCGCAGCAGTGCCGGGTCGAGGATGTCCGGCCGGTTGGTGGCGGCGATCAGGATGACGCCGCCCTTGGTGTCGAAGCCGTCCATCTCGACCAGCAGCTGGTTGAGGGTCTGCTCCCGCTCGTCGTGGCCGCCGCCCATGCCGGCGCCGCGGTGCCGGCCGACCGCGTCGATCTCGTCGACGAAGACGATCGCCGGCGCGTTCGCCTTGGCCTGCTCGAACAGGTCGCGGACCCGGCTGGCGCCGACACCGACGAACATCTCCACGAAGTCGGATCCGGAGATGGAGTAGAACGGCACTCCGGCCTCACCGGCCACGGCCCGCGCCAGCAGCGTCTTGCCGGTACCGGGTGGGCCGAAGAGCAGCACGCCCTTCGGGATCTTGGCGCCGAGGGCCTGGTACTTGGCCGGGTTCTGGAGGAAGTCCTTGATCTCGTGAAGCTCCTCCACCGCCTCCTCGGAGCCGGCGACGTCCGCGAAGGTGGTCTTCGGGGTGTCCTTGGTGATCATCTTCGCCTTGGACTTGCCGAAGTTGAGCACCCGCGACCCGCCGCCCTGCATCTGCGACATGAACAGCAGCAGCAGGATCACCAGGATGGCGATCGGCAGCAGGTTGACCAGCAGGGTCACGAAGACGCTGTCGCTGGAGACCTCGGCGTTGGCCGGGCCGGTCACCCGGTTGGCCGCCTTGGCCGCCAGCACCTGGTTCCAGATCTCGTCGCTTACCTCGTACGGGAACTGGGCCTCGATCTTGTCGGTCTCGGTGTCGCCGAAGGTCTCCGGCTGAGCCAGGTCGAGCTGGAGCATCTGCTCCTTGTCCTGGAAGTTGACCTTTTCGATCTCGACCGTGTTCAGCCTGTCGAGGGCGATTGTCGTGTCGACCTTGTGATAGCTCGGCCCGCCGGTGAAGAACGAGCTCAGCGCGATGGCACCGATGATCACCAGGATGATCCAGACCACCGGGCGGCGGAAGAAACGCGTACGTTCCATGCTGTTGTCGAGCGCCGAGCGCCCGGACCCTCCTGATCGACGTCCTGACCGTCTGAATGACTTGTCGCCGCCGTGGCCGGCGTTGCGCCGGCCCCGACCCCGGAGCGCGTCCACGTACCCGCGCCACGGTTATTCGACGGTACACCTTGAGTACCCGCGGCGAGCCCGCGAGCCCCGCAGTCGCGATCGAGAGGCATGCCCCGCGAACGCCACCTGACCGATACGGTAGCCGGGATTACTGAGAATGGGCTGTACGTCCGCTTGACGGACGCCCGGCTGGGGCTCAGCCCGCTCTCAGGCCCGGGCGTATACCTCGGGCTTGAGTACGCCGACGAAGGGCAGTTCGCGGTACCGCTCGGCGAAGTCGAGGCCGTGCCCGACGACGAACTCGGTCGGGATGTCGAATCCGACGTAGCGCACCGGGACCGGGACCTTCACCGCCTCCGGCTTCCGGAACAACGCGACCACCTCCACGCTGGCGGCCGATCTCGATTCGAGGTACCGCAGCAGCCAGGAGAGGGTCAGCCCGGAGTCGACGATGTCCTCGACGACCACCACGTGCCGGCCGGCGATGTCCCGGTCCAGGTCCTTGAGGATGCGGACCACCCCGGACGAGGTGCTGCCGTGCCCGTAGGAGGAGATGGCCATGAACTCGAGCTCGACCGGGGGGCCGTGCCGCCCCAGCGCCCGGGCGAAGTCGGCCATGAACATGACCGCGCCCTTGAGGACACAGACGAGCAGCAGCCCGTCGGCCACCGACGCGTAGTCGGCCGATACCTGCTTGGCGAGGTCAGCGGTCTTCTCACGGATCTGCGCCTCGGTGATGATCACGTGGTCGATGTCGGCGTCGTACCAGGAGCCGTCAGCCATGGCCCTAGCCTGCCGTACGCCGCCGGACGCCCGCCGTCGGGGCGGGTACCGCGTACGCCGCCGGCCGGCCGGTGGCGCAGGCCGCCACCGGCCGGCGCTTTCCGTCGCGACGCGGACCCGGTCAGTAGCTATGTGAGCGCCACCGGTGGCCACGCTCGGTGGGTTTCCAGTCCGCGGAGTCGCGGCTGTCGGCGGTGAGTCCGGCCGCGCTGGCGGCGGCCAGGATCAGGAAGAAGGCGATCAGGATCAGGAGTTCCATGGCGGCGGCCACCTTTCGGGTAATGCCTTCGGAGGGTTCGCCGCCGGTGCGCACCGGACGTCTGAATCCAGTCTGCGGGTGACGCCGGACGAGCAACAGTGGCAGTCATGCCATACACCCTCGAATTTCTGCCAGCGAACGGTTAGGCTGGTCGGCATGCTGCGAAACGTCGCCGTCCTCGCGCTCGATCAGGTGACCGCCTTCGAGCTCGGCGTGCTCTGCGAGGTCTTCGGCACCGACCGGACCGCCGACGGCTTCCCCGGCTACCGCTTCGACCTCTGCACCGCCGACGGCCGACCGGTCCGCTGCCGCTCCGGCTTCACCATCACCCCGACCGCCGACCTCGGGCCGGTCGAGCAGGCGGATCTAGTCGCCGTACCGGCACATCCGGACGGCACCCTGGTGCCACCGGTGGTGACCGAGGCGCTCCGCCGGGCCGCCGAGCGCGGCGCGTACGTGCTCAGCGTCTGCTCGGGGGCGTTCGTGCTGGCCGAGGCCGGGCTGCTGGACGGCCGGGCCTGCACCACTCACTGGCGGTACGCCGACGAACTCGCCCAGCGCTATCCGCTGGCCCAGGTCCGGTGCAACTCGCTGTACGTGCAGGACGGCCGGATCCTCACCAGCGCCGGTACGGCGGCCGGCATCGACGCCTGCCTGCACCTGGTCCGGCAGGAGCACGGTTCGGCGCTGGCCACCAAGCTGGCCCGCCGGATGGTGGTCCCGCCGCACCGCGACGGCGGGCAGGCCCAGTACATCGAGGCGCCGATCCCGCAGACCCCGGACGCGGCGACCCTGGAGCCGATCCTGACCTGGCTGATGGGTCACCTGGACCGCAACGTGACGGTGGACGAACTGGCCGCCCGGGCGCACATGGCACCGCGTACCTTCGCCCGTCGGTTCCGGGCCGAGACCGGGACCACCCCGCACGACTGGCTCACCAATCAGCGGGTCCTGCTGGCCCGGCAGTTGCTCGAGGAGACCGACCTCGGCGTCGAGGCGGTGGCCACCCGGGCCGGCTTCGGTGACGCGGCGACCATGCGGCACCACTTCGGGCGCCGGATCGGCGCCACGCCGCAGGCCTACCGGGCCACCTTCCGCGACCGGGTCCCGGCGGGCTGACCAGGGGACCGCGGCCCACGCCGTGGAGCCGGGCGGACCGGCTCCGAATGCCAGGTGCCCCACCACCGACCGGTGGTGGGGCACCCGAGCTGGCTGGCCCCGACGGCGCCGGGGCCGGCCCGATTACGGCAGGAAGCCGCCGGTACGGAATCGGACCTCGACGTTCGACGACACCTGGGTGGTGCCGGGAACCGTGTCGGCGTCCATCGACGTGGCGAGCACGCCGGTGCCGGGCAGCACCCCGGTGACCTGGACGGTGTACGAGACCGACGCGCCCGGAACCGGGTCGCTGCTGGTCACCCGCAGGTCCTGGGTCGGTGCCGTACCCGCCGGCAGTTGGTCACCGCCGGTGCCGTTGACGTTCTCCGCCCCGACCACGGTGGCCTGGGCCGCCGGCAGCGCCGGCAGGGCGGCGGGGTTGTAGGCGTAGGCAATGTCCTCGGTGCCGTTCACCCCGATCCAGACCTGGAAGGTCCGGTTGGAGGTGGTGCCGTACACGAAGACGTTCCACTCCACGACCAGCCAGGTGTCCACCCCGTCGGTCAGCGTGCCGATCCGGATGCCCTGGGCGCCGGTGCCGTTCAGGTCGGTCCAGAACGGCGCCAGGACGTTGTTCGGCCGACTCGGGTCCGGGATCGCCGGCGGGTCGTACTCGACGTCCTGCGAGGTGCCCCCGCCGACCACCAGGTAGCCGTTGGAGGTGACTCCGACGCTGGTGTAGGTCTGGCCGCCGTAGACGAACCCGGGCACGTCGTAGTTGAGGATCGTTTCGTCGGCGACGGCTTCCGGCGCGATGCCGAACGCGGCCAGCGGCAGGTATCCGGCGATGGTGCCCGGGCTCAACGACGGATCGCCCGGCTGCGCGCCGGCCAGCGCCACGTCCTTCTTCTCCACCGTCCACGGGCTGGTCTTCCTGGCGCCGTTCACGCCGGAGACCAGCAGGTGCAGGTTGGCGGTGGACTTCAGGTCCACGGTGGCATCCCCGAACGAGTTGTTCGTGGCGGTCACCGTGCAGGTGCTCTTGCCGAACCAGGTGATCTGGGCCGGCCCGCAGCTGCTGGTCAGGGCGACGTCGCCCTGCTGCGGCACGAACGCCACCGGCAGGTGCAGGGTGGGCAGCCCGGCGCGGGTGGCGTCGAGCTTGACCTCGCCGAACACCTGGGCGGTCGGCGCGGTCGAGGAGATGGTGATCTTCAGGTTGACGGACCTGCCGGGCGCCAAACTGAACGAGCTCGGGCTCACCGTGATCTTGCTCTTGGCCGGTGCGCTGGCGGAGACCCGGTAGGACTGGGTCCGGTTGGTCACGTTGGTCGCGGTGCGGACCGTGGTGAGCTTGCCCGGCATCACCGGGGCGTTCACCGACGGCAGGTTGAGGTGCACCGCGTTGACCGGGTCGTTGCCGAGGGCGAGCATCCGCTCGGCGGTCTCGTCGAAGGTCAGGCCCGGGTTGTCGGCGGTGGTGAGGTCCACCCGGCCACTGCCGTAGTCGAACGGATCGGCCGGGGTGGTCAGGTCCTCCTTGACCACGTCCTGCGTCGCCGTCGTCATCAGCGCCGACTTGATCTGCCCCGGCGTCCAGGTCGGGTGCAGCGCCTTCATCAGCACGGCCGCGCCGGCGATGTGCGGCGAGGACATCGAGGTGCCGGCGATCGCCTGGAAGAACTCCCCGGGCGGGCCGCCGTCGATGGTGTCCGGGGTCGGGGTGTGGCCGGCCAGGATCTGCACCCCCGGCGCGGTGATGTCCGGCTTGATGCCGAAGCCCCCCGGACCGCGGGAGGAGAAGGCGGCCATCACGTCGCCCTGACCGGCGCGCTTCTGACCCGCCGTGAAGCTGGCGGTCACCCCGCTGTGCGAGCCCATCCAGGCCACGAACTCGGTGCCGTCGGCCAGGTGCACCGTCGGCAGCCAGTGGTTGTCGGTATTGGTGTCGGCCAGCGACGGGTTGTAGAGGATCATGCCGACCGCGCCGCCCTGGGCGACGTTGTAACCCTTGCTGACCCGGCTGGTCACCCCCCGCTGGCACGCGACGATCTTGCCGGCGAAGCTGCCGGCCGGGGCCGGCGCCTGGCAGAGCGCGTCCCCGTACGGCGCCGCCGAGGCCATCACCACCGGGGTGTCGGTCGGGACGCCGGCAGTGACCGACGCGCCGCGCAGGACCAGCGTCTCGGTTCCGGACTTCAGGGTCAGCGTCGAGCTGAACTCCCGGGTCTGGGTGGAGGCGGCAACGGTCGTCACCCACGGCGAGACGTGGTTTGTCGTCGCCGCGCCCGGGCCGCTGTTGCCGGCCGAGGTCGCCACGAACACCCCGGCCGCGTACGCGTCCAGGAAGGCCAGCTCCACCGGGTCGGAGAACGGGTTGGCGCCGCCGGAGATGGAGAAGTTGATGACGTTGACGCCGTCGAGCACGGCCTGGGCCACCGCGGCCGCCGAGTCCGAGGAGAAGCAGCCGTCGGTGCCACAGACCTTGTAGATCGAGACCCAGGCCCCCGGGGCGACACCTCGCGCCGGGCCGCGCTCGACCCCGAAGATCGGGGCGTTGTCGATCACGTTGCCGGCCGTGGTGGTTCCGGTGTGGGTGCCGTGGCCGTCGCTGTCCCGGGCCGAGTCGGGGTAGACCTCGCCACCGACGGCCGCGTTGTAGGTGTCGATGAACGGCTGCCCGCCGATCAGCTTGTTGTTGCACTCGAAGACGTCGGTCTCCGGAGTCAGCGGGTTGTCACCGAAGTCGCAGGTCCGGGCCGGACCGGGCGGGGCGGAGAGGTTGCCCTGGTCGGCGAAGGAGGGGTGCTCCGGCCAGGCGCCACTGTCCAGGACCCCGAAGATGACGCCCTCGCCGGCGTTGCTCGCACCACCGAGTTCGTCGTTGAGGGAGTCGGCACCGATGAACTCGGTGCTGGAGTCGGTGAGCGGCTGCCGCAGCTCGTCCTTCTGCACCGCGACCACGCCGTCGATCTTCAGCAGGTCCGAGATCTTGTTCGCCGGTACGGTCGCCGAGACGCCGCCGTAGACGGTCCTCAGCCGCTGGCCGACGTCCGCTCCCGGCACCGCGCGGTCGAGGTCGGCGACGAACTCCGCCTCCTGGCGAGCCAGGTAGTTCTCGTAGCTGCGCTCCGGCGCGGAGCCGGTGAGCTTGCGCCCGGTCACGGCCGGGCTGGTGGCCGCGAGGTTGTCCACCCCGCCGGCGTAGGTGGCCACCGGGTCGTGGTCGAGCTTGACCAGCACCGCCACCGGCTCGGCGTCCTTGCGACCGAGCAGGGAGCGGTCGGTCTCGGCGAGCCGACTGGTCGGCGCCTTGGCCGCCTCCTCACGGGACTTGACCGCGATCGGCGTGGCGGTCAGGTCACCCGCCGGTGCCGCCGCGGCCGGAGCGGCCCAGGCGACGACCGCGAGCGGTGGCAGTAGGGCGGCGGCGATTCCGGCCCGCAGCCACTTTGGATCTCGCATCCGGTTCCCCTCTCAAGGGTTTGGTAGTGCAGCACCGTTCCAACGTCGGCGGACCGAGTCAGTCACGTTGACCGAACGGTGACAGGGGGTTCCGGCATCGTTGCATGGGAAATAGTCAAACAACAGATGTCCGGCCGCGGCTGGTACCGCAGTTGGTCGAATCGATACCTGAGACCCACCACCGATGGGAATTAAGGCTTCGAATCGGGAGCATGGCCCCAACCCCGGCAACCGGCAATCCGGTAACCGACAGCATTCCCCTCAGTACCCGACGGCCGACCCGTCGGTACGCGGCTCGGTACCCGCCACGTACCCGCCGCCGGCCAACCGCCAGATGGCCTGCCCGTGCCCGAAGATCGCCGGCTCGCTCCCGACGGTGGCCAGGTGGCCCCGGGACCGCAACCCCGCCGCCACCTTCTCGCCGAGGTCGGGCTCGACCAGCACCGACCGGCCGGCGTGCCAGTACCAGCGCGGGGCGGCCAGGGCCGCCTGCGGGTCGAGCCCGCCGTCCACCGTGGCCGAAACCAGCTGGACGTGTCCCTGCGGCTGCAGGTGACCACCCATCACCCCGAACGGTCCGACCGGCTCGCCGCCGCGGGTCAGGAAACCGGGAATGATTGTATGGAAAGGCCGCTTGCCCGGCTCGACCACATTCGGGTGTGCCGGGTCCAGGCTGAAACCGACGCCACGATTCTGCAGGCCGAACCCGTGGCCGGGCAGCACCAGGTAGGAGCCGAATCCCAGGTAGTTCGACTGGATCAGGCTGACCATCATTCCGGCCGAATCGGCCGCGCAGAGATACACGGTGCCGCCGCGGGCCGGCAGGCCCGGCGCCGGCTCCCCGGCCCGTGGGCCGATCAGCGCCCGCCGCCGGTCCGCGTAGCCGGCCGACAGGAGCTCCCCGGTCGGCACCGGCACCCGGTCCGGATCGGCCACGTAGGCGTGCGCGTCGGCGAAGCCGAGCTTGATCGCCTCGATCTGCCAGTGCAGCCGCTCCTCGACCGGCATGGCGGCCAGGTCCACCCCCGCCAGGATGTTCAGCGCGAGCAGCGCCGCCACCCCCTGCCCGTTCGGTGGCAGCTCCCAAACCTCATGCCCGCGGTACCCGACGGACACCGGCGACACCCAGGTCGAGGCATGTCCGGCCAGGTCCGCGCCGGACAACAACCCACCGGTACGCGCGGAGTGCGCCGCCAGCGCCGCCGCGATCTCGCCCCGGTAGAACGACTCCGCCCCGCTGGCCGCGATGGCCCGCAGGGTGCGCGCCGCGTCCGGGTTCCGCCACCGTTCGCCGGCCCGCGGCGCGCGTCCACCGTCGACCGTGAAGACCCGCCGCCACTCGGCGAACTCGGGTCCGGTCAGCGCGGCGTGGGCGGCCACCGCCCGGGCCCAACCGGCCGCGACGGTGGGCGCCACCGGATGGCCGCCCTCGGCGTAGCCGATCGCATCGGTGAACAGGTCGGCGAAGGGCAGCCGGCCGAACCGGTCGTGCAGATCCCGCCAACCGGCCGGCGCGCCGGGCACGGTCACCGGCAACCAGCCCGCGGTCGGCATCGCCGGTCCGCTGGCCTGCGCGCCGCCGAGCGCCTCGGTCGGCGCCGCCCCACCGGCCCCGGTGGCCGCCAGGACCGCCTCCCGGGTCAGCGCGGCTGGTGCCCGGCCGGAGGCGTTGAGCCCGTGCAGCCGGTCGCCGTCCCAGACGATCGCGAACAGGTCGCCGCCGATGTCGTTCGAACCGGGCTGGACCACGGTGAGAGTGATCGCGGCGGCGAGCGCGGCGTCCACGGCGGTCCCGCCCCGCCGCAGCGCGGCCAGGCCGGCGGTCGCGGCGAGCGGCTGGCTGGTGGCGACCGCGCCGCGCGGCGCGAAGATCGGCTGTCGGGGGTGCGGCATGCCACCTGTCTACCCGGCGCTCAGCCGGGTAGCTCCTCCGGTGCCGGTTCGGTTGCCGGTCCGCCCGGGCACCCCAGCAGGGTCCCGCCCCGGCGGGACACCACGATGCCGCCGGGCAGCTGGGTCGGGCCCTGGCCGCGCCAGCCGGTGACCAGGGCGTCGAGCGCCTCGACGTGCCGATGGGAGAGCGCGCCCGGCGCCGCCCCCAGCTCACGTGCCCAGGCGTGCAGCACCCGGGTCCGGATCGCCGCCGGCAGCCCGGCCAGCGCCGCCGCCGCGAGCGTCCGGCCGGCCTCCCGGTTCCGGTCCGGGCCCGGCGCGGCGGCCAGGTCCGACCCGCCGGTTCCTGACCCGACGCCCGGCCCGACGCCCGGTGCGACGGTGGCGGCTTGGAGCGCGGCGGCGGCCAGTTCGTCGAGGGCGGCGTTGTCGGCGGCCACCAGGCTGGCGGTGCGGGCCAGGTTCCCGACCACCCCGGGGCCGAGCTGCCCCACCAGCGCCGGCAGCAGTTCCGACCGGACCCGGGCCCGGCGGTAGCGCGGGTCCGCGTTGTGCGGGTCGTCCCAGGGGGTCAGGCCGAGCGCCGCGCACGCCTGGCGGGTCTGCTCCCGGCTCACCGCCAGCAGTGGCCGCAGCAGGGTCACCCCGGCCAACTCGCGCCGCTCCGGCATGCCGGCGATGCCGCGCGGCCCGGCGCCCCGGGCGAGGGCGAGCAGGACTGTCTCGGCCTGGTCGTCCCGGGTGTGGCCGAGCAGCACGGCGGACGCACCATGCCGGTGGGCCACCTCGACCAGCGCCTGGTAGCGGGCCTCCCGGGCGGCGGCCTCCGGGCCGCCGGGCCGGCCGGCCACCGTCACGGTCGCCAGTTCGGCCGGGGCCAGGCCGATCTTCTCGGCCCACCGCAGCACGTCGGTCGCCCGCGCCGCCGAGCCGGCCTGCAGCCCGTGGTCCACCGTGACCAGGCCGGCGGCGCGCCCCAGCCGACGGGCGACGAAGGCGGTGCCGGCGGCGAGCGCCAGCGAGTCGGCGCCCCCCGAACAGGCGACCAGCACCAGCCCACCCGGCGGACTTTCACCGGCCCTCGCCCCTCCACCGCCCGACAGCTCCGCCTCCGCGGGCGGCCACGCGGCGTCGTGCGGTGGCCGGACGTGGGCGGCGGCGGGTGCCGGCAAGCTGGTCAGTGCCCGGCGCACCGCGAGGCGGATGGCCGCGACCGACGGCGCGAGCGTCGCCACGGCGATCCGGTCAGCCGATCGCCGGAATCGGGCCGACCGGGCCGTGCACCCGGGCCACCCAGGCGTCCGGGTCGGCCAGCTCCTCCAGCCGCGGCAGGGTCAGCGGTGAGCTGAAGACCTTGTTGAACCCGTCCATGCCGACCCGTTCGACCACGCCGTGGACGAACTTGCGGCCCTCGGCGTACTGGCGCATCTTCACGTCGACGCCGAGCAGCTTGCGGATCGCCTTCTCCAGCGGGTTGCCGGACTCCCGGCGCCGGTTGAAGCGGGCGCGGATCTGGTCCACGGTCGGCACCACCTGCGGGCCGACCCCGTCCATCACGAACTCGGCGTGCCCTTCGAGCAGGGTCATCAGCGCGGTCAGCCGGTCGAGCACGGCGCGCTGCCCGGGCGTCTGCACGATGTCCAGCACGCTCGCCCGGCCGTCGGGGTTGCGGATCGAGTCGGCGAGGGTGCCCACGCCCCGGCGCAGTCGCTCCAGAAAGTGCTCGCCGCCGGCCTGGGAGGCGTCCACGAACGCCTGCACCTCGCCGAGGAAGTGGCCGCGCATCCACGGCACGGCGGTGAACTGGGTGCGGTGGGTCACCTCGTGTAGGCAGACCCAGAGCCGGAAGTCGCGCGGGTCGGCTTCGAGCTTCCGCTCCACCTCGACGATGTTCGGGGCGACAAGCATCAGCTGCCCGGGGTCGGTGGAGAAGACCTCGTACTGCCCGAGCACCCGGCCGGACAGGTACGCCAGCACCGTGCCGGCCTGCACCCCGGTCAGCCGGGAGCCGATGGCGTCGCCGAACGCTCCCGGCCGCCGGTCGCCGGAGAGCCGGGACACCAGCGGCGTGATCACCTCGCGCAGCCCGGCGATGTTCGTGGCCGCCCAGTCCCGCCGGTCCACCACCCGCACCGGGGGGAACTCGACCTGCGGCCGCAGCCCGGTGTACGCGACCACGTGCTCCGCCGCCTCGTCGGTGAGCCGCCGCAGGTCGGCGACGACCTCGGTGGCCTCGTCGTACGAGACCCGGGGGCCGGACTTACCCAACGCCCCCGCGGTAGCGGCGGCCAGATCCCAGTCCACGAACTGCGCCATGCAACCACCGTACCCGCGCTCCGGTAGCCGGACCGGGGCTCGGGCCGCGCGGCCGGCGGATCCGCCGTTCCGGGGGCCTGGTGCGCCCGGTCAGCGGCAGCCGCAACGGGCCAGCGCCGCGGCGATCCGGTCGAGCGCCGGCTGCGCCTGTTCCGGGCCGCTCGGCACCCGGTCGGCCAGCACCGCGAAGGCCAGCAGCCGGCCCTCCGCGGTGGTCACCGTCCCGGAGATCGCGTGTACCCCCGAGAGCGTGCCCGTCTTGGCCCGGACCACTCCGGCGCCGGCCGCGGTACCGGCGGTCGCGGCGGCGGGGCCGGCGAAGCGTTCGCTGAGCGTGCCCGACCAGGCGGCCACCGGCAGCCCGCTGAAGAGACCGGCCAGCTCCGGCCGGGAGCCGTCGGCGGCGAGCGCGAGCAGGTCGGTGAGGAGCGCCGGCGTGATCCGGTTCGTCCGGGACAGCCCGCTGCCGTCGGCGAGGGTGCCGCCGCCGTCGGTGAGTCCCAGCTCGGCGACCACCGCCTCGGTGGCCGCCGCGGCGCCCTCGAACGAACCCGGCTGGTCGCGGGCGAGCGCCACCTGGCGGGCCAACGCCTCGGCCACCACGTTGTCGCTGTCGGCGAGCATGTACTCGACCAGCCGGACGACGGGTGGGGACTCGACGCTGCCGAGTTCCGTACCGGGGGTGACCGGGGCGGCGCTCGCCGAGGTCGGGCTCGCGCCGGATGCCGAAGGAGCAGGCGGGGCGGCGCCCCGACGCGCCGCCGAGGCGGGCAGTCCCAGGGCCTTCGCGAACGAGCGGCCGGCCGCCAGGTCCGGCGTCGACGACCTGGCCGGCCCCTTCGCCTTGTCCTTCGGATCGAGCCGCGCCCCGTCGGTCATCAGGGCGGTGATCGGGGCCCCGAACCCGCCGGTGGGGATGTCGTCGTCCCAGCCCGGTTCGTAGACCGGACCGCTGAACAGCGAGCCGTCCACGGTCACCCGGGTCGGCGCCGTGCCGCCCATCGCCTCCTTCACCTGCCGGGCGAGCCGGTCGAGCCGGCCCGCCCCGGCGTAGAAGGAGGTGCCGTTGATGGCCAGGGTGGGGTCGCCGCCGCCGACCAGCACCACCTCGCCGGGCTGGGCGCCGGCCACCGCCCGGGTCTTGATCCGGTACCCGGGGCCGCGGGCGGCGAGCACCGCCACCGCGGTGATCAGCTTGGTGGTCGAGGCGGGCACGGTCGGGGTGTCGCCGTCGTGGTCGTAGAGGGACTCCCGGGTGGCCACGTCGACTACTGACACGTTCACCCGGTCGCCCAGCGCGGCCGCGGTCACCAGCGACTCAAGCGCGGCCTCGACGCCGGCCCGGGTGGGCAGCGGGGCGGTGGCCTCGGCCGCGGCCAGCACGGCCGGCGGCGGTGACTCGGGCTGTTCCGGGACGGTGGTGGGGGTGGTCGGCTCAGCGCCCAGCCAGCCGGCGACCGGTCCCGGCCGGACGACCGCGACCCCGGCCAGCCCGAGCAGCAGGACGAGGACGAGGACCAGTGGTACCGCGAGCCGCCGGGCCCGACCCGGCCGGCTCGGGCCGGCGGCCTCCGGGTGAGCCCCGCCCCCGGCCGC
Organism: Solwaraspora sp. WMMD1047; assembly: GCF_029626155.1. Classification (NCBI taxonomy): domain Bacteria; kingdom Bacillati; phylum Actinomycetota; class Actinomycetes; order Micromonosporales; family Micromonosporaceae; genus Solwaraspora; species Solwaraspora sp. WMMD1047. Next base: position 389,011 of record NZ_JARUBL010000001.1, on the reverse strand, counting down.
TGGCCTGGGCGGACCGGGCGGCGGACTGTCCGGACCCGGAGCGTTCCGCGGACCACCCGGAGCCGTCTGCGGGCCGCCCGGAGCGTTCCGCGGACCACCCGGGACCGTCTGCGGGCCGGCGGCGGGCGGCCAGGCCCGCGGCGGTACGACGGCCCGACCGCGAACCGGCCCCGGACCGCCCGGACCCGGACCGTGCGGACCCTGGCCGTGCGGACCCTGGCCGTGCGGGCCCGGTCCACCGGGGCCCGGGTTGCCCGGAGTCGGTCGCCGGTCGGCATCGGGCACCGGGTAGGAGCCCGGGACACCGGCCCGGCCCCGGTGCGGCGGGACCCCCGACGAGCCGCTCACCGGACCCGAGTGTGAATCTTCACTCCCCACCGGCCCCTCCTCCCCGCACGATTCGGCCTAGGCGACACTACTTCGGTCCGTACCTTAGGCGGCGTCCAGATCGACCAGATGGCGAGAATCTCGTCCGGTCCGCGCCGTTTCGATTCCTAAGCCAGCGCCGGCGACGAGGGAGCGTGTGTGATGGATTTCGACGTGACGGTTGAGATCCCCAAGGGTCACCGCAACAAGTACGAGGTGGACCACGCCACCGGCCGCATCCGGCTGGACCGCACCCTCTTCACCTCCACCCAGTATCCGGCCGACTACGGCTTCATCGAGGGCACCCTCGGAGCCGACGGCGACCCGCTCGACGCGCTGGTCCTGGTGCCCGAACCGACCTTCCCGGGCTGCCTGATCCGGTGCCGGACGATCGGGATGTTCCGGATGACCGATGAGAAGGGCGGCGACGACAAGGTGCTCTGCGTTCCCTACGAGGACCCCCGCCAGGAGCACCTGCGCGATATCCACCACCTCGGCGAGTTCGACCGGCTGGAGATCCAGCACTTCTTCGAGGTGTACAAGGACCTGGAGCCCGGCAAGTCGGTCGAGGGGGCGACCTGGGTCGGGCGGACCGAGGCCGAGGCGGAGATCCGGGCGTCGTACCGCCGGCAGCAGGATGCCGAGGCGGCGGGCGAGACCACCCACTGACGCCCGTCAGCCGAGCAGTCCGCGGGCCCGCCCGTAGAGGCCGAGCACCGCGCAGGCCACCGGCACCACCGAGACCACCATCAGCACGTCGAGCACCTCGGCCGCTCGGCCCAGATAGGGGCCGGGCGGTCGATTCGCGTACCTGGCGCCGGTGGCGACCGTGGCCAGGGCGGTGATCAGCGCGGCGGCGGCCAGCGTCATCAGCCCGGCGGCGCCGAGCCGGCCGGTCCAGGCCAGCCCGAGCAGGGCGCCCAGGGCCAGGCCGGCGGCGAGCAGGGGGATCCGCTGCGCCCGGGCGGCGAAGATCCGGGAGCGCAGCAGCAGGGCGATCCCGGCGACCGCCGCCAGCAGCTGACCGGCCACCCCGCCGGCGGTGACCAGCAGCAGTCCGGCCAGCCCCGCCAGTACGGCGTGGCCGATCAACAGGCCGGTCAGGATCTCCTCGGTCCGGGCCACCGCGGCGTGGACGCGACCGCGCGCCGGCCGGTGCCGGGCACCGTCCGGCCCGCCGGCCACCGCGCCCTCCGGCGGGTGCTCCGACAGGTGCTCCGGCGCGCCGGTCCCGGTCGGCACCGCGATGGCCGGCATCGGCAGTCTGCCGAACCGGATGGCCAGCAGCGGCAGCGCGCCGATGCCGCAGACCAGCACCGACATCAGCACCGCCGCCGCGCCGGCGGCCGGCAGCACGAACCCGAGCAGCGCCGTCGCGGCGCCGAACCCACCGGCGAGGACGCCGGCCACCGGCACCGGTCGGCCGGCCGCCACCCCGACGGTCGCCAGGACGGCGGTGAGCAGAACGGCGACCGCGCCGGCCAACGCCTCCGGGGCGCCGATCCAGCGCACCGGCGCCAGCACCCCGACCGGGTCACCGGTGGCGACCAGTTGGGCGCCGCCGCAGAACGCGTACCCGAGCGCGTAGCCGCCGAGGGCGGTGCCGGCCGGGGCGTCCCCGTACGCCCGGGAGGCGACCACCCCGGCCAGGGTGAGCAGGGCGGCCGTCCCGAGCGCCGCGACCGCGCCGAGGTGCCAGCCCGGGCCGCCCCGAAGTAGGGCGGCGAGGCCGATCGCGAGGGCCAGCCCGGCGGCGACCAGGCTCACCGTCCGGGTGGCCGGGGCGGACCAGGCGCCGCCCCGACGGCGGGCGCCGTCGGCGATCGCCTCCACCACGTCGTCGTACTCCAGTTCCGGCCACTGCGCCCGGGCCGGGACGAGGTGCAGCACCTCGCCGTCGCGTACCCCCTGCGGGTGCAGCGGCTGCCCGGCGGCGAGCGCGGCCCCGTCGGCCCGCCGCAGCACCCAGCCGCCGTGCCGTTCGCCGTCGTCGGCGAGCCCTTCACCGGCGTGCCGCAGCACCTCGGGCAGCAGGTCGGCCAGGGGCAGGTGTTCGGGTAGCGCGAGGTCCATCCGCCGCTGCGGTGCGCTGATCGTGACGCGGGCCAGCCCGGTACTCATCGAGTCCTCCATCGCGCGGTGGACCGCGGCTGCGCGGACGGCCGCACTTACCTACCATGAGTCCGGCTCATACTACCGAGCGCGATGATCACGGTCTGGATTGGACCGGCTGCAATGGACAGGACGGCATGAGCACGCTCGTCATCCGACGCCCGCCCCGGCGTCCCGCGCCCGAGATCCCGACCGGCGAACTTGTCGTCGAGGCGCCACCGGAGCTCCCCCAGGAAACCGGGAACCGCTGGCAGCAACTGCTGATGGTGCTGCCGATGCTGGGTGGCTCGGTCGCGATGGCGATGATGTTCGGCCGCGGCGGCGGCGCCTACGCGTACGTGGTCGGCGCGATGTTCGGGCTCTCGTCGCTGGCCATGCTCGCCACCTCCTGGGGTGGCTCGGCCGGTTCGCCGCGCCGGTCGGAGCTGGTCGCGGCCCGGCGGGGGTACCTTCGGCACCTCGCCGGGCTGCGGCGGCGGGTCCGCCAGACCGCGGCGCGGCAGCGGGCCGGTCTCTTCTACCGGCACCCGGACCCGGGCCAGCTCTGGTCGACGGTCGCCAGCCACCGGGTCTGGGAGCGCCGCCCCACCGACGCGGACTTCGGGGTGGTCCGGGTGGGGGTCGGCCCGCAGACCCTGGCGACGCCGCTGCTGCCGCCGGCGACCCGGTCGTTGGAGGATCTGGAGCCGCTGACCGCCGGTGCGCTGCGCCGCTTCCTCGACGCGTACTCGGTGGTGCCGGACCTGCCGGTGGCGCTGTCGCTGCGCGGCTTCGCCCGGGTCCACCTGCAGGGCGAGGCCACCGGGGCCGGACCCGGTGGCAGCGGCCACGCGCTGGCCCGGGCGATGTTGACGCAGCTCTCGGTCTTCCACGCCCCGGACGAGTTGATGATCGCGATCTGCGCCGGTCCGGAGCGGCGGGCCTGGTGGGAGTGGGCGAAGTGGCTTCCGCATGCCCGCCATCCGAGTCGTACCGACGCGGTCGGCCCGGTGCGGTTGGTCGGCAGCTCGGTGGCGGACCTGGAGCGACTCCTCGCCGACGTGGTGGGCGACCGTTCCCGGTTCGATCCGGCCGGCCCACCGACCGCCGGCCCGCATGTGGTGGTGGTGCTGGACAGCGCCGACCTGACCGGGGCCGCCCGACTGATCGGCGAGGGCGGCATCGACGGCGTCACGGTCATCGACATCGACGGTGTGCCGCCCCGGCTGCCGGACCGGTCCACGATCGTGCTGACCGCCCGCGACGACCGGCTGGGCACGTTTTCGACGGACGGCGCGGCCGAGGTCGGCACCCCGGACCGGCTCGGGCTGGTCGAGGCCGAGGCGGTGGCCCGCCGGCTGGCGCCGCTGCGGCTGGCCGGCCCGGCCAGGGGGTCGGACGCCGCGCTGGCCGCCGAGCCGGGCCTGGCCGAGCTGCTCGGCGTGGGCGACCCCGACAGCTTCGCCGTCGCCCAGGGCTGGGCGCCCCGCGCGGACGCCGACCGGCTCCGGGTGCCGATCGGGGTCGGAACGGACGGCGGCGCCGTCGAGCTCGACCTCAAGGAGTCCGCCCAGGACGGGATGGGCCCGCACGGCCTGCTGATCGGTGCCACCGGCTCCGGCAAGTCCGAGCTGCTCCGGACCCTGGTGCTCGGGCTGGCCGCCACCCATTCGTCGGAGGAGCTCAACGTCGTCCTGGTCGACTTCAAGGGCGGGGCCACCTTCTTCTCCCTGGACCGGCTGCCGCACACCGCCGCGGTGATCACCAATCTCGCCGACGAGCTGCCGCTCGTCGACCGGATGGTCGACGCCCTCAACGGCGAGCTGGTCCGCCGCCAGGAGCTGTTGCGCCGGGCCGGCAACCTCACCAACCAGCGCGAGTACGCGGCGGCGCGCGCCGCCGGCGCCGCCCTGGCTCCGCTGCCGGTCCTGCTGATCGTCGTCGACGAGTTCTCCGAGCTGCTCGCCGCCAAGCCGGACTTCATCGACCTCTTCGTCCAGATCGGCCGGTTGGGCCGGTCGCTCGGCGTACACCTGCTGCTCGCCTCGCAGCGGTTGGAGGAGGGCCGGCTGCGCGGGTTGGACACCCATCTGTCGTACCGGATCGGGTTGCGGACCTTCTCGGCGTTGGAGTCCCGGGCGGTGCTCGGGGCAGCGGACGCGTACGAGCTGCCGAGGTCGCCGGGGCACGGCTATCTGAAGTTCGGCACCGAGCCGCTGGTCCGGTTCAAGGCGGCCTACGTCTCCGGGGCGTACCGCCGCCCGGGCGGGCCGGCCGACGCGGGGCGGACGGGCGCGGCCCGGGTGCTGTCCTATTCGACCCACTTCACCCCGGCCCCCGAGCCGATCTCGCCGCTCCCGGCCGCGCCGGGGCCGGGCGCGAATTCCGCGAGCCTGCTCGACATCCTGGTCGACCGGCTCGCCGGGCAGGGTCCGCCGGCGCACCAGGTCTGGTTGCCGCCACTGTCGGCGGCCCCGACCCTCGACGAGCTGCTCGGGCCGGTCGGCGTCGACCCGGCCCGGGGCCTCACCGTCGGCAACCCCGAGCTGCACGGCGCCCTGCAGGTGCCGGTCGCGCTGGTGGACAAGCCGTTCGAGCAGCGCCGGGACCTGCACTGGCTCACGTTGGCGGGCAGCGCCGGGCATGTGGCGGTGGTCGGCGGCCCGCAGAGCGGCAAGTCCACGGTGCTGCGGGCGCTGATCTGCGGCCTGGCGCTGACCCACACCCCGGTCGAGGTGCAGATCTACTGCCTGGACTTCGGTGGCGGTTCGCTCGCCACGCTGCGCGACCTGCCGCACGTGGGCGGGGTGGCCGGCCGGCTGGACGACGCCGCCGTGCGGCGTACCGTCGGGGAGATCACCACCCTGTTGGCCGACCGGGAGCGGCGCTTCGCCGAGCTGGGGGTGGATTCGATGCCGGCGTACCGCCGTCGGCGGCGGGCCGCGACCGGCCCGGGTCATCCGCTGGGCGACCCGTTCGGAGACGTCTTCCTGGTGGTCGACGGGTGGCCGACGCTGCGCGGCGAGTACGACGATCTGGAGCCCCTGATCACCGACATCGCCACCCGCGGGCTGTCGTACGGCGTGCACGTGGTCGCCAGCGCGCCGCGCTGGATGGACTACCGGCCGGCGATCCGGGACCTGTTCGGCTCCCGGTTGGAGCTGCGTCTCGGCGACCCGACGGATTCCATCGTGTCCCGCCGGGCGGCGAGCAACGTGCCGGAGCGGACCCCGGGCCGGGGTATCACCGCCGACAGCCTGCATCTGCTCACCGTCCTACCGGCACTGGCCAGTCTGGGCGATCAGACGGCACCGCTGGTCAAGGCGGTCGCCGCCGGCTGGTCGGGCGCCCCCGCCCCACGGGTACGGCTGCTGCCGCCGGTGTTGCCGTACCCCGATCTGGACCTGGCCGGCAGCAGCGGACTGCGGATTCCGATCGGCATCGCCGAGGCGGACCTCCGGCCGGTGGTGGTCGACTTCGGCGCCGAGCCGCACTTCCTGGTCTTCGGTGACGCCGAGTGCGGCAAGTCGTCGTTTCTGCGGGCGCTGGCCACCACGATCGTCGGCCGGTTCGCGCCGGAGCAGGCCCGGGTGATCCTGGTCGACTACCGGCGCAGCCTGCTCGGCGCGGTCGAGACCGAACATCTGATCGGGTACGGCACGGCGGCGGCCGGCACCGCCGAGTTGATCGAGTCGGTGGCCGGGTACATGCAGCGTCGGCTGCCCGGTGCCGACGTCACCGCGCAGCAGTTGCGGGACCGCTCGTGGTGGACCGGTCCGGAGTTGTTCGTCCTGGTCGACGACTACGACCTGGTGGCGACCGGGCCGGCGAACCCGCTGCGGGCGCTGGAGGAGTATCTGCCGCAGGGCCGCGACGTCGGCCTGCACCTGGTGCTGGCCCGCCGCTCGGGTGGCGCCGCCCGGGCGCTCTACGACCCGATCGTGCAACGGCTGCGGGAGCTCTCCGCGCCCGGTCTGGTGATGTCCGGCAGTCCGGACGAGGGCGCGCTGATCGGCACGGTGCGGCCCGGCCCCCTGCCGCCGGGCCGCGGCCGGTTGATCACCAGGCGGGAGGGGGTACGGCTGGTACAGCTCGGACATCTGCCGCCGACCTGACCGGTGCCCCCGCCCGCCAGGTGTGATCAAATCCGCGAAGATGCCACCGCGACAGGGGTGAAACACGGTAACCTCCGTGCATCACGTGTCTGCCGGGGTGTAAAGGCCATGCTGTGACTGGGCAACGGCATCAGTACCGGAGCGCCGTGGCCCGGGTGTCGGGAGCGGCGCTGATTGCCGTTGCCGGCTTCTCGGGTGTGCTGCTCGGACCGTCTCCGGCCGCCGCCGCGCCGGTCCCGCCGCCGGTGGGCGTGCCGGTCTCCACCGACATGGCCCGCGACGAGCAGTGGCAACTCGACGCGTTCGACATCGAGTCGGCGTGGCAGGTTTCGACCGGCGAGGGCGTCACGGTCGCCGTCATCGATTCCGGGGTGGATGGTTCCCATCCGGACCTGGCCGGCCAGGTGCTGCCGGGTATCGACCTGGTCGCCAATCCGGGAGACCCGGCGGACCCGGCGGCCGATCCGGAGCCGGTGGCCGGGGCGGGCGACGGTCAGAACGATCCGGTCGGGCACGGCACCACCGTCGCCGGGCTGATCGCCGGCCGCAACGACGACAGCCGCGGTGTGGTCGGCCTGGCGCCGCGGGCCAAGATTCTGCCGGTCCGGGTGCTGGACGAGGAGAACCGCTACGACGACGCGCTGATCGTGGCGAAGGGCGTGCGGTGGGCCGTGGACAACGGGGCGACGGTGGTGAACCTCTCCCTGGGCGGCACCGGCGAGAGCCCGGCTTTGGCCGCCGCCCTCGACTACGCGTTCGCCCGGGACGTGGTGGTGATCGCCTGCACGGGCAACGCCAGCGCCTCCTCCACCAACGAGGTCTGGTACCCGGCCCGGGAGCCGGGGATGGTGGCCGTTGCCGGTCTGGAACGCGACAGCGACGCGCTCTGGTCGGGGTCGATCACCGGTCCGGAGACCGTGCTCACCGCCCCGGCGACCGGGCTGCTGGGCGCCCGGCCCGGTGGCTTCTGGCGGGTCCAGGGCACCAGCTTCGCGGCCCCGCTGGTCGCCGCGTCGGCGGCCCTGGTCCGGTCGCGCTGGCCGGACCTGCCGGCCGGGGCGGTGGTGAATCGGCTGATCAGCACCGCCCGCGATCTCGGCCCGGCCGGCCGGGACGCCGAGTTCGGGTTCGGGCTGGTGAACCCGAACGCCGCCCTGAACAGCGAGGTCTCGACGGTCGAGCGTAACCCGCTGGACGACGGTGCCGCGGCGCCGGGGGTGTCCGGATTCGGTCCGGCGCCCGGCCAGACTCCGCCGCCGGACCGGGCCGAGGCCGACCCGGAGCAGCTCGGCGCCGCGGCGCACGGTTCGCGGGACGGTTGGGTGGCGCTACCCGCCGGCAGTCCGGTGGGTGGTCGGCCGCAGGGTTTCTGGGGTGGCGGGGCGTTGCTGGTGGCGGTCGTCGCCGGCGGTGCCCTGCTGGCTCGCCGGTTCCGCGAGGTGCCGGCCCGGGCACGCCAGCGCGGCGGTCGCGCCGGCCTGTCCCACGGCTCCACCCCCCGCCGCCCTCGACCGGACTGAGCTCCCCCTCCCCGGGCCCGCCGTCCGTCGGGCGGGTCCGGCTCAGGTGCAGTCGCCGGTGCCGGTGCTGCGGGTGCGGTCCGCGCCGGCGGTGGCGACCGGGGCGGCCTCGGCGGCGGTGACGGCGAAGCCGGTGTTGCGGTCGTCCGCCGCCGCCGCGAAGATCACCCCGAGCACCTCGCCGTTCGGCGCCACCAGCGGGCCACCCGAGTTGCCGCTGCGGACCAGCGCCCGGATCGTGTAGATCTCCCGGGTGACGTCCCCGGACTCGTAGATGTCCGGTCCGGTGATGTCCCCGGCACTGCGGACCCGGGCGGACTGGGCGTTGTAGGGGCCGTCCAGCGGGAAGCCCAGCACGATCGCGTCGGCGTCCGGCGCCACCGGGCGTTGCGCGAACGGCATCACCGGCGCGGAGATGCCGGGTACGTAGAGGACGGCCAGGTCCCGGTCCGGGTCGTAGACCACCACCCGCCCGGTGTGCCGCTCACCGCGTACCTCGACGGCGACGGTCCGGGCACCGGCCACCACGTGCGCGTTCGTCATCACCCGGTCCTCGGCGTAGACGAAGCCCGACCCCTCGATCCGGCGCGAGCAGCTCGGCGCGACGGCCAGCACCTTCACCACCGACCGTTCCCCGTTCGCCACCACCTGGGAGCCGGCCAGGGCCGGGTCCGGTGGCGCCACGTCCCGCGCCCGGGTCGGCGTCAGGCCGCCGAACACGTCGGGGAAGCCGTTGGTGTCCACGGTGTCCCGCAGCGCGTTGGAGAGGGTCTGCACCTCTTCGGGCAGCACCCGGTCGACCACGGAGAGCAGCGCGCTGTTGCGGACCGCGCTGGCCAGCCACGGCAGCGACGACGACCCGAGCGGTACCGCGACCAGCCAGCCGACCAGCAGCACGGCGAGCAGCGAGACGAACGCCCCGCCGATGTCGTCGGCCTTGCGGCCGGCGTGACTGGTGATCGCCCGCCGCAGGTGCGAGCCGACCCAGCCCGCCAGCGCCTGGCCGAGGACGGCCAGCCCGAAGATCGTGACCAGCGAGACGCCGACCCGGGTCGCTCCGTCGGCGAACCGCTGGGCGAGCAGCGGCCCGAGCTGCAGGCCGATCAGCGCCCCGGCGAAGAACCCCGCGAACGAGAGGAGACCGATGACGAAGCCCTGCCGGTAGCCGCTGATCGCGAACACGAGCATGAGCAGGATGAGGATGACATCCACGGCGGACACCCGTTAAGGGTACGGGGCGGTCGCCGCAACGGCTTCCGTGACTCGATCATGGGACGGTCAGTCCGCGCCGGCGGACGGCGTCGGGAGCGATTGGCTCGGGGGCAGGTCCACCACCCGGTCCAGCGGCCAGGGGCGGCTCCAGCCGGCCATGTCGAGCAGCGCGGCGAGCACTCCGCCGGTGAAGCCCCAGACCAGCATCCCGCGGGCCTGGAAGGCCGGCCCGACCCAACCGCTGGGGTGGCGGACCCGGAGCCGGTTGTCGGGGTCGACCAGCTCGGCGACGGGCAGCCGGGCCACGTGCGCCACCTCGGCGGGCTGCCGGGGGTGCACGGGGTGCGGCCGGTGCCACCAGCCGAGGACCGGGGTGACCACGAATTCGCTTACCGGAATCCACAGCCTCGGCAGCTGGGCCAGCACCGTCACGCTCGTCGGATCGAGACCGACCTCCTCGTTCGCCTCGCGCAGCGCGGTGGCCGGCGGGTCCGCGTCCCCCTCGTCGGCGGCACCGCCCGGGAAGGCCGGCTGCCCCGCATGGTTACGCAGGGTCGCCGCGCGCTGCATGATCAGCACGTCGGGTCCCTGGCCGGGTTCCTCGCCGAGCAGTACCAGCACGGCGCTCTCCCGACCGCCGCTGGTGGGCGTCCGCAACCGGGTGAAGTCCTCCCGCCGGGCGGCCCGGACCCGACTGAGCAGCGGCTCGCACCAGCCGGGTAGCTGGTCGGCCCCGCCGCCGGTGGCGCCGGACCCGCCGGCACCGCCCCCGGTGGCGTGGCCGGTCACGGTGCCACCGCCACGCCGAGATGCTGCTCGACCAGCTTGCCGAGCGTCTCGTCGTCGAGGGCGCCGGACTCGTCCAGGTGCCGGATCAGGCCCTGGCCGTCCACGAAGGCGGTGACCGGGATGACCCGACGTTCCAGCCCGATCAGCAGCCGCTCCTGCTCGTCGAAGAACTGCGGGAAAGTGATGCCGAGGTCGGCGGCGGTCTCCTCGGCGGCCGCCCGCCGGTCGCGGGTGTCCACCCCGATCACCCGCACCGCGCCGGCGGCCCGCTCATGCAGCCGCTGCAGGGCGGGCAGTTCCTTGCGGCACGGCCCGCACCAGGAGGCCCAGAGGTTGACGACTGCCGGGCCGCGCAGTGCGCCGAGGTCGACCCGCTCCCCGCCGACGAAACAGTCGAGCGTCACGGCTGGCATCGCCCGATGCCCGCCACCCGGGGCCGTTTCCATGGCCACCACTCCCAGGGCCGCCGTTCGTGGGGCCTCCGCCGGGCTCTCGGCCGGAGCGCGTGCGGCAGGCGCGGCCGAGGACCCCGCCGGGACCGGCGGGACGTCGAGTTTCGGGCAGGGCTCGAACGGCGCCGGGTCGGACCCGGCCGTGGCCGACCGACGGTCCGGCTCCGGCGACGGACCGGAACAGCCGGCGGCGAGCAGCGCCAGCGGCAGCAGCACCAGAGCCAGCAGCGGCCCGGCCGAGCGGGGTCTCACGGCACCTCCGCCGCCACGGCCGTCGCCGGGACCAGGCCCGGGTCGATGCCGGCCGCGACCACCAACTCGACCGCGCGGGGGCCCTTGAGCAGCTTCGCCGCGGCCGGCGCCGCCGTCGGCCCCAGCCCGACGGACGGGCAGAGCGGGGCCAGCGTGCAGGCCCCGCAGGCCGGCTTCCGGGCGTGGCAGACCCGCCGCCCGTGGAAGATCACCCGGTGCGAGAGCATCGTCCAGTCCCGCTTCTCGAAGAGCCCGCCGACGGCGCTCTCGATCTTGACCGGGTCGGTCTCGGCCGTCCAGCCCCAGCGCCGGACCAGCCGCTGGAAGTGGGTGTCGACGGTGATCCCGGGGACCCCGAACGCGTTGCCGAGGATCACGTTCGCCGTCTTGCGGCCGATCCCCGGCAGGGTCACCAGGTCGGTCAGCCGGCCGGGCACCTCACCGTCGTACCGCTCCACCAGCGCCTGGCCCAGGTTGATCAGGGAGGTGGTCTTGTTGCGGTAGAAGCCGGTGGGTCGGAGCAGCTCCTCCAGCTCGGCCCGGTCGGCGCCGGCGTAGTCGGCCGCGCTGTGGTAGCGGGCGAACAGTTTCGGCGTGACCTCGTTGACCTTCTTGTCGGTGGTCTGGGCGGAGAGGACCGTGGCCACCGCGAGCTGCAACGGCCCCTGGTGGTCCAGTTCGCAGTGCGCGTCCGGATGGGTCTCGGCCAGCACGCGGGCCATCCGGCGCGCCCGCCGCTTGCGGCCGAGGTCGGTCTCGCCGACCGGGCCGGCGCTGATGGGGGTACTGGTCACGAGGTCAGCGTACGTCGGGGTTGTGACGCCACCGCGGGCCCGGCGGCCCGGCCGCGGTCGTCGCCGGTCAGTCGGCCGGTGGCGGCGAGATGACGCCCTTGGCGTCCAGCTTCGCGCCGGTCTGCGGGAAGTCGGAGCGGTTGAGCTGCTGAATCAGCTTCAACCCGCGCAGGTCGCGGTCCATGGTCGGCTTGCCGGCCCCGTTCATGTACGTCGAGAGGAACTGCCCGCCGGCCCAGCTCCCGTCGGCGTTCAGCTCGACCTTGAGCACCCCGCCCCAGCCGAGCCGGCCGTTGTTGCTGAGCATGTTGCCGCCGCCGGCGAAGTTCCCGAGGCTGTACGCGATCAGCCGGCCCTGGTAGAACTCCATGCCGCGCAGCACGTGCGGCCCGTGCCCGACGATCAGGTCGGCACCGGCGTCGATCATCGCCTTCGAGAATTTGACCGGATCGCCCCGGTTCTCGCCCAGGAACAGCTCGGTGCCGGGCTTGACGCGGGTCATCTCCGACCCCTCCGCACCCATGTGCACCTGGACCACGACCAGGTCGGCCATGGTGGTCGCCTTCTCGATCACCTTCTCCGCGGCGGCGATGTCGACCAGGCTGTTGTTCCAGGCGTACGAGGAGAAGCCGGCGACCGCGACCTTGACCCCCTCGACCTCGGTGACGGTGATCTGGTCCACCGCGCCGGTGTGCAGCAGGTCGTGGCGCTCCAGTGCCTGCTGGGTGTTGCGGTAGCCGGCGGCGCCGAAGTCGTACCCGTGGTTGTTGGCCTGGTTGAGCAGGTCGAAACCGGCGTCGGCCAGGTGCTTGGCGTACGACGGTGGGGCCCGGAACTGGAAGCACCGGGTGGAGTCGGCGCCGCACTTGCCGGTCCCGGTGTCCTCGGTCAGCGGCTCCTCCAGGTTGCCCATCACCAGGTCGGCGGCGAGGGCGTCGCGGACCGAGTCGAAGAAGCCCTCGCCGTCGTTGGCCGGCAGCCGGTTCGGCGCGTTGCCGAGCACGATGTCGCCGGTCGCGGACATCGAGATCGCCCGGTCGGCCGGCGTCGGGCTCGGGGTCGGCGCCGACTGGCCGGTCCCGCCGGTGCTGTCGGCCGAGCCGGCCTGCCAGGTCGGCGCCGGCGGCTCGTCGCGGAGGAACCCGGCCGCGGCGACACCGACCACGCCCAGCCCGACCAGCAGTACGACGACAGCGGCCAGCACCAGGGCCGGCCGGCCGAGCAGTCGTCGGCGGGGGCGTCCCGGGCGGTTGGGTGCCTGATCAGCGTGTGTGGACATCGCCAGCAGACAGTACCGGAACCGGTACCGGGGGACGACTGACCGACCGTCCGGACATTTCAGCGTTCGTGCCGGTCGGCGGCTCGTTTCACCTCGGCCGCGTACCGGACCGACCAGGCCGGACCGGGGTCCGGTCCACGGGCCACGACCGCGTCCCGGGTCGCCCGCGCCAGCGGGGCACCCCAGCGGGACCGCGGACCGCCGTACGCCTCCCGCGGGCCGTCCGGCGGGCAGAGCACCACCACCGCGTCGGTCGCGGTGCCGGTGGCCGCCAGCCCCAGCTCCCAGAGCGCCTGGGCCTTGGCCTCGGTCACCGTGCCGACGGCGTTGACAAGCGCCGCATCGCTCAACCCGACCGGCACCCAGGCGACGATGTTCACCGTCCCCACCTCGCGCGGAGCCGGCGATGATCGCGGCCGGACCGGCACCCGCACCGCCGCCGACCCTGCCGACTCCGGCGTCGCGGGCACCGACTCCGACCCGGGCGCTGAACTCTCCGGTGAGACGGCCAGGATCGCAGGCGCCGACCCGGGCGCTGCCGGCTCCGGGGCGGCGGCCAGGATCGGCGTGCCCAGCCCGATGGTCGCCCAGACGCGCACCCCGGTCTCCTCGCGGGTCACCAGGTCGGCGACGTCGACGCCAGTGAGCAGGCCGATACCGGGTCCGACCAGGTCGAGGTCGTGGGCGAGCGCGGCCAGGTGCGCATCCGGGTCGTCCCGGCGGTACGACATCGGCACGGTCGCGTTGATCAACCAGCGCCGTTCGCCGATCCCGCCGCCCAGCGGCGCGGATCCGATCGCCCGCGCCGGCCCCGGCAGCCGCCAGACCAGCAGCGGAAGATCGAGGCCATCCTCGCGCCGGGACGTCAGCGCGGGACCGGTGATCACGGGCCGACCCTAGCGGTCGGCGCCGAAGCAGGAGCCCCGGGAGTGCCCCGACGAGCCCGTGGGAGCGCGATCGTAGCGAGGTATGAGAACAGATCGGTTACGCTTCTGGATCAAGATTCCCGGGGTGCACCGCCGATCACGGCCGGCGGGCGCCTAGACTTGGCGAACGCGCGACGGATGACCGACCGGCGGACCCGGCCGGCGGACGGCACGCGCGGGTGGAGGTGCGCTATGGATGAGGTACTGGCACGCAGCGGGATCTTCCAGGGCGTGGACCCGGAGGCCGCCGAGGCGCTCGCCAAGGAGATGGAGATCATCGAGTCCCGCAAGGGCGAGATCGTCTTCAACGAGGGCGAACCGGGCGACAGCCTCTATATTGTCCTGAGCGGCAAGATCAAGGTGGGCCGACGCGCCGCCGACGGCCGACAGAATCTGATTGCCGTGATGGGCCCCTCCGACATGGTCGGGGAGCTCTCCCTCTTCGATCCCGGCCCGCGTACGGCCACCGCGACCGCGGTCACCGACACCCGGCTGGCCCGGCTCCGCAAGCAGGCGCTGCGCCCCTGGCTGAACAACCGCCCGGAGATCGCGGAGCAGCTGCTCCGGGTGCTCGCCCGTAGGCTGCGCCGGACGAACGACGCGCTGGCCGACTTGATATTCACTGACGTGCCGGGGCGGGTGGCGAAGAACCTGCTGCAGATGGCCGGCCGGTTCGGCACCCGGGACGGCGGGGTCCTGCGGGTCACCCACGACCTCACCCAGGAGGAGATCGCCCAGCTCGTCGGCGCCTCCCGGGAGACCGTCAACAAGGCACTCGCCGACTTCGCCTCGCGCGGCTGGCTGCGCCTGGACGGCAAGAGCATCATCATCCTCGACCCGGAACGCCTGGCCCGCCGCGCCCGCGTCTAGCCCCAGCCGCAGCCCCACTGGTCGCACCTGTGATCACGAAGGATCCGGTGATCTGGCGCGACCCGAACCCGTCGCGATCACGGGCCGACGTGCAGGGCTGGGGCGGGACCAGGTTCCTGCGTGGCGTCGATTACGCGGCCGTGATGCTCGGCCTCCGCTCGTGAGGATGGCTGGCGCACCGGGTGAAGAAGATCCCGGTGTACGCGGCGGGATCGGTCGTGGGAATCCAGCCGGTGTGTCCGTCCCGGAATGGCCAGGTCGGGACATGACAGGGGCACCGCCCCTTCGCGCCGCCGGGGTAGCGGACGCAGCAACAGGGAACCGCGGTCCCGACGGCGCCGGTAAGTGAGCCGTCGACGTCTACGACCAGCAGCTTGCCGGTGCAGTTCGGACACGGGTCGCCTTCCGGCATGATCAGCGGTCTCGGTATCTGGGGTACGGACATTACTGATGCCTTCCTCCCGAGCCAGCGCGTCACCAGGATCCAGCCATGGGACTAAGCACCTCCCGTTTCCGTCACCCACAGCCTGTGGATAGCACATGTGTACGACGGATGCCTTCCGGCTGACGCCACGTAACACCGGCCGACCACTTACCCTGGCGGAGTTTGCATATGCAAACCCTGATTCGAGTTTCCGTTGAGCCGGGGTGGATAGTCAAGGGTCTGCGTACGCATACTTGGCAGAGATGTGACAGGGGAGGACCGAAGGTGGCAACGGGATACCGCGCGATCGCGGAGATGCTCCGGGCGGCCATCGAGCGGGGGGATTTCCAGCCGGGATCGCGTATCCCGACGGAGCACGAGTTGGCCGAGCAGTACGGCGTCGCGCGGGAGACGGTCCGTCGCGCCTTGGCTGTGCTCAAGGCAGGTGGTCTGCTTGTCTCGGCGACGAGCCAGGGCACCGTGGTGGCCGAGCCGCCGGTACGCCTGTCAGTGACCAGGTACGCCGACGTCACGGATGGGAGCCGGTCAGACAACCACCTGGGGCCGTGGGAGACGGCCTGCGCGCAGCAGGGTGTGCCGGGCCGGGCCGAGGTTGTCGGGGTGAACCGGGCGACCGCAGACGCCTCGCTTGCCGCTCAGCTCGATGTTCCCGAAGGGGCCGAACTGGTGCACCGGGCTCGCGAGATGTGGGCGGGCGACGATGTCGCCCAACTCCAGGACTCGTGGTTGCCCGCCGAGCTCGTGGAGGGCACGCCGCTGGCAGAACCGGGGAAGGTGGTCGGTGGGGTCTACGCGGCGATGCTGTCCGCCGGGCTCGTCCCAGCGACCTTCACCGAGTCACTTTCCGCGAGACTGCCCACCAGAGAAGAGCAGCAGCGGATGCGGCTCGGAGATGCGGCGCCGGTCCTGGAGGTCTGGCGAATCACCCGGGACGGTTCAGGCCGGTCATTGGAGGCGCTGCGTACGGTGGCGGATGCTCGCCGATCCCTGTTCGTCTACGACGACCTGCCGGTCCGGACGTGACAGGGACCCAGGCTCTGGTCTGCCCCAAGCAGAAGGGCGGGACAGCCGCCTCGGGTGGCTGACAGGGTGGGCCGATGCGGAACCGGGTCGCTGTCCTGTCCGATATTCACGGCGTACTGCCGGCGCTGGCGGCGGTGCTGGCCGAGCCGGAGGTTGCCACCGCCGACCGGGTGGTGCTGACGGGGGACATCGCGGCTGGCCCGCAACCGGTCGAGGTCCTGGACCTGCTCACCGAAATCGGCGACCGGGCGGTCTGGGTACGCGGCAACGCCGAGCGGATGATGGTGACCTACCGGCGGGGCGGGACGGTCGACATCCCCGACCCGATCCTGCCGTGGGCGGCCGACCAACTGGGCCGGACCCACCTGGACCGGCTCACCGACCTGCCCACCTCGGCCACGCTGCCTGTGGCAGGGCTTGGTCCGGTGCTGTTCTGCCACGCCACTCCCCGCGACGACGAGGAGGTCGTCCTCGTCGACTCGCGGCTGGACCGGTGGGCGGAGGTGCTCGAAGGCACGGAAGAGGGCGTCCGCACCGTCGTCGGCGGACACACCCACATGCCGTACGTCCGGCTGGCGCACGGGCGGTTGGTCGTGAACCCGGGCAGCGTGGGGATGCCGTACGGGCGCTCCGGGGCGCACTGGGCGCTGCTCGGACCAGGCGTGGAGCTACGCCGCACGGTCTACGACGTAGACGCCGCCTGCGCCGAGGTCGCCGCCAACTCGACCTATCCGGACGCGGCTCGGTGGGCCGACTACTACTTGCGGGCCACCGCCACCGATGCCGACGCCCTGCGCGTTTTCGGACCTCGCGACGGTCGTACTACGTCCTGAGAAGCTGCACCGCTTCGCCCAAAAGGCCCACGATGACGCGACGCTCGTCCACCTCGTACCCGCTTCCAAAGCGAGGTCACGGTCACGAAGAGGGCTGCTCCTCGTTTGCCCAGCGCACGTTGGTCGGGCGTCGGCCGGTGGCGGTGTATTCCAGGACTGCGGCCCGGGCGACCACGGAGGTGACGCGGGCGAGGTTGGCCGGAATGTCGACCAGGCCGGTATCGGGTGACTCGTAGACGGTGATCGGCGTACCGGCCTCTTGCTCGATGGCGTAACTGCCGTCAGGCAGCCAGCGCACCGCCGCCCGGTCGGTGTCGATGTCGATGTCGATGCGCAGGACGGGTTGATCTTGGGTGCCGATGGTCAGGGTCTGCCCGCAGCCCCCGTGCGGCATGATTGTGTCGATCTGCCCATCGAAACGACGCCCCGCATCCTGAACGTCGGTCAGTTCGTAGGGGTGGCCGTGGTAGTCACGCAGCAGTGCCAACGGGCGATCCTTTCGCCGGTGCCGGTGTAGACACTGCCGTTACGAGTGGGGCCCATAGCGCGCAGGCGAGTGAACCATGGCCACGCGTCCAGTCGCCTACGCGGCCGCGATACGCAGCCGTCGCGCCGCGAGGTGGCCCGGACACCGGGTGAAGAAGACCCCGGTGTACGCGGCGGGATCATTCGTGGGAATCCAGCCGGTGTGTCCGTCCTGGTACGGCCAGGTCGGGACATGACAGGGGCACCGCCCCCTCGCGCTGCTGGGGTAGCGGACGCAGCAACAGGGAATTGCGGTCCCTACGATGCCGGTAAGTGAGCCGTCGGTGTCCCACGACCTGCAGAGTGCCAGCGCAGTTTGGACACTGGTCACCCTCCGGTAGGACCAGCGTTCTCGGTTTCTGCGGTAGGGACATGCCTTCCTCCCGAGCCAAAGCTTCACCAGGGTCCAGACGTGGGATTACGTACCTCGTGACCGTTATGGACAGCCTGTGGATAGCACATGTGTACGACGGATGTTCGTTAGCCGATGCTGCGTAGTGCGCGGGAGACGGCCCGGCCGACCGGTGGTCGCCGGGCCGCTTCGGCGAGCACTTGGGTGGCCCAGTCGAGTTCGTCGCAGCCGGGGCCGCAGGACCAGCAGCAGCGGACCCCGGCGTCGCGTGCCTGCTTGACCCGCCGCGCGGCCTCGACCCTGTTCGCCCAGGTGGGGGCGCCGTCGTCAGTCATCGGTGGCACCGCCCGCCGGCTGCTTGCGCGGGCTGGCGTCGTACCGGTGGGGTCGTCGGTTGTCGAACCACGGCGGCGCGAGCCGGGGTTGGCCCTGTTGTCCAAGGTCCAGTGCCTGTCTGATCCGGGTATCGATTGCGGCGTCGCGGGCGACGTCGGCCGCCTGTCGTAGCTCGTCGCCCTTGCGGGCCGGTCGGGCATCTGTCGGTTCCATCGGTCGCACACCTCCCGGGGCGGAGGGTGCGGCGGCCGAGACCCCTGTCAGCCGACCGCCGCACCCAGCGGAGCGGACGCGATCACGAGCGAGATCCAGTTGCCGCTGGTGTCGTAGTTCTCGCGTCCAGACTGGACGGCCGACAGAAGGTGTGGATCTATCTCGTCCCACGGCCGTTTGTCCACACGCTACACCTATACACACCACCCATCTATATAGGTGGTCGCCCAGGGTGAAAGATTCGTCACGGGGCGGACGACGGTACGGTGATCGACGTGCCTTCCCAGCACGAGCGTCCCCGCTACCGGCGGGTCGCCGACGAGCTACGCGGCCGGATCATGTCCGGCGCCATCCCGCCTGGCTCGCTGCTGCCATCCGAGTCCACCCTGATGGGCGAGTTCGACGTCAGCCGCGGCACCGCGCGCGAAGCCATCGCACTACTGCGTTCCGAGGGCCTGGCCGTCACCGAGATGGGTCGAGGCACCTACGCGAGACCCGTGCTGCCGATCCGGCGCCTGGGCTCCGACCGGTACCACCACGAACTTGCTCAGCTCAGTGGCGAACTGCCGCCCGCCACGTCGTTCACCGCCGATCATCACGTCGGCTGGCACGACTACCGTCTCGACAAGACGTTCCGGGAGGTTCCGGCAGGCACCGCCAGGGCGGAGCTATTCGGAGTCGCACCCGAGACCATGCTGCTGGAACGCCAGTTTGTCTTCCACGCGGAAGGCGTAGCTCAGCAGATGTCGACGTCCTGCCTGCTCCTGGAGATGGTGGCGGGCACGCCCGTGGCGGATCCCGACCGGGAACCGTGGCCCGGCGGCAACACAGCCCAACTCCACAGCCTCGGGGTCGTGATCACCGGAATCCGGGAACAGGTCCGGTCGCGGATGCCGGTCCGCGATGAGACCGAGACCCTTCGCATCCCAGGCGGCGTACCCGTCCTCACGATCACCCGACAGACCTACGCCGGAGAGCGCGTGGTCGAGATCGCCACCGACATCGTGCTCCCAGCAGACCGCGTGGTACTCGACTACTGGATAGACCTGACCGACCGCACCTCGACCTGACCGCCAGCCCGTCAGCCATCGGCGGCAGGTGCCGCAGAACCTTGAGCGTTGCCGGAGGGACCGCACGCCAGGCCGCCACGGCGCCGACATAAACAATCAGACTTGACTGTTTGTTTATGGAGCGGGAGGCTGGTGCGGTGTCCACAGAACGGGTGCCGCAGCAGGAGCGCAGTCGCGCCACCCGGGCTCGTCTGCTGACCGCCACCGTCGACTGCCTGGTCGAGTACGGCTGGTCCGGGACCACCACCACTGTCGTCGCAGCCCGCGCTCAGGTCTCCCGGGGCGCCCAGCTGCACCATTACCCGACCCGGGCGGCCCTGGTGGTGGACGCCGTCGGGCACCTCGCGCAGCTGCGCGCCGACGAGATCCGGGCCGAGGCCGCCGCGCTGCCGGCCGGGCCGCGCCGGCTCGACCGGGTGATCGACATGCTCGCCACGGCCTTCACGGGTCCACTCTTCGCCGCCGCGCTGGAGCTGTGGGTCGCCGCCCGCACCGACCGCGACCTGCGCGACGCCCTGGTCCCCCTCGAAGCGATGGTCGGCCGGGAGATGCACCGGCTCACCGTCGAACTGCTCGGCGCGGACGAGCGCCGCCCCGGGGTCCGCGAGTCCATCCAGGCGACCCTCGACCTGCTGCGCGGGCTGGGCGTGGCAAACCTGCTCGCCGACGACTCGGCCCGCCGCACCGCCCTGCTCGACACCTGGAAACGCCAACTCGCCACCATCCTCGACCCACCCACCACCACGCAGTCCAGACCTGCCGCCGACAGTGCGGCTGGCCGGCGCGCACCGGAAGACCGGAGGAACCATGGTTGACCTCGACGCCCTGCTCGCCGACCTGGCCGACGAGTCCGCCGAGTTGGACGCGCTGGTGGCCGGTCGGCCGGCCACCGACTGGGCCCGGCCCACCCCGGCGCCCGGCTGGACCGTGGCCCATCAGATCGCCCACCTGCACTGGACCGACCAGGTCTCGTTGCAGGCCAGCACCGATCTCGACGCGTTCCTCGGCACACTGAGCGCAGCCGCCGCCGACCCGTCCGGCTTCGTCGACAAGGGCGCGGCGGAGGTGCTGGCCGCCGCGCCCGACCCGACCGACCTGCTGACCGCCTGGCGGGCCGGCCGCACGGCGCTGGCCACCGCCCTGACCGGCGTCCCCGAAGGCACCAAGATCCCCTGGTTCGGCGTGCAGATGTCGCCCGCCTCCGTGGCGACCGGTCGGTTGATGGAGACCTGGGCGCACGGCCAGGACATCGCCGACGCACTCGAACACGAGCGCGTCCCGACCGGCCGGCTACGGCATGTCGCGCACCTGGGCACCCGTACCCTGGTCAACGGTTTTCTGGCCCACGGCCGGCCGGCGCCCGAGGTGCCCGTCCGGGTCGAGCTGCGCGCGCCGGACGGCGGCGAGTGGGCGTACGGGCCGACCGGCGCCGCCGACCGGGTCACCGGCACCGCCCTCGACTTCTGCCTGCTGGTCACCCAGCGCCGGCACCGCTCCGACCTCGGACTGGTCGCGACCGGCCCGGTCGCCGACGAGTGGCTCGACATCGCCCAGGCGTTCGCCGGCCCAGCGGGGGCCGGCCGGACGGCGACCCCGGCTGCCGGATGACCGGCCGATCCGCCGTGTTGCGGGTCGGCAACGCATCCGGCTTCTACGGCGACCGGTTCGACGCCTGGCGGGAGATGCTCGACGGCGGCGACCTCGACGTGCTGACCGGCGACTACCTGGCCGAGCTGACCATGCTCATCCTCGGCCGGGACCGGCTGCGCGATCCCGACCTCGGCTACGCCCGCACCTTCCTGCGGCAGATGGAGTCCTGCCTCGGGCTGGCCGCCGATCGCGGGGTGAAGATCGTGACGAACGCCGGCGGGCTCAACCCGGCCGGGTTGGCCGCCGCGCTGCGTGCCCTCGCCGACCGGCTCGGGGTGCCGGTGCGGGTCGGCCACGTCGAGGGCGACGCGCTGGACCGGCCCGACACGCTCACCGCGAACGCGTACCTCGGTGCCTTTGGCATCGCCGAATGCCTGGTCGGCGGCGCGGACGTGGTGGTGACCGGCCGGGTCACCGACGCCTCGCTCACCGTCGGCCCGGCGATCGCGCACTTCGGCTGGGGCCGCGACGACCTCGACGCGCTGGCCGGGGCGACGGTCGCCGGGCACCTGATCGAGTGCGGCGCCCAGGTGACCGGGGGCAACTTCAGCTTCTTCACCGAGCTGCCCGACGGCGGCCGGCGCCCCGGCTTCCCGATCGCCGAGCTGCCCGCGGACGGTTCGGCCGTCATCACCAAGCATCCCGGCACCGGCGGCGCGGTCACCGTGGAGACCGTCACCGCGCAACTGCTCTACGAGATCGGCGGCCCCGACTACCTCGGCCCGGACGTGGTGTCCCGGCTGGACACGGTCACCCTGACCGCGCCGGGTCCGGACCGGGTCCTGGTTTCCGGGGTACGGGGAACACCGCCCCCGCCGACCCTCAAGGTCGGCCTCAACAACCTCGGCGGCTTCCGGAACTCGATGACGTTCGTCCTCTGTGGACTCGACCTCGAGGCGAAGGCCGAGCTGGTGCGGACCCAGCTCACCGATACCGTCGGCGACGGCCTGGAGTTCGTGTTGGCCCGCACCGACCACCCGGACGCGACCGACACCGAGGCGGCGAGCGCGCTGCTGCACGTACACCTGCGCGACAGCGACCCGAAGCGGGCCGGGCGGGCGTTCTCGGCGGCCGCGGTGGAGCTGGCCCTGGCCTCCTACCCCGGCTGCACCCTCACCACCGTGCCTGGCGACGCCACCCCGTACGGCGTGTTCACCGCCGACGAGGTGCCGCAGGAGTCGGTGCGGCAGGTCGCCGTACTACCCACCGGGGAACGGGTGCCGATCCCGCCACCGACCCACACCGCCTCGGTCCCGGCCCGACCTGCCGTGTCCGCGCCGGACCCGACCCGACCGCCGGACCCGACCCGACCGCCGGACCCGACCCGACCGGCAGACCCGGTGACCGTCAGATCCGGGCCGGCGGACCGCGAGCCGGGGCCGGTGGCGGATGCGGGAGGTCGGCGTGGGCCGTTGGGCAGCGTGGTCGGGGCGCGGTCCGGGGACAAGGGCGGCGACGCCAACCTGGGGGTCTGGGCCCGCACCGATCCCGGGTACGCCTGGCTGCGCGGCTGGCTCACCGTCGACCGGCTGCGCGAACTGCTGCCGGATACCGCCGACCTGCCGGTCGAACGGTACGAACTGCCGAACCTGCGGGCGATCAACTTCGTGCTGCGGGGCCTGCTCGGACCCGGGGTGGCCGGCTCGACCCGGTTCGACCCGCAAGCCAAGGCGCTCGGCGAACTGCTCCGCTCCCGGATCGTCGACCTGCCGGCGGAGACGTTGCCGGAGCCGGCTGAGCCGGAGTCACCGGAGCCGGCAGGCCCGACGTCTCCGGAGCCGACTGAGCCGGAGTTGCCGCAGGCGGCAGGCCCGGAGTTGCCGGAGCTGACCGGACCGGAACGAGGAGGCCCGCGGTGACAGTCTTGACGACCGCCGTCGACCCGGATGCGCCGGCGTACCGGGAGAACCGGGACGCGATGCTGGACCGGCTCGCGGAGCTGGAGGCGGCACTGGGGACCGCCCGCTCCGGCGGAGGGGCGAAGTACACCGACCGGCACCACGCCCGGGGCAAGCTGCTGCCGCGGGAGCGGATCGAGCTGCTGCTCGACCGGGACTCGCCGTTCCTGGAGCTCTCCCCCGTCGCCGCCTGGGGCACCGACTTCCCGGTCGGCGCCAGCGTGGTCACCGGCATCGGCGTGGTCGAGGGCGTCGAGTGCCTGGTGGTCGCGAACGACCCGACGGTACGCGGCGGCGCGGTAAACCCGTACTCGCTGCGCAAGACCCAGCGGGCCGGCGAGATCGCCCTGACCAACCGGCTGCCGATGATCAATCTGGTGGAGTCGGCCGGCGCGGACCTGCCGAGCCAGGCCGAGATCTTCATCCCCGGCGGGCGGGTGTTCCGCGACCTGACCCGGCTCTCGGCGGCCGGCGTACCGACCGTCTCGGTGGTGTTCGGCAACGCCACCGCGGGCGGCGCGTACGTGCCCGGGATGTCCGACTACACGATCATGGTGCGGGACCAGGCCAAGGTCTTCCTGGCCGGGCCGCCGCTGGTGAAGATGGCGACCGGCGAGGACGCCGACGACGAGTCGCTCGGCGGCGCCGCCATGCACGCCAGCCGGTCCGGACTGGCCGACTTCCTGGCCACCGACGAGCGGGACGGAATCCGGCTGGCCCGGCAGTGCGTACGCCGGCTGAACTGGCGCAAGCTCGGCCCGCCGCCACGCACCGCCGCACCGGCCGCGCCCGCGTACGGCCCGGAGGAACTGCTCGCCATCGCCAGCGCCGACCTGCGGGTGCCGTTCGACCCGCGGGAGGTGCTGGCCCGGCTCCTGGACGGCTCGGAGTTCGACGAGTTCAAACCCGGCTACGGCACCGCCCTGGTCACCGGCTGGGGGGAGCTGCACGGCTGGCCGGTCGGCGTACTGGCGAACGCCCGCGGCGTGCTCTTCTCCGAGGAGGCGCAGAAGGCCGCCCAGTTCATCCAGCTCGCCAACGTGGCCGGCACCCCGCTGCTGTTCCTGCAGAACACCACCGGCTACATGGTCGGCACCGAGTACGAGCAGCGCGGCATCATCAAGCACGGCGCCCTGATGATCAACGCGGTGTCGAACTCGACGGTGCCGCACCTGACGGTAAATCTGGGCGCCTCGTACGGAGCCGGCAACTACGGGATGTGCGGTCGGGCGTACGACCCCCGGTTCCTGTTCACCTGGCCGAACGCGAAGTCGGCGGTGATGGGGCCGGCCCAGTTGGCCGGGGTGTTGTCGATCGTCGCCCGGCAGGCCGCCGAGGCGAAGGGGCGGACCTTCGATGAGGACTCCGACACCGCGATGCGGCTGATGGTCGAGCAGCAGATCGAGTCGCAGTCCGGGGCGCTGTTCCTCTCCGGCCGGCTCTACGACGACGGCGTGATCGACCCCCGGGACACCCGTACCGTCCTGGGTCTTTGTCTGTCCGCCGTGCACAACGCGCCGGTGACCGGTGTCGGGGCCTGCGGCTTCGGCGTCTTCCGGATGTGAGTCCCCGACCAGACCAGGAGGGAGGGCCGACAGATGATTCGCAGGCTGCTGGTGGCGAACCGGGGCGAGATCGCCCGCCGGATCATGGCCACCTGCCGGTCCGTCGGGATCGAGACCGTCGCCGTGCACTCCGACCCGGACGCGGACGCCCCGCACGTGGCCGAGGCCGACGTCGCCGTGCGGCTGCCCGGCGCCGCGCCGGCCGACACCTACCTCCGGGTCGAGCTGCTGGTCGACGCGGCGCGGCGGGCCGGGGCCGACGCGGTCCACCCGGGCTACGGCTTCCTGGCCGAGCACGCCGGGTTCGCCGCCGCCGTGGTCGACGCCGGGCTGACCTGGGTCGGCCCCCCTGCCTCGGCGGTCGCCGCGATGGGCGCCAAGATCGAGGCGAAGGCGCTGCTGGCCGACGCCGGGGTGCCGATCCTGCCGACGTACACCGAGCCGGCCGAGGTGACCGCGTTTCCCGTACTGGTCAAGGCGTCGGCTGGCGGCGGCGGTCGCGGGATGCGGCTGGTGCGCTCGGCCGGCGACTTGGCCGGGGCGGTCGCCGCGGCGCGGCGCGAGGCGGCCGGGGCGTTCGGCGACGGCACGGTCTTCATCGAGCGGTACGTCGAGCGGGCCCGCCACGTCGAGGTGCAGGTCGTCGCCGACCAGCACGGGACCGTGCTCGCCCTCGGCGAGCGGGAGTGTTCGATCCAGCGCCGGCACCAGAAGCTGGTCGAGGAGACGCCGTCGGTGGCGGTCGACCCAGAGCTGCGCGCGGCGCTGCAGGAGGCGGCGGTCCGCGCGGCCCGCGCGGTCGACTACGTCGGCGCCGGCACGGTCGAGTTCCTGCTCACCGACGACGGCGAGTTCTTCTTCCTGGAGATGAACACCCGGCTGCAGGTGGAGCACCCGGTAACCGAATGCGTCACCGGGCTGGACCTGGTCCGGCTGCAACTGGTGATCGCCGAGGGCGGTCACCTGCCGGCGGTGGCCCCGCCGCCGGTGGGGCACGCGATCGAGGTACGGCTCTGCGCCGAGAACCCGGCGGCAGAGTGGCTCCCGGCCACCGGAACCCTGCACCGGTTCCGGGTGCCCGGGGTGACCGTGGAGTTCGCCCCACCGGCCGGCCCACAGCCGAACCGGGCCACCCTGCGGCTGGACTCCGGGGTGCGGGACGGTTCGGTGGTCGGCCCACACTACGACTCGATGCTGGCCAAGCTGGTGGCCTGGGCGCCGACCCGGCCGGAGGCGGTCCGGCTGCTGGCCGGCGCGCTCGCCGGGGCCGAGATCCACGGCGTGGTCACCAACCGGGACCTGCTGGCGCGGGTACTGCGGCACCCGGCGTTCGGGGCCGGCGCCACCGACACCGGGTTCCTGGACCGGCATCCGGAGGTCCACGCGCCGCTGCTCGCCTCGCCGGCCGAGATCGGGCTGGCCGGCCTGGCCGCCGCACTGGCCGGCGCGGCGGCCCGGCGGGCGGCGGCGCCCGTGCTGGCCGGCCTACCGTCCGGCTGGCGCAACGTCCCGGCCCGGCCACAGACCATCGGGTACGCCACCCCGGCCGGCCCGATCGAGGTCGACTACCGCCTTGACCGCAGTGGCGGACTGGCCAGCTGGGCCGTCCGGCGAACCGGCCCGGACACTGCCAACCCGCCAGCCGGGTTCGAGGCGCTGCCCGAGGTGGTGCTGGTCGGCTCCGCGCCGGACCGGGTGACGCTGGAGGTCGGCGGGCTGCGCCGGACGTTGCGGGTGCACCAGGTCGGCGCGGACTGCCATGTGGACGGTCCGGACGGCTCGGTGACGCTGGTCGAGCTGCCGCGCTTCCCGGAACCGGCTCCGGACCTGGCCGAGGGTTCGCTGCTGGCCCCGCTGCCCGGCGCGGTCAGCCGGGTGCTGGTGGCCGCCGGCCAGCGGGTGGCCGCCGGCGAGCTGCTGTTGACGCTGGAGGCGATGAAGTTGGAGCACCCGGTGCACGCCCCCACCGCCGGTGTGGTCAGCGAGCTGCCGGTGGCGGCGGGCGGCCAGGTCGAGACCGGCGCCGTGCTGGCCGTCGTCACCCCCGAATAGCCCGATCCGGAGGCGCACATGGACTTCGATCTCACCCCGGAGCAGGCTCAGCTCCGCGACGCCGTGGCGGCGCTCGGCCGCCGGTACGGCCACGGGTATTTCGTGGCGAAGGCGAAGGCCGGCGAGCACACCACGGAGCTCTGGGATGAGGCCGCCGGCCTCGGCTACCTCGGGGTGAGCGTGCCGGCCGAGTACGGCGGTGGCGGCGGCGGGATCACCGAGCTGGCCATCGTCTGTGAGGAGCTCGCGGCGGCCGGCTGCCCGCTGCTGCTGCTGGTGGTCTCGCCGGCGATCGCGGCCACCGTGATCGCGAAACACGGCACCGAGGAGCAGCGGGCGCGTTTCCTGCCCGGCTTCGCGGACGGTTCGCTGAAGGTGGTCTTCGCGATCACCGAGCCGGAGGCCGGTTCGAACTTCCACCGGCTCGGCACCACCGCCCGCCGCGACGGTGACGACTGGCTGCTCTCCGGCCGCAAGTGCTTCATCTCCGGGGTGGACGAGGCGGCGTACGTGCTGGTGGTGGCGCGGACCACGGACGCGGCCACCGGCAAGCTCAAGCCGGCGCTGTTCATGGTGCCGACCGACGCGGCCGGGCTCACCTCGTCCAGGCTGGACCTGGAGATCGTGTCGCCGGAGAACCAGTGGCTGCTCTACCTCGACGAGGTGCGGTTGCCGGCCGACGCGCTGATCGGCGGGTTGGACTCCGGCCTGCCGGCGCTCTTCGCCGGGCTCAACCCGGAGCGGATCACGGTGGCCGCGATGGCCGCCGGGACCGGCCGGTACGCGCTGGACCGCGCCTGCACCTACACGGCGAGCCGGCAGGTGTGGGGCCGGCCGATCGGCGCGCATCAGGGGGTGGCGCACCCGCTGGCGCACGCCACCGTGCAGGTGGAGTTGGCCCGGTTGATGGTGGCGAAGGCGGCGACCCTCTACGACGCGGGTCGCGACCTGGAGGCCGGGGTGGCGGCGAATCTCGCCAAGTACGCCTGCGCCGAGGCGGCGGCGCTGGCCGTGGACACCGCGATCCAGGCGCACGGCGGCAACGGCATGACCACCGAGTACGGCGTGGCGACCCTGCTGGGGGCGGTCCGGGCCGGCCGGATCGCCCCGGTGAGCCGGGAGATGATCCTGAACTTCATCGCGCAGCACGTGCTCGGCCAGGAGCGTTCCTATTGAGCTGAGAGATGGATCTCAATCCTCTGATACTGTTAGCAAACTAAACAGTTAGGAGGGTTTCCTAATGCCGAGACTTCGCTTCATCGCGCCGTTCGCGGTTATCGCGGTCGCCGCCGCGGTGGCGGCCGTCGTACCGATGACCGCCGCCTCCGCCGCCACCTGCGCCACCCCCTGGAACGCGTCGGCCGTCTACACCGGCGGCGCCACCGTCTCCCACAACGGCCGCAACTGGTACGCCAACTGGTGGACCCAGGGCGAGGCGCCGCCCGGCACCACCGGCGTCTGGGCCGACCGGGGCGGCTGCGACGGCGGCACCGGCAACCCCGCCCCCACCTGCAACTACCCGAACTGGCGGGCCGGCACGAACTACCGGGCCGGCGACATCGTCCGCTACACCGACGGCCGGTACTACCGCGCCGAACACGACAACCCGGGCTACGACCCGGTGATCAGCACCTGGTACTGGGAGCCCTTCACCTGCTCCGGTGGCGGCACCACCGCACCGCCGCCGAACCCGCCGGGCCAGGGCGGCTTCGTGGTCAGCCAGGCCCAGTTCCAGCAGATGTTCCCGAACCGGAACGACTTCTACACCTACGCCGGCCTGACCGCCGCGCTCGGCGCGTACCCCGGCTTCGCCAAGACCGGCGACGACACCACCCGGCGGCGGGAGGCGGCGGCGTTCCTGGCCAACGTCAACCACGAGACCGGCGGCCTGGTCCACATCGTCGAGCAGAACACCGCGAACTACCCGCACTACTGCGACCCCGGCCAGCCGTACGGCTGCCCCGCCGGCCAGGCCGCCTACTACGGACGCGGCCCGGTCCAGTTGAGCTGGAACTTCAACTACAAGGCGGCCGGCGACGCGCTCGGCCTGCCGCTGCTGACCAACCCCTGGCTGGTCCAGCAGGACGCCTCGGTGGCCTGGAAGACCGCGCTCTGGTACTGGAACAC
This sequence comes from Solwaraspora sp. WMMD1047, assembly GCF_029626155.1. Classification (NCBI taxonomy): domain Bacteria; kingdom Bacillati; phylum Actinomycetota; class Actinomycetes; order Micromonosporales; family Micromonosporaceae; genus Solwaraspora; species Solwaraspora sp. WMMD1047. The sequence continues at coordinate 360,256 of NZ_JARUBL010000001.1, read as the reverse complement.
CCAGCGTGGGCCGGGCACCATGACCCCGCACGACGCGATGGTCAACGGGCACGGCTTCGGCCAGACGATCCGCAGCATCAACGGCAGCCTGGAGTGCGACGGCCGCAACCCGGCCCAGGTGCAGAGCCGGGTCAACTCGTACCAGCACTTCGTCGGCATCCTCGGCACCACCCCCGGCGGCAACCTCTACTGCTGACCGACCGTCCGCCGCCCACCCAGCTCAGGTGCCCGGACGCCGGGGCGGGGTGGGCGGCGCGGTCCAGGTGTACCCGGGTCCCGCCATCTCGAACTCCGGCGTCAGCGTCACATCCCACCAGAGCTGGATTGTCTGGATCTGCTCGCCCGGTCCGACGACGACGGTGGCTGTCTCGCCCGGCTCCGCCTGGTGGAAACTCAACCGGGTTCCGCCAGCCGTGGCCCCGTAGAGCACGGCAAAGGCGGCCGGCAGCACCGCGTCGGCGTCATTGCTCACCGTCAGCCGGATCGCGGGAACCTGGGTGCGCGGCCCGGTCCGCACCCGGACGGAAGCCTCCTGCACCGTCACGTCGATGCAGGCGCCCTGCCCCCGAACGTCCGCGATCACCGGACCCGTCGAGCGGTTGCCCGGCGCCTCGGTGGATCCCAGCAGCTGGTTCGGGTTCTCGGCGGCGGTCAATGGTGAGCCGAACGCGAGTATGCGGCGCGAGGAACAGGACGGCGTGTCGGCGAAGAGCACCACCTTGTCGTAGACCTCGGCGCTCGTACCACCGAGTCCCGCGAACCGGTAACTGACCGGCCGGAACTGACCGGCCGGCAGCCCGACAGCGCTGTGGAAGGTGATCCCGGCGTTGGTGCAGGCGGGCGCGCCGTCGATCTCGACGGTCGCCACCGTACTGCCGGGGTCGAAGGAGTGCGTGTACCGGTCCTGCCCGACAGGTACGCAGGCGGGTAGTTCGCGCTGCTGACAGCCGACGGTCCAGGACATCTCGCGGGTGATCGACTCGGCACCGGCTGGGCCGGTGAAGGTCACCGTCAGGCTCGCCGTCCGCGCCGCGCCCGGCAACAGCAGTCCGGCCGCGATGAGCGAGCCGGCGGGATCGGTGGGGTAGGGGTTCTGCGGCTGCTGGTACGTGAAGTCGTTGACCTCGTCCCGCATCGACACGATGGAGAGCCCGGTCGACCAGGCAACGGTCGTCCAGGTGACCGACCACTGCCCGGTGTTCACGTCGCAGCGCGCGGTGCCGCCGATCGTGGCGACGGCGGGCGACGGCTCCGGGCTCGGCTGCGCGGCGGCCCGCGCCGGCTCAGCGGCGGTTACCGGAACGACGGCGATGGCCAGCAACGCGATCAGCGGCAGGCGGTGACGCAGCAACGGTTCTCCTCAACTCGGCGTACGGCAGGCGGCGTTGATCGGGGCGGCCGGGCGTTCGCGGCGGCCGAGGCCCTCCAGGATGGAGTCCTCGACGTGGAAGCCGTGCACCCGCAACCGATAGCGGGGCAGCTCCTCCTCACCCGGGCAGAGCACCGTCGACCGTACGTCATCCACCGGGATGTAGCGCACCCCGCCCCGCTCCTGAAGCAGGATGGTGTGCACGTCGTCGACCGCGACGATATGGCCGCGGATGTCCTCGTCCGGCTCGGCGCCCGCATCCACCGACGTCACCGTCAGCGGCAGCACCGGCGTGGTGACCACCGCGTACGCCGACCAGAGCATCGCCACCAGCAGCACCAGCGGGGCGGCGGTGGCCAGCGGCCGGACCGTCAACCGGTGGATCGGCCCGGTCACCGCCAGCGCCAGCAGCGCCGGGGCCACGAAGATCGCGACGACCACGTACTCCCGCTGCCCGGCCGCGTCCCGCACCGTCGGCCCGACGAACCAGCCGTACGCGGCCAGCAGCGGGACGATGAACGCGGCCTGGACCCACCGGTTCGGGTGCAACCTGCTTGGCGAGAGTTGGAACATCGCGGCGACCGCCGGCAGCAGCAGCGGCAGGTAGAGGATCTGCCAGGTGGCCAGCGCCACCACCAGCACCAGGATGACGAACCACATCGGAGCGACGTGCTTCCAGCGCACCACCAGCGGCCGGCGGTCCCGGTCGCCGTGCCGGGGGTTCGGGTCGACGCTGGCCGCCAGCACGGCGCTGATCGCGAAGAGCAGGATGAGCAGACCCGAGACCAGCCGCGACGAGGTCGCCGCGAAGGCCGCCACCAGGTTGACCGGGTTGACGTTGGCCACCAGCAGCAGGGTGGTCTGCAGCTCGCCGCCGGCCTCGACCACCAGCCGCAGGACCGAGATGACCGCCGGTACGCCGACCGCCACCGACCAGAACGACTGGCTGGAGGCGGCCCGGCGCTGGTCGTCCAGCTTGGCCGGTGCGGAGGCGGCTGGTGTGCGTACCGGATGCGGTGGAGGCTCGGCCGGGGTCGGAGGTGGCGCCGCCGGCGGCGGCTGCCGAGGCACCGCCGGCGGCGGCTCCGCCGCACTCTCCCGCGGCGTGGCGGTCATCCCCGTGGCGCCTTGTCGTCGAAGTCGACAAGCTCCGGCACGTTCAGCGGTGGCGGCTGCACCTTGTCCGGCCCGAGCCACGGGCCCAGGGTCCGGTTGTACGCGACCAGCCACGGGCTGCTCTCGCCGTCCCGGCCGGCCTGGTAGCTCTTGTCGAGGAAGTAGGCGACCAGGTCGCGCAGCGCCGGGTCGCTGATCGGCACCCCGACGCCGAGTTGCTCGCTGGTGCCGAACGGCATGTCGACGATCTCGAACTCGCCCGGGTATTCGGAGAGGAACCCGGCCAGGATGGTCTCGTCGGAGCTCATCGCCTGGAAGTCGCCGGACTGCAGGCCCTCCAGGCACTCCCGGACGGTCTTGACGACCAGCAGGTTGACGTCGCGGCGCTTCAGTTCGGCCTCGGTGGTCGAGCCGCCGCTGACGCAGACCCGGTACTCGGGGTTCTGCAGGTCCTCCAGGGTCCGGATGTCGTTTCGCAGCGCGACCGGGACCATCACCTCCTGGGTAGTGATGAAGTACGGGCCGGCGAAGCTGACCAGCTTCGACCGCTCCTCGGTGATCGAGAAGCTGGCCACCACCAGGTCGACCTGGCCGCCCTGCAGGGCGGGGATGCGGTCCTCGGTGGCCAGGGCGACGAACTCGATGTTCTGGTCGCCGTCGTAGCCGAGGGAGGCGGCGATGTAGCGGGCGATCTCGATGTCGAATCCGCTGTAGACGCCGTTCTGCAGGACGCCCATCAGCGGCTCGAAGGTGGCCACCCCGATCTTGATCTTGTCCCGGCCGTAGATCTGGGACTCTTCCAGCTTCTCCTGGACCGACGGCAGCGCGGACTCCTTGTCACCGTCGCAGCCGGCCATCCCGGCCAGCGCCAGGGTGAGTACGACGGCGACCGTGGTAGCGATCGGTCGGAGCCGGCTGGCGCCGGCCCGCGGTGCCCGGGGAGTCACGCTCATCGACGACCTCGCCATTTCCGCGACACGGATGGTGTCCACAGTAGCGCCGGCTGTCACCACGCCAGCGCCAGCATCGCGGGCTTGACAGCGCCTGCGTGAGCTGTATATTCAACCTATCGGTTGATAAACCAGATGGTTGAAGGCAGGTAATGACAGCAGATCCGGTCAGCGACGTGTTCGCCGCCCTCGCCGACCCGACCCGCCGGGCGATCCTGGCCCGACTGGCCACCGGCGAGGCGACGGTCAACGAGTTGGCGGAACCGTTCCCGATCAGCGTGCAGGCGATCTCCAAACACCTGAACGTGCTGGAGAAGGCCGGGCTGATCACCCGGATCCGGGACGCCCAGTGGCGGCGGTGCCGGATCGAGCCGGCCCCGCTGCGCACCCTCGCCGAGTGGGTCGCGCAGTACCGCCGGCTCTGGGACGAGCGCTACGACACGCTCGACGAATACCTGCGCGACGTGCAGAAACAACAACAACCAAGGAGAGAACAGTGAGCCCGAGCAAGCCGACCGTGACCCTCCCGTCCGACCACGAGATCACCATGACCCGCGTCTTCGACGCCCCCCGCGAACTGGTCTTCGCCGCCCACACCCAGGCCGAGCACCTCAAGCACTGGTGGGGACGCGGCAACCCGCTCGACATCGAGCTCGACCTGCGGGTCGGCGGCCGGTGGCGGTTCGTCGAACACGCCGACGACGGCAACGCGTACGCCTTCCGGGGCGAGTTCCGCGAGATCGTCCCGCCGGAGAAGATCGTCCAGACCTTCGAGTTCGAGGGTATGCCCGGCCACATCGCCGTCGAGACGCTGGCGCTGACCGAGGTCGACGGCAAGACCACCGTCACCAGCACCACCCGGTTCGACACCAAGGAAGATCGGGACGGCATGCTCTCCTCCGGGATGGAGGAGGGCGCGGCCCAGTCGTACGCCGCCCTCGACACCTACCTCGGCACCCTGCGCTGAGTTCGTGGGGAGGGGCGCCCGGGCCGGCCGAGGCGCCCCTCCCACGGCACAGCGGTCGACGCCGTGCGCCGCCACGTCATCGCAGCCGGCGTCTCGGCTGGGATAGGTTCGTGGCGGCGGCACGACCCCGCCCGCGTGCCCGACCTGGCCCAAGGAGGCTTCCGTGTCCGTGGAGACGGATCAGCCGGCGTCCGAGCCGGTCGACGAGCACCGGCCCCGGCCGCTCCGGCTGCCCGCGTTCGCGCTGGCCGCCCTGCTGCTCGTGCTCGACCAGGCCACCAAGCTCTGGGCCACCTCGACGCTCGCCGACCGGGACCCGATCCCGGTCCTCGGTGACCTGCTCCAGCTGCGGCTGGTCTACAACCCGGGCGCCGCCTTCTCCATCGGCACCGGTTTCACCTGGATCTTCACCGTGGTCGCCGCCGTCGCCGTGGTGGTCCTCACCCGGATGGCGTGGCGGGTCCGGTCCCGCTGGTGGGCGGTCGGGCTCGGATTGGTGCTGGGCGGTGCCACCACCCACCTGCTCGACCGGCTCTTCCGGGAGCCGTCCTTCGGCCGGGGCCACGTGGTCGACTTCATCGACTACGGCCCGTTCGTCGGCAACGTGGCCGACATCGCCCTGGTGGGCGGCGTCGCCCTCCTCGTCCTGCTCAACCTCCGCGACGCCCCCACCACCCCACGCCCGACCCCCTGACCGCGCCCACCACGCAGGGCAGGCGTGCGGCGGGCACGATCTGCGCCCGGGGCCACCGGCGCGGCCTGACCGCGCCGAGCCTCTTCCGCGCCTTTCCCCACCCGTGCCGCGCCAGCGCCGGGCGGGCAACCCACGAGGTGAACGCCAGTTACCCTAAGACTCGCACGTAGGGTAACTGGTGTTCACCTCGCGAGCGCCCCCACGGCCGTCACCATCCACGACGCCCCGTTGCGGACTGAGGCTGGCAACCCGCGAGTCCTAATTTGTATGCTTGCGAGCATACAAATTAGGGGGCATTTCGATGGAGAAGTCGCCGGAGATCGTGAATCGGGACGTCGAGTGGGCGACTCTGGCCGACTTTCTGCGCCATCCCGACCAGCACCTCCGACTGGGTGTGCTGTCCGGCCGGCGACGGGTGGGCAAGAGCTTTCTGCTCCGCGCCCTCGCCAGGGCGAGCGGTGGCCTCTACGTCACGGCGGTGGCCGAAGAGGCCGCCCCGGCGGCACGGCTACGGTTCGCCACTGCCATCGCCCGGTACGCCGGCGTCAGCCCAGACCTGATCGGAACCGGAGCAACCTGGGAAGCCCTGCTCGAAGCGGCGATGAACCAGGTCATCCGGCAGTGCGGCCCCGGTGGACTGCTCGTCATCGACGAACTGCCCTACTGGATGGCCCATTCGCCCGAGTTGCCGGGTCTCCTGCAACTGCTCTACGACCGCTCGCAGGCGGGCGACGGTCCGGCCGGTGGACGGATCATCCTCTGCGGATCCGCCATCTCGGTCATGAACGACCTGCTCTCCGGGACCAAGGCGCTGCGCGGCCGGGCCAGCGTCGATGTCCGGCTCGCCCCGTTCGATCTGGCGACCACTGCCCGGCTCTGGGGCATCGCCGACCCGCCCACCGCGCTGCGGCTGCACGCCGTACTCGGGGGGTCCCCCGGCTATCGTGACCTGGCCGCCCTCCCCCCGCCGCAGAGCCTGCCCGGCTTCGACACCTGGGTCACCGGCACGGTGCTCGATCCCCGGCAGGCGTTGTACTCCCGCAGCGAGACCGAGTATCTCCTGCGGGAAGACCCTCGATTCACCGGCAGCACCCTGCACTACGCCATCCTCGGGGCGGTCGCGGCCGGCGCCACCAGCCCGGCGAAGATCGGCGCCGTGCTCGAACGGGACCGCACCGCCTTGACCCGGCCGATCGAGGCGTTGACCAGCGCCGGCTATCTGCGCTACCTGACCGATCCGCTCTGGGACCGCCGACCGGTCATCACCATCGCCGACCCGATCGTGCGGTTTCACAACCTGGTCACCCTGGCCCACTACGACCTCGTCGAAACCGGTCGAGCGGCGCAGGCATGGCAGGCCGCTCGCGCCACCTTCAGTTCCCGGATCCTCGGCCCGCATTTCGAGCACTGCGCGCGCGACTGGCTCCGTCATCACCTCGCCGAAGCGGGTGAAGACCAAACCGGCCAGATAGCCGCGACGGTGGTGAACGACCGCAACGGACGGGCCCGGCACGAGGTCGATGTGATCGGCCTTCGCCGACAGACCGGCCGGGCGGTCATCACCTGGCTCGGCGAGGCGAAGGCGACCCTCGCCCCGCGGGGACCGGCCGACCTCGACCGACTGGTCCAGGTCAAGGAGCTGCTGCGCCAGCACGGCCACGACGTGTCCGGCTCCCGGTTGGCGGTCTTCTCGACCGAGGGCTTCGCCCGCGACCTGGCCGCGGCGGCCGGCCGCCGTGACGACGTGCTGCTCGTCGACCTCGCCACCATGTTCGGAGCCGCCCCGGCGGATCGGATCAGGTGAAGGCGCCGGACCGCCTGTTGATCAGAACCGTTCTGCGACGTGGACGCCCCGGCCCTGCTGGCCGTACACCAGGCGCTCGGCCTTGAGTTGGATCCCGCGACGATTACATCCGGATCAAGAGCGCCCTGCGAACAGCCACCAGCCGGGCCGGCGGATCGACGGCCGGAACTCGCTTCGTACCCAGGTCACCACTCCCCGTCGATCCACCACATCAACTCAACGCGTGAAGACCATCGCTGGTTGCCGGAATCTGACGTTCGGGTCGCCGGGGGGCGCGACGTCAACGTCGATCATGGGAGCATCGCCGCCATGGGTTTTCTGAAGAGTCTCATCATCCGGCTCGCCACCACCGCATTGGCGTTCTGGCTCGCGACACTGCTGATCCCCGGTCTCAGTCTGGACACCGATTCGGTGTTGGAGGCCGTCACCACACTGATCTTCGTAGCCGCCATCTTCGGTCTGGTGAACGCGGTGTTGCAACCGCTCATCAAGACCGTCGGCTGCGCGTTCTACCTGCTCACCCTCGGCCTGATCGCGGTCGTGGTGAACGGGCTGCTGTTCCTGCTCACCGGCTGGATCGCCGAGCAGCTCAGCCTCCCGTTCGAGGTCGACAACTTCTGGCCGGCGGCCGTCCTCGGCGCGCTCTTCGTCGGCATCGTCACCTGGCTGCTCGGTCTGGTGATGGACCGGGACTGACCCCGGAGCCTCCGGGGTGCGACGCCGGCCACGTTCCGTGAATTGGCTTGAAGGCGGTGTCTCCCCCGGGGCTACCGTCGGGTGGTGCTGACGATCAACCGCGTAGACGGCCGGCGGGCGTGAGCCCGGTCCGGCGCGGCTACCTGCTCGGCCTCGGGGCGTACGGCATCTGGGGTTTCATGCCGCTCTATCTGCGGCTGCTCCGGCCGGCCGGCCCGGCCGAGGTGCTGGCCCACCGGGTGCTCTGGTCGGTGGTCTTCGTCGCCGTTCTGCTGCTCGCGCGGCGGGCCTGGGCGTTTCTGCGGCCGCTGCTGCGCCGGCCGGCCGCGCTGGCCGGCGTCGTCGCCGCCGCCGCGCTGATCGCCGTCAACTGGGGAACCTACATCTACGGAGTCAACTCCGACCGGGTGGTGGAGACCTCGCTCGGCTACTTCATCAACCCGCTGGTGGTGGTCCTGCTCGGGGTGACGGTGCTGCGGGAGCGGCTGCGGGCGGCCCAGTGGGCCGCCCTCGGCGTCGGCGCGCTGGCGGTCGCCGTGCTGGCCGTCGACTACGGGCAGCCGCCCTACCTGGCGCTGACCCTGGCCGTCAGCTTCGGGGCGTACGGCCTGGTGAAGAAGCGGCTGGGGTTGCCGGCGGCGGAGGGGATGTTCGTCGAGTCCGCCGTGCTCGCGCTGCCGGCTCTGGGCTACCTGGGCTGGCTCGCCTGGTGGGGCGACCCGACCTTCGGCCAGATTTCGCTCGCCCACACCTGCCTGCTCATCCTGGCCGGCGCGGTGACCGCGGTCCCGCTGATGTTCTTCGCGGGCGCGGCCAACCTGCTCCCGCTGACCGCCCTGGGCATTCTGCAGTACACCGCCCCGGTGCTGCAGTTCGTCCTCGGGGTGCTGGTCTTCCACGAGCCGATGCCGGCCAGCCGGCTGGCCGGCTTCGCACTGGTCTGGCTCGCGCTTGTCGTCTTCACCGTCGACGCCGTCCGCAACGCCCGGCACAACCGCGCGGCGCTGCTGGCCGCCACCCCGGAGCCGGCGGCGGCCACCGCGACCCGCTGAACCGTCAGGGCACCTCGAAGGCCAGCAGGGACTTGCCGTCGTACGAGGTGAGTTCGAACCCGCCCAGCTCGGCCTCGGAGAACCGGGTCTGCGCGGTCAGGGTGATCTCGTCGCCGGGACCGGCGACCCAGGACGACACCTGCTCCTTCGTCACCCCGTCGCGGCCGACCGCGATCAGCCGGTAGATGCTGGGCTTGGAGTCGTCCGCCGCGTTCTCGTAGGCGCACCGCATGGTGATCTCCGTTCCCCACTTGGTCGGGTTGATGCCGATCTCGGCGCTTACCGGGGAGGTGTTCGCCACCGGCCGCATGGCCGTCATCGCGACCTGGGGGACGGTGCCCGGGGGTTCCTGAAGGAAGGTGACGCCGAGCCCGACCACCAGGGCCAGACAGGCCGCGACGAGCGCGGCGCCGGCGTACCGGAGTCGGTTGAGCCGCCGTTCCTTCCGGCGGACCGCGCGGGCCGCGCTGACCAGGGCCGGCGACCGGTGCTCGAAGGTCGGCGTCTGCGGCGGGGTGGAGATCCGCTCCAACCCGGCCGCGTCCAGCCGGCCGAGCAGGCCGGGCAGCACGGCGATCTCCGAGACGGCCTCCCGACAGGCATGGCAGGTGGCGAGGTGACGCTCGTACGCGGCCCGCTCGGGCGGCGACAGGGCTCCCAGTACATAGGCGCCGTCGTCATGCGCGTATTCACAGCCAATCACCCGGTCACCCCCATCTCTGCCAGAATCAGCCGTAAGGATCGCAATGCGTAGTGCGTGCGGGACTTGACGGTCCCCGGCGGCACGCCGAGGCGTGACGCCGCTTCCGAAACCGAGCGGCCCTGGTAGAAGCACTCCACCAGTACCTCCCGGTGCGGCGGGGAGAGCCGGGCGAGCGCTTCCGCGACCGTCCACGCCTCCACCGCCCGATCCGCCTCGTCGACCACCTGGGGCGGTTCGGGGATCTCGTCGGTGATCACCTCGCCGACCCGCGCACTGCGTCGCCGCCAGGCGTCGATCGCCAGGTTGCGGGCGGTGGTGAACAGCCAGGCACGTACCGAGCCACGCGCCGGGTCCAGCGCTTCCGGATGTCGCCAGGCCCGTAGCAGTGTTTCCTGTACCAGGTCCTCGGCCCGCTGCCGATCGCCGTTGACCAGGCGAAGGGCATGCGAGAAGAGGGCGTCAGCGTGCTCGTCATGCAGCGCGCGCAGCAGTTGAGCGTCCCGATCGGTAATGCCAGTCTCCTCGCGCCGGTTACTGCCGAGGTTCTTGCTCTCTCCCCTTGCACCCTGTCTTACGCACTCCGTGGCCGGGCGGTTCAGCCGCCGCGCCGAGATTCCGTTGGCGCGGCCGAGAATCATCGGCCCAGGTCATTCGACGCGTACCAGGCAAGGGTTCATGTCCGGTTCACCGCCGCGCCGGCATCCGATCATGGCGCACTCATAGCGTCCGGCTGGTGCGCCTCCGGTCAGCGGCCTCGTCGGCGGCCCGGGCGCGTACCCGACCAGCTTAGGAGGCTCCTCCAGATGAGCGACCGACCGCGGCTGCTCCCTCTGCTCGGCCCGGCGGGCCACGCGGGGCGCAGCTCGATGACCTGTCTCTACCGTTGTGGCAACGCCTGTGATCACCCGGTCCCGAACGAGACCGACAACCCCTACTTCGGCGACGTGGTGCGGGCCGAGGTGTCCCGGCGCGGCGTGGTCCGGGCCGGCGCCGTCGGCGCGCTGGTCCTCGGCTTCGGCGGTGCCGCCGCCGGGGCGCTCACCGGCGGCCCGGCCCTGGCCGCGCCCGGCGCCCCGGCCGGTCCGGACGTGGATGCGCTGCGCACCGCCCGGGTGCCGGGCGGCGCGGGCGAGCTGACCTTCAAGCCGATCCCACCGAACCGGCTCGACAACTTCGTGGTGCCCAACGGGTACGACCACTCGGTGGTGATCCGCTGGGGCGACCCGGTGCTGCCCAACGCTCCGGAGCTGGACCTCACGAACCAGACGGCCGAGCGGCAGGCGAAGCAGTTCGGCTACAACTGCGATTTCGTCGGCGTCCTGCCGTTGGACAAGCGCGGCGAGCGGGCGCTGCTGGTGGTCAACCACGAGTACACCAACGAGAACCTGATGTTCCCGGGCTTCACCAGCCAGGAGGCGCTCACCGTCGAGCAGGTGAAGGCGTGCATCGCCGCGCACGGCCTCTCCGTGGTGGAGCTGGAGCGCGTCGACGGGACCGGCGAGTGGGCCGTGGTCCGCAAGGGCGCCCGCCCCTACAACCGGCGGATCACCGCGCTGAACACCCAGTTCGAGCTCACCGGACCGGCGGCCGGCTCGATCTACCTGCGGACGGCGGCCGACCCGGCCGGGCGGACCGTGGTCGGCACCCTGAACAACTGCGCCGGCGGGGTCACCCCGTGGGGGACGGTGCTCTCCGGCGAGGAGAACTTCAACCAGTACTTCGTCGGGGGCGACGGCGCGCCGGAGGCGGACAAGCCGAGGCTGGCCCGGTACGGCATCAGCACCACCGCCCGGTACCCGAGCGACAGCCGGCGCTGGGAGCGGGCGCAGGCCCGGTTCGACCTGACCCGGCACCCGAACGAGGCGAACCGGCACGGCTGGGTCGTCGAGGTGGATCCGTTCGACCCGAAGTCCCGCCCGCGCAAGCACACCGCGCTGGGCCGGTTCAAGCACGAGGGCGCGAACGTGATCGTCGCCAAGGGTGGCCAGGTGGTGGCCTACTCCGGTGACGACGAGCGGTTCGACTACCTCTACAAGTTCGTCTCGGACAAGAAGTTCCGGCCCGGCAACGGTGAGCCGGCCCGCCGGCACAACCTGACCCTGCTGGAGTCGGGCACGCTCTACGTGGCCAAGCTGGACCAGACCAGCGCCAGCGAGGTCGACGGGTCGGGGAAGCTGCCGTCCGACGGCGCGTTCAACGGCCGGGGTACCTGGATCAAGCTGGTCCGCGGCAACACCTCGTTCGTGCCGGGCATGACCGCGGCGGAGGTGTTGACCTTCACCCGGCTGGCCGGCGACGCGGTGGGCGCGACCAAGATGGACCGCCCGGAGGACGTCGAGCCGAGCCTGCTCACCGGCAAGGTGTACGTGGCGCTGACCAACAACACCAACCGGGGCGTCAACGGCAACCCGCCGGCCGACGAGGCGAACCCGCGCAACGCCAACAAGCACGGTCAGGTACTGGAGCTGGTGGAGGACGGCGGCGACAACGCCGCCGAGACCTTCGCCTGGTCGCTGCCGATCGTCTGCGGCGACCCGACCGACCCGTCGACCTACTTCGCCGGGTACGACAAGGCCAAGGTGTCGCCGATCTCCTGCCCCGACAACGTGGCCTTCGACGGCGCCGGCAACCTCTGGATCTCCACCGACGGCAACGCGCTGGGCAGCAACGACGGCCTCTTCGCGACGGCCATCGAGGGTCCGGAGCGGGGTCACCTGAAGCAGTTCCTGACCGTGCCGATCGGCGCCGAGACCTGCGGCCCGTTCATCACCACCGACAACCGGTCGGTCTTCGTGGCGGTGCAGCACCCGGGCGAGCTCTCCGGCGCCTCGGTGGAGAACCCGGCCTCGACCTGGCCGGACGGCGATTTCGCCAAGCCCGGCGTGGTGGTCACCTGGCGGCTGGACGGCGGCCCGATCGGCCGCTGACCCGCGGTCTCAGTGCCTCAACCCGATGCGAGGCGCCCGTCCCGGTGGACCCCGGGACGGGCGCCTCGTCCGCGTCACCCCTCGGCGGCCAGGCCGTCGCCGATCGACCGGGCGGCGGTGAGCAGTTTGGCCCGCACCACCCGGGCCGAGGTCATCATCTCGGCGGCCGGCAGGGCGCAGGCCAGCACCACCCGCCGTTCCATGTCCCGGTCCGGCGCGACAAGCACGGCGGCGCACGCGACGCCCTGCCGGAACTGTCCGAGTTCCAGCTGCATCCCGCGCCGGTCGCCGGCGGCCAGGTCGGCCTCGAAGGTCTCGGTGGTGGTGAGGGTCGAGGAGGTGAATTGGCGCATGCCGTACTCGCGCAGATAGCGGAAGCGCTGCTCGGGGGTGAGGGTGGCGAGCAGCGCCTTGCCGAGCGCGGTGGCGTGGGCGCCCTCGTCGAAGCCGGGCACCAGGTCTTCCACGTACGGCGACCGCGGACCCTCCGCCACCGCGGTCAGCGCCACCTGGCCGCCGATGAACCGGCCGAGATAGTGGCTGTAGCCGGTCTCCAGGGCGGCCCGGCGCAGCGACTCTCCCACCGCGGCCGGGCCCCGGAAGGCCGTGACGAGTTCCCGGTAGCGGTCGGCCACCTCCAATCCCACGATGTACGTGCCGTTCTCGCGCCGGATCACGTAACCCTCGTAGGCCAGCGTGCGCACCAGGTGATACGTGGTCGCCACGGTGAGCTCGCACCGCCGCGCGATCTGTTTCACGGTCAGGCCCTTCGGGGCTCGTCCCACCGCTTCCAGGACGCGGAGCGCTCGGGACACGCTCCGGATCAGGTCCGAAGGTTCCGCCAGGGGGTCGCGCACAACTACCTCCGCCGCCGGGGACTTACACCATATGAAAAACAGGCCGTCTACGAAATGCCTGTTCGGATCGAGGATGCCAGATGTACGGCGACCGTGTGTGCAGCGTTCGACACGAAGGGTTCATACGGGCGGCTCGCGTAGGCTCGTCTTAATTGGCCGAATTACGCGTGATTTCAAAGTAGGCACACTCTTGGCCGTAACCCCTCCCGCCCCAGCTCATCCCGTCCGCGCCTCGCTCGGCGCCACCGCCACCACCATCGCCTGCGTCGTGCCGATCTTTCTGGTCGGCGGCCTCGCCGTGCAGATGGGAACCGAACTCCGGTTCTCCCCGGCCGGGCTCGGGCTGGCCGTCTCCGTCTACTTCGGGATCAGCGCCCTGGCCTCGGTCCCGTCCGGCGCACTTGTCGAGCGGTTCGGCGCCGCCCGGGTCGCCCGGGCGGGCATCGTGATCTCCGCCGCCTCGCTGCTCGCCATCGCCGGCCTGGCCCGCTCGTACGCCGCCCTGGTGGTGCTGCTCGGGCTCAGCGCCGGCGCCAACGCCCTCGGCCAACTCGCCAGCAACGCGGCGCTGAGCCGCAGCGTCCCGGCCGGCCGGCAGGGCCTGTCCTTCGGGGTGAAACAGGCGGCCATCCCGATCTCCACCCTCTTCGCCGGTGCCGCCGTGCCGCTTGTCGCGCTGACCGTGGGCTGGCGCTGGGCGTTCGTCGCGGCGGCCGGCGCGGCGCTGGCCGCCCTCGCGGTGGTCCCGCCCGAACAGGGCACCCCCGCCCGGCGGGCCGGCAACGGCGGCGACCGGGCCACCGGCGCGCTGGTGGTGATCGGCGCCGCCGCCGGCCTCGCCGCGGCCGGGGCGAACGCCCTCGGCACCTTCGTGGTGGACTCCTCGGTGACCCGAGGACTCGACCCCGGGACCGCCGGCGGCGTCCTGACGCTGGGCAGCGTGGTCTGCCTCGGTGCGCGGATCCTGGCCGGCTGGCTCGCCGACCGGCGCACCGGCGGGCACGTCGCCACCGTCGCCGGCATGCTGCTGATCGGCGCCCTGGGGCTGGCCCTGCTGGCCCTGGACGGGCCGGTGGCGGTGCTGGCCGGGGTGGTGCTCGGCTTCGGCCTGGGCTGGGCCTGGCCGGGCCTGCTGACGTTCGCGGTGGTCCGGCTCCACCCGCAGGCGCCGGCCGCCGCCTCCTCGATCTCCCAGACCGGGGTGTACGCGGGCGGCTTCGTCGGTCCGCTGGCGTTGGGTGCCATCGCCGCGCACGCCGGCTACCCGGCGATGTGGCTGACCGGGGCGGTGGCGATGCTGTTGGCCGCCGCGCTGATGCTGGTCGGTCGGCAGCTCCTGCTAGCCCACCGCCGCCGCTCCGGCCGGTGACGCCCGCCGCCGGACCGGCCGGCCCACCGGCAATCGGCCGGCCCACCGGCAATCGGCCGGCCCACCGGCAGTCGGCCGGCCCACCGGCAGTCGGCCGGCCCGAAGGCGCGGTCAGCCGCGGGGCCGGCTGCCGGCGCCGTCAGCCGGTGCGGTCGGCGATGAAGTCGCAGAGCGATTCCAGCGCCTGCCGGGGGGCCGAGGCTGGCAGCGGGGCCAGCCGCTCCCGGGCCTCCTCGGCGTAGCTGCGTACCGTCTCCCGGGCCCGCTTGAGGGCGGGCGACTCGCGGAGCAGCGCCAGCGCCTCGGCGTGCTGGTCGTCGTCGGTGACCGGGCCGGCGGAGAGGATCTCCTTCAGCCGCACGGCGGCGGCGTCGGCGTCGTCGCTGCCGAGCGCGTACAGCACCGGCAGGGTCGGGATCCCCTCGCGCAGGTCGGTGCCGGGGGTCTTGCCGGACTGCACCGAGTCCGAGGCGATGTCGAGCAGGTCGTCGGAGAGCTGGAAGGCGACGCCGATCGTTTCGCCGTACCCGGCGAGGGCCTCGACCCGGTCGGCGGCCGCGCCGCCGAACATCCCGCCGAACCGCGCGGACGTCGCGATCAACGACCCGGTCTTCTCACTGATCACCGAGAGGTGATGGGCGACCGGGTCCTGGCCGTCCCGGGGGCCGACCGTCTCGGCGATCTGCCCGTGCACCAGCCGGGCGAAGGTGCGGGCCTGCAACCGGACCGCCTCGGTGCCCAGATCGGCCGCCAGGTCGGCGGCCCGGGCGAAGAGGTAGTCACCGACCAGGATGGCGACCGAGTTGGTCCACCGGGAGTTGGCGCTCGGCGCGCCCCGGCGCACGTCCGCCTCGTCCATCACGTCGTCGTGGTACAGCGTCGCCAGGTGGGTGAGCTCCATCACCACGGCCGCCTTGACCACCTGGTCGCCGGTCGGATCGCCGAACTGGGCGCCGAGCGCCACCAGCAACGGCCGGAACCGCTTGCCGCCCGCCTCCACCAGGTGCCGGGCGGCCTCGGTCACGAACGGGTCGGCGCTGGCCACGCTGCTGCGCAGCTCGGCCTCGACGCCCTCCAGCACGGTCAGCACCGACGCCTCGACCCGGGCGTCGACGAAGTCGAGCCCGATCGCTGTCAGGCCGCCGCCAGCCGGTCTCCCCACGCCCTCAACCATGCCACACCGGGGCCACCGCCCCTGGTCGGGGGCGGCGCAGAGTAACCGTGGCGACGGTCACCGCCCGGCGGCGGTCATCGGACGAACTGGGCGGCACCGTCGGCGAGGTCCAGCAGCGGCGTCGGTGCCACCCCGAGCACCAGGGTCACGGCCACCCCGATCGTGATGGCGGCGGAGCTCAGCCCGCCGGGCACCGAGACGGTCGGCGTCGACTCACCCGGCTCGGAGAGCCACATCAGCACCACCACCCGCAGGTACGGGAAGGCGAGGATCATGCTGCTGAGCACCCCGGCGATCACCAGCCAGGTCTGCCCGCCGTCCAGCGCCGCCCCGAACACCGCGAACTTGCTCATGAAGCCGCTGGTCATCGGGATGCCGGCGAAGGCGAGCAGGAGGAAGGTGAACAGCCCCGCGACAAGCGGCGACCGGCGGCCCAGCCCGGCCCACCGGGACAGGTGGGTGGCCTCCCCGTCGCCGTCCCGGACCAGGGTCACCACCGCGAACGCGGCGATCACCGTGAACCCGTACGCGACCAGGTAGAACATCGTGCTGGACAGGCCGTCCCGGCTGAGCGCCAGCACCCCCACCAGCAGATAGCCGGCGTTGGCGACCGACGAGTACGCCAGCAGCCGCTTGATGTCGGTCTGGGTGACGGCGAGCACCGCGCCGACCAGCATGGTCAGCACCGCCACCGCGCCGAGCACCGGGGTGAAGTCCCAGGCCGCGCCCGAGAACGCGACGTAGAAGACCCGCAGCAGCGCGCCGAACGCGGCCACCTTCGTGCAAGCGGCCATGAAGCCGGTGATCGGGGTGGGGGCGCCCTGGTAGACGTCCGGCGTCCAGACGTGGAACGGCGCGGCGGCCACCTTGAACAGCAGCCCGACCGAGAGCAGCGCGATGCCGGCGAAGAGCAGGATCGGGCTGGCCGTCGACTCGCCGACCGCCGCCCGGATGGTGCCGAAGTCGACGCCGCCGGGCGCGCTGCCCTCCGGCCCGTCGGTCACCCCGACCGTGAAGCCGTAGATCAGCGCCACCCCGAACAGGAAGAACGCCGACGAGTACGCGCCGAGCAGGAAGTACTTCAGCGCCGCCTCCTGGCTGAGCAGCCGCCGGCGGCGGGCCATCGCGCAGAGCAGGTAGAGCGGCAGCGAGAACGCCTCCAGCGCCACGAACATGGTCAGCAGGTCGTTCGCGGCGACGAAGAGCAGCATGCCGGCCACCGCGAAGATGGTCAGCGGGTAGACCTCGGTCGCCCCGGCGGACCGGACGGTCTGCTCCTTGTCGAGCTCCGAGTTCACCGGCACGGCGGCCTGGGCGACGAACGCGCCGCCGCGCTCCACCGACCGCTCGCCGATCAGCAGCAGCGCCATCGCCGCGAGCACGATGATCGCGCCCTGCAGGAAGACGGTGGGTCCGTCGATGGCGACCGCGCCGCCGGCGGTGAGGGTCCGCGAATCCGCGCTGCGGACCACCATCACCAGGGCGGCGACCAGCGCGAGCAGCCCGATCACGAGCTGCACCAGGTGCCGGGCGCGGCGGGGCACGAACGCCTCCACCAGCACCCCCACGCAGGCCGCGCCGAACAGGATCAGGATCGGCGCGAGCGCCGCCCAGTCGATCCCCGGGGCCGTGAAGTCAGTCACCGTGCCATCCTTCCGTGCCGGACCGTGAACGCCAGCGGGCTCACCGGGCCGCCTCCTGGACCGTGCCGACCGTCGGGGCCGGGTCGGTCTTCCCAACGTCCTGCATGGTCGCCTGGACGGCGGGGTTGATCACGTCGATCACCGGCTTCGGGTAGAAGCCGAGCAGCAGGAGCAGCGCGATCAGCGGGGCGACCACGACCTTCTCCCGCAGGTTGAGGTCCTTGCGCATGCCCTCCACCCCGGTCAGCGCCGGGTTGAGGGTGCCCTGGGTGGTCCGCTGCACCATCCACAGCACGTAGGCCGCGGCCAGGATGATGCCGAGGGTGGCGATCACCGCGACCGGCTTGTTCACCGTGAAGGTGCCGATCAGGACCAGGAACTCGGAGACGAACGGGGCCGTGCCGGGTAGCGCCAGCGAGGCCAGACCGGCGAAGAAGAGCACCCCGGCCAGCACCGGCACCAGCTTGCCGGCGCCGCCGAAGTCGCTGATCAGCGCCGAGCCGCGGCGGGCCACCAGCATGCCGACCACCAGGAAGAGTAGGCCGGTGGCGAGCCCGTGGTTGACCATGTAGAGCACCGCGCCGGTGCCGGCCTGGGTGGTGAAGGCGAAGATGCCGACCCCGATGAAGCCGAAGTGCGCGATCGAGGTGTACGACACCAGCCGCTTGAGGTCGTTCTGCCCGACCGCGAGCAACGCGGCGTAGATGATGCCGATCACCGCCAGCCCGAGCGCCCACGGCGCGAACCACCGCGACGCCTCCGGGAACAGCGGCAGGCAGTACCGCAGGATGCCGAAGGTGCCGACCTTGTCCAGCACGCCGACCAGCAGCGCGGCCGCGCCGGCCGGGGCGGCGCCACCGGCGTCCGGCAGCCAGGTGTGGAACGGGAAGAACGGCGCCTTGATCGCGAACGCCACGAAGAAGCCGAGGAACAGCCAGCGCTCGGCCCCGGTGGACAGGTCGACCTCGGTGAGGGTCTGCCAGTCGAAGGTCTTGCCGCCCAGCACCCAGAGCCCGATCACCGCGGCCAGCATGAACAGGCCGCCGACGAGCGAGTAGAGGAAGAACTTCACCGCCGCGTACTGCCGTTGGTGGCCGCCGTAGCTGCCGATCAGGAAGTACATCGGGACGAGCATGACCTCGAAGAAGACGTAGAACAGGAACACGTCGGCGGCGGCGAAGACGCCGATCATGGTGCATTCGAGGACCAGCAGCAGGGCGAAGTAGACCGGCACCGACCGCTTGGACGCCTCGGCGTCCTTCCAGGAGGCCAGGATCACCAGCGGCACCAGGACCGCGATCAGCATCAGCATCACCAGCGCGATGCCGTCGGCGGCGAAGGTGAAGTTGACCCCCCAGCGCGGAATCCAGGCGTACGACTCGCGGAACTGCAGCCGTTCGCCGCCGATCTCGAAGGCGAGCCACATCACCACCGACAGCGCGAGCACCGCCAGCGACCAGATGAAGGCGACCCATTTGGCCAGCTCCGGCCGCCGCCGCGGCAGGAACGCCACGACCAGCGCGCCGACCAGCGGCGCGAGGGTCAGCACCGAGAGGAACGGGAAGTCGGACATTATGCGAGCCACCCCATCTGCAGCGCCAGGAACGCCCCCACCACCAGCAGCGCCCCGGTGAGGATCGACATCGCGTACGACCGCACGAAGCCGGTCTGCAGCCGGCGCAGCCGGCCGGATCCGCCGCCCACCGTGGCGGCGAGCCCGTTGACCAGCTCGTCGATGCCCCGGTTGTCGAGGAAGACAAGCGCCCGGGTGAGGAAGATGCCGGGCTTCTCGAAGACCGCCTCGTTGAACGCGTCGGTGTAGAGGTTGCGCCGGGCGGCGGTCACCAGCACGCCGGCCGGGCGCGGCTGCAGCGCCGTGCCGCCCCGGAACAGCGCCCAGGCCAGGCCGGCGCCGAGCACGGTCACCACGATGGAGAGGATCGTCACGGCGGTGTGCGACAGCACGCCGTGGGCCTCACCCTCGGCCTCGGGCAGCACCGGGGCGAGCCAGTTCGGCACCGAGCTGACCATCAGCGCGCCAGCCGCGACGGAACCGATGCCGAGCAGGATCAGCGGCACCGTCATGATCGGCGGCGACTCGTGCGGGTGGTCGATGTCCTCGGTCCACCGCTTCGGCCCGTGGAAGGTCAGCACGAACAGCCGGGTCATGTAGAACGCGGTGAGCCCGGCGCCGAGCAGCGCGGCCCCGCCGAACAGCCAGGAGGTCCAGTCGCCCCGCTCGAACGCGGCGGCGATGATCGGCTCCTTGGAGAAGTAGCCGGACAGCGGTGGGATGCCGATGATCGCCAGCCAGCCGGTGCCGAAGGTGATCCAGGTGATCTTCATGTACTTCGACAGGGCACCGAACCGGCGGATGTCGACCTGGTCCTTCATGCCGTGCATCACCGAGCCGGCGCCGAGGAACATGTTGGCCTTGAAGAAGCCGTGCGCCAGCAGGTGGACGATGGCCAACGCGTACGCCCCGCCGCCGAGCCCGACGCCGAGGAACATGTAGCCGATCTGGCTGACCGTGGACCAGGCCAGCACCCGCTTGATGTCGTCCTTCGCCGCGCCGATGACGCAGCCGATCAGCAGGGTCAGCGCGCCGACGCTGACCACCACGGTCTGCAGGGTGGCGTTCTCGGAGAAGATCGGGTTGGACCGGGCGATCAGGTAGACCCCGGCGGTGACCATGGTGGCGGCGTGGATCAGCGCGGAGACCGGGGTCGGACCCTCCATCGCGTCGGGCAGCCAGGCCTGCAGCGGGAACTGGCCGGACTTGCCGGCCGCGCCGAGCAGGAGCAGCAGCCCCATCACCAGGATCGTGCCGGCGGCCAGCCCTTCGACGCCGTTGAACACCTCGTCGTACTGGGTGGTGCCGAGGGTGGCGAACATGATGAAGATCGCGATCGCCAGCCCGGCGTCGCCGACCCGGTTCATCAGGAACGCCTTCTTGCCGGCGGTGGCCGCGCTCGGCCGGTCGGTCCAGAACGAGATCAGCAGGTACGACGCCAGCCCGACGCCCTCCCAGCCGACGTAGAGCATCACGTAGTTGTTGCCGAGCACCAGCAGCAGCATGGCGGCGACGAACAGGTTGAAGTACCCGAAGAACTTCCGCCGGCCGGCGTCGTGTGCCATGTAGCCGACCGCGTAGACGTGGATCAGGAAGCCCACGCCGGTGATCAGCAGGACGAAGACGGCGGCCAGCGGGTCGAACAGCAGCCCGAAGTCGACGTTGAGGCCGCCGACCGCGAAGAACTCCCAGAGGCTCACCTCGACCGACTTGTTCTCCAGGCCGCGTAGCTGGAAGAAGTAGGTCAGGCCGAGGACGAACGCGGCGCCGACGCTGGCCACCCCGAGCCAGTGTCCCCACCGGTCCACGCGCCGGCCGAGCAGCAGCAGGATCGCGGCACTGGCCAACGGGATGGCCACCAGCAGCCAGACGCTGCTCAGTAGCCCGGTCCCCTGGGCGTACTCGACAGTGTGTTCCACCTGGAGGCCCCTCTTAGTACTTCAACAGGTTGGCGTCGTCGACGCTCGCGGAGCGGCGAGTCCGGAAGATCGCCATGATGATGGCCAGCCCGACCACGACCTCGGCGGCGGCCACGACCATGACGAAGAAGGCCATGATCTGCCCGTTCAGGTCGCCGTTGATCCGGCTGAAGGTGACCAGCGCCAGGTTCGCCGCGTTCAGCATCAGCTCGATGCACATGAACACCACGATGGCGTTGCGCCGGATCAGCACGCCGACCGCGCCGACGGTGAACAGCACGGCGGACAGCACCAGGTAGTAGTCGGGAGTCACTTCTCGGTCCCCTTCAGCGCGCGCTCGGCCGATTCCAGCTCCCGCACCGGCAGGATGGTGGAGACGCTCCGCTCGGAGAGGCTGCCGTCCGGCAGCCGGGCCGGGGTGGCCACCGAGCTTGAGGTGGCGAAGACCCCCGGGCCGGGCTTCGGGCCGGGGTAGTTGCCCGGCCGGAACCGGGCCCGCATGGCCGTCGGCTGGTCGAGCTTCTCCTCCTTGCGCTTCTCGATGTGCGCCAGCACCAGCGCGCCGACCGCGGCGGTGATCAGCAGCGCCGCGGTGGCCTCGAAGGCGAGCAGGTAGTCGGAGAAGAGCAGGGCGGCGATGCCCTGCACGTTGCCCTGCGCATTGGCCTCGTCCAGCCCGACCGCGACGGTGCCGCTCACCGCCCGGTAGACGCCGGCACCGACCAGGGCCGCGAAGCCGGCGCCCAGCGCGACGGCGGCGATCCGCTGGCCGCGCAGAGTCTCGATGAGCGAGTCGGAGGCGTCCCGGCCGACGAGCATCAGGACGAAGAGGAAGAGCATCATGATGGCGCCGGTGTAGACGATGATCTGCACCATGCCGATGAACGGTCCGGCCTGCACCACGTAGAAGACGCCCAGGCTGAGCATGGTCAGCACCAGCCAGAGCGCGGAGTGCACCGCGTTGCGGGCCCAGACCATGCCGAGCGCCCCCAGCAGCGCCAGCGGCGCCAGCACCCAGAAGACGACCGCCTCGCCGGTGGCGACCTCCCCGGCGGCGTACACCTCGGTCATGACGCGGCTCCCGTCGGGTTCGAGCCGGCCGGGGCGATGGTGTCCTCCACCGAGCCGGAGCCACTGACCGTGCCGGAGCCGTCGACCGTGCCCTGGTCGGACCAGGGCGCCCGCTCGGCGCCGGCGGAGGTGCCCGGTTCGGTGAGCGCGCCGAGGTAGTAGTCCTTCTCGCTCTCGCCCAGCCGCATCGGGTGTGGCGGCTGCTCCATCCCGGGCAGTAGCGGCGCGAGCAGCTGCTCCTTGGTGAAGATC
Source organism: Solwaraspora sp. WMMD1047 (assembly GCF_029626155.1). Classification (NCBI taxonomy): domain Bacteria; kingdom Bacillati; phylum Actinomycetota; class Actinomycetes; order Micromonosporales; family Micromonosporaceae; genus Solwaraspora; species Solwaraspora sp. WMMD1047. The sequence continues at coordinate 338,120 of NZ_JARUBL010000001.1, read as the reverse complement.
AGGTCCTGCCGGGAGTCGCGGGCCAGCTCGTACTCGTTGCTCATGGTCAGCGAACGGGTCGGGCACGCCTCGATGCAGAGCCCGCAGAAGATGCAGCGGGCGTAGTTGATCTGGTAGATGCTGGCGTACCGCTCGCCGGGCGAGTAGCGCTCCCGTTCGGTGTTGTCGCCACCCTCGACGTAGATCGCGTCGGCCGGGCAGGCCCAGGCGCAGAGTTCACACCCGATGCACTTCTCCAGCCCGTCCGGGTGCCGGTTGAGGATGTGCCGGCCGTGGTACCGCGGCGCCGAAACCGGCGGCCCGCCGAACGGGTAGTCGGTGGTGACGACCTTCTTGAACATGTGCGAGAAGGTGACCCCGAAACCCTTTACCGAATCGATGATCGCGCCCATCTCAGCTCTCCTTTTCCGGGCCGGGCTCGCCCGCGTCGTAGACCGGCCCGGCGCCGACGTTGGCGGGCTCCCGCTCGGCCACCGCGCGCCGGGCCCGCGGGCTCGGCGGGACCTGCAGGTCCAGCGGTGGGATCGGGAAGCTGCCCCGGGGGTGGGCGTCGGCCTGCTCCTGCGCGGTCAGCGGGGCCGCCTTCTTGCGCGACGGCCAGAAGACCATCACCACCAGTACGACGGCGATGCCGATGCCGGCGACCCAGCGGCGCTGGTTGGTGTCCAGCGCGCTGCCCTGCATCAGCCGGATTCCGCCGAGCACCATCACCCAGACCAGGCTGATCGGGATCAGGACCTTCCAGCCCAGCCGCATGAACTGGTCGTAGCGCAGCCGGGGCAGGGTGCCCCGCAGCCAGACGAAGACGAAGACCAGGACGAGCACCTTGCCGAAGAACCAGAGCAGTGGCCACCAGCCGGAGTTGGCGCCCGCCCAGATGGTGGTGATCGGCGCCGGAGCCCGCCAGCCACCGAGGAACATGGTGACGGTGAAGGCGGACATGCTCACCATGGCGACGTACTCGGAGAGCATGAAGAGCGCGAACTTCAGCGAGCTGTACTCGGTCATGTAGCCGGCGACCAGCTCGGACTCGGCCTCGGGCAGGTCGAAGGGCGCCCGGTTGGTCTCGCCGACGATGGAGACGAAGAAGACCAGGAAGCTGGGCAGCAGCAGCAGCGCGTACCAGCCCGGGGTGGCGAACTCCAGGCCGCCGAGCCAGTCCGGCAGGACGATCCGGGTGCCGTCGGCCTGGGCGGCGACGATCTGGGAGGTGGACAGGGTGCCGGCGGTGAGGAAGACCGCCAGCACCGACAACCCCAGCGCCAGCTCGTACGAGATCATCTGGGCGCTGGAGCGCAACCCGCCGAGCAGCGGGTAGGTGGAGCCGGAGGCCCAGCCGCCGAGCACGCTGCCGTAGACGGCCATCGACGAGCAGGCCAGGATCAGCAGCACCGAGACCGGGATGTCGGTGATCTGCAGCGGCGTCTGGTTGCCGAAGATGCTCACCATCGGCCCGAACGGGATCACCGAGATCACGGTGACCGAGCAGACCACCGAGATGGTCGGCGCGATCAGGAAGACGAACCGGTCCGCCGACTTCGGCAGGATGTCCTCCTTGAAGGCCATCTTGAGACCGTCGGCGAGGGTCTGCAGCAGCCCGAACGGGCCGACCTGGTTGAGGCCGGGCCGCTGGCCCATCCGGGCCACCACCCGCCGCTCGAACCAGACCCCGAGCAGGGTGCAGACCACCGCGAAGACGAAGCCGAAGAGCACCTTCGCCAGGACCAGCCACCAGGGGTCCTGGCCGAAGTCCTGCAGCGTCGGGTCCACCGCCAGGTAGGACGCCGTCACCGTTCACCACCTCCTGCGCTGGCGAGCAGCGGACCGGCCGCCCCCGCGGCGAGCCGGACGACCGCGCCCGAGGTGACGCCGAGACTGCGGCGCACCGTCGAGCCGGGCGAATTGGTCGGCAGCCAGACCACGTCGTCGGGCATGTCGGTGATCTCGGCCGGCAGGGTGAGCGCGCCCCGGTCGGTGCCGACCGTGACCGGGTCGCCGTCGGCGACGCCGAGCGCCGCCGCGGTCTCCTTGCCGAGCCGGACCACCGGCGGGCGGGCGGTGCCGCCGAGGTGTTCGTCCCCGTCGGTCAGGCTGCCCAGGTCGATGAGCTGGTGCCAGGTGGCCAGCACCGCCTCGCCGGCGCCGGTCCGGACCGGGTCGGCCGGCTCGACGCCCGGCGCGGCCGGCCGGTCGGCCTTTGTCGACGGCAGGGTGCCCAGCTCGCGCCGGGTGCTGTTCACGTCGCCGGTGCCGAGCCGCACGCCGAGCTGCGCGCCGAGCGCGTCGAGCACCCGGGCGTCGTTCATCGCGGTGGTGTTCAGGACCGCCTCGAAGGTGCGCAGCCGGCCCTCCCAGTCCAGGAAGCTGCCGGCCTTCTCCACCACCGGGGCGACCGGCAGCACCACGTCGGCTCGCCGACTCACCGCGCTGCGCCGCAGCTCCAGGCTGACCAGGAACGGCACCCGGTCGAGGGCGGCCTCGGCCTGCCGGGGGTCGGCCAGGTCGGCCGGGTCGACCCCGGCCACCACCAGGGCGCCCAGCCGGCCCTCGGCGGCGGCGGCGATGATCTCGTCGGTGTCGCGGCCGGCGCGGCTCGGGATCGTCCCGGCGGCGACGTCCCAGGCGCCGGTCAGCTCGGCCCGGGCCGCCGGGTCGGTGACCGGTCGGCCGCCGGGGAGCAGGTTGGGCAGGCAGCCGGCCTCGACCGCGCCGCGGTCGCCGGCCCGGCGGGGCACCCAGGCCAGCTTCGCGCCGGTGCGGGCGGCGAGTGCCGCCGCGGCCGACAGCCCACCGGGTACGGCGGCCAGCCGCTCGCCGACCAGCAGCACCGGGGTGCCGGCGCCGGCCGGCCGCTCCCGCAGCGCGCTGGCGATGCTCTCCTCGTCGGCCAGCACCCGGGCCTCCTGACCGGGGACGGCGGTGACCACGGTGGCGCCGAGCTTGGTCAGTCCCCGGCTGGCGAACGGCGCGACCGCCAGCACCGGCAGCCCGCGCTTGAGGTACGCCTTGCGCAGCCGCAGGAAGAGGATCGGGCACTCCTCCTCCGGCTCCAGCCCGGCGATCACCACGGCCGACGCCTTGTCCAGGTCGGCGTAGGTGACCTCGGTGATTCCGGCGACGTTGCTGGCCAGGAACTCGGTCTCCTCGGCCGAGACCGGCCGGGCCCGGAAGTCGATGTCGTTGGTCTGCAGCGCCACCCGGGCGAACTTCGCGTACGCGTAGGCGTCCTCGACGGTCAACCGGCCGCCGGTGAGTACGCCCACCCCGTGCGCCCCGTCCCGGGCCTCCCGCAGCCCGTCGGCGGCCACGGCCAGCGCCTCACTCCAGGACGCCTCGCGCAGTTCGCCGGTGCCGGCGTCCCGGACCATCGGGGTGGTGAGCCGGTCGAAGGCGGTGGCGTAGCGGAACCCCCACCGGCCCTTGTCGCAGTTCCACTCCTCGTTGACCGCCGGGTCGTCGCCGGCCAGCCGGCGGGTCACCTTGCCACGCCGGTGGTCGGTGCGCTGGGCGCAGCCGGCCGAGCAGTGTTCGCAGACGCTCGGGGTGGAGACCAGGTCGAACGGCCGGGCCCGGAACCGGTACTGGGCGCCGGTGAGCGCGCCGACCGGGCAGATCTGCACGGTGTTGCCGGAGAAGTACGAGTTGAACGGGACGTCGCCCTCGCCCTCGGCGTCGGTCTCGTCGCCGCCGCCGTAGACCTCGTCCCGGTAGACGTTGATCTCCTCGGCGCTGGACCGGCCCATCAGGTCGATGAACTTGTCCCCGGCGATCTCCTCGGAGAACCGGGTGCAGCGCTGGCAGAGCACGCACCGTTCGCGGTCGAGCAGCACCTGGCTGGAGATGTTCACCGGCTTGGGGTACTCCCGCTTGTGCTCGTGGAAGCGGGAGTCGGTGCGGCCGGTGGACATCGCCTGGTTCTGCAGCGGGCACTCGCCGCCCTTGTCGCACATCGGGCAGTCGAGCGGGTGGTTGACCAGCAGCAGCTCCATGATCCCCTCCTGCGCCTTCTTGGCGACCGGGGAGGTGAGCTGGGTGCGGACCACCATGCCGTCGGCGACCGGCTGGGTGCAGGAGGCGACCGGCTTGCGCTGGCCCTCGACGTCGACCAGGCACTGCCGGCAGGCGCCGGCCGGGGCCAGCAGCGGGTGGTCGCAGAACCGGGGGATCTCGATGCCCAGCTTCTCGGCGACCCGGATCAGCAGGGCGCCCTTCGGCGCGGTCACCTCGATCCCGTCGATGGTGAGCGTGACGCTGTCGGTTGGCTTGGCGACGTCCGTCATTTAGTGCGCTCCTACCAGGGTCTTCTCGGACAGCATGGGAGCTGTCCGGCCCTCGATGTAGTCGAGGTAGTCCTGCTTGAAGTACTTCAGCGACGAGGTCACCGGGCTGGTCGCGCCGTCACCCAGGCCGCAGAACGACCGGCCCAGGATGTTGTCACAGGTGTCCAGCAGGGTGTCCAGGTCCTCCTGGGTGCCCTGGCCGGCGAGGATCCGCCGGTAGACCCGGACCATCCAGTAGTTCCCCTCCCGGCACGGGGTGCACTTGCCGCACGACTCGTGGTGGTAGAACTCCAGCCACCGGTAGGTCGCGTAGACCGGGCAGTCCTGGTCGGAGAAGATCTGGGTGGCGGTGGTGCCGAGGATCGAGCCGGCCGCGGCCACCCCCTCGAAGTCCAGCGGGACGTCCAGGTGCTCGGCGGTGAGCAGCGGGGTGGACGAGCCGCCCGGGGTCCAGAACCGCAGGTTGTGGCCGGGCAGCATGCCGCCGGCCAGCTCGATCAGCTCGCGCAGGGTGATGCCGAGCCCGCACTCGTACTGGCCGGGGTTGGCGATCCGACCCGACAGCGAGTAGATCATCGGTCCGGCGGACTTCTCGGTGCCCATCGACTTCCACCAGGCGGCGCCGCCGAGCACGATGTACGGCACGCTGGCGATGGTGCCGACGTTGTTGACCACGGTCGGGCTGGCGTACAGACCGTGGGTGGCCGGGAACGGCGGGCGCAGCCGGGGCTGGCCGCGGAAGCCCTCCAGCGAGTCCAGCAGCGCCGTCTCCTCGCCGCAGATGTACGCCCCGGCGCCGCTGTGCACCACCAACTCCAGGTCGAACCCGGTGCCCAGGATGTCGGTGCCGAGGTAGCCGGCCGCGTACGCCTCGGCGACCGCGTTGCGCAGCCGGCGGGCGGCGTGCACGGCCTCGCCGCGGATGTAGATGTAGGCCCGGTTGGCCCGGATCGCGTACGAGGCGATGATGACGCCCTCGACCAGCGAGTGCGGGTCGTGGGTCATCAGCGGCAGGTCCTTGCAGGTGCCCGGCTCGCCCTCGTCGGCGTTGACCACCAGGTAGTGCGGCTTGCCGTCGCCCTGCGGGATGAAGCCCCACTTCAGGCCGGTCGGGAAGCCGGCACCGCCGCGGCCGCGCAGCCCGGAGTCCTTGATGAGCTGGATCAGGTCGTCGGGGGCGACCGCCAGCGCCTTGCGCAGCGCGGCGTACCCGTCGAGCTGTTCGTAGACGTCGCGCCGCCAGGCGTCCGGCGACAGCCAGCGCTTGGTGAGCACCGGGGTCAGCTTCTCCAACGTCGCCCGTGAAGGCACCGTCACTTCTCCGCCTCCCTGAGGTTGCGCTCCTGCGGCTCCGCGTCGTCGCCGGCCGGCTTGCCGTCGCTGGCCGGCTCGTTGGCGGCCGCCCCGGCCGCTTCAGCGGCCTTCGCGTCCGGAGAGTCCGGCGGCACCCCGTCGACCGGGTCCTTGCTGCCCGGGGCGTCGGGTGCGGGGGTTTGCGCGTCCGGCGCCCGGGTCTCGGCGGCCCGGATCTCCGGCGACTTGTCGTCGGGGGCCTTGGCGTCCGGCGCGGTGCTGCCGGTCGCCCCGGCCGGCCGGGTGTCCGACTCCGCCGCACCGGTGCTGGCGACCGGGGCCGGCTTCCCGTCCGGCTTGCCGGCCGCGGCCGCCTTGTTGTCCGGCGCGGGCTTGTCGGCCGGCGCTGCCTTGCCAGCCGGCGCTGCCTTGCCAGCCGGCGCGGGCTTGTCGTCGGTGGCCGGTTGGGTGATCGGGGTGTTCGGGTCGAAGCCGGCCACCGAGATGCCGTGCTGCTCGGCCAGGCGCAGGCCGCGCAGGGTCGGTTCGCCGGCCACCCCGTCGGCGACCGCCTCCGGACGCGGGTCGGCGAAGCCGGCCAGCTGGATCGACATCTCCTTGAGGGTGCAGAGCCGGGCGCCGCGGCTGGGCGTGGGGCGGTTGCCGGCCCGCAGCTCGTCGACCACCCCGACCGCCGTCTGCGGGTCGACCTGGTCGAAGAAGTCGTAGTTGACCGTCATCACCGGGCCGTAGTCGCAGGCCGCCAGGCACTCGGCGTGCTCCAGGGTGATGGTGCCATCCTCGGTGGTCTCGTCGTGCCCGACGCCCAGGTGCTCGACCAGGGTGTCGTAGACCTGCTGGCCGCCGAGCACGTTGCACATGGTGTTGGTGCAGACGCTCACCAGCCAGTCACCGGTGGGGCGGCGCTTGTACATGGTGTAGAAGGTGGCCACCGCGCCGACCTGGGCCTTGTTCAGGCCGAGCACCTCGGCGCAGAACTCGACACCCGCCGGCGAGACGTAGCCCTCCTCGGACTGCACCAGGTGCAGCAGCGGCAGCAGCGCCGAGCGGGACCGGTCGGCGGGGTAGCGGGCGACGATCTCGTCGGCCCGCTTCCGGAGGGTTTCGTTGGCAAGCACTATCGATCACACCCACCCATCACGGGGTCCAGCGAGGCGCCGCCGGCGATCACGTCGGCGATCAGACCACCCTCGGCCATCGCGGGGATGGCCTGCAGATTGACGAAGCTCGGCTCGCGGTAGTGCACCCGGTAGGGCCGGGTGCCGCCGTCGGAGACCGCGTGTACGCCGAGCGTGCCGCGCGGCGCCTCGATCTCCACGTAGACCTGGCCGGGTGGCACCCGGAAGCCCTCGGTGACCAGCTTGAAGTGGTGGATCAGCGACTCCATCGACTGACCCATGATCTTGGCGACGTGCTCCAGCGAGTTACCCATCCCGTCGACGCCGATGGCAAGCTGGGCGGGCCAGGCGATCTTCTTGTCGGCGACCATGATCGGGCCGGGCTTGAGCCGGTCCAACGCCTGCTCGATGATCTTCATCGACTCGCGCATCTCGGCCATCCGGACCAGGTAGCGGCCCCAGACGTCGCCGCTCTCGGTGGTCGGCACGTCGAACTCGTAGTTCTCGTAGCCGCAGTACGGCTGGGTCTTGCGCAGGTCCCAGGGCAGCCCGGCGGAGCGCAGCACCGGCCCGGTGGTGCCCAGCGCCAGGCAGCCGGTGACGTCCAGCACCGCCACGTTCTGGGTCCGCTCCAGCCAGATCGGCTGGCCGGAGAGGAGGTCCTCGTACTCCTTGAGCCGCTTCGGCAGGATCTTCAGGAACTCGCGGATCTTGACGATCGCCTCGTCCGGCACGTCCTGGGCGACCCCGCCCGGCCGGACGTACGCCATGTTCATCCGCAGGCCGGTGACCATTTCGAAGATCTCCAGCACGTACTCCCGCTCGCGGAAGCCGTAGAGCATGACGTTCACCGCGCCCAGCTCCATCGCGGTGGTGGCGACCCAGACCAGGTGCGAGGCGATCCGGTTCAGCTCCATCATCAGCACCCGGATGATGGTGGCCCGCTCGGTGACCTGGTCGGTGATGCCGAGCAGCTTCTCCACCGCGAGGCTGTACGCCGTCTCGTTGAAGATCGGCGCCAGGTAGTCCATCCGGGTCACGAAGGTGCTGCCCTGCACCCAGTTGCGGTATTCGAGGTTCTTCTCGATGCCGGTGTGCAGATAGCCGACCACCATCCGGCACTCCCGGACGGTCTCGCCCTCCAGCTCCAGCACCAGCCGGAGCACCCCGTGCGTGGACGGGTGCTGCGGCCCCATGTTGACCACGATCCGCTCGTCGTGCAGCGGGTCGGTGCCGGAGACGACCGATTCCCAGTCGCCACCGGTGACGGTGAAGACCTTGCCTTCCGTGGTTTCCCGTTCCTGGGCGTACGTGGGGTCCGTCTGGGGTGCGGTCATTGGTAGCTCCTCCGCTGGTCCGGCGGTGGGATCTCGGCGCCCTTGTACTCGACGGGCACGCCGCCGAGCGGGTAGTCCTTGCGCTGCGGGTGCCCCTCCCAGTCGTCCGGCATCAGGATCCGGGTCAGCGCGGGGTGGCCGGTGAAGACCACGCCGAACATGTCGTACGCCTCCCGCTCCTGCCAGTCGGCGGTGGGGTAGACGGCGGTGACGCTCGGCACCTGCGGCCGGTCGGCGCTCACCGCGACCTCCAGCCGCAGCCGGCGCCGGTAGGTCATCGAGGTGAGCTGGTAGACCACGTGCAGCCGGCGGGCGTCGGAGCCGAGGTAGTCGACGCCGGAGACCGACGAGCAGAACTCGAACCGCAGCGACTCGTCGTCGCGCAGCACCTGGCAGACCTCGGCGATCCGCTCGGCCTTGATGTGCAGGGTCAGCTCGCCCCGGTCGACGACGACGTGCTCGATCGCGTCGGAGAAGGCCGGGTACGCCTCCTGCAGCGCGTCGTGCACCTCGTCGAAGTAGCCGCCGTACGGGCGAGGGCTGTCCACGATGCCGGCCCGGGGCCGGACCAGCCCGCCGAAGCCGGAGGTGTCGCCGGAGCCCTGGATGCCGAACATCCCGCGGCCGGCGCCGCTGGCCGGCGGGAATTCGGCGGGTGCCCCGCTGGTGGCGCCCACCGGCGGCGGGGCGACCGGCAGACCACCGCCGGTCGGGCCGGCCGGTTCGCCGGCCGCGCCGCTGGGGCTGTCCGGGCCGCCGGGGCGACCGGCGGTCTCCGACGGGTTGACCGGCACGTCGACCGGCGGCTCCCCGTTGACCGGCTCCGACGTCCCGTCGCCGCCCACCGGCGTGGCGTTCTCCTTCTCCGGCCCGGTCACCAGCGTCCGCCTCCCTGCAGATGCCGCTCTGCCTTCATCCAGTTCTCGATCCGCAGCTGTTCCTCGCGGCCCTCCCGGACGGCCTGCTCCCACTCGGCCCGGCGGGTCTTGTCGGAGCGGTAGGAGGACGGCATCGACCCGGGTGCGACCACCGGCACGTCGCCGCGGGCCTGGCGGGCGGCGAGCATCTTGCGGCCGTTGGCGCCGAGCGGCTCGTACATGATCTTCTCGCGCAGCTTGAGGATCGCGTCGATGAGCATCTCCGGCCGGGGCGGGCAGCCGGGCAGGTACATGTCGACCGGCACCACGTGGTCGACACCCTGGACGATCGCGTAGTTGTTGAACATGCCGCCGCTGCTGGCGCAGACGCCCATCGACAGCACCCAGCGGGGCTCGGCCATCTGGTCGTAGATCTGCCGCAGCACCGGGGCCATCTTCTGGCTGACCCGGCCGGCGACGATCATCAGGTCGGCCTGTCGGGGCGAGGCGCGGAAGACCTCCATGCCCCAGCGGCCCAGGTCGTAGTGGGGTGCGCCGGCGGCCATCATCTCGATGGCGCAGCAGGCCAGCCCGAAGGTGGCCCCCCAGAACGACGACTTGCGCGACCAGTTCACCAACTTCTCGACGCTGGTGAGCAGGACGCCGCTCGGGAGCTTCTCCTCGATACCCATCGCGCGCTCTCCTCCCCTCAGGCCCAGTCCAGGCCGCCGCGCCGCCACTCGTAGGCGTACGCGACGGACACGGTGACGATGAACAGCGAGACCGCCAGGTAGCCGAAGAGGGCGAGCTGGTCGAACGCCACCGCCCACGGGACCAGGAAGATGATCTCGATGTCGAAGATGATGAACATCATCGCGGTCAGGTAGAACTTGACCGGGATCCGGCCACCGCCGACCGGTTCCGGGCTGGGCTCGATACCGCACTCGTACGCCTCGAGCTTCGCCTTGTTGTAGCGGTGTGGCCCGGCCAGGCGCGCGGCCACGACCGAGAACAGCGCAAAGGCCGCTGCCAGCGCGAACAGCCCGATGATGGGTACGTAAGGCGAAAGCGACATGGTTGCCTCCGGCCCGTCCTTCCCTGCCCTCGGTCGGTCATTACTTGGTCGTTAACCAAATTCACACTATTCACCGCTACCCGGGCCACGCTGCTCGGGGGTGGTGGTTCCGCCTACACGGCCGGCGCCACCTTGGTCATCGCGTTGATCACCCGGTCCATCGCGTCCCCGCCGCGCGGGTCGGTCAGGTTGGCCAGGAGCTTGAGTACGAACCGCATCAGCATCGGGTGTGGCATGCCGTGCTTGGTGGCGATCCGCATGATCTGCGGGTTGCCGATCAGCTTCACGAATATCCCGCCGAGCCGGTAGTAACCGCCGTAGCGGATCTTCAACTCGGCCGGGTACTGCGCCAGCGCCCGCTCCCGGGCGTCCCCGGCCGGGCGGGCCAGGGCCTGGACGGCCACTTCGGCGGCGAGTTCGCCGGACTCCATCGCGTACGCGATGCCCTCGCCGTTGAAGGGGTTGACCATGCCGCCGGAGTCGCCCACCAGCAGCACCCCCCGGGTGTAGTGCGGGACCCGGTTGAAGCCCATCGGCAGCGCCGCGCCGAGAATCGGCCCGTCGGCGTTCGCCTCGTCGGTGAGCCCCCAGTCCGGCGGGGTGGAGCCGAGCCAGTCGGTGAGCAGCTGCCGGTAGTTGGTCTTGCCGAACGCGGACGAGGAGTTGAGCACGCCCAGCCCGACGTTGACCCGGCCGTCGCCCATCCCGAAGATCCAGCCGTAGCCGGGGAGCAGGTTGTCCCCACCCTCCCGGCTGCGCAGCTCCAGCCACGACTCCAGATAGTCGTCGGCCTGGCGCACCGGGGAGCGGTAGTAGCGCCGGACGGCGACCCCGATCGGCCGGTCCTCCCGCTTGGCGAGTCCCAGCGCGAGCGGGAACCGGCCGGAGACCCCGTCGGCGGCCACGATCAGCGGGGCGTGGAAGGTGACCGGCGCCTTCTCCACCTCGGCCGTGACCCCGATCGCCCGCCCGGCCGGATCCAGCACCGGCGCGATCACGTTCACCCCGGTACGCAGCTCCGCGCCGGCCGCCACCGCCCGCTTGGCGAGCAGGTCGTCGAAGTCGAGCCGGGTGCGGACCAGGCCGTAGTTGGGGAAGCTGGCCAGGTCGGGCCAGTCCAGTTCGAGCCGGATCCCGCCGCCGATCACCCGCAGACCGCGGTTGCGCACCCAGCCGGCCTCCGGGCTGGTGTCGACGCCCAGCTTGATCAGTTGCTTGACGGCGCGCGGGGTGAGCCCGTCGCCGCAGACCTTCTCCCGGGGGAAGTGGGTCTTCTCCAGCAGCAGCACCCGCAGCCCGTGCCGGGCCAGGTGGTATGCGGTGGCGGAGCCGCCGGGGCCGGCGCCGACCACGATGACATCGGCGTCGTTCTCGATCGTGGCCATCCGCGCCTCCCCTCCGGGAACGCTCGTGAAATGCTTCACAAGCTCTATCGGAGGGAGTCTAAGACCGTCCCGAGGTCGCCGCCCGGTTAGGTGAACCTAACTCGCCCCGCCCGGGCCCGTCAGCGGGACGTCATGGTGCAGGTGGCGGCAAATCTCCGTCCGCCGCCGCGGCGCCCGGGTCGCCCGCCAGCCCGGCGCCCGCCCCGCCGGCGGAGCGCCCGGCCGCCAACTGGTCGCCGAGGGCACCGCCGGTCACCCGGTCCAGCGCCGCCAGCACCTCTGCCACCACCTGCCGTACGTCGGCGGGATTCTGACCGGCCACCTCGCGGATATGGGCGATCAGTTCGGCGGTCTCCGGGTCGGCCTCGGCCGCCGCCCGCAACTCCTCGCCGCGCCACTCGCTCTCGTCGCGACCGCCGGCCCGGTCCGCCCCACTCATGCAGCGCAGCCTACGGCGTCAAACCGGACTTAAACCCCAGAACCCAGGATCTGGTACGAGAACCGCGCTATTCACGTACCGCCCGGTGCAGGGCCACCACGCCGCCGGTCAGGTTCCGCCAGGCCACCCGCTGCCAGCCGGCCGCCCCGATCCGCCCGGCCAGATCCGCCTGGTCCGGCCAGGCCCGGATCGACTCGGCCAGATAGACGTACGCGTCCGGGTTGCTCGACACCGTCCGGGCGACCGCCGGCAGCGACCTCATCAGGTAGGACAGGTACCCGGTGCGGAACACCGGGTTGGTCGGGGTGCTGAACTCACAGACCACCAGCCGCCCGCCGGGCCGGGTGACCCGGGCCATCTCCCGCAGCGCGGCCACCGGGTCCACCACGTTGCGCAGCGCGAACGAGATGGTCACGGCGTCGAACGCCGCGTCCGGGAACGGCAGCCGCAGCGCGTCGCCGGCCAGCAGCGGCACCTCGGGCCGCGCCCGTCGCCCGGCCCGCAGCATTCCGATCGACAGATCCATCCCGACCGCGTACGCCCCGGACCCCGCCAGCTCCTCGGTCGAAACCCCGGTGCCGGCCCCCACGTCGAGCACCCGCTCGCCGGGCAGCAGCCCGAGCGCCGCCCGCGTCGCCCGCCGCCAACTCCGATCCCGCCCGAACGACAACACCGTGTTCGTCAGGTCATACCGCGAGGCCACCCCGTCGAACATCGCAGCCACCTCACCCGGCTGCTTGGCCAAACTCGCCCGCCCACCCGCTCCACTCCCACTCACCCCCCCACTCTCCCACTCACCCCCACCCCGCCCACCTCCCCCACTCACGACCGCGCCGCACCACGCGCCCGCGCGATCTTGGTAGCTTTCGGCGCGGGGGGAGCAGGGGTGGGTGGGGGGAGCAGGGGTGGAGAGGGTGTGCGGTTGGGGGAGTGGCGGATAACGCGGGTGCGGGTTGCACGGAGTGGTGAGTTGGGGTGCGGGTCAGGCGGGGTGGGGGGTGCGGCGCGAGAGGTGGGCCAGGAGTAGGCCCAGGGTGGTGAGGAGCAGGCCCAGGACGGCCGGCCATCCTGGTGATCTGCCGGTCAGTGGGAGTCCCTCGGGCGCGGTGCCGGCGGCGGCGCCGACGAGCACCTCGAAGCGGGCCGCCTCGCCGGCTGTGCCGTAGTCCCGGGCGCGCAGGCCGGTGGAGTTGCCGGGCAGCGCGACCGCCTCCAGCCCTGGCACGTATCCGGCCGCCACCGGGGTCACCCGGAGCAGGCCGCCGTCGAGCGTGGCCGGGGCGGGGGCGGAGTCCGCCACCCGCAGCAGGTGGCTGAAACGCAGCGCGGAGTAGACCCGGTCACCCGGGTCGGCGTCGTCCACCGACGGCACCAGGGGCAGGTCCAGGTAGGTGCAGGTGGCGGAGCGGTGATCTGTGCCGTACGCACAGCCGGGGTGCGTTTCGGCGAACCGCACCTGGTCGGGGAGCCGGACCACGACGGTCATCCCCCCGGACAGCCCGGCGCCCCGATTGCCGACCTCGAACCGCAACTCACCGACCCCACCCGGCGGCACCGCAGCGGCCCGGGCCGCCTCAACCGCGCCCACCGCCGCAAAGGCAGCTGCCACCTGAGTGGCACCGGCACCGGTCTCGGGTGGCTGCGCCACCTCGGCCGGGACGCTCCAGGCGCGGACGTAGAGGTCCTGTTCGGCGGGGCCGGCAAGGGTCAGTGAGCTGCTGGCCGCGTTGTCGGCGGGCCGGGCGTCGGTGCCCGCATGGGAGACCGTGAGGGTGAGTTTGCCCACGGTGCCGGTGGCGTTCGCGGCCGTTCGCGGGGTGGCCCGCAGGGCGGTCGAGGCACCCGCCGGCAGGTCGGCGACGGCGCAGGTCCGGTCGATCGACACCTGCAACGACGGCACCGCGGTCGGCCTCGGCGACGGCACGGTCTCGGCGTCGTCGGCGGCGCAGAAGCGCAGGGTCGCGGGATTCATCACCTCGCTGTCGACCCAACCGGTCACCCGGAGGCGGACCGAGCGGGCGGTGACGGTACCCCGGTTGACGACGGTGACGACGACGGCCTTGTCCGGGTCGGTGCCGCGCAGGGTCGCACCGTCGATCTCGACCGCCAGATCCGCCTGGCCGGTCGCGTACGCGGGGTCGGCCGCGAGGGTGGGTCCGAGCAGGAGCAGGACGGCGCCGATCCGACCGGCCGCCGCGAGGCGTGTGCACATGACTGCGAACTGTAGTCAATCCGACACCGGATGACCGTCCACTGAATGGTGATTCCTCGGAGGAAATGTGCAGATAGAGCGTCATCTCGCGCGGAACCGTCCGAGCCGCAGATACGTCGCGGGCGAGGTGGTAGCCCACCTCGCCCGCGACGCCGTGCGTTATGTGAACGGCCCGAGGGCCGGTTGGGGAAGAGTCCGTTCAGAGGGCCGACTTCTCGTCGGCCGGAGCCACCAGCACCACCCGGCGCCGACGGGCCAGCAGGAGCAGCACACCACCGGCGACGATCACGGCCAGCCCGACGCCACCGAGCAGCCCGGCCGGTACGCCGGTCACCGGCAGGCCGCCGCCGCTGCCGCCACCTTCGCCGCTCACGATCACCGAGAACCCGTCGACGTTGTCGCTCTCGTCGATCTCGGTCACGCCGGCGTCCTGGGCGCTCACCATCGTGACGTTCGCCGGCAGGTCGGCCGGCGTGGTGGCCACCCGGGCGTCGGGAGAGACCTGGCCCAGTGCCTCGGCCGTCCACGAGCCGCCGGTCAGGCTCGCCGGCGGCTCGACCCCGTCGGCGACGGTGATCGGCCAGTAGAAGGCGGCCACGAACTCCTCGTCGACCTCGTCACTCAGCGGCATCAGCACCACCGAGGGGTAGCTGCAGGTCGCGGTCCGGTTGTCGGCGGTGTAGACGCAGTCCGACTCGGTCTCGGCGAAGGTGACCCGCTCCGGGAGGCGGACGGTCACCTTGATGCCCTTGGCGATCGCGTCGCCCCAGTTGTAGATCCAGCCGACGACCGCGCTGGTGCCCCCGGCGACCAGCGGACCGGTCACCTCGCCGGTCTCCGGGTCGAGGGTCTCCTTGACGTCCGGCACCTCGACCCCGAGGTCGACCCCGCCGGACTCGCTGAACACCACGTCCGCGGTCCGGGTGTTGTTGCCCGGGGTGGTGTCGTCCGGCGAGCTGATCGTGTAGGTGACGGGCGCCCGGTAGCCGGCGGCGTCCGGGTCCAGCTTGAGCAGGACGACCGGGAAGTCCAGGGTCTCGCCCGGCCCGGGGATCAGCTCGGCCGGCACCTCGCAGGTCCAGGCCACCGGACCGGCGTCGCCTTCACCGGAGCACTCGGCGTCCCCCGCGGGTGCCGCGAAGACCTTCGTGAAGTCCAGGGCGGACAGATCCGCCAGGACGGTCAGCTCGGCGGGGGTGTTCGCACCCCGGTTGGTGATCTTCGCCCAACCGACCTTGCGGTCGGCGCCCTCGGCGATTGTGGTGCCGACGACGGTCAGCTCCAGGTCGGTCCCGCCCGTCCCGGCGTACGCCGGGGCGCTGACGGTCGCCAGCGCGGCGGCGGCCAGCAGGGCGGCGGCGGCCAGGGCACCGGACCGGCGGAGGGCACGGTTGAGGAAGATCATGAAGTGCTGCCCCCGATGGGGTAGAGGAAAGTACGCCCGGGGACGGTAGCGGTCCGCGACGCCGCCCGCCACCCCGTGAATCGCCCATCTCGACCTGCGAACCTAAGATCGGCTTAAGGTGCTGTCCGGATTGATGGCTATTGC
Source organism: Solwaraspora sp. WMMD1047 (assembly GCF_029626155.1). Classification (NCBI taxonomy): domain Bacteria; kingdom Bacillati; phylum Actinomycetota; class Actinomycetes; order Micromonosporales; family Micromonosporaceae; genus Solwaraspora; species Solwaraspora sp. WMMD1047. Next base: position 322,554 of record NZ_JARUBL010000001.1, on the reverse strand, counting down.
TCGGCTATACCCGCAGGTCACGAGCCGGTAGGGCGCAGATGATCGACCGGCTCGCCGAGTAAATATCGACCGATCGGGTGACCGGTTCCCCGCGAGTCACCGGTCACCCAGCGTGAATCCTTCTCGGGTCAGTTGGCGTCGACGAGCGGCAGGGTCTTGCGGGCGCCGCCGCCGGGCAGCGCGATCGAGGAGAAGTGCGACACGACCCGGTCGTCGCTGGGGTCGTCGGCCGGGGTGTGGTGCACCGCCAGGTGCCGATAGCGGGTGTCCCGCTGGGCGGGGATCCGGCCGGCCGAGCGGATCATCCAGATCAGCTCGTGCAGGTTCGAGCGGTGCTTCGCGCCGGCCGAGGAGATGACGTTCTCCTCCAGCATGATCGAGCCGAGGTCGTCCACCCCCATGTGCAGGGCGAGCTGCCCGACGTCCTTGCCGGTGGTCAGCCAGGACGCCTGCAGGTGCGGCACGGTCTCGAAGAAGAGCCGGGCCACCGCGATGATCCGCAGGTACTCCAGGGTGGTGGCCTGGGTCCGCCCCTTGAGATGGTTGTTCTCCGGCTGGTAGGTCCAGGGGATGAAGGCCCGGAAGCCCTGGGTGCGGTCCTGCACGTCGCGGATCATCCGCAGGTGCTCGATCCGCTCGGCGTTCGTCTCGCCGGTGCCCATCATCATGGTTGCGGTCGACTCGATGCCCTGCCGGTGCGCCAGCTCCATCACCTCGAGCCAGCGGGCGCCGGACTCCTTCAGCGGGGCGATCGCCTTGCGGGGCCGGTCCGGCAGCATCTCGGCGCCGGCGCCGGCGATCGAGTCCAGGCCGGCGGCCTTGATCCGGCTGATCGCCTCGTCCAGCGAGACGCCGGAGACCTTCGCCATGTGCAGGATCTCACTCGGCCCGATGGAGTGGATCGCGAGCTGCGGGTACGCGCCCTTGACCGAGGAGAAGAGCTCCTCGTAATACTCGACGCCGTAGTCGGGGTGGTGGCCGCCCTGCAGCATCACCTGGGTGGCGCCCAGCTCGACCGCCTCGCCGCAGCGGCGCAGGATCTCCTCGGTCGGGTGGGTCCAGCCCTCGGCGTGCTTCGGCGCCCGGTAGAAGGCGCAGAACTTGCAGGCCGTCACGCAGACGTTGGTGTAGTTGATGTTGCGGTCGATCAGGTAGGTGACGATGTTGTCCGGGTACCGGCGGCGGCGTACCGCGTCGGCGGCCTCGCCGAGCGCGTGGAACGGCGCCTCGGTGTAGAGCAGCAGCGCCTCCTCGGGCGTGATCCGCCCGCCGTCCGCGCCGCGCTGCAGGATGTCGTCGATCTCCCGGCTCCCAGTCACGACCCGAGCCTACGTCGGCGGCCTCCGCCGGGCACAGGACCGCCGCCCAGGTGACGCCCACCCCACATCGGGTACGCCGTCAGCCGCCCCGGCGCCGCCGTCAGGCGCTACCCGGTGCCACCGTCAGCCACGCCCCGGCGCCACCGTCGGGGCGGGCCGGTGCTGCCGTCAGGCGCCCGGCGCGACCCGTTCACCTGCGCTGTCGCGTACCGTGATCGCCTCGACCGGGCAGACGTCGGCGGCGTCGATCACCTCGTCGGCCGGCTCGACCAGCTCGGTGAGCGGGGTCGCCAGCCCGTCGATCAGCGTGAAGTGGGCCGGGGCGATACCCGCGCAGCTGCCCGAGCCGACGCAGCGCCGCGGATCGACGCCGATCCGCCAACCGGCGCTCACCAGGCCACCGGCAGGCTGGCCAGGCCGCGCACGATCATCCCGCTCTTCCAGCGCAGCTCCGGCTCGGGCACGGCGATCCGCAGGTCGGGGAAGCGCCGGATCAGGGTGGCGATCCCGACCTGCAGCTCCATCCGGGCGAGCTGGGCGCCCACGCAGTGGTGTACGCCGTGCCCGAAGCCGATGTGTGGATTGGTCTGCCGGCCCAGGTCCAGCCGGTCCGGGTCGGTGAAGACCGTCTCGTCCCGGTTGGCCGAGGAGAGCGAGCCGATCACCGGCTCGCCGGCCCGCACCAGCACGCCGCCGATCTCGATGTCCTCGGTCGCGTACCGGGCGAACGAGGAGGCCACCCCGAGCGGGACGTACCGCATCAGCTCCTCGACCGCGGTCGGCACCAGGGCCGGCTCGGCCCGCAGCCGGGCCAGCTCGGCCGGGTGGGTGAGCAGCACGTACGCGAAGTTGGGCAGTTGGGTGACGGTGGTCTCGTGGCCGGCGGCGAGCAGTCCGGCGGCGAGCCGGACGACCTCCTCCTCGGTGAACCGGTCCTGGTTCTCGTCGCGGGCCCGGACCATCGCGCAGATCAGGTCGTCGGTGGGCGCCCGGCGCCGCTGTTCGACGAGTTCGCCGATGTAGCCGTAGAGGTTGTCGAGATATTCCCGGATCTGCTCGGGCGGCAGCGAGGTAGTGGAGACGATCGCCTCCGACCAGACGTGGAACAGGTGCCGGTCGGCGAAGGGCACGCCGAGCAGCTCGCAGATCACCTGGATCGGCAGCGGGGTGGCGAAGTGCTCGACCAGGTCGGCCGGCGGGCCGAGGGCCGCCATGGCGTCGAGAAGCTCGTCGGCGATCTGCTGGGTTCTGGGCCGGAGCAGCTCGACCCGGCGGGCGGTGAACGCCTTGGCGACCAGCCGGCGCAGCCGGGTGTGCTCGGGCGGGTCCATCGACAGGATGCCGCCGTCGAGCTGCCGCGGGGTGAGCCGGGGCTCGTCCCGGCCGATGCTGGCGGCTCGGCTGAATCGCGGGTCGCCGAGGACGGTCCGCACGTCGGCGTGCCGGGTGGCCAGCCACACCGCCTCACCGAACGGCAGCCGCACCCGGGTCAGCGGTTCGGTGCGGCGCAGCTCGGCGTAGAGCGGGTCGAGGTGGAGCCGGTCGGGTGCGCTGAACGGGTAGGGCCGCGCGGCGACCTGTGCGATCTCGGTCATGCCATCCCCCAGGGCGGATCGAATCATCAGACACTTGATCAACGCATCGTTACGCTCCGACCGCTCATCGTAGTGGATTGCATTGACCCTCGCCAGTGTCACCAATCGCCCATCATTCATCTAAACTTGTCGATGCATTAACCGCGCGGGCCCGCGTGAGCCACATCCATCCGAGCCAGAACAGGCATCCCATGAAACGCATCCCACCGAGAACCATCATCCCCATCGGACTCGCGGCGTTGCTGGTCGCCGGCCCGCTCGGAGCGCCGGCCGTGGCCCAGACCCCGGTCGCCATCACCCTGACCGGCAGCAGCGCGACCAGCAACAGCAGCAACGTCTCGATTGCCGGCCGGGTCGTCACGATCACCGCGCCCGGCACCTACCAGATCACCGGCACCCTCAACGACGGCTACGTCAACGTCGACACCTCGGCAGCCGGCGCGGTGAACGTCATCCTCAGCGGCGCCAACATCACCAACTCCAGCAACGCGCCGTTCCAGGTGGCCGACGCCGACGAGGTCGTCCTGACGCTCGCCGCCGGCACCACCAGCCAGCTCACCGACGCGACCCGGTACGTGTATCCCGACCCGTCCACCGACGAGCCGAACGCCGCCCTGTTCAGCAAATCCGACCTGCGGATCACCGGCACCGGGGCGCTGTCCGTACGCGGCAACGCCTACGACGGCATCACCAGCAAGGACAGCCTGGTCATCGAGTCCGGCACGATCACGGTGAACGCGGTCGACGACGGCATCCGGGGCAAGGACTCCCTCGACATCACCGGCGGCACCGTGAACGTGACCTCCGGCGGGGACGGCATTAAGTCCGACGACACCGAGGCCGACCGGGGCCGGTTGTCGATCACCAACGGCACCGTCCAGGTCAACTCCGGCGACGACGCCATCAAGGGCGAGAACGTCGTGAACATCTCGGGCGGCGCCGTCACCGTCACCAGGTCCTTCGAGGCGATCGAGGGCAAGCAGATCACGATCAGCGGCGGCACCGTCAACGTCACCGCCACCGACGACGCGATCAACGGCGTGGAGGAGGGCATCGACGAGTTCGCGGTGGCGCCGAACGCCTTCGTCCGGATCTCCGGCGGCACGGTGCTCGTCAACTCCAACATCGACGGCATCGACTCCAACGGATCGGTCACCTTCGCCGGCGGCACGGTGGTGGTCAGCGGACCGACCACCGGCAGCCCCGGCGAGGGCGCGATCGACTCGAACGGGCCGGTCTACTACAACGGCGGCACGGTGCTCGCCGTCGGCTCCACCTCGATGGCCGTGATGACCAGGCCGCCGACCAACGGCCAGGGCTGGGCCGCCCCCCGGCTGAACACGAACCAGCAGGCCAACTCGATCGTGCACCTGGTCTCCGGCGGGCAGGTGCTGGTCTCGTACCGGACCCCCAAGGCCTACCGCGAGCTGGTCTTCTCCTCCAACCGGATCTCGAACGGGCAGACCTACGAGGTCTACACCGGCGGCAGCATCTCCGGCACCACGATCGGCGGCATGGCCACCACCGGCGGCAGCATCTCCGGCGCGACCCGGATGATGTCCATCCAGGCCGGCACGTACAGCGGTGGGCTGATCGGCTGGCCGGGCTTCCCCCCGGGCCCGACGCCTCCCCCGCCGAACCCCACGACTCCGCCGCCGAACCCCACCACCCCGCCGCCGAACCCCACCACCCCGCCACCGAACCCGAGTGGGGGCTGCACGGCGACCTACTCGAACGTCGGCCAGTGGCAGGGCGGCTTCCAGGGTGACGTCCGGGTGACCGCGGGCTCCGCCGCGATCCGCGGCTGGCGGGTGACCTGGACGTTCGCCAACGGCCAGACGATCAGCCAGTCCTGGAACGCCACCATCACCACCAGCGGCTCCAGCGTGACCGCGACCAACGTCTCCCACAACGGTTCACTCGGCGCTGGCGCCAGTGCCACCTTCGGCTTCATCGGCACCTGGAACGGCACCAACACCGCCCCCACCCTCACCTGCACCGCCACCTGACCCGGCCACTCCATCAGCCATGATCGTTAGTCGCTCACCCGTGTTCTCAGCCGGAGAATTACGGGTGGGCGACTAACGATCACCGGGCCCCGACCTCGAAGATCAGGTCGAGGTGGGCGTCGAGGGCGTCGAGGGCCTGCTGGGGCGGGTAGTTGTCACCGAGCAGATAGAGGCCCAGCCCTTCGACCACCGCCACCAGTCCCACCGCGGCCGCCGCCGGCGGGACTCCCGGTCGGACCTCGCCGGCGTGCTGCGCGGTGTGCAGCTGTTCGGTGATGAAGGCCAGCATCCCGGCCGTGTCCGCGCGCATCGAGGCCGCCGCCGCCGGCCGCACCGCCGCGTACGCGAGGAAGGCCAACGCCACCCGCCCGTCCGCCCGCCGTGGCTCGTCCACCGGCAGCAGCTCGACCAGCATCGCCCGCAGCGCGGCCCGGATCGTCGGCGCCGGGCCGAGCGCCGCACCGGCCGCGTCCATCCGTCGGCCGACCCGCTCGCGGACCACCTTCATGGCGAATTCCATCATCTCGTCCCGGGTCCGGAAGTAGTGCTGCACCATCCCGGCCGAGACCCCGGCCTCCTCCGCGACGTGCCGGAGGCTCACCGCCTCCAGCCCGCGCTCGGCCGCCACCCGCATCAGGGCATCGGCGATCAGGGTGCGGCGCTGACCGTGGTCGACCTGTTTCGGCACCCCCCCATGCTTTCACAATGCAGTCGCATTGACACTCGCGCCGCCCTTCGTTACATTGCAGTCGCATTGCAAAGCGAAGGGAGCCCCATGTCGTACGCGATCGAGGCCCGTGGCCTGGTCAAACACTTCGGCGAGGTACGCGCGCTGGCCGGGGTCGACCTCGCCGTCGGGTTCGGCAAGGTGCTGGCCGTGCTCGGGCCGAACGGCGCCGGCAAGACCACCGCAGTCCGGATCCTGGCCACCCTGCTCCGCCCCGACGCCGGCACCGCCCTGGTCGGCGGTTACGACGTACGCCAGGAGGCGCACCGGGTCCGCCAGCTGATCGGCCTCACCGGCCAGTACGCCTCGGTCGACGCCGACCTGACCGGCCGCCACAACCTGGTCATGGTCGGCCGGCTGCTCGGGATGCCCCGGGCGCGGGCCCGGCGACGGGCCGACGAACTGCTGACCGAGTTCGGCCTCACCGAGGCAGCCGACCGGTCGGTCCGCACCTACTCCGGCGGGATGCGCCGCCGCCTCGACCTCGCGGCGAGCCTGGTCAACCGGCCCCGGGTGCTGTTCCTGGACGAGCCCACCACCGGCCTCGACCCGGTCCGGCGCGGCGAGATGTGGGACCGGATCCGGGCCCTGGCCGAGGCCGGATCGACAATCCTGCTCACCACCCAGTACCTCGACGAGGCGGACAGCCTCGCCGACGACATCGTCGTCATCGACCACGGCGCCGTCCTCGCCCGGGGAACCCCGGACCAGCTCAAACGCCGCTCCGGCCGGCAGACCCTGCGGATCCGGCTCACCGACCCGACCCGCCTCGACGAAGCGGTCCGGGTGGTGGCCGGTGTCATCGGCGCACCCCTCACCCCCGACCCGGACGCCGGCGGGCTGAGCATCCCGGTCACCGGCGACGTCGCCATGCCGGCCGTGGTGCGGCAGATCGACGAGGCCGGCATCGAGGTCACCGAGTTGTCCCTGCGGCTGCCCAGCCTGGACGACGTGTTCCGCGCCCTGACCGACCAGAGGAGCGCGGCATGAGCCTCGACCACCCGGCAACCTCACCCCGACTCGGCCTGCGGCTCGGGGTCAGCCAGTGCCTGACGCTGGCCTGGCGGAGCGTCGTGCGGATCCGCCACAACCCGCTCACGCTCACTGACGTCGTACTCGGTCCGGGGTTGCTGTTGGTGCTGTTCGTCTACGTCTTCGGCGGTGCGATCGAGGGCGACACCGGGCGCTACCTGCAGTTCGTCCTGCCCGGGGTGCTCGGCCTGATGACGCTGCTTGCCACCATGGGCATCGGTGTCGCCCTCAACCAGGATCTGCAGAAGGGCGTCTTCGACCGGTTCCGCAGCCTGCCCACCTGGCGGATCGCCCCGCTGGTCGGCACGGTCGTCGGGGATGTCATCCGGCAGGTGATCGCGATCGCCGCGTTGATCGGCTTCGGCACCGCCCTCGGCTTCCGCTTCGAGGCGGGCGTCTGGTCGGTGCTGGCGGCCTGCGCGCTGGCGGTCGCGTTCGCGCTGGCCCTGTCGTGGGTCTGGGTGCTGCTCGGCCTGCTGATGCGGGACGCGCAGAGCGTGCAGGGGCTGGGCGCTCTGCTGATCTTCCCGTTGGCGTTCGCCAGCAACATCTTCGTCGACCCTGCGAGCATGCCGGGCTGGCTGCGCGCCTTCGCCGAGGTCAACCCGATCCGGCACCTGATGGACGCGATGCGCGGGCTGATGCTGACCGGTCCGGTGGCCGGACCGGTGCGCTGGACCCTGCTGTGGATGGCCGCTTTCGTGCTGATCTTCGCACCGCTGGCGCTGTCGGCGTACCGCCGCCGGCTCTGACCGGGGGCCCCCGCCATTAATTGACATACCTCAATGCAGTCAGTAAGTTAGCGATCACATTCGACCGGGTGGCGGTGCTCAGGGCGGCCCAACACCTTTGGTGTCAACCACGGAAAATTTGCCGCTTCACTGGGCCAGGAACACCAAGCCGACCTCGGGTTGCCGCCTATCACCAGCGCGAGGAGTTGAGGCAGTGGCAGGCAAGTTCCAGCAGTGGTGGCGGACCCGCCGTTCCGGCGTCCGCCGCTGCCTGGCGGTGTTCGGCACCCTCATCCTGGGGGCGGCGTTCGCGCAGACCAGCGCCCAGCCGGCCGCGGCGGCGACCCCGTGGCTCACCGTGGCCGACGGTTTCGTGTCGTTCCGGGTTCCGGCCGCCGACCTGGAGAGCGCCCTGGGCGCGGTGTCGAGCGTCGACGTCGAAGCGGACTTCGGTCCGTCCTTCGCCGTCGCCGACCTGGGCCTCGGACGTTCCGGGGACGCCTGGACCTCGGTGATCGGCCCACTGCGGCCGGGCCTGTACCGCTACCGGATCCGGGCCGACGGCACCAAGCTCCTCAAGGACCCGACCAACGCCGCCTCGGTCACCTCCGACCCGACCTGGAGCACCTTCCTTGTCCCGGGTGGCTCGGCGAGCCTGCTCACGGACGTGCCCGCCGGTCAGGGCGGCACCCTCGGCACCGTCAGCTACCGGTCCGGGCCGCGGCAGGCGCGGTCGGTCACCGTCTGGACCCCACCCGGCTACGACGCGGACCGGCGCCACCCGTACCCGGTGCTGCACCTGCGGCTGGGCGCGGACGGCGACCGGACCGACTGGCTCGACCTCGGACGGGCCAGGCAGATCCTCGACAACCTCGCCGTGCGGCGGCAGATCGAACCCATGGTGGTCGTGCTCGGTGACGGCGACGCCCGGGATCTCCGGCCGGAGCTGCGCGCCATCACGCGGGCGGTCCAGCGCGAGTACAACATCACCGACGACCCCCGGCGCCGGGCGCTCGCGGGCGCGTCGGCCGGCGGCACCCAGGCGCTGCGCGCCGCCCTCACCCATCCCGGGGAGTACGCCTACGTGGGCTCGTTCGCCGGCCCGCTGACCGACAGTCACCTGCGCATCGACGGTCGGGCCGTCAACTCCGGAACCAAGCTGCTGCGGCTGTACTCCGGGAACATGACCGACCCCGCGTACAACCCGACCTACCGGACCCTGCGCACCCTCGACCGGTTCCGGGTCCGGCACGACTTCGACGGGGTGAACCCGGACGACGGTCACACCTGGAACGCCTGGCGGGAGAATCTGGCGGACTTCCTGCCGCGGTTGTTCCGGCCCGTCCACGACCACCGTCCGAGCGCCGGCCATCTGCCGTTGACCCGTGAGTTCACGACACCGGCGCCGGGCACCACGCCGACGCCGTGGCTCACCCAGGACGCCAACGGCGACACCTTCGTCACCGTCGAGACGGGCACCGAGTTCGCCGACGCCGGCCGGGTGACCCTCTGGGGCAACTGGGCTCCCGGCGGAAGCTGGGTGAACGTCGAACTCACCCGGACCGGTGACCGGTGGCGGGGGACCGTGGGCCCGCTCAAGCCCTGGTTCTACTACTACAAGTTCATCGTCGACCTGGCGTCGAAGAAGGACACCTCGAACCCGACGCGGATCACCACGGAACCGACCTGGAGCACCTTCCTCGCTCCCGGCCGGGCCGCCCGCCCGCTGACCGACGTGCCGGCCGGTCGGGGCGGCACGCTCGCGACGCTCACCTACACCAGCACGGTGGCCGCGGCCGAACGCACCGCGTACGTGTGGACACCGCCCGGCTACGACCCCGCCCGCGCGGAACCGTATCCGGTGCTCTACCTCCAGCACGGCGGTGGCCAGAACTACACCGACTGGGTGGAGATGGGCCGTGCCAAGCAGATCCTCGACAACGGCTTCCACGACGGGAAGCTGGTGCCGATGGTGGTGGTGATGGGCAACGGCAACTCGCCAAACTTCAGGGCGGAGTTGCTGGACAACATCGTCCCGGCGGCCCGGGCGGCGTACCACATCTCGGACGACCCGGAGAAGCAGGCGCTCGCAGGGTTGTCGATGGGTGGGTTCCAGACTCTCGACGTCCTCAAGGCACATCCCGGTGAGTTCGCCTATATCGGCATCTTCTCCGCTGGCTTGTTCAACCCCGCCGGCTACGACGACGTCGACGTCGAGGCGGTGAACGCCGGCACCAAGCTGCTGCGGGTCTACACCGGCAACGTCACCGACTTCGTCTACCCGATCGTGCTGTCCACGATGGCCACTTTCGACCGCCTGGGCATCCGGTACGAATTCGCCGGGGTGACTGCGGGGCCGCACGGCTGGGACGCGTGGCAGAAGAACCTCATCGATTTCGCGCCGCGACTGTTCCAGCCCGACGGAGCCTGACCGGCACCGGGTTCCGGGGCGCTCGAGGGGCGCCCCGGAACCCAGCCAGCGGCAGATTGATCAGCCGGCAAGCTGGTCGCGGCGGCGGGTGAGGTAGGCCCGCTCGGCTGGGTTGCCGGCAAGTTCGATCGCCCGGTCGTACGCCGTCCACGACTCGCCGCCGCGCCCCAGTCGCCGCAGCAGGTCGGCGCGTGCGGCGTGGAAGGCGTGGTACTCGGCGAGCACCTCGCCGAGCCGATCGACCTCGGCCAGCCCGACCTCGGGGCCGTCGACCTCGGCGATCGCGACCGCCCGGTTGAGCCACACGATCGGGGACGGATCGAGCCGTACCAGTTGGTTGTAGAGGGCGACGATCGCGGACCAGTCGGTGTCCCGGGCGGTCGGGGCGTTGGTGTGGACCACGTTCATCGCCGCCAGCAGTTGGTAGCGCCCGGGTGGGTCACCGCCGGCCGCCACCACGGCGAGCCGCTCGCGGACCAGGGCGTTGCCTTCGGCGATCAGGTTCCGGTCCCACCCGCCGCGGTCCTGCTCGTCGAGAGTCACCAACTCCCCGGTACGCGACACCCGCGAAAGCCGCCGGGCGTCGATGAGCAGCATCAGAGCGAGCAGGCCGGTGACCTCACCGTTGTCGGGGAGCAGCGTGCGGAGCAGCCGGCCCAGACGGATCGCCTCGTCGGTGAGGTCGACGCGCAGCGGATCGTCTCCCGCACTGGCGAGATAGCCCTCGTTGAAGATGAGGTAGACGACCGCGAGCACGCCGGCGAGCCGTTCCCGGATGTCGTATTCCGAGGGCACCCGGTACGGAATGCGCGCCGCCTTGATCTTCGCCTTCGCGCGGGTGATCCGCCGCGCCATCGCGGTCTCCTGCACCAGGAACGCGCGGGCGATCTCGGCGACGGTGAGGCCGCCGAGCAGGCGCAGGGTGAGCGCCACCCGGGCCTCGATCGCCAGCGCCGGGTGGCAGCAGGTGAAGACGAGCCGGAGCCGGTCGTCCTCGACCGGGCCGGTCGGTTCGGCGGGGCTGTCGTCGTACACCATCCGGGCCGCCTGGTGTTTGGCGTCGCGTTGCGACTCGCGACGGAGCCGGTCGATCCCCTTGCGGGTTGCGGTGGTGACGAGCCAGCCGGCGGGACTGGGCGGTACGCCCTCGTGTGGCCACCGCTCGGCGGCCACCACGAACGCCTCGGCCGTCGCCTCCTCGGCGAGGTCGAGGTCGCCGAACCGGCGCGCGAGGCTCGCCACCACCCGCGCCCACTCCTCGCGGTGCAGACGGGTGATCGCCTGCTCGACGGTGGGACCGATCACGGACCCGGTCTTCGCGCCGCGCTCACTTCTCCCCGGAAGTGTTCCGCCGGATCTCCCCGGAACCTCGGAACCGGTGCACCTCCTGCGGCCAGTCGAGCACGGTCGCCATCCGGCCGGCCCAGTACCGCGCCGTCTCGTCGTCGGGCACGTCGATGACGGTGAAGCCGCCGAGTTGCTCCTTGGTCTCGACGTACGGGCCGTCGGAGAAGACCGGCTGGCCGTCGACCGCCTCGACGCTGAACAGCGTGGTGGACCGGTCGAGTCCACCGTTGGCGAAGAGCAACACCCCCTCGGCCTGCATCTCCTCGATCAGGGCCATGGAGGTTGTCCGCTTCTCCGCCAGCTCCTCCGGCGTGTGTTCGCGCACCCACTCATCGTTGAAGGCGATCAGGTATTCCGGCATGGTCAGATCCTCTCATTACCGTCATTCCACACGAGGTCGCTCGGGACTCCTCGGGCGCGGCGGTTCGCCGCGTACTGGTTCCACGAACGGGCGCGCCCCGATACGACACCACCGGCGGAAACTTCTTTCAAGTCGCCGCCGGCCCGCGCTTGACCTGCCTACTTGACCTGACGCGGGGTTGAGGTCCGAGGATCGGGAGATGGCAGTGACGGACCAGGCGCGGCACGCGCTGGAGCGGCAGCAGACTGTCGAGATCACCATGACCGGGCGTCGCAGCGGCCGGCCGAGGCGGCTGGAGACGTGGCGCTACCGCGCCGCCGGCCGCTTCTGGCTCACGGGCAGCCCGGGTAAGCGCGACTGGTACGCCAACCTGCTCGCGCATCCCGAGTTCACGCTGCACCTCGTCGACCTGGATCTTCCGGTACGGGCACGCCCGGTCACCGACCCCGACGAACGGGCACTCGTCTTCGGCGAGCTCGTCCCGACCCTGGACTGGGCCGAAAGCCTGGAAACCTGGATCGCCGGCAGCCCACTCGTGGAGATCCAGCTCGACTGAGAGCCGGTAACCTCAGGCTCCCGGACTCGCCACAGGCAGGCCGAGTCCCTTGGCCGCGTCGAGCAGCCTGCGGTCATAGGTGACGAAGGCGACGAGTTCGGCCCCCGGCTGACTCACCAGCACCTGAGCGGTCGCCAGATGAATCGCGTCGAGGCTGCGTAGTGCGGAGTCGGGGTAGGCGCCAGCGATCGCCCGGACCGTGGAGTCGATCTCGACCCGGTACAGCCGGGCCAGCGTGGCGGGCACCCCGACCAACCCCTGCGGCGCCGATCGGCGCAGTGCGCGCGGGACCTCGACCTCTACGAGTGTTGACGCGACGAGGGGAATTTCCGACCGATCACCCAACCAGGCGATCAACTCGTCGGTGCCGACCTCATGTCGAAGCAACTTGATGATTGCCGCCGAGTCGAGGTAGATCACCAGCGCTCTTCCTCGCGGGACGCGGCGAGTTGCGCGGCGACGTCGACCTCCGGATCTCCCAGCACCGGCGGCGCGGGTATCGGGCCCAGCGCCGTCGGGGCGACCGCGCGCCCCTCACCCACCAACCTGGCGAGGACGCCGCCCCCGCCCGTGATCGGAGTCAGCCGGGCGACCGGGACACCCCGGTCGGTCACCTCGACCGTCTCCCCGGCCCGGACCCGGGCCAGGACCCGGCTCGTGTGCTGGTTGAGTTCACGCACGGCTACCTGCTCCACAGCACCAGTGTAGTACGCAATGTCCTACACCACGGAGGTGTCCGGAGAGGCGAATCAACCTTTCCGCCCTCCATGCTGGGCACGATCGCGGCCGACGAGGAATGCCTCCACCTAGAGGCGCCGGTTGTAGATGTACCTGTAGACGATGAGTAGCTGAAGAAGTAGACTCGCCGTATGGCGACAACGACGATCAGGGTCAGCACGGTCACTCGGGACCGGTTGATGCGGACGCGTGCGCAGGATTTCGGCGACGCGCCGATCGACGAGGTCATTACCCGACTTCTTGACGAGCACGCCGACCAGGCGTTGCGGGCACGGATGCGAGCCGACGCGGAACACGCTCGGGGCAACGTCGACGACCTCGCCGAAATTCGCCAAGTCCAAGCGGAGATGGACGAAATCAGTGCGTGGTGACGTATACCGACTGCGTGCGCCCCGCGACGCCATGGGTCATGAGCAGCAAGGCGCCCGGTACGCGGTGGTGTTGCAGTCCGACGATCTCAACCTGTCGACGGCGATCGTCGCTCCTACCTCCACCTCGGCGCACCCCTACGTGTTCCGGCCCGAAGTCACCGTGCGCAACGAGCCCACCAGACTGATGCTGGACCAACTGCGCGCCGTCGATGTCGAGAAGGCCATCGGCGACCGGGTGGGACGACTGAGTCCAGCCGACATGGTCGAGGTCAACCGACTACTGCGGGCCGTCCTCGACATCCTCTGATCGGCGCATGTCGTGCTGCGACCTGACCAGCAGTCGAATCGCGCCCGACCGGCTCGGACCGGCTATCACGAAAAAGCGTTGGCCTACGCTCCCCGCTGGGTAGCGATGAAGGCGGACCAGGTCGGGCGGGTGAAGGCGAGGACCGGACCGTGGGGGTCCTTCGAATCGCGTACGGCGATCACCTGCGCCACCTCGGCGACCTCGACGCAGTCGGAGTTCGTGCCGCTGCGGCTGGACTTGCGCCAGACGGCGGCGGAGAGATCGGGGGTGATCATGTCGGGCTCACTCTCGCTCGTGTTCCGTTGCGACCCGCGCAACGAGATCGACCGATTCGGCGGGGCTGAGCGCCACCTCCGCCAGCCTATCCGCCTCCCGCCGGAAGAACGCGACCTGCTTCGGCTCGTCCAGGAAGAGCCCTGAGAGCTTGTGCTCCAGGTGCACCACCGGACGATTGCGGGAAAAGTCAAGCAGCACGATCGGGCCGTCGAGTCCGGTATGCGCGCCGACCCCGAACGGAACCACTCGCAGGGTGACATTCGGACGTTCGGCAGCCTCGATCAAGTGCCGGAGCTGACGGGCCATCACTCTCGGACCTCCGAGCACCCGACGCAAGACGATCTCGTCCAGGACCACGTCGAGCGTCGGCGGCTCGTCACGGGTGAGGATCGCTTGCCGGCCGAGCCGGGCGGCGACACGACCCTGCGCGTCCGACTCGGAAACGCCGCCGCCGCGCATCAACGCGCTCACGTAGTCAGCGGTCTGGAGCAGTCCAGGTATCAGGGTTGGCTGCCAGTTGATGATCGAAGTTGCCTCGGACTCCAACCGGATCAGGGTGCGCGACTCGGCCGGTAGACCACCGATCACCTCCTACTGGGCCGCCCGCGTCCGTTCCTGAGACCCGAGATCGGGGTCAACGGGGTCGGGCTGACAGGCAGAGCACCGAGGCGCCGGTCGACGTTGAAGTCGTCGAAGCGGCGACCAGGAACCCGTGCTCGGCCAGAACGGGCGTCAGGGTCTCCGCGAGTTCGGTCGCCTTGGCGGCGGTGGGCGGCTCGTAGCAGAGCAGAAAGGTGCCGCCCGGCCGCAACAGGCCACGGATCAGGTCCAGCTCAGCGGTGGGTAGGCGAACCCAGAACAGGTTCACATTGATGGCGAAGATCTTGTCGAACGTCTCGCCGGTGAGGTCCACGTCCTCCAGCGCCACCGTCCGGAAGTCAGCCCGGCCGGCGGCGACATGATCCGCGTTGCGCTGCCGCGCCGCCTCGATCGCCGTCCCGGACCGGTCGATCCCGAGTATCCGCCCACCCACCAGGCCCGCACACACCAGCGCCGCCGCCACCCCCCGCCCACATCCGATCTCCAACACCCGATCCCCCTCGCGAACCCCCAACACCCCCACCGCCCGCAAGATCCGCCCCGGCACCGCCCCCACACCCTCGAACCTATCTGGATCTAGGTAGAGAATGGTCCTCAGGAGGGCCGTTTGGGCGGTCACCTGGTCCACATCGATCAGGCGCGTGCCGGTTGACGGCGGCTCGTTCAGCCGGGAAATCTGATCTCGATGTCGAGACCGCCGGCGGCGCGGGCTCGGACGTCGAGGGTTGCCCCGTGCGCGTCGGCGATCGCCCGGACGATGGCCAGACCGAGTCCGTGTCCATGTCCGTCCGGGTGCCTGGTCCGGCGGTTGCCGGCCTGCCGGAACGGCTGGAGCAGGGCGTCGACCTCGCCGGGCGGCACCAGCGGGCCGGAGTTGCTGACCCGGAGAGCGGCGCCGGTCGCGCTGGTGGTCGTGTTGATCTCGACCCAGCCGCCCGGCGCGTTGTGTCGCACAGCGTTGTCCACCAGGTTGGCTATCAGGTGCTCGATCAGGTCGGGGTCGCCGGTCGCCGGTGCCCGATCGAGGGTGGTGCGCACCCGGATGCCGCGCCGGCCAACGTCCTGATGGCGGGCGGCGACCACCTCGGCGGCGGTGTCGGCGATGTCGAGTGGGGCGTGCAATTGGAGGCCCTGTTCGCCGCGCGCCAGGGTGAGCAGTGCCTCGATGAGGCGTTCCTGGTGGTCGCCGAGCGCGAGAACCTCGTGGCACGCCGCCCGCAGCGTGTCGACGGTGGCGTCCGGGTCGGCGAGCGCCACCTGCAGCACCGTCCGCTCGGCGGTGAGCGGGGTACGCAGTTCATGCGAGGCGTTGGCGATGAAGTGCCGCTGCGACTCGAACGCGGCCTGCAACCGCTGGAACAGGTCGTCGAGCGTCTCGGCGAGGTCGGTGAACTCGTCGTGCAGACCGGTCCGGCCGAGCCGGCGGTGCAGGTCGCTGGCGGAGATCTCCCGGGCGGTGGCGGTGATGGTGCGCAGCGGGCGCAGGAATCGGCCGGCGACGAACCAGCCGAGCAGCAGGGAGACCACCACCAAGCCGGCGACGGCCCACGCCGAGGTGGTGAATTGCCGACCAAGCTGACCGCCGTCGCTGGGGACGCCGGCGGGGTCCGCAACCAAACCCGCCGGGATGGCCTGTCTGGTGCCCAGCAGCGGGATCGCGAGCAGCACGACGCCGGAGATCAGGAAGGGTACGGCGTAGAGCAGCGCGAGCTGGACGTGCAGGCTCCGCCGGGGAAGCCGGCGGCGCGTCACGGTGCGCCGATCCGGTAGCCGCCCTCGCGGACGGTATGGATGATCGGTGGGTCGCCCAGCTTGGTCCGCAGCCGCCGGATGGTGGTCTTCACCGCCGTGGTGAACGGGTCCGCCGCCTCGTCCCAAACCCGGTCGAGCAGATCCTCCGCCGACACCAGCCGGCCGTCCGCGACGAGCAGGCATTCCAGGATGGCGAACTCCTTCGGGCTCAGCTCCAGCCGGCGCCCGTCGCGGGTCGCGACCCGGCGGCCGGGGTCGAGCGTGAGCTCCCCGTACTCCAGAATCGGCGGCACGGCCGGGCCTGGCCGCCGGCCGAGCGCCCGCACCCGCGCGACCAGTTCGGCGAAGTCGAAGGGCTTGGGCAGGTAGTCGTCGGCGCCGAGGCCCAGGCCGTCGACCCGTTGTTTCACCGACGAGGCCGCGGTCAGCATCAGCACCCGGGTCGCCGAGTGCTCGGCCACGATCCGCCGGCACACCTCATCGCCCGGTATGCCCGGCAGGTCACGGTCGAGCACCACCACGTCGTAGCGGTTCACGGCCAGGCGTTCGAGGGACTCGTCGCCGTGGAGGACCACGTCGACGGCCATGCCCTCACGGCGTAACCCGACGCCCACCGTACGGGCCAGCACCTCGAAATCCTCCACCACGAGCACGCGCACGATCCCTACCCTGCCACCGCGCGGGTGTCAGAACGGTGTCAACCGGCGGCACCGTCCTGACACCCGCGTCCGCGTAGAACCGGAACCTGCGAACCGCGTCAGCAGGGAAAGGGCCACGGATGGAAACCATTGTCGAAACTGACCAGCTCGGAAAGAGGTACGGCCGAACCTGGGCGCTGCGGGACTGCTCGCTGCGCCTGCCGGCCGGGAAGGTGGCCGCGCTGGTCGGACCCAACGGAGCGGGCAAGAGCACCCTGCTGCACCTGGCGGTCGGTCTGCTGCGGCCGGACGCCGGCGCCGTACGGGTCTTCGGTCGGACGCCGTACGACGACATCGTCGTCCTGTCCGAGGTCGGCTTCGTGGCTCAGGACACGCCGCTGTACCGGGACTTCACCGCGGACGAGTTGTTCACCATGGGCGGCAAGCTGAATCGGCGCTTCGACCCGGCGCTGGCGCGCCGCCGGCTGGCGCAGATCGGCATCCCGCGCGACAAGCCGGTCGGCAAGCTGTCCGGCGGTCAGCGGGCCCAGGTCGCCCTCGCCCTGGCAATCGCCAAGCGCCCACGGTTGCTGCTGCTCGACGAGCCGGTCGCCAGCATCGACCCGCTGGCCCGCCGCGACTTCCTGCGGGCGCTGATGGGGGTGGTCGCCGAGACGGGCACCACGGTGCTGCTGTCCTCACACATCCTGGCGGACCTCGAACGCGCCTGCGACTACCTCATCGTGCTGCACGCCTCGCAGGTGAAGCTCGTCGGCGACGTCAGCGCCCTGCTCGCCGAGCATCGGCAGTTGGTCGGTCCCCGGGACGGTGGCTCGCCACCCGCCGCGGTCGGCCATGTCGTGCGGGCCGAGCACACCGATCGGCAGTCCACGCTGCTGGTCCGCACGAAAGCCGCGCTGCGGGATCCCGCCTGGAAGGCGTACGACGTGAACCTGGAAGACCTCATCCTCGCCTACCTCGGCGAGGGCGACACCCGGCCGCACGCCGCGTGGGAGGTGCCGGCATGATCTGGCTCGCCTGGCGGCAGCACCGCAAGCAGGCACTGTTCACCGCGGTAGGCCTCGCGCTCCTCGCCGTGTTTCTGGTCCCCACCGGTCTGGCCATGCGGCACACCTTCGCCGACCTGGGCCTGGCCGACTGTGTCCGCGCGTTGGGCACCGCCTCGATGATTCCGGCCGACGCGGACACCTGCGGCCGGGCGTCCATTCGGTTCAACGGCCAGTACGGCGTGCTGACCACGGTCGGTGTGCTCTTCCTCGTGCTGCCGCTGCTGGTCGGGTTGTTCTGGGGTGCGCCGCTGGTCTCCCGCGAGATCGAGCAGGGCACCCACCGCATGGTCTGGACCCAGGGCGTCAGCCGGGGACGCTGGGCGCTTGTCAAGTTCGGGGTCGCCGGTGCCGTCGCGCTCGTCGCGTCGGTGGTCTACGGACTGGGCGTCTCGTGGTGGCTGACCCCGATGAGCCAGGCCGGTCAGCACGGCCGGTTCAACGTTTTCTTCTTCGACATGCAGGGCACGGTCCCGATCGGCTACACGATCTTCGCGGTCGCGCTCGGCATCTTCGCCGGCACCATCTGGCCCAAGGTGCTGCCGGCGATGTCCGCCACTCTCGTCGGGTTCCTCGGGCTTCGTATCGCCCTGACGATCCTCGCCCGGCCGCACTACCTGCCAGCACGCGTCCTGACTTTCCCGATCAAGGACGCCGCCGAGCAGACCAACCCGGCCGCCGGCGACTGGGTCCTGTCCTACGGCATCCGCGACGCCTCGGGCCGGATGGTCACGGCCAACGCGCAGATCGCCTGCGCGCCCGACGCCACCGGACCGGGAGCCGCCTGCGGCGCCGACCTCGGCATCACCTCAGGCTCCTACAACTGGCAGCTCTACCAGCCCGGATCACGGTTCTGGCTGTTCCAGGGCATCGAGACCGGCATCTTCGTCGCCGTCGCCGCACTGCTGCTCTACCTCGCCATCCGCCGCATCCGCCGCGTCGCATGACCGCGAACCTTGCTTCGGACCGCCGCAGTCATCGGTCGAGGCGCGCGATGGCTGCCTCGACGCCGTCGAGGATCAGGTCGAGGCCGAAGACGAAGTCCTGGTCCTCCGGGTTCTCGCCCGGAGCCGTCTCGAAGGCGCCTGCGTTGAACAGCGGCGCGGCCGCCGGGAAGCGCTCGGGGTCGACGAGCGCGGCGAGGGCCCGGCCGTAGTTCCGCTCGACCTGCACCTGGCTGAGCCCGGTGCCGCGGCGGCCCTCCGCCAACTGCCGGCCCTGCAGGATCGCGTTGCGCACGTATCCGCTGACGACGACGAGGACACCGGCCTTCGTCCTCGGATCCAGACCGGTGTCGTGCAGGACCCGCAGGAACGCGTCCATCCAGCCGATGGCGTTCGGGCCGCGGGGCGGGCCGGCGAGCGGAACCTCCACCAGCCACGGGTGCTCGGCGTACCGGGCGCGGATGGCGGCCGCCCACCTGTGCACGCCGTCGCGCCAACCGCCCGCCGCGATCCCGGGCGCCGACCCGGTGGCGTGGTCGGCCATCAGCTCGACGAGTTCCTCCTTCGAGCCCACATGCCGGTACAGCGACATCTTGGTGAAGCCGAGCGCCTGCGCGACCTTCTGGAGTGTCACCCCGTCCAGGCCGTCCCGGTCGGCCAGCTCGACCGCGGCCTCGACGACCCGGTCGACATCCAGTTCGGCGGGTCGACCGCGGCGCGCGGACGCCGGGAGTCGCCAGAGCCGCGCCAGGTCGGCGGGCACCTCTCCGGCGGTTGACGGCTGATTGTGTCCCATGGATAGTATCTCCGGTACACTAACGGTGCGGCTGGATCGAGCGGAAGAAGCATATGAACGGAGCAGCGGGCGCGACCGGCGCCGCGACGGACCGGACGCCCGCCGGGCAGCGCCTCCACGACCTCGACGCCGTACGGGGCTTCGCGCTGCTCGGCATCTTCGTCGTCAACATCACCTTCATGGCATCCGGTTACCCCGGCAACCTCGTCACGGACCCGGCGTACTCCTCGCTCTTCGACGACCTGGCGCGCGGAGCCTCCGCGGTGTTGGTCGACATGAAGTTCTACATCCTCTTCTCGTTCCTGTTCGGGTACAGCTTCACCCTGCAGATGGCGTCGGCGGAGCGGGCGGGCGCGGCGTTCCGGCCGCGGATGCTGCGCCGGATCGCCGGCCTGTTCATCCTCGGCGCCCTGCACACGGTGTTCCTGTACGGCGGCGACATCCTGATGACGTACGCGGTGGTCTGCCTGATCCTGCTCGGGATGCGGCGGGTACGTGACCGCACGGCCCTGCGCGTCGCCGGCGTGCTCTACGGGATCGTGCTGCTGAGCCTGCTGACCAGCGGACTCCTCGTGGACTCCGCCGCGTTCCTGCCGACGGAGGCTGAGGCCCTGGTCAACGCCGAGCACGCGACGTCCGCGATGCTCGGCGGATGGGGTGACGTCATCGGCCACCACCTCTCCGGGCTCCCGTTCCTGGTGCTCCAGTCCGCGACGTTCCAGGGGCCGACGGCGCTGGCCATGTTCCTGCTCGGCATGGTCGCCGGCCGGCGACGGCTCCTCGCGGGCGTGCTCGGCGACGAGCCGGTGCTGCGGCGGATCCAGTGGATCGGTTTCCCGGTCGGGATCGCGGGCGGCCTGGCGTACGCGCTTGGCGGTGGCAACGGCGAACCGCTGGCCGTAGCGGTGAGCGCGGCGACCGCCCCACTGCTGACGGCGGCGTACGTGACGACGCTGCTGCGGGTGATGCACAGCCCGCCCTGGGCTTTCGTGCGGTCGGCCCTGGCGCCGGCCGGGCGGACCGCGCTCACCAACTACCTGGGGCAGTCACTGCTCGGGCTGCTCATCTTCAGCGGGGTCGGACTCGGCCTGGCCGGGCGCGTGTCGCCGGCGGGCACCACCGGACTGGCGCTGCTGATCTTCGCGGGGCAGCTCACGGCGAGCGCGTGGTGGCTGCGACGGCACCGGTACGGACCGGCCGAGTGGGCGCTGCGGTGGCTGACGAACGGAGCACGACCGGAGAAGGTGCGGACGGCTGGGGTCTCGCGACCTGCCCGGGACAGGTAGCGGGGCCTCGGGAGGAAAGGCACTCCTGGGGCCGTTCCTCCCAAGATCCCGTTGCACGTCGTCAGTTGACGGGCTGGACGAGTTCTGTTTGCCAGGTTGCCGGGTCGGGGTGGTCGCCGGGGTCGGTCAGGTAGGTCTCCCAGGGGGGTCCCGCCGCGACGAGTCCCTGTTCGCGCAGCCACTTCTCGATCTGCTGGTACGAATCGGGCAGGGTGTCGTACGGCCCCTGGTGGATCGTCACCGCGGCGCGGCCCGCCGGCACGGTGAGCGCCTCGATCCCGGCGTCGGGTGGCGTCGACGGCGGCGCTGCGATGCTCACCCCGCCCTCGATGACGAGCGACCCCATGCCCACCTCCGGGTAGCGGGCGAACGGTGGCCCGGCCAGGGCCAACCCGTGCCGCTGGGCGTAGCCGAACACGGTCGGCAGGAACTCGGCGAGCGTGGTGGCGATCTCGTCGCGGGTGATCCGGCGGCGCATCACGAGGGCGTGAAAGGCCGGCAGATCGCGTACGGAGATGTCGAGCGGCACAGCGGCTTCCCTCTCGGTCGTGGTGATGTGGTGCAGGCTGAGACAGGGCGCCGCCGACGACAGGACCGAGGCGTGCACGGCGACGGCTCGCCGACCCGCGACATGCAACCCCCGTTCGCGGTACGCCCGAGGGCTCAGACCGAGGTGCCGGGTGAAGGTCCGGGTGAAGACCTCGTGACTGGCGAACCCGTGGTCGACCGCCACCGCCGACACCCTGCGGTCGGTGGCAACCAGCTCGGCGGCGGCCCGGGCCAGCCGGACCCGCACCGCGTACGCCTTCGGCGTCTCGCCCACCAGCCGCCGGAACCGGCGGTGCAGGTCGAACCGGGACCGGTGCGCCCACCCCGCCAGGACCGACAGCGAAACGTCCCCACTCAGTCTTGAGTTGACGAGAGCGAGGAGTCGCAGCAGCTCACGGGTTGGCGACGGCACCACTGGACCGTACCGAACCATCCGCACCACCAGTTGACGATTCTTGCGCAGATGGCGGGCCGTCCTCGGCCCCGTAGCGCCGGGCGTATGGTGGGCCGATGGCGTCGGTCAGGCAGATGCAGGTGACCTTCGACTGCGCGAACCCGGAGCGGGTCGCCCGGTTCTGGTGCGAGGTGCTGGGGTACGTCGTACCGCCGCCGCCCGAGGGGTTCGCCGACTGGGCCGAATTCGATCGCTCACTGCCGGCCGAGCGTCAGGGTTCGGCGTTCGCCTGCGTCGACCCCACCGGGGTCGGTCCGCGGCTGTTCTTCCAGCGGGTGCCGGAGGGCAAGGTCGTCAAGAACCGGCTGCACGTCGACGTGCGGGTCGGCACCGGGCTCGTCGGCGAGGAACGCGTCGCCGCGCTGGAGGCCGAATGCGCCCGGCTGATCGCGCTCGGCGCGACCCGCGTGGAGCTGCTGCGGGCCGACGGCTTCAACGAGTCGTGCCTGGTGATGCAGGACGTCGAGGGCAACGAGTTCTGCCTCGACTGATCCCGGCCGACCCTCACCTGCAGCGGCGCAACACCAGCAGGGAGAGCAGCGAGAGCCAGGTCCAGCCGAGGATGACGGCGGCGGTGAAGGCGAGCAGGATCGCCGCGCTCGGGTTGCCCGAGGAGATCCCGACGAACGCGGCGAGGAAGAGCACCCCGGTCACCGCCGAGTACCCCGCCCACCCGCGCCGCCCGAGTACGGCGAACCGCCGCGCGAACACCAGGCACGCCCCGATCAGCGCGAAGAACCCGATCCCCCCGGCTACGAAGTGCATGACCCCGTGCCAGGAGGTGGACTCCGCCGGCCCGGCCGGGGTGCCCACCGGGAAGCCGTCGAACGGGTCGGCCGAGAATGCCCCGGCGGCGAGCAGCCCCACCCCGTACCCGGCGATCAGGCCCGGCCCCCACCGGCGGCCCGGACCGGTGGTCGTCGCCCGGCCGAGCCCGACCGCCGCCGCGAGCACCAACAGGCCGCTGAGCACGAAGTTCCCGATCTGGATCCAGCCCAGCTCGCCGTTGCTCAGCACACTGAGCGGATGCCGCCGGATGTCGAACCCGTCCCGGGTCAGCGCCTGCGCCAACCCGACGGCCAGGTAGAACGGTCCGGCCAGCACGCCGCAGGCCAGCAGGGCCTTCACGGTGCTCGGCGCGCTCGTGGCGGGGGCGGTCATCGAGGTCATGCCGTTGACGCTAGGTCCGATGCGGGCCGGCGTGCTTCTCCAAAACTGCTCCGCCGGCCCGCTGACCGATCAGCTCAACCGCGGAGTGCTCAGGGCTTGCGCAGCATCGCGCCGTACTCCATGACCCGCCGGTTCTTCCTGCTGGCGCCAAGGAAGGGGCGTAACGGCTCGTCGACCATCGCCAACGGCGGCTGGTCCGGGTCGGGATGCCAGTCGACGACCTCAACCAGACCGGGCTCCACCAGGTCCATTCCCCGCAGCAGTTCGGCGACCTCTTCCGGGGTACGGTTCCGCCACACCAGACCCAGGTTGCGGGCCATCTCGTTCCCCTCGTCCACCGCCGCCCGATCGACGCCGCACATCTGGGAGAAGACGAGATAGCTGCCAGGGACGACCGCGTCCCAGACCGTCCGGAGCATGGTCCGCAGGATTCCGTCGTCGACGATGGAATGCCCGATGGAGAGGAAGAGCGTGGCCACCGGCTCGGAGAAGTCGATCAGCCGCCGCGCATCCGGGCCGGTGAGGATCGGCTCGGTCTCGGTCATGTCGGCCGCGATGACCGTCGTGCTGCGTTCGTCTGCGAGCAGCGCCCGGCCGTGGGCCAGCACGATGGGATCGTTGTCGACATAGACCACGCGGGCGTCCGGCTGGAACTGCCTCGCGACCTGGTGCACGTTGGCCTGCGTCGGCAGTCCACTGCCCATGTCCAGGAACTGCCGGATGCCGGCGTCTCGGGCCAGGTAGCGGACCACCCGATAGAGGAAGAGCCGATTGTTGCGGGCCGCGTCCAGTCCGTCGGGGAAGTGGCTGGTGACGACCTGCATCGCCGCTCGGTCGACGGCGAAGTTGTCCTTGCCGCCGAGACAGTAGTCGTACATCCTGGCCGAGGTGGGAACGTCCTGTCGGATCACGGGCCTGGTCCCGAAACTGGGCGAGGTCACGACATCAGCTCCACAATAGACAGGACACACTGGGCTCGAGGTCTGCGGCGAAGTCTACAGGCGACCATACCCCCCGGGGGGCGCCAGCGAAGCCGAACCGGCGCCCCCGGTCATCGGCCTGGTGGCCGCGGTGAAGCTCATGTCGTTGCCCGCTGACCGATCAGCTCACCCGCTCGACCACCGCGCGCCGGATCACGAACTTGCCCGGCTCCCGGACCTGCTCGTAGGCGGCGTTGTTCAGCAGTACGCAGCTTCCGGACGGGCTGGTCACCGTGACCGTGATGCTCATGCCGTTGTCCAGGTTGGTGACCCGCAGCCTCGTGCCGATCGGGAAGGTCCCGCTGGACGCGGCCGGTCCGGCGTCCTCGTTGAAGAGGGTGACCGTCGAACCCGCGCAGACGACATCCCCGGCCGCACCACCGGCAGCGGCCGGCGGGGCAGCGGGCGGAACATCAGCAGCCGGCGGGGCGGCAGCGGGCGGGGCAGCGGCCGGCGGGGCAGCGGGCTGGACGTCGGCGGTGCAGCCGGCGGTGGCCCGGCGCTGCTGGATGAGGTCCACCACGGCCTGCCGGTTGGCGATCCGGTCGGCCGACAACCCGTCCGGGTTGGCCCGTTGGTCGGCGATGAAGGTCAGGTTGTTGCGCAGCGCGGTGTCCAGCCCGTCGCAGTTCTCGCCCGCGTTGCCCATCCCGGTGCCGACGGCCAGGCCGCCGCCGAGCAGCGCCGCGGCCGCCACCCCGAGAAACACCTTCCGCGCCCGCCCGTTCGACCCGACTCGCCTGTTCATCCGCCGCTCCCTCGATCACCCGGCGCGCCCTCGCGCCGGCTACCGAGGGGTACGGACCCCGGCCCGGAATGGATCTATCCCAAAACTCAAATGTCTCTTAAGAGTTTCGGCGGCCGTCCGACGGGCGGCGATGGGGTCAGCGACGGTCAGCCCCGTCGGGTGCCTGTCGGCTCCCCGCGCACCCGGGCACTGCCTGCGCCGGTAGCCGCGCCGAACGGTCGCCAGGCCACCACCGTCACCGCCGTCATGGCCAGCGCCGAGAACCAGAACGGCCCGGTGATGCCCAGCCACCGGGCCAGCGGCCCGCCGATCAACGCGCCCAGCGCGTTGCCGCCGATCGCCAGCATCATGAAGGCCCCCTGCACCCGGCCGCGCAGCTCCGCCGGAACGGTCCGCTGCCGATGCGTCAGAATCACGGCACTCAGGATCGAGCCGTGCAGGCCGAACACCAGCAGTACCGCCGCGGCGACCCAGCCGTCGGGGGCCAGTGCCAGCGCGACGTGGGTGAGCGTCTCGATGAGCAGGCCGATCCGCAGCAGGGTCGACGGCCCGAACCGGGCCTGCAGCCTCGGCGCGACGAGTACGCCGACCAGGCCACCGACGGCGCCCGCGGTCAGCAGCAGGCCGTAGCCGTACTCGTCCAGGCCGAGCCGGTCCGCGTAGAGCACCAGGATCGAGAACCCGGCGAGCATCGTGACGTTCATCAGGAAGAGGACGAGGGTGATCATCCGGAGCACCGGCTCGCGCCACAGCCAGCGCACGCCTTCAGCCAGGTCGGACCGGACCGTTCGCCGGACCGGCCCGGCGGCCGGCGCCCCCCGGACGCCCCGCAACGTCGAAATGAACAGCGCCGCGACGGCGAAGGTCACGGCGTTCACGCCGAACGGCAACGCCGCCGCGAGGACGAACATCGCCGCCCCCACCGGCGGGCCCGCGAACTTGTTGACCAGGAAGAGGACCGCGTGCAGGCGGGCGTTGGCGCGGGGCAGGTCGGCGGGCTTCACGACCGCCGGGATCAGCGTCGCGGAGGCGTTGTCGCCGAGCGTCTCGCAGGTGCCGAGGATGAACCCGGCGGCGTAGATGACCGGGATGGTGGCCGCGCCGTGCCAGACGGCGACGGCCAGCCCGCCGATGACCAGCGCGCGGATCAGGTTGACGTTGACGATCAGCCGCTGCCGGTCGAGCCGGTCGACGAACACCCCGCTGACCAGCGAAAAGAGTAACCAGGGTAGCTGCTGGACGAACACCGCCAGCCCGACCAGGACCGGATCGTCGGTGACCGATGCGACCAGCAGCGGCGCCGCCGCCGCCACGATCCCGTCACCGACGTTGGAGACGGCGGCGGCCGCCCACAGCCTGTTGAAGTTCCTCCCCAGACCAGCCACCGCGGCACGCCCTCCCCGTGATCGGACGTGTCGGCTGGGCACCCGACCGTCGACGTTCCAGGGTAGACCGCGGGCGGTCGGATCAGGCGTCGTAGTCGACGACCAAGCGGTCGGTCAGTGGGCTGGACTGGCAGGTGAGGACGTAGCCGGCGGCCACCTCGTCGGGCTCCAGGGCGTAGTTGCGGGCCATCGTCACCTCGCCGTCGAGCACCTTCGCCCGGCAGGTCGAGCAGACCCCGCCCTTGCAGGCGTACGGCAGCTCGCCGCGCACCCGCAACGCGGCGTCGAGCACCCGCTCCGACCGTCCCATCCGGAACGTCGACGCCCGACCGTCGAGGGTGATCGTCACCTCGGTCCCGGCGCCGGCGGCTGCGTCCGGCCGGGGTGACGGCGGGGGCGCCCCATCGACGTGGAACAGCTCGGTGTGCACCGCCCGGTCCGGCACGCCCCGGTCGGCGAGCACGGCACGGGCGTCGGTGACCAGCCCGTACGGTCCGCAGAGGAACCACTCGTCGATCCGGTCCGCCGGCACGATCGAGGTCAGCAGCCGGCTCAGCCGGTCGGCGTCGATCCGGCCGGAGAGCAGCGGCGACTCGCCGGGCTCGCGGGACAGCACGTGCACCAGGTGCAGCCGGGCCGGGTAGCGGTCCTTCAGGTCGGCCAGCTCGTCGGCGAACATCACGCTGGCGGCCGTGCGGTTGCCGTACACGATTGTCGCGGAGCTGGCCGGTTCGACGGCCAGTGCGGTCGCGACCAGGCCGAGCACCGGGGTTATCCCCGACCCGGCGACGACCGCGCCGTAGTGCCGGCCGCGGGCCGGGTCGAAGTCGCTGGTGAAGTGGCCGAGCGGCGGCAGCACGTCGACCATGTCGCCGGGGCGCAGCTCCCGCAGGGCGAAGCCGGAGAAGGCGCCGCCGGGCACCTCCCGTACCCCGATCCGGAGCCGGCCCCGGGCGGCCAGCTCCGCGGGGGTGGAGCAGATCGAGTACGACCGGCGTACCTCGCCGCCGGGGTCGGCGATCCGGCGTACGGTCAGGTGCTGACCGGCCCGGAAGGCGAAGACCTCGCGCAGCTCCGCGGGAACCGCGAAGGTGATCGCCACGGCGTCGTCGGTGAGCCGGTCGACCGCGTGGACCCGCAGCGGATGGAAGACCGGCCGGCGCCGGACCGGCCGGGAGATGGTCACCGTCACAGCGCCTTCAGGTGGTCGAAGGGTTCCCGGCAGTCCCGGCACCGCCACAGTGCCTTGCAGGCGGTGGAGCCGAACCGGCTGATCTGCTCGGTGCCGGCGGACCCGCAGTGCGGGCAGCGCACGGTCAACGCCACCGACACCGCGCCGGCCGGGCCGGGTGGGGCGATGCCGGCGGCGGCGAGCTTGGCGCGGCCGGTCTCGGAGATCCAGTCGGTGCTCCAGGCAGGGGCGTGGACGGTCACCACCTCGGCGTCCGGCCGGCCGGCGGCGGCCAGCGCGGCGACGATGTCGGCCCGGATGACGTCCATCGCCGGGCAGCCGGTGTAGGTGGGGGTGATGGTGACGGTGACCCGCCCGGTCGCCTGGTCCTCGGTCACGTCGCGCAGGATGCCGAGCTCGTCGATGGTGATCACCCGGATCTCCGGGTCGACGACGGCGGCCACCACCCGGCGGGCATCCACGGCGGTGCGGCTCACCACTTCGCCCCCGGGTGGGCGCGGTGCAGCACCTGCATCTCGGCGAGCAGGTAGGACAGGTGCTCGGTGTGCAGGCCGGCCCGGCCGCCGGTCGGGGCCCAGCCGTCGGCCGGCCGGTCCAGGGTGGCCTCGGCCAGCACCGGTTCGACCGTGGCGAGGAAGGCCGGTCGCAGGTCGGCCGGGTCGACCGGCGCGGCCTGGTCGGGGGTGAAGAGCTCATGGGTGTACGGCCACAGCGCCTCGACCGCGGCCTGCATCCGCCGGTGCGACTCCTCGGTTCCGTCGCCGAGTCGGACCGTCCACAGCGCACTGTGGTCCAGGTGGTACGCGGACTCCTTGCGCGCCTTCGCGGCGATCGCGGCGAGCCGTTCGTCGGGACCGTCGGCGAGTGCGGCGTAGAGCGGCAGCTGGTAGGCGGAGAGGAAGAGCAGCCGAATCATGGTGTGGCCGAAGTCGCCGTTGGGCAGCTCCACCAGCAGGCAGTTGCGGAACTCCCGATCGTCGCGCAGGAACGCCAGAGCGTCCTCGTCGAGCGGGCGGTCACCGGCGCCGGCCGGCGCCAGCCCGGCGGCGGTCATCCGCTCGGCGGCGTACGACAGCAGCAGGCGGGCGGCGCCGAGCTGGTCGAGGGCGATGTTGGCGAGTGCGATGTCCTCCTCCATCTCCGGCGCGGCGGCGGTCCACTCACCGAACCGCTGCGCGGCGATGAGGGCGTCGTCGCCGAGGGCGAGCAGCTGGTCGACGCTCGCCGGGCCGGCGGTGGAGGTGCTGTTCACAGGTGCGCCACCCCGTCGGGCACCTCGTAGAAGGTGGGGTGGCGGTAGACCTTGTCGGCGGCCGGGTCGAAGAACGTGTCCTTCTCGTCCGGGCTGGAGGCGGTGACGGCCGAGGCGGGCACCACCCAGATGGAGACGCCCTCCTGGCGGCGGGTGTAGACGTCCCGGGCGTTGCGCAGGGCCAACTCGGCGTCGGGGGCGTGCAGGCTGCCGACGTGGCTGTGCGACAGTCCGCGCCGGGCCCGGACGAAGACCTCCCAGAGCGGCCACTGCGCGCGGTCGGTCATGCCGGCACCGGTTCGGCCCGGCGGCGCTTGCGGGCGGCGTGGGCGGCGGCGGCCTCGCGTACCCAGGCGCCGTCGGTGTGGGCGCGGCGACGGTGGTCGATGCGCTGCCGGTTGCACGGGCCGTCCCCGGAGATCACCCGCATCAGCTCGGCGAAGTCGGGGGCGGTGAAGTCGTACGCCTGGCGCTGCTCGTTCCAGCGCAGGTCGTCGTCGGGGAGCCGGAGCCCGAGCACCTCGGCCTGCTGTACGCACATGTCGACGAAGCGCTGGCGCAGCTCGTCGTTGGAGAACCGCTTGATCTTCCAGGCCATCGAACGCTCGGAGTGGGTCGAGTCGGTGTCGGGCGGGCCGAACATCGCCAGCGACGGGTACCACCAGCGGTCCACCGCGTCCTGGGCCATCGCGTGCTGGGCCGGGGTGCCGTGCGCGAGGGTGTGCAGGATCTCGTACCCCTGGCGCTGGTGGAACGACTCCTCCTTGCAGATCCGGATCATGGCCCGGGCGTACGGGCCGTAGGAGCAGCGGCACAGCGGCACCTGGTTGACGATCGCGGCGCCGTCCACCAGCCAGCCGATCGCGCCGACGTCGGCCCAGGTCAGGGTGGGGTAGTTGAAGATCGAGCTGTACTTCTGCCGGCCACGCAGCAGCAGTTCGACAAGCTCGTCCCGGGTGACGCCGAGGGTCTCGGCGGCGGCGTAGAGGTAGAGCCCGTGGCCGGCCTCGTCCTGGACCTTGGCCAGCAGGATGGCCTTGCGCTTGAGTGACGGTGCCCGGCTGATCCAGTTCCCCTCCGGCTGCATGCCGATGATCTCGGAGTGGGCATGCTGCGCAATCTGCCTTATCAGCGTTTTCCGGTACGACTCGGGCATCCAGTCGCGCGGCTCGATCTTCTGATCGTCGGAGATCATCGCCTCGAAGTACGCCGCCAGATCCGACTCGGCCGCCACCGACCCGTCCGCACCGGAGCCTGGGCGACCCCGGGCCGCCGCCGCCCGGAGGGCCTCCTCGGCGGCCGCCACCTGCGCCAGCAGCCCGGACTCCGGCCCCGATGGGCGACCCTCGGTGCCGGCCGGCGCAGCGTCGTCGTCGGGGTCGGAAAAGTCGTTGCCGTACACGAACCAAGTGTTACAGCTCAACCCACCAGTAACCAAGAGGTGTAACAGAATTGCCGCCCACTACCTTTGGTCACGGCTCGATCACTCCTGGCTCGCATTTCCTTCCCTTTTGGACAAATAACCCATATCGGCTCGCCGCCAGAATTCAGGATGTCTTGCTACATAAGGGTTTATTTCCGTTCGACGGCAGAGATCAGGCACCGTCGACATCTGGCGTGTCGCGATTCCCGACGTAGACTTTCCGCGCGGCGGCCCCGCCCCCTCCCCGGGCGGACCGTGCGCGCGGGAGCACTGCCGGTCCCCCCGGCAGCACCGCTCCCGCGACAACCCGAAGCGCACCCGACCCGCGCCCCCCGGCCCTGAGCACCTGGAGTCCGCCTCTCATGCGTCCTCGCGTGATCATGGCGTTCGCCGCCGCGACGATCCTGCTCGGCGGTGTCATGCTCGTCCCCACCGCGTATGCGCGGCTGAGCGGCGGTGTTGAATCCGTTTCACTAGATACCGTCGTCGAGGTGCCGGCGAGCACCCTGGCCGCGCCGCCGCCACCGACCCTGGTGTCCGCGCCGGTCAAGGCGGAGGGCATGGACGACTTCTTCTCCTGGGCCCTGCTCGACCGGGCCAGCGGTGAGATCTCCGGGGCCAAGAACATGTCGAAGACCAGCTCGACCGAATCGATGATCAAGATCTGGCTGGTCTCCGACTACCTGCGCCAACTAGGCGACACCGAGCCCAGCGCCGAGCGCAAGCGGCAGGCGAGCAGCGCCATCCGGGACAGCGACGACAGCGCCGCCGAGAGCCTCTACCGGCTCGGCGGGCGGGACGCGGTGATCACCCGGATGATCAAGCTCTGCCGGCTGACGGACACCCGGCCCGGAGCGCCGGCCGGCAGCCGCGGCGTCTGGTGGAGCTACACCCAGATGTCCCCGCGCGACGCCGTCCGACTCGGCGAATGCGTCAAGAACGGCACCGCCGCCGGTCCCAGATGGACCAACTGGGTGCTCGCCGAGATGACCAAGGTACGCGGCAGCACCGCCAGCAAGGACCAGCAGCGAACCCGGGGTGGTGGTCGGTGGGGGATCATCGACGGCCTGCCGAAGGAACTGCTCGCGCAGAGCCCGGTGGCAATCAAGAACGGCTGGACGCTGATCGGCGCCGACGGCATGTGGCACCTGAACTGCCTGGCGGTCACCGATGACTGGGCGCTCGCGGTGATGATGCGGTACCGGGGCGCCCGCGGCCTCGACCACGGCGCCGACACCTGCGCCAGCGTCGCCACCCAGCTGGTGAGCGCCCGACCGGGCGCCGCGCTCAAGATTCCCGCGCCGTTGGTGAAGAGCTGATGGCCGGCACCCGGCGGGCCGGTCGTAACGGCCGCCGTCCGAGCGCCGCCCGGCGGGGCGGCGACGTCAGCCTGTTGCGGCTCGGCCTCATCGCCGGCGTCCTGCTCACCCTGGTCCTGGTCGGGCTGCGGCTGCTGCCCGGCTCGCCGCTGGCGGCGAGCGCCGCCGCGCAGTGGGACCAGGCCACCGGGTCCACCGGCCCGGCCACCGGCGAAGAGGCCGCGAGCCGGTCCGGCCGGCCGACCCCGACGCCCACCCCGACCCTGCCGGCGCTGCCGGTTCGCCCGACCGACGTCACTCTCGACGTCGACGGCTGGTGGTCCTGGGCGCTGCTGGACACCCGTACCGGCGAGATGTCCGGCTCGGCGAACCGGGACGAGACCAGCTTCACCGCCTCGCTGATCAAGGCGTGGATCGCGGCCGACTACCTGCGCCGCACCGCCGAGGCCGGCGACGAGCCGAGCGACGCCCGGCTGGAACAGGTCCGGATCATGATCCGGGACAGTGACAACAACGCCGCCCAGACGCTGTTCAACGTCAACGGCAAGCTCGCGTCGATGAAGCGGCTGATCAAGCTCTGCAAGCTGACCGACAGCAGCCCGGCGGACGACGGCGGCTGGAGCCGAACCGAGCTCTCCCCGCAGGACGCGGCCCGGATGGGCGCCTGCATCGCCGATGGGCGGGCCGCCGGCCCCGAGTGGACCGACTGGCTGCTCGACGAGATGCGGGCGGTCCGCGGGGTCGGCGACTTCGGCATCCGCAAGGCGTTCCCGACCAAGCTCCGGAAGACGATCGCGATCAAGAACGGCTGGGTCGACCGGACCGAGGAACAGGAGTACCACGTCAACTGTCTCGCCATCGGGGACGGCTGGACGATGGCGGTGATGGTGCAGTACGACATCAACCGGGGCTACGAACCGGGTGCCAAGATGTGCCAGGACGTGGCGAAGCAGCTGCGCGCCGGCTGAGCGCGGGTCAGCAGGTCAGCCGGCGAAGAACGCCGGGCCGTCCGCCGGCAGCGGCGGGACGGCCCCGGCCGCCGCCGCCCGCCGGGCGAACTCGCGCAGCCCGGCCACCTGCCGCCCGCCGAGCGAGAAGTCCAGCGCCCGGAAATACGACGCCAGCGTCGCCGCGTCGAACGGCTCCCAGCGCGCCGCCGCCTCGGCCACCTCGTCCAGCTCTGCCAGGCACAGGTCACGCGAGCGCAGGAACGCCTCGTGCACCTCCTTCACCTGGCCGGGGTGGTCGGCGGCGAAGTCCCGGCGGACCGCCCAGACGGCGAACACCATCGGCAGTCCGGTCCAGTCCCGCCACTGCTGTCCGAGGTCGGTGACCGTCAACCCGCGCTCCGGCGCCTCGTACCGCGCCCGGAGCGCGACGTCGCCGATCAGCACGCCCGCGTCGGCCTCCAGCAGCATCTGGGTCAGGTCGGGCGGGCAGGTGAAGTAGTCGGGCCGGACGCCGTACCGCTGCGCCAGCAGCATCTGGGCGAGCAGCACGCCGGTGCGGGAGGTGGAGCCCAGGGCCACCCGGGCGCCGTCGAGGTCCGCGAGCGGCCGGGTGGCGACCATGTTGACCGAGAGCACCGGCCCGTCGCTGCCGACCGCCAGGTCCGGCAGGATCAGCAGCTCGTCGGCGTGCCGCAGGTATTCGACCAGGGTGATCGGGCCGATGTCGAGGTCACCGGCGACCAGCGCGGCGCTCAGTCGCTCCGGCGAATCCTTGCGCAGCTCGACGTCGATGAGCGCGCCGGAGCGCATCAGCCCCCAGTAGATGGGCAGGCAGTTCAGGAACTGGATGTGCCCTACCCGGGGTCGCCGCAGCTCGGTCATGATCCGACCGTATCCGGCGGTTGGGCCGCCCGCTCAGCTCACGGCCCGGGAAGTGGCCAACCCCGCATCCCGGCCGCCGGCAGGCTCGCTGTCCGGCCCGGGTCCGGCGGCCGGGTCGGATGCGGGCAGGGGCGCGGTTCCGACCGGCCCGCGGGTGGCCCGGAAGACCGCGGGCGCCAGGCCGGCCACCACCAGCAGCCCGACCACGCCGAGGCCGGCGATCAGCGGCCGGACCGGCACCAACTCGACCAGCACCCCGCCGGCGAGGTAGCCGAGCACGGCGGCGGCCTGGACGGTCGCCCCGAGGGTGGCGAACGCCCGGCCCCGGAACTGCGCGGGCGCCCGGTTGGCGACCACCACGCCGGTGAAGACGTTCATCCCGCCGTTGAAGGAGCCGGCGACGACCCAGACGGGGATCAGCCAGCCGGCCGCGCCGAGCACCGACGCCAGTGGAAACAGGGCGCAGATCCCGCCGAGCAACAGGAGCACCCCGCGTACCAGCCGTCCGTCGTCGCCGATCCGCCGGGCCACCCTGGCGAAGATCCAGGCGCCCACCAGCAGCCCGGCCATCTCGGTCGCCTCGATGAAGCCGTACATGGTCTCCGATGCCCCGAGCGTCTCGCGGACGAAGAAGACATGGACCACGTTAATCGCGCCGACCCCGCCGACCACCGCCGCGATCGAGATCATGATGGCGCGCAGCAGCGGGTCCCGCCAGGCCGACCAGGCCCTGGCCGTCGCGGGCCGGGCACCGTCGGCCGCCGCCGGCGCCGCGCCGCCAACCGCCGACCGACGGGTACGCAACGCCAGCCCCGCCCCGGCCAGGGCGAGATAACCGAGTACGCCGACCAGCAGCGGCGTCGAGCGGCCGAACTGCCCGAGCAGGACGCCGGCCAGCGCCGGGCCGGTCATCATGCCGATCGTTCCGGCGGTCTGGTTGACCGCGCCGGCCCGGGGCAGGTCGGCCCGGCCGACCAGGCCCGGGATGAGCGCCGAGATGGTCGGCTGGCTGACGGCCAGCCCGGCGGAGAGCAGGCCGACGAGCGCGACCCAGGCCACCGGGTGGTCGACGAGCGCGAGCACCGTTGCGGTGCCGGCCTGGGCGAGGCCGAGCGTCAGCAGCAGCCGGCCGGCGTCGACGCGGTCGGCGAGCCGGCCGGCCAGCGGGGCGAGCGCGACGACCGGCACCACCTTCGCCAGCAGCACGGCGGCCACCGCCAGCCCGCCGTAGCCGGCCGACTGGAGCACCAGGACCAGCGTGGTGGCGACCAGGAAGTCGGCGCAGACGGCGAACCCGCGACCCGCGGCGACCGTGTAGACCGCGCGCCACGGTCCCGGTGGCATGGCGACACCGGCAGATACGAAGGACATGCTTCGAAAATAATCCTTCACATCTGCCCGGGGCAAGAGGGCTGCCTCAGTCCAGCGGCAACATCACGTAGTGCGCCGCCACCGGCCGCGCCCCCTCGACCGCCGACCCGGCCGACCGCCGACGCCGCTTGTACGGCTCCAGCAACGCCAGCACCGCCGTGTTCAGCTCGGTCAGCTCCTCGGCGGTGATCAGCAGCGTCGAGTCGCTCATCATGGCGGCGTCGTACCACTCCTTCGACACCTCGCCGGACCGGTCCAGCCAGTCCCGCACCCGCGCCAGGTGCCGGGCGACGAAGACCTCGATCAGCGCCGCCTCGGCCGCCCGGGTCTCCGGCGCGGCGTCCTGACCGGCGTTGATCGACCAGGTCTGCGCCGCGCTGCGCCAGAGCCGCTCGCGGGCGTCGCCCCGACTCGGCGCCTGCTCCACCATGCCGGCCTTGGCCAGCGCCCGCAGGTGGTAGCTGGTGGCACTGGGCGACAGCCCGACCACCTCCGCGCACCCGGTCGCCGTCACCGGCTCGTCGGTCGAGCCGAGATGATCCAGGATGGCCAGCCGCGCCGGGTGGGCCAGCGCCCGCATCACCTGCGGATCGGTGATCGTCATCCGCGGCAGCCCGGCACGCTCGTCAGTCATGCAGGCATGATCCCGCCCCGCGACCCGACCCCGCCAATCCCATGCCGGACCGACTGTCAGGCTGGCCGGAACAGGAAGTCCACTAACGGCGACGCAGAAGAGCCCCGGTCTCGATTTCGATCCCGAACGGGTCGGCGGCGGTAAGCGTCTCGCCGTCCTTCGCGATCGCATGCTCGACGTAGTGCTGGCCGTCCAGGCGGAGCAGCCGCAGCGCCACCGAATCCGGCCGCTCCGCTTCGACGAGGAGATACCAGGGGATCCGCGCCGCGGCGTAGAGCTGCATCTTCAGCAGCCGGTCAGTGCCGGCGTTACCTGGTGAGACCACCTCGCCGGCCAGCACCACGTCCGCCGCGTCGATGGTCGTGACGTCCTCGATCGGCGTCACCACGAGGTCGGGAATGAAGATGCGGCCACTCGCCAGGCGAACATTCACCGCCTCGTAGACCCAGAGGCCGGCCGTGTCGGCCGAGGCATCGACCAGATTCGCCAGCCGTCGGGATATGTGCTGATGGCGCGTGGTGGGCGCTGGGCTCACCAGCAGGCTCCCGTCGAACAGCTCGATCCGATTGGTGGTCTCGCCGATCGCGAAGTATTCATCTTCGGTCCACGGCCCGAGATGATCGAGGACGGCAACACTCATCGGCGACTCACCTCCCAACCGAATCCTGTCACAAGCGTGGCACGCTCGTCGCTCATGCCGGCATGATCCCGCCTCTCCGCCCAACCTCGCCAATCCCCGCCGCGGGCCGGTTGAACAGTCGCCATGCCTTGAACAGGAGGTCGATGAGGCTCACGGCGACGATGATGGCGATCCAGAAGATGATGGCGATCCAGAACTTGCACGACACCTTGCGCGGACGCCGCGCCAAGTAGCCAGATCACTAGTACGCCGATGACACCGAGCCGCACGAAACGGCGGGTGTCGGCCTGGTCGATGACGGCGAGTGGCCGCCCGTACCGGGCTGCCACCTCGGCCGGGCGGCCGAAAGCCCGCAGTCTCGCGATCGGATTCTCGCTGCCGTCCAACTCGTCCCGCAGCAGTCCAGCACGAGGGGTAACGTGGGTAGCCGATTGGGTAGGAAGCCGGTAGGATCTCGAGTATGAAGGTAAGCGTCAGTCTGCCGGAGGACGATGTCGCCTTCGTCGACCGGTACGCCCACGAGCACGGCACCACCCGCTCGGCCGCCATCCACGAGGCGGTCGAGATGCTGCGCCACCGGGACCTCGCCGCAGACTACGAGGCGGCGAACGACGAGTGGATCTCCAGCGGTGAGGCCGAGATATGGGACGTCGCGACCGGCGACGGCCTGCGATGAGGCGCGGCGATGTGTTTCTCGCCGATCTGAGCCCGGCCCTGGGATCGGAGGCGGACAAGCGGCGACCGGTGATCGTGGTGAGCAACGACGCGGCCAACCGGAGCGCGCTGTCCCGGGGCCGTGGAGTCGTCACGGTCATACCGGTCACCAGCAACACGACCCGGGTCTATCCCTTCCAGGTCACATTGCCCGCGAAGGAACCGACCATCGGACTGTCGGTCGACTCGAAAGGCCAGGCCGAGCAGATCCGGTCGATAGATGTCTCCCGTCTGAGCCGTCGCCTCGGCGCGCTGCCACCAGCTCTACTCCGCCAACTCGACGACGCCCTCCGCCTGCACCTGACATTGTGATCATGGCCGAGTAGGCGAGCCGGAGCCACGAGTCAACCAACGGCGACGCCCGGATAATTCGGTGGGATCGGGTTGGTGGGCGGCGTAGGGTGATAGGTCGCTCGACGGCCGGGGTGAGCGCACCGCACCGGACGTCCCGCGCCGGGGTGCCGGCCATCCGCCCCCGGACACGCGAGCGAGCCGCGGTTGACCCGGTGAGGACGTCAGCGTGCCCGACCTCGATCTCGACACCGACCTCGACCGGGAGCGCGAGCATCTCGCCGCCTCCCGGGCCGCCCTGACCCGGATGCGCCAGCGCGCCCAGGCACTGTTCGCCACCGGCGACAAGGTGGCCGGCGACGCGTACACCGCCGAGCAGCTCGGCCGGCATCTGTCCCAGCGGGTCGCCGAGCTGGCCGACCGGCCGGACACCCCGCTCTTCTTCGGCCGGCTGGACTTCGGCGGCGGCGAGCACGCCGGCCGGCGCTACCACATCGGCCGGCGGCACGTCACCGACGAGGCGGGCGAGCCGATGGTGCTGGACTGGCGGGCGCCGGTCTCCCGCTCGTTCTACCGGGCCAGCGCCCGCGAGCCGGAGGGGGTCGGGGTTCGCCGCCGGTTCGGCTTCAACCGCGGGGAGATCACCTCGTTCGAGGACGAGCACCTGGACCGGGGCGAGGAGTTGGGCACCGCGTCGCGGATCCTGACCGCCGAGATCGAACGGCCCCGGGTCGGGCCGATGCGCGACATCGTCGCCACCATCCAACCCGAGCAGGACGTGCTGGTCCGCGCCGACCTGGCCGAGTCGATCTGCGTCCAGGGGGCGCCGGGCACCGGCAAGACGGCGGTCGGGCTGCACCGGGCCGCGTACCTGCTCTATCTGCACCGGGACCGGCTGCGCCGCTCCGGGGTGCTGGTGGTCGGGCCGAACCGGGCCTTCCTGTCCTATATCGCGGCGGTGTTGCCGGCCCTCGGCGAGGTGGAGGTCTCCCAGGCCACGGTGGCGGATCTGGTCGGTGCCGCCGGGGCGGTCGGGGTGGACGGGCCGGTGACCGAGGCGCTCAAGCACGACATCCGGATGGCCGAACTGCTGCGCCGTGCGCTGGCGGCGGGGATCGGCGAGCCGGTCGAGCCGATCGTGGTGCCGGACGGCTCGTACCGCTGGCGGATCGGGGTGGAGCCGCTGCGCCGGCTGATCGCCGAGACCCGGACCGAGCCGGTGCCCTACGCGACCGGCCGGGACCGGGTGCGGGCCCGGGTGGTGGGCCTGTTGCAGCGGCAGGCCGAGTCGCGGCGGGGCGATTCGCCCGGCGACGCCTGGCTGCGCCGGATGGCCCGCTGCCGGCCGGTGACCGATCTCCTGGACGCGGTCTGGCCGGCCGTCACCCCACCGGCGCTGGTGTACCGGCTGCTTTCCGACGCCGACGCGCTGGCGGCCGCCGCCGGTGACCTGTTCACCGCCGAGGAGCAGGCCGCGCTGCGCTGGCCGCGACCACCGCGCAGCGTCAAGTCGGCCCGGTGGAGCGCCGCCGACGCCCTGTTGATCGACGAGGCGACCGGGCTGATCGAGCGGACCGCCAGCTTCGGGCACGTGGTGGTCGACGAGGCCCAGGATCTCTCCCCGATGCAGTGCCGGGCCATCGCCCGGCGCAGCGAGCACGGGTCGATCACCCTGCTCGGGGACCTGGCGCAGGGCACCGCGCCGTGGGCCGCCACCGACTGGCGCGACTCGCTGCGGCACCTTGGCAAGCCGGCGGCCCGGGTGGTGCCGCTGACCACCGGGTTCCGGGTGCCGGCGGCGGTGGTCGAGTTCGCCAACCGGCTGCTGCCCGCGCTCGCCGTCGACGTACCGCCGGCCCGGTCGCTGCGCCGCGACGGCGCGCTCGACATCCGTACCACCGATGACCTGGCGGCGGCGACGGTGGCCGAGGTGCGGGCTGCGCTGGGCCACGACGGATCGGTGGCGGTGATCGCCGCGGACGCGGCGGTCGAGGAGTTGCGGGCCGCGCTGCGCGGTGCCGGGATCGAGTTCGCGGCCGCCGACGATCCGACGGCCGCGGCGCGCGTCACGGTGGTGCCGGCCAGCCTGGTCAAGGGCCTGGAGTACGACCACGTGGTGGTCGTCGAACCGGCCGGCATCGTGGCCGCCGAGCCACGCGGCCTGCACCGCCTCTACGTGGTGCTGACCCGGGCGGTCTCCCGGCTGGCCGTGGTCCACCACGCCCCGCTTCCGGCGCCGCTGGGCTGAACCCGCGCGACGCCGCCCGGCACCGCCGTCAGTGACAAGGGCCACCTGCCCCTACCGGCCAAGTACTTTGCAGCATAAAGTGCTTTGCATGAGCCCGGGAACCGATGACACGCCGCCGGCCGACCCGGCCGCGGCGCTGCGCCTGATCGAGGAGCAGCAGGCCGAGGCGGCCCGTCAACTCCAGCCCGACCTGCGCCTCTACTACTGGCCGTGGGGGGTGGCCTGGCTGGTCGGCTTCGCCCTGTTCTTCCTCCGCTACGGACCCGACGGCCGGATCTTCGTCGACCTGCCGGGGTGGCTCCCGCTGACCGTCCTGTTCACGCTGCTCGGGGCCGCCGGAGCGGTCTCCGGGTACGCCGGCGCCCGCTCCTACGGCCAGATCACCGGCGACTCGAACCGGCGCGGCGGGTGGTACGGACTGGCCTGGTTCCTGGGTTACGCGAGTCTGGTCGCCACGAACGTCCAGCTCAGCGACCACCTGTCCGACGAGTTGACCAGCCTGCTCTGGGCCGGCAGCTCGGTCGGCCTGACCGGCGCCCTGCACCTGGCCGGCGCCGCGATCTGGCTCGATCGGGGACTGCTCTACCTCGGCACCTGGATCACCGTGACAAACATCGTCGGGTTGATCGCCGGACCGGGCTGGCACGCGCTGGTGATCGCGGTCGCCGGCGGCGGCGGAATGCTGCTGTTCGGCACCGTCGCCTGGGCGCGTACCCGGAAACGACCGTGAGCGCGCCCCCGGAGCTCGACCCGGTGATCCACGCCCAGGCCCGCCTGCGGGTGGTGGCGACGCTGGCCACCCTCGCCGACGGCGACCGGATCGCCTTCCCCCGGCTACAGGAGGTCCTCGCCATGACCGCCGGCAACCTCTCGGTGCACCTGCGCAAACTCGAGGACGCCGGCTACGTCGAGGTGACCAAGACCCATCACGGGCGCACCCCGGCCACCCTGCTGCGGCTCAGCCGCCGCGGCCAACTCGCCTTCGAGGAGTACACCGCGGCCGTCCGCGCACTGCTCGACCCGCCCACCGAGAGGAATTAGTCATGATCCTCGCCCGCGCCGACCAGGCCACCCGCCGGTACGGCGACGTCACCGCCCTGGACCGGGCCGACCTGGACGTCCGCGCCGGTGAGCTGGTCGGCCTGCTCGGACCGAACGGCGCCGGCAAGAGCACCCTGCTGAACCTGCTGATCGGGCTGCGCCGGCCGTCCGCCGGCCGGGTCGAGCTGTTCGGCGGCGACCCGCGCGACGCGGTCCGCCGCCGGCAGCTCGGCGTCACCCCGCAGGAGACCGGGCTGCCGGGCACCCTGCGGGTCGGCGAGGTGATCGACTTCGTCGCCGCGCACTACGCCGACCCGCTGCCCCGCGCCGACCTGCTCGACCGGTTCGACCTGGCCGACCTGGTCCGCCGCCAGACCGGTGGGCTCTCCGGCGGGCAACGCCGCCGGCTCGCGGTGGCGCTCGCCTTCGTCGGCCGCCCCCGGCTGGTCGTCCTCGACGAGCCGACCACCGGTCTGGACGTGGCCGCCCGGCACGCCCTCTGGGAGGGCATCCGCGCGTTCCACGCCGACGGCGGCACGGTCCTGCTCAGCAGCCACTACCTGGAGGAGATCGAGGCGCTGGCCAAGCGGGTGGTGGTGCTCGGCCAGGGCCGGGTGCTGGCCGACGACACGGTCGAGGCGGTCCGGGCGATCGTCGGGGTGCACCGGGTCAGCCTGGTCACCGGCGACGAGCTGCCGAAGCTCGCCGGGCTGGTCCGGGTCGAGCGGACCGACGGGCGGACCCACCTGCTGACCACCGACCCCGACCAACTCGTCCGGGACCTGGTCGGTTCCGGGGTCCCGTTCACCGGGCTGGAGGTCCGGCCCACCTCGCTGGAAGAGGCGTTCCTGACCATCACGGCCGTCCCCGACCAGCCGCTCGCCGCAGACCGGAGGTAGTCAGGTGTCCCTCGTCCTCGTGCACGCGCGTTACCAGCTACTGGAGACGGTACGGATCCCGATCGCCCTGGTCGGCAGCGCCTTCTTCCCGGCCGCCTCGATGCTCTTCTTCGTCGTCCCGTTCGCCGGCGGCGACCCCGTCGGCGCGCTCTTCGCGACCGCCTCGATGATCACTTTCGCCATCATGATCAACAACATCTTCCAGTACGGCATCGGGGTGGCCGAGGACCGCGCCCAGCCCTGGGACCCCTATACCCGGACCCTGCCGGCCGGGCCGGCACCCCGGTTCGCCGGCCGGATCCTGGCCGGCCTGACCATGACCTTCATCTCGCTGGTACCGGTGGTGGTGATCGCGGCGGTGGCGACCGAGGCCACCATCACCCCGCTGAGATTCCTGCTCGCCGCCGCCATCGTGCCCGTGGTGGCGATCCCGTTCACCCTGATGGGGCTCGCCATCGGCTACGCGCTGCCGAGCAAGGCCGCCGTGGTCGTCGCCCAGCTCGTCTTCTTCCCGCTCGCCTTCGGCGGCGGCCTGCTCAGCCAACCCGACCAGGCACCCGGCTTCATCGAGACCATCGCGCCGTACCTGCCCACCCGGGGGGCGGTGGAGCTGATGTGGGCGGCCGTCGGCGACTACTCGGTGAACGTCACCTCGCTGACCATGCTCGGCGTCTGGATCGCCGTCTTCGCCGGGCTGGCCGGCTGGGCGTACCGGCGCGACGAGGGCCGCCGGTTCCGGTGAGCCGAACCGGCCCGGCCCGGGGCGAGTTCGGGCGAATGCTGGCGCGGGGTCCGGCGCGGCTGCCACTATCCGCGGAAGGGGCGGCCAGCCGGGTCGCCGGCCAGCCGAGGAGCGATCC
This sequence comes from Solwaraspora sp. WMMD1047, assembly GCF_029626155.1. Classification (NCBI taxonomy): domain Bacteria; kingdom Bacillati; phylum Actinomycetota; class Actinomycetes; order Micromonosporales; family Micromonosporaceae; genus Solwaraspora; species Solwaraspora sp. WMMD1047. Next base: position 280,669 of record NZ_JARUBL010000001.1, on the reverse strand, counting down.
GACATGACCGAACCGCCCCCGCCGAAGCCCGTCATCGCCCCCGGCGTACCGAACTGGGTCGACCTGGGCACCTCCGACCTGGCCGACGCCATCCGCTTCTACGCCGGGCTGTTCGGGTGGACGGCGCAGGTGACCCCCCAGCCGGAGGCCGGCGCGTACACCATCTTCCAGCTCGACGGGGTGGCGGTGGCCGGCGCCGGCCCGCTCTTCGGCGAGGGCCAGTCGACCGCCTGGTCCACCTACCTCGCCACCGACGACGCCGACCTGGTCGCCCGGCGGGTCGAGGCGGCCGGCGGCACCGTGCTGACCACGCCGTTCGACGTCCCGGACCAGGGTCGGATGGCCGCCTTCCAGGACCAGGCCGGGGCCGCCTTCTCGGTCTGGCAGCCGCTGGGCATGCCCGGCGCCGGGGTCTTCAACGTCCCCGGCTCGCTGAGCTGGAACGAGCTGACCACCCGCGACCCGGACGGGTCGAAGGTGTTCTACGAGGCGGTCTTCGGGTGGGCGGCCGAGGACCAGCCGATGGGGCCGATCACCTACACCGGCTGGCGGCTCGGCGACCGGGTGATCGCCGGCATGCTGCCGATGGTCGGCGAGGAGTGGGGAGACCTGCCCGCGCACTGGATGGTCTACTTCGCGGTCGAGGACGCCGACGCCGCCGCGGCCCGGGCCGAGGAGCTGGGCGGGACCGTCGCGGTGCCGCCGAACGACCTGCCGCAGGGGCGGTTCGCGGTGCTCACCGACCCGCAGGGCGCGATCTTCTCGGTGATCCGGCTCAACCCGGCCGGGTAGGCCGGACCGGGACGACAAGCGGGCCGTGTTCCCCGTCGACCACCCGCACCCGGGCCCGGTAGTGGAGGGCCAGCAACCGTTCGGTGAGCACCTCCCGCGGCGGGCCACTCGCCACCACCCGCCCGCCGTCGAGCAGCACCAGGCGGTCGGCGTACTCGCCGGCGATGGAGAGGTCGTGCATGGTGGCCAGCACCGTCAGGTCGCCGTCGCGACGCAACTGGTCCACCAGCTCCAGCACCTCCTGCTGGTGTCCGATGTCCAGCGCGCTGGTCGGCTCGTCCAGCAGCAGCAGGGTGGCGCCCTGGGCCAGCGCCCGGGCCAGGAAGACCCGCTGCCGCTCGCCGCCGGAGAGGGTGGCCAGCTGGCGCTCGGCGAAGCCGGCCAGATCCAGCCGGTCCAGCACCTCCCGGACCGCAGCCAGGTCGGCCGCCGACTCGCGGCCCAGCGGCGGGACGTACGGGGTGCGACCGAGCAGCACGTAGTCGAAGACCGCCATCCCGGGCGGCACCACCGGGGACTGGGCCACCGTGGCGACGATCCGGGCCCGGTGGCGGCGGCGCAGCCGCGCGGTCGGCGTACCGAAGAGGGAGACCATGCCCGCCGCGGGCAGCAGGCCGCCGACGGCGCGCAACAGGGTCGACTTGCCGGCGCCGTTCGGGCCGATGACAGTGACCCATTCGCCGGGTTCGACGGTGAGATCGACGCCGTCGAGCACCGGCCGCCCGCCGAGGACGACCCGCAGCCCGGCCAGGCGCACCGCGGCCGAAGGGGTCGGGTTGGCCGTCATGCCAGCGCCCGCTTGGTGGTCCGCAGGACGAGCACGAAGAACGGCGCCCCGAACAGCGCGGTGACCACCCCGATCGGAATCTCGGCCGGGCTGGCCATGGTCCGGGCGACCAGGTCCGCCAGCGCCAGGAACGCTCCGCCGAACAGCATCGACAGCGGCAGGATCGCCCGGTAGCTGGTCCCGGCCAGCAGCCGGACGAGGTGCGGCACGATGATCCCCACGAACCCGATCAGGCCGGAGACCGACACCGCCGCCGCGGTGCCCAGCGAGGCCGCGCCGATCAGCAGGTAGCGGGACCGCTGCGGGTGCAGGCCCAGGCTGGCCGCCTCCTCGTCGCCCACCGACAGCACGTCCAGCTCCCGGCGGTGCAGCAGCACCACCGCGGCGGTGACCGCCGCGTACGGCAGGAGCAGCAGCACGTCGTGCCAGCCGGCGGTGGCCAACCGGCCGAGCGTCCAGGAGTAGACCTCCCGGATGCTGTCCGCGTTGCGCTGCAACAGGTAGGTCTGGCCGGCCGTGAAGAAGGCGGAGACCGCCACCCCGGCCAGGATCAGCGTGGCCGGCGACCGGTCCCGGCCGCCGGCCGCGCCGAGCAGGTAGGTCAGCAGTACCGCCGCCAGCGCGCCGACGAACGCGGCCAGCGGCACGCTCACCGGCAGCTCGGCGGTGACGTCGCCGGTGCTGTCGGCGCTGTCCGGGCCGGCGCCGAGCCGCAGCGAGATCACCGCGGTCACCGCCAGCCCGGCCCCGGCCGCCACCCCGAGCAGGTACGGGTCGGCGAGCGGGTTGCGGAACACCCCCTGGTAGCAGCCGCCGGCCAACGCCAGCATGCCGCCGACCAGCAGCCCGAGGACCACCCTCGGCAGCCGCAGCTCGGTGACGATGGCCGCCTCCCGCTCGGTCAGGCCGCTCTCCAGGCGTACCCCGGGGAGCAGGTCGAGCAGTTCCCGGGCGACCCCGCCCGGTGGCAGGCTGACCGGCCCGAACGCCAGGCCGGCCAGACCCGCCAGCCCGACCGCGAGCAGCCCGACCGCCAGCCACCAGGGCCGCAACCGGGCCACTCTCACGGCCGGTCGCTCACGCCGGCACCTTGGCGACCGCGTCCACGATCGCCCGGACCAGGTCGACCACCCGGGGCCCCCAGCGGGAGGCGATGTCGTCGTCCAGGGCGACGACCCGGCCGTCCCGGACGGCGCTGATCCCGGCCCAGCCGCCGCGCGCGGCGACCGTCTCGGCCGACTGGGCGCAGCACTTGGTGTCGGCCAGGAAGACGAAGTCCGGGTCGGCGGCGATCAGCACCTCCTCGGAGAGCTGCGGGTAGCCGCCGGCCGCCCCGTCGGTGTCGGCCGCGTCGGCGATGTTCGCAAGGCCCACCATGGCGAACAGCGACCCGACGAAGGTCTTGCTGGTCACCGTGTAGAAGGTCGGGTCGAGCTCGTAGTAGTAGGTGAGCGGCTCCGACCGGGTGGGCAGGTCGCCGACCAGCTTGCCGATGTCGTCCTTCATCCGGGTCACCACGTCGGCGGCGGCGTCCCGGTTGCCGGTCAGGGTGCCCAGCTCGTCGAGCTGCCGGTAGGTGTCGTCCAGGGTGACCGCGGCCGACGCCAGATAGACCGGGATCTTGAGCTGGGTGAGTTGGTCGACGACCTTGTTCGTGTCGTTGGCGAGGACCACCAGGTCCGGGTTCTGGGCGGCGATCGCCTCCGCGTTCGGCTGGAAGCCGGAGAGTTCGGTCCGGGGCGCCTCGGGCGGGTAATTGGAGTTGTCGTCGACCGCCGTCACCTGGCCGCCGGCGCCGATCGCGAAGAGCATCTCGGTGGCGGTCGGCGACAGCGAGACGATCCGCTCCGGGCGGGCGTCGAGGGTGACCTCGCCCACCGTCACCGGATAACTGGCGGCGCTGCTGCCACCGGTGGCCGGTTCGCCGGCGGAATCGTCGGCGCAGCCGGCGAGGGTCAGGGCCACCGCCGCGAACGCGGCGGCCAGAATTCTCGGGGTACGTCTCATCGGTCCTCCTGTCGGTCGAGGATCTGGTGCTTCGCCGACAGGGGACACCGCTGCGCGCCGCCCGCCCGCGAGGCGCCCCTCCTCGAGAGCGCTTGTCGCGACCAGTCCGCAGGCGACCTGGCTCGGCCCCCCCGGTCAGAGGGGCATCACAGTTGCGGGACAGCGCCGGATTCGCACCGGCTTCGCTACGGGGTGGTCGGAAGAACGGTAACGCACCAGGTCCCGGCCGATCCGGTCGGCCGGGACCCGGCTGCGTCGCGGGTCGGTTCAGGAACTGGTGATGGTGACGTTGTCGACGGCGGCCTCGACCAGGCTCGCGGTGGCGGCGTCCGCCGCCGACACCACGATCCGGACCGACTGCCCGGCGTACGGGGTCAGGTTCAGGTTGGCCACCGCCCAGCTTCCGTTGCGGTTGGTGGCCGCGCCGGCCTGGCTGAACAGGGTGGTCGTACCGCCGCTGTGCACCACGCTGACCCGCAGGTAGTCGGCGGACGACGAGTTCGAGCCGTGCGCGAGATACCAGGCCAACGAGAGGGTGAGGGTGCCCGAGGAGGGCAGCGCGATGGCCGGCGACTGGGCCGTGGTGACCCCGCCGTCCAGGTCGTAGTCGCCGGCTCCGGAGCCGGCCAGCCGGCCGGTGACCAGGTCGTTGCTGCCGGCGTACGGGGTGAGCTGCTTGGCGCCGCTGGAGTTGGTCGCCTGGGCGGCACCCCGCTCGAAGGCACCGGTGGTGGCGGTGTCGGTGCCGGCCGGGTTGACCGTCCAGCCGGTCGCCGTCTCGAAGGTGTCCGACCAGACGGTGGTGCCGCCGCCGGTCCCGCAGTACTCGGCCTGCTTGCCGATCGCCCGGTACGGGCAGTCGGCGTACTCGCTCAGGATCAGCACCGCGTCCCGGTTGCGGGAGGTCTGGGCGGAGATCACCTCGTCGGGCGGGTAGAAGCCGCCGCCGGAGGCGGACCCGGGGTACATCTCGAAGGTGTACGCCCAGATGCCGTGGGTGGCCCACATCCAGTCGATGCTGCTGCCGTCGGTGATGTAGAGGTCGGAGGACTGTTCCGGGGTGTAGCCGTTGGTGGCCGCCAGCTGGGAGCCGATGGTGGCGAAGGTGTTGTACTGGTCGGCGCTCATCCCGGGTGCGGTGTTGGCGGTGGTGTAGCCGTACGGCCAGAGCACCAGCTGCGAGTAGGTGTGGAAGTCGATGTTGGCCTTGATCTGCTGCGTCCCGCCGACCACCCGGCTGTTGACGAAGTTGCGCAGCGCGCTGGTCTCCGGCGCGGAGAACGCCGACGGGCCGCGGTAGGTGTCCGACGAGGTGGACGACGACGAGCCGCCGCAGCAGCCCCAGTTGAAGCTCCAGTTCCGGTTCAGGTCGGTGCCCACGTAGGACGATCCGCTGTTCGGCTGCCGGTTCTTGCGCCAGGAGCGGTAGGAGCCGGTGGCGATGTCGTACTCGCTGCCGTCGGGGTTGACGGTGGGGATGATCCAGAGTTCCCGGGTGTTGACGACGTTGGTGATCCGGGAGTCGCTGCCGTAGTTGTCGGTGAACATGTTGAGCAGGTAGACGGCCATCTCGACGGTGAGGTGTTCGCGGGCGTGCTGCTGGGAGTTGAAGAGGATCTCCGGCTCGTTCTCGTCGGTGCCGACGTTGTCGGAGATCTTCACCGCCATCAGGTCGCGACCCTCGTACGAGGAGCCGATGCTGATCTTGCGGGCGATGCTCGGGTGGTCGGCGACCACCTTGTTCACGGCCGCGGTCAGCTCGGCGTAGTTGTGGTAGGCCGAGTCGGCGGGTGGGAAGTCGAGGATGCCGACCCCGTCGTCGGACCGGTCGGGCAGCGCCGCGATCGCCTCGAGTTCGAAGCCGAGCGCCTGGATCGCCCGCGCTTCGGCGCCGGTCGCCGAGACGTGCAGGACGCCGTGTTCGGAGTAGTCGATGGCGGCGCCGGTGCGGGCCACCGCGTTGCGGTCGGCGAGCGTACGCGGGCCGAGCACCCGGTACTGGGCGGTGGCGACGCGCTCGGCGCTCTGCTCTGGACTGGGTTGGGCCGCGACCGGGTCGGTCACGATCGTGAACAGTCCGATGGCGACCGTGGTGGCCAGGATGATCGTCCGGCGAAGCGCCGCCGGGCCGGCTGATGGCCGGCTGTCAGGACCGCGATGGGGCATGCAAAACCTCCCGGGGTGGCGGAGGATCCCGCTCTGTGGGGACAGCGCACCACCCCGGGCATGGTCATATCAATAACGGTCACTCTGCGTTCCATGCCAACATGATCGTCACGCCGGCAAAGAGTTACCGCGACGGCGGCGTGGGAGAAGGATTTCGCCGCCGCGATCCACCCTTCAGCGCGAGGTCTGATCCGCGTCCGGGTCCGGCGGCGGCTGATCGTCGCCGGCCAGCGCCGACCGCAGCCGCTCCCGCTCGGCCCGGCGCCGGTCGGCGGCGCCCGCCAACTGCGCCGCCATCTCGTCCCGCCAGCCACGCAGCAGGAAGAACGACAGCGCGGCGGAGAAGACCACCGCGAGCATCAGCTTGAGGAAGATGTTCATCTGGATCGGCCACAGCGCCAGCGCCACCGCCAGGAACAGCCCGATCCGGCCGAGGGTGTACTTGACCGCCGGTTTCACGACTTCTTCTCCGTTCCGCCGGTACCGCCGGCCAGCAACCGCACGCCGGAGAACCAGACCACCGCGTACGCCAGGGTGGCGACCGCGGCGGCCAGCGCCCCGGACCACAGCGGCGCGACCCCGTCCAGCAGACCCGCCGCGAGCAGGCCGGAGGCGATCGCGAGCGCGAACGCGACAAGCGCCGCGGCGATCCGGGCCGGCCCGGACCGCCAGGCCCGGAACTCCTCCACGAAGAGCCAGGCCGGCAGGATCACCGCCAGCCAGCCGTTCGCCCGGCCGAACTCGCCGAGTCCGATCAGGTCGAACACCCAGTCGAAGAGGATCAGCGCGAGCAGGCCGATGACGAAGCCGGCGGCGACCACCCCGGCCAGGTCCGCCAGGCCGACGATCCGTCCGTCGGCGTCCCGGCGGGGGAATCCCGCACTGTTCGTTTCATCAGCCATGACCAGACGAGGGTACGCGACCAGCCGGCCCGTCCGCCCGGCATGCCGGGCGCAACGCGGGTCAGGCCCAGACCTGCTGCGGTTGCGACCGGCGGTCGGCCAGCGACGGCGGCGCGTCGTACTCGCGGACCACCTGGTAGCGGGTGTCCCGTTCGACCGGGCGGAAGCCGGCGTCCCAGATCAGGTGCAGCAGGTCGTCGCGGTGCATGGTGTTCGGGGTGCCGTAGGAGTCGGCGTCGTGAGTGATCTTGTATTCGACCACCGAACCGTCCAGGTCGTCCACGCCGAAGTTCAGCGACAGCTGGGCGACCGACAGCCCGTGCATCACCCAGAAACACTTGACGTGCGGCACGTTGTCGAACAGCAGCCGGGAGACCGCGAAGGTCTTGAGCGACTCGGCCGGCGAGGCCATCGTGGTGCGCGCCTGGATCCGGTTGCGGATCACGCCGTCCGCCGAGTCCACGAAGTCGTGCTGGTAGCGCAGCGGGATGAAGACGGTGAAGCCGCCCGTCTCGTCCTGCAGTTCCCGCAGCCGCAGCACGTGGTCGACCCGGTGCCGGGGCTCCTCGATGTGCCCGTAGAGCATCGTCGACGGCGTACGCAGCCCCTTCGCGTGGGCCAGCCGGTGGATGCGCGACCAGTCCTCCCAGTGGCAGGCGTGGTCGACGATGTGCTGGCGCACCTCCCAGTCGAAGATCTCGGCGCCGCCGCCGGTGAGCGACTCCAGGCCGGCGTCGATCAGCTCGTCCAGGATCTCGTCGGCGGGCAGCCCGCTGATCTTCTCGAACCACTGCACCTCGGTCGCGGTGAACGCCTTCAGCTTCACCGTCGGCAGCGCGGCCTTCAGCTCGCGCAGCACCTTCGGGTAGTAGCGCCACGGCAGCGTCGGGTGCAGCCCGTTGACGATGTGCAGCTCGGTGAGCTGCTCGTCCTGCATCTCCTTGGCCTTGCGGACCGCTTCCTCGATCCGCATCGTGTACGCGGCCTTCTCGCCCGGCTTGCGCTGGAAGGAGCAGTACGCACAGCTGGCGCTGCAGACGTTCGTCAGGTTCAGGTGCCGGTTGACGTTGAACATCACCCGGTCGCCGTTGCGCTCGGTCCGCCGGTGGTGGGCCAACCGGCCCAGCCAGGCGAGATCGTCACTGGCGTAGAGGTCCTCGCCGTCGCGCCGGCTGAGCCGCTCCCCGGCGTACACCTTCTCTTCGAGCTCGCGCTTGCGCCCGACGTCCATGCCAGCCCCTGCCCCTTCCACCGCGGTCCGGCGAGTTTCACCCGCGGTTGCGGCTTTCGAGCCTACGTCGGCCGCCCGGCCGGTGCCGATCTGACCGGCCGGTCAGCGACGCACCTCACCAGGCCAGCCGGGTCGCGACGACCCGGCGTTCATGGAGTTCTCAGGGTCCCGTTACCCGCTACCGCATCGACATCGACGACAGATTGAGGTAAGACAAAGTGGGACGTCGAGCGACACACGATGCGATACCTCGGCCGCGCTGCGGGCGCGGCGTAACAACGCCGGACGGGGAGAACATGGCCCAACGCAGGCACCACCCGAAACATCGAAGTGGAACGATCTCCCCCCGACTACGTCCGGTCCTCTGGTCGGCGATGCTCGCCGCCGCCGGAGCCGTCGCGTTCGCAACCCCCGGGTACGCCGATCCGACGCTGCCCAACACCGTCCCCGACCCGGGCTCCCGGCCGGTGCCGTCCGGCTCGCTGCAACTGCCCGGCGCCACCCCACCGCCGGCCACCAATCCCCTGCCGGCCCCCGTCAACGGACCCCTCGCGGCACAGGTCACCGCGCTGCAGATCGAGGTCGCGACGCTCGCCGACCAACTGCTGGGCCTGGAACAGCAGCAGAACACCACGGCCAGCGCGCTGGCCGCCGCCGACCAGACCCTCCGGCAGGCCCGGCAGGCGCTGGCCGCCGCCCAGCAGTCCGCCGACGACGCGGCCGGCGAGGCACTCAAGGACGCCGCCGCGCTACCCCCCGGCGCGTTCGGCTCCGACCTGCACGGGCTGGGCTCGCTGAGCCGGATCGAACGCGGCGAACGCAGCGGCGGCGACACCACCGGACCGGCCCGCGAGCTGAACCGGGCGCGGGCGGCCGAGCAGGCCGCGTACCAGGCCTTCGTCACCGCCCAGGCGCAGGCCGACGCGGCCGACGCGCAGTTCGCCGCCGCCCAGGGCAACTTCCGCAAGCGGGAAGACGCGCTGGAGAAGCTGCGCCGCGACAACCGCGACAAGCTCATCGAGATCGAGCGCCTCCAGGAGGAGGCGGAGGGCCGCCTCGGGGCGACGATCGGGATCGACGGCATCGACGGCATGGCCGCCCACCCCCGGGCGCTGGCGGCGGTCTCGTACGCCCTGGCCCAGCGGGGCGACCCGTACCTCTGGGCGGCCGAGGGGCCGGACCGGTTCGACTGCTCGGGGTTGATGTGGGCGGCCTACCGGTCCAAGGGCGCCGACTACCGCCAGCTGCCCCGGGTCGCCAAGGACCAGTACTACGCCACCCGCGGGCGGTCGGTCGACCGGTCCGCGCTGCTCCCCGGCGACCTGATCTTCTTCGCCTCCGGGAGCCACTGGACCACCATCCACCACGTGGGCATGTACGTCGGTAACGGACAGATGGTGCACGCACCGCGCAGCGGTGACGTGGTGAAGGTTTCCAACGTGACCTGGTCCCGGTTCTACCGCGCGACCCGGATCTTCGGCGCGATTCCCGCCCCGGACACCCCGCCACCGACGAACCCCGGCCCGACCAACCCGGGCCCGACCAACCCGGGCCCGACGACGCCGCCGCCGACCACGCCACCGCCCACGACGTCGCCGCCGACCACACCGCCGCCGACCACGCCACCCCCCACGACGCCGCCGACCACGCCGGCGCCGACCGACCCGCCCACCACGCCGGCGCCGACCACGCCGCCCGCCACGCCAGCGACGACGCCACCGCGCACGCCCGAGTCGTCGACCGAACCGACACCGTCGGACGGGGCGGAATCCTCGTCGGCGCCGACGCCCGACGCCACCCCGGAGACCTCGCCCTCCGGCACCTCGCCCTCGGCCAGCGCGGACTGACGGCCGGCGGCATCGGCCCTCGACTGTGCCTCGCGTTCCGGGATGTGGCACGGTGAGACATGAAGCACTCTCCGGCCGGCGCCACCGGCTGAGGGCTGGCGCGGGAGGCGAAGCGTGGGCGACGAACGGGATCCAGATCAGGTCCGGCACTCCGACCGGAGCGTCACCATGACCGGAAGCACCAGCCCTTCCGGGGATTCGCGGACCAGTCCCGCCGACGCGGACGGCGTGGATGAGCTGCCGCCGCCACCGCCGGTCGGGACGGTGTTGCCGGCCGGGCGGCCGGCCGAGGAGCTGCCGGCCGCGTACGAACTGCCACCGCCACCCCCGGCCGGTGCGCTCTGGCCGGATTTCGGGACCCCCACCGAAGCGGACCCGGACAACGCCGAGCCCGAGGCCCGCCCCGCCGAACCGGCCGCGAAGCCCATGGAAACGGCCGAGCCTGGAGCAAAGCCCCTGGATCCGGCCGAACCGGAAGTGCAGCTCCCGGAAGCGGGAGAGCCGGGAGTGAAGCCGCTGGAGTCGGCCGAGCCGGTGGATGTGGCGGGGCCGGTCGCGGGGGTGGCCGCGCCGACGGGCGGGGCCGCCGTCATCCGGGGCCGGGCCGTGCCGACCACCGGCGCCGCGCCGACCGCCGAAGAACTCGCCCAGGCGCGGACCGGCGCGACCTCCGGCACCACCTACCGGGCCGGCCAGGCGGAAGCTGCCGGAACCGGGGCGCCCTCGGCAGTTCCGCAACAGCGGAGTCGGCCGGCAACCGGTGAGGCTGCCTCGGCCTGGTCGGCATTTGCCAGCGCCTGGCAGGACGGACCCGCTCCGGAGAACGCCGAGCCCGGCATCGACGATGGATTGCCGGAGCCGCCGCGGGCACCCGCGACGGAGCCGGACCCGGCATCCGCCGGGGAACCGGCCGCGCCGACCACTTCGGAGGAGGTGGCCCCGGCGACGGTCGCCGAACCGGTCCAGCCGGTCTACACCCTGCCGGCTCAGGAGCGGGTCGGCCGGGCCGTGACGGTGGCGCGGGCCCGGGTCTCCGTACCCGGTCAACGCCGCCCGACCGCGGCGGAGGCCGCCGCGGCCTCCGGGGCGCCGGCCGCGCCGGCGAAGGTCTACCGCGGGGCGGAGCCGGTACCGACCAGCCCACCCGATCCACCGCTGCCACCCGAACCGGTCGCCCCGCCCACCCCGGCCGAGCCGCCGCAGCCCGACGCGCCGGCCCCGCCCGGTCCGGGACCGGCCCCCGATCCGTTCCCGGCGGTCCCCCCGCCACCCACGCCGCCGGCCCCGATCCCGCCCGAGCCGACCCCGGAACCGGAGCCCGCGCGGCCGACGCCGCAGCCGGTGCCGCCGGTCCCCCCGTCGCCCATCCCACCTGTCCCGGCACCGATTCCGCCCGGACCGCCGCAGCCGATGCCGCCGACGCCCCCCGGCCCGGCTCCGGCGCCGCCGTTCCCACCGCCGCCGATGGGGGCGGTCCAGACGTCCGGACCGCCCGGACCGGCCAGCGCCCCGGCCCGGTGGGCCAGCGACCGGGACAGCTTCGACCGCCGCCCCGAGGACGCCGGACTGCCGGCCTACTCGCTGCCGCCGGTGGCCGCGCCGACCAGCGCACCGCCGGTCGGCCACCCCGGCCACAGCCAGCCAGGTAGGCCCGCCAGCCACGCTGAGCCCGCCAGCCACAATCAGCCCAGCAGTAACACCCAGTCCCCCAGCCACAGCCAGCTCGGTGTCCAGAGCCCGTCGGGTGCGCGACCGACGGCAGCCGCAGAACCGGTGCAGTCGGCGGGATACCGCGACTGGGCGCGCGACCAGCAGCCGGGGACCGTCTACGGCGGGCCGGTCGGGCACCTCACGGTGGCGTTGCCGGCCGGCAACCCGGTGGAGAACTCCGGCTCGCTGACCGGGCACATCCTGGCCCAGGGCTGGTCGGACACGCCGACCCCGACGGCCAGCACGGCCCGCGTGGTGATGGTCCTGCTGATCGGCCTGGGCATCCTGGTGGCGGTGGGGCTAATCGTCGTCTTCGCAGCCGGCGACGCGTTCAGCTCGCTCTTCGACGGGCTGCTCAACAGCTGACCGGAGGGCGGTCGGACGGTCCGACCGGGGTGACCCTGCCCACTGCGGCTTGCCGGCGGTGGTCGTCGCCGCAGACACCCGTACACTTGTGGGGTTCACCGACCTGGCGCGCGGAGCCGCGCGCCCCTGGGCGATCTTGCGGGCGATTCGGCGGCGACCTCTGTCGCGGCGGGCCATCGCGAAGATGCGCCCCGCTTGAGAGGCACACTTGACGACCTTCGCTGACCCCAGCACGTTCCCATCCGTCTTCGACGCACCGGTCGACCCCGACCTGGCCGTCGACGCTGACCCGACCCTCGACCCGGCGACCCCTGATCGGGCCACCTTCGCCGAGTTGGGCGTTCCCCAACCGCTCGTCCGCGCCCTCGACCGGGCCGGCATCACCAGCCCGTTCGAGATCCAGCAGGCCACCGTCCCGGACGCCCTGGCCGGCCGCGACGTGCTCGGCCGGGGGCAGACCGGCTCGGGCAAGACCCTGGCGTTCGGCCTGCCGGTGCTGGCCCGGCTGGCCGCCGGTGGGCGGACCCGGTCGCTGCGCCCACGGGCGCTCATCCTGGTGCCGACCCGCGAACTGGCCATGCAGGTCAACGACGCCTTGGCGCCGCTCGGCCGGGCGATCGGGGTCTCCCTCAAGACCGCGGTCGGCGGGGTCCCCTACGACCGGCAGATCGACGCCCTCCGGCGCGGGGTCGACGTCATCGTCGCCACCCCCGGCCGGCTCGGGGACCTCATCTCGCGCGGCGTCTGCCAGCTCGACGACATCGAGGTGACGGTCCTCGACGAGGCCGACCAGATGGCCGACATGGGCTTCCTGCCGGACGTCACCGAACTGCTCGCCAAGACCCCGGCCGGCACCCAGCGGCTGCTCTTCTCGGCCACCCTGGACAACGACGTCGACACGCTTGTCAAGCGGTTCATGACCGATCCGGTGACGCACTCGACGGCGCCGCCGACCGCCACCGTGTCGACGATGGACCACCACCTGCTGTTGATCCCGCCGAACGACAAGTTCGCCGTGGCCGCCTCGATCGCCGCCCGCGCCGGCCGGACGATGATGTTCGCCCGGACCCAGCTGGGCGTCGACCGGCTGGTCGAGCAGCTCGCCGCGGTGGGCGTGCGGGCCGGCGCCCTGCACGGCGGCAAGACCCAGCGGGTCCGCACCCGCACCCTCGCCGAGTTCAAGGAGGGTCGGACCAACGTGCTGGTCGCCACCGACGTCGCCGCCCGCGGCATCCACGTCGACGGGGTCTCGTTGGTCGTCCACGTCGATCCGCCCAAGGACGCCAAGGACTACCTGCACCGGGCCGGCCGCACCGCGCGGGCCGGCGAGTCGGGCGCCGTCGCCACGCTGGTCCTGCCGAAGCAACGGCGCAGCACGTTGGCCATGCTGGTCAAGGCGGGTGTCGAGCCGGCGGAGACGCGGGTCCGCTCCGGCGACGCGGCGCTGGCCGAGCTGACCGGCGCGCAGGCACCCAGCGGCGTACCGGTGGTGGAGGAGCCGGTCCCCGCCCGGCGTCCGGGCCGGTCCGGCTACGACCGGCCCCGGCCGGAGCGCCGCTACGGCGGCGACCGTGGCCAGGGTTTCCGGCCCCGCGGCGAGCGTGGCCACGGCGACCCGGGGCATCCGGAGCGGGCCGGGGAACGACGGTTCGGCGACCGGCCCCGCACCGAGCGCCGCTACGGCGAGCACTCCGGCCGCGGTGACCGGCCCGGGGACTGGCGTTCGGGTGACCGCCGGTTCGGCGGTCACCGGCCCACCAGGGCGCGCTGATCATCCAGCGGGCCGGCCGGCGACGCCGGTAACGTCGACCACATGGCGACGATGCCGAAAACGCTGTTCTGGGTCCGGACCGACTCCCCCGGCGCGGAGCAGGCCTTGGTCGACGACCGGCAGGGGCTCTCCGCGCGGGGCACCGCGCTCGCCGTGGAGCCGGTGCCGTACACCTGCCGGTACGAGCTGCGCACCGATCGGGAGTGGGTCACCTCGCGCCTGGAGGTGACCTGCGAGGGCGCCGGCTGGCTGCGCAGCCTGCGGCTGGAACGGGCCGCCGGGCGGTGGCGGGCCAGCACCGCCGAGCAGGGTGACCTGTCGGCGGCGTTGACGGCCGCCGGTCGGGTCGACGCCGGCCTGCCCGGCACCGAGGACCCGGACCGGCTGGCCGCCGCGCTGGATGTCGACCTCTCCGGTTCGGTGCTGTTCAACACGCTGCCGGTCCGGCGGCTCGGACTGCGCCAGGCGGCGGCGGGTAGGGCGTACCCGATCGAGGTGGCCTGGGTGCTGCTGCCCAGCCTGGCGGTGGTGCCGGCCGAGCAGCGTTACACCGCGCTCGACGGGGGCGGGGTGCGGTTCGAGGTCGAGGGGTTCTCGGCGGACCTCTCCCTGGACGGCGACGGATACGTCATGCACTACCCCGGTCTGGCCGAACGCGCCGGTCCTACCCCACGCTGAGCCGGGCGGCGGCCGGGCCGGGTCAGGGCGCCGGGCGCCACCGTCCGGTGGCCAGGAAGCCCTCGATCGTCTGCAGGTGCGATGTCGGGTCGAGTCCCTGCCCGGCCAGCCACTCGTCGGAGTAGTACGTGTCGGTGTACCGTTCGCCGCCGTCGCAGAGCAGGGTGACCACCGAGCCGTTCTCACCGGCGGTACGCATCTGCGCGATGAGCCCGAACGCGCCCCACAGGTTGGTGCCGGTCGACCCGCCCACCCGCCGGCCCAGCACCGCCGAGGCGGCCCGCATGGCGGCGATCGAGGCCGCGTCGGGCACCGGCACCATCCGGTCGACCACGGCCGGCTGGAAGGACGCCTCCACACTCTGCCGGCCGATCCCCTCGATCCGGGAGCCCCGGTCGGTGGTCACCGACCAGTCCCCGTCCCGCCAGGCCGGGAAGAACGCCGAATTCTCCGGATCGACGACGCAGAGTTTGGTCGGCAGCCGCTGGAAGCGGGCGTACCGGCCGATGGTGGCGCTGGTGCCGCCGGTGCCGGCCCCGACCACGATCCAGGCCGGCACCGGATGCCGTTCCAGGGAGAGCTGGGCGTAGATCGATTCGGCGATGTTGTTGTTCCCCCGCCAGTCGGTGGCCCGCTCGGCGTAGGTGAACTGGTCCATGAAGTGCCCGGCCCGATCCTCGGCCAGCCAGCGGGCCTCGACCACCACCCGGGCCGGGTCGTCGACCAGATGGCAGCGGCCGCCCTGGAACTCGATCAGGGCGATCTTCTCCGGTGAGGTGGAGGCGGGCATGACCGCGATGAACGGCAGTCCAAGCATCCGGGCGAAGTACGCCTCGGAGACGGCCGTCGACCCCGAGGACGCCTCCACGATCGTGGTGCGCGGCCCGATCCAGCCGCTGCAGAGGCCGTACAGGAAGAGCGACCGGGCCAGCCGGTGTTTGAGGGAGCCGGTCGGGTGGACGGACTCGTCCTTGAGGTACAGGTCGATTCCCCACTCCCGCGGCAGCGGGAAGGGGAGCAGGTGGGTGTCGGCGGAGCGGTTGGCGTCGGCCTCGACGGCCGCGATCGCGTCGATCACCCAGGCGCGGTCCACACCGTCGAACCGGTCCACGTGTTCCATGCCGGCAAAGGTAACAACGCTGGCCGGGGCGGTAGCGGCGGCCGTCAGGAGGGGGCGGGACCGTCTCCGGGCACCAGCGATTGGGGCCGGTACTCCCATTTTGTCGATAATGCGACAGCGGTCCGGGTGGAGGCCACCCCGGCGGTTCGGTTCAACCGCAGGATCAGCTGCTCCAACTCGGCTATCGTGCCGACCCGCGCCTTGAGCAGAAACGACTCCACCCCGGCCATGAAGTAGCAGGACTCGATCTCCGGCATCGAACGGATCGCCGCCAGGACGTCGTCGGTGTCGCCGCCGGAGTCCTCCACGATGCCGATCAGGGCGGTGACGCCGAGGCCGACCGCCTCCGGTTCGACATCGGCCCGGTAGCCCCGGATCACGCCGGCCGCCTCGAGTTTGCCGACCCGTTCGTGCACGGCGGGCGCCGAGAGGCCGACCTGGCGGGCCAGCTCGGCGAAGGAGAGCCGGGCGTTGGCCCGCAGCAGGTCCACCAGCTTCAGGTCGATGGAGTCCACGGCCGGTAACCCTAACGCCGGTTCGGTCTGCGGCGGCGCCGCGGCCCCTCGATCGGCTGCGGCGGAGGTCCGTTCAGGGCGGAAATGCCGTCGCCGCCAGTAGGCGCAGGATAACACTTAAGCGCTTAAATGCCGCAAAAACGGCCTACGAACTTCCCACACAGTGCGTTTTCGCGTTTGCCGGACACGACACTCCCACGATGCTGTAATGACATCACGTTCCTAGCGAAGGCTCTGGCAGGCATGTGTCCGGGGGCGGTCTTTTCAGTCCGGGGGCTTCGTCGATGCGAGGAGGGGGCTGTGGACACTGGAGATCGTCTGCTGACGCCGGGCGAGGTGGCTGCGCTCTTCCGCGTCGATCCGAAGACTGTCACCCGCTGGGCCGCGGCCGGGCGGATCGGCAGCATCCGAACGCCCGGCGGACACCGCCGGTTCCGGGAGTCGGAGGTCCGGGCCCTGTTGGAGGGCGAGGGCATGCTCGACGAGGTCGACGACGGGATCGCCAACCGGCCGCGCAACGCCGGCCCGGCCACCCCGAGCGGCCCGGGACCGGCCAACGCCGGCAACGTCGGCCTGCACTGACGGTGAGCATGGCTGGCCCGGCCGGGGAAGACGGGGGCGGCGTCCGGGTTCAGTCCCGGTCCGCGGCCAGCTCACCCGACCAACGACGAAACAGCGAATGCGGTACGCCGAGCGCGTCGAGCACCTTGCCGGCCACGAAGTCGATCAGTTGCCGGGCGGTCGCCGACTGCCCGGCACCGTAGAAGCCGGGGCTGGCGGGCAGCACCACCGCACCCGCGTCGTAGAGGGCGATCAGGTGCTCCAGGTGCCCCCGGGTGACCGGGGTCTCCCGGGGCACCACGACGACCCGGCGGCGCTCCTTGAGGTTCACCTCGGCGGCCCGCTGCAACAGATCCTTCGACAGCCCGATCGAGATGCCGGCGCAGGCCGCCGTGCTGGCCGGCACCACCGCCATCCCGCGGGCCGGGTACGACCCGCTGCTCGGGCCGGCGGCCAGATCCCCCGCCGGCCAGTAGCGCAGGTCCGCCGCCGAGAGGTCCCGGTCGAGCCAGGCGGCGAGGTCGGCGCGCCAGTGCGCGTCCCGGAACGGCCGGCCGGTCTCGTCCAGGATCGTCAACCGGGCCGCCCGGGACACCACCAGGTCGACCGGCTGATCGGCGTCCAGTAGGCCGGCCAGCACGGCCGCCGCGTAGGGCGTACCCGATGCTCCGGAAACCCCGACCACCCACGGCCTTCGCATGCCTACAGCCTGCCTCAGCCGGCCGGGGCCGGCGGTGCCGGCCCGCCGGCTACGGTCGGACCGATCCGGACGCCG
The DNA here is from genome assembly GCF_029626155.1 of Solwaraspora sp. WMMD1047. Classification (NCBI taxonomy): domain Bacteria; kingdom Bacillati; phylum Actinomycetota; class Actinomycetes; order Micromonosporales; family Micromonosporaceae; genus Solwaraspora; species Solwaraspora sp. WMMD1047. The sequence goes on along the minus strand of NZ_JARUBL010000001.1, from coordinate 263,441 downwards.
GGGACGGCACCGCCCAGAGCGGGCACATCTGGAATGCTGCAACTTGCAGGGGGCAGCCCAAGGGGAGGCGACGTCATGTCAGGCAACCCGTCGATGTTGCGGCTCGACTGTCCCATTCCGTCGCGGATCTCGCCGCACGCGGACGCGGTGGGCGACTGGCTGGTCGACTGGATCAGCGGATTCGACCTGCCGATGGACGCCAAGGCCCGCCGGCGACTGGCCCAGGGCGGCTTCGCCCGGTACGCCGGCCGGCTGTATCCGGACGCGTCCGCCGCCGACCTGCGGGCGATCGCCGCCATTTTCACCTGGTTCTTCCTCGTCGACGACGCCTGCGATGACCCGACCGGGCCGCGTCCACGCCAGGTCCGGGCGCTGCGGGACGGGGTGCTCCGGTTGCTGCGCCCCGGCGGCGGCCGGGCCGGACCGCCGGACGGTGAGACCGCCTTCACCGGGCCGCTGCGCCGGATGTTGCTGGATGTCTGGCGGAAGCCGCGCCGCCGGATGCCGGCGGCCTGGCAGGCCCGGTTCGCCGACGCGGTCGCCCACCATCTCGACGGCGTGCTGATCGAGGTGAGCAACCGGGCCGCCGGCCGGCAACCCACCGTCAGCGAGTACGTGACGCTGCGCCGGGCCACCTCGGCGGCCTACGTGTCGTACACGCTCATCGAGTTCGCCAGCGGGCTGCCGGTGCCGGACCCGGTCTACCATCATCCGGCCGTCCAGGCGGTCGCCGCGACCGGCAACGACCTGCTCTCCTGGTTCAACGACCTGATCTCGCTGCGGCGGGACGCGGCCAGTGCCTGCGGACACAACCTGGTGCTGGCCATCGCCCACGAGCGGGGGCTGCCGGTGGAGGAGGCCATCCAGGTGGCCGCCGACCGGTGGCAGCGGACCATGCACCGGTTCGTCGAGCTGCGGGCCGAGGTGCCGTCGTTCGGCGCGGCCATCGACGAGCCGCTGCGGCACCATCTGGACGGGGTCGCCAACTCGGTGCGCGGCACCATCGACTGGTCGTTGGAGAGCGGCCGGTACCGCACCGACGACGGGCCGAAACTGGCGGTCCCGCCGTACCCGCTCCCCACGGCGGCGGCCAGCGCGTCAGGGGCGTAGGTTCAGCCGGAGCACCAGGTCGAGCAGGGCGAAGGCGAACAGCGCGATCCCGACGAACCCGTTCGCGGTGAAGAAGGCCCGGTTCACCCGGGAGAGGTCGCCCGGGGTGACCACCACGTGCTGGTAGCCGAAGGCCACCGCGGTCAGCGCCAGCCCGATCCACCACGGCCAGCCGAGCCCGATGACCGCGCCGAACCACAGGAACAGCGCGAAGGTGACCACGTGCGCCACGGTCGAGGCGTGCAACGCGAACCGCAGGCCGTGCCGGGCCGGCACGCTGCGTACCCCGATCTGGCGGTCGACCTCGGCGTCCTGGCAGGCGTAGATCAGGTCGAAGCCGCCGATCCAGAGCCCGACCGCCGCACCCAGCAGCCAGGCCGGTCCGGAGCCGGCCAGGGTGCCGGTCACCGCCAGCCAGGCGCCGACCGGACCGACCGCCTGGGCCACCGCGAGCACCCCGTGCGGCCAGTCGGTGAACCGCTTCGCGTACGGGTAGAGCACCAGCGGGATCACCGCGAGCGGGGCCAGCATCAGGCAGAGCGGATTCAGCGCGGCGGCGGCGCCGAGGAACACCACAAGCGCGACCACCGCGCCGGTCCAGGCCGTCCGGACACTCACCGCCCCGGTCACCAGCTCCCGCCCGGCGGTACGCGGATTGCGCGCGTCGATCCGCCGGTCGATGATCCGGTTCGCCGCCATGGCGAAGGTGCGGGCGCCGACCATGGCGACGGTGACCAGCAGCAGGTCGACCCAGCGCACCCGCCCGCCGGCCACCCACATCGCGGCCAGCGCCGACAGGTACGCGAACGGCAGCGCGAAGACCGAGTGTTCGATGGCGACCAACCGCAGGAACGCCTTGACCCGGCCGGGTGCCGGCTCGACGGCGGTCATGAGAGGCCGTACTCCGCCCAGCGCTTGTCGACCAGCGACCGGATCTCCGGGGTCATCGTCATCGGCTCCGGCCAGCCCCGGGTGTAGCCCTCGGTGGGCAGCTTGCGGGTCGCGTCCACGCCCGCCTTGCCGCCCCAGAACTGCTGGTAGGAGGAGTGGTCCAGGTGGTCGACCGGCCCCTCGGTGAGCAGCAGGTCGCGGGAGTAGTCGACGTTGCCGAACGCCCGGAACGCCACCTCGGCGTAGTCGTGCACGTCGCAGTCCTCGTCGACGATCACGATCAGCTTGGTGAGCGACATCAGGTGCGCGCCCCAGATCGCGTTCATCACCTTCTGCGCGTGCTTCGGGTAGCGCTTGCGGATCGAGACGATCGCACAGTTGTGGAAGACCCCGGCGGCCGGCAGGTCGTAGTCGACGATGTCCGGGATCAGCAGCTTGAGCAGCGGCTGGAAGATCCGCTCGGTGGCCTTGCCGAGGCCGTGGTCCTCCTGCGGCGGCTGCGAGGTGATGATCGAGTGGTAGACCGGGTCGCGCTGCATGGTCATGCACTCGACGTGCAGCACCGGGAACGGCTCGACCGGGGTGTAGAAGCCGGTGTGGTCGCCGAACGGCCCCTCCGGCAGCCGCTCGCCGGGCTCCAGGTAGCCCTCCAGGACGATCTGGGCGCGGGCCGGGACCTGCAGCGGCACGGTCAGGCAGTCGACCATCTCGACCCGCTCACCGCGCAGGAAGCCGGCGAACAGGTATTCGTCGATGTCGCCGGGCAGCGGCGCGGAGGCGGCGTAGCTGACCACCGGGTCGCAGCCGATGGCGACGGCGACCGGCAGCCGTTCGCCGCGCCGCTCGGCGACCGCGTGGTGCGCGGTGGAGTCCTTGTGGATCTGCCAGTGCATGCCGAGCGTGTTCGCCGAGTGCTGCTGCAGGCGGTAGAGGCCGAGGTTGCGCTTGCCGGTCTCCGGGTGCTTGGTGTGGGTCAGCCCGTAGTTGTGGAAGATTCCGCCGTCGCCCGGCCAGACCTGCAGGCCGGGCAGCCGGTTCAGGTCGACGTCGGCGCCCCGGTAGACCACCTGCTGGCAGGGCGCCGTCCGGACCTTCTTCGGCGGTACGGACTTGAGCTGCAGCACCTTGCCCAGGCCCTCGCGGATCCCGGACCAGCCGACCGGCAGTTCCGGCTTGACCAGCGCGCCGATCCGGTCGCCGATCTCGTCGAGCCGCTCCACCCCCAGCGCCATCGCCATCCGCCGCTCGGTGCCGAACAGGTTTATCGCCACCGGCATCTCGCCCCGGGTGGGTCGTTCGAAGAGCAGCGCCGGGCCGCCCGCGCGGACGGTCCGGGTGACCACCTCGCTGATCTCCAGGGTCGGGTCGACCGGCACGGTCACCCGCCGGAGTTCACCGGCGGCCTCCAGCGCGGCGAGGAAATCCTTCAGATCGGGGTACGGAAACCCGGGTGCTGCCATGTCCGCCAGTCTGACCTACCGGGCCGTCGGGCTGCCAATGCGGGTGGCCGGCCCGATGTCGTTCCGGTTCAGTGCTGCTCGCGGGCCTGCTCGGCCTGGGCGTACTCGCGGGCCTCCCGCTCGGCCTCGGCGGCCGCCCGGCGCTCGGCCGGGGTGGTGCCCCGCCGGGCCGCCAGCCAGGCCCGGGTCAGCTCGAAGATGATCGGCAGCACGGAGACGAAGACGATGCCGATCAGGATGTACTCGATGTTGGCCTTGACGAACGGGATCTGGCCGAGGAAGTAGCCGAGCACGGTGACGCCGGTGCCCCAGAGGATGCCACCGACGACGTTGTAGACCACGAAGGTGCGGTAGTTCATCCGGCTGACGCCGGCCACGATCGGGGTGAAGGTCCGCACGATCGGCACGAACCGGGCCAGCACGATCGACCGGGCGCCGTACTTCTCGAAGAAGTCGTGCGCCTTGAGCAGGTTCTCCTGCTTGAACAGCTTCGAGTTGGGGCGCCGGAACAGCGCCGGCCCGACCTTGCGCCCGAACAGGTAGCCGACCTGGTCACCGGCGATCGCGGAGATGGTGATCAGCAGGCACACCAGCCACAGCGGGTAACGCAGGTACTGCCCGTCGGCGACCAGCAGACCCGTGGTGAACAGCAGCGAGTCGCCCGGCAGGAAGAAGCCGATCAGCAGGCCGGACTCGGCGAACACGATCGCCAGCACGCCGATCAGGCCGAACGTGGAGATCAGGAACTCCGGGTCCAGCCAGTCGGGGCCGAGGGCCTGAAGGGCGACGGGCGTCATCACGGGGCGGCCTCCGAAGGTCGCTAGCGAGAAACGGGGGCCGGCGCTCAACGCATCGGTACGGCCCGACAAGCAGTCTAGGGCCCGTACCTGAGAAGCCGCCGGCAGACTGCCGGCCCCGGCCATCGCCCCTGCGTACGCCGAGGGGCCGGCCCGTTGCCGGGCCGGCCCCTCGCGCGTCACTTATCGGGTGTGCCGCTCAGGCGGAGTAGCCGCGGTCGGCCATCCAGTCCGCCATCTCGTCGGCGGTGACCCAGTACTCACCCACCGGGTCGTACGGGTCGGCGATCTTCACGACACCGCCGCCATCGCGGTACCCCACGATCGTCAGGTAGTGCCCACCCTCGTACGCATGCACACCACCATCGACATCGGTCGCCGTGCCCTTGATGTTCGCCACCACCGCACGACCGGCATCCACCGCGGCCACCACATCAGCCGACAACCGCTCGGTCGCCGCCGCACTGGCCGACGGACCCTCAACCGTCACCGTCTTGTACACCCCACGACCATCCCGGTGCCGGTCGCCGCGCCGCTCATCACGCCCACGATCCCGATCCCGGTCGCCACGATCCCGACCACGATCCCGGTCGTCGCCGCGATCCCGGTCCCGGTCGTCATCCCGGCCCGCACCGCCACCATTGAGCACCCGGGTCACATCCTCAGCGGAATTCGTCCCCGCCTCGGTCGTACCCAACAGCTTCGCCACCTCATCCTGCGACGGCGCCGCACCAGCCGCCGTCAACGCGATCCGCGTCGCCGCCGGCCCACAGTAGTAATAGTTCTCCTGCTTACGGTACTCATACCGCACTTCCTTCACCCCAGCGTCACGCTGCTGCGCCGACGCCACCACCGGCGGCCGCTCCGGCGCCGCCTGCGCCGCCACCGGCGCCGCCACGATCCCACCAGCGAACGCCAGACCCGCGACACCCAACACCGCCCGCCGAGCCACCACACCAAAACGCTTCTCAGTCTGGAAAACAGTCATCAGACCCACACCTTCCATCCGGGGATGGACGACCACCCACACACCCACCGGCGCGCGGACCATCGCCAACGAAAGGAAAGAAGAAAACCAACGAAAGAAAAGCAGAGAAGAAGACGGCACGCCCGAGGGCGGGGGGCTCCTCAGGCGTACGCGAGATATAACCGGCCCGGCCCGCCCAGCATTCCGCCGAACCCGACCCCCACCCACCCGATCATGGCCCGACGCCGACGCATCCGGCGCCGCACCGGACAGCTCAGTCCAGACCGCCGTAGGAGTGCAGGCCCTCGAAGAAGATGTTCACGCCGAACAGGTTCATCATCATCGTGAGGAACCCGACAATCGCGATCCAGGCCACCACCGACCGCTTGACGGCCGGGGTCGCCCGGGCGTGCAGATAGCCGGCGTACACCACCCAGGAGATGAACGCCCAGGTCTCCTTCGGGTCCCAGCCCCACGGTCGGCCCCAGGCGGCCTCGGCCCAGATCGCCCCGGCGATGACGCCGAAGGTGAAGAGCGGGAAGGCGAAGGCGTGCAGCCCGAAGGTCAGCCGCTCCAGCGCGCCGGCCGACGGCGCCCACTGGCCGAGCAGGTACGGGAACCCCCGCCGGCCCTGCTCGTAGCCGGACCGGATCAGGAACAGCACCGCCGGGACGACGCCGAGCAGCAGGATGCCGGAGGCGGCGATCACGGTCGAGACGTGGATGATGAACCAGTACGAGTCGAGCGCCGGCACCAGCGGCACGATCGGGGTGTAGAGCACCTCGCCGGCCACCCCGAGCAGCAGCACCATGGTGAGGGTGACGAAGAGCCCCAGCCGGCGGAACTCCGGCCGGCGCAGGCGCAGCAGCAGCCAGCCGGCGATCCCCACGAAGGTCACCGAGAGCACGAACTCGTACATGTTGCCCCACGGCATGCGCTCGGCGGCCACCCCCCGGGTGACCAGCACCGCCAGGTGCACAAGCGCCGCGAAAACGGTGCCGACCAGGGCCGCCAGCCCGGCGTACGCCGCCACCCGGGCCGGGTCAGCGGACCGGGCACCTCGGCCGTCCGACGGGTCGTCGGGTCCCGGCCCGCCGGGAGCCACCCGGTCCAGGTCGGTGTCGCCGGCGCCCCCGACCCCGGCGCCGACCAGTTGCCGGGGCGGACTTGCCGTCACCCGGGCGGCGATGCCCCGGCCGCTGAGCGCGGCGTCGACGGCGTGGCAGATCATCGCGACCAGGTAGCCCAGGATCGCCACAACCAGGAGCTGGTCGGAGAGTTCGGCCATCAGTCGGTCCCTTCCGGCTGCCCGGCGCCCCGGGACGCCTCCGGCGCCGCACCGGTGCGCTCCCGCACCGCCTCGACAAGATCGCGGAACTCCGTGCCGAAGCCCGCATGGTCGGTACGCGGCAGCCCACCCACCTCGATCAAGCTACTACCGGCCGTCGTGGATGTCCCGGCTGGGGTCTCCCCCGGCGGCACCCGGAACCAGACCCGGCGGCGCCGGACGACCAGGGAGAGCATCAGGCCGGCGAGCATGGTGCCGGAGCCGACCAGCAGGATCAGCGTGCCCGGGTCGTACCGGACGGAGATGGTGATGTACCGCCGGGTGCCGAGAAACTCGACGGTGGTGCCGTCGTCGAGCGTCCAGGTCTCGCCGGGGCGCAGCAGCTTGGCGTCGCCGACCTGGTTGAGTTGGCCGGTCCGCACCTGCCGCGGGTCGAGGCGGTACACCGAGCCCGGTATGCCCGCGTCCAGGCCCAGGTTGCCCCGGTACGGGATCAGCAGCAGGCCGGGTGACCGCTCGGCCGGATATTCGGACCGCACGTACGGCGGCTCGGCCGGCGCGGTGGGCAGGTAGAGCCCTTCGAACGCCACCTGCAGGTCCGGGTTGCGTTCGCCGGTCACCGGGTCGACGTTGACGTCCGGGAAGATCGCCACTCCCTCGCCGGTCAGGGTGGCGTCGGCGGTCAGGAACGGCTCCGCGGTGGTCTGTGCCCGCCCGTTGCGGTCGGTGTAGCGGATCTCCGGGGCGTACCCGTGCCCGAGCAGGTAGACGTTCGCCCCGGCCAGCCGCAGCGGCGAGTTCACCGAGAAGTCCTCGCTGCGCGGCGCACCGCCGTCTTCGTCCACCAGCACGGTGGCGTTGAACGACGACGGCTGCCCGGACTCCAGGAAGGTCGCCTCGAAGTCGGTCAGTTCCAGGCAGAACGGCGGCAGGTCGGCGGCGTCGACCCGCGGGCCGAGGCCGGACTCGCTGTACTGCTGCAGCGTGTTGCAGAACGCCTTGTCCGCGCCGGCCACCAGCAGCCGGTTGCCGTGCCAGCCGTACCAGGAGCCGAGCGCCACCCCGACCAGCACGGCGATGAGCGAGAAGTGGAAGAGCAGGTTGCCGGTCTCCTTGAGGTAGCCCTTCTCGGCGGCGACCACGCCGTCGGTGACCGACACCCGCCAGCGGCGGCGGCGCAGCAGCGCCGCGATCTCGCCGGTGAGCTGGGCCGGGTCGGCGGAGCCGGCCGGCGCGGGCAGCGTGGCGTGCTGGGGCAGCCGGTCCAGCCGCTTCGGTGCCGCCGGCGGGCGGGACCGCAGCGCCCGGAGGTGGTCGCGCAGCCGGGGCACGATGCAGCCGGCCAGCGAGGTGAAGAGCAGGACGTAGATCGCGGAGAACCACGGGGAGGCGAAGACCTCGAACGCGCCCAGCCGGTCCAGCACCGGGGCCAGGTCCGGGTGGGCGACGAAGTAGTCGTTGACGTCCTCGATGTTGACGTCGCGCTGCGGCAGCACCGAGCCCGGGATCGCCGCGACCGCGAGCAGGAAGAGCAGAATCAACGCGGTACGCATGCTGGTGAGCTGCCGCCAGGAGTTGCGCAGCAGGGCCAGCAGCGGATGGGGCCGCCGGGGCGGCCGCACCGGTGGCCGCTCGACCCGGTCCTCGACGGCCGTCATCAGATCACCACTTCGGTGGCGCCGATGGCCGGTTGCAGCCAGGCCAGGAAGCTCTGCCAGGCCCCGCTGACCAGGGCCAGACCGACCAGGATGAGCAGCGCACCGCCGAGCCGGGTGACCCAGCGACTGTTGCGGCGGACCGCCCGGAAGACGCCGAGCAGCCGCTCGAAGGCCAGCCCGAAGACCACGAACGGCAGCCCGAGGCCGAGACAGTAGGCGACCGCGAGCAGCACCGCCCGGTCGGTCTTTCCGCTCACCGTGGCCATCATCAGCACCGCGCCCAGGGTCGGGCCGACGCAGGGCATCCAGGAGAGCGCGAAGGTCGCCCCGAAGACCGGCGCCCCGAGCAGGCCGGCGGCGGGCAGCCGGCGGATCCGGAACTCGCGGGCCATCCCCGGGACCAGCCCGAGGAACGCCAGTCCGAGCACGATGACCAGCAGGCCGGCGCCGATCTCCAACGGCCGGCGGTGGGTGAACAGGACCCGGCCGATGGTGGAGAAGAAGATCGCGGTGAGGGTGAAGACGACGGTGAAGCCGGCCACGAAGAGCAGCGTGCCGGCCAGCACCCGGCCGCGTACCGCCGGCTGGTCCGGTCGTTCGGCGACCGCGACGGCGCCGCCGCCGGCCGGCGCACTCCCGCCCGCGACGGCGACGCCGGCCGTTCCGCCACCGACAGCGACGCCGGCCGTCCCGCCGGCGACAGCGACGCCGCCGGCCGTTCCGGTGCCGGCAGCGTCGGCACTGTCGTCGGCCGGCGGACCCCCGCCGACCGCGGCCGTTTCGGTACCGGTCGCGGGCGGTGCGGCGCGGGCCACGTCGAGTTGGCTGCCGGCCAGGCCGGTCACGTACGACAGGTAGCCGGGCACCAGCGGCAGGATGCACGGGGAGAGGAAGCTGACCAGCCCGGCCAGCGCCGCCGCGCCGAACGCCAGCAGCAGCGGGCCGCCCCGGGCCAGCTCGGCGAACGCCTCACCCATCAGCCCGGCCCGTCCGGCGCCGGTGACTCCCCGGCGACCCGGGCCACGAGCGGCTCCAGGGTCTCCTGGCGGATCGGCGACCGGATCATTACCGCGATCCGGCCGTCCCGGTCCAGCACGACGGTGGCCGGGATGCTGTTCACCGGGACCTCGAAGTCGAGGGCCAGCCGGCTACCCGGGTCGAAGAGGCTGGGGTAGCTGACCCGGTTCTCCTCGAACGCGCGGGCCTTGTCCCGGCTGTCCTGGATGTTGATGCCGAGGAAGCGCACTCCCGATTCGCGGGTCGCCTGGTAGGTGTTCTCCAGGTCCTCGGCCTCGGCCCGGCACGGGGCACACCAGGAACCCCAGAAGTTGACCACCACCACCTGGCCCCGGTCCTGCCGCAGGTCGTAGCTGGTGCCGTCGAGCAGCTCACCGGCCACCTCGGGCGCGGCGGGCCGGTCGGCGGCGGCGCACTCGATCACGCCCTCGGGGGTGGTCTCGCAGGCCTCCTGCCAGCCGCCGTCGGTGCAGCCGGCCAGCGCCAGCGCCGTCGCGACCGTGACGATCGCGGCGGCGGCCCGCCCAGCCGCGGTACGGCGCATCAGGCCCCCTTGGCCGTCCGGGCGCCCGGCGACAGGGCCACCAGATGGGCGGCCGGCTCGCTGTATCCGATGCCGACCACCTTCGCCCCGTCGAAGTGGAACGAGGTCAGGCTCGCCAGTCCGCATTCGCGGCGTCGTGGGTCGTGCCAGAGCCGCTTGCGTTCGACGTGCCGGCGCAGCGTCCAGATCGGGAGCTGGTGCGAGACGCAGACCGCCTCCCGCCCCTCGGCGGCCACCCGCGCGGCGTGCAACGCGGCGAACATCCGGCCGGCGATGACCGTGTACGCCTCACCCCACGACGGGGTGACCGGGTCGCGCAGCACCCACCAGTTGCGCGGATCGCGGAACGACCCGTCGCCCGGCGACACCCGCTTGCCCTCGAACCAGTTGGCGCTCTCGATCAGGCGCTCGTCCACCCCGACCTGGAGCCCGAACTGGGCGGCGAACGGCTCGGCCGTCTGCTGCGCCCGTTCCAGCGGGCTGGCCACCACGTAGGCGATGTCGCGGTCGGCGAGCGACTCGGCCGCCGCCTTGGCCATCTGGACGCCGAGTTCGGAGAGGCGGAAGCCGGGCAGCCGGCCGTACAGGATCTTCTCGGGGTTGTGGACCTCGCCGTGCCGCAGCACGTGCACCACCGTGTTGCTCATCGCGTCGACCCCCCGTTCGCCGCCGCGGCGCGGGCCGCCACGGGTAGCGCCGCCGCCAGCACCTCCAGCGCGGCGTCGTCCAGTGCGGCCGAGACGAACCACGCCTCGAACGCGCTCGGCGGCAGGTAGACCCCGCCGGCCAGCATGGCGTGGAAGAACGCCCGGTACGCGGCCACGTCCTGACCCCGGGCGGTGTCGTAGTCGACCACGTCGGCGTCGGTGAAGAAGATCGAGAACATGTTGCCGGCGGTGGAGAGCCGGTGCGGCACGCCCTCGGCGGCCAGCGCCTTGGTCGCGAGCTCCTGGACCGTCCCGGCAGTGGCATCCAGCCGCCGGTAGAGCGCGTCATCGGCCAGCCGCAGGGTGGCCAGGCCGGCGGCGCAGGCCAGTGGGTTTCCCGACAGCGTGCCGGCCTGGTAGACCGGGCCGGCCGGGGCGAGCCGGGCCATGATCTCCGCCCGGCCGCCGAACGCCGCGGCCGGCAGCCCGCCACCCATCACCTTGCCGTAGGTGTAGAGGTCGGCGTCGACCGGCGACAGTCCGGCCCAGCCGGAGCGGGAGACCCGGAAGCCGGTCATCACCTCGTCGAGGATGAGCAGCGCCCCGTGGGCGTGGGCGATCCGGGCCAGGGCCTCGTTGAAGCCGTCCCGGGGGGCGACCACGCCCATGTTGCCGGCCGCCGCCTCGGTGATGACCGCGGCGATCGCGTCGCCCTCGGCGGCGAAGGCCGCCTCCACGGCGGCGACGTCGTTGTACGGCAGCACGATGGTGTCGCCGGCCGCCGCACCGGTCACGCCGGGCGAGTCGGGCAGGCCGAGGGTGGCCACCCCGGAGCCGGCGGCGGCCAGCAGCGCGTCCACGTGGCCGTGGTAGCAGCCGGCGAACTTCACGATCTTGGAGCGGCCGGTGACGCCCCGGGCCAGCCGGATGGCCGACATGGTCGCCTCGGTCCCGGAGTTGACCAGGCGTACCTGCTCGACCGGGGTGCGGGCGACGATCTCCTCGGCCAGGTCGACCTCGCCGGCGGTGGGCGTACCGAAGCTGGTGCCGTGGGCGGCGGCGGCCTGGACGGCCGCGACCACCTCGGGGTGCGCGTGCCCGAGCAGCAGTGGCCCCCAGGAGCAGACCAGGTCGACGTAGCGTCGCCCGTCGGCGTCGTGCAGCCACGGCCCGGCGCCCCGGACCATGAACCTCGGTGTCCCGCCGACCGACTGGAAGGCGCGCACGGGAGAGTTCACCCCGCCCGGCGTCAGGGCTCGGGCGCGGGCGAAGAGGGCCTCGGAGGCCGGCGCGTCGGCCGGGTATCGGTCGGTGCCGGCGGCATACGTCTCGGTCACGGTAGGCGCCATTGTGTCAGCGCACTCCGGACCCCGGCCAGCGACCCCGGACCGGGTAACCGGGCTCACCCTCCTTCGGGCCGCTCACCGGGCCGCGCCTCCTAGATCGCGATAGGCTGGCCCGGTGGAGCGTGCGGAGCTGACGATCGGGGCGCAGCGGACGGCGGAGGAGCTGGTCCTCACCCTCACCGGCGAGATCGACATGCTCACCGCCAGCCGACTCGCCAGCACGGTCAACGAGGCCCTCGCCGACGCGCCGCCGCGAATCGTGCTGGACCTGGCCGGGGTGACCTTCTGCGACTCCCAGGGCCTCGGCACCCTCGTGGTGCTCAGCCGCAAGGCCAGCCACGCCCAGAGCCTGCTGGTGCTGACGAACGTCGGCGACTTCCTGCTCCGGGTGCTGGACATCACCGGCCTCCGGTCCGCCCTGATGATCCGCAACGAACAGGGCACCACCAGCTGACCCCGTCACCCACGCCCACCCTCACCGCGACCGCACGAGGTGAACACCAGTTACCCTACGATGCAGTTTTAGGGTAACTGGTGTTCACCTCGTGCACTAAGTGATCTCGACTTCACCGCCCGCAATCGCGGCCAGGGACCCGACGGCCGCGCCAATCACCTCGGGGTAGTCGGTGGTCAACTCCAACAGGGCGCTTTCGTCGAGGCTGTGCCCGAGTTCGGCGGCCTGGCTCAGCAACAGCGCCCCGACTCCGCGTACGCGAAGCGGATGATCTCGATGACCCGCGCGCCGCCACCAGCGGGCAGTTGCAGTGCGTTGCTCTCGTCAGGATGGGGGCCCGGTCGGTCAACCGCTCCCGGAACCGCACCGGAGCGAGCCCGATCTCGGCCAGCCGGGCGTAGGTTCCACCCGGCCCGGTGTCCGTGTAACTGATCGCCGTGCCCTGTGTCACGTCCAGCGGGAGGAAGGACGTCGCGAGCTGAACGGGCCGACCGTCCACCTCAAGGCGGCGTGCCCTACTGAGCACCGGCGCCCCTGGTTCGACGCCCAACTCCGCCGATACGAAGTCCGGCGCCGGCACCTCGCCGACGATCACGTCCACCGCTCGGGGCCGTACCCCGGTGTCGTGGTCCTGGATCGCGCGGCCACTCGCCCACCAGTCACGGCTCAACCTGCCCGGTGAGGAACGTCTGAGCCGCTGGAAGCGCCGGACGTAGGTGCCCGCACCCTGGCGGGTGACCACGAGCCCCTCCCCGCGCAGCACGTTCACCGCGCTGTGCACGACGGCGGTTGTCACGCCGAAGCGGTCGGCCAGTTCCGGCAGCGAGGGCATCCGGTCGCCCTCGGCCATCTCGCCGGTGAGGATGGCGAGCCGCAGCTCATCCGCCACCCGCTGGTACGCCGGCACACCCACCACTGGACAGCCCTCTCGCTAGCGATCGCCGCTCCCGTTATGGCTGGCGACTTTACGCGTACGAACACCGGCGGGATGGTGCGCGACGGCGTCATCGGTCCGGGCCGAGGTCAGCCGGTGGTGCCCCAGCGGGCCTGTTCGAGCAGTTCGATGGCGCGGTCGCGGGCGGTCGGGTCGTCGGAGCGGAGCAGGGCGGTGGCCGCGTCCACCGCCTCGGTCATCGCCCGCCACCGCTCGTCGCGCTCCCGGACCAGGTCGGACTGGGCGGCGAGCTGGCGGCTCTTCGTCCAGAGCTCGACGAAGACGGAGACCTTGGCCCGCAGCACCCAGGGGTCGAACGGCTTGGTCAGGTAGTCGACCGCGCCGACCGCGTAGCCGCGGAGCGCGAGCTGGGCGTCGCGGTCCGCGGCGGTGAGGAAGATGATCGGTACGTGCCGCGTCCGCTCCCGCCGCTTGATGTGGCTCGCCGTCTCGAACCCGTCCATCTCCGGCATCTGGGCGTCCAGCAGGATCACCGCGAAGTCGTCGACGAGCAGCTGCTTGAGCGCGGCCTCGCCGCTCTCCACCGCCACCGACTGCACCGGCAACCCCTGCAGGATCGCCTCCAGCGCCATCAGGTTCTCCCGCCGGTCGTCGACCAGCAGGGCCCGGGCCACCTCGCTCACGATGACCCCGTTCCGGTACGCCGTCCGCCGCCGCGCTCGATCACTTGCCGATCTCCCGTCCGCTGCCGTTGACCCACGAGGCCATCAGTCCGATCAGCTCGTCCAGGTCGACCGGCTTGGTGATGTAGTCGCTGGCCCCGGCGGCCAGCGCCGACTCCTGATCGCCCGGCATCGCCTTGGCGGTCAGGAACACCACCGGCAGGTCGGCGAACCGGTGATTGCGGCGGATGGCCCGCGTCGTCTCGTACCCGTCCTGGTCGGGCATCATCGCATCCATCAGCACGATGTCGACCTCCGGGTGCTCGGCGAGCAGCCGGACCCCGTCGGCCCCGTTGTCCGAGTAGAGCACCGTCATGCCGTGCAGCTCCAACGCGCTGGTGAGCGCGAAGACGTTCCGCACGTCGTCGTCGATGATCAGCACGGTGGCACCGTCGAGTTGGCGGGTGGTCGGGGCGACCGGCCGCTCCCCCTCGGGCTCGCGCAGCAGCGGCGGCAGGTTGCCCCGCAGCGGCGGCGCCGGCACCGGCACCGGCGCCACCACCGCCTCGGGGGTCAGCACGTCGGGTACGAAGAGGGTGAAGGTCGATCCCTGGCCGGGCGCCGACGAGACGGTGATCGTGCCACCGATCAACCCGGCCAGGTCGCGGCTGATCGACAGGCCCAGACCGGTGCCGCCGTACCGGCGGCTGGTGGTGCCGTCGGCCTGCTGGAACGCCTCGAAGATCAGGGACAGTTTGTCGTCGGAGATGCCGATCCCGGTGTCGATCACGGTGAACGCCACCACCCGGCGGGCGCTGGCCAGCGCCGGGGTGTCGAAGTAGGCGCTCTCGTGAGCCGGGGCGATCCGCAGCGTCACCGCGCCCTCGTCGGTGAACTTGACCGCGTTCGACAGCAGGTTGCGCAGGATCTGCTGCAGCCGCTGCGAGTCGGTGACGAGCGTCTCCGGCAGGTCCTTGGAGATCTTCACCTGGAAGTCCAGGCCCTGCTCCTCGGCCTGCGGCGCGAACGCCTGCTCGACGTACTCGCGGATCTCGGCGAACCGCACCTCGGTCGGCTCGACGTCCATCCGGCCCGCCTCGATCTTGGACAGGTCGAGGATGTCGTCGATGAGCGACAGCAGGTCCGACCCGGCGCTGTGGATGGTGCGGGCGAACTCGATCTGCTTCTCGGTCAGGTTCTGCTCCGAGTTGTCGGCCAGCAGCCGGGCCAGCAGCAGCAGCGAGTTGAGTGGCGTACGCAGCTCGTGGCTCATGTTGGCGAGGAACTCCGACTTGTACGCCGATGCCCGGGCCAGCTGCTGTGCCTTCTCCTCCAGACCGATCCGGGCCATCTCGATCTCCCGGTTCTTGGTCTCGATGTTGCCCTTCTGCTCGGAGAGCAGTTGCGCCTTGTCCTCCAGCTCGGCGTTGGTGCGCTGCAGCTCGGCGGACTGTTCCTGCAGCTCGTGCGCGAGCCGCTGGGACTGGGCCAGCAGCTCCTCGGTGCGCCGGTTGGCCTGGATGGTGTTGACCGCGATGCCGATGGTGAGCACCAGCCGGTCCAGGAAGCTCAGGTGCAGCTGGGAGAAGGCGTCCACGCTGGCGAACTCGATGACCCCGAGCAGTTCACCCTCGAAGAGGACCGGCACCACGACGTGGTCGTTGGGTGTCATGTCCAGCAGCCCGGACCGCAGCGTGAGGGCGCCGGACGGCCCGGCGCCGACCCGGATCGGCCGGCGGGAGAGCGCGGCCTGCCCGACCAGTCCTTCGCCGGGGCCGAAGGTCACGTCGTGGTAGCGGGCCACGTAGCCGTACGACGCGGTCAGCCGCAGCCGCATCACCGCCTCGTCGTTGTCGGCCAGGAAGAAGGCGCCGAGCTGGGCGTCGACGAGCGGGGTCACCTCCATCATGATCATGCGGCAGACCTCGCCCAGGTCCCGCTGGCCCTGCAGCAGGCCGCTGATCCGGGCCAGGTTGGAGTCGAGCCAGCCCTGCTCGGCGTTCTTCTTGGTGGTCTCCCGCAGGGTGACGATCATCTGGTTGATGTTGTCCTTCAGCTCGGCGACCTCGCCCTGCGCCTTGACGGTGATCCGCTGGGTCAGGTCGCCCCGGGTGACCGAGGTGGAGACCCGGGCGATCGCCCGCAGCTGGGTGGTGAGCGTGGAGGCGAGCTGGTTGACGTTCTCGGTGAGGTCCCGCCAGGTGCCGGAGACCCCCTTCACCTGGGCCTGACCGCCGAGCTTGCCCTCGATGCCGACCTCCCGGCCGACCCGGGTGACCTCGTCGGCGAACGACGAGAGCTGGTCGACCATGGTGTTGATGGTGTCCTTCAGCTCCAGGATCTCGCCCTGCGCGTCGACCGTGATCTTCTGCGACAGGTCGCCCCGGGCCACCGCCGTGGTTACCGAGGCGATGTTGCGGACCTGGGAGGTCAGGTTCGACGCCATCGAATTCACGTTCCCGGTCAGGTCCTGCCAGGTGCCGGAGACCCCCTTCACCTGGGCCTGACCGCCGAGCTTGCCCTCCGTGCCCACCTCCCGCGCCACCCGGGAGACCTCGTCGGCGAACGACGACAGCTGGTCCACCATCGTGTTCACCGTCGACTTCAACTCCAGGATCTCACCCTGCGCGTCGACGGTGATCTTCTGCGACAGGTCGCCGTTGGCGACCGCGGTCGAGACCTGGGCGATGTTGCGGACCTGCGAGGTCAGGTTCGACGCCATCGAGTTCACGTTCCCGGTGAGGTCGCGCCAGGTGCCGGCCACGCCGCGGACCTGCGCCTGACCGCCGAGCTTGCCCTCGGTGCCCACCTCGCGGGCCACCCGGGTCACCTCGTCGGCGAACGACGACAGCTGGTCCACCATCGTGTTCACCGTCGACTTCAACTCCAGGATCTCGCCCCGCGCATCAACGGTGATCTTCTGCGACAGGTCGCCCTTCGCCACCGCCGTGGTGACCGAGGCGATGTTGCGGACCTGGGCGGTCAGGTTCGACGCCATCGAATTCACGTTGTCGGTGAGGTCCCGCCAGGTGCCGGAGACCCCGCGCACCTGGGCCTGACCGCCCAACTTGCCCTCGGTGCCCACCTCCCGCGCCACCCGGGTCACCTCGTCGGCGAACGACGACAGCTGGTCCACCATCGTGTTCACCGTCGACTTCAACTCCAGGATCTCGCCCCGCGCATCAACGGTGATCTTCTGCGACAGATCGCCCTTCGCCACCGCGGTGGAGACCTGGGAGATGTTGCGGACCTGGGAGGTCAGGTTGCCGGCGAGCTGGTTGACGTTCTCGGTGAGGTCCCGCCAGGTGCCGGAGACCCCACGGACCTGGGCCTGGCCGCCGAGCTTGCCCTCGATGCCGACCTCGCGGGCCACCCGGGTCACCTCGTCGGCGAACGACGAGAGCTGGTCGACCATGGTGTTGACGGTGTCCTTGAGCTCCAGGATCTCGCCCTGCGCCGCCACCGTGATCTTCTGACTGAGGTCGCCCCGGGCCACCGCGGTGGAGACCTGGGCGATGTTGCGGACCTGGGCGGTCAGGTTCGACGCCATCGAGTTGACGCTGTCGGTCAGGTCCTTCCAGGTCCCGGCCACGTTCGGCACGTCGGCCTGGCCGCCGAGCTTGCCCTCGGTGCCGACCTCGCGGGCCACCCGGGTCACCTGCTCGGCGAAGAGCCGCAGGGTGTCGGTGAGCGCGTTGAAGGTGTGCGCCAGCTCGGCCACCTCGCCCCGGGCCGAGACGGTGATCTTCTGGCTCAGGTCGCCGCGGGACACCGCGGTGGCCACCTGGGAGATCGAGCGCACCTGGTGGGTCAGGTTCGACGCCATCGTGTTCACCGAGTCGGTGAGGTCCCGCCAGGTGCCGGCCACCCCGCGTACGTCCGCCTGACCGCCCAGCTCGCCCTCGATGCCCACCTCGCGGGCCACCCGGGTCACCTCGTTGGAGAACGAGGAGAGCTGGTCGACCATGGTGTTGACGGTGCGACCGATGCGCAGGAACTCGCCGCGCAGCGGCCGGCCGTCCATCTCCAGGGCCATGTGCTGGGAGAGGTCGCCGTCGGCCACCGCCATGATCACCCGGGCGATCTCGGTGGTCGGCCGACCGAGATCGTCGATCAGCGAGTTGATGGCCCGCTGACCCTCCGCCCAGGCCCCGTCGAGCCCCTCCTCGTCCAGCCGCTCGGTGAGCCGGCCGTCCCGGCCGACGATCCGGCTGATCTTGCGTACGTCGAGGCTCTGCCGTTCCTGCAGGGCCACGACCTCGTTGAAGGCGTCGGCGGCCTCACCGGCGATCCCGGAACGACGCGGCAGCCGAACCTTGAGATCACCCCGGCTGACCCGCCGGAGCGCCTCGGTGAGCTCACCCAGCGCGACCGCTTCGTCTGAGGCGGACCGGTCGACGGTGGCGGTCTGTTTCGCCGTGGTCATCGTTCCTCGCTCAACTCGGGGAGGGTGGGCGGACGCGGGTCGCCGGCAGCCTGCCGGGTACCCGCACCTCATCATTGTCCCTGCTTCCCGCCGAGTGCCAGCACTGCGCGGTGGCCGGCTTGGCACCGGCCCCGGCTTGCGGGGAGGATACGAAGCGTGTCAGCGGAAGCCGGCGACGCGTTTTCCAGCGGCGCAGATGAGCACATCCGTCGGGTTCGGCTGCCCGCGGACCGGCGAACACCGGCCGCCGCCCGGGCGCTGGTGCGCTCGGTGCTGGCCGAAGCGCACCTCGACGAACTCCTGAACGAGGCGTTGCTGCTGACCACGGAGCTTTCCACGAACGCCGTGGAGCACGCCCGCACCGAACTGGACATCGAAGTCATAGCGGATGATATTGGTCTGACCGTCACGGTTTCCGACTTCGCCGCCGGCCCGATCGACAATGTGGCGGCCGGCCCCCGCAACAATCTGACGAACATCTCCGAGGTCTCCGAGCGCGGTCGCGGCCTGCTCCTGGTCGACCACTTCTCCAGCCGGTGGGGCACCACCCACCTGCCCACCGGGAAGGGGGTCTGGTTCCGGCTCGACCGCAAACATCCGCCCGCCGGGGTCCGAGGGACTCAGGCGACCGGCGGGGGTACGGGTGGTCCGGCCGGGACGCCGGGGTTGCCGACCGGCGGCGGCGCGAACGGCGGCCCGGCGCCGAGCGCGGGGGCGATGAGCGCGCTGATGCAGACCGCGCCCGACCCGTACGCCGACGACCCGCTGCCCAACTTCGCGGCGGACCTGCTGGTCCGGGTCGGTGACATGGTCGGCGCGGCCGGCGGCGCGGTCCGGCTGGACCGCGGCGACGGCTTCGGCACCCAACTGCTCGCCCGGTACGGACGGCAACCCCGACCCGGTGACGAACTGCTCCGGGTGCCGCTCGCGGTGAACCGGCCGTACGCCGGCGAGTTGGAACTCGACGCCGCCCCGTCCGGCTACGCCCGGCCGCTGGCCGCGCTGATGGCGGAACGGTTGTCGCTGCACCTGGAGAACGACCGACTCCGCCGTGCCGACCTGCGCCGGCAGACCTGGCTGACCTTCCTCGCCGAGGCGAGTGAGTTGCTGGCCCAGTCGCTGGACGTCGACCTGACCATGGCACTGATCCCGCAGCTCGTGGTGCCCCGGTTGGGCCAGTGGTGCGCCGTGCACATCACCGACGAGTGGGGCCGCCTGCGGTTGGCGTCGGCCATCCACGCCGACGAGGCGGTGCTGCCGAAGCTGCACGAGGTGCTGCGGGAACACGGTTCCGACTCGGTGCTGACCCGGCTGCGGGAGGCGTCCCGGACCGGCTCCCAGGTGCCGATCGGCCCGCCGCTGGACGGGTTCGCCGTACCGCTGGTGGCGCGCGGGCAGCCGCTGGGCACGCTGGCCGTCGGCCGTCACCTGCGGCACCGCCACGACCCGGACGAGGTGGCGGTGCTGGAGGACGTCGCCCGGCGGGCCGCGCTGGCCATCGACAACGCCCGGATCCACGACGAGCGCCGCCGGGTGGCCCGCACCCTGCAGCAGTCGCTGCTGCCGCCGGCCCTGCCGGCGGTGGACGGGATCGGCTTCGCCGCCGAGTACGTGCCGACCGGCGACGCCGCCGACGTCGGCGGCGACTTCTACGACGTCCTGCCGTTGCCGGACGGCCGCTGGCTGGTGGTGGTGGGCGACGTCTCCGGCAAGGGCGTCCAGGCCGCGACGGTGACCGGCCTGGTCCGGGATGTGATCCGGGTGCTGGTACGCGACGGCAAACCGCTGCCGGAGGCGCTGGCCCGGCTGAACGAGACGCTCTGCGAACGCGGCGGCGGCCGGTACTGCACGCTCGCCCTGGCCGCGGTCGGCCGCGGCCGCGACGGGCGGCTCGACGTCTCGCTGCACCTGGCCGGACACGACCGGCCGGTGCTGGTCCAGGGCGACGGGCGGGCCTCGTTCGTCGGCACCGGCGGCACGGCGCTCGGGTTGCTGGACTCGATCGCCGCCCCGTCGTCGCAGGTGCCGTTGGGTCCCGGCGACTCGCTCGTCTTCTACACCGACGGAGTGACCGAGCGGCGGCGCGGCCGGGAACTGTTCGGCACCGAGCGGCTGCGCGACGCTGCGGCCCCGCTCGCCGGCTACTCGGCGGACGTGGTGGCCGCCCGGCTGCGGTCGACGGCGATCGGCTTCTCGGTCGAGTCCCCCCGCGACGACATCGCGATCCTGGTGCTACGCAACGAACACGCGGCCTGAGCCGGCCAGCGGGCCGCCGACCAAGCGGCGAGCCGGCCACCGGCGCCAACCAAGCGGCCTGAGCCGGCCAGCGGGCCGCCGACGAAGCGGCGAGAGCCGGTCACAGCCGGCCGCCGACCAGGTGGGAGCCGGGCCAGGGACCGCCGGTGAAATGGCGAGAGCCGGCTAGAGACCGCCGGTGAAGCGGCCGGGGGCGAGGCGGCGGGCCGGGTCGAAGCGTTCCTTGATCCGGTGCAGCAGTGGCAGGTCGGGCAGCTCGCCCCAGAGGTCGATGGCCCGCCGCACCGCCGGTGGGGCGGTGAGCACGACGCACCGGCCGTCGCGGGCGAGCAGCACGGTCCGGACCGCCGCCAGGATCGCGGCGACCCGGTCCGGCGGGGTGCCGCCCGGCAGTGCCGCGTGCACCACGCCCAGGCCGGCCGAGCCGCGCACCGGCACGGGCGCCCCGACCGCGTCCCGCAGCGCGTAGACCGCGGCGTGCAGGTGGTCGTTCGGGACCAGCAGCCGCAACCCCACCTCGCCCGGGCCGAACGGATAGCGCCGCCACCACACCGGTGGCACGGTGGCGACGTCAGGGTCGCCGCCGAGCAGGTTGGACAACCGCGCCGTCCGCTCGGCCACGTCCGCCGGGCCGCCCTCCAGCAGCACCACCAGCCGACCGAACGCGGAGCCGGCCCGGGCGGGCAGCACCGGGCGGATCGGCGCTCCCGGCGTGGCGCCCGGCAGGTCCACCTCGATCGCGGCCGGCGCCAGCCCGGCGGTCAGGATCTCGCCAAGCAGGTCGTGCACCTCAAGTGGGGTCCAGACCGGCCGGGAGACCCAGATCCGGCTGGCCGGTACGGGCTGCACCCGCAGCGTCGCCGACAGCAGCACCCCGAGCGCCCCCTGCGAGCCGCAGAGCAGCCGGGTCAGGTCATCGACGGCGGGACCATCCGAACCCGGCCCGCCGTCGGCCGAAACCGGCCCGCTGTCCTCCGGTTTGGCGCCGCCGGCCAACGTCGGCCCGGTGCCGCCGGCCGGAGCCGGCGCGGCATCGCCGCCTGCCGGCCGGCTGGCCCGGTGCAGTACGCCGGCGCCGTCCAGGTAGCTGACCTCGATCAGCTGCTCGCACGGGCCACCGTGCCGGTAGCGCAGCGGCCCCGCCTCGTCGGCCGCCAGCACGCCGCCGACGGTGGCGCCGGTCGACGGCGCGTCGAGCGGCAACCGGCGACCGGTGCGCTCCAGGACGGCCTGCACCGCCCGCACCGGCGTGCCGGCGCCGACCTCGGCGTACGGTTCGCCGGCCGGTTGGTGCCAGACGCCGGCCAGCCGGCCGGTGTCCAGCACGATGTCCAGGTGGGACGGGGGCGCACCCCAATCGATCTTGGTGCCGGCGCCGCGTGGCACCACCGACAGCTCGTAGTCGGCGGCGACCCGCAGCACGGCCGCCACCGCCTCGACCGTGCCTGGTACCGCCACCCAGCGGGCCGACGCCCCGGCCACCCCGTCGGCCGCGCCGGCCGGCCGGGCGAAGTCCTCCCCGCAGATGCCGGCCAGGCGGCGTGCCACCTGGCCACCCCACGACGGATGTGCCATTCGAATATCCCCCACGACAGTCATCGTACAGGTGTTCTAATCTTTGCCAATGCCCCCGGTCCGGCGGTGGGAGCCGGGCGGTAACGTGACCGGGTGACCACTGACACGCCCGTCTCCGCCCCGATCGCCAAGCGGGTTCCCACCGAGCGCACCCACCACGGTGACACCGTCACCGACGAGTACGCCTGGTTGGCCAAGAAGGACGATCCGGAGACCATCGCGTACCTGACGGCGGAGAACGAGTGGACCGAGGCGAGCACCGCCCACCTGGCGTCGCTGCGGGAGACCCTCTTCACCGAGATCCGGGACCGCACCCAGGAGACCGACCTGTCGGTGCCGGTCCGCAAGGGTGGCCACTGGTACTACACCCGCACGGTCGAGGGGCAGCAGTACGGCATCCACTGCCGGCGGGCGATCCGCGACGGCGAGACCGACCCGCCGATCCCGACCGACGGCGCTCCGCTGGACGGCGAGGAGATCCTGCTCGACGGCAACGTGCTCGGCGAGGGTCACGAGTTCTTCGCGCTGGGCACCTTCGACGTCAGCCCGGACGGCCGGCGGTTGGCCTACTCGACCGACTTCAGCGGCGACGAGCGGTTCACCCTGCGGGTGAAGGACCTGCAGACCGGTGAACTGCTCGGTGACGAGGTCCCGGACGTCTTCTACGGCAGCGCCTGGTCGGCCGACGGGTCCAGCCTGTTCTATCTGACGGTCGACGAGGCGTGGCGGCCGTACCGGGTGTGGCGGCACCAGGTGGGCAGCCCGTCGAGCGACGATGTGACCGTCTACGAGGAGACCGACGAGCGGTTCTGGGTGGGCGTGGAGCTGACCCGGTCGGAGAAGTTCATCGTCATCGAGTCGCACAGCAAGATCACGAGCGAGGTCCGGGTCATCCCGGCCGGCAACCCGACCGGGGAGCCGGCGGTCATCGCGCCCCGCCGGCAGGGCGTCGAGTACTCCATCGAGCACCACGGCCACCGGTTCCTGGTGCTGCACAACGACGGCGCGGAGGACTTCGCGCTGGCGTACACGTCGGCGGACCGGCCGGGCGACTGGGTGCCGATGATCGAGCACTCGCCCGGGACCCGGCTGGAGTCGGTCGACGCCTTCGCCAACCACGTGGTGGTGCAACTGCGCACCGACGGGCTGACCGGGGTACGGGTACTGACCGCCGGTTCGACCGACGCGTACGACATCGATTTCCCGGAGCCGATCTACAGCGTCGGCCTGGACTCGAATCCGGAGTACCAGACCAACACCGTCCGGTTGCGCTACACCTCGCTCGTCACCCCGGATTCGGTGTACGACTACGACCTGGTGACCCGGGAGCTGGTGCTGCGCAAGCGCAAGCCGGTGCTGGGCGGTTACGACCCGGCCGGCTACGAGCAGCACCGGGGCTGGGCGCTGGCCGACGACGGGACCCGGGTGCCGATCTCGCTGGTCTGCCGGGCCGGCACCCCTCGGGACGGCTCCGCGCCGTGCCTGATCTACGGCTACGGCTCGTACGAGATCAGCATGGACCCGTGGTTCTCGGTGGCCCGGCTCTCGCTGCTGGACCGTGGGGTGATCTTCGCGGTGGCACACGTGCGGGGCGGCGGTGAGCTGGGCCGGCACTGGTACACCGACGGAAAGATGCTGGCCAAGAAGAACACCTTCACCGACTTCGTGGCGGTCGCCCGACACCTGGTGAAGACCAACTGGACGGCGGCGGACCGGCTGGTTGCCCGGGGTGGCTCGGCCGGCGGTCTGCTGATGGGAGCGGTGGCCAACCTGGCGCCGGACGCCTTCGCCGGCATCGTGGCGCAGGTGCCGTTCGTGGACGCACTCAACACCATCCTGGACCCGTCGCTGCCGCTGACCGTCACCGAGTGGGAGGAGTGGGGCAACCCGCTGGCCGATCCCGAGGTGTACGCGTACATGAAGTCCTACGGTCCGTACGAGAACGTCGCGGACCACGACTATCCGGCCATCCTCGCGGTGACCAGCCTGAACGACGCCCGGGTGCTCTACCACGAGCCGGCCAAGTGGATCGCCAAGTTGCGGGCCGTGGCGCCGGGCGGGACCTACCTGCTCAAGACCGAGATGGGTGCCGGGCACGGCGGGCCGAGCGGCCGGTACGACTCCTGGCGGGAGGAGGCGTTCGTGAACGCCTGGATCCTGGACCGTTTCACGGGGTAATCAGTTAAGAACCTTGCCAGAAAGCGCTCTCTGCGATAGAAGTGTTTCCATGTGGAAACGCCGTACCCCCTTGGCGCTGGCCCTGGCCGGCGCGACTCTGGCGACGTCACTGGTGGTCGTGCCCGCAACCCCCGCGGCCGCGCAGCCCGGC
The DNA here is from genome assembly GCF_029626155.1 of Solwaraspora sp. WMMD1047. Taxonomy (NCBI): domain Bacteria; kingdom Bacillati; phylum Actinomycetota; class Actinomycetes; order Micromonosporales; family Micromonosporaceae; genus Solwaraspora; species Solwaraspora sp. WMMD1047. Next base: position 239,119 of record NZ_JARUBL010000001.1, on the reverse strand, counting down.
GCGATCACCTGGAGTGACGAGTTCAACGGTGCCGCCGGGACCGCCCCCGACGGCAGCAAGTGGAAACACGACATCGGTGGCTCCGGCTGGGGCAACAACGAGATGCAGTACTACACCAACAGCACCAGCAACGCGGCACACGACGGCAACGGCAACCTGGTGATCACGGCCCGGCGGGAGAATCCGGCCGGCTACAACTGCCACTACGGCAGTTGTCAGTACACCTCCGCCCGGCTGCTGACCGCCGACCGCTTCACCCAGGCGTACGGCCGGTTCGAGGCCCGGATCAAGGTGCCCCGCGGGCAGGGCATCTGGCCGGCGTTCTGGATGCTCGGCAACGACATCGGCAGCAACCCGTGGCCGAACAGCGGCGAGATCGACATCATGGAGAACATCGGCCGCGAGCCGGGCACCGTCTACGGCAGCCTGCACGGTCCGGGTTACTCCGCCGGCAGCGCGCTGACCACCGGCTACACCCTGCCGGGCGGGCAGGCCTTCGCCGACGCCTTCCACACCTTCACGGTGGACTGGGCGCCGGACTCGGTGACCTGGTACGTCGACGGCATCCAGTACGCCCGCAAGACGCCGGCCGACACCCGCGGCAACCGCTGGGTCTTCGACCACCCGTTCTTCATGCTCCTGAATGTCGCGGTGGGCGGCTACTGGCCCGGCTATCCCGACGGCAGCACCCAGTTCCCGCAGCAGATGCTCGTCGACTACGTCCGGGTCAACGCCTGGAACAGCGGCGGCAACCGCATCATCGGGTACGGCAACAAGTGCATCGACGTGCCGGGCGGCGACCCGGTCGACGGCGCGCACCTGCAGCTCTGGGACTGCAACGGCACCGCCGCGCAGGCCTGGACCTTCCCGGGCGACGGCACCGTCCGGGCCTTCGGCAAGTGCATGGACGTGGCCTGGGGCTCCACCGCAAACGGCGCGAACATCCAGCTCGTCGGCTGCAGCGGCAACCCGGCCCAGCAGTTCGTCCTGACCGCCGCCGGTGACCTGGTCAACCCGCAGGCCAACAAGTGCGTCGACGTCCGGGACTGGAACACCGCCAACGGCGCCAAGCTGCACCTGTGGGAGTGCACCGGCGGCGCCAACCAGAAGTGGCGCCGCGGCTGACCAACCTGAACCGTCCGTGGTGTGGCGACGGGCAAGTCGTCACTCCACGGGCGAGGCGTTGTCCCAGCCACCATCTCGACGCAACCGTCACTCGCCGCCGCACGGCACGGTGGCCGCCTCCGCCAGTGGGTCGACCAGCTCTGCCAGCGTCAACAGCGCCTCGACCGTCAAACCCTTGCTCCAAGCCAATATCGCCAGCTCGTGCATGGCCTGGTAGAAGCGCACCTGAACGGTCAGCTCGTCCAACAGGCTCACCGAGCCTCCCTGTGTCGGCTCCCAGGACACAGACTGCGGTCCCCGCTGATCACAATTGACCCGCCCCGAGGTCGGCCGGGGGGCGGTCACGCGGGACGCTGCCAGTCGGTGGGTGGAGCGGTGTTTTCGCCGCACCTTGGACACCGTGGGGACTTGACCCGGAAGCTGAACAGCCCAGCCGCGAAGCCCAGCAGGGCCACGCCGAGCAGGGCACCAAGCGACGCCATGAGCAATCCCTTCGCGAGGTACGGGCAACCCTGCCCCGGCGGGAAGCGGCGAGCTGACACCTGACCGAGCAGCCGCTCCCCGCCGGGTCTTGCACCGCTACCGCCAGGGATCTCGGATCCACCCAGCGGCATCGGACGAGTACAGAGTGGCACGACACTCTTCCGGGCTCAAGAGTTCAGTGTAAGTTTCTTCCAGTAAGTTCGATGGTCTTGGTGCGGCGGCTTGCCCGCCTCAGTCAAGAAAGGAAGACTGCGCATCTACTGGCTGGAGAAGGGATCTGACGTGCCCAGAGCAAGCGGTCCGACCATCGCCCGATGGCAACTCGGCAGGCAGATCAAGGCCGCCCGCGAGGCAGCGAGGATCACCCAGATCGAGATCGCCGAGGTCCTCGCCTGCAGCGAGTCGAAGATCTACAAACTTGAGGCCGGCGACGTCGGCATCAATCGTGGCGATCTCATCGTCATGCTCGACCGCTATGGGATCACCGACGAGCAGCGTCGCCTCACCATCTTCGACCTGCAACAGCAGGGCAAGCAGCGGGGCTGGTGGGCCAAGTACGGCCAACTGCCCAGCAACTACAGCATGTACGTCGGACTGGAAGGCGCCGCCGTCGAGGTGAAGAACTTCGAGCTGGCGGTCGTGCCCGGACTGCTTCAGACCGAGGAGTACGCCCACGCGATCACCAGCGCCGCATGGCCCGGTCAGGAGGACGAAGTCCGCCGGCGGGTAGAACTGCGGATGGCGCGGCAGGCATGCCTGACCGAGGACCCGCCGCTGAAGTTCTGGGGCATCGTCGACGAGGGCGTGCTACATCGGCGCACCGGCGGCGCAGAGGTCATGCGCGCCCAACTCCGCCACCTGATCGACCTGAGCAAGCGGCCGAACATCGAGCTACAGGTCGTCCCGTTCGGTGAAGGTTGGCATCCCGGCGCGATCGGCTCGTTCTCGATCCTGGAGTTCCCCGAGGACGTCCACAGTCCCGTCGCCTATGTCGTAAGTCAGGCCGGTGACGCCTATCTCGAACGCGAGGACGACATGCGGCGGGTTACGCTGACATACACCCACCTGCACGCGGCGGCGCTCAGCGCGAGCAAGTCCCGCGACCTGATCGCTGCCATCGCCAGGGACCTGGGGTAGACCCGAGGGAAGGATGCCGGCGATGGACCTCTCCGACGCCGAATGGCGCAAGAGCACCCGCAGTGACGCCAACAGCCAGTGCGTCGAGGTCGCCCGGAACCTTCCCGGGCTGGTGCCCGTACGAGACAGCAAGGAGCCTTCGGGTCCGGTGCTGACCTTCAGCCCCGCAGCCTGGGTGGCCTTCACCGCGTCCATCAAGGACGGAAAGGCCACCGGGTAACGGCTGGTCGCCACTGATTCAGCCGTCGGTGGCGGCAGTGGCCAGGACGGCTGGGTCGACGTTCCCGCCGGTGACCACCGCGACCGTCCGACCCGTGGGTAGGTCGGGCGCGCGGAAGATGCGGGCGGCGGTGGCCACGGCGCCGCTCGGCTCTACGACCAATCGGGTACGCCGCACCAGCCGGGCCATCGCTGCGACGATCTGCTCCTCGGTCACGGTGACGATGCCGTCCAGCCGCTCCCGCAGGTGGGCGAAGGTGAGCGCGGACAGGTTGGTCCGCAGCCCGTCGGCGCTGGTCCGGTAGGTCCGGTCGACCCCCCAGGCCACCAGCTCGCCGGTGGTGAGCGACTCGCGGGCGTCGGCGGCGTACTCGGGCTCGACCCCGTAGACGGCGGTGCCCGGCCGCAGCGCCTTGACCGCGGTCGCGACTCCGGAGGCGAGTCCGCCACCCCCGACCGGCACCAGCACCACCTCGACGTCGGGCAGGTCCTCGGCGATCTCCAGCCCGACGGTGCCCTGACCCGCGATGATCCGGCGGTCGTCGAAGGGTGGGATGAGCGTGCGGCCGCGCTCGGCGACGATCCGTTCGGCGGCCGGCAGCCGCTCGGCCGGCGGGACGATCAGCACCTCGGCGCCGTACGCCCGGACCTGATCGATTTTGATCTCGGGCGCGCCGGCCGGGATCACCACCGTGCACGGCACTCCGGCCTGCCGGGCCGCGTAGGCGAGCGCCTGGCCGTGGTTGCCGGACGAGTGGGTGACCACGCCGAGGGCCCGGCGATCCGGGTCGAGCCGGGCGATGGCGTGCGTCGCGCCGCGCAGCTTGAACGAGCCGACCGGCTGCAGGCTCTCCGGTTTGAGCAGCAACTCGTCGTCCCAGGGGCAGGGCAGCAGCGGGGTCCGGACGATCCGGCCGGCGAGGTCGGCCGCCGCCGCCCGGACGTCGTCGAGGTGTACCAGATCCATCCGATCATCCTGCCGCCCGCGCCGCCCGGCACCGGCCAGTGGGGGTGGCGATGCTTGTCGGCCATCTTCACCCGGACAAAGGCCACAAAAAGTAGTATTCGCCTGAGTAACGACAGCATTCGGGGGCCACGATGACCACGCCCGACCGGGCCGAGAGTGGTCCAGAGCAGCCCCACGCACAGCCGTGGGACTGGTCGGTGGACCCGCCGCCGCCGGTCGGACCGAGCCAGGAGCCGACGGCCGACCCGGCCGCCGGCCACTCGATCGACGAACCGCCGCCCGAGCCGCCACCCGAACCGCCGGTCTGGTCCACGCCGCAGACCCCGCCGCCGGCCTGGTCGACTCCGGAGACGCCGGTCACCGCACCCCCGCTCGGCGGCGCCGCGGCCGATCCCACCTCGTACGGCGGCGCCGCCGCGGGACCGGCACCGTACGAGGGCGCCCCGACGGGCTCGCCCCCGCACTGGCCGCCGTTCCCGCCCTGGCTGGCCGACCAGCCGGCCGGCGACCCAGGTCGGCAGCCGGCCGAGGAGCCCCGGGCCGGCCTGCCGAACCGCCGGCTTTGGCTGATCCTCGGCCTCGCGGCGATGCTCCTCTCCTGCTGCTGCGTCGCGACGGCGATCGTCGCCCTGACCTGGGGCGAGGACATCTACCGCGAGATCCGCGACCGGACCGATCGGACCGTCGGACTGAACCAGCCGGCCCGCGACGGCGACCTGGAGTTCCGGGTGCACCAGGTCGAGTGCGGCTACGACAGCGTGGGCGATCCGTTCGTCAACCAGGCTGCGCTGGGGCAGTTCTGCGTGGCCGAGTTGACCGTGCGTAACCTCGGCAGCGCCCCAGGCTCGTTCACCGACGGCCTGCAGCGGGCCTACGGACCGGGCGGCGAGGCGTACGGCGCGGACAGCACCGCCAGCATGCTGGCCAACGCCGACCAGCCCGGAGCGCTCGACGAGATCGGGCCGGGCACCGACCAGGCCGGGGCGGTGGTCTACGACATCCCCCGGGACTCCCGGATCGTCCGGCTGCGGCTGCACGCCACCGCCGGCTCGCGCGGCGTCCTGGTCCGCACCGACTGAGCCCGACCGGGCAGGCTCCGCCGCCGTCAGGCGACCCGCAGTTCCTCCACCGCCGTGCTCGGCCGCAGGAAGAGCAGGCCGATCGCGACCGTGACCAGCACCGCGCCGAACGCACCGGCGCCGAAGACCGCCAGCCGGCCGATCGCCAGGTCGACAGCGTGCCAGACCACCGGGTCCTCGACGATCCGCAGGTACGGCTGCCGGGCGACCGGATCGGCGCAGACCGCCGCGTCCGCGTCGCAGAACTCCGTCGACCCGCCCCCGCTCTGCACGTCGCCGAGGTAGCCCCGGGACAGCGCGCTGCCGACCGCGAGGGCGACCAGGATCGCCGGCAGCATCGGGGTCACCGCCTGCCAGAGGATGGCCCGGCCGATGACGCCGCGCGGCACCCCGGTGGCCACCAGCGAGGCGTACGTCCAGCGCCGGGAGACGATCTGCTCGGCGAGCATCACCACCAGACCACCGGCGGCGATCACCAGGGCCACCAGCACCGCGACGTCGATCAGGTCGATCGTCTGCAGGTAGAACGGATTCGACCACGCGTAGGTCCCCGGCGCGACCCCGTCGGCGATCTCGGACATCCGTTGCCGCTGCGCATCCGCCCGGTTGCTCGTGACGAAATGAGCCCGGGCGGCGATCGCACCCGCCCCGAAGACCACGCAGGCCAGCAGCGCCGCGAAGACCCTGCTGCCTGACCACGGATCGTCGGTGAGCCGCCGGGCGGCCAGCAGGGTCGCCGGCCGGCGGGCGTACCGGTGCAGGATCCGGCCGGCGGTGTACGAGATCCAGCCGGTCCCGAGCACCACCCCGATCATCGCCACCAGGCCACCGACCAGCAGGATGAGCGCCAGCAACGCGCCGGGGACCGACGCACCGCGTTCGCCGAGCCAGCGCAGGGCCGGCTCCAGGCCGGCGAAGGTGCCCAGGCCGATGGCGATCAGCAGCCCCGGCCACCAGCCCGGCGAACCCGTACGCCGCACCCGGCGGACCACGCCGGCCGGGGTCAGCGCGACCCGGCGCAGTAGGAGCGCGGCGGCGAGTCCTGCCACCAGCGGCAGCCCGAGGACCACCGCGACCAGCACCGGCGGCGCCGGCAGGACGTCGGTCGGCAGCGGGAGCCGACCGTCCGCGGTTGGACGGTGCAGCAGCTGCCGGCCGAGTAGATAGGCACCGAGACCGGCCGCCGCGCCGAGCAGGCTGGCCAGCCCGGTCTCGGTAGCGGCGACGGCGACCGCCTGGCCGGGGGTGGCGCCGGCCAGCCGGATCGCGGCCAGCCGGCGGTCCCGGGCCGGGGCGCCCAGCCGGGCACACTGTCCGGCCAGGGCGAGCACCGGGATGCTGAACAGCAGCAGCGTGATCGCCAGTCCGGGCCGCAAACCTGGTTCGATCAGCAGGTTGAAGGTGTAGTGCGTCGAGTGGTTGGCGGTCCAGTTCTCCGGATCGAGCGGCGGGGTCGGGATGGCGAGCACGGTGAACGCGGCCAGCAGTACCAGGGCGGCCAGGGCGGCACTGAACCCGGTGAGCAGCACCCGCAGGGTGTCGGTCCGGGTGCCGGCCAGCGCCAGCCGTACCAGGGTGGTGATCTTCATTGGACGCGGCCCGCCACGGGCGCGCCGAGGCCGAGCCCGGTCGGGTCGACCGTGCCGTCCCGGAGCAGCACCTCGCGGTCGGCGTAGCCGGCCACCCGCGCCTCGTGGGTGACCAGGATGACGGTGGTCCGCTGCTCGCGGGCGATCCGCACCAGGTGGCCGAGGACCTGCTCACCGGTGAGGGTGTCCAGCGCCCCGGTCGGCTCGTCGGCGAAGAGCACCCGGGGTTCGGTGATCAGTGCCCGGGCGACCGCGCAGCGCTGCTGCTGGCCGCCGGACATCTCCCCCGGTCGGTTGTCCGCCTGGTCGGCCACCCCGAGCCGGTCCAGCCAGGAGAGCGCCGCCGTCCGCGCTGCTCGCCGCCCCGTGCCGGCGAGTAGCAGCGGCAGCGCGACGTTCTCCGCCGCGGTCAGCTCGGCGACCAGCTGGCCGAACTGGAACAGCACCCCGAAGTCGCCCCGGCGCAGCCGGGACCGGGCCGACTCGGACCAGGTGTCGATCCGGTGCCCGGCGTAGTGCACCTCGCCGGCGTCGGGACGCACGATGCCGGCCAGGCAGTGCAGCAGGGTGGACTTGCCGCAGCCGCTCGGGCCGGTGACGGCGAGGATCTCGCCCTCCGGCACGTCGAGCGTCACGCCGCGCAGCGCGGGCGTGTGACCGTACGACTTGACCAGTGCGCGGGCCGTCAACAGGGTCATGAGTGCACCTCCCGGTGCCAGTCGGCGACCCGGTCCAGGGTGGTCTGCAACCACCGCAGGTCCGCGTCGAGATGGCCGATGGCGAAGTCGGCGGCGACGACCTCGCCGAGGCTCGCCGCCGGATCGGTCTTCACGGCGGTCAGCTCGCGCAGCCGCTCGGTGTGCGCCCGCCGCTGGGCGATCAGGTAGTCGCGGGCCAGCTGCTCGTCGGCGACCAGCAGGGCGACGACCACCTTCGCGAAGAGCGCGCTCGTCACGTACGGCACTGGCGGCTCCACGCTGCCGAGCCAACCGTCCAACGCCTGTCGGCCGCGGTCGGTGACGGCGTACCAGGTGCGGTCCGGTCCGCCGTCCCGGTCGCGGCCGGTCGGCTCGACCAGCCCGTCCCGCTCCAGCCGGCCCAGGGTGGCGTAGACCTGGCCGAACGGGACCGGCTTGGCCCGGGGCAGGCGCTCGTCGTGCGCGCGTTTGAGCTGGTAGCCGTGTTGCGGGCCGGTGGCGAGCAGGCCCAACAGGATGTTGGCGGTGGACACCCGAGCAACTATTCATCAAGAGAATAGCTGCGGTCAAGTCTCCACCGGTGAGTCGAAATCGGATCGGTCAGCGGCGGCGGAGGGCGAGGACGGCCACGTCGTCCTGGATCTCCGGTGGGGCGAGCTCGACCACCAACCGCTCGCAGAACCGGTCCAGGTCGTCGTCGACCGTCGCCGCGCAGCCGGTCAGCGCGCGCAGGCCCTCGTCGATGTCGGCGTCCCGCCGCTCGATCAGGCCGTCGGTGTAGAGCACGAGTGTCGCCCCGGGCGGCAGCACGAACTCCCGGTCCGGCGGCCGGGCGGCCTTCACGCCGAGCAGCGGGGCCCGGTGCTCGATCAGCTCCACCTTGCCGTCCTGCACGATCAGTGGCGGCAGGTGGCCGGCGCTGGCCATCCGGATCCGCCCGGTCGGCGGGTGCAGCAGCGCCACACAGACGGTCGCCAGCTCACCGGGGAGCAGCGTACGCATCAGCAGGTCCACCCGTTCCAGCACGGCGCCCGGCTGGTGGCCCTCGACCGCGTACGCCCGCACGGTGTGCCGGATCTCGGCCATCACCGTGGCGGCGTGCAGCGAGTGCCCGGCCACGTCACCGATCGCCACCAGCAGGTGGCCGTCGAGCATCACCAGCTCGTAGAAGTCGCCGCCCACCTCGCTCTGCGCGCTGGCCGGTTCGTACCGCACCGCCAGGTCCAGGCCGACGATCTGCGGAATCCGCTGCGGCAGCAGGCTGCGCTGCAGGGTGACCGCGATCCGGTGCTCCTCGTCGAACGACCGCTGCGCCTCGATCGCGGCAGCCACCGCCTGCGCCAACTGCACCAGCACCGGCGAGCCCGGCGTCTGCACGCTGGCCGGCACCACCACGTAGAGCGGAGCACGGTCCGGTCGCAGCCGGGCCGCCGCGACCGTCAGGCGCTCCTCCTCGGCCGGCCAGTCGACGAGCGCCCAGCCCGCCGGCCGCTCCTCGCGCAACGTCGAGCCCACCGGCACGCCGGTGTCGTCGACGATCCACTCCTGGACCGCGGGGGTGGCGTCGGGGCCGGCGGAGATCCCGGCGAGGCAGTCGCCGTCGAAGGTCTCGGCGACCACCGCCGCCGGGGTACGGAAGATCTTCGACGCGCCGGCCGCGGCCAACTCCAGCATCTGGCCGAAGTTCGGGGCCGAGTTGACCGCGAGGGTGGTGTCGGCGAGCCGGGCCAGCCGCTCGGCGAGCAGCTCGGCCCGCAGCCGGGCCCGGTAGTAGCGCAGCACCGCCTGGGTGGTGGCGACCAGCTCCTCGGGTTCGATCGGCTCGGCGAGGTAGGCGTCCGCGCCTCGGGCCAGCCCCTGGGTGCGATCCCGGACGTCGACGGCGTGCGCCGAGACGTGGATGACCGGCAGGGCGGAGTGGACCGGGTCGGACTTGATCCGTTCGCAGACCTCGAAGCCGTTGATGTCGGGCAGCCGGACATCGAGGACGACCAGGTCGATCCTGGTGTCGGCGACCCGGGCCAGCGCCTCGGTGCCGGTCTCCGCCTCGATCACCTCGAAGCCGGCCCGGGTCAACCAGTTGACAAGCAGGTACCGCTTGGTCGCGCTGTCGTCGACCACCAGCACCGTCGCCGGAGAGTCCACGGCTATCCCCCGCCTTCGGGCCGATCGGCCGCCGCCGCGGCCGGTACGCCGCCGATCGGCAGGGTGACCACGAACGTGCTGCCCGCACCGACCTCGCTCGTGACCTCCAGGGCGCCGCCGAGCAGGGTGGCGAGCTGCCGCGCGTACGGCAGGCCGAGGCCCGTGCCGGCGGAACGACCGCCCCCCGGCGCCTGGTAGAACTCCTCGAAGATCCGGTCCTGCAGTTTCGTCGGGATGCCCACCCCGGTGTCGTGGACCGAGATCCGCCAGAATCCGCCGTCCCGCTCCGCCACCATCCGGACCTCGCCGCGCTCGGTGAATTTCAAGCCGTTGTGCAGCAGGTTACGCAGGACGCGGGAGAGCAGCACCTCGTCGGAGCGGAGTACGGACCCGGGTGGCGGTTCCTCGACCACCAGCCGGGCCTTGGTTTCCAGGGCCCGCAGCGTCCCCCGGAGCTGACCGAAGACCACCCGCAGGTCCACCTCCGTCCAGGCCGGCTCGATCCGGCCGGACTCCGCCTTGGCCAGGTCCAGCAGGTCGTTGACGAGGGTGAGCAGGTCCGCCGCCGAGTTGCGGATCAGGTCGACCTGCCGGCTCTGCTCCTCGGTGAGTGGGTCGGAGGCCGAGTCGGTGAGTAGCCGACCCAGACCCAGGATCGCGGTCACCGGCGCGCGCAGTTCGTGGCTGACGTTGGCCAGGAACCGGCTCTTCGCCTCGCTGGCCGCCCGGAGCTGGGCGGACTTCTCGTCCAGCTCCGCGTAGAGGGCCACCACGCCCCGGTTGGTCTCCTCCAGCTCCTCGGAGAGCTGGCTGTAGAGCGCCAGCACGCCCTGGTTGGTCTCGGTCAGCTCCGCGTTCAGGCGGGCCAGTTCGTCCCGGTGCCGGCGGGCCTCGTCGAGTGCCGCGATGAGCTGGGAGTTCTGCGCGGACAGCTCGTCGAGCGGAGCCGTCGGACGGCTCTCGGTCAATTCGGTACGCAGCCGCGCCAACCGTTCACCGGTCACCGGTTCGGCACTGGGCGGAATGCGTCTGGACATCTGTACGACCGTAGCCTGCCCGACGTCCTGAATGTGGAGTTGGTCCACCAGCCGCGCGACGGCGACCGCCGGACCGGTCGACAGCGTGGTGGGCGGCACCGGCACCGGGGTCGTCAGCTCGACCTGCAGCCGTGGCTGGTCGCCCGCGACGGCGCGGAAGTCCACCTCGGCGCCGCCCGCGTCGACAAGCAGTTGGCGGGCGACCTCGCTGAGCGCGGTGGCGATCCGGATCTGGTCCTGGTGCTCCAGACCGACCGCCGCCGCCACCTCCCGGGCCCGCTGCCGGATCAGGAAGATGTCGTGTTCGACGCGCAACGCCATCCGCATCAGCGACTCGGGCTGGCCGAGTCGGTCGGTCATGTCGGTGCCCTCGCCGCGAGCACACAGGCGTCGTCCCGGCGGATTCCGGCGTCCCGGAGCACGGTGGCCGCCAGCAGCACCGGCGCCCGGCCGAGCAGCCCGGGATAGTCGGCCGGTCGCCACCGATCGGTCACCCCGTCGCTGTGCATGACGACGGTGCTGCCCGGCCGGAGCGGATACTGATATTCCCGCACGGTCCGGCGCTGGTGGCCGGCGATGCCGGGCAGCGAGACCATCCCCCGCCGGTCCTCGCCTTCCAGCACGGCCCCGGCGATGTTGCCGAGGCCGGCGAACCGGACCACGGCCGCCGGGACGTCGAGTTCGGCCACCGCGAGCGCGGCTCCTCTGGTGTGCCGGATCGACCGGTGCAGGTGTTCGACCACCTCGGCCGGCGGCGCCGTCGGGGCGGCCCGGAACGCGTTCAGCGCGGCGGCGGTGGCGGCCGCCGCGAGTGGGCCGTGACCGAGTCCGTCACAGAGCAGTACCTGGTGCCGGCCGTCGCGGATCCGGCTGGCGAACCCGTCACCGCTGACCGCCTCACCGGCCAGCGGCCGGTTGACTCCGGCCGCCCAGAACGGCTTCGGCGGCGTTTCCGGCCAGATCTGCACGGCGAGCGTGGTGCCCCGGTTCGGGACGGAGTGGGCGTCGAACCAGCTGGCCTGCCGGACGATGGCGCCGAGACCGATGCCGAGGGTGCCCGCGGTGGAGTGTCCGTCGGTCGCCGACCGATCCATGTCGATCATCCCGGGGCCGGTGTCGATGGCGATCAGTTCCACACCGGCCTGCTCGTCGGCCCGGACCGGGCGAAGCAGCAGCAGTCCTTCGTCGGCGTGCTTGACCAGGTTGCTGGCGAGCTCCGCCGCGACGATGGCCAGGTCGGCGGTGCGCTGCTCGCCGAGGTTGAGTTGGGCGGCGAGCCGCTCGGCGGCCCGCCGGACCGCGCTGGCCGCGCTCGTCACCTCGACCCGGAACCACGTCCCGCTGTCGCTGACCTGGTCGGATTCCAGCACGGGCGCTCCGCTCATCGGGACCATTTGGTCACCGTGACGCGGGTGCCTCGGCCCACCGCCGTCTCGATGTCGAACTCGTCAACCAGCCTACGCGCCCCACTCAGCCCGAGCCCCAGCCCGCCGCCGGTGGTGTAGCCGTCACTGAGGGCGAGGTCGAGGTCGGCGATCCCCGGTCCCTCGTCGACGAAGACGATCCGGACGCCCTTGCGGCGGTCGGTGCTGACCGTGCTCACCTCGACCGCGCCCCCGCCGCCGTACACCAGGGTGTTGCGGGCGAGTTCGCTGGCGGCGGTGACGAGTTTCGTCTGGTCGACCAGGGAGAGCTTGACGGCGACCGCGACGGTACGGACCAGTTGACGGACCCGGACCACATCCTGGTCCGCGGTGATCGTCTGCGTCTGCGGCCGGCCGACGTCGAGCCCGGCCATCATGGCTTGGTCGCCGCCCACGGCCCCGCATCCGGTGCCGTGCCACCAGTATTCGAGGATCCGGACCCGGGCCGGTCGGCCAGCCAGGGTGGCGGGTCCTCGGCCGCCTCGTCGGCGTGCCCGCCCTCCGCCTCAGTCCGGGCCGCCGCGATCAGGTCCATGCCCCGCTCGACGTTGAGCGCCGTCCGGATGCCGTTGAGCGAGAGCCCGAGCTCGACAAGCGTGATGGCGACGGCGGGCCGCATGCCGACCACCACCGTCTCGGCGTCGAGCACCCGGGAGATCGAGGCGATGGTGGAGAGCATCCGCCCGATGAACGAGTCGACGATGTCCATCGCGCTGATGTCGATGATCACCCCGTGACAGCCGGTGGCGACGATCCGGTCCGCCAGATCCTCCTGCAGTTGCAGGGCCGTCTGGTCCTCCAGGTCCACCTGGATGCTGACCAGCAGGATGTCGCCGATCTTCAGGACCGGCACCCGGTCCATCAGGCGTCCCGGCGGGCGGCGCGGCGCGCGGTTTCGACGCCGATGACCCGTAGCGCGTGCCGCAGCGCGTCCGCCAGGCTGGCCTTGGTCGCGATGTCGCCGAACTCGATGCCGAGCGCCACGATGGTCTGGGCGATCTGCGGCCGGATGCCGGAGATGACGCACTCGGCGCCCATCAGGCGGGCCGCCACCACGGTCTTCAGGATGTGCTGGGCGACCTGGGTGTCCACCGCCGGGACGCCGGTGATGTCGATGATCGCGTACGGCGAGCCGGTGTCGACGAGGGTCTGCAGCAGCCGTTCCATCACCACCTGGGCGCGGGCCGAGTCGAGCGTGCCGACCAGCGGCACCGCGACGACTCCCTCCCAGAGCTTCACCACGGGCGTGGAGAGTTCCAGCAGCTGCTCCGCCTGGTCGGCGATCAGCTCCTCGCGGGCCTTGGCGTACGCCTCGAAGGTGTAGAGCCCGAGTTCGTCGATCAGGCCGGAGAAGGCGACGAAGTCCCGCAGGGCGTCCTGGGCGTTGCCGCCGCCCTCCCGGTCGTCGTCCAGCACGTCGAGCAGCGCCCGCTTGAGCGCGAAGACGCTGATCGCCGTCTCGGTGGCCGAGAAGCCCTGTCGCGCCCGGTGCCGGCTCAGCTCCGCGAGCACCGCCCGCAACTCGGTCGAATCGTCGCTGTCGAGCACGATTCCGTCCCTGGCGGCCGACCGGAGCGCGTCACACAGCTCGCTGATCTGCTGCTGGAGTTCTGCCCGGCTGAGCCGCCCGCGTAGCGAGGCCGCGACGCCGTCGGTCCAGCGTTCGACGATCCGATCACCGTGCCGCGCCAGCAACGCCGTCAACCGGTTACTCTCATCCGCGTCCAACGCCACCGTGTACCTCCCCTAGCTCGGGCCGCGCCGGACTCTATCACCGCGCGCCCATGGACTAGTTGTCTCAAGGCAAAGGAATGGCCCAGGCCACCCCCGCTCCCGACCGGCGATCCGATGGCACCGTGGAGTACGGTTCGTGCAATACCAGGAGGTCGAGAATGTCCCTGACAGTGCACACGGAACAACGCGGTGACGTGGTCGTCGTCTCGGTTGCGGGCGAGCTCGACATGGCCACCGCGCCGCAGCTGCAGGACCAGATCACGGACCTGCTGGACAAGGGCCGGAGCCGGCTGGTCTTCGACCTGACCGAGGTCTCGTTCTGCGACTCGACCGGCCTGTCGGTGTTCGTCCGGGCGAAGAACAGCTGCGACGAGGCCGGCGGCGAGGTCCGGTTGGCCGCTCCGCAGCGCGGCGTGCTGCGGATCCTCGAGGTCAGCGGCCTGGTCGAGGTGCTTCAGACCTATCCGACGGTGGATGAGGCGGTCGCCGCCGAGCCGAATCCGGCCTCGTCCTAGCCGTCGCCCGCGCCAGCCGGTCACCGATTGGTGACCGCGCGTGGGTCGTCCTCGACGAATCGTGGTCGGGCGATCTCCAGTCCGGCGGCGGTCTGCACCGCCAGCGCCACGATGAGGAATCCGATCGGCACCGCCCAACCGGCGGTTGCCTCGTAGAGGATGCCGACAAGCAGTGGTCCCAGCGCCGCGATGGCGTACCCGGTGCTCTGGGCGAAGGCGGAGAGCGCCACGGTCCCCTCGGCCGTCCGGGTCCGCAGCCCGATCGCGGCCAGGATCAACGGGAACGCCCCGTGTCCGACCGCCAGCAGCCCCACCCAGGCCGCCGCCGCCCCACGCGGCGCCAGGGCCAACCCGAGGTACGCGACGACAAGCGCCGCCGACAGGATCAGCACCAGCGGCCGTAGCGTCCGCAGCCGGTGCACCACCGCCGGCATGACGAGCGCGATCGGCACCCCGAGCGCGGTCACGGCGGCCAGCAGCAGACCGGCGTCGCGCGGGCTGTACCCGGCGTCGCGGAACAGCTGGGCCAGCCAGCCCATCACGGCGTAGCCGCCGAGCGACTGGGTGCCGAAGTAGATGGCCATCGCCCACCCGAGCCGGGTCCGCGCGGGCCGGACCAGGAGCCGGCCGGCCGCCGCCGGACCCCCGGTCCGCCGGCCGGCGCCGCGCCGCAGGGCCAGCGGCAGCCACGGGAGTACGGCCAGCGCCGCCAGCCCGGCCCAGACGCCGAGCCCGGCCCGCCACGATCCGAAGGCGTGGGCCACCGGGACCGCCGCCGCGGCGGCCACCGTGGCGCCCGCGGTCAGGGCCATCATGTACGCCCCGGTGACCAGCCCGGCGCGGCCCGGGAAGTACTGCTTGACGAGCATCGGCAGCAGGATGTTGGCGACCGCGATGCCGGCCAGGGCCAGTGCGCTGGTGGCGATGAAGGTGACCGATCCGCCGACGAGCACCCGGAGCCCCTGCCCGACGGTGAGCGCGGCCATCGCCACCACCAGCACCCGGGCCGGCGAGAACCGCCGGACCAGCCACGGCGTCAGGGCGCCGAAGACGGCGAAGGCGATCGCCGGCATCGTGGTGACCAGGCCGGCCATCGCGCCGGAGAGCTGCAGGCCGGTGCGGACCTCGTCGAGCAGCGCGCCGAGGCTGGTCATCGCGGTACGCAGGTTGACCGCCACCAGCAGCATGCCGACCAGGACGAGCAGACCCCCGCGCCGGGTCGCCGCCGAGTCGCGGGGCGGCGCCGGAGCCGCCGCCGAGCCAGACGCGGCCGGCGGCGCGGGGGCCGGCGGCGCGGGGGCCGACAGGGTGGCGGGAGCCTCGGCGGGTCGGCTGGTGGTCGTCGAGCGGGGTCCGGTCAGCAGGGCAGGGGGTGGCGGGGTCACTCGCTCGACTCTACAATCATGGGATGATTTTTGATGGGGTGATGTAACCGATGACACCCCCGGCCACCGACCGGCCCGGCGCCCGCCCACCGGCCCGGCAGACCCTGGTTCGCCAGGTGATCGACGAGCTGCGCGCCCGGCTCGACGCGGGCGACTGGCCACTCGGCACCAAGATCCCGACCGAACCGCAGCTGGTCGAGGCGCTCGGCGTCGGACGCAACACCGTCCGGGAGGCGGTCCGGGCCCTGGTGCACGCGGGCGTGCTGGAGTGCCGGCAGGGCTCCGGCACCTACGTGATCTCCACCGACGAACTGGCCGGGGCCGTCACCCGCCGACTCTCGGCCGCCCAGGCCACCGAGACGATCGAGGTACGCCGAGCCTTCGAGGTGGAGGGGGCGCGGCTGGCCGCGCGGCGGCGTACCCCCGAGGATCTGGTCGCGCTCGACCGCGCGCTCGCCCACCGGGAGGCCGCCTGGCGATCGGGTCGCGTTGCCGAGTTCGTGGCCGCCGACACCGCGTTGCACGTCGCCGTCGTGGCCGCCGCGCACAACACCATGCTGGCCGAGCTCTACGCCTCGTTCGGCACCGCGCTGCGGGCCAGCGTGGCCGACGCGATGGGGGAAGAGCTGCGGCCCGAGCGGTACGTCGACCACGGTCGGCTGGTCGAGGCGATCCGGGCCGGCGACGCCGACGCGGCGGCCCACGAGGCCGGCGCTTTTCTCGAAGCGCCCGCCGGGGAATAGGTTGTCGCGGACAGCTCCGCCGGCGCTCCCGCCGACCGGCTCACCCCCACCCTCCGGAGACAGGGATGCTCAAGGGATTCAAAGACTTCATCATGCGCGGCAACGTGGTCGACCTCGCGGTCGGCATCGTGATCGGCGCGGCCTTCACCACCGTGGTCAGTCAGCTCACCAAGTCGTTCCTCGAACCCACGATCAAGCTGATCAGCGGTGGCAGCGGGGTCAACGCCGGCGCCTGGGAGCCGGTGACCGGGGTGAAGTACGACTGGGCCGCGTTCATCAACTCCGTGATCACCTTCGTCCTCACCGCCGCCGTGCTCTACTTCCTGGTGGTGCTGCCGATGAACAAGCTGGCCGAGCGGCGTCGCCGGGGCGAGGAGCCGCCGCCGGCCGCGCCGAGCGAGGAGGTCAAGCTGCTCACCGAGATCCGCGACGCGCTGCTGGCCGGCGGCCTCTCCGGCGACCGGAACCCGGACGCGCCGCAGCGGCCCCGGGACTACCCGCCGCCGCACCGGGGATGACCGGACGGCCGCGGGTCGAAGGGACGAATCGCCTGATCAGACCCATGATCACCCACCCAACCTACTCGAACGCATGTTCGATAGGGTCCCACCATGGAGCAGCGAAAGCACTGGTGGAACGGCAAGTGGGGACGGCTCGCCCGGCGTGACGTCTACCTGCGCGCCGACGCGGACCGATGGCACGTGGAACAGCGGGCGGGCGGCGCGGAGGGGATCTCCCGCTACTACGAGTTCGACGGCGAGGACGAGGCGTACGAAATGATGAAGGGGCTGCTGGTGGGGCCGGACAACTGGCGGGAGCTCTCCGCCGGCCGGCCGACCCCGCCGGCGGTCGACAGGTCCGGGCCGCCGGCCGGCGGCGAGGGTCGGCCCGACGTTTAGCGCCAGCGGGCCGGGGAACCGGACAGACATGCACACCGAACGCGACCGCCGCCCGATCCCGCTCGATCAGATCGCCACCGGGATGCGGGTGCTCGACGCGGCCGGCGAGGACGTCGGCCGGGTCACCGCGGTGGCCCTCGGTGACCCGTACGCGGCGACCGCCCAGGACCCGCCGGACGGTGCCGGGGTGCTCAGCGACCGGGTGCCGCACACCGAATCCGGCGACGAGCCCGAGGTGTCGCCGGATCTCGCAGCCCGGCTGCTGCGCTCCGGCTATCTCCGGGTCACCGCCGCCGGTACCGGCTCCGGCAACCGGCTGGCCGCCAGCGGCTTCGCGCCGAGCGGCGACTTCTACGTCGCACCGGACCAGATCGGCGAGATCAGCCCGGACACGGTGGAGCTGACCGTCACCCGGGCCGGGCTCGCCACCCGGCACTGAGCGGCACCGTCAGGCGACCGGCGCCTCCTCCAGCAGCGCGATGGTGCTCAGCGTGACCTGGTCCCGGATCCGGTTCACCGAGGTCTGCCACTGCCGGGTGAAGCCCGGCCGCCGTTCGAGGTCCTGCCAGACCGGCAGCACCGACTCGTCGAGCCGGGCCGCCGGCATCCACAGGTGCAGCAGGCAGTCGATCGCCGGGCGGAGCCGGTGGATCTTCTGCGTCCGGGTGCCGGGACCGGTCAGGCTGAACTCGATGAGCGACAGCAGCGTGGTCAACAGCCAGTCGTGCAGCGCCAGGTCCTCGCAGAGCTCGACGATCGCGTGTCCGTCGTCCTGCCCCGCGACCAGCTCGATGGTGCGCAGCCCGTTCGCCTCCACCCGGAACGTGCCGCGCGCCTCGGCCGACGGTTCGGGCGCCGGCAGGACCACCCACCGCAGCCGGGTCCGCTGGGTCCGGAACGGCGACCGGCGGTCGAGCCCCGACGAATTCTGTACGGTGTCCATCACCCGGTTGCTGATCGAGCCGAGGTTGAGTGTCTGCGGCTGGTACCCGGCGGTCAGGAACCCGGCCGCCATGTCCCGGGCGTCCACCTTACCGATCGCCTCGATCTGCCCGGGCCGGGAGAGATAGTGCGACCAGACCAGTCGGCGGTTCGCGGCCGCCCGGTCGACCCTGGTGTAGCTGGAGCCCTGCAGCACGTGCCCGCCGGTCATCGCGGCGTGCGAGACCACCGTGCCGACCCCCCGGGACACCCGCCCCGACGCGCTCGGCAGCCGGCAGTCGACCCCGGTGAACTGGTCCGGCGAGACCGCGTACGCGATCGGCCGCTCGGAGCGGCGTACCCGCTGCCCCACCATGACGTCGAGCAGCTTCACGGTCCGGTCCAGCGACAGCGGGCCGGAGTTCTGCAGCAGTCCGGTGTGGACCTCGCCCATCGTCAGCATGGCACCTCCACCGAAACCCGCTCGGCCACCCGCGGCACACTCGCCGCCGACCGCTCCGATCGGATGATTTCATCCCATCATCGGTGCCCGGCGCAAACGCGCCACGGCGGCCGCGCGTCATCCGATCGGACCTGCCGTCGACCGAAGTGCGATCGTCGAGGTGCCACAAACTGACAATTGCTTCTTGCGTCGCATTGCTACGGTGGCGTCACGTGCCGCTCACGCCGCCAAGGAGCCGCCGTGACCAAGGTCTATGTGTCAGCCACTTTTCGGGATCTGCAGGAGTGTCGCGCCGCGGTCCAGCTCGCCCTGCGCCGGCTGCGGGTCGAGGACATGGCGATGGAATCCTATGTGGCGGAAGATCGGCGACCCCTGGAACGCTGCCTGGCCGATGTTCGCGATTGCGACGTCTACATCGGCATTTTCGCCTGGCGGTACGGATTTGTCCCACCGGGATTCGATCAGTCGATCACGGAACTGGAGTATCGGGAAGCACTGGCCGGCGGAAAGCAGTGCCTGATCTTCCTCCTCAGTGAGGACGCGCCCTGGCCGCGCAACGTCGTCGACCGCGGTGCCGACGCCGACCGGATCGAGGCGCTGCGGGCGGAGCTGGCCGACCGGCACATGTGCAGCATCTTCTCCGACGCGGCGGACCTGGCGGCGCTGGTGACGGCGGCGGTGGCCAACTGCCTGGCCGACACCGGCTGGCCCGGCCAGGGGCTGCACGCGCTCAGCCCGGACACCCTCAAGCAGTACTACATCCGGCTGCGCCAGCAGTACGGCGTGCTCGACCTGGATGCGCTGACCCCGGCCCAGAACGAGGAGTACCTGCAGATCAGGTTGACCTCGGTCTTCGTCGAGCAGTCGGTGCGGGAGGATCCGCCACCGGTGGAGCTGCCCCGCGAGCTGCTGCATCGGATGCGGGCCGACGGGCACCTCGGCACCGAGGACGTGCCCGAGCAGGTGGACGCCGACGAGCTGGTCCACCTGACCGAGTCGTACCAGGCCCGGCCGGTGCAGCGGCTCTTCGACGTGTTGGGGGCGCCGGAGCGGCGGGCCATCGTGCTGCTCGGCGACCCGGGCGCCGGCAAGTCGACCGCCACCCGGTACATCGCGCTGGCGTTGGCCGGCGGACACACCGACGAGCGGCTCGCGGTGCTCGCCGACCACCTGCCGCTGCTGATCGAACTGCGGTCGTACGTGACCATGGCGGCCGAGGGCCGGTGCCAGAGCTTCCTGGACTACCTGGACCACCGGGCCGGCACCGACGGACTCGGGGTGGAGCGCGCGGCGCTGCTGCGGCACCTGAGCCTCGGCGGCCGGGCCGTGGTGATCTTCGACGGGCTGGACGAGGTGTTCGACCGGCGGCGCCGGGAGGAGGTGGCCGGTCAGATCGCCGGCTTCACGGCGATGTACCCGCAGGTGCGGGTGATCGTCACCTCGCGGATCATCGGCTACTCCCGCCGAATTCTCACCGAGGTCGGGTTCACCCACTACACCCTGCAGGATCTCAACGAGGCGCAGACCGCCGACTTCCTGACGAGCTGGTATCGGCTGGCCATCCACGACCGGCCGCAGGATGCCCAGATCCGGTGTGCCCGGCTGCTGGACGCGATGCGACACTCGCACGCCATCCGGGAACTGGCCGGCAACCCGCTGCTGCTGACCATCCTGGCCATCATCGGCAAGCACCAACCACTGCCGCAGGAACGCTGGAAGCTCTACGACCACGCGGCCACCGTGCTGGTCGAGCAGTGGGACGTGAACCGGCACCTGCGCGAGGAGAACAGCAGCCTGGAGTTCCTCGACACCGAGGACAAGAAGGAACTGCTGCGCCGGCTGGCGTACCGGATGCAGTCGGCCGAGCGCGGGCTGACCGCCAACTACATCGCGCGTGAGGAGCTCAGCGAGGTTTTCGAGCAGTACCTGACCGAGCGGTACCAGCAGGAGCCGGCAACCGCCCGGTCGGTCGCCCATCTCATGATCAATCAGTTCCGGGAGCGGAACTTCATCCTCAGCCGGTACGGCCCCCACCTGTACGGCTTCGTGCACCGCACGTTCCTGGAGTTCTTCTGCGCCGACGCGGTCCTCGCCAAGTTCGAGCACGACCAGGTGATCACCATGGACGAGATCACCGAACTGTTCCGCCGGCACTGGGCCGACCTGTCCTGGCGGGAGGTGCTCCGGCTGCTCGCCGGCGCGCTGCACGAACGGCACACCGCCCGCCTGATCCGGCTGCTCACCCACGAGGTGAACCAGCCCTGGCCGCCGGAGGGCTTCGCGCCGCCCCCGTGGAACCTGGCGCTGGCGGTGCAGTGCCTGGCCGAGGTGCGCAATCCGCACGCCGACGTCGCCGAGCCCGCCGAGTCGCTGCTGCGGCAACTCATCCTGCTGCTGGAGCACTGCGTGTCGATCGACGACCGGGAAACCGCGGCGCTGATCGAGGAGGAGATCCTGCCCTCGGCGAAGGCGATCGGCCCGGCCTGGCCGGGCCGGCAGGTCTACCTGTCCTGGTACCGGCGGCGGGGGGTACGGGTGGTCTGGTCGCCGGTGTCGGCGCACGCGGCCCGGCTGGCGGCGATGCTGTCGGCACCGGCCGAGCGGATCGACGACCTCTTCGACGAGGTGCTCGGCGAACTCAACGACAGCCCCGCCTCGTACGCGTCGGTCGCCGGGTTGGCGGAGGTCGCACAGCTGGCCACCACCGTCGTGGACAGTCCGGCGCATCAGGCCGCCGCCTCCCGGGCCCGGACCCGGCTGGTCAAGCGGGCCCGCGCCGACCGGCACGCGGGGGTCCGGCTGGCCGCCGTGCGCGCGCTGGGCGAACGGTTCGGCACCGATCCGCAGGCCCTGGAGCTCCTGGTGGAACGGGCCCGCGCCGACCTCTACCCGGGGGTCCGGCTCGCCGCCGTGCAGGCGCTGGAGGAACGTTTTCCCGGCGAACAGCAGGTCCGGGCGCTCCTGGTCGAACGGGTCAACGCCGACCGGCACCCCGGCGTACGCCGGGCGGCGGTGCAGGCGCTCGGCGACCGGTACGGTGGCGACGACGAGCTCCGCGCCGTGCTGCTGGAGTGTCTCGGCACCGACCACGACCCGGAGGTGACCCGGGCCGCCACCCACGCGCTCGTGGAACGGTTCGGCGCCACCCGCGAAGTCCGCGACCTGCTGATCGACTGCGCCCGCCGCAACGTCGACGGGCTGGCCCGCCGCACCGCCGTCCGGGTCCTCGGCGAGCGTCTCGGCACTGACGGCCAGGTGCGTGCGCTGCTTATCGACCGGGTCCAGAAAGATGGCGACGCCGGGGTGCTCCGCGCCGCCGGCCGCTGCCTGGTGGAACGGTTCGGCCCCGACGGCAAGCTCCGCGACCTGCTGATCGAACGCAGCCGCACCGACCGCGACGAGGTCGTCCGACGGACCGCCCTGCGGATGCTCACCGATCACTACGACCAGGACCAGCCGCTCGTCGCGCTGCTGACCGCCACCGCCCGCACCGACCGGGACGCCGACGTTCGACTGCTCTCCGCCGAGGCACTTGCCGATCAGATCGGTGTCGCGCCGTCGGTCGGCGACGTACTCGGCGAGTTGGCCCGGCAGGACGCCGACGCCCGGGTCCGGCTGGTCGCCGCGCAGGCGCTCGTGGACCGGGTCGGGATGGACCCGGCCGTCTGCGACGTACTCGCCGATCTGGCCCGCGACGACGCCGACCCGGCGGTCCGGCTCGCCGCCGTGCGGGCGCTGGCCGCCAGCCTCGGCAGCAACCCGGCCATTCCGGTCGTGGTGGCGGAACGCGCCCGGGCCGACAGCGACCCGGCGGTCCGGCTCGCCGCCCTGCGGGCGGTAGCCGCGGCCGGCGACCCGGACCTGGTCCCGGGCGTCCTCGACGACCTGGCCCGCACCGACAGTGACGACGGGGTTTTCGGGTACGCCGCGGCGACCCTGCTGAAGATCACCGGCTCCACCGGGGTCAGCTACCAACTCCTCGCCGACCGGCTCCGGGACGGCAACGCCCGGGTTCGACTCGCCGCGGTCCGGCTGCTGGTCAGGCACTTCGGCGTCGATCCCCCGGTGCGCGAACTCCTGATCGACCGGGTCCGCGTCGACCCGGACCCCGATCTGGTCCGGGAGGCCGCCGTCAAGCTCGCGGCCCACCACGGCACCGACATCGAGCAGTGCGAGGTGCTCGTCGCCCGGGCGACCGGTGACGACGCGACGATCCGCTGCGTCTCGGTCGCCATTCTCGGCGAGTGGTTCGGCGCCGACCGGCACGTCCGTGAGCTGCTCATCGAGCGGGCCGGCCACGACCCCGACGTCCAGGTCCGCCGGGAGGTCCTTCGGGTACTCGGCGAACGACTCGCGGCCCACCCCGAGGTCCGCAGCCTCTTCGTCGAACGCCTCCAGGACCGGGACTGGTCGGTCCGGGCCGCCACGGTCCGGGTCCTCGGCACCCAGTTCGGCACCGACCGGCAGACCCGGACGCTGCTGGCGGAGTTGGCCGGCACCGACGCCGACCCCGAGTTCCGCCGGCTCGCCGCCCAGGCGCTGACCTGGCTACCCGGGGCCGACCCGGACCACCTGCCGGACGTCCGGCCGTGACCGGCTGGGCGGTCGTCGGCCGGCCGGTCGGCTCAGTCTCCGACGAACGCGTACTCGACCCGCTCGACCAGGTCCTTCGGCAGGTCGACGTGTTCGGCGCGGCTGCGGGTGTGGATCTGATCCAGCACGGCCGGGTCGATCGAGACCTGGCTGAGGATGGTCCGCACCGCATGCTCGATCGGCAGGAACCGCGATCCGAGCACCGAGAAGGTCCGGTACGCGCTGAACGGCGCGGCCCGCGGGTTCAGCTTGACGACCGCCGGCATCTTGTCCCAGTCGTCCGGCCAGTCCTCGACCTGATAGGCGCTGGTGACGCCTTCCCCCTGGTGACGCAGCAGGCCCAGCCGCATCAGTTGCCAGACCGCTGCGAGGAACGGGCAGGACCACCGGCGGGTGCCGTCGTCCTCATAGTCCCAGAGCTCGACGTCGAGGAAGATCGAGTGCCGGTTCGCGGCGTTCTGGATCGGCGGCAGCCAGTCGCTGTGCGGGCTCATCGCCTGCGCCGGGCCGGAGACCGGCGACCGCTTGCCGTTGCACAGCCATCCGGTCTCGGTGACCGGTGGTCGCTCGCCGGTCGTCTCCGGCACCGGGTCGGAGACGAGTTGGCCGAGCGCCAGTTCGGCAAGCGGGATGTCGTCGGCCTGCGCGCAGCCGGCCTCCCGGGCGAAGTAGTCGATCACCAGGCCGGTGCCCTCGATCGCCTCCAGCAACTGGTCGAGCACCCCTCGCGGGGTGCTGAACCGGGTGAAGTAGTCGTCGATCAGGAAGCAGGTGCTGATCCGGACCCGGCCACCCGGGAGCCGATCCGCGGCCATCTGGCGGGCCGCGGTAACCCAGGGCGCCACCCGGGCGAAGTGCCGACGCAGCTGCTCCGGCCCGCCGGCGAACTCCTCGATGTAGAGATGACCGAGCTCGATCGAGAGGTGCGACAGCGGGACGGACTCCACTCCCCGCCGCGCCGCGGACTCCTCGAAGGTCACGTCCTGTTTGGTCACAGCGTCTCCCAGGCCGAGTCGTCCGCGATGCGTTTGGCCAGTTCGGAGAAGGCCTCGACGGTGCCCAGATTGGCGATCTTCCGGGCGTACACGTCGTTGTCCGAGATCAACTGCTCCTGCCACTGCAGCACCGGGTCGTGCGGGACCGTTCCCAGCAGCACGGTCCGGCCGACCCGGCTCTCGCTGGCGAGGTTGAGCAGGTCGCGGTTGCACTCCCGCAACCACGCCACCTGGGCCGGTTGCAGTCCGGCCAGCTCGGGCGAGTCCGGGTCGACGTACGCGGTCCGGACGAACCGCAGCGCGTTGCGGAGATCGTCCAGCTGGTGGCCCCGCTGCACGCCGCTGTCGAGAATCCCGTTGGGACTGTAGACCAGACTGGAAGCGGCGTAGATGTGCTGCCGCGTCCAACGGTGGAAGATCAGCCAGCGCGATTTCACCGACTTCATCTGGGGCAGCGCGGTCGCTTCCAGGGCCATCTGGGTGGCGTAGGACCGGCCGGCGCTCAGATCCACCAGGGTGACATCGAACTCCTCCTCCATCCGGAGGAAGAGCCGGGCGCACCGCTCGACCATCTCCCGGTTGTGCGGGAACTCGCCGCCGCCGCTGTCGCCGGGCAGCAGCACCAGGCGACCCGCGCCGGGCGGTCGGTCCCGCAGGCTCGGCCGGAGCGACTCGGCCCATACCTCCAGCCGGTGCGGCTCGGCCAGCGAGCCGTCCAGGTATCTGTGCAGACCGCCCCGGGTGGTGCCGTGCGAGACCGAATCGATGGCGAAGATCGTGCCGGCGGTCGGCGAGCCGAAGTCGAAGTCGAGGTAACCCACGTCGAGACCCTGCAACGCACTGCGGTAGAGCACGTTGCTGCTGGTCACCGATCGGCCGGTACCACCCTTGTCGGAGGAGGCGAAGACGAGCATCTCAGGTGGCCTCCCCGACGTCACGGCGGGCCATCGTCATCTCGTCGAGCAGCCGCAGTACCCGCTGGGCCAGCGCGACCGAGGTGCCGGGACGCTCCTGGACGACCTCCCGCGCTCTGGTCAGATTCACCTGCATGATCTGCAGTTGCTGTTGGATGGTCGGTCCGGCCTCCGCCGCCCCGTTGAGCAGCTCGACGTCGTACAGGTGTTCCGCCTCGGCCAGCAGGGCGACCGCGATCTCGACCAGCTTCTCACTGCTCAACGGCGCCCGTTTGAGCATCTTCGCGGTGGCGATCAGGGCCTGGACCACCCGCTCGGTGTAGTACCACGACACATGGTCGTAGTGGCCCTTGACCTCGGAGAAAGCCTGATCCGGCTGGTCCCAGAGGCGGCGTCCGATGCCGTCCTGCAACCGCCGCCGGACCAGGTGCTCCCAGATCTGGTCGGCGAGGTCGAGCAGTTGCGCCCGCTCGCTCGACTCGTTCAGCAGGCTGGCGATGAAGGACGTGCGCTGCAGCAGCAGCGCGGAGAACTCGCTCACCAGCCAGCGGAGTCCCCGCTCGCCAAGTTGTTCGGTGCCGACCAGGCGCAACCTGACCCCGGGGTCGTGCAGGCTCAGGGCCGGATCATTGTCGACCGGACGGCGGGTGATCCGCGCCCGGTTCGCCAGTTCCAACAGCACGCCGCCGACCCGGGCGAATTCGACGTCCCGGCCGCGCTCGCTCACCAGACCCTTCACGGCGAGGGAGGTGACCAGCAGGGTGTAGTAGTCGGAGGAATCCTCGTCGGTGGTGCGCCACGGGATGTCCTCGAGCGGCCAGCGGTGGCCGTCACCGAAGGTGGCGACCGTGGCCCAGTAGGTACGGGTCAGCTCCCACCGCAGTTGCAGCGCCCGGCCGAGCCGTTGCTGCTCCTCGTTGAGCAGACCGAGGACGCGGGTGCGTTCGGAGAAGAGGTCCTCGATGGCGTCGATCGCGATCACGGTGAAGTAGAGGTACGGCTCCTCCGGCGCCACACCCTTACGCTGCTCGCCGATCGGTTCGGTGTTCTCCACCTCCGGCGCGTCCCGGACGATCCCCCAGGACCATCCGCACTCGAAGAGCCGGCTCGTGCTCTCCAGGTCGGCGACCTGGCCGGATCCGATCATGACCTCGCGGAAGCTGGCGATCGTCTCGAGCAGTTCCTTGCGGAGCTTGGCGACGACCTGACGCGGCGGCATGTTGTCCTGGTTGAGGGTGCGGACCAGCGCCTGTCCCTCACGCGAGTCGAGGTCGAAGACGTTCACCGCGAAGCTGCGGAGCAGTCCGACCATGGCCGCACTCAGCCGGGCACTGGCCAGCTCCTCCAAGGTGGCGATCTCCCGGTGGATCTCCTCCCGCCGGACCGCGTTCCGGAAGACCTTCGCGAAACCGATGGTGGCCAGGGAGAGGGTGACCGACACCGCGAAGGAGTCCACGATGTCCAGCTGCAACTGCTGCTCGGTGGGGTGCGGGCCGTCGTCGTCGCTGGGGAAATACGAGCCACCTGAAAATACGGGCGTACCGGAAGCGTCGGTGTACCTGAGGAAGTACTCGGTCAGCACCCTGATCAAGACCTGCGGGATCTGGCTGGCGTTTCCGAGCGGGCGGAGCGCCCTGATCATCGCCTCGGCCGTCTGATCCGGATTGTCTATCTTGAAGGTGCTTTCCTGGGTGGCCGGGAGAAGGAGACAGAGCAGTTGCTCGGCATCACTTATCGAGTTCGGCTCGTTCCGTCCCCCCCACTGCCAGGCACCATCCTTCCAGGACGCCCGTACGGTGGCTGCCCAGATCTCCAACAACTCCTGACGAGGTCGAATCCTCATCTTTCGCGCACCACCATCCGCCGATTTCGCCGTCTGACCTGCGAGCGCCGCTCGTGTTTATGTGGCTGGGACGCCGGAGCTTCCCGGGAGAGACAAAGTAGACACAGCCCTCTCCCCCAATGATGGCGTACGCGTCAAGCCGTCGGCCGGATCGTCAGGGACGGCCGGCCGGATCATTGAACTGGTGTTCGAGGGCCCAGAGGGCGGCCTCGGTCCGCGACGCCGAACCGGTCTTGCGGAGCAGGTTCGACACGTGCACGGTGACCGTGCGGATCGAGATTCCGAGCGAGCGGGCAACCTGCTTGTTCGACATGCCGGCGGCCAGGCAGCCGAGCACCTCGATCTCCCGACCGGTCAACTCGGCGGGGACCCCGGCCGGGCCGGCGTTGACCGGCCGGCGGGGCGCCGGGCGGGCCGGCGCCGGCCGGTCCGCCAGGCCCGCCAGCCCGCGCCGGCCGTCCGTGGCCAGGTATTCGATCAACCGGTACGGGTTGCCGCCGGTGCGTTGCCAGACCGCGGCCGTCACCGTGGCGGGCACCTTCTGGTCGGGATAGACCTGGGCCAGCACCTCGGCCACCTCGGTCCGGGTCAGCTCGTCGAGGTGCTGCCGGACCGCGCCGGCAACCCCGCAGAGCCGGGCCAGGGTCCGCCGGGTGAGTTCCGGCGAGACCGCGGACGCCGCCGGTCGGCTGGCGGCGATGAGCAGGACCGGCAGCTCCGGCGCGGCGGCCAGCTCGCCGACCAGGTTGAGACTCGCCGGGTCGAGCGCGTGCAGGTCCTCCACCACCAGCACCGCCGGGCCGGCGCCGACCAGGGCCCGGACGGTACGGACGGCCAGCCGCAGCAGCGCGTCCGGGGCGTACCGCTCGCGGGGCGCGTTCGGGTGCTGGGCGAGCCAGGCCAACGCGTCCGCCGGCAACGGCAGATTTCGGGTGTCGCAGCCGGTCAACACCGCGGCGAGCCAGTCGTAGGGGGCCGGCGAGTGCACCCGGGCCGAGCCGGAGAGCACCGCGCTCGGCCGGGGGATCAGGGCGTCCAGGGCGGAGGCGATCAACAGGCTCTTGCCGACCCCACCGGCGCCGGTGACCACCACCGTGCGGGCGGCCCGTCCCGGTCGCCGGTCGACCACGGCCGACCAGGCGCGGACGAGCTCGGCCAACTCGCCGGCGCGCCCGACCATGGAGACCGGCATCATCGCTTCACCCTACGCAGTACTGCGTAGAGACGGATCCGGGGAGTTCTTGGCAAGATCGACGCATGAGCCTGATCCTGCGCGCGGTGGCCGTCACCGATCCCGGCCTGGTCCGGCCCGAGAACGAGGACGCCGCGCACGCCGGTAGCCGGCTGATCGCGGTGGCGGACGGGATGGGCGGGCTGCCGGCCGGCGAGGTGGCCAGCGAGATCGCGATCCGAGCGCTGGCGGCGCTGGAGTGGGCGCCGGCCGACGACCCGGTCGCCGCGCTCAACGGCGCGGTCGAGACGGCGAATCTCCAGATCCGGGCGGCGGTCGAGGCCGACCCGGCACGGGACGGGATGGGCACCACCATCACCGCGGTACTGCTGGCCGACACACTTCTCACCGTCGCACATGTCGGCGACTCCCGGGGTTATCTGCTGCGCGGCGCCACGCTGCGACGACTGACCAGAGACGACACTCTCGTCCAGGCGCTTGTCGACCAGGGGGTGTTGACCTCGGCGGAGGCCCGCCGGCATCCGCAGCGCTCGCTTGTCACCCGGGCGGTGCAGGGCGCCGGGCTGGCGCCGAGCATCGACACCGTCCCGGCCGCCGCCGGTGACCGGCTGCTGCTCTGCAGTGACGGGCTCTCCGATGTGGTCGACGACCAGGCGATCGGGCAGACCCTGGCACACTGGGCCGACCGGCACCAGTGCGGGGAGCAGTTGGTCAAGCTGGCCCATCAGGCGGGCGCGCCGGACAACGTCACGGTCGTGGTGGCCGACGTCGAGACCGAGCCGGCCCCGCCGGCCGGGTGACGGACGAGGCCGGACGGGGGCGGACCCCCGCTGTCGCGGGAGTCCGACCACCCGTCCCGGGGTCCACGCTCAGCGGCTCTGCAGGGCGTCCAGCGCGACCGCCATCGCGACCACCAGGCGCCGGTCGAGGCCCGGGTTGTGGATCTCGACCACGTACTTGTCCCGCAGGCCGAACTTCTTGATCACGGAGAAGGCCGGCTGGCCGTCCAGCACGAAGTCGAAGTGGTACGGCAGCCAGGAGAGCGAGTCGACGAACCGCCGCAGGATGGCGACCGCCATGTTCCGCTCCTGGCCGATCATCGCGCCCAGGCCGGGCTGCTCAAGGTGCCAGGTGGAGCGCAGCAGCGACTGCTTGAAGTCCTTGCGGAACAGGCCGATCGCGCTGCCACCGGCGTCCGTCACGTCGTAGGTGGCGGCGAGGTCGAGGACCTGGCGGGCCTTGAAGCCGAGCACCGGCTGCTGCTTGGTGTCGTCGCTGTAGAGCGTCACCTGCTCACGGAAGGCCATCCGCTTCTGCTGCGCGTACGCCAGTAGTTCGCCCTCGCCGCCGTCCGGTCCGGCGGCCAGGACCTCGTACTGGTTGACCATGAGCCGGATCCGCTGGCGCACGATCAGTTGGCGCTGGGCCTGGAGTGTCTCGATGTTCATCGTCGTCCCCTGTCGTTCGCCCGGTCGGAGGGAAGGGCGTCGGCCGGGAGTGTTGCACAGGGTTCCGGGCTCGCCGCCCACCCACCCCGGCCAGGCGCCGGGGCCCCATCGGCTGGCCGAGGCGCGGCGGCGCGGTAGCTCCGGCGGCCGGTTGGGTAAGCGGGATGGCATGAAACAGCCAGCAGCGCCCCGAGTCGCCGTCGTCGCCCACCGCCGGAAGTCCCTCGGCGGCGGCCTGCCCGAGCTGCGCCGGCTGCTCGCCGACCGGGGCATAGAAAACCCCATCTGGTACGAGGTGCCGAAAAGCCGCAAAGCCCCAAAGAAGGCCCGCAAGGCGGTCGAGAAGGGCGCCGAACTGGTGCTCGTCTGGGGCGGCGACGGGATGGTGCAGCGGTGCATGGACGCCCTCGCCGGCCGCGACGTGCA
This sequence comes from Solwaraspora sp. WMMD1047, assembly GCF_029626155.1. Taxonomy (NCBI): domain Bacteria; kingdom Bacillati; phylum Actinomycetota; class Actinomycetes; order Micromonosporales; family Micromonosporaceae; genus Solwaraspora; species Solwaraspora sp. WMMD1047. The sequence goes on along the minus strand of NZ_JARUBL010000001.1, from coordinate 209,145 downwards.
GACCGCGATCATCCCGGCCGGTACGGCGAACCTGCTCGCCACCAACCTGGGCATCCCGGAGGATCTGGAGAAGGCGGTCGAGATCGCCTTCCACGGCCGGCCCCGGGCGATCGACCTCGGCAAGGTGAACGGTCAGCACTTCGCGGTGATGGCCGGCGCAGGCTTCGACGGCGAGTTGATCGGGGACGCCGACCGGGGCCTGAAGGACCGGGCCGGCAAGCTCGCGTACGTCCTCACCGGGCTGCGGCACGTGCGGGACGAGTCGGTGCCGACGAAGATCAAGGTGGACGGCCGGAAGTGGTACTCCGGCGACGCGACCTGCGTGCTGTTCGGCAACGTCAGCATGATCACCGGTGGGATCGAGGCGTTCGACGACGCGGAGCCGGACAACGGCCGGCTGGAGGTCGGCGTGGCCACCGCGCACGGCCCGCTGGACTGGGCCCGCACGATCGGCCGGATGGCGGTCGGCCGGACGGAGAAGTCCCCGTTCGTGCAGGTCACCCGAGCCAGCAAGGTGACCGTGCGGCTGGCCGAGAAGACCACCTACGAGCTGGACGGCGGCGAGCAGGGCGCAACCCGCAAGCTGAAGGTCAGGGTGGTGCCCGCCGCGATCACGGTCCGCGTCCCGGTGCCCGACCCCGCCGAGGTCTAGGCGGTCTGGTCGGTTCTAGTCGAGATGGTCGCCGGGCGCGGTCTGCAACAGCCAGGCCAGCGGCAGCTTCGCCTGCTCCTGGTAGCCGCCAAGCCCGGTCAGGCGGTGCAGGGTGGCCGTCTGAGCGTCGTCCCGGTCGACCACCCAGTAATGCGGGATGCCCACCGCGGCGTACTCGCGGAGCTTGGTCACCGAGTCCATCGCCTCCGACCCCGGTGAGACGATCTCGACGACGAGGAGGATGTCGGGGGCCGACAGCCAGACGCGGCGGGGCGGTTGCTTGCGCCAGACGCTGAGGTCGGGGATCCGGCCGCCATCCCCGTCCGGCCCCGGAATCCGCACCCCGGCGGCCTGCAACACCTGCTCGGCCGGCCAGCCGGCCATGATGAGCCAGGCGAACAGCCTGCTGGCGATCTCGCGTGTTCGGAGTCGGGTGGGGGCGTGACCGACAGGACCCCTTCGGGGCTGGTGTCGTAACGGTGACCGTTCGAGTCCGCGGCGTTCATCGCCGCCACGTCGTCGAGCGTCACGATGGCGGGCATATGCATGCCGACTGCATCAGCGCTCATGACCCCTCAATGTAGTTTCGCTACAGAAAGATCGTCAGGACATTGGGCACGCTATTTCGGCGCTGGGCGTGCTGAATGTCCTGACGATCTTTTCGGTCGGCTAGGCGTTCGGGTCGTCGGCGGCGCGCCGGTCCAGCGTCAGGTTGTAGAGCCTTTTCTGGGCCTGCCGGCCGTAGAAGCAGAGCCCGGTTTCCTCACCGAGTGGCAGGCCGCAGCGGCAGTTCTTCTCGTCCTTCGCCTCGTGTCGGGCGAGCAGTGTTCGCAGCGTGTCCGCTTCGACGTCGGCCGGGATCGCGTCCGGCACCGGCTTCCCGAGCACGCCGGACAGGGTCCCAGTGCCGAACGCCGGCCGCCGAATGCCCGACCCGCCTTTCGTATACGGGGGTGATACCGGTGAGCGAGCTTCCGAAGACCGTCAGACGGCTCCGCACCGAACGCAAACTGACCCAGCGCCAACTCGCCAGATCGATCAAGGTCAGCGCATCGTTGATCACGGCCATCGAGAATGGCCGGCTCATTCCGCAACCCGACACCACTGATCGACTCGACCTCGCCCTCGGCGCAGAGGGAAAGGTCCGGGAGGCGGTCGCGACGGCACGGGACGAGGCGACGGAGCTCTGGCTGCGCCCGTGGACCTACCACGAAAGCCGCGCCACCATGCTGCGCTGGTTCGAGCCCAGCCTGATCCCGGGCCTGCTCCAGACCGAGGACTACACCCGCGCGGTGCTGCGCGGCGGCCGGCTGCCGGAGAGCGAGGTCGAGCGCACCACCAAGGACCGGCGCGAGCGGCAGGCGGCCACCGTCGGCCGCCCCGATCCGCCGATGCTGACCGCCGTCATCGGCGAGTTCGCGCTGCGCTGCGGCCCGCCCGAGGTGATGAAGGACCAGCTCGACCACCTGATCAGCGCCACCCACCAGACCCGGACCCAGGTGCTCGTCATCCCGAACGGCACCGGCCTGCACGCCGGCCTCGCCGGGGCGTTCGTGCTCGCCACCCTGCCCGGCCGGCAGCGGGTCGGCTACGTCGACGGTCCATTGCGCGGCGACGTCACCACCGACGCCGACGACATCGCCAAACTAGAATTGGCCTGGGAGATCGTCTCCGGACTGGCGCTGCCCGTCGACCTGTCACGCAAGCTGATCGAGAAGGTGGCCGATGAGTACGAGTGAGCGCCCCCGCTGGCGCACCAGCACCCGCAGCAGCTCCAACCAGGGCGCCTGCGTCGAGGTGGCCGACAATCTCCCCGGCCGCGTCCTGGTCCGCGACTCCAAGGACCGCCCCGGCCCCACCCTCACCTTCACCCCCACCACCTGGCAGACCTTCATCCAGTCCGCCAAGCGGTAGGGAGCCGAACGAAGTCCCAGATCATGGGTCATGGCGCATCCGGCTCGCCTTCGAACTGGAACCCTGCCTCAACAACAGGTCGACGTGAGCTGCGTGATGACGGCTCATCCTCTGCCGAGCTGTGCAGAGTGAAGAGGCGATTACGGGCCACTTCCAGCACCACCTGCAGGTCCTCGTCGAAGGCCCGGTGACTGAGGATCTCCGGCCGGAAGGCGAAGGCCTCACCGGCGCTGGTCCCTCGGGCGAACAGGCGGCGCAGGCCGCCAGCGAGCTGAGGCCAGTTCTCTCTGGTCTCCCGATCCTCGGGGTTGATCGGCACCATCGCCGTGGTTACCAACTCGGAGCGCCGCGTTTCTATCCACTGCGACAGAACGCGGCGATAGGTCGCGATCTGCCACACCCAGCAGTCGACCAGCAGTACCACGATCCCCCTGGATGGCATCCTGGTCCAGTGCCCAGCCAATGGCGACACCTCGGAGGTGAGCCTGCGCTTGGAAGCTACCGCTCGGGCGAAATCAGCCAGCGGTTGCCTGAAAGTCGGCCGGTACGGTGCCCACTCGACCGAGTACTCCCCGTAGTAGGCGACATCGCGTCGGACCGCGCGCGCCTCCCGCCGATTCGGCGCTGCGATCACGAAATGCACATGGTCCTGGACTACGTGGCTGTACGGGGAGCGACCATCCGGTCCGCGTAGGGCGCCTTGCCGGTTTACCCTTGGCGACTCTATCGACGTTTCGGCTTGGTGAAAAGCGCTCGGCACCCCCACGAACTCCACCCGCTCCTGCCGCGGAATCGGCGGCAACGGATCGGTGTCGACGTTCTCCACGATCTGATCGGCGAGCACCGCCAGCAGTTCGATGTACTCGTCCTGGTTACGACTCAGCCGCAGCAACTGCCGCAGACCGTCTCGGCGATACCCCTCCCCGAACGCGGCGCTGTCGTACTGCAGCCGCTGCACTGCCTCCGGCACCTGACGCGGCGGCAACCAGAACGCCGGAATGATCGTGCGAGACCGGGAGCCGGTGGCCAGTTGATGCCGCTCGACCCGCTCGGTGAAGATCTGCCACTCCCGACCGCACGCCTCACTGACGAAGTACCGCGGCGAGCAGAGCGCGACAAACGTGCCGGACTCGGCCAACGCATCCACCAACTCCGACGACCAGGTCGCCCCGATACCGATGCTGTGGGTATCGAAGAAGCCGACCTCCTCACTGCTGGCCAACCCCGCCCGCACCCGCACCTCACCACAGAGATCCCGGAAGAACTGCTCGACGTACGGATCATCGTCACTGCGCGCATAACTGAGGAAGAAGTAAAGCCGGGGCCGCCGCGGCACCTCCTGCTCCACATCGTTGCCACCGGCCGGAGACTGCCACGGAGGCTTCGGCGGCCGACTGCTCGTGAAGCGTGTCCCGCCTCCGGTCAATGACCTACTGGCCGTTTCTATCGTGATCGGATCCTGGTCCGGTGGCGTGACGCCGAGGAGACGCAGGATGTCGTGTGACGCGTCCGCGAGCGGGTGACGGCCAGGCACAGACAATTCGGTCTGACCTCCGACGGCCAAGGTCAACTGACCGGACGGAGTGAAATTCCGTTCGACGTACCTGCTGACCACCTCGTATGCGCGCCAGGCGTCGTTCGCAGTGAGCAGCGCGCTCAGGGCTGGACGAGCGTCCGGGTAGAGATGGAAGACCGGACCGTCGACCTCAGAGACGACAGTTCCGATTCCGCCAACCAGTACCTCGGCCATATCGCTGACGGTGGCCAGTGGGACCACCTCTTGGCGGAGAAGATGCAGGTGCTCGATGCTGACCGCGCTATGTGGCGCGCAGAGGGCGGCGAGCCGGACGGCATTCTCGGACGCGATATGGCGGAAGCGCGCCACCCGGTCGATCGGGTTCGAGTCGGGGATCGAACGGTCAGCCAGCCGGTCGACGCGGCCGGAACTGGGCACCAGCACCACCTCGCACCCCCGGGGATCGAGACGCATCAGCGTATCCGCCCAGCGTGAGATCGAATGGGGCGTCAACGTGAGGACCGGGACGGGAAGCCAGCCATCAGAGCTGGTCGATAGGCGCAACAGGGTGGGAAGAAAGTAGTGCAGCTCGCGATTCGCCGTACCGATGCGCGACGCGTGGACCGTGGCTCCGGGCAGCGACAGCCCTGTGCGACGCCACAGGGTCGGGCTCAGCGGATTGATAAGGGCGGTCGGCGTGCGGCGGCACCAGTCCCAGACGGCTCGCCAGGTCCTCGATTCCTGCCATGAATCGCCCGCACAGTCGGAGATAACAAGCACCAGCAGGCGCTTATCGGGTGTCCTCAACCGGCTGACGTGGATCGTCCGACCCGTCGCCTGGTCGGCGAGCGCGGGCCCGCTGTCGTTCACCGTGAGCTTCCAGGACCGGACGGATCGGAACGCGCCGGTATGACGCAGCGTCCGTACCAGCGCATGAACGGTCGATTGCCAGACGGACATCGAAGGTGAACCGTCGACGACGACCGCTACCTCGAACCAGCGTTCGGGAGCCGGCCGCATGATCGGAATCAGTTGGCCGGTCTGGGCGTATCTCTCGACGGTCGTCCCCAGGTCGAGTTGCTGGCGCCGGCCGCTAGGCCATGGCCGCCGAAAAGCCCGCAATGCTCGCTCGACGTCGAGTGCAGCCGGCAGCGCGGTCGCGCCCCGTACTCGCAAGTTCTGGTCGGCAGGGTTTGATGGTTGGTCGGCCGTGTCGTAGAGGTTGAGCGTCGCCGACGACCGGTCCGGCCGGCCAGGGTCCGGGTTTTTCGCCTGAAGCAGTGTGTGGGGGTCTGGCGATTCTCGGTCCTCAACCGAATCTGGGGCACGGATGGTGGCGGCCAGCCACAGCGCTTCGGCGATATTGGTCGCGTCCAGGGCAGGCCCGAGGTGCCGGATGGCCTGGACCGCCCAGTCGAGTGCGCCGTCGGCGAGGTCAGGCACCGGAGAGCTCGCGGAGCAGGTATTTCATCACCTGGTCGCGCTGGTAACCCACCGGAGCGGCGCCGCCGATCACCACGAAGACCGCGTTGAGGAGTTGGTCGAGCGCGAGCAGGTCGCCGGACCGGGTCCGGGCGACGAACTGCTCGATGAGCTCGACGATTGGCTCGCTCTCGACGTCGACCCCCTCCAGGTGCGCGCGCACCGCCCGCTTTACGACTTCGATGTCGGTGTGGACGGGCATGGTGTAGCGGATGCATCGGCGAAGGAACGGCGCAGCGAACTCGCGCTCGCCGTTGTCGGTCATGACGATGACCGGAAACTGCGTGCAGGCGACCCGGCCTCGAGTGATGCCATGAAGCTGGTTGCTGTCCCAACCGCGTACGGCAACGGTTGCCCGCTCGTACCGAGCCAGCTCCGGGATCTCGAACTCACCTCGTTCCAGCACGTCGAGCAGATCGCTGGGCAGGTCGAGATCGCTCTTGTCGATCTCGTCGATGAGGAGTGCTCGGGGCCGGGCGGCGGGCAGCAGCGCGGTCCCGAGCGGTCCGAACTGGAGAAATGGGGAGATGTCGTCGGTGTCACTGCCGAGCTGCCGGGCGTGGATACGACCGAGGACGTCGTAGCGGTACAGCGCCTCGGTCAGCGAGCTCCGGGAGGTGATGTGCCACCGCAGGACCGGTCCCAGATCCAGCTCCTCCGCCACCGATTCGATCACTGTCGACTTGCCCGAACCCGGTGACCCGGTGATGAGCAGCGGGCGACGGAGGAAGAGCGCGGCGTTCACCGCGCTGACGAGGCCGGGCGGTGGTTGGAATTTCCCGCCGAGCGATTTGCGCGGAAAGGTCCGCCAGGGCGGAGGCGGCGGCAGCGCGACGCCGGGCCGCACCACCCCATTGCCCTGATACACCGGATCCCAGGTCATCGGTCGCTCCTCATGCCTTGCCGAACTGATACGACTTGCAGAAATCGAGCCATTCCTGGTCATCCCAGACGGCCCGGAGGTCAGCGATGAGGCTGCTCTGCTCCGGGTTCCGCCACCGATCGCGATAGGCTGCCAAGAGTTCCGCGGGCATCCGGTCCCAGCAGTGCGTGAGGGCAAGACGGCTGCCGGCATCCAGTGGAGCGACGGTGCAGGGCCAGAGCATGACCGGGACGTACGCGAGGAGCAGCGAGAACAGCCTCGCCTTCTCGGCCGGAGTGGCACTGAGCGCCACCGCCGGGTACGCCCCGCCGGTCAGCCTCTCTTCGAGACCCACCAGGTCGGCGATCTCGCCGATGTCCAGCCACTGCACCGGCATCTCGCCGTTCGCCATCCGCGCGAGTCGACCTTCGGCGCTTGTCACGACCCACTGCATCGCGTCCGGCGGGCTCAACCGCTCAGCCCACCGCGTCACCACGTCGAAGCGGACGCCCAGCCACTCGCCGCGTTTGATCTGCTCGGGACGCCAGTCTGCGAGCAGTTGAGTGGGCACGGCCACATCCACCTGGCGCAGCGGCAGCCGCATCGAAGCCGCGACCCGCTCCGCTTTGTCGACGGCTCGTGCGATGGCCAGTTCGACGCCGGACCGGTCCGGACCGGCACACTGGAGCCGTTCCTTGCTGTGGATCTCGCCATCCAGCACCAGCCAGGTCTCGATCAGTTCGGGCCAGGTGCCGCCGATGGAGGCATGCAGACTCACGACGAGGCGCAGCCGGCGCTCGGAGTTGAGTCGATTGGCCCAGGCCACAGCGTCGTTGACCTGCTTCAACGCCGTGATGGACAGCGCCCACGTCCGCAGAAGCGGATCGTTGAGGTTCTGAACGTCGTCCAGAGCGAGGGCTACAACGAACCGACAGATCTGCGATCGGCAACTCCCGTCCCTCGCCGGATACGAAAGCGCCAGCCGCTCCAGGACGTCCGACACGTCGTCGAGAGCGGTGACCCGAGGAGCCTGTGGGGCAGCGGTCAGCGCGACCGCCCTGCGCAGCCGATCGGTTTCGATCGCGCCGGGAATCCACTCCTGAAGGAAGCGCGCCGTCTGCGCCGCTATGAAGAGGGAATCAGCGACCTGCTGCGCGCGCACCGCCTGCGGTGACAGCGGCAACTGACTGAGCCGTTCCCGCAGGGACGCCAGCTCCTCCGGAGTCCATCGGCTGGTCATCGCTGGCTGGTCATCTATCGCTGCGAGTGCCTGGTCCAACTCGGCACGTCCGGCTCGCCCCAGGTAGGCGGAGGCCCGGCCGGCCTGGTGACCATAGTTGCGACTGAGCCAGAGTGGTTGCGGTGTGCTGGGATCGCCACCGAACTCAAAGACACTGATGCTGGGACCGCTTGGCTTTGACCCGAGCGCGCTTCGTACTGTCTGCAACTCCAGGACCGCCGGCGCGTCGTCGACGCCGCTGCGGAGGAGGTCAGTGATGTCGGCGGTGAGGCGCAGGTCGTAGGCGTTCTGGCCGACGCCCGACGCCATCAACAGGCCGCACCGGGTCCGGCCACTGCGTTGGCCGGTGACGATTCGACCGATCGCCGGCACCGCGCCGGCGGCCGAGCAGGTGTCGATGATCCCGATCAGGCCGGCCAGGCCGACATGGTCGGCGGCGTCGGTGAGCAACTGGCTGACGTTGACCGCCCCGATCGACTCGCCCTCCCGGGAATCACCCACCATCAGATAGAGGTCGGATCCATCGCCTGGGCTGAACCCGTGTCCCATGAGTGCCAGCACCAGGACCGCCCCCTCCGTCCCCGCGTGGCGGACAGCCGCCCGCACGTCGGTACGGACCTCGTCGGCAGTCAATGCCCCGACCCGGATCGAACCACCGGGCAGCGGGCGGTGGGTGGACGGCAGAGCCGGCACGCAGGCTCCGCGCTCGGGGTCCAGGAGGGTTGTGTGAAGTCCGTGCGCTGCCTCGGCGAGCGTCTCCAGGGTCGGCATGGATGTGCACTGCGACGCCAGGACAAGGAGATGGCGCCTGCTACTCACCGGTCGCCCGTCCGGCCATCCGTTTGAGCGCTGCGGCGACCCGCCCACCGACCTCGGGATGCGCCAGATACTTCGTCGCCGTGTGCACCCAGACCCCGTCGGAGTCCACCCGGCGACTCTCTGGGGCCACCTGCCGGTCGTTAGCGGCAATGTCCGCCTCCAGCTTGGGACGGGTCACCACCAGGTCATCGCGGTCCCAGCAGTTCAGCCACGCATCCACGCACGCCGGTGTGGTTGGTGGCTGGGGTCGCAGCTTGGGCCACACGACCGAGCGCATCCCCAACGGTGAACCGATCGTCACCAACAGCGGGACCGTCAAGCGGTGGTGGTGAAGGGCCTCGAACGCCACCACCGTTCCGAGTGAATGCGCAACCACCACCGCCGGCTGGTCCGACAACCGCGACAGCAGGATCTCCCGGATCCGCTCGTCCAGGGTCCGGCCCTCCTCGACCTCCCGCCGGGCGAGATAGCGAACGACCTGTGAGAGGTCCCGGACCAGCAGTTTGCCGCTGAGCCACTGACCGCCACGCGCCACCGGCGGGAGAGAAAGCAGAGTGGTCGCGGCATTGAGCGAGCCGCGGACGAGGTTGCCGGTGCCCTGCGCCGTCCCGGTGGGTCGAAGTTCTCGCTTGGCCGACGAAAGCACCTGACGATGTACCGGATCATCGGTCTCTGCCAACCGCCCGTCGATCACCTCGTCGAGCAGATGACACAACATGACGGCCTCATCACGGTCGTGCACCCCAGCGTCCGCCATCCCTTGAGCGCCGCGCGGGGCGAACAGGTCGCCGTAGTACGCGAAGACCGTTTCGCAGCGGCCCTCGTCGGCGAGCAGGTCCGACAGGTCGGAATGCCCGGCTCGACGGGCACCGGCCAAGAGAGCTGACAGCCAGGCCGTCCGCTCGGTATCGGCGTCGCGGTGGCCACCCACTCCGTGCACAAACACCAAACGCGACGCCAAAGCTACTCCCCGGTGTCGTTCGGCCGCCATGATGCCACATCACGCAAAGCGTGGGAAGGTCGCGAACGCACTGCTCTAGACCGCCCAACTGTGCGTGAGTCCGATCAGGATCTTCAGTCGATCCTTGACGAAGACGCTGGGCGCCTGCGACCGTCAGCCGTGCCTGCCCCGAACCCGTTCAGCAGGGGCGTCAGGTCTAGATCGCCGCCCGGGCTCGACCGGGAATGCGTCCAGACCTATGCCCAGTGCGTCCAGGGCGCGCAGGATCAGACCGAATTCAGCGGTCGACTTCCCCGCTTCGAGGCCGGATAGCCAGCGACGGCTCACTCCAGCCGCTGCGGCCAACTCCGACTGGGTCTGACCCCGGTCGCGCCTCGCCTGCCGGACGGCGAGACCAAGGTCGCGCGCGTTTACGATCCTCATCGAGCCCTCAGATGTGCACGATCGTGCCCATGATCGCTCATGAGAACGTTCGTGCTTACATCTTCTCGTGCGCACGAACGTGCACATCCCAGGGTGGAAATGCTGAGCGAACCTGCATGCATCGTGTCGAACGGGTCGCCCAACGCCCCGAGCGGCTCGACAGTCTTAACCGGACAGTCAGATAACCGGTCCCGCAGAAGGGCGCCGACCCGGTACCTTGTGTCTTCCGGTGTTTCGAGCCGGCCCATCGGTCGGCGGTTCGCCGGACACCACCTCTCTCTCGCACCGCCCACCCGCGGTGCCAATCCCATGGGGGTTTGCTTTGCGCGTTCTCCGCGGTGCTGTTGCCACCGCTGTCACGCTCGCCGCAGTCCTGACCGGTCTTCCCACCACCGCCGCCTCCGCCGCCGGGTCGGCCGCCGCCGCCCAGGCCGGCGCGGACGGCACCTACCGTCCGGTCGGCCCGCAGCGGCTGCTCGACACCCGTAGCGGGCTCGGTGCCCCGGCCGGCGCCCTGCCCGACCGCCGGGTCCTCAATCTGCAGGTCACCGCCCGGGGCGGCGTCCCGGCCAACGGCGTCTCCGCGGTCGTGCTCAACGTGACCGTGACCGCGCCCACCAAGGGCGGCTACCTCACGCTCTACCCGGCCGAGTCCACCCAGCCGACCGCGTCGAACCTGAACTTCTCGGCGGGCAAGACGATCGCCAACTCGGTGACCGTGCCGATCGGTGCGGGCGGCCGGGTCGCCATCCTGCACCGGGGTGGCAGCACGCACGTCATCGCCGACGTGGTCGGCTACTACCTCAGCGCCGCCTCGACCGACATGGGCGGCGAGTATTACACCGTCGAGCCGGGGCGGATCCTGGACAGCCGGGACCCGGACTTCGGCGGGCCGCTGCCGGGCGGCTGGATGGTGACCGTGCCGGTCGACTTCGGCGAGGAGGGCAACGCTCACCTGCGCGCGCTGGCGGTCAACGTCACCGCGGTCAGCCCGCAGACCGGGGGCTACCTCACCGCCTGGAACGGTGAGAACGACCCGCCGAACACGTCCACGCTGAACTACGGCAAGGGCAAGATCGTGCCGAACATGGCAATTGTCCCGGTGGCGCCCTGCCCGTGGGACTACCCGTGCGCCGGTCTGCCGTCGATCAGCATCTACAACGGATCCAGCGGTGGCACGCACATCCTGATCGACCTCTTCGGCGTCTACGACGACGGCACCTTCGCTGAGGGCCTGCGGTTCCGGCCGCTGAGCCCGACTCGGGTCGCGGACACCCGGATCGGGCTCGGAGCCCCGAGCGCGATCGGGCCGAACAGCACCGCCACGATCACCGCTGGCGAGCCGGTCTCGACGCCGGACACCCGGGCCCTGGCGCTCAACGTCACCGCGGTGCAGCCCACCGCCGGCACCTACCTGAGCGTCTGGCCGGCCGGTCAGGACCGGCCCGTGGTCAGCACCCTCAACCCGGCCCCGGGCGAGACGGTGCCGAACGCCGCCATCACCGAGATCAGCCCGGCCTACGGGTTCAACGTCTACAACCGGTCGGGCAGCACCCACCTGGTGGTCGACGTCGCCGGCACCTTCGAGTACCTGTACCCGGCCGCGCGGAACCCGGCCGATCGGGCGGCGGAGGGTCGGCTGCCGGGCGGCGCCGAGCCGCGTCCGGCTCCCGCTCCGGTCGCCAAGCGGCTCGGCTGACGCCACGACGCTGAGCTGCCCGCCCCGGCGGCGTACCAGTTGATCCCGGGCCCCGCGATCGTGATCGCGGGGCCCGGGGCATGTCCGGTCGGCTGCCGGGATGTGTCGTGCCCGCCGTGGTCACATTCATCCGATTGGCCGGAGGCGTCGACAAACGACGATCTACCCGCCCGGGTCGGCCGGTCGACTGTCGACTGTGGCTGCCACAGACTTGCGCTGTGACGCGATCAAACTGGACCGGGCTGTGGCTGGCGTTGCTCGGCCTGGCAGCGGTGGGTAGTGCGGTAGCAGCCGTCAGTTGGGGACTGCGGGGCGTCGAGGTGGCCGGCTGGATCGCCGGCATCGGCAGCTTCCTGCTGGCCGGCGTCGCGTTGCTCCTGGTCAACAGCGGCGGAGGCGGCTCCGCGAAGCCGGCGAACACGTTCCTGGCCAGCCTGGGCGGAAAGATCCGGCGGATGGTGCTCCCGGCCGCGGGCAACACCGTCCGGGCCACCACCGGCGGGGTCATCGAGGACGTCCTGGTCGGCGAGCAACGCCCGGTCGCCGCCGAGCCCTCGGCCGTCAGCGAACCGGCGGGGCTGCAGACCGTCATTCCACCCGCCACGCCGATCAGCCCGCCGCAGATCTCGCCGTCAACTCAGCCGCAGACTCCGCCGCCGGCTCCGCCGTCAACCCAGCCGTCGGCCCCGCCGGCGCTGACCAACGGGTCCATTCGCATCACCGCCGACGGCCTGGTGGGCCGGGACGCCCAGCTCGATCGGCTGATCAGCGGCATCCGGGCCGGGCGGGGTGGGACGTTCGTCGTCCTCGGCGGACACGGGATGGGCAAGACCTCCTTCCTGGACCAGCTTCGCGCGGTGGTGGAACGGGATCTGCCCGACGTGGTGCTGCTGCCACATCGCGGCATGACCGTCGAACCGTACGGGCTGGATGAGGCGTACCGGGGCGAGTACGGCGAGCACGCCACGATCAACACCCTGGCGCTGCGCTTCAAGCAGTCGACCCAGCTGCTCGGCGACCTGGTGCAGGATCTGGACGGCCAGTTCAGCGGCTTCGTGACGGCGGTCGAGGGTTCCCGCGGCGAGGCGACCGCCGCGGTCACCGTGTACCACAACCTGACCGCCAAGACGTGGGGGCGGATCTCCAACGCCGACCTCCCGACGACGAACGTGTACGCCTCCGGACGGAGCCCGCAGGAGCGGCTACACGAAGCGCAGGGCCGGGTCGACAAGGCGTTCGTTGCGGACTGGCGGACCTTCCTGGCCGGCCGGCGGGGCGTACTGGTGCTCGACGGATTCGAGACGCTCATCGACGACGTGGTCGGGCAGTGGTTCGTCGGACTCGCCGCCCGGCTGACCGACACGGTGGTGGTGCTGCCGATGGTGCCCCGCGAATACGCCGAGCACGGTCGCGCGGTACTCGACCCGGCACTGGCCCAGGAGCTACCGAAGTTCTCCCTGCCGGAGGTCACCGCCTACCTCGACCACCATTTCGGGGACCGGTCCGGTCCGGCGCTGGCCAGCGTCGTCATGCGCTACACCGGCGGCCACCCTTACGGCCTGAAGCTGGTGGTCCAGTTCATTCGCTCCCAGCTCGAACAGCAGCCGGCCCGGTCCGGCCAGCCGCTGAACGCCGAAGACCTGCGCGACCTGCTGCAGAAGCTCACCAGCAACGACGAACTGCCGGTGGACGCACTGGTCAAGGCGGTCGTCGCCCCGCACCGGAATCCGGAGGTGTGGCAGATCGTCGAGACCGTGTCGCTGCTCAACACCTTCGACGTACCGATGGTCCGGCAGCTCCTCGCCGCCGGTGACGACGCGATGGACCAGGTGGTGGCGGGCAACGCCCTGCAGCGGATCGAACGGCTCGGCCTGCTCGACCCGCTGCCGATCGACGGCCGGTTCCGGCTGCACGACTTCATCCGCCCGGCCCTCTCCCGCGCCCTGCGCCAGTTCCAGCCGGCCCGCTGGGAGGAGATCCATCGCGGCGCCGCCAGCTACTACTACGACAAGATCTCCTCGTTCGAGGACAAGACCCACAAGACGTACGGCTCCTGGTTCAAATTCGAGGACCCGCTCTGGCAGATGTACGAGGCGGAGTGGCTCTTCCACTCCGCCCAGCTGCCCGACCAGCGCGACCTCACCCGTACCCAGTTCGTGGTGATCTTCCTGGAGGCCTTCTGGTGGTGGGCGCTCTACATCGACTTCCCGTTCTGCCACTCGCTGCTGGACAACTGGCAACGGGCCAGCCGGGACGACCGTGACCGGACGCTGCTCGACCAGCTCGGCCGCTTCCACCGCAACTACCCGGTCGGCTGGGACAAGCGTCCCGGCCCGCACTGGACCGAGGCCCGCCGGGCGCTGCGCACCATCGGCGAACTCTGCGACCTGCACCGCGGCTGGCGGGACCCGGCCTATCCGGCCGAAACCCAGGAGGTACGCCGGCAGGCGTGGCTCTACCTGCGCCTGTTCACCGCCCACACGCTCTGGTACGACAAGCGGTACGACGCGGCCGACGCCGCGTACCGCGACCTGGAACCGGAGTTCGCGGAGCTCGACGACGAGTTGCTGCTCGCCTGGTTCTACTACGAGTGGGCGGACATCGCGGCGGGTGCGGGTGACCGGCGGGCGGCGGCCGGTCGGGTCGGGCAGGCGGTCTCGTGGATCCGCCGGATGGCGGCCGACGGTGAGGTCGAGTCGGAGCTGCTGGGCAATCTGCACCGGGTGCTGGCCGACCTGCACCGCGACACCGATCCGCTGACCGCCGCCGCCGAGTACGGGCACGCGGTGCTGCGGGCCTTCCTGTTCCAGCGGGTCGACAACGCGCTGGAACACTCCCTCAACGCACCCGACGAGTACACCCAGCAGTTCTACCTGGAGATGACGACCCGAGCGGCGCAGCAGATGCTCGCCTGGGGTCGACACCAGCATCGATCGGAGTTCATCGCCGCGCTGGTCGGCCCGATCGGCGGCGACCCCGGAGCCGTCCCGGTCGGCTCCGATGCGGCGGTTGCGGCCGCTGCCGACGATGCCGCCGAGTCGGCCGAGCGGGTGGTCCAGGTGGCCGGGCTGCTCTTTCCTCGCGGGCCGCTGGAGGCGGAGCTGCACGGACGCAACTCCGAGTTCACCGATCACTGGGGCGACATCGTCGAGACCCTCAGCGTCGACACGATGGCCGAGCTGGACCGGATCGAGGCCCTGGCGGCCCGGACCGCCGCTGGTGACCCCCGGTCCGCCGTCGGCTGACCTCGGTCCGGAGCTGCCCCGTCCCGACCCGCAGGCCGGCTGGCCCGCAGGCCGGCTGGCCCGCAGGCCGGCTGGCCGGCGACGAGTCAGCCTTCGAGGTCCAGGTGCTCGACCAGCCACGTCGCCTGCCAGCGGCGCTCCTCGGCGTACCGGTCTCTTGTCCCTTCCGCCCGTCTCGCCTGGGCGGCGCGGGCCGCGACGTACCCCATGCCGGCGACCGGATAGACCCCGAGCATGTCGATCGCGTCGACGAGGTAGCCGCAGACCTGGGCGGCGGTCCGCTGGCCGGCCAGCGCCGCCGCCTCCTGCCGCCGGACGGCCACCTCCCGCAGCGCGGCCAGCCCACCGTCGGGTTCCGGGCCGACGATCGGCTGGTCGGGGTCGGCGTGGTCGGCCAGCCGCTCGGCGGCGGCGGCCAGTGCTCCGTCGTCCAGTTCGCCGCACTCCGCCGCCGCGTGGGCGGCCGTGCGGGCCAGACACCTCCGGCCGAAGGCGTCGGCGCACTGCGCGTTCCACCCGACAACCTGCCCGACCAGCCGGGCGCGCGGCGCCACCACCTGGTGTCCCAGCCGGGTCACCGGGCCGGCCAGCTCGATCCGCCACAACTCGTCGTGCAGCCAGAACGGCAGATCGGTGGGCCGGCAGGCGTGTACGCCCTGCTCGCAGGCGACGACCTGCCGGGCGTCGAGCCAGTCGTCGGACCAGGGATGACCGGAGAAGGGCGCGATCCGACCGGCGGCCAGGAACTTGTAGTAGGTCATCCGTCGGTCCGATCGGTCGCCGCCCGGCCGGCGTTGGTGGCGAGGGTCAACAGGTCCGCCGGGATCTGCTGGGCGCCCGGTCCGGGGTGCTGACCGGGCAGGTCACCGAGGAAGGCGCGCAGGTCCCGCACCTTGCCGAGGTGTGCCAGGCACGCCGGGCAGACCAGCAGGTGCATCTCCACCAACTCGCGACGGTCCGGCTCGACCGCCCCGTCGACCAGCCGCGCGGTCAACGACACGACGTTGTCACAGCGCAGGAAGTTGTCCATCCGATCCCTCCTCGTCGAGTGCCCGGTCGATGAGCGCGATGACCTCGGCGCGGGCCACGCCGACCAGTTCGTGGTGCTCCTGCTCGGACTGCCCGGTGACGGCCACCGCCTGCGCCGGGGTCAGGCCGAGCACGTCGGCGAGGACGACCGCGACCCGCGGCAGCGGAGGCAGCCGGCGCACGGTCGGCCCGGCCAGTCGGGTGAGCGGGGTCCACTCCGTCCACTGTGGCGGGTCGCGGCGCCACCAGCCGGCCCACGGGTCGTCGTCGCCGGCGAACCACCAGCCGAGCACCGAAGCGTCGGAGGGGTCATCGGAGACGAAGAAGAGACCGGCGTCGGAGAGGGCGTCCAGCAGGTCGGTGATCACCGCCAGGCGCGGGATCGGGATCGACTCCCCCCGCGCCATCCGGTCCAGCACCCGGTGCCAGACCTCGTCGAGCACCGGCACCGCGCGGTCGTCCACGGCGAGCAGTCCCAGGGCGGCCAGCGTCGCCGGATAGTCCCGGCGCAGCAACTCGGCCGGGACGTTCAGTGGTGGGATCTCGGCGTACCGGTCGGGTGGCAGCAGGGTGAGCTGCCGGCCGCCGCGCTCCACAATCGCCAGCAGCGCGGCGAGTTCCGGATCGTCGTCCGCCCGCACCCCCTCGGCCGAGTCGAAGTACTCGGTCAGGAAGGCGTGCAGCAGCCGGGCGGGTACCAGCTCGCCGGCCCGCTCGTCGGGTGCGACAACGAGCAGCATGCCGCGTACCCGGTCCTGGTCGGCGGCCACCCGGGGCTGCACGAACGGGACCGGCAGCAGGCGATATCCCTGCCGCTGGTAGAAGCGCACCCGGGCCGCCGGATCGCCGAACTCGGTGGGCCGATGGGCCCGCGGATCCTCGATCTCCGCCACCACGATCTCGGAATCCGAACGGTCCCGCCAGCTCGGCAGCAGGTGGCGCAGCAGCGCGGCGCCGACCCCGCCGCCCCGGATGCCGGGCCGGACCGCCAGATAGCTCAGCAGCAGCACGGGGGCTTCGTCGAAGGTGTCCGCCACCACCATCCCGATCGGAGCGTCCTCGTGCAGGGCGACCGCGGCGTACGTCGAATTCGCCGCGACCCGGTCGGCCAACCCGTCGAGGTCCTCCAACTCGCCCGGTGGCAGGCTCGGCACGAGGATCTCCAGATAGCCGCGGCGCAGCAGGCCGGTGTCCGGATTGACGGAGAGGTCCTGAAGATAGATCTTTCCGAATGGCACGTCGACGGCCGAGAGACTCACCTCGGTATCGTGGTTCGCGAATCCGTCGTCCACAACCCTCCCGACGGCCGAGCCACCGAGGGCCGGGGGGCCATCCGACCGAACTCTCCTGGTTCCGGTCCGGTCCGCTACCGGTCGACGTGGTGGTAACGGCAGGTGACGATCTCGACGTCGTCCTTGGTGATCCCGCCGCACCGGCTTTGTGGTCTACTGTCCCGTATCGGGCGCGCTGGCCTGACCTGGGCGTCTACCGGCGCCGGAAAGCCTCGCGCCCGCCCCGCAGGGCCTCGGGTAGCCTGGTGACGCGGCGGGCCGCTAGCTCAATGGCAGAGCTGTGGACTTTTAATCCATAGGTTCGGGGTTCGAATCCCCGGCGGCCCACCAAACCCCCAGGGCAGCGGCCCGGTGGAAGCGTCGCGTCGCGTACCGCCGCCACTGCCAGGGCCCCGGGCCGCAGGTCCGCGCTGTCGCGGCGCAACCAGTGGACGCGTACCCCGGTGGGTGTCTCGACCGGCCGGATGTCGGCTCCGGTCGCGACCTCCAGGTAGACCTCCGTGGGCAGTGTCGGCGGCGTGCCGTCCAGGATCGACAGGATGGCGGGCAGCGCGCTGTCGTCGCCGACCAGCAGTTGCCCCTGCACGTTCTCCGGCAGCCGGTAGGTGGTGCCCATGTCGAAGATCCCGGCCGGATCGCCCGGCTCGGCGCGGCGTGCCCAGGCCGACAGGGGAGAGTCGCCGTGCAGGGCGACCTCGATGTCGATCTCGTTGTCGGCCGGTCGGGCCTGCCGGATCGTGAGGCTACGGACCCAGGGGCGGGCCGACTTCGGCGTCAACAGCAGCTGGGCCATCCAGGCGTCGTTCGAGAAGGTGGGCATTCGCAACCCGGCCTGGCCCTCGCGGGGGAAGAACAGCCGGACGGCCTGGTCGTTGCCGGTGACGATGAGGTCGCGCAGGGCGGGGCCGCCGAGGGTGACGCTGGCGAAGCCCGGGGTGAGAAGCTCCCGGCGTCGTACCTCCAGCGTGATCATCGTACGCGACTCGGGCAGCTGGACCCTGGGTATCACGATCCACTACCCGATCCGTACGCGTCCTTGTTTTTGCAGCTCACCGTAATATTCTGAGCAATAGCTCAGCTTTCTGGCTACTCGCTTTTTCCGCTGCCGAGGAGGACCCGGATGCCATCCGGCGACCATCGCCTTGCGCCACGTCGCAAGCCCCGCCAGGTCCGTGCCGAGCTGACCCGGGAGCGCATCCTGACCGCCGCTGCTCACGTCTTCACCGAGTTCGGCTACGCCGCCGGCACCACCAACCGCATCGCCGAACACGCCCGCATCTCCATCGGCTCGCTGTACCAGTACTTCCCGAACAAGGACGCCATCCTCGCCGAGTTGCTGGTCCGGCACATCGATCGCGGAGCTTGGCAGCATGCCGATCAGGTCGACATGTCCGCCGGAACCCTGAAGGCGATGGTCCAGGCGATCGTCCGCGACGCGGTCGACAACCATCGGGACGACCCGCAACTGCTCCGCATCATGATCGAGGAGGCGCCGTTCTCGCAGGAACTGCTCGGCAGGATCAACCGGCACGGCGAGATCCGCGTTGGTCAGCTGCGTGACCTGCTCACCCGGCACCCGGATGTCGACGTACGCGACGTAGCCACCGCAGCCGAGCTGATCCTGTTCACCGTGGAGGTCAACACGCACAAGCTGATGGCCGATCCGCGCGGCATCCCGGTCGAGACGCTCGAAAACGAACTGGTCGACATGGTGACCCGGTACCTGCGTGGTGACAGCGTCGGAAAGGCGGCCCCGGCTCGCGCCGGGACCGCCTCCTGAGCCTCCGCGGCGTCCGCGGACGAGGTTTGTCACCGACGCCAGGCCGGACGCCGCTTCCGGTTGCCGTGCAACATGTCGGCCCCCTTGCGGAGCAGCCCGCTGGTCCGGGACGGCCCGCGCCGCGACTCCATCTTCTGGCTGACCTTGCGGGCTCCCGCCGCGGCGACTGGCACCGCCACGGCCATCACAGCCCACCGGGCGATCTGCTTGCGCACCATGACAATCTCCACCTTCCGGGTCCGCTGCCGTCGTCTGTCGTGGCTGAGGGATACCCCACTCACCCGCCCGTTATGCGGCCGAGTGACCGCCATCGCGTCCGAGCCCGCTCAGCCGACGTCAGCGCCGAGGCTGGCCAGGACGGCTCCCCGGTAGAGCACGAGGGGCGGCTCGGCCCCGTCCAGCCGGACCAGGACGATCTCGTCGCGCGGCCCGGGGTGGGGGTACCCCCCGGCGGCCGCCCGCAGCGAGACGATCAGGTGCTGACCGTCCGCGGTGGCGACGAAACCGTTGATCCGTTGGTCGGCGTCGGCGCCGGTGTCGATCTCGACGCTGCCGCCCCCGGTGTCGAGCACCGAGAGCCGGTCGTGCCGGGTCTGGTCTCCGTCCTGTGCCGTCAGCAGATGCAGCATCCGCTCACCCGGCAACCCGAGCCGCGGGACCAGCCCGGGCGGGGCGACCGTCACGGTGCCGTCGGCGGCGATGGATGCGGTCTCCCCGCCGGGGGCGAAGCGGAGCGCTGCGGGCTCTCCGGCGGCGCGCTCACTGACCGGGTCCGCCCCGCCGGCGGGACCTGCTCCGCCGGCCGGGTCCGGGCCGGGTGCGAGGGAGCCCGACCATTCGCTTGCGGTCCGTCCGGTCGCCCGGGCGGTGGTCGCGGCAGCCACCGTGGTGATCTCCCGCAGGTCTCCGGTGCTCAGGTCCACCGCCTGGACCCGAGCCGGTCGGGTGGCGTCCGGATCCAGGTCGACGGCGCGGATCTCGGCGACAAGTGCCCGCGACCCGGTGACCGTCATCACCACCCGGCCCTCGATCGGCGCGGCCCCGGTGACCGGGCGCACCGTGCCGGCGGCCAGGTCGACGACCGCGAGTCGACTCGGCTCCGGGCGGGTCTGCACGACCAGCGCGAACCGGCCGTCCGGAGCGAAGGCGACCTCGCCGACCGGGGTGAGCAGCGTCCGCACCGTGCCGTCCGGGCGTACCACGAGCAGTTTGCGCAGTTCGCCCGGGCGGTGGTGCACCGTGGCGTACCCGTCGGCGGTGAAGACGCCGGCGCCGGTCGCGGAGCCGCCGGGCAGTTCGATGCTGGTGGGGGTCGACGTCCCCCGCTCGGCGTCCCCGATCACCAGCCGGCGGGGTCGGTCGCGGGTGACCGTCGCCAGGTGACGCCCATCGGCGGAGACGGCGATCGGATGGTTCGGTAGGGAGACCGGGCCGGTGGCGGTGCCCGTGGTCGGATCGATGCCGCCGTACCGGGGCTCGCTGCGTACCTGCCAGGTGAGTCCGCCGTCGCGGGTGGCGTGGCACCTCGCCTCCACGGCCGGCCGGGTGACCGTGGCGTCCGCCCGGACGATCAGGCAACGGGACTCGGTCCACGACCGGTCCGGGCCGAGGCGGAAGACCCGCTCGGCGTAGGTGTCTTCGGGCAGGGTCGTGTCGACCAGCCGGCCGCCGACGAGGAGCGCATCGCGGGGGTCCTCGGCCAGCCCTTCGGCGACGGTGGGCGTCGTCGGGTCCCCGAGGGCGATCCGGGCGTGCCGGCGGGCGGGCGGCACCTCCGCGATCTCGTCGCCGAACCGGTGCACCGAGACCAGGCCGACCAGATCGGTACGCCGTTCGTCCTCGACCCGGACCGCGAAGACGGCCGGGCCGAGCCCTTCGACGCCGGCCGGGACCGGGTTCACCCGGACCGGCCCACGGGAGTCCTCCTCGCCGCCGCTGGAACAGCCGGCACCGGCCAGGACCACCAGCAGGACCGTCGCAACCCGGCGGGTGGAACGGGAGGAGGAGGCCATGCCGGGATTGTCGATCATCAGGGCAAACCTCGCCGGGTCACCACCTCAGCCGACGCGGACCGAAACCGTCCGGGGTTGCCGCTAGCCTCCCGAATCATGGACATCGACTGGACCGGGCAGCTGGCGGATCAGCTGGACTGGCACTGGCAGCACCTGCTGCGCCCGCGCCTGCACGGGCTCACCGACGCCGAATACTTCTGGGAGCCGGCGCCGGGCGGCTGGAGCGTGCGGCCCCGCGCCGAGGTGCCGACCGAGATCGCGTACGGGGCCGGCGATTACGTCATCGAGTTCGCCCGGCCGGAGCCGAACCCGCCGCCGGTCACCACCATCGCTTGGCGACTGGGCCACATCATCGTCGACGTCTTCGGGTTCCGCAGCGCCAACCACTTCGGCGGCCCGCCCTGCGAACCCGACATCTTCGCGTACGCCGGCAGTGCCGACGAGGCGCTGCGCCAGCTCGACGCGGCGTACGCCACCTGGATCGGTGGCGTACGCGCGCTGGGCCCGACCGGTCTGGCCCGGCCGTGCGGCCCCGCTGAGGGCCCGTACGCCGACGCGCCCCTGGCCATGCTGGTGCTGCACATCAACCGGGAGGCCATCCACCACGGCGCGGAGATCTGCCTGCTCCGCGACATCTACCGGGCCCAGGGATGACCACGAACCGGGCACCCGTCAGCCGGCCGCCAGCGCACACTCCTCTCCGTTGAGCTGGAAGGCGGTCGGTGCCGCGTTGGCGCCCGGCCGGGTCGCGACGAACCCGATCGAGGTTTCACCGCCCGGACGGATCGCCCCGTTCCAGCTGGCGTTGCGGATCGTGACGCCGCTGCTGTCCTGACCGACCAGTTCCCCGCCCCACATGTACTGGATCCGCTGGCCGCCCGCGAAGCGCCAGGTGAGCGTCCAGCCGTTTGTCGCGACCGAACCGGTGTTGTGGATCCGCACCTCGGCCTGGAAGGCGCCGCTCCACTCGCCGGCGATCCGGTAGCCGATCGAGCAGCCCGCCGTCGAGCCGCCGGTGGTGGTCACGGTGACCGGTTGGGAGGTGGCCGAGTAGTTGCCGGCGTCGTCGCGCGCCCGGACGGCGAACCGGTAGGTCGTCCCGGGGCTGAGGTTGCCGACCCGGGCGGTCGGCCCGGTGGGCGGGTGCTGCGGTGCGGTCGCGACCACCTTGCTGCCGGTGTCGTCGATCTGGAGCACCTCGTAGAGCGCCACATAGATGTTGTCGGTCGACCGGGGCCAGGTCAGGGTGACCGAGGTGTCGTCCAGGCTGGTGACGGTGGGCTGGCCGGGCACGGACGGCGCCTGGTCGTCGCCGGGCGGCATGGTCAGCCGCAGCGACGACGCGGACCGCGAGCCGTTGCCGGCGGCGTCGTAGGCCCGCACGTGGAACGTGTAGGTCTGGGAGGGGTAGAGCCCGGTGACGGTGATGCTGTTGGAGGGCGTGTTACGCACGATGCCGTAGTCGGCGGTGAACTGGACCACCTCGTACCGGCTGACGCCGACGTTGTCGGTGGCCGCCGCCCAGATGAGCTGCACCTGGGTTTCGCTGATCTCCGCGACCTCGATCGCGCCGGGTGCGCTCGGCGGCTCGGTGTCGGCCTGGGCGGCGTGGGCGGGTGCCGCCCCGACCCCGCCCAACGCCGCGAGCACGGCCAGGGCGGCGGCCGACGCGGCGGCCCCCGCCCAGGACCTGTTCAGGCCACCGGGCGACCGGTCCCTCTCCGTCATCGGGTCTCACCTTTCCGTCGATAGATATTCATGATGAACGATGCAGTCAGGGTTCACCAATAGCTATCGGGGATCGGCGCCGAAAGATCGACGATTCCGGGCCGGACGGACGCCGGTCAGCCGTCGGTGAGGACCGGCCAGGCGTAGGCCAGCAGGGCGAAGGCGGCGCCGAGCAGGGCCAGCGAGATGCCCCGCGGGCGCAACGGCAGCGCGGAGACCGCGACGAGGATGATGGCGATCAGATAGAGCACGGCCTGGACCGACACGGTTCGCTCCTTGGGAGGTCGGGGTGCTTTTCAGGGACGCCGATCACTACCCGGCCACCCTCCACAGCAAACGGACCGCCGGCGGCGGCGGAACCCGGTTGCGCCCACCTGTAGCATAAGTGCTATCTTCCGAGGCAGAAGTACGACGGGGAGGATTGGGTCAGTGGCGGTCGACAACGATCTCGGCAGCGCTCCGCGTACGCTGCCGCAGCCGGACGTGGGCGCGGCGCTCGACGTGCGCGACCTGCGGATGCGGTACGGATCCACGGACGTGCTCAACGGCGTCTCGTTCACCGCGGGGCGGGGCGAGGTGCTGGCCCTACTCGGCCCGAACGGAGCCGGCAAGACCACGACCATCGAGATCCTGGAGGGCTTCCGGATGCGCTCGGCCGGCCAGGTCAGCGTGCTCGGCGTGGACCCGGCCCACGGCGACGAACGCTGGCGGGCCCGGCTCGGCGTGGTCCTGCAGTCCTGGCGCGACCACAGCAAGTGGCGGGTCCGCGAGCTGCTGACCCACCTCGGCTCCTACTACGCCCCGTACTCCACCGAGCGGATCCGCCGGCCCTGGGACGCTGACGAACTGGTGGAGGCGGTCGGGTTGACCGCGCACGCCGGCAAGAAGGTCGGGCAGCTCTCCGGTGGGCAGCGCCGCCGCCTGGACGTGGCGATCGGCATCGTCGGCCGCCCGGAGGTGCTCTTCCTGGACGAGCCCACCGCCGGCTTCGACCCGGCCGCCCGGCGCGAGTTCCACGACCTGGTGCACCGGCTCTCCGACACCGACGACACCACCATCCTGCTGACCACTCACGACCTGGACGAGGCCGAGAAGCTGGCGGACCGGATCCTCATCCTGGCCGGCGGCCGGATCATCGCCAGCGGCTCGGCGGACCAGCTGTCCCGCCGGATCGCCACCGACGCCGAGGTGCGCTGGAGCCGGGGCGACGACCGGTTCGTCCACTCGACGAGCGACGCCACCAGGTTCGTCCGCGAGCTGTTCCAGCAGCACGGCGAGGAGATCACCGACCTGGAAGTGCGCCGGGCCAGCCTGGAGGACACCTACATGGCCCTGGTGTACGAGCACGAGGCCGGCCACGGCGGCTCCGCCGCGCTGGCGTTCGAGGAGGCCCGATGAACCCGATAGCGACGGCGGCCCGGGCGGGCCAGCAGCGCGGCTGGATCGAGCTGCGGCAGTCCTTCACCAACGCGGAGACCCTCTGGGGATACCTCTTCCCCACGGTGATCCTGCTGGTGGTGATGTTCTTCCTGCGCGGCTCGAAGGTGCCCGGTACGGAGTTCTCACTGGGCGCGCAGACCCTGCCGAGCACCCTCGGCATGACGGTGGCGTTCGGTGGTCTGGTCAGCATCGCGTCGATGCTGGTGACCGAACGGGAGGACGGCACCCTGCTGCGGGCCAAGGCGACCCCCAACGGGATGCTCGGCTACCTGATCGGCAAGATCGTGGTGGTCTCCGGGATGACCCTGGTCAGCATCCTGCTGCTGCTGGTGCCGGGCGCGCTGCTCTTCGACGGCCTGAACCTGGGCAACCCCGGCGGCTGGTTGACCCTGGCCTGGGTGCTGCTGATCGGCATGGTCGCCACCATGCCGATCGGCGCGGTCCTCGGCTCGCTGCTGTCGAACCCCCGCAACATGGGCCTGATCATGCTGCCGATCATGGGCCTGATCGCCACCTCCGGGATCTTCTACCCGATCACCAGCCTGCCGGGCTGGCTGCAGGGAGTGGCGCAGGTGTTCCCGATCTACTGGCTCGGGCTCGGGATGCGCTCCGCGCTGCTGCCGGCCAGCCTGTCGGTGGTCGAGATCGGACAGTCCTGGCGACATCTGGAAACGCTGCTGGTGCTCGGCGCCTGGGCGGTGGTGGGGCTGGTCGTGGCGCCGGGGGTGCTGCGCCGGATGGCCCGGCGGGAGTCCGGGTCCAGCGTGGCGGCCCGGCGGGAGAAGGCCATGCAGCGGACGATGTGAGAGGGCGCCATGAGTGAGGTGGTCTACAACCGCATCGCGATGCTGCGCGCGGAGCGCGGCATCTCCCGCCGGCAGCTCGCCGAGGCGCTCGGCGTGCACTACCAGACCGTGGGCTACCTGGAACGCGGCGAGTTCAGCCCCAGCCTGCACCTGGCCCTACGCATCGCCCACCACTTCGAGGTCCCGGTGGAGACCATCTTCTCCGCCACCCCCTTCCCCCGCCTCGGCACCTGACCCGCCCGCAGATCTTGGTGGCGATCGGCCCCCTGGGTTCATCGGGTGAGCGCGATCGCCAGGAGGGCGCCGGCGAGGAGGAAGGGGCCGTGTGGGATGTGGTCCTTGCGGCCGGCTCGGCGGGCGATGAGCAGCGCGGTCGCGTAGCAGCCGGCCAGGACGAAGCCGGCGGCGGCTCCGACGAACGCCACCGCCCAGCCGAACCACCCGGTCGCCAGCCCGACGGTGAACGCGGCCTTCGCGTCACCCAGCCCCATCCCCGCCGGCGCGACGAGCACCAGCACGAGGTAACCCACCCCCACCACGACCGCGCTGACCAGCGCCGTTCGCAGCTCGGTGGCCCGACCGTCGGCCAGCGCCGCCATCCCGAACAGCCCGAGGCCACCGACGAAGGCGGCCAGCGTCAGCCGATCCGGCAGCCGGTGCACGGCGATGTCGACGAAGGCCAGCACCACCCCGATCGTGGCGATCCAGCCGAGCGCGGGCCACGACCACGGGTCGTCCACCCGCCACGCGAGCAGCGCCAGCACCGTCGCCGCCACGATCTCCACCACCCCGGTACGCGGACCGACCCGCTCCGCGCAACCCGGGCACCGACCTGTGGGCCGCGACACCGCCAACCACCTGGGCCGGCGCGACCAGCCGAGCCCGCCAGGCTGGCCGGGCGCAGGCTGGTCGGGCCGGCCAGTGTGGACCAGTTGGGTGCCGCAGTGGGGGCAGTCGGTGCGCCACGGCTCGCCGGCTGGCACGGCGTACCGGAAGATCTGGGACCGCAGTGGCGGCCCGAGTGACGCGCCGACGGCGGCGGCGACCACGGCGGCGATCGCGTCAGCCATCGGCGGGCCGCCGGACGCCCTCGATCACCACAACGCTAAGTAACTTCATGATCGCATTTTGGCCACAGTACTGGCCGGTGTGGACGGTCGGTGAAGGGCCGGATCGGCCGGCCGCGGGCGACCCCGCACGACCGCGACGACCCCGCCCGAACCGGGGTACGGACCGCACCACACCACCCTCATCCCTGGCAATTCGCGCCACGGCAAATCGCCAATTCGCCCCGAGAGTCCGCCCCCGCGTAACCGGCGGGTAACCAGTGATCCGATCCCGATGATCACCGGCCACCTAACCGCCACGACCTTGAGTGACAACGACGCCCGTAACCGTACGTGTTCCTTCGGATTTCCTCTGTTGCTTCGTCGGCGGCAAGCTTATGCTCGCCCCCTGAAGGCTGCGCTACCGGCCAGAACAACGGCGCTACCGGCCGAAAGGGCGGCGAGCGGCGACCAAACTGAAGATCGACTTTAGTAAATGCAGGATGGGACGGCACCGGATCCGGACAAGACCGACCGGGCCCACTGTGTCGTGCCCGACGACGAAGGCAAGACCCCTCACCCGGCGGCGTCGGCGTGGGGCCACCCTCACCCGTGGGATCGATGGCGAGCGGTGGAAGGAGAGGACGCACGTTGCGAGCACAGCATCCGAGCCGGCTCCCTACCGCGCTCGTCGCGATCGCGGCACTCGCCTGCGTCACCACCGGCTGCGCCCGCGACGAACCCGCCCCGACCGAACGCCCGAGCGGCGCGTCGGCCCCGGCCCAGGACACCGAGGCGGAGGAGGCGGCGGCCGCCGAGGCGGCCCTCGCCGCCTACGCCGGCTATCTCGCGGCCTCCCAGAAAGCCGAACAGACCGGCAATCACCGCCACCCTGACCTGAAGAAATACCTGGCCGACCCGCTACTGACCCGGGTTCGGCTTGCCATTCGCGATGCGAAGGAGAACGGCGCGATGCGCACCGGCTCGCTCATCTCCGACCCGACTGTCACGTCGGTCACCCTCGACTCCGTCCCGGCCGCCGTCTCGATCCAGGACTGCATTGACGCCACCAAATACAAGCTGGTCAACAGGGACGACAAGAAGGCCATCCCGGGTACGGTGAACAGTCGCTATCTGGCCACCGCCACCGCCACCCGATATCCGGACGGTCGCTGGCTGATCAGCGAGGGCGCCGCCCACGAGGACCAGCCGTGCTGACCGCGACCCGACCGACCAGCCACGGAAGGGCCGGGCGGCGTCATCGACGGTCCGCGGACGGGCGCCTGCGTCGGCTCGTCTCGGCTGGCACCACCCTGGCACTGGCAGCCGGAGCCGCGCTGGCCATGCCGGCGCCCGCACTCGCCCAGGGCGGGGCGGAGTGCCCACCAAGCCAGACCAACTGCCACGTGTGGAACCCTGGCAACCCCGGTAACCCAGGCAACCCCGGAAATCCGGGCGATCCGGGGGATGGTGGCGGCGGTGGCACCTACGACCCCGACTTTGGCTGGCTCAGCTCGGACGGCTGCTACTACAAGCTGGCCGAGCCGCAGCCGGACAACGTGCCACCGGGCCAGCTCGCCTACGTCCAGACCTGCCTGGGCCCACCGCGACAGACCATCGAGGTTTTCCGGGCCGCCCCGCCGGACGGATTCGACCCACCGAACCCGGCGGACGTCGCGCGGGACCTCTGGGCGGAGGTGGATCGGCGCCGGCCGACCATCCGAATGGCGCCCAGTGACGGCCCCGGCCTGGTGGGACTGCCGGTCTGGCTCTGGACCGACCAGGACGCCGAGGCGCAGCGCCGCACCTGGGGCGAGCTGTCGGACAGCATCACCGTGCAGGGCGTGACCGTCAGCATCACCGGCAACGTCCAGAAGATCGTCTACCGGATGGGCGACGGCAGCGCCCCGATCGAGTGCGTCAAGAGCCGGCAGGGCGTCTTCAACGACGGCGATCCCACCCGCGAACCGCCCTGCGGCTACCGCGGCTACCAGCGACCCGGGACCTACGAGATCACCGCCCGGTCGTACTGGCTGGTCGAATGGGTCAGCGGCAGCCAGACTGGCGAGTTCCCGGACGACGAACTGACCGCCGAGGCGACGATTGAGATCGATGAGCTTCAGGTGGTGACCGAGTGACCGTGGCCAGTACCCGCAGCACGCCCGGGCCGGTCGACTCGCCGGTCGCCCCACCCAAGGTGGTCCGGCAGCGCCGGATGCGCCCCGGCCTGCTCGGCCTCGCGGTCCTGCTGATCGCGCTCGGCGGCCTCGGGTCGGCGTTCGCGGTCACCTCGGTCCGGGCCACCGGCAGCTACCTGGCCGTCGCCCAGGACGTGCCGGTCGGCACCGTGCTGACCGCCGACCACGTGATGACCGTCGAGGTCTCCGGCGGGCAGGGGCTCTCACCGGTGTCGGCGAGCCGGCTCGCCGAGGTGGTCGGCATGCGGGCCGCCGTCACTCTCACCCCGGGCACCCTGCTCACCATGGCCCAGCTCACCGACCAACCGCTGCTCGGCCCCGACCAGCAGCAGCTCGCCCTCGGCCTCGGGGTCAGCGCGGTACCGGCCAAGAAGCTGCGCCCCGGCGACAAGGTGGTGCTGTTCAGCACGCCCGGCCGCAACGAGACCAGCAACGCGCCCGGCACCCGGTTCGAGGCGACGATCATCGACACCGCCACCCCGGAACGCGGCGACGTCGTGCTCTACCTGGCGCTGGCCACCAAGGACGTACCGGCGGTGGTGGCGCTGGCCGACCAGAACCGGGTCGCCGTCGTGCTGGACGCGGCGGCCTGACCGTGGCGATCATCGCGCTCGTCGCCGCCAAGGGCTCCCCCGGGGTCACCACGGCGGCGCTGGCCTGCACGCTCACCTGGCACCACCGGGTCGTGCTGGCCGAGTGCGACCCGGCCGGCGGTTCGATCCTCGCCGGCTACCTCGGCGGTGCGCTGGACGGCCCGCGCGGCATCGGCGAGCTGGCCGTCGGCGAACTGCGCGACGGCAACCTCGAAGAGGCGTTCTGGTCGCAGCTGGTCGACCTGGACGCGCCCAAGCGGGAACGGCTGCTGCTGCCCGGGGTGGTCGACCCGGTCCAGGCCGGCAGCGTCACCCCGCTCTGGCAGCGGTTCGCCGACTTCTTCGTCGAACTGGAGAAGGGCCAACCCGCGTACGACGTGATTGTCGACTGTGGGCGGCTGCAGGTGGTCGCCCCGCCGTGGCCGCTGCTGCGGGCCGCCTCGGTGGTGCTGGTGGTCACCTCCGCCCACCTGCCGCACCTGTCCAGCGCCCGGGCCACGGTGAACGCGATCGAACGGGACTTCGCCGACCACCGGGTGCCGGCCGGATCGCTGCGGCTGCTGCTGGTCGGCGACGGCCACGGCCGCGGCGAGGTCAGCAAGGCCCTCGGGCTGCCGGTGATCGCCCAACTGCCGCACGACCCGCGTACCGCCGAGGTGCTCAGCCACGGCGGCACCGTGCGCGGCGGACGGCCGCTGATGCGGGCCGCCGACTCCCTCGAAGTGCCGGTACGCACCCTGATGGACCGGCGCCGCGCGCGGCTGAGCTGGCCGTCCAGCCAGGAGGTGCCGCATGCGGTTTGAGCCGGTTTCCAGCGACCCACGGGTCCCCGACGACAGCGCCACCTCGACCACGCCCCCGCTCGGCCCGCCGCCACTGCGCGCCGCCCCCGGCACCCCGGCGAACCCCGACGACCAACCGCCACATCCCGGCCCTTCCGCGCCCGGAAGCCAACCGCCCCACGGCGGCCAGTCGGCTCTCGGCAACCGGCCCGCCCTCGGCAACCTGCCGGCCCACGGAAGTCAGCCGAACTACGGCGGCCAACCGAACTACGCCGGCCAGCCGAACTACGCCGGCCAGCCGAACTCTGACGGCCAGTCGGTGCACAGTGCACCGTTGCCGGGTGCGGCGCGCTCAGCTCACCCGGCCAACCTGGTCCGGTACCCGGCACCGCCCGGTCAGGCGGCGCCCGTCCGCACCGCCACCCCGGCGCACGGCGCGCCGACCGGCCATCACCCGACGACCGCGAACCGGGCGGACGACGGCGCAGCGCCGACCACCGGGCGGTCCGCCCCCAACGGCCATTCCACCGCCGCTCGCCAGGTCGCGTACGCCCCGCCGACCGGGCGGCCGCCGGCGAACGGTCCGGGCACCGGGCACGGGCCGGCGCGACCGCCGGAGCACGCCGGGCA
Organism: Solwaraspora sp. WMMD1047; assembly: GCF_029626155.1. Classification (NCBI taxonomy): domain Bacteria; kingdom Bacillati; phylum Actinomycetota; class Actinomycetes; order Micromonosporales; family Micromonosporaceae; genus Solwaraspora; species Solwaraspora sp. WMMD1047. The sequence continues at coordinate 178,996 of NZ_JARUBL010000001.1, read as the reverse complement.
TCCCTGGCACCCGGAACCAGGTCCGCCGTACCCCCGGCAGGCCCCGCAGCACAACGAACCGGCCCCCCGGCACGCCGACCCGGTCCCGCGACAACTCGGGCCGGGACCGCAGCACGCGGCGCCGGCCGCGACCGCCCCGAACGGGTACGCCGCCCCGGCCGACGGTGCGCCGCCGCTGCGCGCCCGGGTCGACTTCGCGCTGGTCCGCCAGCTCCGCCGGGAGCTGAGCGAACGGCTCACGGTCTGGCAGCGCGGCCGGGCGTACACCCCCGCCGAGGAGGACGCCGAGCGCGGCCGGCTGGCCGTGGCGGTGGTCGCCGAGTACGCCGACGCGGCCCGCCGGGCCGGCACCCCGATCCTGGCCAGCGACGAACGCAGCCTGCTCGACCAGGTCACCGCCGAACTGGTCGGGCTCGGCCGGCTGCAGACCCTGCTGGTCGACGACACCATCGAGGAGGTGCACATCCTCGGCTGCGACCTGGTCCGGATCACCCGGCGCGGCGGCGGCGTCGACTGGGGCGACCCGATCGCCGACAGCGACGAGGAGATGGTGGAGATCCTGCAGGCCGCCGCCCGGCGGGCCGGCTCCACCGAACGGTCGCTGTCGACCTCCAAGCCGACCCTGGACCTGCAACTGCCCGACGGCAGCCGGTTGGCCGCGGTCTTCCTGGTCAGTCACCGCCCGTACGCGGTGATCCGCAAGCACAACACCCTCGACGTCACGCTCGACGAGCTCTGCGGGGCGCGCGGCGACCTGGACGAGATGCTCGACGTGCTGATCCGCGACTTCCTGCGGGCCGCCATGCGGGCCGGGCTCAACATCATGGTCGCCGGGCTGGCCGGGGCCGGCAAGACCACCGTCATCCGGGCGCTGATGGACGAGATCCCGCCGGACGAGCCGTACGTGCTGCTGGAGGAGAGCCGGGAGCTGCTGCCGGCCCGGCGCCGGCTCAAGCACCGGGCGGTGATGAGCTTCGAGTCCCGCGAGGGCCACGGCGAACGCGGACTGGACGGCCGCCCGGCCGGTGAGGTGACGATCGCCGACCTGATCCCGGTGGCGCTGCGGATGGGCGTACTGCGGATCATCGTCGGCGAGGTCCGGTCCCGCGAGATCGTGCCGATGCTGCAGGCGATGACGACCAGCCGGGGCTCGATGTGCACCATCCACGCCCGTACCCCGCACGGGGTGAGCGAGCGGATCATCGAGCTGGCGCTGGCCCACGGCCGGGAGATGACCGTGGAGCAGGCCCGCCGGATGGCCGGCAACGCCCTCGACCTGATCGTCTACGTCACCATCGAGGACGAGACCGCGATCGGCGGCCGCAAGCACCGCTTCATCTCGCACGTCGAGGAGGTGATCGGCGTGGGCGACAGCAGCCGGATCACCACCACCACGGTCTTCGGTCCCGGCCCGGACGGCCGGGCCATCCCGATGCACCTGCCGGAGCGCATCCGCGAGCAGCTGCTGCGGGTCGGGTACGACGTACGCCTGCTCAGCCGCTACATCGAGGCCCGGACCGGCGCCTGGCGCCGGCCGCGCAACACCAGGTTGGCGCCATGAACCTGCCCGCCAACATCGAACTGATCGCGGTGCTCAGCGGGGTCGCCTGCGTGACCGGGCTGGTGCTGGCGATCGTCGCGCTGGTCGGCACCACCCGGCCGCCCGGCCCGCCGTCCCGGCTCGGCGGCTCGGTGCGGCGGCTCTGGCTCGGCTCGGGCACCACCAGGCGCGACCAGCGGGCCCACCAGACCCTGCTGGCGTTCGCCGCGCTGGCCGGTGCGCTGGCCTTCCTGCTGACCGGGTTGCCGATGGTCGGGCTGCTGGTGGCGGTGGCGGTGCCCGGCGCGCCGTGGCTGTTCAGCGTCGGCAGGGCCGAGCAGCGGGCGATCGCCCGGATCGAGGCGGTCGGTGAGTGGACCCGGCGGCTCAAGGACGTCTCCGGCACCGGCCAGGGGTTGCAGCAGGCCATCATCGGTACGGTCGCCACCGCGCCGGCGGAGATCGAGCCGGAGGTACGCCAGCTCGCCGCCCGGCTGCAGGCCGGCTGGCTGGGCCGCTCCGCGCTGCTGGCCTTCGCCGACGAGATCGGCGACCCGGTCGCCGACCAGGTGGTCGCCGCGCTGATCCTGCACATCACCGACCGGGGTGAGCGGCTCGGCGACGTGCTCGCCTCGATCGCGTCGGCGGCGGCCTCCGAGGTCGCCACCCGCCGCGAGGTGGAGGCGAAGCGGACCCAGCCGCGCTTCGCGGTGCGGTTCCTCACCGGGATGACCCTGCTGGTGCTCGGCTACGGGCTGTTGAACCCCGGCTACATGCATCCGTACGGCACCCCGGTCGGCCAGGTGGTGATGGTGGTGCTCGGCGTCTGCTTCATCGCCCTGCTGGTGTGGGTGCGGGCGATGAGCCTGCCGCCGACGCCGACCCGGTTCCTCTCCCCGCCGCCGGCCGAGGAGGTGGTGGCGTGATCCTCAACTGGCAGCTGGCGCTCAGTGTGGTCGCCGGAGCGACGGTGGGACTCGGCCTGTTCCTGCTGGTCCGTGAGGCGCTGCCGGCCACCCCGGCGCTCGGGCCGGCGCTGCGGCGGCTGCACCCGCCGGTGACCGTTGGCACCGCCCGGTCGTCGGTCTCCGCGGGCGGTGAACTCGACTGGCTCACCGGGGTGGCCCGCTGGCTGCGCCCGCCGCACCGGCAGCTCGCGCTGATCGGCCGGACCCCCGAGCAGTACGCCCTCTCGCTGGTCCTCTCCGGCCTGATCGGCCTGGCCGCCCCGATCATCGCCACCACGCTGGTGTACGTCGCCGGCCACCGACCGCCGGTGGTGGTGCCGGCCGTGGCGGGGCTGGGCCTCGGCCTGCTGGCCATGCTGGTCGCCCACCGCGACGTGTTGAGCCGGGCCGCCACCGCCCGCCGGGAGTTCAGCGCGGCCGTCTGCACCTATCTCGACCTGGTCGCCCTGCAGCTCTCCGCCGCGCACGGTCCCGTCCAGGCGCTGGAACGGGCGGCGGCGGTCTGCGACGGCTGGGTGTTCGAACGGATCCGGGAGGCGCTGCGGCTGGCCCAGTTGCAGATGCACTCCCCCTGGGACGAGTTGCGGGATCTGGCCGAGAAGATCGGCGTCCCGGAACTCGGCGACGTGGGCGCCATCATGCAGTCCTCCGGCACCGAGGGCGCCCAGGTACACGACACCCTGCGAGGCCGTGCCGACTCGCTGCGCGATCAGATCCGCACCGACAACCTGGCCCGGGCCGAGGCGGTCACCAGCCGGCTGGACATCCCCGGGTCCCTGCTCGTCTTCGTCCTGATCGGCTTCGTCATCTACCCCTTCCTGGCTCGCATCTGACCCAGGTAGCCCTCCCCCAGATCATCGAGAAAGGAGCCATCCGTGAGATTCCCCCTCGACCTCTTCGACGCCTTACGCACCCGACTGACCGAGCTGCGGGTCACCGCCGAACGCGACCGGGGTGACAGCCCGGTTCCCACCGCCGTCATCATCGCCGGCCTGGCGATCATCGCCCTCGCGCTGGTCCTGCTGGCCGAGACCGCCGTCACCGACTGGATGGGTGAGATCCCCGGTGTGGGCGAAGGACCTGGCGGGGACGGCGGGTAGCCGTGCCGCACCGGACGTGGCCCACCGGGCGCCGCATCGCGTACGCGGTGCGGCGCGCGGTGGCGTGCCACGGCCGGGACCGGGGGGCGAACCCGGTGGAGTTGGCCATCCTGATGCCGGCGATCCTGGTGCTGCTGTTCGGTTCGATCCAGACCGCCGCCTGGTTCCTGGCCCGCACCACCGCCATGCACGCCGCTCAGCAGGCGGTGAACGCGCAGCGGGCCTATCAGGCGCCGGCCGGGGTCGGCGAGACGCAGGCCGAGAGCTTCCTCGACCAGGCCGGCGACTGGCTGGTCGACTGGGACGTGGCGGTGACGGTCAGCCCGGACACCGCCGAGGTCAGCGCCACCGTCGAGGGCGAGGCGCTGACGATCATCCCGTTCCTGCCGATGCCGGACATCTCGCAGACCGCGCACGGCACCGTGGAACGGTTCACCCCGCCATGACGGCCCGACGGTGGGCCGCCGCGGCGGCGAGGTCGAGGGAGCAAGGCTCCGCCTCCGTGGAGGTGGCGATCCTCGCGCCGGTCTTCATCTGGCTGATCGTGCTGGCCGGGATGGTCGGGCGGGCGGCCGTGGCCGGCCAGGCGATCGACTTCGCGGCGCACGACGCGGCGCGGGCGGCCTCCATCGCCCGGGACGCCGACGAGGCCAAGACCGCCGCCGCCGAGGCGGCCGCCGCCCAGCTCGACTGGACCGGGCTCTCCTGCGCGGACGAGCCGACGTTGGACTTCACCGGGCATGTCGGGGGCGACGAGGTGGGCTTCGACGAGGCGTTCGGCAGCCTGCCCGGCCAGGACGCGTCGGTGACGGTCACCGTCTCCTGCTTCGTCTCCTATCTGGACATCACGATCGCGGGGTTCGACATGGACGACGGCGCGTCGATGGAGGCCACCTTCACCTCGCCGCTGGACCGCTACCGGGCCCGGAGCGACTGATGGGCGAGCATGCCGCGCGGGACGCCGGCCGGGTGAGCCTGCTGCTCGCCGTGGCGCTGGGCGGACTGTTGATGGTCATCGGCCTCACCTACGACGGCGCCGGCCGGCTGCAGGCGGCCCAGCGGGCCGCGAACGTCGCCGCCGAGGCGGCCCGGGCCGGCGGCCAGGCCATCGACCTGGCGTCCGCGATCGCCGGCGGCGAGAAGGTGCTCGACGAGGCGGCGGCCACCCAGGCCGTCACCACCTACGTCTCCGACGTCGACGGCGCGGAGCTGGTGAGCGTCAGCTTCGACGAACCGGGCGAGCAGGACATCACCGTCGTCGTCACGGTCGACTACGACACGATCTTCCTCGATCTGTTCGGGTTCCCCGACACGATCGAGGTCACCGGCACCTCCACCGCACGACTACTCACCACCTCTGACGTGTAACCCCTCGCCCTAGGAGGCAGCGATGCCCACCCCGCGCGTCTCGGCGGCCCGGCGGACCGGCCAGTTCTTCACCGGTCTCGGCGCCCTCGCCGTCCTGGTCGCCGTGCTGGCCGGCGGCCCGATCGCGTTGCTGGCCTTCGCCGGCAACCCGCTGCCCGACCACGTTCCGACGCTCAGCGAGATCGGCACCACCCTGACCAGCCGCGACGACGGCCAGCTCTTCCTGCGGGCGCTGGCGCTGCTCGGCTGGGCCGGCTGGGCGACGTTCGCGCTCTCCGTACTCGTGGAGCTGCCGGCCCGGATGATCGGCCGGCCGGCGATCCGGCTGCCCGGGCTGAGCCGGCAGCAGCGGGCGGCGGCCGCGCTGGTCGGGTCGGTGGCGCTGATTCTGGTCGCCAGCCCGGCGGCCACCGCCGCGAGCACGATGACCGCACCGCACTACGCGCCGCCGGCGGCGCCGGCGGTCAGCGCGCCGGCCGTCGCCCGCCCGGCGCCGCCGGCGACCGCGGTGCGGGCGCCGCACTGGCTGGTCAACCAGGCCAGCAACAACACCGAGCCGGCTGATCCGGTCTACCGGGTGGAGCGGGGTGACTACCTGGGCCACATCGCCGACCGCTACCTGGGCGACTTCGACCAGTATCCGGAGCTGGCGAAGCTCAACAAGATCCGCAACCCGGACCGGATCCAACCCGGCCAGCTGCTGAAGATGCCGGCGGACGCCCGCGACCACGGCCTGCGCCCGCACGCCACCGGGCTGGTCCGGGTACCGCCGCCCCCGCCGCCGCCTGCCGATCAGGACCGGGCCGGGCGACCGGGGGCCGACGCGGCCGAACCGACGGCACCGCCGGAGTCGCCGGCCCCGCCGGTCCGGCCGCCGAGCGACGACGACGGCCGCACCGCGGGCGACGGCCGCACCACGTACGCCAGCGGAGCGGCCCGGTCCGGTGATCCGGGCGAGATGAACCGGCCGTTGGCGGTCTCCGCGGTGATCGCCGCCGCCAGCATCATCGGCGCCCAGATCGGCGCGGTGCTCGGGCTGCGCCGGCAGTCGGTGGGCCAGAGCGGCGAGATCGAGGTCGGGCGGCACCGCAACCGGTTCCGGCGGCCACGCGGCTGACCCCATCCGGCCGGGGCTCCTGGCCAGGGCTCCCCGGCCGCCGGGTGCGATCCCGGCCACTGCCCAGGCTAATTGGCTGGGCAGGTCGGCGGGGACGGCGGAGAATCCGGCAGGTGCCCGCAGCCACCCCGACCGCCGTCGCCCCCGCTCCCGCCGGGGTGACCCTGCGCGGCGCGGCCGTGGTGGGCGCCCTCGCCCTCGGCGCGTTCGCCTTCGTCACCACCGAGAACCTGCCGATCGGTCTGCTCCCGCTGATCGCGGCCGACCTGCAGACCTCGCTGTCCGCGGTGGGCCTGCTGGTCACCGGGTACGGGTTGACGGTGGCCGTGGTGTCGGTGCCGCTGACCCGGCTGACCCTGCGGATTCCGCGCCGCTTCCTGCTGTCCGGGTTGTTGACCGTCTTCGTGCTGGCCACCCTGCTCTCGGTGGCCTCCTCGACGTACTGGCTGCTGCTGGTCGCCCGGGTGGTCACGGCGCTCGCCCAGTCGGTGTTCTGGGGGGTGATCGCGGCGACCGCCAGCGGGCTGTTCCCGCCCCGGGTCCGCAGTCGGGTGATCGCGGTCGCGTACTCGGGCGGGTCGCTCGCCGCGGTGCTCGGCGTGCCGGCCGGCACCTGGCTGGGCCAGCAGGCCGGCTGGCGGGCTGCCTTCCTGGCGCTGAGCGGGCTCGGCCTGCTCGCCCTGGTGAGCATCGCGACGCTGCTGCCGACCACGCCGGCCGGGCAGGGGCACTCGGCCACCGGCACGGAACCGGACCGGCGCCGCTTCGTGGTGGTGCTGGTGGTGACCGCGCTGGCGGTGACCGGCCTGTTCACCGCGTACACGTATGTGGTCGCGTTCCTGACCGAGGTCAGCGGGTTCGCGTTGGAAACGGTGAGCCTGCTGCTCCTGGTTTTCGGGGCGGCCGGGGTGTTCGGGACGCTCGCGGCCGGCGCGCTCGCCGACCGGCACCCCCGCCCAGCGGTGATCGCGCCGGTGGCCACGGCGATGACCGCGCTGGCGGGGCTCTACCTGTTCGGTGCCGCCCAGCCGGCGGCGGTCGGCCTGGTCGGGTTGACCGGGATGTCGCTGGCCGCCGTCCCGACCGCGATGCAGAGCCGGATCATGCACATCGCCCCCGGCAGCACCGAGGTCGCGTCGGCGGCGAACGGCGCCGCCTTCAACGCGGGCATCGCCGGTGGTGCCCTGCTCGGCGGCGTGCTGCTACCGGTGGCCGGGGTGCGTGCCACCCCCCTGGTGGGGGTCGTGCTGCTCGCCGCGGCGCTGGCGGTCCTGCTCGCCGAGCCGCTGCTGGCCCGGGACCAGTCAGGGCAGGCGGGTGTGCAGGGTGCCGCCGATCACCCGGGTCGGTAGCACCTGCTGGTCGGTGCCGGCCGGTCCGTGAATCACCTCACCGCCGCCGAGCTCGAAGGTGCTGCCGTGCCAGGGGCAGATCACGCAGGTGCGGCCATCCACCCGGGCCACCTCCCCGCTGCCGAGCGGCCCGCCCTGGTGGGCGCAGCGCTCCAGCATCACCGTCACCTCGTCGCCGTCCCGGTAGACCACCACCGCGACGTCGTCGACCTTCCGGGTGACCAGGGTGGCCTCGGGGATGGCGGCCAGGTCGGCGACCGGGCGCCAGCCGTCCGACATCTGGTGCAGCTCCGGTACGCCCTGGTTGACGCCGGCCGCCTGCTTGTACGCCAGATGACCGCCGAGGTACGCGCCGCCGTTCACCGCGGCCAGCCCGAGAAATCCGAGGGTACGACCGGCGCGGTGCCGCCCGGCAAGCCGCGCCACCAGCGAGCCGGCGTAGCAGACCGTGCCCACCGCGTTCGCGGCGGCGTGGACCAGCCCGACCCGGCGCTGGTCCCGGGAGAGCTCCGCCCAGTCGTTCGCCCCGGCCGCCGCCGCCGGAACCGCGGCCGCCACCCCGACCGCGACCAGCACGGTGGCCGGCCGCCGCGGGCCGGGCAGCAGGTCGAGGATCGCCGCGCTGGTCCACGCCCCGATCGGGACCTGGGCCAGCGCGGGGTGCAGCGGATGCCCGAGCCAGACGCCGTGCAGCAGGTCACGGACCCGCTGCGACCGGAAGGTCGACCACACCCGCCGCTGGAGCTGGTCGGCTGCCCCGTCCAGCCGGGCGGCCCGCTCGATTCTCGTCAACGCTGCTCGCACCCGTTGCGGCTTCCCGGTCTCCGCGCCGACAAACCGGCGGGCGTCGAGCACCAGCCGACCCGTTCGGGCATGTCCGGCCGCCGGCCGGGTAGAGGCGGGGATGCGGATCGTGATCACCGGAGCCACCGGCAACGTCGGCACCGCCCTGCTGCGCCGGCTGTCCGACGAACCGGACATCGAGGTGATCGGCATCGCCCGCCGGACACCCCGCCCGGACGCCGGCCCCCCGTACCAGGGGGTGCGCTGGCACGCGCTGGACCTCGGCGACCCGGCCTGCCTGAAGCCGCTCACCGAACTGCTGGCCGGCGTGGACGCGGTCGTCCACCTCGCCTGGCGGATCCAGCCCAGTCACCGCAGGGCCCGGCTGCGCCGGACCAACCTCGGCGGCACCCGTCACCTGCTCACCGCGATGCTCGACGCGGGCATCAGGAAGCTGGTGTACGCCTCCTCGGTGGCCGCGTACTCGCCGGGTCCGAAGGATCGGCGGGTGGACGAGAGCTGGCCGACGACCGGGGTCGGCAGCTCCGGCTACAGCGTGGACAAGGCCGCGGTGGAGGCGCTGCTCGACCGGTACGAGCGGGAGCATCCGGAGTTGCTGGTGACCCGGCTACGCAAGGCGCTGGTCTTCCAACGGGACGCCGGCTCCGAGATCACCCGTTACTTCATCGGCCGGCTGGCGCCGACCTCGCTGCTGCGGACCGGCCGGTTGCCGGTGATCCCCCGGCACCGCCAGCTTCGCGGGCAGGTGCTGCACGCCGATGACGCCGCCGAGGCGTACCTGTTGGCGCTGCGCAGCGACCTGGTCGGGCCGTTCAACCTGGCCACCGAGCCGGTGCTCGACGGCCCGCTGCTCGCCGAGGAGCTCGGCGCCATGCCGGTTCCGACGCCGATGGTCGCGCTGCGGCTGGCGGTGCGGGCGGCCTGGCGGGCCCGGATCGTGCCGACCGAGCCGGGCTGGCTGGACCTGACCGCGTCGGCGCCGATCGTCGACTGTTCGCGGGCCCGGGACGAGCTCGGCTGGCGGCCCCGCCACGACGCCCGGCAGACCGTCCACGAGCTGCTGATGGGGATCGCCACCGGCGCCGGCACGGCGACCGCCAAGCTGCGCCCGTCCCGGCGGGCGGTGCACACCGGCAGCTGACCGCCAAGCTGCTCCCACTCCGGCGGCGGCATCGGCAGTTGAGGTGCCGGGGGTGGTCCCTTCGGGGTACCGGGGTTTCCGCTTCCGGGAGGACGACCCGGCCGCGTCCGCATGGTCTGGTGACGGTATGGCCACCCAGCCCGATCCCACCCGAGCCCGCGTATCCGGTCCGGTCGACGAAGCCATCGCCACCGAGCGACGACGCTGGTTGGCGCACCTCGCGCTCTACCTGGTCGCGCAGGTAGTGCTGGCGTTGCTGGGGCACTCCTGGCCGTACGCGGCGCTGACCGGCCAGCTGACCTGGGAGGAGATCGTCACCGGGAACATGGGCGGCGGCTGGCCGCTGCAGGCGAGCCGGATCTGGACCTTCGTCATCGTCGCCGACACGATCTGGTCCTGGGCGAGGATCGCCCGCTGGTCTGCTCGCGCCCGCCGCTGACCCGGCCGGGCCTCGTCGGCGGCCCGCCCGGCCGGGTCAGCGGCGACAGGTCACGGCTTGCGGGCCAGTGCGCCGGCGAAGGTGTGGTAGGTGTCGGTCTGCTCCGAGGGCGGCTCGTCGGGGTCGGGCCGCCAGTCCGCCACCGGCACCAGGCCCGGTTCGGCCAGTTCGAGGCCGTCCAGGTAGGTGAGGATCTCGTCGTCGGTGCGCCACCGTCCGGTGCCGAGCGTCTGGTTGAACAGCTTCTCGACCTCCCGCGCCTTGCGGGACGCGTCCGGGTGCGCCTCGCCCGGGTCCCGGAAATGCGAGATCGCCACCCAACTGCCGGACGGCAACGCGTCGATCATCATCCTGGCGATTCCGGCCGGGTCTTCTTCATCGGAGAGGTGGTGCAGGATGGCGAAGAGCAACAAGCCGACCGGCCGATCGAAGTCGATGAACCGACGCACCTCCGGATGCTCCAGAATCGCGTTCGGCTCCCGCAGATCCGCCTGGATCACCGTCGCAGAACCACCGTCAGCGAGCAACGCCCGACCGTGCGCCAACACGATCGGATCATTGTCGACATACACCACCTTCGCCTGCGGATTCGACTCCTTGGCGATCTGATGCACATTCCCCTGCGTCGGCAACCCCGAACCGACGTCGATGAACTGGGTGATCCCCTGGTCAGCCACCAGATGCCGAACCACCCGGCGGAGGAACGCCCGACCGGCGCGGCCGGCCTCGGGACCGTCCGGAGTGATCTCCAGCGCCTTCTGGGCCACCATCCGGTCCACGGCGAAGTTGTCCTTGCCGCCGAGCATCCAGTCGTAAACCCGGGCGACGCTGGGGACAGTGGGGTCGACGCCGGTGGGCACCCATTCCTCGTCGGTCATCCCGCACCTCCATCCTCGCTGGATACGCCCGGCTTCCGCGCCAACACACCGACGAAGGTGTGGTACGTGTAGGTCTGCTCCGACGGCGGATCGCCGGCGTCGGGACGCCAGTCGGGCAGTGGCACCAGTCCCGGCTCAACCACGTCGAGACCGTCCAGGTAGGTGAGGATCTCCTGGTCACTGCGCCACCGTCCGGTGCCGAGCGTCTGGTTGAACAGCTTCTCGACCTCCCGCGCCCTGGCCGACGCATCCGGGTGCGCCTCGCCCGGGTCCCGGAAGTGCGAGATCGCCACCCAACTACCCGGCGGCAACGCGTCGATGAGCGTCCGGGTGACGCCGGCCGGGTCCTCGTCGTCGGAGAGATGGTGCAGGATCGCGAAGAGCAACAAACCGACCGGCCGATCGAAGTCGATGAACCGACGCACCTCCGGATGCTCCAGAATCGCGTTCGGCTCCCGCAGATCCGCCTGGATCACCGTCGCAGAACCACCGTCAGCGAGCAACGCCCGACCGTGCGCCAACACGATCGGATCATTGTCGACATACACCACCTTCGCCTGCGGATTCGACTCCTTGGCGATCTGATGCACATTCCCCTGCGTCGGCAACCCCGAACCGACGTCGATGAACTGGGTGATCCCCTGGTCAGCCACCAGATGCCGAACCACCCGGCGGAGGAAGGCGCGGTTGGCGCGTCCGGCCTTCGCGCCGTCCGGAGTGATCTCGTTGGCCTTTTCGGCCACCATCCGATCGATGGCGAAGTTGTCCTTGCCACCGAGGAAGAAGTCGTAGACCCGGGCGACACTGGGGACGCTGGTGTCGACGCCGGTCGGCGCCCACTCTTCATCCGTCACCGTGTTCTCCTCCGTCCTCGGTGGAAAACGCCCTCCGGGCGCGTTCGTGAATTCTAGCCACGTCCCGCAAAGCCCGGTGCCCGCCCACCGGCCGGCACCGGACCAGGGGCGGCACCAGGCCAGGGCCGGCCTTCCGCTCGGAGCGTAGCCACTGGTCGCCGGGGCGTACCCGCTGGAATGCTTCGGCGGTGATCCTGGCTGTGCTGTCCCGCGCCGTCCGGTCGACGCCGTACCGACCGGTGGTCGCGCACCCGGTGCTGCGCCGGTTGCTGCCGGGCTTCACCCTTTCCTACCTCGGCGACGCGATGAGCCTGCTGGCGGTGAGCTGGCTGGCCATCCAACTCGCACCCGGGCGGGCGGCCGGCCTCTGGGTCGCCGCCGCGGTGGCCGCGTACACCCTGCCCGGGGTGCTGGGGACGGTGCTGTTCGGCCGGCTGCTGGCCGGTCGGTCCGGTGCCCAGCTCGCGGCCTGGGACGCCACCCTACGGGCGGCCGGGCTGTTCCTGATCCCGATCTGCTACCTCGCCGGGGTGCTGGAGATCTGGCTCTACGTGACCCTGCTCGGCCTCTCCGCGTTGTTGAGCGCGTGGGGGTCGGCCGGCCGGTTCACCCTGGTGGCCGAGTTGCTGCCCGAGCGACACCGGCTGGCCGGCAACGCCCTGATCAGCCTGCTCGGCGAGACCTCCGGGCTGTTCGGGCCGGCGCTGGCGGCGATCGTCATCGCGTTCGGCGGTCCGGTCCTGGTGATCACGATCGACGCGGCGACCTTCGCCGTGCTGGCGCTGAGCTACGCGTTCGGTGTGCCGCGAACGGCACGGGCCGCGCCGGAGGACCGGCCGACGGCCCGGCTGGCCGGGTTCGCGTTGATCCGCGCCGACCGGCGGCTGCTCGGGCTGGTCACCCTGGTCTTCGCGTTCTTTTTCCTGTACGGGCCGGTGCAGGTGGCGTTGCCGATCCACGCGGCCAGGGAGCTCGGCTCGGCCGGTGCGCTGGCCGCGTTCTGGACGGTCTTCGGGGTCGGGGCGGTGATCGGCGGCTTCGCGGCCGGCTACCTGCGCCGGTGGCGGCTCTGGCCGACCACGATCGGCATCGTGATCGGGTGGGGGGCCGCCCTGCTGCCGCTCGGCTTCGGCGCGCCGACCGGGGTCGCGCTGGCCGCGTTCGCCCTGGGCGGGCTGATCTGGGCGCCCTTTCCGGCGACCACGATGGCGATGCTGCAGCGGTCGACGGACGACCGGACCCGGGCTCAGGTGCTGGCCGCGTACTCGGCGCTGGCGATGCTCTCCGTTCCGCTCGGCACCATGGTCGGCGGCCCGCTGGTCACCGGCCTGGGCGCCCGCGCGACGATCCTCGCCGCCGGCCTGGCCACCGTGGCCGTCGGCGCGGTGGCCGCCTGGGTCGTCCTGCGCCACCGCCATCACCACCGCACCCTCCCCCCGCACCCACAACAGGAGAACGCCGAGCCGCGCAGCCATTGACCGGCCCAACCGCGATCCTCTTGTTGATCTGGGCGCTACTGCTGTTAAACCTCACCGGTAACAGCAGTAGCGCTCAGATCGTCAACGGTTCGCCGCCGGCCGGACGCAGGTTTGCCCGGAGTTCACGAACGAACCCAGTCATATTGCCGGTGAAGGTCGCTACTCGGTCCCGTCCGCGGGCAGGCGCTCCGGCAGGCCGAACCGCGGGAACCGGTCGGCGTGGAACGTGACGATCTCGGTGATCGCGCCGCCGGTGACCCGCAGGACGTCGAGGGTCAGCGGCAGGTACGCGCCCTCGGACTGCCGCCAGTGGTAGAAGGCGACGGCGGGCTGCCGGTTGGCGGTGGTGGGTACCGCGCGCAGGCCGGTCATGCCCGGGAAGCCGTCGTCGACCCAGTTGTTCAGCACCGCGTCGCGGCCGACGTACAGCCCCGGCGTGGGCGGCATCGAGCAGCGGACGTCGTCGCGGAGCAGCGTGGCCAGCCGGTCGATGTCGGTGGCCACGCTGGCGTCGGTGAAGCGGCGTACCAGCTCGCGGGTTCCGGCGTCCTCGTCGCTGCCGGTCCAGTCCTGCCGCTCGGCGGGCAGGTGCTCCCGCATGCCGGCGCGGGCCCGCTGCAGCGCGCTGTTGACCGAGTTGACCGAGTCGCCGAGCAGCTCCGCCACGTCCTTCGCCGGCCAGCCGACCACGTCCCGCAGGATCAGCACGGCCCGCGGGCGCGGCGCGAGGTGCTGGACCGCGACCAGGTACGCCAGCTCGATGGTCTCCCGGGCCACGGCGACGGCCTCCGGCTCGTCCGCGTCGCCAGCGGGCAGTTCGTCGAGCAGCCGGTCCGGGTACGGCTGCAACCACCGCACCTCGCCCCCGGTCGCCGGTTCCGGCCGCCGCTTGGCGAGCAGGTCCAGGCAGGCGTTGGTGGCGATCCGGTACAGCCAGGCCCGGAACGTCGACCGTCCCTCGAAGGTCTCCCGCCGCCGCCAGGCGCGCAGGAACGTCTCCTGCACGGTGTCCTCGGCGTCCTCGAACGACCCGAGCATCCGGTAGCAGTGCACGTGCAGCTCCCGCCGGTGCCGCTGCGCCAGCCGCGAGAAGCCCGGCTCGTCGACCGCGCCCAGCCCGCTCCCACCTGTCTCGTTCGACCGCAGGTCCGCACCCATCACGTCAGCCTTCCACCTCGTCAGATCCGTCATAGGTGTGACGGGTGCGGCCGCGCGAACTCATCACCCCAGGTCGCGTACGGCGTCGCCGATGGCGCGGTGGAAGGTCGGGTAGGCGTACATGGTGTGCCGCAGGGTCTCCACCGGGACGCCGGCCTGCACCGCGACCGCCAACGCGCCGAGCACCTCGCCGCCGGACGGGCCGGCCGAGGTCGCCCCGACCAGGACGCCCCGGTCTGCGTCGGCGACCACCTTGATGAAGCCGGCGTTGCCGGGGCCGTGGATGAAGCCCCGGGACGAGCTGCTCAGCGTGGTGTGGCCGGTCCGCACCGGGATGCCGCGCTCCCGGGCCTGCCGTTCGGTCAGGCCGACCGCGCCGATCTCCGGATCGGTGAAGGTCACCCGCGGCAACGCGTGGTAGTCGGCCGGCGGCCCCGGCTCGCCGAGGATGTCCCGGACCGCGATACCGGCCTGGTACATCGCGGTGTGGGTGAAGGGACCCTTGCCGGTCACGTCGCCGACCGCCCAGAGCCCGTCCGCGCCAGCCACCCGCAGCCGGTCGTCGACGCCGAGGAACCGCTGGTCGGCGTCCACCCCGACGCTGGCCAGGCCGAGGCCGCCCAGCCGCGCCGACCGGCCGGTGGCCACCAGCAGCCGGTCGCCGTGGGCGGGCTCGCCCCCGGTGAGGTGCACGGTGAAGCCACCGTCGCCGTACTCGACCCGGTTGGCCCGGACCCCGCAGCGGATCTCGACGCCGTCGGAGCGCAGCGCGGCGGCGGCCAGCTCGGAGGACTCCGGCTCCTCGACCGCCAGCACCCGGTCGCCGGGCTCGACGATGGTGACCCGGCAGCCGAACCGGGCGAACACCTGGGCCAGCTCCAGCCCGATCGCCCCGGCGCCGAGGATCACCAGCGAACCGGGCAGCTCCTTCGCCTCGATCGCCTCCCGGTTTGTCCAGTACGGCGTGTCGGCGAGCCCGTCGATCGGCGGCACCACGGCTGCCGTGCCGGTGCCGAGCACCACCGCCCGGGACGCCTCGAACACCGCGTCGCCGACCCGGACCCGACCGGGGCCGTCGAGCGTTCCGGTGCCCCGGACGAACCGGCCGCCCTTGCCGGTGAAGCGTTCGACGGCGGCGGTGTCGTCCCAGTCGGCGGTGGCCACCTCGCGGATCCGGGTCGCCACCGGGGTCCAGTCCGGCTCGACCCGGGCCCGGCCGGCCAGGTCGTCGACCCGGCGCGCCTCGGCCAGCGCGTTGCCGGCCCGGATCATCATCTTGCTCGGGATGCAGCCCCAGTACGGGCATTCGCCGCCGACCAGGTTGTGTTCGACGCCCACCACCGCCAGGCCGGCCTCGGCCAGCCGGCCGGCCACCTCCTCGCCACCCACGCCGAGCCCGACGACGACCACATCCACCCGCTCCGGTTCCGTCATCCCGCCAGCATGCCGCAGCCCGGGAACGCCCGGCCACCCGCCGGGTGGCCGGGTCGATGAACGGCTGCGGCCCCGCCCACCGAATCGGTGAGCGGGGCCACAGCGCCGTGGGGTCAGTGCCGGCCGGGCCGGTACTGCCGCCGCCGGGTCATCAGCAGGATCACCACGCCGGCGACGAGCAGGGCCACCCCGGCACCGCCGATGACGAAGGTGTTCACGCCGGTGAACGCGAGGTTGCCGCCGTCATCGTCGGCGCCGTTGTCCGCGACCTGGTCGAGGGTGGCCAGGTCGTCGGCCGGCGGCGCGGGCGCCTCGGTCGTCTCGTCCGGAGCGGGCGCCTCCGCCGCGGGCGGCTGCTCGTCGTCCGGCTGCTCGGCCGGCGGCTTCTCGTCGTCGGGCTGCTCGGCGGGCGGCTGCTCGTCGTCGGGCTGCTCAGCGGGCGGCTGCTCGTCGTCGGGCTGCTCAGCGGGCGGCTGCTCGCCACCGGGCTGCTCGGCCGGCGGCTCCTCGTCGTCGGGCTGCTCGGCCGGCGGCTGCTCCCCACCCGGCTCCTCAGCGGGCGGCTCCTCAGCCGGCGGCTCCTCAGCCGGCGGCTCCTCAGCGGGCGGCTCCTCGGCCGGGGGCTCCTCAGCGGGCGGGTCCTCGGCCGGCGGCTCCTCGCCCGGCTGGACCTCGATGCGGACGGAGTCGATCGCCGGGATCTGGTTGGCCCGCGCCATCATCGGGATGCGGTGCGAGCCGTCCCCCGCCCACGACGCGCACTGCGCGACACCGGCCGGCAGCCCCGGCACCGTGATGGTCACCGTGTCGGACTCGGCACCGCCGCCACCGTCCTCGGTCGCCACGAAGAACGCCGGCACCGGCGACGGGTCGACCGCCGCGTCGGTGCTGTCGAGGATCCGGCACGCGGTGTGGAAGTGTCCCCGGACCAGACCCTCGTCGGTGAGCAGGGACGATTCGACGTAGTACCCGCCGCGCGCGGCCGGCAGGAACCGGTCCCGCACCAGGTTGCGGGTGCTCACCTCAAGCTGGAACTGCTCACCGGCGGTGACCCGGCGGGGCGCCTCGGCGATCAGCAGCGTCGGGTTATTCGCCGCGTCGCCCACCTCGCCGAAGGCGGTCGAGACGCACCGGTTGCCGTCCTGGAAGCCGGTGTGCGCCTCCAGGTCGCTGTTGTCGCAGTTGTTGCCGAGGATCTCCAGTCCGCCGGGGCTGGCGGTCGGCGCGGCGCTGCTCGGGGCGGCGTCACCCGGGGCGGGGCTACTCGGCGCGGCGCTGCTCGGGGCGGCCTCGCTCGGGGTCGCGCTACCTTCGGCGGCGCCGGGCGATGGGGGGTTGGTCTGGGCCAGGGCTGCCTGGCTGATGCCGACCAGGCCGCCGAACGCGGCCAGGGTGACGATGGCGACCGCGGCGCGACGGCCGGGCCCACGACCGGCTGACGGGCGATCGTGGTTGGACCGACGCATATCCGTACCTCCGACTGTTTGCTGCGAACTCGGACCGGGGTCACGCCGAGGTGCCGCACGCAATACCGTAGGGATCGGTTCATGGAGATACCAACCCAGCCGGGAGATATCAGCGGCTCTTCAAGCACGCCTAAAGAAAACTTATAACTGAGCAGTCACACAGCGGTCAGTCCACTACACCGTGCCGTCGGCGGTACTCCCCGGCCGGGTCGTACCGCTCCGCCTGCCGGTCGGGGTTGAAGCGCCGGTACGGCCGGGTGTCGTTGCCGGTGCCGGCCACCCACTGCCAGTTCCCGGAGTTGTTCGGCACGTCGCCGTCGAGCAGCCAGCGGAAGAAGACCCGCTGGCCGTCCCGCCAGTCCTGCCCGAGCTGTTTGGTCAGGTAGGAGGCGGTGACCAGCCGGGCCCGGTTGTGCATCCAGCCCTCCTCGCGCAGCTGCCGCATCCCGGCGTCCACAAGCGACACCCCCGTCCGCCCGTGCGCCCAGGCGTCGAGCGTGCCGGTGTCGTAGCCCCAGTCGTCGCGCGCGCCGGGCCGGTAGGGCCGGCGGCCGATGTCCGGGAACGCCCAGGCCACCTGATAGTAGAAGTCGCGCCAGCAGAGCTGCCGGGCGAACGGCCCCTCGCGCTCGCCGGCCGCCAGCGCCACCGACAGCGGCGACAGGCAGCCGAACCGCAGGTACGGGCTGAGTCGGGAGGTGCCGTCGCCGGCCAGGTCGTCGTGCAGGTCGTCATACCGGTCCAGGGTGGGCAACCAGTCGCGCAGCCGGCGCCGGCCCACGGTCTCGCCACCCGCGGCGGCCCGGGGCGACTCGCCGGTCGGCGCCGCGGGCAGCCGGCCGACCGCGACTCCGGTCGGCAGCGCGACGGCCGTCGGTGCGGCCACCTCGTCGCGCCACTTCGCCGCCACCCAGCGGCGGAAGTAGGGGCTGAACACCCGGTAGTGGTCGCCGCCGCCCGGGGTCAGCTCGCCGGGGTCGACCACGGTGAGGCCACCGAAGACGCGCAGCGCGATCCGGTGCCGTTCGCACTCGGCGCGCAGCCGGGCCTCCCGGCGCCGGGCGTAGTGGCTGACGTCGGCGGAGACCGCCACCCCCTCGGCGCCCACCTCGGTGGCGAGCCGGATCGTCTCGGCCACCGGATCACCGTGCCGCAGCACCAGGTCACCGCCGAGCCCGCGCAGCGTTTCGCGGAGGTCGACCAGGCACTGGTGCAGGAACCGGTCCCGGTTCGGTGACCGGCCGGCCAGCGCCGGGTCCAGCATGAACAGCGGCACCACCCGCTCGAAGTTCGCGCCGGCGGTCGCCAGCGCCGGCTGGTCGCGCACCCGCAGGTCGCGGGTGAACAGGACCACCGCGGTGCGCGCACTCACCGGCCCGGCGCCGACTGATCGCCCTCCCCGGCCACCCCCGGGGGTACGCGGGCAGCCGCCGATCGCGCCCGGCCACCGCTCTCGGCGGCCGCCGAGGTCGACCCGCCCGACGCCGACCCCGACGCGGCGCCATCGAGCGCCGGACCCGGCGAAGAGCCGGCAGGCGCCGATCCCGACGCCGACCCGGGCGCCGAACCCGACACGGACCCGCCCGACGCCGACCCGGGCGCCGAACCCGACACGGACCCGCCCGACGCCGACCCGGGCGCCGAACCCGACACGGACCCGCCCGACGCCGGACCCGGCGCGGAGCCGTCGAGCGCCGGACCCGGGATGGTGACCGGGGTGCCGGCGGGGGTGAGCAGGGCGCGGGCCACCTCGGCGGCGCGGCGGCGGCGCAGGACGGTGGCCCGCCGGGTGAAGACGTCGTAGTCGGCGGCAGCCACCTCGTCGAGGATGCCGCCGTAGAGCCGGTAGGCGGTCCGGATGCAGGTCTGCGAGGTCGGGTTCAACAGCACGACCCCCGGGGCGGCGGCGGCGTAGTGCGCCTGGGCGCGGCTGACCTCGTACTCGATCAGGTCTTTGATCTTCGGGGTGGCCGTCCGGCGCTCGGCGGCGGCGGCCAGGTCGTCGCGGGTCACCTCGAACTTGGCGAGGTCCTCGTCGGGCAGGTAGGTGCGGCCGCGGGCCAGGTCCTCGGCGACGTCGCGGATGAAGTTGGTGAGCTGGAACGCGAAGCCGAGCTGGCGGGCCGGTTCGCGGGCCGCCGCCCGGTCGGCGGAGCCGAGGATCGGCAGCATCATGGTGCCGATGACGGCGGCCGAGCCCTCCATGTAGTCGAGCAGGTCGTCGTAGCTGCGGTAGCTGGTGACGGTCAGGTCCATCGCCATGCTGCGCAGGAAGGAGGCGAAGTCCTCCCGGTCCAGGTCGAAGACGGCGATGGTGTGCAGCACGGCGGGCAGCAGCGGGTCGTCCACGGCGGCGCCGCGCAGGCCGGCGACGAACCGGTCCGACCAGTCGGTGAGCCGGGCCGCCCGTTCGGCCGGCGGCAGGTCCTCGGTCCGGTCGACGATCTCGTCCGCGTAGCGGGTGAAGCCGTAGAGCGCGTGCACGTGCCGCCGTTTCCAGGCGGGCAGCAGCCGGGTCGCGAGATAGTAGGTGCGGCCGTGATGTTTGTGCAGCTCACGACAGCGTTCGTAGGCCGCGTTCAGGCTGTCGTCCACGGGTTCGCCTCCACTGTCCACCGTTTGCTGATCCCCCGGGCGCTGTCGGTCCACCCGATGAATCGACGCAGAAATCGACGCAACTCGTAAGCCTAGGGTATGGTCAGCCAGGTGGCCAACGATGCGGTTGCGGAAGCGGTTGCGGGCAGCGCGCTCCGCGAGGCGCCCCGACCACCGCTGGCCGCCGACGTCGACGTGCTCGATGCCGAGCTCACGGCGGCGGTCGAGACCACCCTGCGGGCCTTCCTGATCGGCGAGAGCGGCGCGCTACGGGAGGTCGACCCGGCGCTCGGCGACTTCGCCCAGGTGGCCCAGGACTGCGTGCTCGGCGGCGGCAAGCGGCTGCGGCCCAGGTTCGCGTACTGGGGATGGCACGGCCTCGCCGGTGCCGACGAGTCCCTCACCCCGATCCTGCCCGCGCTCGCCGCGCTGGAGCTGCTGCACACCTTCGCGCTGGTGCACGACGACGTGATGGACGGGTCGGCCACCCGGCGGGGCCGGCCCACCGCCCACCGGACGCTCACCGAGCGGCACGCCGCCAGCGACCGCACCGGCGACGCCGACCGGTTCGGGCAGGCCGGCGCGATCCTGGTCGGTGACCTCTGCCTGGTCTGGGCCGACCGGCTGCTCGGCCACACCGCGCTGCCCGCCGGCACCGTGCTGGCGGCCCGGCGCTGCTACGACCAGATGCGGGTGGAGACCGTGGCCGGGCAGTACCTCGACGTCCTCGGCGAGACCGACACCCGCAACTGGTCGGTGGATCGGGCGCTGCGGGTGGCCCGCTACAAGACGGCCAGCTACACCGTCGCGCACCCGCTGCTGTTCGGCGCCGCCCTCGCCGGCCACACCCCCGGCACCCCGGCCACCGAGGCGTACCTGCAGTACGGGCTCGCCGTCGGCGAAGCGTTCCAACTCCGCGACGACCTGCTCGGCGTCTACGGCGACCCGGCCACCACCGGCAAACCGGCCGGCGACGACCTGCGGACCGGCAAGCCGACCGCGCTGCTGATGCTGGCCCGCGAGCTGGCCACCGGCGACCAGCGGGCGGAGTTGGACGCCGCACCGACCCGGCTGGCCGGCGCCACCGACGCCGAGGCCGGCGACGAGGTGGCCCGGCTGGCCGAGTTGGTGGCGGCCACCGGCGCGGTCCGGCACGTCCAGAAGATGATCGACGAGCGGGTGGCCGAGGCGCTGACCGTGTTGCGGGACGCGCCGGTCAGAGCCGCCGCGCGCCAGGCGCTCACCGGCCTCGCGACGGCCGCCACGCAACGCCAGGCATGATTTCGGGACGCCGACACACCGGTGACGGCGGCGGCACGGGGATCTTCGGGAGGTGATCGGGTGCGGACGGTGAGTGGACGGACCGACCGGGTGGTGATCGTCGGCGCCGGCCTCGGCGGGCTGGCCTGCGCATTGCACCTGGCCGGCAGCGGACGGCAGGTCACCATCCTGGAACGCGAACCGGTGCCGGGCGGCCGGGCCGGACGGCTCTCCGTGGACGGCTACGAGTTCGACACCGGGCCGACGGTGCTGACCATGCCCGACCTGATCGCCGAGGCGCTGGACGCGGTGGGCGAGCGGCTCCCCGACTGGCTGGAACTGCAGCCACTCGACCCGGCCTACCGGGCGCACTACCCGGACGGCTCCACGCTGGACGTGATCACCGACACTACCCGGATGGCGGCCGAGATCTCCCGGGTCTGCGGCCCCCGGGAGGCCGACGGTTACCTGCGGTTCGTCGACTACGCCCGGGACCTGTGGCGGCTGGAGCGGGCCGACTTCATCGACCGCAACCTCGACTCGCCGATCGACCTGCTCAACGCCAACCTGCTCCGACTGCTCACCGCCGGCGCGTTCCGGCGCCTCCAGACGAAGATCAACCAGTTCTTCGCCGACCCGCGGACCCGCCGGATCTTCTCCTTCCAGGCCATGTACGCCGGCCTCGCCCCACACGACGCGCTCGCCATCTACGCCGTCATCGCGTACCTCGACTCCGTCGCCGGGGTCTACTTCCCCCGCGGCGGCATCCACGCGGTCGCCCGCGGCATGGCCGGCGCCGCCGAGAAACACGGCGTCCAGATCCGGTACGACACCACCGTCAACCGGGTCGAGACGTCCGCCGGCCGGGCCGTCGCGGTGATCACCGACCAGGACGAGCGGGTGCCGGCCGACGTCGTGGTGCTCAACCCCGACCTGCCGATCGCCTACCGCGACCTGCTGCCGCCGGCCCGGCAGCGCCGGCTGCGCTACTCCCCGTCCTGCGTGGTGCTGCACGTCGGCTCGCGGCAGGCGTACCGGAAGATCGCCCACCACAACATCCACTTCGGCCGGGCCTGGAAGGGCACCTTCGACGAGCTGATCCGCCGGGGCGAGCTGATGACCGACCCGTCGCTGCTGGTCACCAACCCCAGCCGGACCGACCCGACCGTGGTGCCGGAGGGCCGACAGTCCTACTACGTGCTCGCCCCGGTGCCCAACCTTGACCGAGCCGAGCTGGACTGGCGCGGCGACCTGCCCCGCTGGTACTCGGAGCAGCTGATGCGGACCCTGGAGGACCGCGGCTACGTCGGCTTCCGGGACGGCGTGGAGGTGCTGCGCACCGTCACCCCGGCCGACTGGGCCGACGCCGGGATGGCCGCCGGGACCCCGTTCGCCGCCGCCCACAACTTCCTGCAGACCGGCCCGTTCCGGCCGACGAACCTGCACCGCAAGCTGGAGAACGTGGTCTTCGTCGGCTCCGGCACCCAGCCCGGGGTGGGCGTACCGATGGTGTTGATCTCCGGCAAGTTGGCCGCCGCCCGGGTGACGGGAGCGGCCGCGTGAACCCGTCCCGGGAACAACACCTGGTCGAACTGGTCGACGACGCCGGCCGGCCGGTCGGGGAACGCACCGTCGAGGAGGCACACCAGGCACCCGGTCTGCTGCACCGGGCGTTCTCGGTGCTGCTCGTCGACGACGACGGCCGGATCCTGCTGCAGCGCCGGGCGGCCACCAAGACCCGGTTCCCGCTGCGCTGGGCGAACTCCTGCTGCGGTCATCCGGCCCCCGGCCAGTCGTTGCCGGCCGCCGCCAACCGGCGCCTCGACGAGGAGCTCGGCGCCCCGCCGGTCGAGCTGACCGAGGTGGGGGTGCACCGCTACCAGGCCACCGACCCGGCCACCGGCCGGGTGGAGTACGAGTACGACCACGTCCTGCGCGGCGCCCTGCCGCCCGGCGCGACGCTGCGGCCCGACCCGGAGGAGGTCGCCGAGCTGCGTTGGGCGGACCCGGTCGCGCTGCGGGCCGAGCTGGCCGCCGACCCTTCGTCGTACGCCCCCTGGCTGGCCGGGGTGCTCGACCGGTTCATCGAGGCCGCCCCGGTCGATCCCGTCCCGGAGCGGTCGGCCGAACCTGTTCCGGAGCGGTCGGGTGAGCGATGACGGCCTGAGCGCGGGGGCCGTGGCACGCCGGCTCGGCGTCGCCGTCACCACGCTGCGCACCTGGCACCAGCGGTACGGGCTGGGGCCGAGCGGACACGTCCCGGGCCACCACCGGCGGTACACCCCGGCGGACCTGGCCCGGCTGGAGATCATGCGGCGGCTCACCGCCGACGGAGTCAGCCCCGCCGAGGCCGCCCGCTGGGCCCGGCACGCGTCGGCGACCGCCACCCCGGTGGTGTCGACCGCCCGCGACGGCGGCGGCTCCACCATCCCGGTCGGCCGGGCCGGACCCGCCGCCCGGGGACTGGCCCGGGCCGCGATGCGGATGGACGCCATCGGCATGGTGTCGGCGATCGAACGCGCGATCTCCACCGCGGGAGTGGTCGCCGCCTGGGATGACGTGCTCCGCCCGGTACTGGCCGGGATCGGCGAACGGCACGCCAGCACCGACGGGCTGATCGAGGTGGAGCACCTGCTGTCCCGCTCGGTGTCGGCGGTCTTCGCCACCGTCACCCGACCGCCGGCCGGGCCGCACCCGCCCCGGATCCTGCTCGCCTGCGCCGACGAGGAGCACCACACCCTGCCGCTGGAGGCGCTCGCCGCGGCGCTCGCCGAGGCGGGCGCCGGTTGCCGGCTGCTCGGCGCCCGGGTGCCGCCGACGGCGCTGGCCGAGGCCGTCAACCGAACCGGGCCGACCTCGGTGGTCGTCTGGTCGCACTCCCGCGCCACCGGCGATCCCGGGCAGCTCGCCACCCTGCTCGCCGGCCGGCACCGCCCCCCGGTGGTGCTGGCCGCCGGCCCGGGCTGGCGGGCCGGGGTGCCCGCCGGAGTGCTCCGGCCGACCGGCCTCGGCGAGGCGGTCGAGCTGCTACTCGCCGCGCTCGAACCGCCCCGGCGCTCGACCGCCAGCTAACCCCGGGGCTCAACTCCGAGGCGGATTTGCGTTAGCGTGGCCCCCTGCGCCGTCCCGATCCCCTCTCGGGAGTATGCATGCCGAAACGCCCCGCATTCGTCGGCGGCGTGGCCCTGCTGGTGATGCTGACCGGCGGGTACGCCACCACCGCCCTCCGATCCGACACCGACGCCCAGCCCTGGCTGACCCGACCGGCCGCCACCGTCCCGAACCTGCCGCCCGAGTCCGTACCGGCGGATCCGCCCGACGTCGCCGACCCGACGCCCGCTCCCGCCACCAAGCCCGCCCCCCGGGGGAAGGTCGGCCCGCACGGCACCCAGCGGCTCACCGGGAAGAAGCAGGTCGCCGTCACCTTCGACGACGGGCCGGACCCGCAGTGGACGCCCAAGGTGCTGGACTCGCTGCGGGCGGCCAAGGTCAAGGCGACCTTCTGCCTGGTCGGGTCGAAGGTACGCAGTCACCCCGCGCTCGTCGTCCGGATCGTCCGGGAGGGCCACTCGCTCTGCAACCACAGCTGGCAGCACGACCTCAAGCTCGGCGAGAAGCCGGAGCCGGAGATCGCCAGCGACCTGGCCCGGACCAACCGGCAGATCCAGCAGGCCGTTCCGGGAGCCGAGATCGACTGGTACCGGCAGCCCGGCGGGAAGTGGACGCCGGCGGTGATCAAGGTCGCCCGGGAGCAGGGGATGGCCGCCCTGCACTGGGACGTCGACCCGGCAGACTGGGAGAAACCGGGCGCGGCCGTGATCGCCAAGCGGGTCGCCAACCAGGCCCGGCCGGGCTCGATCGTGCTGCTGCACGACGGCGGCGGCGACCGCAGCGGCACCGTCGGCGCCTGCCCGGGGATGCTCCGTTCGCTGCGCGCCAAGTACGGCATCCTGCGGCTGAAGTGATCACCCCTGGCCAGGGTGATACCGGTTTGGCCGACCTGCCGGGCGTCACGTATGCTTTCGGAGCCTCCGGCGGGGCCGGTGGGAGCACTGCCGCATGATTCGCCATGTGCGATGATTGCGGAGCCGCCCTCATCGTCTAGTGGCCCAGGACGCCGCCCTTTCAAGGCGGTAGCACGGGTTCGAATCCCGTTGGGGGCACGACCGGCCCGGCCGGAAGCAAGAGCTAGGTCCTGTGGAGCAGTTGGAGTGCTCGCCGCCCTGTCAAGGCGGAGGTCGCGGGTTCAAGTCCCGTCAGGACCGCGGAAAGGCTGGGCAGGTAACATGAGCCGAGCACCCGGCCAGGTAGCTCAGTTGGTACGAGCGTCCGACTGAAAATCGGAAGGTCGGCGGTTCGACCCCGCCCCTGGCCACATAGCCTTTCGCCGGGCTACAGAGATCCCCACCAGCGGAAACGCGGTGGGGATCTTGCTATCTGCCAGCGTCTTGCATCAGTTGGTGACGATGGGAGCATGGCTCGGCAGATGAAACTGGAGACCGGCAACCGCCGCCCCGGGGAGGCCGGGTGAGCCAGCGCCCGCCGCGCCGGCGGGGCCGGTGCCCCGTCTGTAAGCGCATCGTAGCCCTCACGGCTGACGGAGAAGCTGCTCGGCACAACGGCACCATCCGCGCCTACGCCCCGCCCGAGGAGTGCCCCGGGGGTGGACAGCGCGCGGAAGCCACCGGGTCATGAGCCACACCGGGGCACTGAAGCGCCGGCCGGCGCGTCGCTGTTCGGCCTCCCGGTAGGCACAAATTCGCAGGACTGCGTTCCGATGACAGGGCTAACATCGCCGTCTCCACCGATCCCGCCCATGTCGAGGCGTGGTGCCATCGGGTTGGATCGGATGCGGTGATCGAGGCTCGACTCCAACTCGCCGACCTGATCGATCGCCGCTGGCCGTCTGGGACCGGTCCGAGGTTGAGGCGTGGATCAAGGAGTACCGGCCACCAGCGCCAGCAGCCCGAGGACCAACCATGGCGGTCGCATGCTCAAGATCGAAAGGACATTGAGCACGCAATCGCCGCCCAGAGCGTGCTGAATGTCCTTCCGATCTTGCTACCCCGCCAGCGCTGGCAGCCGGAGAACAGCGGCCGGTCAGAGTCGCTGGTACATGACGTGTAGGCCGACGAGGCCGTGGCGGGCGTGGTCGAATGCCTCGGGGACGGTGGCCAGGACCTCGAAGCCGAGTGATCGCCAGAGCGCGACGGCGGCGGTGTTCGTCTCGACGACCGCGTTGAACTGGATGCCGTGGTAGCCGTCGGCGCGCGCCGCGTCGACCACGTACCGGCCGAGCGCCCGGCCGACCCCGCGCCCCTGCCGCTGCGGGTCGACCATGAAGCTCGCGGTCGCGATGTGCGCGCCCCGACCCGGCCGGTTCGGCCCCATCTTGGCCGACCCCAGCACGGTCTCTCCGTCGACGGCCACCACCGTCCGACCGGGCGCCGGCTCCATCCACAGCCGCCGGGCCGCGTCCGAGGAGAGGCCATCCGGGTACGCGTACGTCTCGCCCTCCGCGACGATCCGCTCGAAGAACGGCCAGATGCGTGGCCAGTCGTCCCCGGTGGCGACCCTGATCTCCATGGCGACGACGGTACCCAGGACGGCGGCACCCGGCGGGCCGGGAGGTCCCACACCTGGGGCGGTCGGCTTGGCAGACTCGGCAGCGTGTCGGAACTGGAGAAGATCACGGGTGAACTGCGGGCGCTGCTGACCGGGGTCGAGCGGGCGCGGGGGCAGGCCGCCAGCGCGGACAACCAGGCCCAGGAGGCGGCGGTACGGGCGGCCGGCGCCGGCTTCGTCGCCGTGGCCGCCGGGCTGACAAGTGTCCGCAACGCGATCGCCGAGCTGCAGGGCCAGCTCGGCGGGCTGGCCGGCTCGCTCGGCGACGCGGCGAGAGCGACGGCGGCCGTACCCCATCAGGCCACCCCGCAGGAGACGATCGCCGGGCTGGCGCCGATCCAGAACAGTGTCGACGGCGCCCGGGACGCGACGGCCGGCGCCATCGCCAAGGTGGACGAGGCGCAGCGTCTGGTGGCCACCGTGCTGCAGGGCGGGCAGCCGGGGCCGATGCTCTCCGCCCTGAGCAGTGTCAAGGACGTCCTGATGCAGGTGACGCAGCGCACCGGCAGCACCCGGCAGCACGTCGAGGCGGCGATCGCCGAGGCCCGCCGGCTGGGTTCGACCGGAACCTGAGCCCGATCGGCGACCGCCATAAGCCGGCCAGGCTTTACCTGGTACGCGACAATGGTGGTCACGCCGAACAGGAAGGTCCAATGGAGGATCAGCAGGCATCGACGCAGGACCAGCAGCCGGCCGAGGACTATCAGGGTTTCACCGAACGCGGGATCTGTTACGACGTCGGCACCAGTTATGTGCCCGGCATGCTCTCCCGTGAGGTGCTCACCGACGAGATGATCCGCGACGAGCTGACGGTGATCCGGGACGAGTTGCACTGCAACGCGGTGAACCTGTTCGGGTCGGACCGGGACCGGTTGGTGCGGGCCGGCCGGATCGCCCGGGAGCTGGGCCTGCTGGTGTGGATCCAGCCACGACTGATCGACGCCGACCAGGCCACCACGATCGCCGGGGTGGCGGAGATGGCGGTGGCGGCCGAGGAGCTGCGCCGCCAGTACGGCGAGGTGAGCTTCAACGTCGGCTGCGAGCTGACGGTCTTCATGGCGGGCATCATCCCGGGCCGGGACTTCCTGCGCCGCGCCATGCGGTTGGGCTGGCTCTGGGTGCTGCTGCCCTGGTGGAACCTGCGGCTGAACGTGGTACTGGGCCGGCTGCGCAAGGTCGCCCGGGCCAACTTCGGTGGCCGGATCGGTTACGGCGCCGGGACGTGGGAGAGCGTCAACTGGAGCGACTTCGACGTGGTCGGTCTGAACTACTACCGCGACAAGTCCAACAAG
Source organism: Solwaraspora sp. WMMD1047 (assembly GCF_029626155.1). Classification (NCBI taxonomy): domain Bacteria; kingdom Bacillati; phylum Actinomycetota; class Actinomycetes; order Micromonosporales; family Micromonosporaceae; genus Solwaraspora; species Solwaraspora sp. WMMD1047. The sequence continues at coordinate 151,127 of NZ_JARUBL010000001.1, read as the reverse complement.
TCGCGATATGTCAGTGACCTGCGCGGGTTCCACCGCTACCGGAAGCCGATCGTGATCGTCGAGTTCGGCTGCTGCCCGTACGAGGGGGCCGACCGGCTCGGCGGCGGGGGCGACCACATCGCAGACCTGGCCGAACCCCCGACGGGAGAGGCCAGCCGGCCCAAGCTGAAGCTGCGGCGCAACCCGCGCCGGGACGAACGGGTGCAGGCCGACTACCTGGCCGAGCTGGTCGGGATCTTCGAGGCCGAGCGGGTGTACGGCAGCTACGTCTTCGAGTTCATCGAGCCGCTCTACACGTATTCGACCGACCCGGCCGAGGATCTCGACAAGGCAAGCTTCGGGATCGTCCGGGCGCTGCCGGCTGCCGAGGGGGAGCCGCCAGCCTGGGAGCGCAAGGCAGCCTTCGCGGAGGTGGCCCGGCTCTACGGCCGGGTCCCGGATGCCCGGCGCTGAGCGCCGCGAAGACTGGGGCGACCCGGGTTGATCCGCTAGCATCGGTGCGGACTTCGACCGCTGGTCGGAGCGTACGCCAGCCGGCCGTCACTGTGGTCGGTCGTGGCCTTCTCGGCACCCGGGGACCGGGTGCGGCAACCAACGGCGGCGCCAGCCGCGCGACCGCATATGCGGTCGGCAGCCGATCTGAATGGAGTCCATTATGGAGAGTCTAAGCGCCAAGGGCTGGTCCACTCTGCTGATGACCGCGCTGCCGACCGGGGTCGGAATCGGCCTGCTCTTCCTGGACAGCGCGCTGCTCGGCGTGCTGGTCGGGTGGGGCCTGGTGGCCGCCTTCCTGATCGTCCACAGCCTGGTCCGCTTCCTGGCCAACCGGTAACAGACCGGTCCGGGGCAGCGCGTTGAGACGTTCTGATGTCGCTGGGGCGCAATGCCAGGAAGTTAAGGGTGTGTCACGTGCCTGAATAAGACGAAGCTCCTGTAGAACGTGGATCGACCAAGATCTAAATTCATACAGGAGCTTCGTTGTCCGGGGATTCTTCCATGGATGCGTTGCCGCGGCTTGGTGCGGGCGCCGCGTGGCAACACATCGGGCTGGGCGTGCTGTCACAGTCGGTGCCGCGAGAGCTCATCGATGAGGCGGTAGCGGCGACCGGAGTCACTCAGCGGCGGGTACGTCTGCTGCCGGCTCGGGTGGTGGTGTTGTTTGTGTTGGCGATGTGCCTGTTCAGTACGGACGGCTACCGGCAGGTGTGGCGGTTGCTGGTTTCGGGCTGGCCCGCGTTGGCCAGGATCACCCCTACCACCTCGGCGTTTTCTCAGGCCCGTCAGCGGTTGGGGGAGGCGCCTCTGAGATATCTGTTCGAGCGGGTGGCCGGGGCGCGGGGCGAGCCGGGCATGCCCGGCGTGTTCGTGGCCGGACGGCGGGTCGTGGCCTGGGACGGCACCAAGCTGCAGACGGCCGACAGTCCCGCCAATGAGGCCGCTTTTGGTCGTGATGCGGGTGGCGGTGGCAACACGGCGGGCTACCCACGGCTGTGGCTGTTGACGTTGATCGAGTGTGGCACGCATGCGGTCATCGGTGCGTCGTTCGGCCGCGAAGCGGAAATGGTCCAGGCCCGCGCCCTGCTTCCCCTGCTACGGGAAGACATGCTGCTCGTCGCTGACCGGAACTTTCACGGCTATGACCTGTGGCGGGCAGCGGAGGCCACCGGCGCAGGACTGCTCTGGCGGATGAAGTCCAACCGCCACCTGCCCGTGGTAAGGGCACTGCCAGATGGATCTTGGATATCAGTCATCAAACCCCCACCAGGGCGGCGGCGGGGCACCGAACCGGTCATCACCGTCCGGGTGATCGAGTACACCGTCACGGTCGCCACCACCAACCGACACGGCGTGACGGCATGCCGGACCGAGCGGTACCGGCTGGTCACCAACCTACTCTGCCCGCAGGACATCACCGCGGGACAGCTGATCGACTGCTACCACCAACGCTGGGAAACAGAGAACAGCTACCAGAACCTCAAGACCCACCAGCGAGGGTCGAAGGTCGTACTACGTTCCCACGATCCCACCGGTGTCCGGCAGGAGATGTGGGCTCATCTCATCGTCTACCAAGCGTTACGGGACCTGATCACCACGACCGCCGCCGAGCATCACCTCGACCCCGACCGACTACCGTTCCTGACCTGCCTACGCCTGGCACGTCGACACGTCATCAACACCGCGATCACCACCAGCCGGGACCTCACCAGCGCACTGATCACGGTCGCTGACGAACTCCTAGACGATCAGACCGGCCCACGCCGGTCACGCTCCAGCCCCCGAGCGGTCAAACGCCCTACCTCGCCCTACCGCGGCAAGAAACGAACCGAACCAGCATCAACCACAGCCACCTACACCACCAACCTCACCAAACCCGGCCCGGAAAGCACTTAACTTCCTGGCATTGCGCTGGGGCGACAACGAATCGTCTCAACGTCGGCGCTCCCGACAGTGACCGGACCGCGGGTCAGCGGATCACGGCCTGCCCACGATCACGTTTACTCACCCAGGTCGGGTCACAGGTCGCGGTAGGTGGGCCAGATCTGCGACCACGGGCGCTGGCGGTCGGCGCAGAGCCAGACGGTGTGCGTCACGCCGGGGCTGCGCACCGACGCCACCTGCTGAGCGGAGCCGAAGTGCTCCCGCAGCTCGCCGGGGTCGTCCCCGACGAAGAGCACCAGTCCGGAGTCGTCGGGGGGCGCGCCGAAGTAGGCGTACCCCCGGTTTGCGCTGTAGGTCGGGGGTAGGCCGCGGTCCGGGCCGAACCATTCCAGCGCGCTGGCCCGCCAGTAGTTGTCGGCGACCAGCACCGCGCCGGCCTGCTGTTCGGCCGGGAGCGCCCGGTAGGCGCCGGCCACCGTGTCGGCCAGCTCCGGCCAGCCGAGACTCCCCCGGGTCACCAGGTCGGCGTTGTCGGAATGCCAGCTCGCCGGCACCACGGGCAACGAGTTGAGGGCGAAGAGCATGGACAGCGCGTACACCGGACGGCTCGGGATCCAGCGCCACCAGCGGGCCGGGCGCCGCTCCTGCAACTCCACCGCCGCCACCGCCCACAGCAGCGGGAACACGCCGGCCAGGTAGTACGGCCGCCCGCCGGCGGCGAGAAACACGACCGCGAGCAGCAGGGTCGTCCAGCCCAGATAGCGGTAGTCGCGCAGCCGGTCGGCCCGCAGCAGCCGCCACTGTCCATAACAGAGTAGTACCGCGCCGACCAGTAGGCCGGCGGTGAGCAGCAGGCCCGGCAGGAAGAACAGCCGGCCGCTCTCGCCGCTCTCGGCGGCGATCACCTGGCCCATCCGCAGCTGCGGCCAGCCGTTGGTGGCCTGCCAGATCAGGCCCGGCACCGCCGAGACCGCCGCCAGGCCGGCGCCCAGCCAGAGCGCCGGGCGGCGCAGCGCGGCCCGCGGACCGACCGCGAGCAGGCAACCCACCGCCACCACGCAGAGCGCGACGATCAGGTACTTAGCCTGGAGGGTGACGGCGACCGCCGCGCCCACCCCGACCAGCAGCGGATCCCGGCGGGTCCGCGTCCAGCGCACCAGCAGCCAGGTCACAAGCGTCCAACCGAAGACGTCCACGGTGGCCGTGTAGAGCAGGTGCCCGGCCGACAGCAGAAAGCCCGAGGTGGGAAACGCCGCGGCCGCCAGCACCTGGGCCCGCCGCCCGCCGCCCAACTCCCGGGCGATGAGCGCGGTCAGCACGATGCCGAGCACCGTCAAGACCATCGACGGGGTACGCAACGCGAGCAGCGAACCGCCGGCCAGCTCGTCGGCGGCCCGGGCCAGCAGCGGCAGTAGCGGCGGCTGATCGGCGTACCCCCAGCTCAGCCGCTGCCCGGCGGCCAGAAAGTAGAGCTCGTCGCCGAAGTAGCCGTACCGGCCGCTGGTCAGCAGGAGCACGGCCCCCACCGCCGCACCGAGCGCCAGCACCGGCCAGCGGGCGAACGGCGGCAGATCGTCCGACGCGGCCGGCACCAGCGCGGCCGACACAGACCCAGCCGGCTCCGACGCGACCAGCCCCAGCGCGGCCGGCACGGGTGGGGCCGGCTCAGGCGCGGCCGGCTCAGGCGCGGCCGGCTCAGGCGCGGCCGGCTCGGGCGCGGCGGAGTCAGGTGGGGCCGCTTGGACCAGCTCGGGCGAGACCGATGTGGCCGGTGCGGGCGTGGCCGGCTCGGGGCGAGTGGTGTCGTCTGGAGGCGGCGCGGTGTGCATCAGTGGCCCATGCCGAGGCCACCGTCCACGGGGATCACCGCCCCGGTGATGTAGCCGGCGTCCTCGCTGGCCACGAAGCGCACCACCCGGGCGACCTCGTGCGGCACCGCAAAGCGCTTCAGCGGGATGATGGTCCTGGCGGTCTCCTGCCGCTTCGGGTCGAGCACCGCGGTCATGTCGGTCTCGATGTAGCCGGGCGCCACCACGTTCACGGTGATCGCGGCCGGACCCAGCTCCCGGGCCAGCGAGCGGGCGAACCCGATCATGCCCGCCTTGCTGGCCGCGTAGTTGGCCTGCCCGGCCGAGCCGAACATGCCCAGCACCGAGGAGATCAGCACCACCCGGCCGTACCGGGCCCGGAGCATGCCCCGGACCGCCCGCTTGGTCACCCGGTACGCCCCGGTCAGGTTGGTGTCCAGGACGGTGGTGAACTTCTCCTCGGGCATCATCGCCAGCAGCGTGTCCTGGGTGATGCCGGCGTTGGCGACCAGCACCTCGACCGGCCCCTGTTCGGCCTCCACCTTGCCGAACGCCTCGTCGACGTCGGCCCCGCTGGTCACGTCACAGCGCACCCCGAACAGCCCGGCCGGTGGCTCACCGGACCGGTAGGTGACGGCGACCCGGTCACCGACCCGGGCCAGCTCCCGGGCCACCGCCAGGCCGATGCCGCGGTTGCCTCCGGTCACCAGCACCGATCGGCTCGCTGCGCCCTCTGCGCCCGTCGACATCTCAGCGGTCCTCGTCGGCCAGCCGCTCGGCGGCGACGGCGACCATCAGGTCCCGGGCGCCGCGCACCTCGGCGGCCAGCGGACGGTCCCGCTCCAGCGGCGGCGAGAGCGCCGCCAACTCGGCCCAGAGGCCGGCTGCCTCGGCCGGCGCGCCGGTGATGGCCGCCCGCTGCGCGGTGGCCACCGCGAGCGAGCCGACCACCAGCCAGGCCAGGTCGGCCGCCTCGGCCACCGAGTTCGCCCCGTTCAGGGCCATCGGTACGTGGTCCTGGTTGCCGCCGTTGGTCGGCAGCGCGGTCAGCGAGGCGGGATAGGCGAGCTGCCGGATCCGGGAGACGAACGAGGTGGCGCTGAGCTGCACGCCGGCCAGTCCGCTGCCGGCACCCGGCCGGGGGGTCAGCATCGGCGGCACCCCACCGTTGTAGGTCGGGTCGCAGAGCAGCGCGAGTTGCCGTTCGGCCAGGAAGGCCACCTGCTGCAGGCAGAGGCCGAGCTGGTCGGAGCAGAGGCCGACCGGCATCGCGTGGAAGTTCCCGCCGTGCAGCAGCTCGCCTTCGAAGCAGATCGGGTTGTCGGTGCAGCCGGTCGCCTCGCGTACCAGGATCTCCTCGGCGGCGTTGAGCTGGTCGAGCACCGCGCCCAGCACCTGCGGGGCGCAGCGCAGGCTGTACGGCTCCTGCAGCGGCCGGCTCGGGTCGCGCTCCATCCCGGCGGGCAGGTCGTCGCGGATCCAGCGGGCGACGGTGAGCTGCCCGACCTGGCCGCGGGCCTGGCCGATGCCGTGGTGGTACGCCTCCGGGTTGGAGCCGAGCAGCCGGGCGATCCGGGCGGTGAGGATGGCGACCGCGCGGGTCAGCCGCAGCACCGACCGGTGGTTGAGGATGGTGACGGCGAGCCCGACGCTGGTGCCGTTGACGAAGGCCAGCGCCTCCCGGGCCGGCCAGACGATCGGCTCGGAGCCCAGCGCGGCAAGCGCCTGGCCGGCGGGGCGGGTGTCCCAGCGACCGTCGTCACCGCGTACCCAGGCTTCGCCGTTGCCGGCGTGGGCCAGCGCCGCGTGGGCCAGCGGTTGCAGGTCACCGCTCGCGCTCACCGTCCCGTCGCGCGGGATGGCCGGGGTGAAGCCCGCGTTCCAGAGGTCCGCCAGGACCTGCCAGAACTCCGGGGACACGGCCGAGTAGCCCTGGCGCATGCTGTTCAGCCGCAGCCACACCACCAGCCGGCAGGCGTCGGGGTCGAGCGGGCGGCCCTGGGCGGAACCGAGGTGGGCGATCAGGCCGCTGCCCTGTTCGACGGCGGAGTCGGACGCGGCGAACGCCACCAGCGGCCCGAAGCCGTGGGTGATGCCGTAGACCGGGGAGTCCGCCGCCAGCACCTTCGCCAGGACGGCGGCGCTGGCCTGCATCCGGACGGTGTCGTCGTAGCTGCACTCGTCGACGCGTCCGTCCCAGCCGGAGCTCCGGAGCACGTCGGCGAGCCGTTCCCTGCGCTGGTCTGTCACGAAGAGGGTCACGAGTCTGCTCCCGTTCCGGAGGTGAGCGGTGGTTGGAGCCGGCGCAGCTTGCCCGTCTCGGATCGGTCGATCCGGTCGACGAGGTGCACCTGTCGGGGCCGCACCTCGAGCTGTGAGACGGCCGTGTGTACCTCGGTCATGGTCAGCGGCTGTCCGGGTTCCGGCACCACCAGCAGGTCCAGGTGCTCGCCGCTGGTGGCGTCGGTGACCGGGAGGAAGGCCAGGTCGGCGCAGCGCAGCCTGGTCCGCAGGGACTCCTGGAGCAGGTCCAGGTTGATCCGCCGGCCGTTGACCTTCACCAGTCGGGACCGCCGTCCCGCGAACCGGTACCGGCGTTCGTCGATCGGCTCGACGAAGTCGTCGAGTTGCCAGGTGGCCGGCGCCTCGGCGCCGGGCCGGTGGGCCAGCCGGGGACTGCGGATCACCAGCGGCACCTCGGTGTCCCCATCCTCGCCGTCCGGATCAGGCGTCGTCACCAGGTCGACGTCGGCGAAGAGCTGCCAGGGCGGGTCCGAGCTGTCCCACTCGCGGGTGGCCACCCCGCCGGCCTCGGTGGAGCCGAAGATCTCGACGATGCGGGCCTGGCCCGGGTCGAGTTCGGCCAGCAGGTCGCCGGCCGACGCGGGCACCATGGCGGAGCTGTGCAGGATGCTGACCCGGTCGGCCGCCCGGACCCAGGGCAGGTGCCGGCTCAGGATCGAGAACGTCCACGGCACCGCCACCACCGCCCAGCGGTCCAGCCGGACGGTGCTGCCGTCCGGGTCGACCAGTTCCTGGGGCGGCATCGCACCGAAGTACCTGGGGCGATACCAGACCGGCAGCCCGAGCCGGGCCGGCACCAGGACGCTGGCGAGCATCCCGTAGACGTGCCGGGGCGGCGCGAACGACACGACCGCGGTCGGCCGGTCGTCGGCCAGCAGGTCGGCCAGCAGGCCGGCCTCGGCCCACAACTGCTCCCGGGTACGCCGCCAGCACTGGCTGGGTCCGGTGCTGCCCGAGGTCCAGAAGTCCATTGTGGCCGGCAGGGTGTCAAGTACCAGTCGCTCGACGTCCGTGGCGAGATCCCAGCGGACCAGCCACGGTTGATCCGTGGTCTCGTCCGCCGTGGAGCCGGCCGAAAGGAGATCGAAGCCCGTCAACTCTTTGTACGTCACGAGGCCCTCAGTCCCGACAATTGTCCCGCGCGGATCGGACGGGGGTTGTTAAATCAATTCTGCGAGCTCGCCTGGCTGGCCAGGAGCAGGAGGTCCCCTACCGTGACCGCGCCCGCCAACGACTCCTCGGGAATGTCACCCGAGGTGCTTTCCTCAAGCGCGAAGACGACCGCGACGATGGCCAGCGAATCGAGGCCGAGGTCTTCCACGAGCGATTTCTCCGGGCTCACCTCGGCGGCCGGTACCCCGGCCACGCGCTCGATGATTTCGGACAGCTGGGAGAGTTGTTCGGGATCCACACCGGAGGTGGTGGTCATATCAGCGGACATTCGATTCTCCCGCGTCGCCAGGGTGCCGGCAGCTACGGCCAGCACATTAACTACGGTATGGCCATTCAACAAGCCACCCAGCAAGAATGCGCAGCTCATTGGTTGTCCCGCCGGCGAGACGCCGACGTATTCCTACCGGCGCCCCCGGATCGTCACGGGCGCCATCGCCGCGCGATCAGTACGACGTTGTGGCCGCCGAAGCCGAAGGAGTTGCTCATCGCGGTCTCGACCGCGTGTTCCTGTGCCTTGTGCGGCACGAAGTTCATCGCCGGATCCTCGGGATCATCGCAGTTGATGGTCGGCGGCACCACCCCGGTACGGCAGGTCTCGATCATCACCATCGCCTCGATGGCGCCGGCCGCCGCCAGCATGTGCCCGGTCATGCTCTTGGTCGAGCTGACCGGTACCGAGGTGGCGTGCTCGCCGAAGACCCGCCGGAGGACGGCGACCTCGGTCGCGTCGTTGAGTTGGGTGCTGGTGCCGTGGGCGTTGACGTAGTCCACCGAGCCCGGTCCGATCCGCGCCTCCGCCAGCGCCGCCCGCATCGCCCGCTCCACGGCGACCCCGTCGGGCCGGGGCGCGGCGAGGTGGTACGCGTCGGTGCTCGACCCGTAGCCGACGAGCTCGCCGTGGATCCGCGCGCCGCGGCGCACCGCGTGCTCGGCCTCCTCCAACACCAGCAGGCCGGCCCCGGCGCTCATCACGAAACCGTCCCGCTCCCGGTCGAAGGGGCGGGAGGCCCCCTCGGGGTCGTCGTTGCGGCGGGACAGCGCGTTCGCCCGGGCCGCGGTCGCGAGATCGAACCGGGTGAGGGTGTCGTCCGCGCCGCCGGCGACCATCACGTCGGCGCGTCCCGTTCGGATCATCCACATCGCCTCGCCGAGGCAGCTGCCGCCGGTCGCGCAGGCGGTGGCCAGCCCGGCGCCGGGTCCCTCCGCGCCGATGTGCAGCGCGACCTCGGCGGCCGGGCTGACGATGCCGGTGCCGGCGAAGGCGTACGGGCTGATGCCCTTGAAACCGCGGGCGGTGAAGGCGGCGTTCGCGCTGAGGACCGCGGCGGTGGGGGTGCCCACCGACCCGAGCAGGACGCCGACCCTGGGCGCGAGGTCGGCGTCGATCTCCAGGTCGGCGTCGCGCAGGGCGAGTCCGGCGGCGGCCAGCGCCAGCTGCACGGTGCGGGTGGTGCGGTGCACAAGTGGCGCCGGCAGGTGCTCGCCAGCGCGGAAGTCACGCACCTCGCCGCCGATCCGCACCGGCAGGTCGGTCACCTCGAGCTCACTGAGGGTGTTGATGCCGCTGCGGCCGTCGACCAGGTTCGACCAGGTTTCCGGCCAACTCAAACCAACCGGTGTTATCGCGCCGAGGCCGGTGACGACCACCCGGCGGGCGTGGGTTCCGGGCTCTTCCACGACGGGCACCTCGCAAAGGGGAGAGGAAGCTGACGGCACTGTCACGGGCCTTGCGGGCCGCCGCCGAGGGGGGATCGGCGGGCCCGGCGCGGGCCGGCGACGACCGGCCACCCGCGCCTGTCGCAACCGGCTCCACCTGCGATGACCGGCTGGTCAGAGGAGCATGGCGAGCCTCGTACGCCGGTGTCAACCGCGGCCGCGGTGGGTCGCCGAGGAGGCGGATGGGGCCGGCCCACCGCAAACGTCAGATGGCTTTTTATAGCTCCAAAACGGACTAAGAACGGTATGACAGGGCAGGCCCGCAGGCGATGTGAATATGTAACTGCCTCACTAACAAAACCGGCCACGCTAGCTCGTTGCTGTTAGCCTCTGTTAGTCGCTACTCCGGGGGGAGGACGGGTCGGCAGGCCCGTTCGAGCGTACGCATCTTGCCGCATCGGCTGAAGCGGGGGCACATGCATTGGGTGGCACTGTGCAGGTGAGATTGCTCGGCTCCGTCCGGGCCAGCGGCGATGGCGGCGACGTCGACCTCGGCTCGCCCCGGCAGAAGGCGCTCTTCGCGGTGCTCGCCACCCGCGCCCGGCAGGTGGTCAGCCGCGAGGAACTCATCGACGCGGTCTGGGGTGCCAATCACCCGGCCACAGTGGAGAGCAGCGTCTACACCTACGTCGCCCGGCTACGCCGCCGGCTCGAACCCCGCCGTCCCAGCCGAGCGCCGTCGGACCTGCTGGTGCACGTCGGATCCGGCTACTCGCTCCAGCTCGATCCCTGCCAGGTGGACGTGCACGTCTTCGGGGACCAGCTCGAACGTGCCCGACAGCTGGGCGGCAGCGGCGCCGTGCGGGAGTTGGACGCGGCGCTCGCGCTCTGGCACGGTACCGCATTCGGTGGCGCGGTAGGTCCGTTCGCCGAGGCGGAACGGACCCGGCTGGCCGAACTGCAGTTCACCGCGATGGAGGAGCGCATCGCCATCCTCATCGAGCTCGGCCGGCACGCCGAGGTGATCGGCGAGCTGACCGAACTGGTCCGCCGCTACCCGCTCCGGGAGCGGCTGCGCTACCTGCGGATGGTCGCCTTCTTCCGGTCCGGCCGGCGGGTCGACGCACTCGCCGACTTCCGCGACGTCCGCACTCTGCTGATCAGGGAACTCGGCATCGAGCCCAGCGACGACCTGCAGCGTTGCCACCAGCAGATCCTCCGCAACGATCCCGCCCTGCTCGCGACCGGCGCCGAACCCGAGCCGGGCGAGCCGCCGATCGAGATCGGCGAGGCCGCCCCCGCCCAGCTGCCCCGGGTCGTCCCGCCGTTCACCGGGCGGCGGACCGAGCTGGAGCAGCTGCACGCCCTGGTGGCCGAGGCAGAGGCGCAGCACGAGGCCGCGATCGTGTTGATCAACGGGGCACCCGGCGTGGGCAAAACCGCCCTGGCGGTCCGGTTCGCGCACGAGTTGGCCCACCGGTTCGGTGACGGGCAGCTCTTCCTCAACCTGAACGGCTTCTCCGAGTCCGGCCGGCCCACGCCGCCCGTCGAAGCGCTCAACCACCTGGTGTCCGCCCTCGGCGGGGCACCCGTGCCGGACGATCCCGGCTCGGTGGACCTGGAGCGGCAGGCCGGTCGCTACCGGACGATGGTCTCCTCCAAACGGCTGCTGATCGTGCTGGACAACGCCGAGTCCGCCGCCCAGATCCGACCGCTGCTGCCCGGCGGCAGGTCCTGCGTCGTACTCGTGACCAGCCGCAACCGGCTCTCCGGCCTGGCCGCCCGGGACGGCGCGCAGCGGATGACCCTGCGCGGCATGCCGCGCGACGACGGGATGACCCTGATGCGGCGGATCATCGGCCCGTCGGTCGGTCCGAGCGACACCGCCGGCCTGGCCGAGGCTGTCCGGGCCTGCTGCGGCCTGCCGGTCGCGCTCCGGATCGCCGCCGAACGGATCGTCACCAGCTCGGGGCTGGCCTGCGCCGACTCCATCCAGGAGCTGGTCGACGGCCAGAACCTGCTGGACCGGTTGGACGCCGACGGCGACTCGTCCTCCTCGATCCGCAGCCTCTTCTCCTGGTCCTACCGAGCGCTGCCGATGGAGGCGGCCCGGATGTTCCGCACCCTCGGACTGCACGGCGGCGCCGAGATCAGCCTGGCCGCCGCCGCGGCGATGTTGGACGCCAGCGCCAACTGCGCCCGCCAGTCGCTGTACGCCCTGGTCTGCGCGCACCTGCTGGAGGAGGCCGGGCCGGACCGCTACCGATGTCACGAGCTGATGCACGCGTACGCCACCGAACTCGCGGCGGCGGAGGATTCCTATCCGCACCGGCAGACCGTGGTCCGGCGGATGCTCGCCTTCTACCTGGCCGCCGCGAACCGGGCGCTGGCGATGATGCACGGCAAACAGCAGTTGCTGGCCGCGGTCGGCGACGCGGACGGATCGGCCTTCGGCATGGCGGTGACGTTCGGCGTCAGTTCGCCCGAGGAGGCGGCCCGCTGGTTCGAGGTCGAGCTGCCGAACCTGGTCACGGCCGCGGGTCTGGGCCCGGAGTTCGGCGCCCACCACCTGTCCCGCCAGCTCTACCTCGTGGTGCAGCGCTTCCTCGCCGCCCGGACGCCGGCCGGCGCCGACCGGATGACCGGCTGACGCCGCACCCGTACCGGTCACCCGCTCAGTCCCGCACCGCGACGAAGAGCCCGCGCCCGGACGGCCCACCCGGCAGGTACTCGACACCGAGGCCGGCCGACTTGAACGCCAGTTCGTAGCGTTCCCGGCTGAACAGGGTGTTCACGTGCTCCACCACGAAGTGCCGCACCCCGCTGTCGGCATCCGCGACCAGGTAGTGGGCGGCCATCCGGCTGACCGCCCCGTCCCGGACGGTGTGCGAGACCCGGGCGATGGTCCGGCCGTCCACGGTGGCCGCGTCACCGGCGACATAGCCGGGCAGGAAGGTCTCCGGGAACCACCACGGCTCGATCACCACCACCCCACCCGGGACCAGGTGGGCCGCCATCCGGGTGAGGGCCGCGGTCAGCTCGGCGTCGTCGGCCATGTAGGCGATCGAGCTGAACATGCAGGTCACCACGTCGAACGTGCGGTCGAGGTGGAAATCGCGCATGTCGCCGAGGTGCAGCGGCACTCCCGGCAGCCGGCGTCGGGCCGCCTCGATCATGTCGGCCGAGTACTCCAACCCCTCGACCTGGTCGAAGACGTCGGCGAACGCGGCCAGGTGCGCACCGGTGCCGCAGGCCACGTCGAGCAGCGAGGTCGCCGCCGGGTGCCGCTGCCGGGCCAGCCCGGCCACCTGCGCCGCCTCGGCGGGGTAGTCCTTGCCCCGGGCCTGGTAGATCGCGTCGTAAACGTCAGTTAGCCGCGCGTCGTACATCTGGTGGCTCCTTTCTCGCGGCCGGGCCGCTAGCCGACCGGCACCTGGGCGCCGGCGCGATACGTCTCGGTCAACCGCTCCAGCTCTCCGACGAGCTGGTTCGGCGTCGGCAGGGCGAGCAGCTCGGCCCGCAGCCGGCCGGCACCGGCGGCGAACGACGGCTCTCCGACCAGCCGCGCGACCGCGTCCCGGACCCGCTCCCCGGTCACCTCGCTGGTGTGCATCGCCAGCCCGGCGCCCTGCTTGACCAGATGCCGGGCCCGGACCGGGGCGTCCAGGAAGTTGTAGAGGACCAGCTGCGGGATGCCGGCCAGCACGGTGGTGCTGTAGGAGCCACCGCCACCGTGGTTGATCACCGCCGAACAGGTCGGCGCCAACGCGTGCAACGGGACGTAGGTGACCAACCGGACGTTTTCCGGGACCGGTCCCAACTCCTCCTGCTGCCGCTGCGGCAGCGTGGCGACCACCTCGATGTCCAACTCGGCGATCGATTCCAGCAGCTCACCCACGGGTACGGAATAGCCGTCGAAGCGTTCGGTCGCGGCGGTGCCCAGGGTGAGGCAGACCCGGGGCCGCTCCGGCGGCACCCGCAGCCACGGCGGCACCACCGAGACCCCGTTGTACGGCACGTACCGCATCGGCAGGTAGTGCAGGTCCAGGTTCAGGTCGAGGTCCGGGTCCAGCCGCAGGGAGTCCGGGAAGAAGTCGATGGTGAAGTGGCCGCTCGTCATCTCCTCGGCGAACGTGCCGCCGTACCGGCCCACCGAGGCGCCCAGCCAGCGGGCCAGCGCGTCGGCCCGGTCGTCGGACGGCCGGTCGGCACCCAGCCGCAGGAAGTGGCTGCGCATCCGGGCGAAGAGGTCGACACTCCACATCAGACGGGCATGCACCGCGCCGGAGGCGGTCGCCGCGATGGAGGCGGCGAAGGTGGTCTGGTCCCAGATCACCAGATCGGGTTTCCAGGTCCGGCAGAGGGTGACCAGGTCGTCGACCATCGAGTCGTTGATGAGCCGGAACCACCACGGCACGATCTGCTCATAACCCCAGGCGAGATATTCCCAGGTCAGTTCCTCGGGTGGCAGCTCGGCGATACCGAACGGGGGCACCCGGTCCCGGCGCGGGTCAAAGATCGGATACGTACGCATCACCCGGAAGAAACTGTGGTCCTTTCCGACCGGCACCGCGGTCAGCCCGGCCCGGGTGATGACGTCGGTCATCTCCGGCTGGCTCGCCACCCGCACCTCGTGGCCGGCCGTCTGCATTGCCCAGGCCAGGGGCGCCATCAGGAAGAAGTGCGTCTTCTCGGCGTAGGTGGCGAACAGCACGCGCATTCGGTCTTTCCTTTCCGATGAAGACCCATTCGGCCGTTAGCCGACGGCCCGGGACGTTACCCGATCAACGGCGAAAGCCGAACCGTACGGCCGGCTCGCTGGACGGCCCGGAAACACCTCTTCTAGTCTCGCTGGCGGGACACGTCGGCCACTGCGGGCCGACGCGTAATTTGCAATGCGCAGAATATCCGGCGAACAGCCGGTGTCGCCGGACAATCAACGGCGACTGGTCGAAACCGAGGCGGCGCGGCATGGAAATCATCGGGACCGGATTCATCGCGCGACACCTGGCGCCGTTGGCCGGTGCGCACCCGGAGGCCACCGTGCTGGCCGCCGGCGTACCGCTACCGGAGAACCCCGATTCGGAGTACGCGCGGGAGACCGCGCTCGTCGACGAGACGATCGCCCGGTGCCGGGCCGACGACCGGCTGCTGGTCTTCTTCTCCACCGCCGCCGTCGGGCTCTACGGCGGCCGGGGCTGCCAGGGCCGGGAGGATCTGCCGATCCACCCGCCGACCGACTACGGCCGGCACAAGCTCGCCCTGGAACACCGGATCCAGGCGTCCGGTGTCCGGCACCTCACCCTGCGTCTGACCTATGTGGTCGGTCCGCACGGGCGCGACGACCGGCTGATTCCGGCGCTGGTGCAGCAGATCCTCTCCGGCCGCGTCACCGTCTACCAGGGGGCCCGCCGGGACCTGCTGGACGTGGCCGACCTGATCCAGATCATCGACCGGCTGCTGGCCGCCGGGGTCAGCGGCGAGGTGATAAACGTCGCGTCGGGCGAGTCGGTGCCGGTGAGCCTGATCATCGACCACATCGAGGCCCGGCTCGGCGTCTTCGCCGACCGGCGCTACGTCCAGGTGGACGCCCCGCACTGGGTCTCGGTCGAGAAGCTGCGGCGGATCCTGCCGTCGGTCGCCGACCTCGGCTTCGGCCCGACCTACTACCAGGAGGTCATCGACCGCTACTTCGAGCGGGCCGGGCTGGTCGGCCCGGCACCCGGCGACGGCTGACCCGGCCCGGTCAGGGCCGGCCCGTCAGCGGCCGCGGGCCTCGTCCCGGTACAGCTCGGTCAGCTTCTCCAGCTCCGGCACCACGTCGTTCGGCGCCGGCATCGCCAGCATCTGCGCACGCAGCCCCCGCGCCCCGGCCGCCAGCGCGGGGTCGTCCAGCAGCCGCCGCACCGCCTCCCGGACCCGGGGGCCGGTCGCCTCCGTCCGGGGGATCGCCAGCCCCGCCCCCTGACCGGCCAGCCAGCCGGCCAGCAATGGCTCGTCGAACATGTTCGGCACCACCAGCTGGGGGACGCTGTGCAGTGCGGTGGTGAACAGCGTCCCCGGCCCGCCGTGGTTGATCACCACCGAGCAGGTGGCGGCCAGCGCGTTCAACGGCGCGAACGTCACCAGCCGGACATTGGCCGGCACCCGCCCCAACGCCTCCTGCTCGCGTTGCGGCAGCGTCGCCACCACCTCGACGTCGAGGTCGGCCAGCGCGTCCAGCAGGTCGGCGACCGACACCGCGTAGCCGTCGAACCGTTCGGTCGCGGTGGTGCCCAGGGTCAGCGCCACCCGGGGCCGGGGCAGCTCCGACCGCCGCTGCCGCAGCCACGACGGGACGGCCGACCGACCGTTGTACGGCACGTACCGGGTCGGCAGGTAGCGCAGGTCCAGCTCCAGTCCCAGCGCCGGGTCGTGGCGCAGCGAGTCGGGAATGGTGTCGACGGTGAAGTGGCCGGTCGTCAGCACCTCGGAGAACTCCGCGCCGAACCGGGCCACCCGGGAGCCCAGCCAGCGGGCCAGCACGTCCTCCCGCTCACCGGGCGGCTGCGCGTCGTGCAGCCGGCGGAAGTGCCGGCGCATCCGGGCGAACACGTCCACGCTCCACATCACCCGGGCGTGCACGGCGCCCGAGGCGGTGGCCCCGACCGCACCGGCGTAGGTGATCGGCTCCCAGAGCACCAGATCCGGCTTCCAGGCCAGGCAGAACTCGGTCACGTCGGCGATCATCGGATCGTTGACCATCCGCCACCACCAGGGCACCAGGTGGCGGTAGCCGTCGCGCAGGTCGGCCCAGTCGTACCGGCCCAGGTCGCGGTCGGCCAGGTCCAGCAACGGTACGTCGAGCCGCTGGCTGGTCTCCATCCGCTTGACCCGGTAGAGCGGGTGGTCCCGGCTCACCGGCACCGCGGTGAGCCCGGCGCCGGTGATCACCTCGGTCAGCTCCGGGTGGCTCATCACCCGGACCTCGTGCCCCGCGGTCTGCAGCGCCCACGCCAGCGGCACCATGCTCATGAAGTGCGTCTTCTCGGCGTACGCGGTGAACAGGACGCGCATGCTGCCCCCTCAGGTCCGCCGCCGGCGGCGGTTCACTGCCCGCCCCGGGCGGCCAGCGCCTCGTCCCGGTACACCTCGGTCAGCTTCTCCAGCTCCGGCACCACGTCGTTCGGGGTCGGCAGCGCCAGCATCTGCTCGCGCAGGCCGCGCGCGCCGGCCGCGAACGACGGGTCACCGAGCAGCCGCTCGACCCCGGCCCGGACCCGCTCCCCCGTCACCTCGGCCGGCGGAACCGCCAACCCGGCCCCCTGGGCCGCGACCCAGTTCGCCAGCAGCGGCTCGTCGAACATGTTCGGCACCACGAGCTGCGGGACGCTGTTCATCAGGGTGGTGAAGAGGGTGCCCGGACCGCCGTGGTTGATCACCACCGAGCAGGTCGCGGCCAGCGCGTTCAACGGCGCGAACGCCACCATCCGGACGTTGTCCGGAACCCGGCCGCCGAGCACGTCCCGCTCCCGCCGGGGCAGCGTGGCCACCACCTCGACGTCCAGGTCCGCCAGCGACTCCAGCAGCTCGCCGACCGACACCCCGTACCCGTCGAACCGCTCGATGGCGGAGGTGCCGAGCGTCAGCGCGACCCGCGGCCGGTCCAGGCTCTCCCGCCCCTGCCGCAGCCAGTCGGGGACGACCGACGGGCCGTTGTACGGCACGTACCGCTGCTGGACGTAGCGCAGGTCCAGGTCCAGGCCGAGCCCGGAGTCGAACCGCAGCGAATCCGGGATCGGATCGACGGTGAAGTAGCCGGTGGTCAGCACCTCGTCGAACGCGCCGCCGTGGCGGGCCACCCGGGAGCCCAGCCAGCGTCCCAGGATGTCCTCCCGCTTGTCCGGCGGCTGCTCGGCCTGCAGCCGCAGGAAGTGCCCGCGCATCCGGGCGAAGACGTCGACGCTCCACATCAGCCGGCCGTGCACCGCTCCGCACGCGGTGGCGGCCACCGCTCCGGCGAAGGTGAGCGGCTCCCACAGCACCAGGTCCGGCTTCCACTGCCGGCAGAACTCCGTCAGGTCCCCGATCATCGGATCGTTCACCACGCGCCACCACCACGGCACCACGTCGCTGTAGCCCCACCGGACGTGTTCCCAGGTCAGCGCGTCGGGATCGATCTGGCACAGCTCGAAGTCCGGCGCGTCGGGGACGGTCTTGTTCGCCTCGATCATCGCGTCCAGCAGATGGTCCTTGCCGACCGGGACGGCGGTCAGCCCGGCGTTGGTGATGACCTCCGTCAGCACGGGCTGGCTCGCCACCCGCACCTCGTGTCCCGCCGCCTGCAACGCCCACGCCAACGGCACCATGCTCATGAAGTGCGTCTTCTCGGCATGGCTGGTCAACAGCACGCGCATGGCTCTCCTCGACCGGGAATCGTTGTGACGGTACGGCGACGACGCGGGTCAGGAGTTCTTGGCCACGAAGTCGCGGATGCTCTGCGCGATGTAGTCGATCATCTCGCTGGTGAGGCCCGGGTAGACGCCGACCCAGAACGTCTGCTCGGTGATGATGTCGCTGTTGGTCAGGTCGCCGTGCACCCGGTGCGGCCCGTCGGCGTACGCCGGGTGCCGGGTCAGGTTGCCGCCGAACAGGCCGCGGGTGCTGATCCGCCGGTCCTCCAGGAAGGCCACCAACGCGTCGCGGCGGAACGGCGCGTCCGGCAGCACGGTCAGCACGAAACCGAACCAGCTCGGGTCGCTGCGTACGGTCGCCTCCGGCAGCACCAGGCCGGGCAGCCCGTCGAGGGCCTCCCGCAACCGGGTCCAGTTGCGCCGGCGGGCCGCCCCGAACTCGTCCACCCGCTTGAGCTGGCTCAACCCGAGCGCGGCCTGCAGGTCGGTGGTCTTGAGGTTGTAGCCGACGGTGGAGAAGACGTACTTGTGGTCGTAGCCGTGCGGCAGGGTGCCCAGTTGCTGGTCGAACCGCTTGAAGCAGCGGTTGTCCTCACCCGGCTGGCACCAGCAGTCCCGGCCCCAGTCGCGCATCGACTCGACCAACCGGGCGAGCGCCAGGTCACCGGTGAGCACGCAGCCGCCCTCGCCCATGGTGATGTGGTGGGCGGGGTAGAAGCTGACCGTCGCCATGTCACCGAAGGTCCCGCAGAGCCGGCCGTCGTAGTAGGACCCGACCGCGTCGCAGTTGTCCTCGATGAACCAGAGGCCCCGGTCGGCGGCGAGCTGCGCGATCTCCTTCGCCTGGTAGGGGTTGCCGAGCGTGTGGGCGATCATGATGGCCCGGGTCTTCGGCCCGATCGCGGCGGCCACCCGGTCCGGCGTGGTGTTGTAGGTGCCCAGCTCGATGTCGACGAAGACCGGCACCAGGCCGTTCTGCAGGATCGGGTTCACCGTGGTGGGGAAGCCGGCGGCGACGGTGACCACCTCGTCGCCGGGCCGCAGCCGCTGGTCCTCCAGCGGCGGGGTGGTCAACGCGCTGAGCGCCAGCAGGTTCGCCGACGACCCGGAGTTCGTCAGGTGCGCCTTGCGCAGGCCGAAGTAGCGGCCGAACTCGCGCTCGAAGGCGGTCGAGCTCACCCCGGCCGCGATCCGCATGTCGAGGGCCGCCTCGACCAGGGCGACCCGGTCGGACTCGTCGAGCACCGCGCCGGAGGCGAGAATCCGGGTCTGCCCCGGCACGAACTCACCGGTCCCGCCCTTGCTGGCGTGGTACTCGCGTACCTGCTCCAGGATCTGATTCTTGTTGACGGTCATGGCCGTTCGCCTCTCGCTCAGTCCCGGTCACCAGCCAGCCGCCGCACCTGGTCGACGAGCTTCGCCTGGGTAACGATGGTCTCGTCGCTTACCGCACCCCCCGGGGTGCGCACCGCGTCGACGAACGCGGTAAGCGAGTTCACGAACTGGTCGTCGGGCTCCAGGGACCGGCGTTCGTGGTAGTTCTGCTGGTCCACCCGCACCGACGGCCGGTAGCCGGCCGGGGGCGTGAAGACGTGGTCCACCGAGATCCGGCCGGTGCTGCCGAAGAGTTCGTAGTTGGACGTGTAGAGGTGGTCCAGACCGAAGGTGAGCTGTGCGGTCACCCCGTCCGGCCGGCGCAGCAGCACCGCGCCGCCGACGTCGACCTGGACCGCCGGGTCGGGCCGCAGGATCGCTCCGACCACCTCGATCTCGGAGCCGAGGAAGAGCTGGGCGGCCCGGATCGGATAGCCGGCCACGTCGAGCAGTGCGCCGCCGCCGAGTTCGCGGCGGTACCGGATGTCGTCGGCCGGCCGGGGCGGGATGGCGAACGTCGACGAGAAGGTACGCAGCTCACCGATCGCGCCGGCGGTCACCAGGTCCCGGACGAAGGCATGCTGGCTGTGGTGCAGGAACATGTAGTTCTCCCGCAGCACCAGCCCGTTCGCCTTGGCCAGGCCGACCAGTCGGGCGGTCTCCTCGTGGCTGGTGGTGAGCGGCTTCTCGGCGAGCACGTGCTTGCCGGCGGTCAACGCGCGTTCGATCCACTCGGCGTGCAGGCCACAGGGCAGCGGCACGTAGACGACATCGATGTCGGGCTGTTCCAGTAGCTGGTCGTATCCCTCGACGACCCGACCGCCGAACCGCGCGCGCACCGCTTCGGCCTTCGCCGGAGTCCGACTCGCCACCGCCACCAGTTCGATTCCGTCGGTGAGCGCCGCCGCCGGCAGAACGCGTTTGGTGGCGATCGCGGCGCAGCCCAGGACACCGAGCCCGAGTGGGGAGACCTCGCTGCGGTGAAGTTGCAATGGCATGGCTCCCCTATCGGGTGGCGCCCCCAAGGTGTGGACGGTGCGATCGTGTAGTGATTGCCGGTTAGCTGTCAAGGTCGCGCACACCGGGCCGGCCGAATAGCGGATTCGACCGGACGGAATAGGGCCGACTCGACGTCGGGCATCCGGAGCGTACGATGCAGCGGCCTACGGGGAAGGCGCGCCAGTCGCATTCGGCCGTACCGAGAAGGAGTGTTTCCGATGAGTATGGAGAGTTTCAGATCGGCACGGGACGTCGACCCTATGCTGGATTTTGATCCCATTGCCCATTTCGACACCGACACCTGGATCAGGAGCGAGGTCACCCGGGTCTGGAACGAGGCGACCGGCGGCGGCAAGCCACCCGCCGAGGCCCAGATGAGCGACCTCGGCCAGGATCATTTCATCAGTCTGGTCCTGTCGCTGGAGAGCGCGATCAACGCCCCCATCCTGGCCCAGATGCACCGGTTCACCGGCACCACCGTCGAGGATTTCATCGAGTTCGTCGATGAGCTGGCCGGCTCCGGGTCGGCTGACGGGCAGTCCTGATCCGGGCCGCCACCCCGCTGGCGGTGACGGGTCACGTCCCGCCAGCGAGACAGCCGGCGCCGGCCCACCGGGGGCGGTCAGCCCGGCTGACCGGGACCGGGCCGGTACTTGGCGGTCAGCCGCTCCAGCTCCGGCACCAGCTCGTTGGGGGTCGGCATGGCCAGCACCTCCTCGCGGAGCCGACTCGCGCGCTGCCGGAACGATGGCTCGCCGAGCAGCCGCAACACGTGCTCCCGGACGTTCGCCCCGGTCGCCGCGTCGCTGTCGATGGTCAGCCCCGCGCCGTACTCGGTGAGGCTGCGGGCCCGCAGCGGGGCGTCGAAGAGTTTGGGGAGGATGAGCTGCGGCACGCCGTTCAGCATCGGGGTGCAGTACGAACCGCCCCCGCCGTGATGGATCACCACGGAGCAGGTCGGCACCAAGGCGTGCAGCGGTACGAAGGAGACCAGCCGGACGTTGTCCGGAACGCTGCCCAGCCGGGCCTGTTCGCGCTCGGAGACCGTCGCCACCACCTCGATGTCCTCGCCGCCCAGCGCGTCGAGCAGCTCCGCGACCGGCACCTCGTAGCCGCCGAGCCGTTCCGCCGCCGCGGTGCCGAGGGTCAGGCAGACCCGGGGTCGCTCCGGCGGGACCCGCAGCCACGGCGGGATCACCGAGACGCCGTTGTAGGGCACGTAACGGATCGGCACGTGGTGCCCGCCGCCGTCGATCCGCACCGATTCCGGGTGGTAGTCGATGGTGAACTGCCCGGTCACCATCTCCTCGGTGAACTCCACCCCGTGCCGCTCGGCCCGGCCGCCGAGCCACTCGGCGAACGGATCGGCCCGCTTCTGCGGTGGCTGATCGTCGCGCAGTCGCCGGAACTGCTCGCGCATCCGGCCGAAGACGTCGAAGCCCCACATGAATCGGGCGTGTGCGGCGCCGCAGGCGCGGGCGGCGACCGGCGCGGCGTAGGTGATCGGCTCCCAGATGACCAGATCCGGCCGCCATTGGCGGCAGTATTCGGTCAGCCCGTCGACCATCGGGTCGTTGACCACCCGCCACCACCACTGCACCAGTTGCTCGTAGCCCGGCCGGACCCGGTCCCACCGCAACTGTTCCGGCCGCTCGTCGGACATGTCGAACAGCGGTTTGCCCGGCGACACCGTGTTCTCCACCTTCGACAGCAGGTAGAGGCGGTGGTTCCGGCCGACCGGGACGGCGGTGAGCCCCGCTCCGGTGATGACGTCGGTCATTTCCGGTTGGCTGGCCACCCGGACCTCGTGACCGGCGGTCTGCAGGGCCCAGGCCAATGGCACCATGCCCAGGAAGTGGGTCTTTTCGGCTATCGAAGCGAATAGGATTCGCATGTTTCCCTTTCCCTGACGGTATGGTGGCGTGGCTTCGGGGACACAGTGAGGAGATCCGATGAAAGGCATCGTCCTGGCCGGGGGGAATGGCACCCGGCTACACCCGGTGACCATTGCGACGTCAAAGCAACTGCTCCCCATCTACGACAAGCCGATGATCTACTATCCCGTTTCGGTCTTGATGCTGGCCGGCATCAGGGACATCCTGATCATATCGACGCCGGCCAGCCTGCCCGCGATACAGGAACTCTTCGGCGACGGTTCACAGTTCGGGTTGAACATTTCCTACACGCCGCAGCCGGAGCCGCGGGGAATAGCGGAGGCGTTCACCCTCGGGGCAGGATACCTAGCCGGCGAGGAGTGCGCCCTCATCCTCGGTGACAACCTGTTCCACGGTGCGGGGTTCCACGACCTGCTGCACGCGGCCCGGACGGACCTGAGCGGCTGTGTCCTGTTCGGCTACCCGGTCATCGACCCGCAGCGCTACGGCATCGGCGAGGTCGACGACGAGGGACGGCTGATCTCGATCGAGGAGAAGCCGCTCCAACCGCGCTCCGACAACGCGATCACCGGGCTGTACTTCTACCCGCCGGACGTGGTCGAGCTGGCCCGCGGGCTGCGCCCGTCGGCCCGCGGCGAACTGGAGATCACCGACATCAACCGGCACTACCTGGCCGAGGGCCGGGCCCGGCTGGTCGGCCTGGGCCGGGGCTTCACCTGGCTGGACGCCGGCACCCACCAGTCGCTGCTGGAGGCCAGCCAGTACGTCCAGGTGCTGGAGAACCGGCAGGGGGTCCGGGTCGCGTGCCTGGAGGAAATCGCCCTCCGGATGGGATTCATCGACGCAGATCAGTGTTATGACAGAGGCATTCAAATGAGACATTCGCCGTACGGCCGGTATGTAATGGAGGTTGCTAGGGCAATGGCCCCCGCCCTGGCGTCCCGTTGACGGGATTATTGCTGGTCAGAGCAGCCTGGACGAGGTGTCGATTGCCGTATAGAGCACGTCTAGAGCGCGTCCAGTCGACGCCGGCAGAATGCGATCCCACTGACGCCAATTCATGTGAGGGGTGTGCGGATGTCGAACAGAAACGGCGGCGGCAATCTCGTGGTGGAAATGGCCCCATCGGCGCCGAGTCGAGGAGCTTCGATCCCCGGCGAGGTCTCCCGGCTTTCTATCGACGGTACGGCCGCGAAGCGCCGGACCTCCCTCTACATCCCGCAGGGTATGTCCATCGATGCCTGGCGGCATCTGGGCCGGCAGATCTTCATCGTCACCGACGCCTCGGGCTGGTGGCTCGGCGACTGGCTCATCTACGGCCAGGCCCAGTACCCCGGCCGCTACAAGCGGGCCATCGCCGAGACCTCGCTGGACTACCAGACGCTGCGCAACTACGCCTGGGTGGCCCGGCAGTTCAGCCCCGCCCGGCGCCGCAACAAGCTCAGCTTCCAGCACCACGCCGAGGTGGCCAGCCTCTCCGAGGCCGAGCAGGACAAGTGGCTGGACGAGGCCGAACGGTGCTCCTGGTCGCGCAACGAACTGCGCCGCCAACTCAAGGCCAGCCGCGACCCGGAGCACCGGACGCGGGAGGTCATCCACATCCAGATGAACGTGATCGCCGACCAGAAGCGCCGCTGGCAGGAGGCGGCCAAGAGCGAGGAGCTGGACCTGCTGGCCTGGATGTTCAACATCCTCGACCACGCCGCCAGCCGGGCCCTGGAAACCCGGCAGGGCGTCGCCTGACGCCTGCGCGGCCGCTCGCCGGACCCGGGACCGTCTCAGTCGATCGACCGCGCAGGCAGGAAGGGAAGTCCGTGGAGCACCTGTTCGAGGCGATCGCCCGGACGGCGCGCGAGCGCGCGGAGGCGCCGGCGATGACGTTCGTCGACTACCGGGTGCCGAGCGCCTCCGGCCGGCGCGACGGGGTCCCGACCACGCTCACCTACGGCGAGCTCGACCGGCGGGTACGGGCACTCGCCGCCCGGCTGCAGCGGCACTGCGGACCGACCGACCGGGTGGCGGTGCTCTGCCCGCACGAACCGGCGTACGTGATCGGGTTTCTGGCCTGTCTCTACGCCGGCGTGGTCGGCGTGCCGCTGCACGCCCCCGAGGTGGTCCGGGACCGGGCCCGGCTGCGGGCGGTCATCTCCGACTGCCGACCGGAGGGCGTGATCACCACCGGCCGGGCGGCGCCGTCGGTCCGCCAGGTCCTGGCCGACCTCGACCGCCCGCCCCGGCACCTGCTGTACGCGGACGACCCGCCCGCCGGCGACCAGGACGGTGCGCCGGCGGGCGCGGACTGGCGGCCGCCCGAGCTGGCCCCGGAGGCGTTGGCCTACCTGCAGTACACCTCCGGCTCGACCGGCGCCCCGGCCGGCGTGCGGATCAGCCAGCGCAACCTGTCGGCCGCCAACCGCCAGATCCGCGACCACTTCCCGGACTCCGCGGTGACCGCCAGCTGGGTGCCGTTCTTCCACGACTTCGGCCTGGTCTGCGGGCTGCTCAACCCGCTCGCGGCCGGCTCGCACACGGTGCACATCAGCCCGATGGCGTTCGTCCAGGACCCGTACCGCTGGCTGCGGACGATCTCCGACTACCAGGTGGACTGGAGCATCACCCCCAACTTCAGCCTGGCCCAGTGCGTCAACCGGGTCACCGACGAGCAGAAACGCACCCTCGACCTGAGTTCGCTGCGGCTGCTCACCGTCGCGGCCGAACCGGTGCGGGCCGAGGCGGTGGACGCCTTCGTCGCCGCGTTCGCCGACTGCGGGCTGCGGCCCACCGCGCCGACCCCCTGCTACGGCCTGGCCGAGGCGACCCTGCCGGTGACCGCCCCGCCGCTGGACGAGGGAACGGTCGACCGGCACTTCGACCGGGCCGCGCTGGCCGCCGGCCGGGCCGAGCCGCGCCCGGACGGCACGCCCGACACGGTCCGACTCGTCTCCTGCGGCCTGCCCCGGACCGGGGTCTCGGTCCGGGTGGTCGACCCGGCCGCGCACCACCGGCTGGCCGACGGCGAGATCGGCGAGATCTGGGTACGCGGACCGAACGTCGCCGACGGCTACTGGGCCCGCCCGGACCGCACGGCCGAGGTGTTCGCCGGCCGGCTCCGCCCCGCCGCCGCGGACGACACCGACGACGGACCCTGGTTGCGTACCGGTGACCTGGGTTTTCTTCTGGACGGCCGGCTGCACGTGACCGGCCGGCTCAAGGATCTCGTCATCGTGCGGGGACGCAACCACTACCCGGACGACATCGAGATCACCGTGCAGCAGGCCGTCGGGGAACCGAACCCGGGCCTGGCCGCCGCCTTCGCCGTCGACCTGGACGGCACCGAACGGCTGATCGTCCTGCTGGAGGCGAACCGGGACCTGCTCGGCGCGGAGCCGGCCGCCCGGGACGCGACCCGGGCCGCGCTGCGCCGCGAGGTGACCCGGCGACACGGCGTCGACGTCCACGACCTCGTCCTGGTGCGGCGCGGCCTGCTGGCCCGGACGAGCAGCGGGAAGATCCGCCGCGGCACCTGCCGCGACCAGTACCTGCGCGGCGAGTTCCACCCGTAGCCCACCGCGTGCCACCGCTCGACCCGAGTTCCACCCGATGATCCGTGCCCGAAACGACCCCCGAGGTGACGCCGAACATGACCCTTTACGTATGGGGCTATCTGCAGGAGTACGAGAAGGAGCGGGACGACATCCTCGATGCCGTCGACAGCGTGTTCCGCTCCGGTCAACTCGTGCTGGGACGTAGCGTCCGCAAGTTCGAGGCGGCGTTCGCCGAATACCACGGCCTGGCGCACTGCGTCGGCGTCGACAACGGCACCGACGCCATCGTGCTCGGCCTGCAGTCGGTCGGGGTCGGTCCCGGCGACGAGGTGATCACGGTGTCGAACACCGCCGCCCCGACCATCCTCGCCATCGACTCGGTGGGCGCGACGCCGGTCTTCGTCGACGTGCACCCCGACACCTACCTGATGGACGTCGCCCAGGTCGAGGCCGCCATCACCGAGCGCACCCGCTGCCTGCTGCCGGTGCACCTGTACGGCCAGTGTGTCGACATGGCGCCGCTGAAGGCGCTGGCCGACAAGCACGGTCTGGTGATCTTCGAGGACTGCGCCCAGGCGCACGGTGCCCGCCACCACGGCACCATCGCCGGCTCGATGGGGCGGGCCGCCGCCTTCTCGTTCTACCCCACCAAGGTGCTCGGCGCGTACGGCGACGGAGGGGCGGTCATCACCGACGACGCCGAGGTGGAGAGCCGGCTGCGCCGGCTGCGCTACTACGGCATGAAGGACCAGTACTACGTGGTCGAGACCCCCGGGCACAACAGCCGGCTCGACGAGGTGCACGCCGAGATCCTCAGCCGCAAGCTGACCCGGCTCGACGGCTACCTCGCCGACCGGCGGGCGGTCGCCGACCGGTACGCCGAGGCGCTGGCCGACACCGAGATCGTGCTGCCGACGGTCGCCCCGGGCAACGACCACGTCTACTACGTGTACGTCGTCCGGCACCCGCAGCGCGACAGGATCATCGAGGCGCTGAAGGCGTACGACATCTCGTTGAACATCAGCTACCCGTGGCCGGTGCACACGATGACCGGCTTCGCCCACCTCGGCTACCCGACGGGCGCGTTCCCGGTCACCGAGGCCGCCGCCAAGGAGATCTTCTCCCTTCCGATGTACCCCTCACTCTCGATTCAGGACCAGGAAAAGGTTATCGACGCGCTGCGCCGCGTACTGGCGTCGCTGTGAACGCATCGCTGTGAGCGGAAGGAGATCAAGGTGACCAATCAACTCGCCTATCCGGATGGCACCGCACTGGACACCGCGGCGCAGTTCACCCTCTCGGCACTCGCCGCCGATCCGGCGATCTCGGCCGGACTGGCCTTTCACGAATGGTGGGCCGACCGGCACCGCGCCGGCCGGTTCGAGGTGGTCACCATCCCGTTCTCCGAACTGGACAAGTGGCATTTCCGGCCCGACGGCGGCAATCTGGTCCACGAGAGCGGGAAGTTCTTCGCGATCGAGGGGGTCGGGGTCCGCGACGGCGGCACGTCGGACTGGTCCCGACCCATCATCAACCAGCCGGAGATCGGGGTGCTCGGCATCCTGGTCAAGGAGTTCGACGGGGTGCTGCACTGCCTGATGCAGGCGAAGATGGAGCCCGGCAACGTCAACACCCTGCAGCTCTCCCCGACCGTTCAGGCCACCCGCAGCAACTACACCCGCATCCACCGTGGCGGGGACACCCGCTACCTGGAGCACTTCCGCGGCCCGACCCGCGGCGAGGTGCTCGTCGACGTGCTCCAGTCCGAGCAGGGCGCCTGGTTCTGGCACAAGAGCAACCGCAACATGGTGGTCCGGGTGACCGGCGAGGTCCCGGTGCACGAGGACTTCTGCTGGCTGACCCTGCACCAGATCCGGGCCCTGCTCCGGACCGACAACCTGATCAACATGGATGCCCGGACGGTGCTCTCCTGCATGCCGTTCGCGCACCCCAGCGCGCCCGTCGGCCCGGCCGTCGACGCGTTCACCGACGCGCTGCTGCGCTCCTACCAGTCTCCGTCGGCCGGTCCGGCCGCCGCCTCGCTGCACACCCCGGAGGAGGTGCTGACCTGGTTCATCGAGGCGAAGACGAGGTGCGAGTGGACCTCCCGGTTGTTGCCGCTGACCGGGATCACCGGGTGGACCCGGACCGCCGACGAGATCGGCGACGACGAGGGGCGGTCGGCCCGGATCATCGCGGTCCGGGTGGCGGCCGGCAACCGGGAGGTCACCACCTGGACCCAGCCGCTGCTGGCCCCGCGTGACCACGGGCTCGCCGCGTTCCTGGCCCGGCCGATCAAGGGGGTCCTGCATCTGCTGGTGCAGGCCCGACCCGAGCCGGGTCTGCTGGACATCCTCGAAATGGCGCCGACCGTGCAGCTACCCAACTGCGACGGTTCGGCCACCGACTCCGGTACGCCCTTCGTGGACGAGGTGTTCTCGGCCGACCCCGGCCGGGTGCGGTTCGACTCGGTGCTCTCCGAGGAGGGCGGGCGGTTCTACCACTCCCAGACCCGCTACCGGGTGGTCGAGGTGGGCGACGAGTTCCCGGTGGAGGTGCCGGAGAACTACTGCTGGATGACCGTCCGCCAGCTGATGGACCTGCTCCGGCACGGGCACTACCTGAACATCGAGGCCCGCAGCCTGCTGGCCTGCGTACACAGTCTCTGGTGAGTCACCGGCCGGCCGGCACCTGGCTGTCGGTGTCCGCCCGCCGCGCGGACCCGTCGGCCAGCGCCGTCCGGTCGATCTTGCCGTTGCGGGTCCGGGGCAGCTCCGGCACGATCCGGATCTCGCCGGGCACCATGTAGAGCGGAAGCCGCCGCGCCGCGTACCCGCGCACCGACAGCGCCGCCGGCCGGCTGCCGGGCCGACCGACCAGGTGGGCCACCAGGACCGCCTCCACGCCCTGGCCGACCAGCACCACCGCCGCCTCCGCCACGTCCGGGTGGGCGGCCAGCACGGCCTCCACCTCGCCCAGCTCCACCCGGTTGCCGCGCACCTTCACCATGTGGTCGGTCCGCCCGAGGTAGTCGAACCCGCCGTCCGGCAGCACCCGGACGATGTCGCCGGTCGGGTACGGGCCGACCTGCGCCGGCCGCCCCCAGTAGCCGAGCATCACCGTCGGGCCGTCCACCAGTAGTTCGCCCTCGCCGCCCGGCCCGGCCGGGGTGCCGTCGGGCTGCCGCGCCCAGACGGTGTTGCCGCAGCTGGCCCGGCCGATCGGCACCGGCCGGTCCCGGCCGAGGTCGTCGGCGGTCACCTGGTGGAAGGTGCAGACGTTCGTCTCGGTCGGCCCGTAGAGGTTGAGCAGCCGGGCCCGGGTCCAGCCGGCCAGGCTCCGCACGTACGGGATGGGGAACGGCTCGCCGGCGAAGAGAAGCGCGCGCAGCGCCGCCGGTGCCGGCCGGTCCAGCAGCCCGCCGTCGCGGATCATGAAGATCAGCGCGGACGGGACCGAGTACCAGACGGTGATCCGCTCGTCGTGCAGCACGTCCACGAGCGCCTCCGGGGCGTACCCCAGCTCGGCCGGGATCAGCACCACCGCCGCGCCGACGGCGAACGCCGCGTAGAGGTCGAGCACCGACAGGTCGAAGGTCAGCGGGGCGTGGTTGGCGAACCGGTCCGCCGGGACGGCCGCCAGCTCGGTCACTGCCCAGTCGACGAAGGCGCGGGCGTTGCGATGGCTGACGCAGACGCCCTTCGGTCGGCCGGTCGATCCGGAGGTGTAGAGGATGTACGCCAGGTCGTCGGGGCCGACCGGGGTGTGCACCGGCCCGGCCGCGGGTGGTGTCGGCGCGGCCAGGTCGACCCGGGCGACCGTGTCGTCGAGTTCACCGGTGAGCCGGGCCAGCTCGTCACCGCCCGCGCAGACCGCCCGGGCGGCGCAGTCGCCGGCCATCGCGGCCACCCGGGCCGCCGGGGTGGCCCCGGTCGCCGGCACGTACGCCGCGCCGAGCCGCAGGACGGCCTGGGTGGCCACCACCACCCGGGGCGACTTGTCGGCCCAGACGACGACCCGGTCGCCGGCCCGCACCCCACGGTCGGCGAGCACCAGCGCCAGTTCGTCGGCCTGCCGGTCCAGCTCGGCGTAGCTGAGCTCACCGGTGGGGCCGGTGACGGCGGGCCGGTCCGGGTGCCGCCGGGCGGAGTTGCTGAGCAGTTCGTGCAGGCTCACAGACCCACCTCCCGGGCGATGATGTCCCGCTGGATCTCGGTGGTCCCGGAAAAGATCCCCGCCGGGATCGCGTCGCGCAGGCCGGCCTCGATCCCGGTCGGGACGAGGTAGCCGGCGGCCCCGAAGAGGTGGATCGCGTCGAGTCCGTTCGCCACCGCCGCCTCCGAGACGGCCACCTTGGACAGCGCGGCGGCCGCGATCCGGTCGTCGGTGTCCCGGTCCAACGCCCAGCAGGCCCGGTAGAGCAGCAGCCGGGCGGCCTCCAGCCGCTGTTTCATGCCGGCTATCCGGTGCGACACCGCCTGGAAGTCGCCGATGCTGCGGCCGAACTGGCGGCGCTGCCCGGCGTGCCGGATCGCGCGGTGCAGCTGTTCGTCCATCGCGCCCAGGTAGATGCCGAAGAGGCAGGCCCGCTCCCAGCCCATCGAGTGCTGGAACACCGCGCTGCCGCTGCCCTCGTCACCGAGCCGGTAGCGGTCCGGGATCCGGCAGCCGGCGAACTCCACCCGGCCGGCCTGGCAGCCGTGCAGGCCGAGTTTTGCCAGCGGCGGGCTGACCGTGACGCCGGGCGAGTGCCGCGGTACGGCGAACGCGGTGATCCCGAGGTGGCCGGCCGCCGGGTCGGTGACCGCGTAGGTGACGAGCAGGTCCGCGATCGGCCCGTTGCTGACGAACGACTTCACCCCGTCGAGGCGCCAGCCGTCGCCGTCGCGGACGGCCGTGGTGGTCAGCCGGCTGACGTCCGAACCCGCCTCGTCCTCGGTCATCGCGTTCGCGGCGATCAGCTCGCCGCTCGCCAGCCCGGTCAGCAGCTCGGCCCGGGTCGGCTCCGCCGCGAAGTCGCGGATCGGTACGCCGCAGGCGAGCAGGTGCGCGGCGATCGCGAACGCCAGCCCGGTCTCCGCGCCACCCCGGGTGGTCGCCTCCAGGCAGAGCGCGGTGTCCAGCGCGCCGAGCCCGCCGCCGCCGTGCTCGGCGGGCAGGCACAGGCCGGTCAGCCCCAGCTCGGCCGCCACCCGCCACCGCTGACGCGGGGAACGGTCCGCCGACCCCGGCGGTCCGTCGGTGGCGAGCCGGTCGCGGACCGCGCCGGTCAGTTCGTCGAGGCGCTTGCTCTGCTCGGCCGTCAGCCCGAAATCCATCGCCTTCCGCCCTTCGTCGCGGTGGTCAGCTCGTCCACGGCGGGGTGTCGGTGATCCGTACCAGGGCACAGGAGACGGTCACCCCGGGCCCGACGCCGGCCATCAGTAGGTGGTCACCGGGCCGCAGCTCACCGGTGGCGAGCAGGTGGTCCAGCGCGATCACCTGGTCGCTGGCGCCGACGTGCCCGATGTCGCGGCCGTGCGTCCAGGTCGACCTGGACATCGGGATGCCGAGCGCGCCCATGCAGCGCTCCTCGACCGACTCCCGGCCCAGATTCGTGAAGGCGACCCGGGTGATGTCGTCGATGCCGATTCCGGCGGTGGCGCAGGCCCGCTCGACCACCTCGACCAGCTGCTGGTTGATCATGGCCCAGATCGCCCAGAGCTCCTCGTCGGCCATGGTCAGCTCGACGAACGCGTCGGTGCGGGCCGCGAAGTCCACCTGCCGGCCGGTGGTGACCCCGGGCGGGAAGAACTCCTCGCCGCGGCGGTGCAGCTCCTCGCCGGCCGCGATGGTCACCGACTCCACCGCCATCAGCTGGGCGAAGCTGGGCTGCGCGGTGAGCACCAGGGCACTCGCCCCGTCTCCCATGATCAGGTTCGGGCCGGTACGCCACCGGTCGATCAGCGGGGTGCCGAAGTTCTCCGCCGCCACGATCAGGATGTCCCGCCGCCGGGGGTCGCCGCGCAGATAGCCGGCGGCCAGCTCCAACGCGTTGAACATGCCGTTGCAGCCCTGCCGCACCTCGAGCGCCAGCACCTCGCCGCCGGTCAGGTGACGCTGCAGGTAGTAGTGCGGCAGCCAGCCGTCCGGACCCTGGTGCCAGACGTCCACGTAGAGCAGCAGCCCGAGGTTGTCGCCGCCGGACCCGTGTCGCTTCAGCGCGTCCTGGGCGGCGGCCAGGGCCAGCTCCGGCGCGGGCCGGTCGCCGGCCACCGCCGCCCCGCCGAGTTCGTGCAGCTCCGCCTTGTCCGGCGGGCAGAGCCCCTGCTCGATCGCGGTCTCGATGCTGACCAGCGGCGGGACCACCGAGCCCACGCCACCGATGAAGATCTCCATGGCTACTGGTTCCTCACCGGCCGCGCCCCGGCGGCCTCGACGTGGTATTTGGCGGTCAGTTCCTCGATCTGGGGAACGAGGTCGTTGGGGGTGGGTAGGGCGTGCATCTCCGCGGCGAGCCGGGCCGCGTTCGCCGCGTACCCGGGGTCGGTGGTCAGCCGCAGGACCGCCTCCCGGATCTTCGGCCCGGTCGCCTCCGCGTCGGTGATGGCGATGCCGGCCCCCTGCCGGGCCAGGTAGTCGGCCCGGACCCCACCGTCGAAGAAGCGCGGCACGATGAGCTGGGGTACGCCGCTGGTGAGGGTGGTCTGGTAGGTGCCGTTGCCGCCGTGGTGGATGACGGCGTTGCAGGTGGGGGCGAGGGCGTTCAGGGGTGCGAAGGGTACGACGTGGGTGTTGGTGGGGATGCGGAGTTGGTCGGCTTGGGTGGGTGGGAGGGTGGCGATGATGTCGAGGTCGAGGTCGTGGAGGTGGTCGAGGATTTCCTGGACGCTGATGGCGTAGCCGTCGAGGCGTTCGGTGGAGGAGACGCCGAGGGTGATGGCGATGCGGGGTTTGGTGGGTGGGGTGCGTAGCCAGGTGGGGATGGTTGATGGTCCGTTGTAGGGGATGTGGCGCATGGGGAGGTAGTGCAGGTCGAGGTCGAGGTTGAGGTGGGGGTCGTGGCGGAGTGAGTCGGGGGTGGTGTCGATGGTGAAGTGGCCGGTGGTCATCACTTCGGAGAACTCACCGCCGTACCGGCCCACCCGGGCGGCCAGCCACTGCTGGAAGACGTCCTCGCGCTGGTCGGCGGGCTGCTCCTCGCTCAGCTGGTGGAACCGCTGGCGCATCCGGGTGAAGAGGTCGACGCTCCACATCAGCCGGGCGTGCGGCACGCCGATCGCGGTGGCGGCGATCGGGCCGGCGAAGGTGAGCGGTTCCCAGATCACCAGCTCCGGGCGCCACTGCCGGCAGTAGGTGGTCAGGTCGTCAATCATCACGTCGTTGAAGACCCGCCACCACCAGAGCACCACCTGGCCGTAGCCCCACTGCAGGTGTTCCCAGGTGAGCACCTCCGGCCGGTCCTCGGCGAAGTCGAACCACTCCTCCGCCTCGGTGTCCTCGGTCGAGGACTGCTTGATGAACTCGTACAGCCGGTGGTCCTTGCCGACCGGGACGGCGGTGAGGCCGGCGCCGGTGATCACGTCGGTGAGTTCGGGCTGGCTGGCCACCCGCACCTCGTGCCCGGCGGTCTGCAACGCCCAGGCCAGCGGCACCATGGTCCAGAAGTGGGTCTTCTCCGCATAAGTCGCGAACAGGATCCGCACCGGTGCTCCTTCGGAAACTAAAGGGGTCAGCGGGTGAGCTTCTCGATCTGCGGCACCAGGTCGCACGGGCTGGGCAGGGCGCGCATCTCGTCGGCGAGCCGACCGGCGTTGCGGGCGAAGTCGGGCTCGTCCAACAGCCGCGACACCGCCGCCCGGACCGCCGGCCCGGTCACCTCGCCGGTGCTGATGGTCAGGCCGGCACCCTGCCCGGCAAGATAGTCGGCCAACGGCCGGCCCTGGAAGAAGAACGGCACGACAAGCTGCGGTACGCCGTGCACCAGCGTGGTGCAGAAGGTGCCGTTGCTGCCGTGGTTGATGACCGCGGCGCAGGTCGGGGCGAGCGCGTTCAGCGGCGCGAACGGCACCGCCCGGACGTTGTCCGGGATCGGGCCGAGTTGCTCCTGTTGCCGCTCCGGCAGAGTGGCGACCACCTCCACCGGCAGGTCGGCCAGGGCGCCGAGAATCTCCGGTACGGAGACGGCGTACCCGTCGAGGGTCTCGGTGGAGAACGTGCCGAGGGTGAGGGCGACGCGGGGTCGTTGCGGTGGGGTACGCAGCCAGGGCGGGACGACCGAGGTGCCGTTGTACGGGATGTAGCGCATCGGCAGGTAGCGGTGGTCCAGATCCAGGTCGAGCCGCGGGTCGTGACGCAGCGAGTCCGGCACGGTGTCGATGGTGAAGTGACCGGTGGTCATCACCTCGGAGAACTGGCCGCCGTACCGGCCGACCCGGGTGCCGAGCCAGTCGGCGAGCGGATCGCAACGCTGGTCGGCCGGTTGCTGCTCGCCCAGGCGCAGGAAGTGGCGGCGCATCCGGGTGAACAGGTCCACGCTCCACATGACCCGGGCGTGGGTGACGCCGATGGCGGTGGCCGCGATCGAACCGGCGTAGCTGACCGGTTCCCACAGCACCAGGTCCGGACGCCACCGTCGACACAATCCCACCAGGTCGTCGATCATCGGCTCATTGACCATGCGGAACCACCAGGACACCAGATCGCGGTAACCGGCGCTGAGGAATTCCCAGGTGAGTATCTCCGGGCGCTGTTCGGCGAAGTCGAACCGTACCCCGCGGCCGTCGATCCGCTTCATGATCTCGTAGAGACCGTGGTCGGCGCCGACCGGTGCGGCGGTCAACCCGGCGCCCGTGATGGCCTCGGTGAGCGCCGGCTGGCTGGCCACCATGACCTCGTGGCCGGCGTTCCGCAGCGCCCAGGCGAGCGGCACCATCCCCAGGAAATGTGTCTTCTCCGCATAGGTCGTGAACAGGATACGCAATGCCTTCCCCCTTACAGTGCGTCTCGGTCACGGTGACAGTTTTGCGCGAGCGGGAGAGCCAGAGCGGACGGTACTGGGCAACCGCCGGTAAACCAACCCGTGCCCGACATCCTGAAGGCGCCCTGAAACATTCCTGTGTGCCCGCGTTGGCAGGACGGATGGTTCGCCATATCCTGTTCTGCGCCGAGGATCTCCAGCCCCGCGACAACGCAGAATTGTCCCGTGTCGACAAACGCGTGAAGGCGAGTCCATGCGCATAATCTTCGCCACCTACTCCGAGAAGACGCATTTCTGGTCGATGGTGCCGCTCGCCTGGGCGCTGCGGAACGCCGGTCACGAGGTGGTGGTGGCCAGCCAACCGGCGCTCGCCGACGCGATCACCGCGACCGGGCTGACCGCCGTGCCGGTCGGCACCGACCACCGCTTCCACCAGGTGATGCGCCGGACCGGCCGGCTCACCCGGGACGACCCGCTGCCGTTCGACTTCGCCCGGCCGACGGAACAGTTGAGCTGGGAGTACCTGCGGGACGGGTACCGGCAGTTCGTGCCGTGGTGGTGCCGGCTGGTCAACGACACCATGGTCGATGACCTGGTCGGGTTCTGCCAGCGGTGGCGTCCGGACCTGGTGCTGTGGGAACCGGTCAGCTACGCCGGTTCGATCGCGGCCACCGCCATCGGCGTCACCCACGCCCGGGTCATGTGGAGCGTGGACCTGTTCACCCGGATGCGCCGCCACTTCCTGCGCCTGGGCGAGCAGCAACCGGCCGACCAGCGTTGCGATCCGCTCGCCGACTGGCTCGGCACCCGGGTCGGCCGGTACGGCGGCCAGTTCTCCGAGGTGATGACGACCGGGCACTTCACCATCGACACCGTGCCGGACTCGCTGCGTCACGACCCGCGGCTCGACCTGGATCTGGACCACCGCTACCTGCCGATGCGCTACATCCCGTACAACGGCACCTCGGTCGTCCCGCCCTGGCTGCGTACCCCACCGCAACGACCCCGCGTCGCCCTCACCCTCGGCACCTCCGGCAGCTCCGCCACGGAACGGCAGCACGGCCACGGGCCGTCCGCGGCCGAGATCCTGCGGGCCGTCGCGGCGCTGCCGGTCGAGGTGGTGGCGATGCTGCCGCCCAGCCAGCGCGACCAGCTCGAGGCGGTCCCGGACAACGTCCGACTGGTCGACTACGCCCCGCTCAACGTGCTCGCCCCGACCTGCGCCGCGGTCATCCATCACGGCGGCAACGGCACCTGGTCCACCACGCTGGTGCACGGGGTTCCGCAGCTCGTCCTGCCGAACATGTTCGATCTCTCGGTACGCGGCCGCTACCTGGCGGACCAGGGCGCCGGGCTGACCATGGAGAGCCACGAGGTGACCGCCGCCGCGATCGGGAGCGCGGTGGCGCGGCTGCTCGACGAGCCCGACTTCGCCCGCAACGCGGCCCGGCTCGCCGACGAGATGCGCGCCCTGCCCACCCCGCGCGACCTGGTGCCGCAGATCGAGAAGCTGACCTCTTAGTGCGAAGGAGCACCGGTGCGGATCCTGTTCGCCAGCTACGCGGAGAAGACCCACTTCCTCGGCATGGTGCCGCTGGCCTGGGCGTTGCAGACCGCCGGGCACGAGGTGCGGGTGGCCAGCCAGCCCGAACTCACCGACGTGATCACCGGCGCCGGCCTCACCGCGGTCCCGGTGGGCCGGAACCACAACCTGCACCTGGTGCTGCGGCAGTCGACCGCGCTCAGCCGGAACCTGGCCGCCCCGGGCACCGGGGTGTCGACGGACGAGGACGCGGACTTCGACTTCGCGGAGAACCGGCCCGAGGTGCTCACCTTCGAGTACGTCCGGGACGGCTACCGGCACGCCGTGCCGTGGTGGTTCCGGCTGGTCAACCGGTCGATGGTCGAGGAGTTGACCGGGTACTGCCGGCAGTGGCGCCCGGACCTGGTGATCTGGGAACCGGTCACCTTCGCCGGCCCGATCGCCGCCACCGCGATCGGCGTGCCGCACGCCCGGCTGATGTGGAGCGTCGACCTCTTCGCCCGGATGCGGGGGCACCTGCACCGGCTCAACGCGGGGCAGGCCGCCGCTGACCGCGAGGACCTGCTCGCCGACTGGCTGTCCGAGCAGGTCGGCCGGCACGGCGGCCAGTTCTCCGAAGTGATGACCACCGGCCACTTCACCATCGACACCACCCCCGACTCACTCCGCCACGACCCCCACCTCAACCTCGACCTCGACCTGCACTACCTCCCCATGCGCCACATCCCCTACAACGGACCATCAACCATCCCCACCTGGCTACGCACCCCACCCACCAAACCCCGCATCGCCATCACCCTCGGCGTCTCCTCCACCGAACGCCTCGACGGCTACGCCATCAGCGTCCAGGAAATCCTCGACCACCTCCACGACCTCGACCTCGACATCATCGCCACCCTCCCACCCACCCAAGCCGACCAACTCCGCATCCCCACCAACACCCACGTCGTACCCTTCGCACCCCTGAACGCCCTCGCCCCCACCTGCAACGCCGTCATCCACCACGGCGGCAACGGCACCTACCAGACCACCCTCACCAGCGGCGTACCCCAGTTGACCTTTCCGCGCTTCTTCGACGGGGCGATCCGGGCCGACCACGTCGAGCGGCAGGGGGCCGGCATCACCATCACGAACGACGCGGCCACCGGGCCGAGGATCAGGCAGGCGGTGCAGCGGCTGCTGGGCGAGCCCGCGTTCGCCCACAACGCGGCCCGGCTCGCCGCGGAGATGCACGCCCTGCCCACCCCCAACGACCTCGTTCCCCAGATCGAGGAGCTGACCGCCAAGTACGGGTCCGGGGCGACCTGAGGGCCGGGGCTCGACAACAACGGCGCGGCCGGCCGCTCCGGGAGGAAGCGACCGGCCGCGCCGTGGCCGTCGGGGACGGGTCAGACGACCCGGACCTCGGGGACGTAGAGGATCCACTTGCCGCCGGCGTCCCGGAAGGCGTGCTCCTTCGCCATGATCTCCTCCGCGTGGTTCCACGCGAAGAGCAGCGCGTAGTCCGGGTACGGGTCGGCGAACCGCTCCGGCGGCAGCACCGGGATGTGCGAGCCCGGCATCAGCCGGCCCTGCTTGGCCGGGGTGGTGTCGCAGACGAACGCGACCGACTCCGGCCCGATGCCGCAGAAGTTGGTGACGGTGGCGCTCTTCGCGGTCGCGCCGTAGCCGACCACCCGCTTGCCCTCCTGGCGCAGCCGGGCCAGCAGCGCGACCAGGTCGTTGCGGATGCCCTGCACGCTGTCGGCGAACCGGTGCAGGGTCGCGGTCGAGGCGATCCCCGCCGCCCGCTCCTCGGCCAGCAGCTCGACCACCGACGACGACGGCCGGCGGCTGCCGGCCGGGGCCAGCGTGTAGCGCACCTCGCCGCCGTGCACCGGCAGCCGCTCCACATCCACCAGCTCCAGCCCGTACCGGGCGGCCATGGCGTGCACCGACCGGGCGGTGAAGAAGAAGAAATGCTCGTCGTAGACCTGGTCGAACGAGGTCCGCTCGACGATGTCGGCGAAGTACGGATCCTCGAAGACGAAGACCCCGGTCGGCGCGAGCAGCGCGCCGACACCCCGGAAAACCGACTCGATGTACGGGATGTGGCAGAGCGTGTTGGCGGCGTAGATGACGTCCGCCCGGCCGTCGGCCGCGGCGATCTCGGTGGCCGTGGACTCCTCGAAGAACGCGTTGCGGACCCGGATTCCCTTGCCGGCGGCCATCTCGGCCACCCCGCCGGAGGGCTCGACGCCGAGGTGCCGCACGCCCGCCTCGGCGAGCACCTTGAGCATCACCCCGTCGTTGCAGCCGAGCTCCACCACGAACGGGTCCGGGCCGGTCAGTTCGGTGGCGAGAAACCGTTCGGCGACCGCCTCGAAGTGCTTGCGCATGACCGAGGAGCCGGAGGAGACGTACGGATAGTCCGCGTGGAACATCCGGTCCCTCGGCACCTCCTCCATGAGCTGCACCATCGTGCAGCCGTCGCACATGCCGATAGCCAGCCGGAAGAAGAACTCGTCGGCGGTGTCACCGGGCCGGGGAAATGCGTCGGACAGCGGCTGCCGGCCGAAATCGAAGAACTCCTGAACAGTGCCCGCACAGACGCGGCACCGAGATGCGGCTGACATGTCAGACTCCTGATGTCCGCAGACCAGCAAAGGACCGGGCTGACGTTACACGGACGGCGACGCCGCGCTATAGGCCGCGCATCCAATCCCAACCGATACGCGATTTCGGCCCGGCTCGACGAATGACAGCGCACCGGAAGCGGCCTAGGCTGGCCCCGCCAACGAGCCACCTCGCGATTTCTCCACCCTCGGCGGGCGTCCCGCCGGCGGGACGTCGGCCGCCCGGTGGACGCGATCGCCGACGGTGGCCACCAGCGTCGAAGACGAGGTGCAGCCCGTGTTGTTTCCCTACCTGGCAACGAAACGAACGACCCTGCGTCCCACTCCCATCGTGAACGGGGAGCTCACCTACGACCTGCTGGAACAGGCGGGTCTGCAGAAGCTACCCGACCGGGACGATTTCATCTCGACGCACACCACCGCGATCGCGATGCAGTTCATGGTGGAGCAGCGCGGGGACGTCGTCGGCATCAGCTCACTGCGGCACCTGGACATGGCCGGCGGGCACGTGCGGGCCGACATATTCACCGACCCCTCGAAGGCGCGCCACGGCGTACCGATGGAGGTCATGTTCCTGACCGTGAACTACGCGTTCGCGATGTGGAATATCCGCAAGGTCTACTTCTGGACCCCCGATGACGGCTTCGGTAGTTTCGCGCAGGACCAACTGCTGATCCGCCGGGAAGGCACCCTCCCGGATCATCTGTTCACCGACGGTCAGCCCGCCGACATGCACATTTTCGCCATCTACCGTGACCAGTGGGACGAGCACGGCCTGCGGCTGCTGGAACGGCTCGTGCCGGCCGAGGCCACCGCCGCCGTGTGACGGCAGAGACTTTCATTCCAGGACCTGAGGAGGAGCCTTGACCAGCGCGCTCGAGGTTGTCCGGCAAGAAATCAACGAACAGGTACGCCAGCGGGCCACCGCGGTTCTGATGCTGACCTCGGGTGACCCGGAGGTCGAGGAGCCGAACGATCTCGGCGACCTCGACTCGTTCTCGGTCGTCCAGCTCATTTTGTCCCTTGAGGACTACTACCAGGTGTCGCTGCTGGAGGACATGCCGACCTTCGAGGGGAAGACCTTCGAGGACCTCACCGAGTTCGTGATCGAGCGGATCGACCGCCAGGAGGCGGCAGCCGAGGCGAACAAGGCCGGGACGGCCGGCTAGATGAGCACCCACACCACCGGTACGCCGGCCATCCACACCGGGGCGGTCGAGCCGGGCATCGTCGTCGGCCGGATCGACCCGTGCCGGATCGTCGACCTGCCGCAGTTCGACGATGCCCGGGGCAGTCTCTGCGTGGTGGAGACGGGCAAGGACATCGACTTCGTCGTCAAGCGCGCCTACTACATGTTCGACATCCCGGACGGCGCCGCCCGGGGGGCGCACGGGCACCGCCGGCTGCGGCAGCTCATCATCGCGGTGCACGGCCGGTTCGAGGTGGTCGTCGACGACGGCTTCAACCAGAACCGGTTCGTGCTGGACCACCCGAGCAAGGGTCTCTACATGGGTCCGATGGTCTGGCGCGACATGATCAACTTCTCGCCGGGCACGGTCGGTCTCTGGCTGGTCGCCGACCACTACGACGAGGCCGAGTACTACCGGGACTACGACGAGTTCCTCCGCGACGCGCGGAGCCTGTCGTGAGGGTTCCGTTCCTGGACCTGCGCGCCGCGTACCTCGAACTGCAGGGCGAGATCGACGCCGCGGTGGCCCGGGTGCTCGCCTCCGGCTGGTATCTCGCCGGGCCGGAGATCGAGGCGTTCGAGGCCGAGTTCGCCAGCTACTGCGACAACCGGCACTGCGTCGCGGTGGCCAGCGGCTCGGACGCCCTGGAGCTGACCCTGCGCGCCCTGGACATCGGCCCGGGCGACGAGGTGATCGTCCCCTCGCACACCTTCATCGCGACCTGGACGGCGGTCAGCGCCACCGGCGCCCGGCCGGTCCCGGTCGAGCCGGACGAGGTCACCTACCTGATCGACCCGGCCCGGATCGAGGCCGCGGTCACTGGCCGCACCCGGGCCATCATGCCCGTACACCTCTATGGCCAGCCGGTCGACCTGGAGGCGGTCGTCGCGGTGGCCGACCGGCACGGCCTGGCCGTGGTGGAGGACGCCGCGCAGGCGCACGGCAGCCGCTACCGCGGCCGGCGGATCGGCTCCGGCACCACCGCGACCGCGTTCAGCTTCTACCCCGGCAAGAACCTCGGGGCGCTCGGCGACGGCGGCGCGGTGGTCACCGCCGACCCGGAGCTGGCGGACCGGCTCCGGCTGCTGCGCAGCTACGGCTCCCGGGTGAAGTACCGGCACGAGATCCGGGCCACCAACCACCGGCTGGACGAGCTGCAGGCGGCGGTGCTGCGGGTGAAGCTGGCCCGGCTGGACGAGTGGAACGACCGCCGCCGGCAGGTCGCGGACCGTTACCTCACCGAGTTGACCGGGTTCGCCGACCTCACCCTGCCGACGGTCGCCGCCTGGTCCGACCCGGTCTGGCACCTCTTCGTGCTACGCACCCCGGACCGTCAGCAGCTACAGGAACGGCTCTCCGCGGCCGGCGTCGACACGCTCATCCACTATCCGGTGGCGCCGCACCGCACGCCCGCGTACGCCGACACCCCGCTGGCGGCCGGGGCATACCCGATCGCCGAGCGCCTCGCCGACCAGGTGCTCAGCCTCCCGATGGGACCGCACCTGTCGGCCGAGGCGGTCACCGCGGTGGTCCGGGCGGTCGGCGCGTCGGCCGGACTCGCCGCCGCAAGGTAGGCCGCCGGCTGCCGGCCCGCGCCGGCGGGGAGGACGATCGTGTACGCGTTGGGCCCGGCTACCCCGCTCTCGTCCCATCAGCTCTCGCTCTTCCTGCTGCAGCTGACCATGCTGCTGCTGCTCGCGCTCTGCCTGGGCCGGCTCGCGGCGCTGGTCCGGCTCCCGACCGTGGTCGGCGAGCTGCTCGCCGGCCTGGTCCTCGGCCCGTCCCTGCTCGGCCACCTTGCGCCGGGCGTGGCCGACTGGCTGACCCCGCCGGAGCCGACCCAGCTGCACCTGCTGGACGCCGTCGGCCAACTCGGCGTCCTGCTGCTGGTGGCGGTGACCGGGGCGCACCTGGACGTCAAGATGCTGCGGCGCCGCCGCTGGGCGGTCGGGTGGGTGAGCCTCGGCGGGCTGCTCGTACCGCTGGGCCTGGGTGTGGCGGTGGCGTTCGCGCTGCCCGACCGGCTGGTTCCGGAGACCGTGGACCGGCCGGTCTTCGCCTTCTTTCTCGGCATCGCGCTGTCGGTGAGCGCGATCCCGGTGATCGCGAAGATCCTCGGCGACCTGAACCTGCTGCACCGCGACGTCGGCCAGCTCACCATCGCGGCGGCGATGGTGAACGACGCGGTCGCCTGGTTCCTGCTCTCCATCGCCTCGGCGCTGGCCACCGTCGGCGTGCAGCTGGGGCTGATCGGCCGCTCCGTGCTCTACCTGCTGGGCTTCGCGGCGCTGGCGGTCTTCGTGCTCCGCCCGGCGATGCGCTGGACGCTGCGTCAGGCGGCCCGCACCGGCGAGCCCGGCGCCACCGTCACCGTCGTGGTCATCTTCGTGCTGGGCTGTAGCTGGGCCACCCACGCCCTCGGGCTGGAGGCCATCTTCGGCGCCTTTCTCGCGGGCGCGGTGATCGGCTCGCCCGGCGTCACCGACCTGCGTATGCTCGCACCGCTGCGGCTCGTGGTGCTCGCCGTCCTGGCCCCGCTCTTCCTGGCCACCGCCGGGCTGCGGATGGACCTGACCGCGCTCGCCGATCCGACCGTGTTGCTGGCCGCCGTCGCCGTGACGCTCGTCGCCGTCGCGGGCAAGCTGATCGGCGGCTACCTGGGCGCCCGGGCCAGCCGACTGTCGCACTGGGAAGGGCTGGCGCTGGGCGCCGGGCTGAACGCCCGCGGGGTGGTCGAAGTGATCATGGCGTACGCCGGGCTGCGGCTCGGCGTGCTCAACACCGCCAGCTACACCGTGGTGGTGCTGGTCGCGGTGGTCACCTCGCTGATGGCGCCGCCGCTGCTGCGGGCCGCGATGCGGCGCGTCGAGACCACCGCCGACGAACGGCTGCGGGCGACCGAGCACGAGGTCTGGACGCTGCCGGCACCCGGCGCTCCCCCACCGCCCGAACCCGCCGAACGCACCGGCTGAGCTCCGGCACCCGCGACGAAGCGGGCCGCCGGACTCCCGAGGGAGCCGACGGCCCGAGCGGCGCCGTTGCCTAGAAGAGCGCGGCGGCTGCCGCGGACGCCTTCAGGTTGCCCAGACGGTTGTGCCACAGGTGGTTCGGGTCGGCCTCCACCGCCGCCACGAAGTCCCGCATCGCGGCCAGCGCCGGCGGCTCCTCGCCGTCGTACACGTCGCCCTGCAACATCCGAATCACGTCCTGGCGGTAGCGGGGGTCGTCGATGAAGGCGGTGAAGAGGATGTTCAGCCGGTAGTAGATCGAGATGAAGTCGTACCAGCTCGAAACGCCCCGGCGCAGGGTGTCGACGTAGGTGTCGAACCGGGGGCGCCGGAAGTCACCGGCCGCCGCGGCCGCGACGATGTCCTTGGCGGCGAACCGCGCGCTGTTCATCGCCACGCTGACCCCGCTGGAGAAGATCGGGTCGACGAACCGTGCCGCGTCGCCGATCAGCACCATCCCGTCGTCGGCGATCTTGCGCATGCCGTAGCTGTAGTCGCCCTCGGTCTTCAACGGCCGGAGCTGGGCGCACTGCTTCAACGCGCCCAACAGGTCCGGCCGGCTGGCCACCGAGTCCCAGAAGAACGTGTCCAGGTCGTCCTTTGCCGCCCGGAACCGCGCCCGCTGGGTCACCACCCCGATCGAGGTGATCGTGTCGGTGATCGGGATCTGCCACACCCAGGTGTCCTCAAGCGGCAGGAAGTGGACGTGGATGTAGTCCTCCTGCCCCGGCTGGCGAGCCAGCGCGGCCCGGTCCAGGCCCTCGAACCAGGTGTGGATCGCGTACTGGTTGAAGACCGGGTCCGGCACCTTGACCTTGAGCTGGCTGCCCAGCAGCGTGTGCCGGCCGCTCGCGTCGACCACCATCCGGACCGGCACCTCGGTGGTCCGGCCACCCACCCGGGCGTGCAGCACCGGCAGGTCCGGGTCGGCGAAGTCGACCCGGTTGACCCGGACCCCACAGAACAGCTTGGCGCCCAGCTCCTCGGCGTGCTTGAGCAGGATCAGGTCGAACTTGCCACGGTCGACGTGGAACGAGTACTCCCGGTCCACCTGCTCCTGGTCCCGCTCCTGGTAGCGGATCTCCGCCACACCCCAGCCGTGCGAGCTGACCTGGAAGTCCAGCGGCGAGGTGGGGCGGGTGTCGGCGGAGGTCCAGGCGGCGCCGTACTTGCGCGGGAAGCCGGCGCTCTCGATCTTCTCCATCGCGCCGATCTCCCGCAGCACCGGCGTGGTCGCCGGGACCAGCGACTCGCCGACGTGCTCCCGCGGGAAGACCTCGGACTCGAAGACCGCGACATTGAGCCCCGCCATCGCCAGGTAGGAGGCCATCGTGGAGCCGGCCGGGCCACCGCCGATCACGCCGACGTCGTACTCGTGGTCAGCCATGCTGGCCCCCGGCGCCGGCCGGCGCGGCCGCCGCCGCTTCACCCGCCGCTTCGCCCTGCAGCGAGACGACCAGGTCGGTGATGTTGTCGAGATTGCGGAAGTGCGAACCGGTCACCTTCGTCGGCGGCACCCGGACACCGAACTCGTCCCGCAGGTACGCGAGGAGCCGGGCGGTGCCCACCGAGTTGAGGATGCCCGACTCCAGCAGCGGCGTCTGGGCCGTCAACTCGGCCGCCTCCGCCTCGCCGAGCACCCGGGTCCGGAAGTAGTCGGTCAGTCTGCGCGCCACCTCGGCACGCTTGTCGTTCTCCATCTGTCTCTCTCCTGGAAGATCTGGCCGCGTCTTCTCCTGGAAGATCGGGTCTGGTCAGCCGGCTCCGCTGTCCGACTGCTCCAACCACCACGGGTTGGCGCGGGCCCAGTCGATCGTCTGCTGTAGACCCTCGCGCAGCTTGGTCCGGTGGTGCCATCCGAGAATCGAGTTGGCCTTGCTGGTGTCCGGGATCCGCCGCGGCAGGTCCTGGTACGACTCGCCGAACTTGCGCCCGGTGTCCAGCGGGACCACCTCCGACTCGGCCCCGGTGAGTTCGTTGATGAAGTCGACGGCCTGCTGGATCGAGGTCTCCTCGG
Source organism: Solwaraspora sp. WMMD1047 (assembly GCF_029626155.1). Classification (NCBI taxonomy): domain Bacteria; kingdom Bacillati; phylum Actinomycetota; class Actinomycetes; order Micromonosporales; family Micromonosporaceae; genus Solwaraspora; species Solwaraspora sp. WMMD1047. The sequence continues at coordinate 106,269 of NZ_JARUBL010000001.1, read as the reverse complement.
CGCTGCCGATGTTGAAGCTCTCCCCGTCGGACTTCGGGTTGGTGCCGGCCTGCACGGTCGCGTCGATCACGTCCCCCACGTACGTGAAGGAGCGGGTCTGCCGGCCGTCGTCGTAGACCACCGGCGCCAGCCCGCGCAGCGCCCGGTGGATGCTGCGGCTGAGCACGAAGGCCGGCCGCTGGCGCGGTCCGTACAGGTTGAAGTAGCGGACGATCGACGCCCGCAGCTCACGCTGCCGGATGAAGGCGAAGGTGAGGTGCTCGGCCACCGCCTTGCTGGACGAGTAGCTCCACCGGTCGGTGGCGGTGGGGCCGAGCACCCGGTCGGCGTTCTCGGTCCACGGCACCGCCGGGTTCTTCCCGAAGACCTCGCTGGTGCTGGCGACCACCACCTTGGCGCCGGTCCGCACGGCCAGGTCGAGCACGTTCCTGGTGCCGAAGACGTTCACGTCGATCACGTCGATCGGACGGTGGATGTAGTGGTCCACGCCGACCAGTGCGGCCAGGTGGTAGACGATCTCCACCCCGTCGCTGATCGCCTCGGCCAACTGGGCCTGATCACAGATGTTGCCCTGCACGTACCGGTCGGCCTTTGCCGTACCGTCCCGGCCGTCGTCCGTCGGCGTGCCGCAGTCGAACGCGATCACCTCGTCGCCCCGCTCGGCGAGCGTCTCGACGAGGTGCCCGCCGACAAAGCCGCGCGCGCCGGTCACCACAACCTTGGCCATTGCGCCTACCTCCCAATTCCGCGGTAGATGAAGCCCGACCGCCGCAGCTCTTCGATGCGATCCCTGGTGAAATAGGCGCGGCCGTCGATCAGGACGCACGGGCTGGCCACCCGGCGCCGCAGTTCCGTGAAGTCGATCTCGTTGAACGCGCGGTGCCAGGCGAGGACCGCCAGACAGTCCGCACCCTGGACCGCGTCGGCGAGCGAACCGGTCGGGGCGAGCCCGAAGGTCTTCTCCGCGTCGTCCGGGTCGGCCAGCGGATCGAAGATGCTGACCTCGGCACCGGCCTCCCGCAGCGCCGCCACGACCGGTTGGGTCGGGGTGGCCCGCAGGTCGCCGGTGTCGTTCTTGAACGCCACGCCGAGCACCGCCACCCGGGCCCCGGCCAGCGGCCGGTCCTGCCGGGCCAGCTCGGCGGCGATCAGGTCGAAGGTGTAGCCCGGCATCGAGTCGTTCACCTCGCGGGCCACCGGCACGGTCCGCACCTCGACCCCGAGTTCCTGCCCGGACCGCCAGACCATCCACGGGTCCTTGGTCAGGCAGGAGCCGCCCACCCCGACGCTGGGCAGCAGGATGTTGACGTTCCCGTTCCCCTTGGGGATCGAGTTGGCCGCCGAGATGACGTCCAGCACGTCCACCTCCAGCGCCGAGCAGACCTGGGCCAGCTCGTTGGCCAGCGCGATGTTGTGGTCGATCCACCAGTTGTCGGCGAGCTTGACCATCTCGGCCGCCTCGATGGAGCTGCAGGTGATCACCTCGACCCCGATTCCCCGCCGCCAGAAGGCGGCGGCGGCCGCGGCGCTGTCGGCGCACCAGCCGCCCACCACGATCGGGAAGCTGCGCAGCTCGCGCAGGGCCACCCCCTCGGAGAGCCGTTCCGGGCAGAAGGCGAGGCCGAAGTCCTCCCCGCAGCGCAGCCCGCCCTGCTCCAGCAGCCCGACGACCAGCTTGCGGGTCATCCCCGGCGGCACCGTGCTCTTGAAGATGAGCAGCTGCCCGGGGCGGATGTGCCGGCTCAGCTCCTCGCAGGCGCCGCGGAGCTGGGTGTCGGCCAGCACCCCGCCGGCGTGGATCGGCGTGCCGACCGCGACGATCACCACGTCCGCCTCGGCGACCGGCTGGTAGCTGGTGCTCAGCCGCAGTCGGGAGGTGCCCGACCAGCGGCCGATCAGCTCCGGCAGCCCGGTCTCCCGGAACCGGCATTCGCCGCGGGAGAACTCCTCGATCAGGGTGGCGTCGACGTCGATCCCGATCACGTCGATGCCGCCGTCGGCGAGCGTGGCGGCCACGCAGGAACCGACGTAGCCGAGGCCCACGACCGCGGCGGTGAGGTTCTCTTCATCGGGTAGGAAACGCATGTCAGCTCCATTCGGCGGTCCGGTCACGGCGGTGGGTGGCCCCACCGGTCACCTGGTCAGGACAGTGCGCAGCCGCCAGAGGCCGAGGGCGAAGAGCACCAAGGCGTAGCCGGTGAGGATGCCGAGCTCGGGCAGGATGCCGCCGATCCCGGCGTCCCGCCGGACCAGCTCGACGAAGGCGTCGTAGCCCCACGCGTGCGGGGTGATGTGCGCGACCGTGCGCATCGTGTCGCCGAACGACTCCAGGTGCAGCATCGTGCCGCCCAGCGCGCCCAGCCCCAGCCCGAGCACCGGCGCGAGCGCGACCGCCGCTCCCTCGTCCCGCACCAGCGCGCCGAGCAGCGTCGCGGCACCGCTGCCGACCAGGGCGAACGCGGACAGCAGCGCGGACGCGGCGAGCGGGTCTCCCCAGTCGACGCCGAACAGCAGAGCCGAGCCGAGCATGATGATCAGGCCCTGGGTGAGGGCGACGATGAGCCGGCCGGCGGCCTCCCCGATCATGATCGTCCGCAGCCTGGTGGGGGTGGCGTACATCCGCCGGGAGACTCCCGACCGCCGGCTCTGCACCAGGCCCACCGCCGCGGTCAGCGAGGTGAGGAAGATGAACAGCAGCAGCAGCGGTGGCGCCGAGACGTTGAACTGGCTGAACCCGGGCGGGAACAGCGCCTCGCCGGTGGTGGTGACGGCGACGTCGATGCCGGCCACCGGGGCCGACTCGGCCGCCGCCAGCCGGTCGTCGAACGAGCCGGCGCCCTCGGCCACGCCGAACTGTGCCCCGCGCAGCAGCGCCGCCTCCTGCGGGACGACCGAGCGGACCCAGACGCCGACGTCCTGCGCCGCCTGGTCCTCGGGGCGGGTCAGGTAGCGCAGCCCGACCTGGTCGCCGGCCCGCAGGTCCGCGTCGTACCCGGGCGGAATGATCAGGCCGGCGTGCAGGTCGCCCCGCTCCACGGCGGCCCGTAACTGCGCCTCGTCGGCGGCCGGCTCGACGACGATCCGGTCCCCGGCGCCGAGCGCGGTGACCAGCCGGTCGGCGAGCGGTCCGTCCGCACCGCCCACCACCCCGAGCCGGAGCTGCTGCCCGCCGCCGAAGAGCAGCCCGATGACGAAGATCATCATGAACGGCACGACCAGCACGAAGAAGATGTTGTTCCGGTCCCGGAAGAGCCTGCGCAGGCTCAGCATCCCGATGGCCAGGGCCTTCATGAGCGGACCAACCTTCCCGCCCGCAGCAGGGCGATCCCCGCGCCGGCCAGCGCGAAGCAGAGCAGGACCGTGACCGGCAGCAGTACGGCGTCGACGGAACCGCCGCCCGCCAGCTCGGCCAGGCCACTGAGGAACCAGCGGTGCGGCGTGAGATAGCTGATCTCGGCCAGCCCGCCGAGCTGGGCCACCGGGAAGAGCGCACCGCCGAGCACGCCGAGCACCATGGCGATCGCCGACTGCCAGTTGGAGGCCTGTTCGGAGGTGCGGGCGTAGACCGCGACGACGGACATGATCCCGGTGGCGGCGAGCACGCCCGCGACGATCAGCGCCGCGACCCCCAGCGGGTCACCCCAGCTCGCGCCGAGCAGCAGGGTGGAGGCGACCACCAGGACCGCCATGCTGGCCACCCCGATCAGCACGCCGCTGGCCAGCTTCCCCAGCAGGATCGCCGGCGGCCGGATCGGGGCGGCGAGCAGCCTCGGCAGGGTGCCGCCGGCCCGTTCGTCCAGGATGCCGGTGACGGTGAACAGCAGCGAGAAGAAGAGGAAGAAGAAGGCCATTCCGGCCGCGTAGTAGGTCCGCGAGTCCAGCTCCCGGGTGGCGGCCGAAGAGTCCTCGGTCACCCCGACCGGCGCCGGCAGGGCGGCGGCCCGCTCGGCCAGCGCGGCGGCCGGGTCGGGCTGCCCCGCGGCCCCGGGTCCGCCGGTCGCCTCGGGCGACGGGCCGGCAGCCGGGTCGCCGGCCTGGCCGGCGGCCGCCACCGCGAGCGCGACGCCGCGCTTGTCTGCGGCGTACGCGGCGCCGATCTCACGCGCCACCTGGACCGCGATGGCGGAGTCGACGTTGCCGATCACCCGCAGGGTGGCCGGGCGGCCGGCCTCCACATCGGCGGTGAACCCGGCCGGGATGACGAAGGCGGCCTCGATCTCCCGGTTCTCGACGAGCCGGTCGCCCTCGTCAGGAGACCCGATGGTGCGGAGGCTGATCACCCCGTCGCGCTCCAGCGGGCGCAGGGTCTGTTCGGTGAACTGGCGGGCCAGTTCACCACCGTCCTGGTCGGCCACCGCGTACCGGGCGGTGAACCGCTCGCCGGCGTCGCCGAGCACCAGGTTGAAGATGAAGGCCAGGCCGAGCGGCAGCGCCACCGCGAAGACGATCAGCCCGCTGTTGCGAAGGTGTTGGCGAAGGTCCTTCGCCATAATGATCATGCTGGCCCGCATCGTCGCCCCTCAGTCCCGCAGGGCCTTGCCGGTGAGCTGCAGGAAGACCGCCTCCAGGTTGGGCTCCCGCACCTCCACCGAGCGCACCGCCGCGTCGGCGCGGCTGACCGCCTCCAGGAGCTGCGGCAGCGCGGCCCGGGCGTCGTCGACGAGCAGGTCGATCGTCGTCTCGTCGGCGCTGGCCTGGGCCACGGCCGGCAACCCGGTCAGCGTCACCAGGGCCTGCTCCGCGTTCCCGTCGACGTCGAGGACCACCTGGTCGTGTTCCTTGACCAGTCCGACGAGTTCCCGCCGGGTGCCCTCCGCCTTCAATCGGCCGCCGTCGATGATTCCCACCCGGTCGCAGAGGCGCTCGGCCTCCTCCATGTAGTGGGTGGTGTAGAGCACCGCGACCCCCTCGCCGGCCAGCCGGCGGACACTCTCCAGGATCGCGTTGCGGCTCTGCGGGTCCACTCCGGCGGTCGGTTCGTCCAGCACCAGCAGGCGGGGCTGGTTCAGCAGGCCGACCGCGATGTTCAGCCGGCGGGCCATCCCACCCGAGTACTTGCCGACCGCCTCGTCGGCCCGATCGGCCAGCCCGACCGTGTCGAGCACTTCGTTGATCTTGCCGGTCGCCGAGCCGCGGGGCAGCCCGTAGAGCTGACCGAAGAACCGGAGATTCTCCCGGGCGGTGAGCTCCGGATAGAGCGCCAATTCCTGCGGGACGTAGCCGATGAGCGCCTTGCTGGCGAGGTTGCCGACGTGATGATCGTGCCCGTCGATTCGCACCTCGCCGGAGTCCCGGCCCAGAATCCCCACGATCATCGAGATCGTCGTGGTCTTTCCGGCGCCATTGGGACCGAGTAGGCCGTAGGTCTCACCGGCCGCGATCGAAAACCCGATCTCATCGACCGCCACCAGTTCACCGAACGCCTTGCGTAATCCCTCACAAACAAGAATGGCGTCGCTCATGCCGCACAGTTGACCACGGACCCGCAAGGCACACAAGCCATCCCGGACTTCCTGCGATTGACATTGTCGCGCACACCACCCGCACGCGTGCACGCGTGCGGAAACACAAATTTCGCCGCCCGGAGGACGGCGACAGCGGTAGGGCGGGCGGTGGCGTGGGAGGCCGCCGAAGCGACCTCCCACGCACAGACTCAGCAGCCCGAGCTCTCGAGGCTCTGCGGCAGCTGGTCGTACTCCGGCGCAGCCTCGATCTCCTGCAGCTCCAGCACGTTGATCAGATCCATGGTGACACCTCCCTCCTTGGACTCGGCAGATCTCCTGGTTGGAGACCCGGGTCGCGTGCCTCGCCGGGAGCGCGTCCGCGCTCTCCGGCGGGCCAAAATTGTTGGTCGGAAAAGTAGAAGCTGAATGGCTCGACGGCACAGAACATACTCGTGAAGCGCTAACCGTTTCGACACCTGAAGGCCGAGAAAGCAATTACGTATGCTGCCGCTGACAATAACCACCGCCGCCAGCCGGAGGAGATGCTACGGCCGGTTCTGCCGCCCCGCAACCATCAATTCCGTCCGCTGTTCCGGGGTAGCTGAGAACTTTCGCTGGTCACCCTCGGGCGTCCCGCCGGCGAGACGCGCATGGGACGGGGTGGCGGGCCGCGACACCGTCACCTTGACCATCCCAGGGCACCGAACTAGCGTTCGGCGCACCAACGTCCCAAAGGCGGTCGGCAACCACCGCGATCGGCCTCGTCACCACATTTCTCTTCGAGGCTGGTCCGACTCCGGCGCGATTCGACGCCGGCAACTGCTGTCGAGACTCCCAGGCTCGATCCATCGCGGCCTGAACCGAGCGAAGGTGGCTTATCCATGCTCTCCCCCGATGTCGAGACCACTCCGGTCGTCCTGACCCCGTACGTCGAGACCCAGCGCGTCGTGCTCCGGCCGGCCGGGTCGGGCGACGGCGAGGCGGTCTACGACCTGCTGCTCCGGCTGGGTCTGCACAGCCTGCCGTCGATGGAGTCGTTCCTGAAGACCTTCGACCGCAACGCGGCGGCGATGTTCGCCATCCACCTGCGGCACAACGACGAGCTGATCGGCTTCGGGTCGCTGCAGCAACTCGACCGCAACGGCCACATCCAGGTCGGGATCTTCACCGACGTGGCCAAGGCCCGCTACGGCATCGGCGGCGAGGCGATGATGCTGCTGGTCAACTACGCCTTCGCCAGCTGGGACCACCTGCGCAAGGTCTACTTCCTGACCACCGAGGCCAGCCTCGACAGCTTCGGCTCCGCGCTCGGGACGATCCCGAAGGAGGCCACCCTGCCGCAGCACTCCTACTTCGCCGGGAAGCTGTGGGACCTGCACTGGTACGCGGTCTACCGGGCCACCTGGGAGCAGATCGGCGCGACCGTGCTCGCCCGGTTGGTCCAGGGTCCGCAGTACCTGGCGAACGCCTGACGAGTCAGGGTGAAACTTCCCGCGCCCAGCTTCGGTGCGCGTCGGCTGCTCCTCGTCGGCACCGGCGCGATCTCGATCGTCCAGCTGCCGTTCTGGCTGAACTGGCTCAAGACCAGCTATCCCGAGCTTGCGGTGCAGGTGGTCCTCACCCGCAGCGGGGAACGCTTCGTCAGCCGGCACGCCGTCAGCGCCCTCACCCAGCTGGTCCCGATCGACGACCGGTGGCCGGAGGAGCCGCAGCCCGACGCGATCCACGTCCGGCTCGCCGAGTGGAGCGACGCGGTGGTGGTCTACCCCGCCTGCCTGAACTTCATCTCCCGGCTGGCAGTCGGGCTCGCCGACACCCCGGCGCTGCTCGCCCTGCAGTGCACCACCGCGGCGATCGGCATCGCCCCGTCGCTGCCGCCGGGCGCCGACCAGAACCCGGTCGTGGTGGAGAACCTCAAACGGCTCGCCGAACGGCGCAACGTCGTGGTGGCCCCGACCCAGCCGGCCACCAGCCTGACCACCGGCCGCCGGGACGCGGCCGGTGCAGCTCCACTATGGACGCTTATCGAATCGGTCGAGCGACTTCGCGTCGAACTGGCCGACCAGGGCGGAGGAGAGGCATGTTCGAACTGAAGCAGTTCTTCTGTTTTGCCGATCCGATCTTCTTCGACGACGTGAGCCGCTGGAACGCCGGCCCCGGCTTCCTGCCGGACCGCGACTTCACCGTCGCCGGCCGGCCCACCCCGGCCGGCTGGACCCGCCGGGAGCGGCGGATCTGGGTCTCGCTGCGGCCGGACGGGCACCAGCTCCCCGAACAGGGCTGGAAGATCCACATCTCGGCCACGCTGACGAACGCCGACCGGCTCTGCAGCCTGGTCTGGGACTACTGCGTCGAACGCGGCATCCCGTTCAAGCACCTGCGGGACCGCAACATGCTGCTCGCCCTCAACGCCAAGTACGCGGCCCGCGGATCGAGCGGCAAGCTGATCACCATCTACCCCGCCGACGAGGAGCAGTTCGGCACCATCGTCGAGGACCTGGCCCGGCTCACCGCCGGCGAGCCGGGTCCGTACATCCTCAGTGACCTGCGGATCGGTGACGGGCCCGTCTACGTCCGGTACGGCGCCTTCGTCGAGATGGACTGCCTGGACGCCAACGGCGAATGGGTCTCCGGGTTCCGCCGGCCGGACGGGACGATCGAGCCGGACCAGCGCCGGGCCTTCTTCAGCCCGCCCGAGTGGGCACCCGTGCCGGCCGTACTGGCCCCGCACATCGAGGCCCGCAAGGCCGGCGCCAGCCAGCCGGCCCCCTACCGGGTCCGCCGCGCGCTGCACTTCTCCAACGCCGGCGGCATCTACCTCGCCGACCGGGTCGCCGACGGCGCCACCGTCATCCTCAAGGAGGCCCGGCCGTACGCCGGGATGGACGACAACCACGAGGACGGGGTGACCCGACAGCGCCGGGAGAAGTGGGCGCTGGAGCGGCTGGCCGGCATCCCCGGGGTGCCCGAACTGTACGAACAGTTCGAGGTCGGCGGGCACCACTTCCTGGCCGAGGAGTACATCGACGGTCAACCGCTGCACGTCTGGTACGGGGTGCACCACCCGTGGGTGATCAAGGCCGACCCCACCGCGGCGGAGATCGCCGACTACACCCGCCGGGCCGTGCACATCGTCGGGCAGGTGGAGGCCCTGGTCGCCGCCATGCACGAACGCGGGGTCGTCTTCGGTGACCTGCACCTGGGCAACATCATGGTGCGCCCCGACGACTCGGTGGCGCTTGTCGACTTCGAGCTGGCCTTCGACGCCACCGACACCGAATGGCGGCCCGGCCTGCGGGCCACCGGCTTCGGCCGGCGGGACAAGAGCGGCGTCGACGTCGACCGGTACGCGCTGGCGTCGGTCAAGCTGGCGATCTTCCTGACCCTGAGCCGGATCTCGGTGCTGGAGCCGAGCAAGGTGTTCCACTTCGTCCGCATCCTCACCGACAACTTCCCGGTGCCCCCCGGCTGGGCGGAGTCGATCCTCGCCGAGCTGGCCTCCCCCGAGGCGACCCCGACGACGGCGAAGGCGGCGCCAAAGCCGGCCGGCCCGGCCGGGGAGCCGCCGGTCGACTTCGACGTGCTGCTCGCCGACCCGGCCGCGGCCGCCAAGTCGATCACCGGTGCGATCCTCAGCTCGGCCACCCCGGAACGTGAGGACCGGCTCTTCCCCGGCGCGGTCGAGCAGTTCGCCCCGAACGGCGGGCTCAACTTCGCGTACGGCGCGGCCGGCGTGCTCTGGACCCTGGCGGTCACCGGCCACGGCCGCTACCCGGAGCACGAACGCTGGCTGCTCGACCGCTCCCGGCAGCTGTCCCGACCCCGACCCGGCTTCTACGACGGGGTCGCCGGCCTGGCCTACACCCTCGACCACCTCGGGTACGCCGACCAGGCCGACGAACTCGTCGACCGGCACCTGACCGACACCCGGTCCCGGCACGGCATCTCGGTCTTCTCCGGACTCCCCGGCATCGGCGCCACCCTGCTGCACTTCGCCCGCTCCCGCGACGACCGGAGCCTGCGGGACGAGGCCGTGACGGTGGCCACCCGGCTCGCCGACGCGGTCCGGCACAACGACCCCGGCCGGGTCCTCGCCCGCCCCCGCCCGCCGACCGCCAAGCCGGTCGAGGCCGGCGCGATGCGCGGCTGGTCCGGGGTGGCGCTCTACCTGATCCGGCTCTACGAGGAGACCGCCGACCCCGGCTACCTCGATCTGGCGGTGCAGGCGGTGCACCTCGACCTCGACCGGTGCGTCACCAACGACGACGGCTCCCTGATGGTCGAGGAGGCCGGGGTCCGGACCATGCCGTACCTGGAGGTCGGCAGCGCCGGGATCGCGCTGGTCATCGACGAGTTGCTGGAGCACCGCGACGACGACCGGTCCCGGGACAGCCTGCCGGCGCTGCTGCTCGGCTCCTGCCGCCGGTACGCGATCCAGGCCGACCTGTTCCGCGGCTTCGCCAGCCAGATCGCCACCCTGTCCCGGCTCAACCACCGGGTCGACCACCGCGAGACGCTGCGCCGGCACCTGCGCGAGCTGTCCTGGCACGCGCTGTCGTACCAGGGGCACCTCGCCTTCCCGGGCAGCCTCGGCTTCCGGCTCTCGATGGACCTGGTCACCGGCAGCGCCGGCATCCTGCTGGCGATCTCGGCCGCCACCCAGGACCCGCCGCCGTTCCTGCCGTTCTTCTCGCCGACCCGGGTGCGGCGGTCATGAGCGGCGGCGACCCGATCATCGCCACCGCCGGGCTCAGCAAGAGCTTCGGCGAGGTGGAGGCGGTCCGCGGGGTGGACTTCACGGTCCGCCGGGGCGAGGTGTTCGGGCTGCTCGGCCCGAACGGCGCCGGCAAGAGCACGACGATCAACATGCTCTGCACGCTGGCCAGCCCCACCGGCGGCACCGCCACGGTGGCCGGCCACGACATCGTGGCCGAGCGGGACGAGGTACGCCGCGACATCGGCCTGGTCTTCCAGGAGACCACCCTCGACGGCTACCTGACCGGCGAGCAGAACCTGCGCTTCCACGCCGAGCTGTACGGCGTACCGAAATCGATGGTCGAAGAGCGCATGTACCACGTGCTGGAGATGGTCGGGCTCTGGGAGCGGCGCGGCAGCCGGGTGGACACCTACTCCGGCGGGATGAAGCGGCGGCTGGAGATCGCCCGCGGCCTACTCCACTCGCCGCGGGTGCTCTTCCTCGACGAGCCCACCGTCGGCCTCGACCCGCAGACCCGGGCGGCCATCTGGAGCTACATCAACCAGCTCCGGGTCTTCGACGACATCACCATCCTGATGACCACGCACTACCTGGAGGAGGCGGAGTACTGCGACCGGATCGCGATCATGGATCACGGTTCGATCGTCGTGCTGGACACCCCGGCCGCGTTGAAGGCCGCCGTCGGCAAGGACCGGGTACGCATCCGGACCGCCAACAACCAGGCCACCATCGCGGCCCTGGAGTCCCGCTTCGGCATCACCGCCGAGACCCGGGAGGGCACGGTCACCTTCGCGGTGGCCAACGGCGAGGAGTTCGTACCGCTGCTCTTCGCCAAGCTCGGGGTGCCGATCACCTCGGTGCAGGTGTCCCGTCCGTCGCTTGACGACGTGTTCCTCAGCCACACCGGTTCCACCATCCGCGACGCCGAGTCGGCCGACGGCGGCAATGAATGGGCGCGTATGAACGTGAGGAGATGATCGATGGTCACGACCGAAGCGGTCCGGGCGCGGGCCCCGCGCAGCGGGATCGCCGCCGACCTGCGAGCGGTCCGGATCGTGTTCCACCGGGAGATGATCCGCTTCAGCCGGGACGGCAAGCGGGCCTCGTCGATGCTCCTCCAGGCCATCCTCTGGCTCTTCGTGATGGGCGCCGGGCTGGGTTCCCTGCTGCCGGACGAGACCGGCGGGGTGGACATGCGCACCTTCCTGTTCCCCGGCGTGATCGCCATGTCGGTCATCCTGACCGCGATGTCCTCGGCCGCCTCGGTGGTCTGGGACCGGGAGTTCGGGTTCCTGCGGGAGATGCTGGTGGCGCCGGTCAGCCGGGGCGCCATCGTGATCGGCAAGGTGCTCGGCGGCGCCACCCTCGCCACCGCCCAGGGCGCCCTGGTGCTCGCGCTGGCCGGCTTCGTCGGCATCCCGTACGACCCGCTGCTGATGCTAACCCTGCTCGGTGAGATGTTCCTCGCCGCGTTCGCGATCACGGCGTTCGGGGTGATGGCGGCGGCCCGGGTCCGCAGCATCGAGTCGTTCTTCGGGGTCAGCCAGATGATGCTGATGCCGTTGATGTTCCTCTCCGGCGCCTTCTTCCCGATCGGCAACCTGCCCGGCTGGCTGGCCGCGCTCACCCGGGTCAACCCGGTCACCTACGCGGTCGATCCGATGCGGCAGGCGGTCTTCGGCCACCTCGACCCGCCACCGCACATCCAGCAGCTGTTCAACCCGGGCATCGAGTGGTTCGGCTGGACGGTTCCGGTGCTGGTCCAGCTCTCCGTCGTCGGCGGCGCCGGGGTGCTCATGCTGGCCATCGCGATCGCCAAGTTCCGCAAGACCGACTGAGCAGCACCGCGACGCCCGCTGGCCCGCACCCCCGCCAAGGGGTGCGGGCCAGCGGCGTTGCGGGACCGACCGGTCACTGGGTGGCGATCGCCCGCAGGATGTCCATCCGGGCCGCCCGCCGGGCCGGCCAGATCGCGGCGATCACCCCGACCAGGGCGGCGGCCGCGGTGTAGAGGGCGAGCTGGCCGTACGGGATGGCCAGCACCTCGACCCCCTGCTCCACCATGATCCGCTGGTTGGCCCAGCCGAAGAGCAACCCCAGGAGTACGCCGAGCGCCGCTCCGTAGAGGGCGATCACCACCGACTCGTAGCGGACCATCCGCCGCAGCTGGCGGCGGCTCATCCCGACCGCCCGGAGCAGGCCGATCTCCCGGGTCCGCTCGATCACCGACAGGGCCAGGGTGTTCACGATCCCCAGTGCCGCGATGATGATCGAGAGCAGCAGCAGCACGATGACGATGCCGAGCAGTTCGTCGACGTCGGCCCGGGCCTTCTCCTTGGCCTCCTGCCGGTCCTGCAGGTTGACGTTCGGGTACGCGGCCAGCGCCGACTCCAGCGCCGACCGGACCCGTACCCCGTCGTTGGTGTCCACGTAGGCCGCGTTGACCAGGCTGGTCGGGGCGTGCGGCCGGTAGCTCTCCGGCGTCATGATGTACTGCCGGGTCACCAGCTGGCTCTCGGCGTAGATCCCGGCGATCCGCAGCGAGGCGGTGGCGCCGTCGGGGTATTCGGCGGTGACGGTCGAGCCGACCCGCCAGCCCCGGCTGTCGGCGACGTTCCGCTGGACCAGCAGCTCGTCGCTGCCGAGCGTGGCGGCACCGTCCTCGACGTCCAGCTTGATCGGTCCGGCGAGCTGGGCCGGGTCGGCCACCATCAGCAGCAGCCGCTCGCCGTCGACCTCGACCGCGCCGTACTGCACCGGGGTCACCGACCGCACGCCGGGCGCGTTCTCGACCGCCCGCAAGGCGTCGGCGCTGAACCCGGTGAAGCTCGTCGCCTCCAGCGAGTAGTCGGCGCCGAACTCCCGCTCGAAGACCGCGTCCACCGACGCCTTCATCGAGGCGGCGAGCACGGAGACCAACGAGACCAGGGTCAGGCCGATCATCAACGCGGCGGCGGTGGCCGCGGTCCGGCGCGGGCTGCGCCGGGCGTTCTCCCGGCTCAGCCGGCCGACGGTGCCGGCCAGCCGGGCGAACGGCCAGCCGATCGCGCCGGTGACGTGCCGGCTGAGCACCGGGCCGAGCAGGCCGATGGCGAGCAGCACGATGCCGGTGCCGACGCCGACCAGGAAGGTGGCGTCCTCGGTGCTGGTGCTGGCGCTGCCGAAGCCCATCAGCACGACGAGCACCCCGAACGCGATGGTGATCCCGCCGCCGATGAGGCGCATCCGCCCGGACCGGGCCGACGGGGTGGCGACCTTGTCGCGGATGGCCGCGACCGGCGGGATCTTCGAGGCCCGCCGGGCCGGGAAGTACGCCGCCACCGCGGTGACCACGATTCCGACCAGGTACGACCAGAAGATGGTGCCGCCGTTGAGGGTCAGCCCGGTGGTCGGCAGCTCCACCCCGATCAGCCCGATCAGCTCCTCCAGCCCGAGGGCCAGCCCCGCGCCGGCGGCCAGCCCGAGGGTGGAGCCGATGATCCCGATGCCGAGCGCCTCACCGAGTACCGAGCGGGTGACCTGGCTGCGGCTGGCGCCGATCGCCCGCAGCAGGGCCAACTCCCGGGTCCGCTGGGCGACGAGCATCGCGAAGGTGTTGAAGATGATGAACGACCCGACGAAGATCGACACGGCCGCGAAGACCAGCAGGAAGATTCCGACGAAGTCCAGGAACTCCTTGATCTGTGCCTTGGCCTCCTCGATCTCCTCCTGGCCGGTGGTGGCCTGGAAGCCGGCCGGCAGCACCGCCTGCACCTGCCGCAGCACCTGGTCCTGCGGCACCCCGCGCTTGGCGAAGACCAGGATCTCGGAGTAGTGCCCCTCCTTGACCAGCGCGGTCTGGGCCACCTCGGGCAGGAACGCCGCGTAGCTCATCACGCCGTTGAGCTGCGATTGCCGGCCGGTGAACTCGAACGTGCCGGTCATCCGCATGGTCTGGGTCGGACCCTGGGTGAGTACCTGCACCTCGTCGCCGGGGCGCAGCCCGCCGGCGTCGGCGCTCACCTTGTCGAGGACCATCTCGTCCGGTGCCCGTGGCTGGGTCCCGGAGACGATCTTCATCCCGGAGGTCGGGTCGTCGACCCAGGCGCCGCCGATCTGCGGGGTGCCGGTGGCGCCGATGACCTCGCCGTCGCTGCCGACGACCGCCGCGTAGCCCTCCAGCGAGCCGTAGACGAGGTTCGCGTCCGGCACCTTCTCGTCGATCGTGGTCAGCACCGACTCCGGCACCGGCCGGACCACCGACTCGTCGGTGCTGAACGACCGCTCCGCCCGGACCACGATCTCGACCTCGGCGTACGCCTCGGAGAAGAGGTCGTCGAAGCTCTGGCTCATCGTGTCGCGGAAGATCAGGGTGCCGGAGACGAAGGAGACGCCGAGGATCACCGCGATCGCGGTCAGCCCGAGCCGCAGCTTGTGCGCGCGGAGGCTGCGCAGGGCGAGCTTCGCGATCATCGGGCGTCGGCCTTCGCCGGCTCGCTGTCGACCTTCGCCGAATCATCAGCCGGCTTCGCCGGCTCGTCCGCGGACTTCACCGGCTCCTCGTCGGCCGCCGCCGTGGCCGCCGCGTCCGTGGCCGGCTCGTCGTCGGTCGCCGTGTCCGTGGCCGATGCGGCCTGCGCCGGTACGTCGAGGCTCTTCATCCGTTCCAGGACCTTCTCGGCGGTCGGTTCCGGCATCCGGTCCACGATCCGGCCATCGGCGAGGAAGACCACCTCGTCGGAGTAGGCGGCGGCCATCGGATCGTGGGTGACCATCACCACGGTCTGCCCGGAGTCGCGGACCGAGTCCCGCAGGAAGGAGAGCACCTCGGCGCTGGAGCGGGAGTCGAGGTTGCCGGTGGGCTCGTCGGCGAAGATGATGTCCGGCTTGCTGGCCAGCGCGCGGGCGCACGCCACCCGCTGCTGCTGGCCGCCGGAGAGTTCACTGGGTCGGTGGTCCAGCCGGTCGCGCAGCCCGACCGCGTCGATGACCGAGTCCAGCCAGCCCTGGTCGGGCTTGCGGCCGGCGATGTCCATCGGCAGGGTGATGTTCTCCTCGGCGGTGAGCGTCGGCACCAGGTTGAACGCCTGGAAGATGAAGCCGATCCGGTCCCGGCGCAGCTGGGTGAGCCGCTTCTCGTTCAGGCTGGTCAGGTCCACCTCGCCGACGAAGACCCGCCCGGAGCTGACCTGGTCGAGCCCGGCCATGCAGTGCATGAGGGTGGACTTCCCGGAGCCGGACGGCCCCATGATGGTGGTGAACCGGCCGCGCGGGATCTCGAGACTCACCTCGTTGAGAGCGACGACGGCGGCGTCCCGGGAGCCGTAGCGCTTGGTGACCGCCTCGGCGCGGGCGGCGCTGCCCCCTTCGTCGGTTCCGCCGGCCTGCTCGGGCACTGCACTCATGCTTCCTCCCCATCTGGCGCGAGGACCGGACGGTCCTCCATACCTAGCGTCCCGGGGGTGTCCGGGCCTATCGTCGGCCTCGTTGCTATTTCGGATAGACCTAAGTCGACAACGCGCCCGCCACCCGGCCACGAGGCGGTCGAGCAGGTAAGCGGGCGTGTTAAGTTAGCGCCGTGTCGGGACAGGACCAGCATCCATTGCCAAAAGAGGAATTCGATCGCATATACGCGAAAGTGCCCCGGCTGAACGTCGAGGTGGTCATTTCCACACCGGCGGGCGTGGTGCTCGTTCGGCGCGACATCGAACCCTGCAAGGGTCAGTGGCACCTGCCGGGTGGAACGGTCCGGTTCGCCGAGCCGCTGACCAGCGCCGTGGAGCGGGTCGCCTGGCAGGAACTGTCGGTGAAGGTCCAGGTCGGACCGATGATCGGGTACGTGGAGTACCCGCAGATGCTGGCCGACGGCTACGCCGGCTGGCCGGTCGGGTTCGCGTTCGAGGCGACCGTCGTCGACGGCACCTTCACCGGCACCGACCAGGGTCGCGACATCGACTGCTTCCACACGGTGCCGGCCAACACGATCGTCGAGCAGGCCCAGTTCCTGACCGCGCAAGGTCTGACCCGCGCCGGCTTCGCCGAACCGCGTTAGCCGCGCTGCGGCCGCTGGCTGAACCGACCCGCGATCACGGAGAGCTATGGGGTGGGTCAAAGGGTCACGTTGAGCGATATGACTCTCAGGCATAATTATGCCTCGGTGGTATATTGCCATTCCGGCATATTGGGCCTGAAGGCAATACGCGGGCAGGTCAGCCGCCCCAGTCGACCAGCTCTTCCGGTCAGGAACCCGTGGGCCCACACCAGTCGATGACCGCGCGCGCGTAATCGGCGGGGGCCTCGAACGGTGGCGCGTGACCCACGCCGTGGAGGACCGCCAGGTTCCAGTCGGGCCGCCGTGCCGTCCAGTCATCGATCGGCGCGCGGGGAGTGAGGCGATCATCATCGCCCCAGACCAGGAGAGTCGGCGCCGCGACCCGGCGCATCGCGTCGAGCACGGGTCGCCGCCGGACAAACATCAGCGACATCACCGAGGCATATACGGTAACCGCGTTTGCCATTCGCTTCGGCTCGACCGCAGACATCTCGTCGCGCATGAGACCGGCGATTTCCGCCGACATTTTCGTCAGGTCGCCACCGGTATTCCATCTGCTGCCCGCAATCGACGCAGGATCGTCGAGTTGCCGCAGGTTCCAAGCGAGGATGCGCCGCCCCGAAACGCGGAGCAGCGCACGGGCGACAGGCGCGACGGCGGCCAACCCCACCCTGCCGAAGGTTCGCCACATCCGCGCCTCGCTGGCGCTCAGGGGGGTGGGAAGTGCCGGGACCGCCAACACGAGCCCGGCTACCCGTTCGGGTGCCTGGCTGGCGAACAAGAGCGCGATCATCCCGCCCGCCGACCAGCCGTGGACCACGACCCGACCGAGCTGAAGCGCGGCGCTGAGATCACGCAGGAGCAGCGCGTTGGCTTCGATGCTCGCCGCGCGCCGGTTCGGCAGCGCGGTGTGACCGGCGATCGTGCCGGGCAGGTCCACCGCGATGACGTGCGCGTGCGCTCGCAGTTCCGCGAGCACGTCGAGCCAGTTCGAGGCGCTGTTTGCCGGGTTGGGCACGAGCAGGTGAACCGGCTCTCCCGACGTCCCCGCCTGATCAGTTCTCAGGTAGTGCACCCGCACGCCGTGCAGATCGACTGTCTCGCTGCGAATCCCGGACCAGCGGGCCGCGCGCTGACCCCAGTCGATGTGCCGCATCACCTCAGGCTACGCCCATTGACAATGGTCGAGATGCTCGCGCTGCACCGGCTGCGGTGGGACATCGCCGACCTGTCCGTCGACGTGGCCCGGTTCCGCCGCCCGCACCCCCGGCGATGCGAATGACGACGAATCCTGGAATATCGTCACATCAGTCGTCGAGAACCTCGCGGCCCGCCAGGGCTGACCTCGTCAGGCGTCCTTCAGCGGCAGGCAGACCCGGAAGGTGGTCCGGCCCGGCTCGGATTCGACCCGGATGTCGCCGTGATGTTTCTTGACCACGATCCGGTAGGAGATGTCCAGACCGAGGCCGGTCCCCTCGCCGATCGGCTTGGTGGTGAAGAACGGCTCGAAGATGCGCGGCCGCACCTCCGGCGGGATGCCCGGCCCGGTGTCGGTCACCTCGACCAGCAGCAGGTCCTCCTGCCGGCCGGTCCGCAGCGTCAGCACGCCCTCGCCGGCCATCGCCCCCAGCGCGTTGTCGATCAGGTTCGTCCACACCTGGTTCAGCTCGGCCGCGTACGCGGGGATCGCCGGCAGGCTGCGGTCGTACTCCTTCACCACCCGTACCCCGGAGGGGATCTTCGCGGCGAACATCGCCATCGTCGCGTCGAGCAGGACGTGCACGTCCACCGTCTGGAACGGCGCCCGGTCCAGCTGCGAGTACTGTTTCGCCGCCCCGACCAGCCCGGAGATCCGGGCCACCGCGTCGTCGATCTCCCGCATCATAAGCTCGGTGTCGAGGGTGTAGGTGAGCCAGCGGACCGCCGCCTCCAGGTTCTCCGGGCCGACCGTCGCGTCCACCTGGTCGAGCCAGGCCACCTCCACCCCACCCGCGACCAGCGTCGGCGCCAGCTCCCAACCACCGGCGATCCCGTGGTCGTCCAGCCAGTCGCCCAGCTCGTCCTCGGCGTCGCTGACCTGCAGCGGGCTCAGCTCGGGCGCCTTCGCCACCCGCTCCACCGCGGCCTCCTGCAGACCGACCAGCTGGCGCAGTTTGCTGCCGTCCAGCCGCCCGTCGGCGATCATCGCAAGCTTGTGCCGCATCGCGGCGATCCGGTCGCGCAGCGCGGCGGTGGCCCGGACCGCCGCCGCGGCCGGGTTGTTCAGCTCGTGGGTCAGCCCGGCCGAGAGCTGCCCGAGGGCCAGCAGCCGTTCCCGCTCGCCGATCACCGTCTGCATGTTCTGCATGCCGATGAAGAGGCCGTCCAGCAGGTGCATCGCCATCGGATACCAGCTCTTCATCGCGTCGGCGATGATCTGTGCCGGCAGCACCAGCAGCTCGACGTCCGTCACGGCGCGCATGCCGTTGGGGTAGACCTGCTTCATCCCGGACATGTACGCCTGCGTCGCGCCGCCGTAGACGCCCGGCTGGCTGGTGCGGCTCACCTCGACCTCGTCGCCCCGGACCCGCCGGGTCATCGCCACCTCGCCGGCGAGCACGACGTAGAAGCACTCCGCCGGATCACCCTCGGTGTAGATCCAGGCGCCGGCGTCGCGGCGGATCACCCGGCCGTGCTCCTGGAGGTGGCCGAGCTTCTCGTCGTCGAGCGCCTCGAAGAGGAACAGCGACCGCAGCCGCTCCCGGTCGATCCGGTCCGTCCCGTCACTTGTGGTCATCGCGTCACCGTCCTCAGGTGGCCGTCAGGTACCGGTGCGCGAGGGTGACGACCATGGCGCCCTCGCCGACCGCGGACGCCACCCGCTTGATCGAGTCGGCGCGCACGTCCCCGGCCGCGAACACCCCGGGCACGCTCGACTCCAGCAGGTACGGGTCGCGGGACAGCGCCCAGCCCGGCGGCCGGCGACCGCCGCTGGTCAGGTCCGGGCCGGTCAGCACGTAACCCCGGTCGTCGCGGACCACCACGTCGGAAAGCCAGTCGGTGCGCGGCTCGGCGCCGATGAAGATGAACAACCAGGACGTCTTGACCACCCGGCGCTCGCCGCTGCGCCCGTCGCAGAGCGTCAACCGCTCCAGGTGGTCGTCGCCCTCCCCGGCCACCACCTGGGTGTACGGGTGCACCTCGATGTTGTCGATCCGTTCGATCTGCTCGATCAGGTACTGCGACATCGACCGGGTCAGGTCGCCGGAGCGGACCAGGATGTGCACCCGCCCGGCGTGCCGGGAGAAGTAGACGGCCGCCTGCCCGGCGGAGTTCGCCCCGCCGACGATGTAGACGTCCTGCCCGGCGCAGTTCGGCGCCTCGGTCGACGCCGACCCGTAGAACACCCCCCGCCCGGTCAACCCGGCCAGCCCCGGCACGTCGAGCTGCCGGTACGAGACCCCGGTGGCGAGCACCACCGTGTGGGCGGCGATAGAGGCGCCGTCGCCGAACTTCAGCACCCGGGTGGCACCGGCCACCTCCAGACCGACGCAGTCCCGGGTGGTCAGCAGCTCCGCCCCGAACTTCAACGCCTGCCGCCGGGCC
Organism: Solwaraspora sp. WMMD1047; assembly: GCF_029626155.1. Lineage (NCBI taxonomy): Bacteria > Bacillati > Actinomycetota > Actinomycetes > Micromonosporales > Micromonosporaceae > Solwaraspora > Solwaraspora sp. WMMD1047. Next base: position 86,492 of record NZ_JARUBL010000001.1, on the reverse strand, counting down.
CGGTCGGTCAGCTGGGAACCGGAAACCCCGTCCGGGAAGCCCAGGTAGTTCTCGATCCGGCTGCTCTGGCCGGCCTGCCCACCGGTGGCCCGCCGCTCCACCAGGACGGTCCGCAGCCCCTCGGAGGCGCCGTAGACGGCGGCCCCCAGCCCGGCCGGGCCGGCGCCGACCACCACCAGGTCGTAGAAGTCCGACGCCGGGCTGGTGCTCAGCCCGATGTGCGCGGCCAGGTCGGCCTCCGACGGCATCACCAGCGCCGTTCCGTCCGGGGTCACCACCAGCGGTACGTCGGTGGGCGCCGCGCCGGCCGCGGCCAGCAGCCGGCCGCCCTCCGGCTCGTCGGCGAGCAGCCACTGGTAGGGCACCAGGTTGCGGGCCAGGAAGTCGCGTACCTCGAACGACGGCGCCGACCAGCGGTGCCCGACCACCCGGAGCATGTTCGGCTCGCCGACCGGGTCGCGCGACCACGCCTCCAGCAGGCCGTCGACCACCGGGTACAGCTTCTCCTCCGGCGGGTGCCACGGCTTGAGCAGGTAGTGGTCCAGGTCCACCACGTTTATCGCGTTGATCGCGGCGTCGGTGTCCGCGTACGCGGTCAGCAGCACCCGGCGGGCCCGGGGGAACAGGTCCATCGCCGCTTCGAGGAACTGGATGCCGTTCATCTCCGGCATCCGGTAGTCGGCCAGCAGCACCGCGACCTCGTCGCCGCGGAGCTTGATCTCGCGAAGCGCGTCCAGCGCCTCGGCGCCGGAGGAGGCGCGTACCACCCGGTACCGGTCGCCGTAGTGCCGCCGCAGGTCGCGGGCGACCGCACGGGAGACGGCCGGGTCGTCGTCAACGGTCAGCAGTGCCGGATTAGCCACGGCACCAATGAAAGCACTCCGACGTTACGAGTGACACCAACGAGTCGAGCCAGGTCAGTCCGCGTACGGCCACCGGGAGGCGGCCACCACGGCGCCGTAGAGGACGTGGTCGGCGAGCAGGGCGACGTGCTGATCCGTTGATTCGTACCGGCGGTTGATGCCCAGCGCCGGGGCCAGCACCGCCTCGAAGCCCGCCCAGAACAGGAACCCGTACGCCGGGCCGGCCCAGGCCCGGCGGCGTATTCCCCGCGGCAGGATGCCGAAGATCACGCCACCGGCGGCGCCGTACCCCCAGTGCATCAGCTCGACGAGAGCCTGCCGACGGTCCGGCGGCACCCGCCGGAACAGCGCGGGAGCGGTGGCCGAGAGCACCGACTCGGGCGGGGTCCGGGGCAGCAGGCCGAGCGCGGTGGTGACCTGCCGCACCCCGGACATCGACATGGCGGCAATGACGCCCCGGGCCGCACCGCGCAACACCGGCGTCGAGCCGTCCCTTCCACCCACCGTCACCACGCCCCTTCGGTGAACCGGGCCGGTCGGACGCCGGCGGCGACGATCTCGCCGGGCTCCGGCGCCGGCCGGACGTCGGAGATCACGAACCCGCTGCTGGGCAGCGCCGGGATCCGGCTGGTCGGGACCGTCAGGTCCTGCGCCGGCACGTCGTAGCGCATCGCGCCGGTGAGCAGGCGCAACGCCCGCCGCATCAGCTCGATCGTGAGCCACTCCCCGGCACACCGGTGGCCGACGTGGTGTTCGCCGCCGCCCTGCGGGATCAGGCTGAACGGGTCGCCGTCCCAGTCCCGGAACCGCTGCGGACGGAACCGGTCGGGCTCCGGCCAGGTTCGCGGGTCGTGGTTGGTGCCGTACAGGTCGAGCAGTACCCGTCGGCCGCGCGGGAAGTCGAACTCCCGCCATCGGAACGCGGTCCGGACCCGGCCCGGGACGGCCGGGAAGAACGGGTAGCAGCGCCGCACCTCCTGGACGAACAACTCCTCGGCCCGTTCGTCGCCGGCCAGCCCCGCCCACTGGTGCGGGTACGCGTGCAGTGCGACGGCGGTGAACGTGACGAACCGGTCGATCGCCACCGTGGGTCGCAGAATGTTCAGGACCTCGACGGCGGCGATCCGAGGCTCCAGCGGCCGACCCTCGCCGTCCCGGTGCTCCGCGATGATCCGCAGCGCACTGCCCGGCGGCGGGGTCAGCTCGCCCGCGCGTACCCGCCGGACCTGGTCGGCGACGGTCCGTTCGGCGGCGACGCGGGCCAGCCGGCCGCGCAGATAGCCGGTGGCGATGGCCCCCGGACCGGCGATCATCGCCTGCAGCTGGCCGGTGCGGTGTGGCAGGTCGTGGTCGTCGAGCGGCACCCCGGCCCAGTCGTGCACGGCCCGGCAGAGCAGCCAGCCGACCTCGTGGTGCAGCACCACCCGGCCGGCCCGCCGCCAGGCCGGAATCCGGTCCCGCCACCGCCGCTCGAACAGGTCACCCAGTTCGCCGATGCTGGCCGGCGTCATGATCGACATGAACATCCGCTTGCGGTCGCGATGCTCCGTCCCGTCGAGCCCCTGCACCCCGCCGACGCCGGTCAGGGTCTTCCTGATCCGACCGGGGGCCGCGCCGTTGCGTTCGATCCGGTCGGTGTCGTAGAAGAGCCGGGCCGCGTCCCGGCCGCGCAGGCAGATGGTGCGCCGGCCCAGCAGCCGGGTCTGGAAGGCGTCGGCGCCGTACCGCTCGAACCGCCGGGACATGAACCGGTAACCCTCCCGGAGCAGGGCCAGCGTGCTGTCCGGGGCGCGGTCCCGCGGCATCCCCACCACCGCACTCCCCTTCCCGATTGCCGAACCGTAATCCCGAGATACCCCGATGTGACCCCGACAATCGCGAACGACCGAATGGCGGCGGACGGACCACACGTCCCGGTCACCCGGCCGGGGCCGTCAGCGCCGGTTCCCGCGCCCGGCCGTCGGACAGTCGCTTGTCCTCGGCCCGGGGGCCGGTGGACTCCAGCAGCACGGGTGCGCCGAGCAGCCCACCGATCGCGGCCGACCAGTCGTCCGGCCGGCTCAGCCGCGCCGGCCGGGCCCGCCCGAGCAGCGCGGTCAGCCCTTCCTGGTACGCCAGGTCACCCCGCTGTCCCGGGGTGATCTCGGTGCGGATTCCGTCGTCGACGGCGTACCCGGTGCAGACCCGCAGCCCCGGCGCCCGACCCGGCGCGTCCAGGTGGGTCACCGCCAGCCCGTCGACCCCGCCGGCCACCCGGACCGCGTACGCGTGGGCCGGCGCGTCGAAGTGGCCGACCCGGAACGCCCCCTGCCACGGCCCGGTCCCGTTGTGCGGCTCGGGCAGCTCCGCGGCCAGCGCCGGGTCCTCGGTGACGTGCGGCCCCGGGCCGTGCCGGGTGGTGTAGCTGCGCACCACGCCGAGCCGCAGCGCGTCCCGGCCGGCCTCGGCCAGCAGCGTCGCCGCGTTGTCGAAGGTCGTCGTCGACCAGGTGGTGTACGGGTGCCAGCCGAACCACTCGTCGAGCAACACCCCCTGGGCGCCCTCGAAGACGCATCGGCCGGCGGCGAGCAGCCGGCGCCGGGTGGCCGCGCCGTCGACCACCTCCACCGCCGCCCCGAACGCGGTGCACGCGGCCAGCACGTCGTCGACCGGCGGCGCGTCGAGGTCGCCGAGCTGGTCGGTGAGCCGGTCCCGGACGGCGGTCAGCAGCCGCCGCAGCCGGACCGGCGACCAGACGTCGCCGACCCGGGGCGCGTCGGCGTGCGCCAACGCGTACGCCATGGTTTCCCCGACGCCCATGCCGCACGAGCCGTGCCGGTCGCCGCCCCGCCGCCGCTCCCGGAGCTGGTTGGCCGCCCGGTGGTACGGGGTGGCCAGCAGCGCGTCGGCATCGACGGTGAGCAGGCCGAACGGCTCCGGCACCCCGAGCCCGACGAGGTGGGCCGCCTCGCTGGCGAGCGCCAGCGGGTCCACCACGACGAACCGCGACAGGTGGGTCGGCACCCCGTGCAGCGTGCCGGAGCCGAACTGGGCGAAGGTGTGGTGCCGGCCGTCGGCGGTGACCACGTTGTGCCCGGCCTGCGCGCCCCCGTTGAACCTGACCACCGCCGCCACGGCCGACCTGGTGCCTGGGTGGCCGTCGGTCGGGTTGGGGTCCGGCGCGCAGAGCCGGTCCACCACCGTGCCCTTGCCCGCGTCGCCGTAGCCGAGATCGACCACGGCGACGTGCTCGTCGGTGAGCCTCACAGCCGCACGTTCCCGCCGCCGTTACCCCGGCCGAAGCGGCCCGCGGTCCCTGCGTTCAGGCCGGGCAGGCCGGTCCGGACGACCGCGCCGCGGCCCCGGACGCCCGCCTCGCGCGACGCGCCGATCAGGGCCAGCGCCCGGCTGACCACGTCGCCGGTCCCGCCGCCGCCGACGTCGGCCAGGTCCCGCAGGCCCGCGTCGAGGTCGATGGCGTCCTCGGCCAGCCCGACGGTGAGCGCGATCGTTTCGCAGACCGCGTCCAGGTCGTCGAGTTCGATGACGTTCTGGCCGAGCAGGTCGCGCCAGCAGCCGAGCATCTGCGGGTCGCCGGCGTAGCTCGACCCGGACGGCAGGATGTAGTAGACGTCGTACCGTTGGCGCAGCTCCGCCACGATCGCCTCGACGGCGATCGGCTCGACCAGTTCGTCGCCGATGACCCGGCGTACCTCCTTCGGCTTGACCTGGCGGTACGGCATCTCGTCGCCGATCAGGAAGAGGTAGCCGCGCCGGCCCCGCTTGTCCATGCTGTCCAGCGCGGTGTGCCGGGCCAGGTAGTACATGGCAAGCTCGTACGACTCGGTGCGCTGGCCGCCGCCGCCACCCTCCAACACGATCCGGGCCAGGTCCTCGTCCATCCGGTTGTCCGACTCGAACTGGCCGACCTGCAGCGGCACCCGGTCGCAGGTGGCGTCGCCGACCGCGCCGAACATGATCTGCGGGTCCTTCGCGTAACCCTTGCGCTGTAGCAGGCCGAGCAGTTGCGGCAGCTTGGCCTGCAGCGTACGGGGCACCTTCCGCATCGAGCCGGTGACGTCGAAGAGGACGGCGATGGGCGTGCTGCGGGGGTGTTCGGCGCTGTCCCGGCTCTCCCGGCGGGCGCCCATCGGGTTCAGTGCGTCGTGCACGGTCCGGGCTCCGCTGTCGCTGTACGCGAAGGCGCTCCGGCCGGTGGCGGCGCGGTAGTTCGCGGCGGCGGTGTAGACGTCGGTCGACCAGTTTCCGCTTCCCATGGTGCTCTCCTCGGCTCGGTTGTCGTGGTTCTCGGCAGTGCCCTCGGTCGCGTCGGTGGTCCGGTCAGGTGTGGGGGTCAGGGCGGTTCCGGTGGCAGCACGAACGGGTGGAACCGGCGCGGGCCGTACAGGTCTTCGAGCAGGTCGTCGAGTTCGGCCAGCAGCCGCCAGGCGTCGGGCGGGCGCATCCGGGGCACCGGCAGCAGGCAGCCGTCCGCGAACCGGCGCAGGGCCGGGTGGGCGCGGGCGCCCATCAGCCGGCGCATCGTCTGCGCGGCCAGGTAGATGTCGGTGGCCGGCGAGGCGGGTTGCCGGGCCGGCACCTCGGGTGGGTAGTCGTCGCGGTGCCGGGCGACCAGCGCCGGCACGTGGTCGCCGTCGCGGAGCACCGAGTAGCACCAGTCGACGAGCACCAGGCCGTGTTCGTCGGGGTGAATGAGGACGTGTTCGGCGACGACCGCCCCGTGCACCACGCCGGCCCGGTGGGCGTAGCCGAGCGCGACCAGCAGCCGCCGCCACATCCAGGCCGCGTCGCGCGGATCGACTCCGGCCGGCAGCCGCCGGCCGACCTCGGCCAGGCTGACGAAGCCCCGGCAGTGCACGACGATGTTCGCCGTGCGGCGGGCGCCGGTCGACGGCTCCTCCTGGACGAAGCTCTCGACCAGGCGCGGCACGTAGGCGTGGAATTTCGGGTCACCCTGCCGGTCCAGCCTGGTGAGTGCCGCAGCCTCCCGGGCCATCAGGTCGTTGTCGGTCACTCCGCGGGGCACCTTCAGCAGCGCCTCGCCCCGGTCGTGGCGCAGCTCGTACAGGTTGGCGAGGTCGCCGGCGGCGACCTGGGCGCCGACGGTGTAGCGGCCCCGCCGGGTGGTCAGCACCGTGCCCGGTCCGCCGCGCTCGGCCCACAGGGTGGAAAGCCGGGCGAATGCCTCGGTGGCGACCCGGTCCTGCCCGGGTGGCGCGAAGTCCGGGTGCACCAGCTTCACCCATCGGCGGTACGCCCGCGCCGGCTCCGCCCCGCCGAACAGGTCGTCCGGGGTGCGGGCGGTACGCACCCGGGCCGCCGCTTCGACGAAGTTCATCCGGCACCGCCCGGTCGGGTCGGCCGCAGCAGCGCCGGTTGCAGGGTCGTCGCGTCGCCGGCCCGGTAGAGCCGGGCCTTCGGGCCGCCCCGCTCGCCGCCCCGGCTGGTGGTCGTCCCGGTGTCCACCACGAAGCCGGGGACGGAGAGCACCTTGCGGTGGAAGTTCGCCGCGTGCGGCTCGTCGCCCCAGACGGCGGTGTAGACGCCGCGCAGCTCGCTCATGGTGAACTCGGCGCCGACGAAGGCGGTCGCGAGCGGGGTGTACTCCAGCTTGGCGCGGACCCGCTCCAGCCCGTCGGCGAGAATCGCGTCGTGGTCGAAGGCGAGGCCGCGCGCCTCGGTGGTCGGCACCCAGGCCGCCGCGGCGGCGTCGCTGCCGGCCCGGGGGTCCGGCAGGGCCGGCGCGAAGGCGAGGTACGCGATCGAGATGACCCGCATCCGGGGGTCCCGCCCGGGGTCGCCGTAGCTGCGCAACTGTTCGAGGTGCACCCGGTCGAGGCTGTCCGCCCCGGGCCGCAGCCCGGTCTCCTCGGCCAACTCCCGGACGGCCGCCGCGTCGATCGGCTCGTCCCGGACGAAGCCGCCGGGCAGCGCCCGCCAGCCGGCGAAGGGCGGCTCGGCCCGCTCGACGAGCAGCACGTGCAGCGCCTGGTCCCGGATGGTCAGCGCCACCACGTCGACGGTCACCGCGACCGGAGGAAACGCCCTCGGGTCGTACTCCCGCAGAAACTCCAACTCGTCCCGCACCGCATCCACCCTACTAGTCATACTCAACCTGAGAAGATCTCAACATGAGAAGATCGTAGGAGCGAGATCTCCCCGAGTCAAGATCGCCGCACGGTCAGACCGTCCCGACCTTCAACCACCTCTTGACCGACCACACCCATCGGATGGTCGGCGTCACATACACGCGTCGCCGGCGAGGGTGGCGTACACGTCGATCAGGCGCTTGGTGACCACGTCGGGGTGGAAGGTGCGCTCGTAGCGCGACCGGGCGGCCGCCGCGAGCCCGGCGGCGCCGGACCGGGCCACCGGCAGCGCGGCGGCCAGCGCCGCCGGCTCGGGTGGCACCACCCAACCGGCGGCGGTCGCCGGGTCGTCCAGCCCGATCAGGTACGGGATGCCGCCGAGCGCGGTGCCGAGCACCGGCCGGCCGGCGGCGAGCGCCTCGATCACCACCGTCGGCAGGACGTCGTGCCAGGTGGAGGCGGCGATCACCACCGCGCTGTCGCGCAGCGCGGCGGCCACCCCGGGCCGGTCCAGCGAGCCGAGGTAGTGCACGTCGGCGCGCTGCGCGGCGGCGGCCTCGACGAGCGGGCGCAGTTCGCCGTCGCCGCCGATCCGCAGCGGCCCGAGGGCGCCGTCCGGGTGCCGACGCCAGGCGTCCAGCAGCAGGTCGAGGCCCTTCTCCGGGGAGAGCCGGCCGAGGAAGAGAAAACCGTCGCCGAGCGGCACCGGCGGCCCCGGATCGGGGATGGCGTTCGGTTTGACCACGATCCGGTCGGCCGGGATGCCGTACCCGCGCAGGTGGTCGCCGATCGCCGAGGTGAGGGCGAGGTAGCGGTCCACCGACCGCCAGGTCGGGCGGTGCACGGCCAGCGCCGTGGCCATCAGCGCGCTCTGCGCGGCCGAGCCCCGATAGCAACGGTGCACCACTGCCGGCACCCCGAACGCCCGGCCGGCGCAGTCCTGACAGACCTTCCCGTCCCGGAAGTAGATCCCGGAGGAGCAGACCTGCCGGTAGTTGTGCACGGTCTGCACCACCGGCACGTCGTGCCGGTGCGCGGTCCGCACCACCCAGGGCGACAGCAGCGGGTACGGGTTGTGCAGGTGCAGCACGTCCGGACGGTGGGTGGTGATCAGGCGGGACAGCTCCCGTTGCGCGGCCGGCGCGTAGATCGGCGAGACGGGCAGCAGCGCCTTCGCTGGCCGGGACATCGCCGGGATCTCGTCCGAGCTGCGCAGGAACGGGACCACCTCGACGCCGGCCGCGGTGAGCTGCTCGATCTCCTGGTCGACGACCGTGTTCTCACCGGAGGGCTGGGCAGAGCGGTACCGGTTGTGCGCCACGACCACCTTCACGGGGTCAGACGCTACCGTTACTCCTGGAACCCGGGTCGGTGGAGGTGACGGCGTGCCGGAGCTGCCGGAGGTGGAGGCGCTCGCCGGCTATCTGCGCGAGCGCGCGGTCGGCCGGCGGGTCGACCGGATCGAGGTCGCCGCGATCAGCGCCCTGAAGACGTACGACCCGCCGCCGACCGCGGCGGCCGGGCGGGCGGTCGTCGACGCGGGGCGGCACGGCAAGTTCCTCGACCTGGTGCTCGACGGCGGGCTGCACCTGATCACCCACCTGTCCCGGGCCGGCTGGCTGCACTACCGGGAGGCGTTCGCCGCGGCCGTCCCGCTGAAGCCCGGCAAGGGTCCGATCGCGTTGCGGGTCCGGCTCGACGACGGTTCCGGCTTCGACCTGACCGAGGCGGGCACCCAGAAGCGGCTGGCCGCGTACCTGGTCACCGATCCGACGCTGGTGCCGGGGGTGGCCCGGCTCGGGCCGGACGCGCTCGGCGCCGACCAGGCGACCTTCGCCGAGCGGCTGCGCGGCCGGCGCGGTCAGGTGAAGGGGGTGCTCACCGACCAGGAGGTGCTCGCCGGGATCGGCAACGCGTACTCGGACGAGATCCTGCACACCGCCAAACTGTCGCCGTTCGCGATCACGAACCGGATCCCGGACGAGAAGATGGCGGCGCTGTACGCGGCCACCCACGAGGTGCTCGGCGACGCGGTCCGCCGCTCGCTGGGGCAACGGGCCGCCGAGCTCAAGGGAGAGAAGCGGTCCGGCCTGCGGGTGCACGGCCGCACCGGGCTGCCCTGCCCGGTCTGCGGCGACACCGTGCGGGAGGTCTCGTTCGCCGACTCCAGCCTGCAGTACTGCCCCGGCTGCCAGACCGGCGGGAAACCACTCGCGGATCGACGCCTCTCCCGGCTCGTCCGGTGACGGAGGGTGACCGGCGACGGCGGTTGGTGACCCGGCAGTAACAGAGAGGTAAAAACCGCCCACCGGGCAATGAATCGCCCACTGCCGACCCCGCCGCCATGCGCCGGCATCGGTATAGTGGCCCGGGTCCATGGCGCGCCAGTCGATCAGTCGGATCGACCGCCGCGCGGGGCCCGCACCACGAAGGCGGTGGGCGTAATGTCCGTCGGGTCAACGTTGCACCGCAGACCGCGTGGGAGACTGGGACGGTGGGCGACCCGAGCCCTTATGGCGAGTGGCCGGCACGTGTCATGCGGGAGGACGTAGCCGAGGTGACGACAAGCCTCCAGCGCCCGATTACTGGCACCGGCCGGAGTGGACCGGTGCGGCACGTCGACAGCTTCGAAATTCAGGCACCCGTGCCGCAATCGCCCAACGGGGTTCCCCGCTCCGCCTGGGCGAAGGGCCGTCGGCGGGTCTCCCGATGGCACCAGCCGTACACCGCCATCCTGCTGCTGCTCGACTTCGGCGCCGCCGTGCTGGCGAGTTGGATCTCCATCTCCCTGTTCGAGAAGGCCACCGCCGGCTTCAGCGACGCCAACGACGACCCGACCTGGTTCCACACGGTCACCTACCTGCTGCTGCCGCTCGGCTGGCTGATCGTGCTCTGGGGCACCGGCGCGTACGACCGGCGGTATCTCGGGCTCGGCACCGACGAGTTCAAGCGGGTCATCCGGGCCTCGGTCACGGTCGCGGCCAGCGTCTCGTTCCTCGCCTTCGCCACCAAGACCGACCTGTCACGACTCTCGGTGGCCACCGCGCTGCTGGGCGCGATGATCCTGATCCTGTTCTTCCGCTACCTGGCCCGCTACGTGCTGCACACGGTCCGGAAGAAGATCCGGCACGCGGCGCACCGGATGGTGCTGGTCGGCACCCTGCCGGAGGCCCTGGAGGTCTACACCGCCGTCACCCGCAGCCCGGCCGCCGGGCTGATCCCGGTCGCCATCCACCTCACCGACGGCTACGCCGCGGCCCGAGGCATCGAGACCCCGGTGCCGGTCTACGCCGGTCGGGACGTGCTCGGGCTGGTCCGGGAGGTCGGCGGCGACACCATCGCGGTGTGCGGGTCGGCCAGCGCCGAGCCCGGGGAACTACGCCGGCTCGCCTGGCAACTGGAGGGTTCCGGCATCGACCTGGTGGTCGCGCCGCAACTGACCGACATCGCCGGCCCCCGGGTGCACATCCGGCCGATCGAGGGCCTGCCGCTGCTGCACGTCGAGGAACCGACGCTGTCCGGCCCGGCGCTGCTGGCGAAGAACCTGATGGACCGGGTCGCGGCCGGCCTCGGGCTGCTCCTGCTGGCCCCGCTCTTCGTCGCGATCGCGATCGCGATCCGGATCTCCGACCCCGGCCCGGTCTTCTTCCGGCAGCCCCGGGTCGGCCACGAGGGTCGCACCTTCCGGGTCTGGAAGTTCCGGACCATGTACGTGGACGCGGAGGACCGCCTCGCCGGCCTGGTCGACCAGAACGAGACCGACGGCATGCTCTTCAAGATCAGGCAGGACCCCCGGGTCTTCCCGATCGGCCGGTTCCTGCGGGCCAGCTCCCTCGACGAACTACCCCAGTTGATCAACGTACTCTGGGGGGAGATGTCGCTGGTCGGGCCGCGACCGCTGCCCGCCGACGACGGCGACTTCCTCGGCGACGTCCGGCGACGCCTGCTGGTCCGTCCCGGGATGACCGGTCTGTGGCAGGTCTCCGGCCGGTCGGACCTCTCCTGGGACGAGGCGGTCCGGCTCGACCTCTACTACGTCGACAACTGGTCGTTGGCGTACGACCTGAGCATCCTCTGGCGCACCATCGGCGTCGTGCTGGCCCGCAAGGGCGCCTACTGACCGACCCACCTTTGCGCGCGGCCCGGTGACCGGCAAAGATCTGTCCGTGGGGGCCAACCTTTCCGCGCTGCTGGCGGTGCTCGCGCTGATCAGCGCGCTGGCCGCCGCCCTGTTCGCCGTGGTCCGGCTGCGGGCGCGGCGGGGCATCGCCACGGCCACCCAGCGCGCCACCTACGACGTACTGCACACCGCCGGGCTGGCCGCCGAGCCGCTGCGGGCCGGGCTGAACCCCACCACCGCCACCAAGGCGGTACGACACCTGCGGGCCCTGGTCGGCGCGGCCGGACTCGCCCTGGTCGACCGGACCGACCTGCTCGCCATCGACGGACGGGGCAGTCACCACGCCGGCCAGTTCCTGGCCGCCGCCGGCCGGGCGATCGAGACCGGGCGATCCACCGTGCTCGGCGTGCCGGAGCTGCCCTGCGACCGGATCGACTGCCCGGTCCGGGGGGCCGTCCTGGCGCCGTTGGTGGCGGCGGACGGCCTGCCGGCCGCGGTGCTGGTGGCGATCGCCGACGACCAGCCGGCCCCCGGGCTGGTCCAGGCCACCCTGGAGACCGCCCACTGGGCCGGCGCCCAGCTCGCCCTCGCCGAGCTCGACTCGTCCCGGGAGCGGCTGGCCCGGGCCGAGGTGCGGGCGCTGCGGGCCCAGATCAGCCCGCACTTCATCTACAACGCGCTCTCCGCGATCGCCTCGTTCGTCCGGACCGACCCGGAGCGGGCCCGCGAGCTGATCCTGGAGTTCGCCGAGTTCACCCGCTACTCCTTCCGGGCGCACGGCGAGTTCACCACGCTCGCCGAGGAGCTGCGCTCCATCGACCGGTACCTCACCATCGAACGCGCCCGGTTCGGCGAACGGCTCCAGGTCCGGCTCCAGATCGCCCCCGAGGTGCTCCCGGTCAGCCTGCCGTTCCTCTGCCTGCAGCCACTGGTCGAGAACGCAGTACGGCATGGCCTGTCCCGCAAACCCGGCCTCGGTATGGTGAGCATCGAGGCCCGCGACGCCGGCGCGGAGTGCCACATCACCGTCGAGGACGACGGCGTCGGAATGGACCCGGCGTCGCTGGTCACCGGCATCGCCGAGGCGAGCCGCTACGCGGGTGACGACGCCGGAGCGCACGTCGGCCTGTCGAACGTCGACGAACGGCTCCGGTCGGTCTTCGGCGACCAGTTCGGGCTGGTGGTGGAGACCGGCCCGGGATCGGGTACGAAGGTGAGCATGCGGGTGCCGAAGTTCCACCGGCACGTACGGGCGAGTGCGTGATCGGATGCGAAACGTGGACGGAGGCACGGTGACCGGTTTCCTGCGGGTGCTGGCGGTGGACGACGAGCCGCCCGCCCTCGACGAGCTGGCCTACCTGCTGCGCGCCGACCCGAGGGTGTCCCGGCTGCACACCGCCTCCGACGCGACCGAGGCGCTGCGGGTGCTGCGCGACACCGACATCGACGCGGTCTTCCTCGACATCCGGATGCCGGGCCTGGACGGCATGGAGCTGGCCCGGGTGCTGCGTCGGTTCGCCCGCCCGCCCGCGATCGTCTTCGTCACCGCGTACGACGACGGCGCGGTGGACGCCTTCGACCTCGGCGTCACCGACTACGTCCGCAAGCCGGTCCGCGCCGAGCGGCTGGCCGAGTCGCTGCGCCGGGTGGTCGGCTCCCGGGTGGTGCCGGCACACCCGGCGGCGATGGCCCGCGCCGAGGACGACCCGACCATCCCGGTGGAGCTGGCCGGCACCACCCGGATGCTGCCCCGCTCCGCGGTGCGCTGGGTGGAGGCCCAGGGCGACTACGCCCGGCTGCACACCGCCGAGGGCTCCCACCTGGTACGCGTACCGCTGGCCACCCTCGCCGAACGGTGGGCCGACGCCGGCTTCGTCCGCATCCACCGCTCCTACCTGGTGCAGTTGCGGCTGATCGCCGAGCTACGGCTGGCCAACTCCGGCTACGTGGTGGTGGTGGACGACACTGAGCTGCCGGTCAGCCGCCGGCACACCCGGGAGCTGAAGGACAAACTGGTCCGAGCGGCCAAACAGGACTGGAACCGCTAGCGTACCGGCCGTTCGGCCGACGCCAAGATCCCCGTCGATCACCTATGGTTCCGATGTCGACGCGGCGAACGGGGCGCGCGGGTCGACGCTCGCACCATGATCCGCCGGTCCGGTCGCCCCGCCACCAGCACTCCACTGAGGACGACATGCGACTCGCATCCCCACGCCGGGCCGCCCTGACGGGCGCGCTGATCGGCGTACTCCTGCTCACCGGGTCACCCCCCGCGCAGGCCGCCGCGACCGGTTCGATCACCGGCCGCCTGACCACCAGCACCGGAGCCCCCGCCGCCAACGCCTGGGTGGTGGCCTACGACGAACAGGACTGGAACTCGGTCAGTTGGACCGAGACCGACGCGAACGGCGACTACACGGTCGACGGGCTTCCCGGCGGCTCCTACCTGGTCAGCTTCGAACTGCAGGGCCAGCCGCAGCAGTACCACCACCGGAAGACCGACATCTGGGACGCCGATCCGGTGACGGTGACCGATGGGGCGACCATCACCGTCAACGAGCAACTCTTCGCCACCGGTACGATCACCGGCCAGATCCGCAACGCCGACGGCACCCCCCGTGCCGATCTGCTGGTGACCGCCCGCAATCCGGAGACCTTCGACAGCAACTACGGGTTGACCGACTCGGACGGGCGGTACCGGATCCCGGTCCTGCCCGGCGCGCACCAGGTGTCGTTCGAGCCGATCGAGGGCAGCTACCAGACCCAGTACGTGCCCGGTCAGCTGGCGGAGTCCAGTGGGCAACTGTTCGAGGTGGCCGAGGACGCGGAGGTGACCGTCGACGACACCATCCTTGCGGTCGGCAGCCTGTCGGGGCGGTTCACCAACGCCGCCGGGCAGCCGCTGGTGGGCGCGTACATCGACGTCAGCACGGCCGCTGAGCAGGGCTGGGCGGGTGTCTACGCGGAGACCGACGGCAACGGCGAGTTCAGCGTCCCCGAGATTCTGGTCGGGTCGTACACGCTCAGCTTCTCGCATGGCGACCGGGTGCAGTTCTACCAGGGCAAGCTGACCATCGAGGAAGCCGACGCCTTCACCGTGTCGGCGGGCGCGAACACCCACCTCACCGACAGCCTGGCGCGAACCGGGTCGGTGCGGGTGACGGCCGTCGACGCGGTCACCGGCGCGCCGGTCCCGCACTTCTGTGTCAGTCCCGGTGACTGCGGCTCCGGTGGCACGGTAACCGTGACGGACCTGCCTCAGGGCCGGCACCAGTTCTCCGTCTACACCGAGGACGGCAATTACTTCTCCCTGGACACCGAGCCGGTCGAGGTCCGCGCCGACCAGACCACGGCCGTGACGGTACGGCTGCGTCCGGCCGCCCGGATAACGACCACGGTGGTCGACCGGCAGACCGGTAATCCGGTGGCGAACGTCTGCGTCCAGGTGCACCGCACGCACGCGCCCTCCCGTCCCGACGGAGACGGGTACTGCACCAACACCGCGGGCCGGGTCACCATCGGATACCTGGAGAAGGGCTCTTACCATCTCTTCGTCGATCCGGGCGAGACCGCGTACGGCGCACAGTGGGTCGGGGCGGCCGGCGGCACCGGCGATCAGCGGGCCGCCGCGACGATCGTGGCCCAGGCCGGCGCCACCGTCACCGCGCCGACCGTTCGGCTCGACCAGGCCGGCGTGATCACCGGCCGGGTGACCGACGCGGCGACCGGGGCTCCGATCGACTCGGCCCAGATCAACCTGCTCACCGCCCACCCGGGAGTGGGAGCGGCCAGCAAGGCTGTGACCGACGCCGACGGACGGTACCGGGTGACCGGACTCGGCCCGTACGCGTGGCCGTTGTTGTTCGACCACTACGAGTACACGTCGCACTGGTCGGGCGGCGCCACGGACCGGTACTCGGCGACGCCGATCCAGGTGACCGCCGGCGGGACCGCCACCCACGACACCGCCCTGGGAGCCGGCACGGAGGTCCGGGGCACGGTCACCAACCAGCACGGGGTCGCTTCCGACGGCGGCTACGTCATCGCCCGGCACGTCGACACCGGCGACATCGTCGGCTCGGGTTGGATCGACGGCGGCAACTACACGCTGAGCGCGCTCGGTCCGCAGTCGGTCTACCTGACCTACGACGCCTCGTTCGGTGAGGACTTCTACAGCGGCAGCACCAACGGTGCTGCGGTCACGCCGCGCAAGCCGATACCGGGTATCCCGGGAGCACCGAAGGTGGGTGCTCGTACCGCGCCCTCGACCGCCGGAGCCGGCGGTGGGGCCGTGGCGCTGCTGGAGTCACCCCGCAAGCCGCCCCGGCAGCCAGGGGTGTACCCGGTGCCGGCCAGCGGCACCCTGGTCGTCAACGTCGTGGTGCAGACGAGCTGACCGCGGACGCATCGGGCCGGCGGCGACCTGCCATCGGCCCGGTGCTCCGGCGGGCGGACTCCCGTGCGGAGGTCTGCACAGTTCGTTCACATCACCCGCCGCCGGTCTGCACGGGTGCTGCCTAGAGTCCAGGGCATGACGCAACGGCGGATCCTGGTGGTCGAGGACGAACGCACCATCGCCGACTCGGTCGCCGCCCGGCTGCGGGCCGAGGGTTACGCGGTCCAGGTCGCCGGCGACGGGCCGACCGCCGTCGCCGCGGTCCGCGCCAGCCGGCCGGACCTGGTCGTGCTCGACGTGATGCTGCCCGGCTTCGACGGGCTGGAGGTGTGCCGGCGGATCCAGGCCGACCAGCCGATGCCGGTACTGATGCTCACCGCCCGCGATGACGAGACCGACCTGCTGGTGGGGCTGGCCGTCGGCGCCGACGACTACCTGACCAAGCCGTTCTCACTGCGGGAGTTGGCCGCCCGGGTGCATGCTCTGCTGCGCCGGGTGGACCGGGCCGCCGACAGCGCCCGGCAGGTGCTCCGGCTCGGCGACCTGGAGATCAACCAGGCCGAGCGGCGGGTCAGCCGGGGTGGGGTCGAGGCGCATCTGACCCCCACTGAGTTCGACCTGCTGGTGCATTTCGCCGGCCGACCGCGCGCGGTGCTGCCCCGGGAGCGGCTGCTGACCGAGGTGTGGGGCTGGGCCGACCCGGCCGGTACCCGGACCGTCGACAGTCACGTCAAGGCCTTGCGCCGCAAGCTCGGCGCGGACCTGATCCGCACCGTGCACGGGGTCGGCTACGCCCTGGAGGTACGACCGTGACGGGTCCGTCCGCCCGGCGCGGTGGGCTGGTCCGGGTGGTGGAGCTGCTCGCCTCGGCGATGGACCTGCTGCCCCGGCCGCTGGATCCGATCCGGTCGATCAAGCTGAAGCTCGGCATCCTGCTGGTCGCCTCGGGCGCGGCGGGACTCGTCATCTTCCGGTTCGGGGTCGGTTGGCTGCCGCCGGTGACGTCGCTGACCGCGATCTGCGTCGCGCTGCTCACCTCCCAGGTGCTCGCCCACGGCATGACCTCCCCACTGCGGGAGATGACCGCCGCCGCCCGGGCGATGGCCCGCGGCGACTACACCCGCCGGGTGCGGTCCACCTCCCGGGACGAGGTGGGCGAGCTGGCGACGGCCTTCAACCAGATGGCCGGCGATCTGGCCGCCGCGGACCAGCGCCGCCGGGAGCTGATCGCCAACGTGTCGCACGAGCTGCGTACGCCGATCACGGCGTTGCAGGGGGTGCTGGAGAACATCGTCGACGGGGTGGCCGAGCCGGAGCCGGCCACGCTGCGGGTGGCGTTGGCGCAGACCGAACGGCTCGGGCATCTGGTGGCCGATCTGCTCGACCTGTCCCGGCTGGATTCCGGCGTGGTGCCGCTGCGCCGGGTCGAGATAGACGTCGCGGACTTCCTGGACGAGGCGGTGCAGCAGGCGGCCGTGAGCGCCACCGGGGCCGGTCGGGAGGTCACCTTCCGGATCGAGGCGCCGGTGCCGTCGCTCACCATCGCCGCCGACCCGGGCCGGCTGCACCAGGTCTTCGCCAACCTGCTGGACAACGCCGCCCGGCACAGCCCGGCGGGTGGGGTGGTGGTCGTCTCCGTCGAGCGGCGCGACGGCCAACTGCGCTTCGACGTGGTCGACGCCGGCGACGGCATTCCGGCTGAGGAGCGGACCCGGGTGTTCGAGCGGTTCAACCGGGGCGACCGGGCCACCGGCGGCGGCACCGGCCTGGGTCTGGCGATCGCCCGGTGGGTGGTCGAGCTGCACGGCGGGACCATCGTCGCGATCGATCCGCCCGAAACCACCGGCCCGTCGGGCGCCGGCTGCCGGATCCAGGTACGCCTACCGCTGGCCGCCGCCCCCGCCACCGCCTTCTCCCCCGCATCGGAGGACCGATGACCGGCACCCCGACCCCGGACCCTGCCGCCGCCCCGAAACAGCTGCCGCCACAGCCGGTGCCGCCACAGCCGGTGCCGCAGGAACAGGCGATGCCGGCCCAGCCGACGCCGCAGGAAACAGCGGTGCCGGAACAGGCGCTGCGGGAACAGGCGCCGCCGGAACAGGCGCCGCCGAAGCAGGCACCGTCCACGCAGCCGCCGCCAAAACAGGCACCCTCGAAGCCGGCGACTGCCGGGCCTGCACCGCTGAAACCGGCGGCCGCCCCGGTCGCGCCCTCGGCGATCCGGCGGCGCTGGCCGGGTCCGGCTGGCCCGGCCCGGCCGGTGGTAGTCGGCGTCGCGCTGGCCGCCGCCGCCGTCAGCGCGGTCAGCATTCCACTGGACCAGGTCGGGGTGGGCTGGCTGGTCGGGGTACTCGCCGGCACGGTGCTGGTCGCGGTGGCCGGCTGGCCAGGTCTCGTACTCGGCGCCACGGGGGCGCCGAGGGTGACCCGGCTGCTCGACGCCCGACTGTTCTGGGTGCTCGCCACGGTGGCACTGGTCGGCGTGGGCGCGGTCCGGGCCGCCGGTTGGCTCTTCGTGCTCTGTCTGGTCACGGCGGGGGTGACGGCCTGCCTGTCGGTGACCGGCGGCCGCTCGGCCCTCGGGATGCTGCTCAGCCTGGTCATCCCACCCGCCTCGGTGGTGCGCGCGGTGCCCTGGACGCTCGCCGGACTCGGCGCCCGCCCGCATCCCGCCGGCCAGACCCGACCCACCCCGACCACCACCGGCCAGAGCGGAACCACCCCGACCGCCGCCGGATCGGACCCGGCGTCGACCGGGCAACCGGGCCGACCGGGCCGATCCGACAAGTCCGGTTCCGGCGATCGGGGAGGGCTGGGACGGGTGCTGGCCAGCGTCGCCGTCTCGGTGGTTCTGCTGGTGGTCTTCGGCGCCCTCTTCGCCTCCGCCGACGCGGCGTTCGCCGACCTGCTCGGCGCGGCGTTGCCGGCGGTTTCGGTCCCCACCCTGGTCCGCTGGGTGTTCCTGTTCGTCGTCGTGGGCGGCTGGCTGCTCGGCGCGGCCTACCTGCTGGCCCGGCCGCCCGACCTCGGTGGGCTGGGCGGCCGGGAACCGCGTCGCGTCCGGCGCTGGGAATGGGCCGTTCCGCTGGCCCTGCTCGACGCACTGTTCGCCCTCTTCGTCCTGGTCCAGATCACCGTGCTCTTCGGCGGGGCGGCCCACGTCCTGGAGACCTCCGGGCTCACCTACGCGGAGTACGCCCGGGGCGGCTTCTGGCAACTGGTGGTGGTCTCGGTGCTCACCCTCGCGGTGCTCGCCGGCGCGGCCCGCTGGGCGCCCCGGGCCGACCGGACCGACCGACTGTTGATCCGGCTGCTCCTCGGCACGCTGGCACTGCTCAGCCTCGTCATCGTCGGCTCGGCGCTGTTCCGGATGAACGTCTACGTCGAGGCGTACGGGGCGACCCGGCTCCGGTTGCTGGTCACGGCGTGTGAACTCTGGATCGGGCTGGTGTTCGGGCTCGTTCTCGTCGCCGGGGTGCGGCTACGGGCCGGCTGGCTGCCCCGGGTGGCGGTCGGCACCGCCGTGCTGGCACTACTCGGCCTCGCCGTGATCAACCCGGACCGGCTGATCGCCCGGACCAACATCGACCGGAGCGACACCAGCCAACTCGATCTGGGGTACCTGTCGGAGCTGTCGGCCGACGCGGTGCCGGAGCTGGACCGCCTGCCGGCACCGGACCGCAACTGCGTGCTGACCGATATCGCCCGGCGGCTCGATTCGGATGACTGGCGGGAGGCGAACCTGGGCCGGGCGGAGGCCCGCCGGATCATCGCCGCCCGCCCGTTCACCTCAGTCGACCCGAGCTGCCGGTTCGTGCGGCGCTCTTGACATTCGGCCGGCGGTGGCGAGACTGCCGGAGTGACCGAAGCCACCGACCAGCCGCCCGACCGGGATGGGCCGCCACCAGCGCGGCGTACCCGGATCGTGCTGGCCGAGGTGACCCGGCGTGGTCCCGGGCACGACGGCACCCGGGCCGAGTTGACCGAGCAGACCCGGGTCGGCGAGGCGCTGGTCCGGGGTCTGGTCCGGGCCCAACTCGCGCTGGCCGTCCGGCTCTCGCTGGTGGTGATCATCGGATTGGGTGGGCTGCCGCTGCTGTTCGCCGTCGCCCCCACGGTCGGCACCGTCAAGCTGGCCGAGGTCAACCTGCCCTGGCTGCTGCTCGGTGTCGCGGCGTTCCCGTTCCTGGTCGCGGTCGGTTGGGCGTACGTGCGGTTGGCCGAGCGCAACGAGCAGGACTTCACCGACCTGGTCCAGCGGCCGGAGCGCTAGGTGACGAACCCGTACGTGGTGTCGGCGATCGCCGTGGTCACGGTCGCGACCATCGCGATCGGTTTCTACGGGCTGAAGCTGGCCCGGACCACCTCAGACTTCCTGGTCGCCTCCCGCACGGTCAGCCCGACCTGGAACGCGGCGGCGATCGGCGGGGAGTACCTGTCGGCGGCGTCCTTCCTCGGCATCGCCGGCCTGATCCTCAAGTACGGCGTGGACGTGCTCTGGTATCCGGTCGGGTTCGCCGCCGGCTACCTGGCGCTGCTGCTCTTCGTGGCCGCTCCGCTGCGCCGGTCGGGTGCCTTCACGCTGCCCGACTTCTGCGAGGTACGGCTCGGCTCGCGGTGGCTGCGGAAGCTGGCCACCCTCTTCGTGGTCTTCATCGGCTGGCTCTACCTGGTCCCCCAGCTGCAGGGCGCCGGCCTGACCCTGGCCACCGTGACCGGCGCGCCGTACCTGCTCGGGTCGCTGCTGGTCGGGGTGGTGGTCACCACGAACGTCGCCCTCGGCGGGATGCGCGCGGTCACCTTCGTGCAGGCGTTCCAGTACTGGCTGAAGCTGACCGCGCTCGCCGTACCGGCGATCTTCCTGGCCCTGCAGTGGCAGTCCGACGGCCGGCCGGCGGTCACCCCGCCGGACGGCACGACCTTCCGGAGCGCGATCACCGTCGTGGTCGAGGAGCCGGCGACCCTCACCCTCGCCGACGGCACCATCCGGGAGGTACGCCCCGGCGACGAGCTCTCCTTCGCCGCCGGCGACCCGGTGCCGGCGGTCTCCAGCGTGGCCGCCGCCGAAGGGCTGGACTGGCTGCTGCCGAGCACCGGCGACAGCGACGACCACGGGTTGTTCGCGACGTACTCGCTGATCCTGGCGACCTTCCTCGGCACGATGGGGCTGCCGCACGTACTCGTGCGGTTCTACACCAACCCCGACGGCGCAGCCGCCCGCCGGACGACGCTCGTGGTGCTCGCCCTGGTCGGCGCCTTCTACCTGTTCCCCACCCTGTACGGGGTGCTCGGCCGGATCTACACCCCGCAGCTGCTGCTCACCGGGCGGACCGACGCGGTGGTGGTGCTGCTGCCCGGCGCCGCGCTCGGTGGCGGGCTGCTCGGGCAGCTGATGGCCGCCCTGGTCGCGGCCGGCGCGTTCGCGGCCTTCCTCTCCACCTCGTCCGGGCTGCTCACCAGCGTGGCCGGGGTGATCTCCACCGATGGTCTGGGGCGCGGTTCGGTCCGGGACTTCCGGCTGGCCACCCTGGTCGGCGGGGCGGTGCCGGTGGTGCTGGCGTTGAACGTCTCCGGGCTGGACGTCTCCCAGGTGGTCGGGTTGGCCTTCGCGGTCGCCGCGTCGAGCTTCTGCCCGCTGCTGGTGCTGGGCATCTGGTGGCGCGGCCTGACCGACCTGGGGGCCGCCGCCGGCATCCTGGCCGGCGGCGGCGCCTCGGTGCTGGCGGTGCTGGTGACGGTGCTCGGTCCACCGCTGACCGGCTGGCCGGCCACGCTGATCGCGCAGCCGGCCGCCTGGACCGTTCCGCTGGCCTTCACGGTGATGGTGGCGGTGTCGATGGCCACCCGCCGCCGCACCCCCGTGGACGTGGGCGCCACCATGCTGCGCCTGCACGCGCCGGAGGCGCTGCGGCTGTAGACAGCCGCAGCGCCCCCGACGCTCAACATTCGGTGCCGGCGCAGAGCCGATCGGCTGCCCGCTCACCCAGTCGGGTCGCCGCCGCCTGGTCGGGTTGCCCGCTCCGCCACACCGTGGTGACCAGATCGTCCTGCCGGACCACGACGTACAGCGACACCAGACCTCCCGCGTCGAACTGGATGACCAGGGACTCCTCACCCGCGAAATCCTCATCGAGTACCGAGAAGCGATCGCTGCAGGATTCGACGCCGGCCCGGACCCGGTCCAGGTACCTGGCGGCGTTCTCGTCGCGGTACCGCTTCGCCTCCTGTAGCACCCCCACCTGCGGGCTACGAAACGCCACATACCGATCAGCGACGTGCGGCAACCCGAACGCGTTCCAGCTCTGCTCGCAGAGCGAGGCGGCGAAGGCGAGTGTCCAGTCACCTTCCCCCCTGCTCAACGCCTCCTGCTGGAAGCCGGTGGGCAGGTCGGAAAGCTGCAGCATCGCTTCGGCCGGAATGGTCGGCGACGACCCTCTCGACTCCGCAGAGGGCCCGTCGGGCGGCACGCTCGGTGGCGGTGTCGTCGGAACGGCAGGCGGATTCGGGCTCGGGGTCGGGCTGGGGGTGGGCGAGTTGGTGGCTGGTGGCGGGGGCACCGGGCCGACGTCCGGGCGGCCGGCCAGGGCCACCACGCCGGACGCGACCACTGCGACCGCGACCGCGCTGGCGAGCACGGTGCCGGCCGCCAGCCGGCGGGAGCGCTGCCGGCCACGCCGGCGCACCTGCTCCGTCGGCGCCCAGTGCAGCTGTTCGGTGTCCCGGTACAGGTTGTCGAAGAGCGGTTCAGGCATTGCTGACCTCCTCGGGGAGGGTGGTGCCGAGCAGTTCGGCAAGCGCCCGGCGGCCACGGGCCAACCGGGCCTTGACGGTGTTGGCCGGTGCGCCGGTCTGTCGGGCGACGTCGGCGACCGGCAGGTCGAGCAGGTGGTGCAGGACGATCGCGGTGCGCTGGTCGGCCGGCAGCCGGCGCAGCGCGGTGACCAACGCCACGCCGTCCTCGGACGGGGCGGCGGTGGGGTCGGCCGGGCCGTGCCGCCGGTACGCGGCGAAGCCGTTGCGTATCTTGCGCCAACGATTCATCAGCAGCCGGTGTCCCACCGTGCGCACCCAGGCCTCCGGATCGTCGTAACCGCCGATCCGATCCCAGCGTTGCCAGGCCCGGGCGTACGCCTCCTGAGCGGCGTCCTGCGCCTCATGCAGGTCACCGCCGAGGGCGTAGAGCACGGTCACGGTCCGGTGCCGGGTGCTCTGGTAGAAGTCCTCGAACGCGTCTTCCGCCGGCATCCGTCCTCCCCCCTTCTCGGTTGTCTACGGCTAGCACCCGCTGGCCGCCCGGTTGGTTGCTGTCAGGTGCTCGTCACCTCCGGTCGCCGGACACCGCCGGGACCGGGGCGGTTACGGTCGTGTCATGACTGGTGCTGAACAGGCCGCCCTCACGCTGCGCGGGTTGGTCAAACGGTTCGACGCCAAGGTGGCGGTGGCCGGGGTTGACCTGGACGTTCCGGCCGGGTCCTTCTACGGGCTGCTCGGCCCGAACGGGGCCGGCAAGACCACCACCCTGTCGATGGCGATCGGGCTGCTGCGGCCGGACGCCGGGAGCGCCCGGGTGCTCGGCCACGACGTCTGGGCGGATCCGGTCGGCGCGAAGCGGCTCTTCGGCGCGCTGCCCGACGGGGTACGCCTCTTCGACCGGCTCAGCGGCGCCGAACTGCTCGCGTACCACGGGTTGTTGCGGGGGATGGACCCGGCGGTGGTGGATCAGCGGGCCCGGGAGCTGCTGGACGTCCTCGCGCTCACCGACGCCGGGAAGACCCTGGTGGTGGACTACTCGGCCGGCATGAAAAAGAAGATCGGGCTGGCCTGCGCGCTGCTGCACGGACCCCGGCTGCTGGTCCTGGACGAGCCGTTCGAGGCGGTCGACCCGGTCGCCGCCGCCCTGATCAGGGACATCCTGCAGCGGTACGTCGCCGGGGGCGGGACGGTGATCTTCTCCAGCCATGTGATGGAGGTGGTCGAGCGGCTCTGCAGCCATGTGGCGATCCTCGCCGAGGGCACCATCAAGCGGGTCGGCACGCTGGCCGAGGTCCGCGGCGACCGGTCGCTGGAGGAGATCTTCGTCGAGGTGGTCGGTGGCCGGACCGCCACCGGCGAGGAGCTGGCATGGTTGTGACCGGGCCGGCCCCGACCGAACCGGTCGGCGGTCGACGGCCGGTCTCGGCCCGGCACTTCGTCCGGCTCAAGCTGCGGGTGATGGGCAACGGGTTCCGGGGTCAGGGTTGGCGGATCGGGCTGTTCATCGGCGGGATCGTGACCGGCCTCTGGTTGGCCACCACCGGTTTCCTGCTCCTCGCGCTGCCCGGCCTGGCCGACAGCCGGACCATGGCGGAGGTCTCGGCCAGCCTCGGCGGCGGCCTGCTGGTGCTCGGCTGGACGCTGCTGCCGCTGGTCTTCTTCGGCGTCGACGAGACGCTCGACCCGGCCCGCTTCGCGCTGCTGCCGGTGGGGCGCCGGATGCTTGTCCTCGGGATGCTGGTGGCGGCCCTGGTCGGGGTGCCGGCGGCGGCGACGCTGCTCGCCTCGGCCGGGCTGGTGGTGACGGCGGCGACGTTCGGCGGTTGGAGCGCCGCGCTGGTCACGGCCGTCGGGGTGGTGGCCGGGGTGGTGCTCTGCGTGGCGGCCAGCCGGGCGGTCACCAGTGCCTTCGCCAGCATGCTGCGGTCCCGGCGGGTCCGGGACCTGGCAGCGGTGCTGCTCGCCGTCTTCGCCGCGCTCCTCGCGCCGCTGCAGTTGTTCGCGGCGAACGCCCTGGGACAGGCCGACCTGGGCCGGCTGGCGGGGGTGGCCCGAATCGTCGGCTGGACGCCGTTCGCCGCGCCGTACACGCTCGGCATCGACCTCGCCCTCGGGCGCGGCTGGGCGGTGCCGCCGAAGCTGCTGATCACGGCACTGACCCTCGGCCTGCTGCTGTGGTGGTGGTCGCGGTCGCTGGAGTCGGCGATGGTCGGCACGGTCAGCGCCGCGCCTGGCCGGGCGGGCCGGGAGCGCCCGGTGACCGGGGCGGTGGCGCAGCTCTTCCCGGCGATCGTCCGGTGGCTGCCCCGCGACCGGCACGGCGCACTTGTCGCCCGGGAGGCGCGGTACTGGTGGCGGGACAGCCGGCGGCGGGCGAACCTGATCACGCTCGCGGTGATCGGCGTCTTCGTGCCGGCGATCGTCAACGTCAGCGGCCAGGGCGCGCCCGGTGGCGGCTTCGACGCGTCCGCCCCGCTGGTCAGCTTCTCCATGATCACCGTCGGGGTGCTGGCGGCGGTCACCCTGGCCAACCAGTTCGGCTTCGACGGCAGCGCGTACGCGGCCAATGTGATCGCCGGGGTGCCCGGGCGGGTGGAGCTCACCGCCCGGGTGGTCGGCTTCTCGCTGTACATCGTTCCGCTGCTGCTGGTGATCGCGGTCGGGCTCGGGCTGTTCCTGGGCGAGCCGGGCTGGATCGGGGTGCTGGTCGGCACCCTGTTCGCCGCGTACGGCTGCGGGCTGGCGGTCAACCTGTTCATCTCGGTGCTGGGCGCGTACGCGCTGCCGGAGACGAGCAACCCGTTCGCGATCAACACCGGCGCCGGGATGGCGCGCAGCCTGCTGAGTTTCGTCGCCATGGCGGCCACCGGGGCGGCTGCGCTGCCGATGCTGGTGGCCACGGTGCTGCTCGGCGACGTCTGGCTCTGGTTGGCGCTGCCGGTCGGTCTCGGGTACGGCGTGGCGGCGGCGGCGCTCGGCACCTGGCTGGCCGGCGACCTCGTCGACCGGCGGATGCCCGAACTCCTGGTCACCGTCACGCCCCGCCGCTGACCGCGCAGAATGGTGCGAATGAGCCAGTCCGAGCCGGGTGCCCAGATCCACCACACCGATCCGTTCGCCACCCCGGACCGGGAGCGTTCGCCGCTGCGCCGGTTCCGTGGCCGACTGCCGGCGGCGGTGACGCTCTGGACGGCCGCCGGCTCGGGCGGTGCCCGGCCCGGCGGGCTCACGGTCTCGTCGACGACCGTCGCCGACGGGGAACCGGGCCGGCTGCTCGGCCTGATCGACGAGGAGTCGGAGTTCTGGGCGGCGGCCGAGTCCGCCGGCCGGTTCGCCGTCGCGCCGCTCGGTCCGGCGCACCGGCAGCTCGCGGACCGGTTCGCGGGGCTGTTCCCGGCGCCGGGCGGACTCTTCGCCGAGCCGGCGGAGTGGACGTCGACGGCGTACGGGCCGGTGCCGGTGGGCGCTGGCGGCTGGCTGGGCTGCCGGCTGGACGCCGCCCGGGAGTTTGGCTGGTCGTTGCTGGTCGAGGCGACGGTCGAGGTGGTCGAACTGGTCGACGGGACCGGCCCGCTGGTGCACTACCGCGGTCGCTACCGGGAGCTGACCGGACACTGACCGTGGCTCACCCAACGGCGGCGAGCGGGGCGCCGAACGGTGTGACCGGGGTCGCTCGGCGCATCGAAGGGCCCGCTCGGCGCAGCCGGTGACCGACCACCGAATCACCACTTTCCGGATTCCCCGCCGCGTCCTTACGGTGCCGGAAATTACTGCACCTGCGAAGGTGGTGACCTGAATGTCCACGGAGACCTCCGGGCCGGCGAGCCCGGCCGCCCGGTACGCCGCCGTACAGCGATCGGACGAGTTCGCCGGGCTGCGCAAAGCGCTGCGCGGCTTCGTCTTCCCGATGACGGTGGCGTTCTTCCTCTGGTACGCGCTCTACGTGATTCTTTCCGCCTACGCACGTGACTTCATGGGCACCAAGGTGGTCGGCAACATCAACGTGGCCATCGTCTTCGGCCTGTTGCAGTTCGTCTCCACCTTCCTCATCGCGTGGCTCTACTCCCGGTACGCCGACGCGAAGCTCGACCCGGTCGCCGACCGGATCCGGGCGGAACTGCAGGGCGACACCGCCGAGGAGGCCAGGCCGTGACCACGCAGGCCGTCGCAGGGCTGCTCGCCGCCGAATCCGGCGACAACACCGCCCGTACGCTCACCATCACGCTGTTCCTGGTCTTCGTCGCGGTGACGCTGGGCATCACCGTCTGGGCCAGCCGGCAGACCAAGACCGCCACCGACTTCTACGCCGGTGGCCGGTCGTTCTCCGGTTTCCAGAACGGTCTGGCGATCGGCGGTGACTACATGTCGGCCGCCTCGTTCCTCGGCATCGCCGGCCTGATCGCCCTCTACGGCTACGACGGCTTCCTGTACTCGATCGGCTTCCTGGTCGCCTGGCTGGTGGCCCTGCTGCTGGTCGCGGAGCTGCTGCGCAACTCCGGCCGCTACACGATGGCGGACGTGCTGGCCTTCCGGATGCGGCAGCGGCCGGTCCGGACCGCCGCGGCCGTCTCGACCATCACCGTCTCGATCTTCTATCTGCTGGCCCAGATGGTGGGTGCGGGCGCGCTGGTGTCGCTGCTGCTCGGCATCCGGGAGGGGACGACCTTCCTCGGCATGGACGCGGCCACCGCGAAGGTGGCGACCATCATCATGGTCGGCGCCCTGATGATCATCTACGTCACGGTCGGTGGCATGAAGGGCACCACCTACGTGCAGATCATCAAGGCGGTGCTGCTGATGAGCGGCACGCTGGTGATGACGATCCTGGTGCTGGCGAACTACAACTTCAACCTGTCGTCGCTGCTCGGCGACGCCGCGGCGGCATCCGGCAAGGGGGACGCGTTCCTCGAACCCGGCCTGCGGTACGGCGTCGAGGTGGCCGACAACGCCCGGCAGACCTTCTACCACAAGGTCGACCTGCTCTCGCTCGGCATCGCCCTGGTGCTCGGCACGGCCGGCCTGCCGCACATCCTGATCCGGTTCTACACCGTGCCCACAGCCAGGGCGGCCCGCAAGAGCGTGCTCTGGGCGATCGGCATCATCGGCACCTTCTACCTGTTCACCCTGGCGCTGGGCTTCGGCGCCGCGGCGATCGTGGGCGGCGAGGCGATCACCGCCCAGGACCGGGCGGGCAACACGGCGGCACCGCAGTTGGCGGAGGCCCTCGGGATCGACTTCCTCGGCGGGGAGCTGGGTGGTGCCGCCATGTTGGCGATCATCGCCGCGGTGGCCTTCGCCACCATCCTGGCCGTGGTCGCCGGCCTGACCCTGGCCTCGTCGTCGAGCCTCGCGCACGACTTCTACGCCAACGTCATCAAGGGTGGTGAGGCGTCGGAG
Source organism: Solwaraspora sp. WMMD1047 (assembly GCF_029626155.1). Classification (NCBI taxonomy): domain Bacteria; kingdom Bacillati; phylum Actinomycetota; class Actinomycetes; order Micromonosporales; family Micromonosporaceae; genus Solwaraspora; species Solwaraspora sp. WMMD1047. The sequence goes on along the minus strand of NZ_JARUBL010000001.1, from coordinate 58,874 downwards.
CGGGACGAGGTACGGGTCGCCCGGATCTCGGCGTTCGTGATCGGCGCGATCTCGATCGTGTTGTCGATCTTCGCGCAGAACCTGAACGTCGCGTTCCTGGTGGCGCTCGCCTTCGCCGTCGCGGCCTCCGGCAACCTGCCGGCGATCCTCTACAGCCTGTTCTGGAAGAGGTTCAACACGTCGGGGGCGGTCTGGGCGATCTACGGTGGTCTGCTCAGCGCCGTCACGCTGGTGTTCTTCTCGCCGGTCGTCTCCGGCGCGGCGACCTCGATGTTCCCGGACTCGGACTGGCAGTGGTTCCCGCTCTCCAACCCGGGCATCATCTCGATCCCGGTCGGCTTCCTCTGCGGCTGGATCGGCACCCTCGTCTCCAAGGAGCACGACGAGGAGAAGTACGCCGAACTGGAGGTGCGCTCCCTGACGGGAGCCGGCGCGCACTGAGGCCGCCGCCGGACCGCGGGCGGCACCACGACGCCGCCCCGACGGGACCGGAGCACCCCGGGTGCCGGGAGGGATCACGCCCCTCCCGGCACCCGCCGCCGTGCCGGCGACGCCGACGCCAGGTCACCCCCGGGGACCCCATCACCCGCCGGAGATCGGTGATCTGGGTAGGCTGACGCCTATGGTGTCAGCCCCTCGCTTCGGACCAGGTCACCGCATCCTCGTGACCGGCGGCGCCGGCTTCGTCGGTTCCCACCTGGTCGACGCGCTGGTCGCCCGGGGTGCCACGGTGGTCGCGGTCGACAACTTCGTCACCGGTGCCAAGGAGAACGTCGCCCAACTCGACGACAATCCGCTGTTCACGCTCGTCGAGGCGGACGTCACCGACGGGCTGCCGGACCACCACCCGGCGCTGCGTGAGCGGTTCGACGCCATCCTGCACCTGGCCTCGCCGGCCAGCCCGAAGGACTTCACCACGCTGCCGATCGAGATCCTGCGGGTCGGCTCGATCGCCACCATGCACCTGCTGGACCGGGCCGGCGCCGACGGGGCCCGGTTCATCCTCGCCTCCACCTCCGAGGCGTACGGCGACCCGCAGGTGCACCCGCAGGTCGAGACGTACTGGGGCAACGTCAACCCGATCGGCATCCGCAGCGTGTACGACGAGGCCAAGCGGTTCGCCGAGGCGACCACGATGGCCTACCACCGCTACCGGGGGGTGGACGTCGGAATCGTGCGGATCTTCAACACCTACGGTCCGCGGATGCGTCCCGACGACGGACGGGCGGTGCCGACGTTCATCACCCAGGCGCTGCGCGGCGAGCCGCTGCCGGTGCACGGCACCGGTGAGCAGACCCGGTCGATCTGCTACGTCGACGACCTGGTGCACGGCATCCTGCTGCTGCTCGACTCGACCGAGACCGGGCCGATCAACTGCGGCACCGAGCACGAGGTGTCGATGCGTGAGCTGGCCGAGCTGATCGTGTCGCTGACCGGCAGCCGGTCCGAGGTGCAGTACCTCACCCGCACGGCGGACGATCCGGAGAAGCGCCGGCCGGATCTCAGCCTGGCCCGCCAGCGGCTCGGTTTCGCTCCCCAGGTGGGCCCGGCCGACGGGTTGCGGCGCACGATCGCGCACTTCAGCGAACGGATCGGCTAGTCGCCGCCGGTCCCGGATTCGTGCCGCACCGGTCGCGATCGTCGGGACTACTGACTTCGCTACGTACCCTTGGGTCATGTCAGCGAGTGCGTACCCGTGGTCCGACCCCACCGCCCACCGGGTTCCGAGTGACCGGGTGCCCGGCGGCCGGTCCCCCGCCGGCCGGCCGGTGACCGGCCGGGCCACCGCACGGGTGCCCGCCGCGGGTCCGCCCAGCCAGTCCCGCGCCACCTGGTACGACGACCGGGACCGGCCACGCGGACCGGGCGGTCCCGGCGGGCCGGCCGGCCCCGGCGGACCGGGGAGCTACGGCCGCGGCCGGCGGGGGCCGCGCCCGAACTGGCGCCGCATCGCGCTGGTGGTGGCCGCCTCGCTCGTGGTCCTCGGCCTGCTCGCCGGCGCCGGGGTGTGGGCGTACGTGCGCGGGCTGGACAACGACCTGGCCCGGACCGACCCGTTCGCCGAGCTGACCGGCGGTCGGCCGCCGCAGGCCGTCGACGGGGCGCTGAACATCCTGCTGGTGGGGAGTGACTCCCGCGACCCGGACGCCCCGGTGGACCAGTCCAGTCAGTGGCGTGCCGACACCATCATCGTGATGCACATCCCGTCGAGCCAGGACCGGGCGTACCTGGTCTCCATCCCGCGCGACCTGTATGTGCCGATCCCGGAGAGCGCCAGCGCCGACTGCGGCAGCGGCCAACGCGGCAAGATCAACGCGGCGTTCGCGTTCGGCGGCCTGCCACTGGCGGTACGCACCGTGGAGTGCTTCTCCGACGTCCGGCTCGACCATGTGATGGCGATCGACTTCGCCGGCTTCAAAGAGGTGACCGACGCCCTCGGCGGGGTCGACCTGAAGGTGGAGCGCACCATCACCTCCATCCACAAGCCGTACCGCAAGTTCACCAAGGGCACCAACCACATGAACGGCGCCGAGGCGCTGGACTGGATCCGGCAGCGCAAGCAGTTCCCGGACGGGGACTTCGCGCGGATGCGCCACCAGCAGGAGTTCCTGCGGGCGCTGATGGACAAGGCGGCCAGCTCCGGCACGTTGACGAACCCGGCCAAGCTGAACGCGTTCCTCAAGTCGGTGACGAGTGCGGTGACGGTCGACGAGGGCTTCTCGATCGTCGACATGGCCCTGCAGTTCCGCAACCTGCGGGGCGAGAACCTGCAGTTCATCACCAGCCCGCACAACGGCAGCCAGACCATCGACGGTGAGTCGGTGGTGGTCTCGGACCGGGAGAACGCGTTGGCGATGTACCGGGCGATGTCCTCGGACGAGATGGCCGCCTGGGTCAAGCAGAACGTGGACCCGGCCACGTCACCGGCGACCGAATAGCCGACCATCCGAACGTGTCACGGGCCTGTAACCGAAAGGAACTCGCGGGAACGAATAGGTGTCCGTAGAGTGTCGAGGTTCCCTCACCCGACGCTGGAGCAGGCATGCCGGTTCAGAGCCGCCGTCGTACGCCGACCCAGGCGCAGGTCGGTCCGGCGGCCCGGGCGGCCGCGGCCGTCCCGGCCACCCCCGTGCCGCCGGCGCCACCGGCGCCCGCCGGCCGATCGGCGGCCGGGAAGCCCAGGCGCCGCCGGGACCCGCTCTGGGCCAGGCTCGCGCTGGTCGTCGGCGCCACGCTGATGGTCACCAGCGGGGTGGCGATCGTCGGCAGCGAGGCGCTGATCAGTCAGGCCACCGGCAGCATCGAGCAGACCGACCTGCTCGGCATCGCGGGCAAGAGTGACGCCGAGGGCGGCAAGGACCTGACCGGCCCGATCGACATGCTGCTGCTCGGCGTCGACGCCCGGGCCCGCTGGGACGTCAACGACACCCGCGCGGACACGATCATCATTTTGCATGTGCCGGCCACCCACGATCAGGCGTACCTGGTGTCGATCCCCCGGGACACCGAGGTGCAGGTGCCGGCGTTCGCCAAGAACGGGTATCCCGGCGGCACGGCGAAGGCGACCGAGGCGTTCTTCCACGGCGCGCAGAACGGCGGCGGCTGGGCCGGCGGCGCGCAGTTGATGGCGCAGACCATCAAGAATCTGACCGGCATCAGTTTCGACGGCGCCGCGATCATCGACTTCAACGGTTTCAAGGGTGTGATCGACGAACTCGGCAGCATTCCGATGTGTGTCAAGCAGGAGGTCGAGTCGCATCACATGAGTCGGGTCAACGGCAAGGTGATGTGGAACGCCGACGCCAAGAAGACCGGTCAGCCCCGGCAGCCGGTGGTGCACAAGAAGGGCTGCCGGGATATGAAGGGCTGGGAGGCGCTGGACTACTCGCGGCAGCGCTACGGCCTGAAGAACGGCGACTACGACCGCCAGCAGAACCAGCAGCAACTGATCAAGGCGATGGCCAAGAAGGCGATGGCCGATGGCGCGATGACCAACCCGCTGAAACTCAAGGGCCTGATGGAGGCGGCGGGCAAGGCGTTCGTGCTGGACACCGGGAAGACCCCGCTGGCCGACTTCATCTTCACCATGCGCGGCGTGGCGGCGAACGACCTGGTGCTGCTGCGCACGAATGGCGGGACGTTCAGCGGCAACGAATCCGGCCGGGAGGTGTTGAATCCGCTGAGTCAGAGCATGTTCGCGGCGGTCAAGTCCGACCGGATGGCCGAATTCATCCTGGAGAATCCCAGCGTCATCGCCGCGAGCAAGTAGCGACCGGGCAGACGTTACGACCGGCACCGAACGGGTATCTCCGGCGCTCAGCCTGACGTGAGAACCTCTCACGCGGCCCGGCCCGGGGAGGCGTCACGTTCCGACCTGACAAGGCAACGGCCACCCGACGGACTCCCCGCTGGGCCCGGTGGACGGTCGGCCTGGGCGCCGCCCTGCTCGCCGTCGCCGTCCTCGGCGGGGTCGGGGTGTGGGTGCTGACCGAGCGGTACGAGCGCAGCGTGGTCAAGGAGCTGCTGCTCGATCCGGCCGCCCGGCACGAGCGCACCAACCTGGTCGGCCCGCTCAACTTCCTGCTCGTCGGCTCCGACCAGCGCTCGGCGACCCCCGGCGCCGACCAGCGGGCCGACACGATCATGATCGCCCACGTCCCGGACGGGCTGGAGCGGGCGTACCTGATCTCGATCCCGCGCGACCTGCTGGTCGAGATTCCGCCCGAGCCGGGTCGCGGGTACCTGGGCGGGACCGACAAGATCAACGCCGCGTTCCAGTACGGCGGCGGCGGCCAGGGCGGCACCCGGCTGCTGTCGGCGACCCTGAGTCGGCTGACCGGCATCCGGTTCAACGGGGCGGCGCTCATCGACTTCTCCGGCTTCCGCCGGGTGATCGATCTACTCGGTGGCGTCGAACTCTGCGTCGAGGCGCCGGTCCGCTCGATCCACACCGGCACCGTCTACCAGCCGGGCTGCCAGCAGATGTCCGGCGGCCAGGCGCTCGACTACGCCCGCCAGCGCTACGACCTGCCCGGCGGCGACTTCGACCGGCAACGGCACCAGCAGCAGCTGCTGCGGGCCATGCTGGAGAAGGTCCGCACCAGCGAGGTGACCCGCAACCCGATCAAACTCGACCACCTGCTGCGGGCGGTCGGCGCCTCACTCACCGTCGACACCAACGGACTGCCGCTGGAGGATCTGGTCCTCGGGCTTCGGCAGCTCCCGCTGGACACGATGCTCGGCATCCAGGTCCCGTCGCACGCCGAGGAGACCGACGAACTCTCCTACGTCCGGCTCGACGCCGCGGCGGCGGAGCTGTTCCGGTCGCTGCAGGGGCCGGACCTGGCCGGCTGGGCGGGCGCCAACCCGAAGTGGGTCCGACAACTCTGAGTCGACCCGCGCGGTGACCTCGTCCGGCCGGTGGCTCGGCTAGGTTGGTAGCCGTGTTCGGACCCCAAGTACCCTCCGTGACCGCGCCAGAGGTACCCGCAGACGCCTACCTGCTCGACGTCCGCGAGCCGGACGAGTGGGCCGCCGGTCACGCGCCGGACGCCCACCACCTGCCGATGATGGAGGTGCCGGCCCGGCTGGCCGAGATCCCCACCGACACCGACGTGGTGGTGGTCTGTCGGTCCGGTGGCCGGTCCGGCCAGGTGGTCGGCTACCTGCTCGGCAACGGCTGGGACAACGTCCGCAACCTTACCGACGGCATGCAGGGCTGGGCGGCGGCCGGTCGGCCGCTACGCAGCGAGGATGGCCAGCCGGCGCGGGTGATCTGACCGGCCGGCCCCGCACGATCCCGACCCGCGCCCGTGTCCGGCCCGCTCGTCTTCGCCCACCGCGGCTCGTCCGCGGTGCTGCCGGAACACACCCTCGCGGCCTACCTGCGCGCCCTCGACGAAGGTGCCGACGGGTTGGAGTGCGATGTCCGGATGACCCGGGACGGGCATCTGGTCTGCGTACACGATCGGCGGCTCGACCGGACCAGCAACGGCCGGGGTCGGGTCAGCCGGCACACCCTCGCCGAACTCGACCGCCTGGACTTCGGCTCGTGGCACCCCGGCGAGCCCGCCGGTGACCTGCCCGCGGACCCGGACCGGACCCGGCTGCTCACCCTGGACGGCCTGCTCACCGCAGTCCGAGCCGCCGTCCAGGCCGCTGACCGCGAGGTTGAGCTGCTGGTCGAGACGAAGCATCCGACCCGGTACGGCGCCGACGTCGAGCGCAGCCTGGTGGCCCTGCTGCACCGGCACGGCCTGGCCCGACCCGACCCGGCGGCCCGGGTGCGGGTCACCGTGATGTCGTTCTCGGCGCTCGCCGTCCGCCGGATGCGGGAGCTGGCGCCGGAGCTGCCCACCGTGCTGCTGCTCGACACGCTCCCGCCCCGGCCGCGGATCGGCCGGCTGCCGTTCGGCGCCCGGATCGCCGGCCCCGGCGTGCAGCTGCTCCGGACCAGGCCGGAGCTGGTACCGGCCCTGCACGCCGCCGGACACCGGGTCTACGTCTGGACGGTCAACGAACCCGACGACCTCGAACTGGTGCTCCGCCACCGGGTCGACGGCATCATCACCGACCGTCCGGCGCTCGTGCTCGACCGGTTGGGACGCTGACCGACCCGGGACTGCCCAAAGCCGACCCGAGGGGGCAGACTCGGAGCATGCCGGAGCGCCCTGACTATCCCGCTCTCATCGCCGGGCATACGTCGGTCATCGACGAGATCAACTCGGGTGACTCCGGCCTGCCCGTCCTCGATCACCTGCTGCGCGTCGCGGAGCAGCCCATCGGCGCGGCGGGCATGGTGTTCGTCGAGTACCGCCCCACCGCCGGCCGGATCATCGCGGCCACCGGCGGCGCCCAGTGGGCGCTCGGCCGTCCGGTGCCGGCCGACGACCCGACCGCCGCCCGGCTGGCCACCGGAGCTCGGGTCCGCGAGCTGCGACTCGACACCCTGCCGGGCGACCTGGCCCGGCAGTTCACCGGCCGCGGCCTGTGCCGGATGGTGGTGGCCCGGGCCGAGATCCGGGGAACGGTGATCGGCAGCCTGCACGCGCTGTACCCGGACGCGACCGAGCCGGTCGGCGCCGAGTGCCAATCGGTCCTGGGCTACCTGGCCTCCTGCGCCGCGCACATGTACGGCGACCAGGCCGGCCTGCCCATCCACGGCGACGGTCCGGTGGTCGCGGCGCTCGCCGACGGGCTGGCGATCGTCGACCACCGCGGTCGGGTTCGGCTCTGGAACCCCGCCGCGGAGCAGATCACCGGCGAGCCGGCGGCGGCGATGCTCGACCGGCCGCTGCCGTTCCCCGTCCCGCCCCCCGGCCAGGTGCTCGACCACCGGCTCGCCAGCGGCCGCTGGCTCAAGATCACCTCCGGCGAGCTGCCCGGCACCGTGTCATCGCGGGTGGTCACCTTCCGCGACAACACCGACCAGCAGCGCCACGACCACGACCGGGACCTCTTCGTCGCGGTCACCAGCCACGAGCTGCGCACCCCGGTCACCGTCATCAAGGGGTACGCCGACATGCTCAGCGACCACTGGGAGTCGGTGCCGGAGCCGGACCGCCGGCACGCCGCCCGGGTGATCGGGCAGCGCGCCGGCGAACTGGCCCGGCTGGTCGACCGGCTGCTCTCGGCGGCCAACGACGCCGGCCCGGTCGGCGGTTCGCCGCCGGTGCCGTTCGACGTGATCGACGCCCTGCAGGCCGCCATCGCCGACCTGCCGGCGGACCTGCGACACCGGCTACGCGTCCAGCTGCCCGCCACGCTGCCCAAGGCGGTCGGTGACCGGGCCAGCCTGGCGACCGTGCTGACCGAGCTGACCACGAACGCCACCAAATACTCCGAACCCGGCACCCCGGTGGAGCTCAGCGCCGCCGCCGACGAACGGACCGTCGCGTTCCGGGTCAGCGACCGGGGCATCGGCATCCGACCCGAGCACGTCGAGCGGGCGTTCGAGCGGTTCTGGCAGGGCGAGACCGGGGACCGGCGGCACTATCCGGGCGCCGGACTCGGCCTGTACCTGGTCCGGCGGGTGGTCGAACGACAGAACGGCTGGGTTTCGCTCCGGCCGCGGGGCGGGGGCGGTACGGTCGCAGAGGTGCGGCTGCCCCGGGGATGAGCCGCACCTTCCGCGGAGGGACCTCCGCGAGCCCGAGGAGGCCGGTCGTGGCGAAGGCGAAGACCCTTGTCGAACGATCCTGGTGTGTGGTGGTGCCGCACAACCCCGGTGGCGCGCGCCTGGCCCGCCAGCGGGTCGTCGCCGAGCTGCGCGACGCGGTCCCGGCGGCGCTGCTCGCCGACGTGACGGCGGTGCTGGCGGAGTTGGTCGGCAACGCGGTACGGCACGCCGACGCCCTGCCCGGAGACGTCATCCGGGTCGCCTGGCAGCTCCACCCGCTCGGCGGTGCCGGGTCGGTCGGGATCAGGGTGACCGACGGCGGCGGAGCCACCGCGCCCCGGCTGCGGACGGTCGGCCCGGAGTCGACCGACGGCCGAGGGCTGCACATCGTGGCCGCGCTCGCCGCCCGCTGGGGCGTCGATCGCGACGGGCTGGGGCAGAGCGTCTGGGCCGAACTCGCCCCCGCGCCGGCCGATCTCGCCGCACCCCCCGCAGCGGGGTCGATCGTCTAGGCTGATCCGTCGTGAGCAAGCGTCGTAAGGGTGGTCGGGCGGGTCAGGACGGTTCGGCCAAGCGGGAGCGGGTGCGGGACGTCTTCGTCCCCCGACCGTTCGAGGGCCTCGCCGACGAGCCGGAGTGGATCGCCCTCCGCGAGCTGGTGCCGGCCGCCTCGGCCCCGCTGACGTTGGCCCCGGAGCTGGCCGACCGCTATCCCGAACGGCAGGTCCTGCTGGCCACCGTGCTGCCGATGGCGGTGCCGGCGATGGTCCGGGCGGACGGCCGGGTGCTGCTCGGCCTGCAGCGGCACGTCCAGTCCGGGGACGTCTCGCGGGACCTGGCGGTGTCACTGCTGAACGCCCTGGAGACCGAACCGGGTCAGACCGTCGCGGTGCCGGCGCTGCCCGGTCCCGGGCCCCGGCTGCAGGACGTGCTGGCCGACGGGTCGCTGGCGGTGACCCTGCACGACGGATTCGAGTTCTGGCTGGACCCCGACGCCAGCCGGGACGCCAACGTGCAGGCATCCCTGGAGCGGGCGAACGCCTCGATCTACCCGACCGTCCGGTTGGCCGCCGCGCCGGCCGCGTACTGGTGTCAGGTGCCGGAGAAGGCGCATGTGCGCTGGGTGCTGCCGGACGACGAGGACCGGGCCCTGGACGCACTGGCCCGGCTGAGCGCCGCCGGTGAGCTGCTGCTCGGCGACGGCACCAGGTTCGCCGGGATGTTCCGGGCGCACGGCCGGCTGGTGCCGGTCTGGGACCTGCCCCACGACCCGGAGGCCGACCGGTGGGAGGAGCCACTGGCCGGGCTGGCCAAGCGGTACGCGGAGGCGCTCGGCGACCCGGCGCCGCTGGACCCGACGGGCCGCCGGGCCCGGCAGGGGCTGCTCGGCCGCCAGCTCACCCTGCGCTGAGCCGCACCCCGCGCTGAGCCCCACCCCGCGCTGAGCCCCACCCCGCGCTGAGACTCAGTCGGCACTGAGTCGACGGCCGCCGGGGACGGCCGGCGGCAGTCCGGTCGGGGCGACCTCGCCGAGCACGGTCTCGGCGGCCGGGACGCTGGCCAGCAGGGTGCTGGTCGGCAGCGGCTCACGGACCAGCGGGCAGGACATGCAGCGCGGTCCGCCGCGGCCGGACCCCAGCTCCGACCCGGCGATCCGGACCACCTCGATGCCGGCCCGCTCCAGCTTGGCGTTCGTCTCCACGTTGCGCTCGTACGCCACGCAGAGCCGGGGGGCGATGGCGAGCGTGTTGTTGCCGTCGTCCCACTGCTCCCGTTCGGCGGTGATCGGGTGCAGACCGGTGTCGATGACCCGGAGGCTGTCGAGGTCCATCGCGTCCGCCGCGGCCCGTAGGAAGGGCGCCGGACCGTCCACCTGCGGCTCACCGTCCGGCCCGGCCACCACCGTGTACGCGGCCAGGCTGTCGGCCACGTTCGGGTACATCAGCACGGCGTCCACGTCGACCATCGTGCAGACGGTGTCCAGGTGCATGGTGGCCCGTTCCTGGGCGATCGGCACCACCAGCAGGGTGTGTGCCAGGCCGGTGGCGAAGACCTGCCGGCCGAGCCGCTCGGCGCCGGCCGGGGTGGTGCGTTCGCCGACTCCGACGGCGACCACGCCGGGGGCCAGCAGCAGCACGTCGCCCCCTTCGAGGTGCTCCAGTTCGGAGCCGTAGACGAACCGGGTGCCGGCGAACCGGGGGTGGTACCGGTAGATGGTGTCTGTGAGATTTGTCTCCCGGCGGCGGGCCCGCATCGCCAGGCTGGTCACCCCGGCGTGGTCCCGGATCCAGAACGACGAGTCGCGGGTGAAGAGCAGGTTCGGCAGCGGGTCGAGGACGAAGTCGTGCCGCCCCATCAGCGCGTACACCAGGCCGCCCGGCCGCTCGGAGCTGGTCCGCAGCTCCTCGTGGGCGAGGCCGGCGATCAGCACGTCGGCCAGCCCGGCCGGATCGAGGTACGCCAGGTGGTCGGCGACCCGGCGGCGCAGCGTCTCGCCGAGCCGGGGCTCCCGCAGCGCCCACTCGGTCAGCTCGGCGCGGGCGTCCGGCACGGCCAGCGCCTCGGCGAGCAGGGTTCCGATGTAGAGCACCTCCACCCCGTGCTCGCGCAGCGCGGCGGCGAACGCGTCGTGCTCCTCCTGCGCGCGGGCGACCCACGGGATACCGTCGAAGAGAAGCGAGTCGTTGTTCCGTGGGGTGAGCCGTGCCAGTTCCGGTCCGGGCCGGTGCAACAGGACGGTGCCGAGCCGTCCGACCTCGCTGTCCACGTAATGGGTCATCTGCGCAGCGTAAGGCAGTAGTTGGCGCCATCCGGGAAAAAAGGCCTTGGGTGAATAAGGCATTCATCCATACTCACTCCGGCGCTTCGACTTGCTTCCCCCCGGGTGTCGCCACGTACCGTAGTGGAGACATAACTTCGAGGGACCTTTTGCCGGAGGTCACGATGACTGTCTTTCCCGCAGGACGAGCGGTACCCAGCTCCCGGGCGCTTCCCCCGGCGCCCAAGGGGCCGGCCGCTTCGCTTGAGGCCATCCGACCCACCCCAATGGACTGGGCCCGGCGCCGCCGGGCCGAACGCGACGCCCGCCGGGTGGAGGCCGCCGGTGCGCGGGCGCTGCACCGGCTCGACCACCTCGGCCCGTCCTGGCACGTGGTCGACTGGCCCCGCACCGAGCTCGCCGAGGCGCACCCCGTCGACCTGGGCCGCGGCTTCCGCGAGGAGCGGGCCGGCTTCCTGGCGATCGGCCCCAGCGGGCTGTTCGCGGTGACCGTGGTCGACCAGGGCCGGTCCCGGGTGATGATGGCCGCCGACGTGGTCCAGATCAACGGGAAGCGGCCGTCGTACGTCGCCGAGGCCCGCCGGGACGCGAAGCGGGCCAGCAAGGCCCTCTCCGCGGCCGTCGGCCTGACCGTCCCGGTGACCCCCGTGCTCACCTTCGTCGGCTCCGGCGTGATCAGCGTCTACGGGCTGCCGAAGGACTGCCTGGTCGCCACCCACCGGGAGCTGGACCGCCTGCTCCTCGCGGGCGGCAACCGGATCAGCCCGGCCACCGCGGAGAAGCTCTCCCGGGTGGCCCAGTCCCCGTCGACCTGGCTGAACGCTCCGTACCGGTCGGCCGCCAACTACCGGTGGTACGAGGACGGCCGAACGGCCGCTGACAAGCAGACGGCCCGCCGGTAACGTCTCAGCAAGCGCCACGGCCGGGAGCACCGCTCGGTTTGGGGGGCGGCGTTCCCGGTCGATACCGGCTAGCGTGGTGAGCCGGTGGAGTGCATTGGAGGCGCGGTGGCCCACGTCGAACTCTCCCTCTCGGAGGCGTTCGCGCCGCCGGTCGCCCCGATCCCGGAGCCACCGGCCGACAGCTTCGACAGTTGGTGCGCCACCGTCTCCGGCGCCGTCGAGCCGTGTCTGCTGATCGACCTGGAGCGGGTGATCCTCGCCGTCTCACCGTCCTGCTGTGAGCTGCTCGGCCTGTCGGCGCCGGCCCGGATCGTCGGCCGCCGGCTGCTCGACGGCGGGCTGCGCCTGCTCGACTTCACCGCCACCCGGGGTGAGCTGCCCGAGCCGGAGACCGAGAAGATCCCGCCGCTGCTGGCGCTCAGCTCCGGCCGGATGGCCCGCGGCCTCCTCCGGGTCGCCGGCGGTCTGCAGCGCGACTCGGACGCCACCGTGGACGCGATCGCCACCCCGTTGCTGCGCGACGGCGCGCTGGCCGGTTCGCTCACCTTCTTCCTGGAAGTCTGAGCGCGACCCCTAGGATTGACGGGACACCAGCCAACGACACCCGCCTATGTCGAGGGAACCGGCTCCCGTGCTCCGCGCTCCCACTCCCCGCCGCCCCCGCGCCCGCCGATCGGCCCCAACTGATCCGCCAGCCGGCCGGCTGCCCGCGCCTCTCGGCCGGCTGACCGTGCTTCCTTGGCGGTTGGCCGTGCCCACTGGCCCGCTGGCTGCGGTGGTCGGTCTGCTCCTCGCCGGCCTGCTCGGGATGGCGGCCTGCGGGACCCCGCCGGAGCTGCAGGAACGCCGCGGCGGGACCGTCCCGGCACCCCGGTCGACACCCAGCGTCCCGGCCAGCGGCGCCACCCCCACCGCGACCCCACCCGCCCGCACCCGGACTCCGGACCAGGCCGGCCCGACCGGATTCAGCGAGTCGGTCGCCGTGCCCTGCGCCGGCCGGCCCTCCGGTCAGCAGGTGCTGAGCCTGGTCCGCGACACCGACGGGCTGCTGCCCGGCGGGGTGCGGATCAGCATCAAGACCGGCCCACTCTGCGCCGGAGCCTGGCAGTACTCCGTCGTCACGGTCCGTGGCGGGGAGCCGTTGCAGGTGGTGACGAACGGTCCGCCCGGCGACCTCAACCTGATCACCGCCGGTACGGACGTCTGCAGCGTCCCGGTCCGGGCCACCGCGCCGTACGGCATCCGGGCCATCGCCTGCGACGGAATTCTGCCGCCTACCGGCCAACCGACCGGGTACGGCCGGTGACCTCCGGATCGTTTGTAGGCTGAACGCATGCCGGGAACACCGTCGACCCGTTTCGTCTACCTCGGCCCCGAGGGGACCTTCGCCGAGCAGGCGCTGCAGACCCTGCCGGCCGCCCGGCGGGGCATCCGCACGCCGTCCCGCAGCGTCCCCGAGGCGCTGGAGGCGGTCCGGGCCGGCTCGGCGGACGCGGCGCTGGTGCCGCTGGAGAACTCCATCGGCGGCGCGGTGGGGGTGACCTTCGACGAGATGGTCGACGGCGATCCGCTGCTGATCACCCGCGAGGTGGTGCTGCCGGTGGAGTTCGTGCTCGCCGCGAAGCCGGGCACCGAGCTGGCCGCCGTCCGGTCGGTGGCCGCCCACCCGCAGGCCTCCACCCAGTGCCGGGGGTGGCTGCGGCAGCACCTGCCCGACGCGGTGGTGGTCGACGTACTCTCCAACGGCGCGGCGGCGGCCGCCGCCGCGCAGGGGGAGCACGACGCGGCGATCTGCGCGCCGATCGGCGCCGACCGGCAGCGGCTGGCGCTGCTCGCCGAGAAGATCGCCGACCACGGCGACGCGGTGACCCGGTTCGTGCTGGTGTCCCGGCCCGCCCCGCCGCCACCGCCGACCGGCGACGACGTGACGTCGTTGGCCGTCTACATCGCCCACGACCGGGTGGGCGCGCTGCTGGCGGTGCTGATGGAGCTGGCCGTCCGGGGGGTGAACCTGACCCGGATCGAGTCCCGCCCGACCGGTGAGGCCCTCGGCCGGTACGCGTTCTTCCTCGACTGCACCGGCCACGTCGCCGACGACCGGGTCGGCGAGGCGCTGCGGGGGCTGCGGCGGGTCTGCGCCGAGGTGCGCTTCCTGGGGTCGTACCCGAGACACCGGTGGGCCGGCGGCACGCCGGACCCGACGCCGACCTCCGACGACCGGGAGTTCGCCGACGCCGCCGCCTGGCTCGCCCGGCTGCGGGCCGGCGAGCCCGCCTGACCCGTTCGGCACCGGTCCCCGGCGGCCCGGCCGGTACCGGTCCGAGGCGCCCGCCGGCTGGCCGGTCAGCACCGGTGGCGAGGCGCCCGACCCGCGGCCGGGCGCCTCGGGTGTCCGGCGTCAGCTCATCAGCCCGCCGAGCAGGCCGCCCTGCTGCTCCTGCTGGCCGCTGCCCTGCACCGGCGGCTCCTCGGACGGCTGCACGACCACGAAGCCCTGGCCGGCGAAGCTCATCGTGAACGCCTCGCCGGTGCGCCGGCCCAGCAGCGTGCCCAGCCCGAGCTGCTCGGCCCGGTGGTAGCCGGTCTGCAGGTTGGCCGACCAGCAGACCGCCGCCTGCGGGTCGACGTAGGTGGGCTGGTCGACGTTGAGCACGACCGGCGTGCCCTTGGTGGTGACGGCGATCCGGCCGTGGCCGGTGAAGACACAGTTGAAGAGGCCGGAGGAGGAGGCCATCCCCATCCCGCCGACCATCTTGATGTCGTACTGGAGGGTGGAGTCGAAGGCGAGCACGCTGGATCCGTTGATCGACAGCGCGTCGCCGGGCTCGAGGTCGATCAGGTGCACGTCCGAAGCGAGGTCGGCGAGGAAGACGTCACCCCGGCCGGTGACCTTCATCAGCGGTACGCCCTCGCCGGTCAGCTTCTGCTTGAGGAACTTGCCGATCCCACCGGAGCCGAGGGCCTGGAACTGGACCTGCCCCTGGTACGCGACCATCGAGCCGACCCGGGCCATCGCCTCGCCGTTGAGTTCGATCTTGAGCATCTTGGAGTTCTGCAGCCGCATGCCCGGCTGGCTGGACTCCTTCTCCAGGTTCTCGCTCGCGAAGAGTGCGCTGCGCATGAAATTTCCTCCTGTTGCGGGTGGAACCCGAAGGTAGGCAACCCCCGCAAGCCCGGCAACGGCCGGTCGGAAAGCCGACTGGCGACGGGAAGTCGCTGGTCAGCCCCAACCCAGGGCGTGCAGACGAGCGTCGTCGATGCCGAAGTGGTGGGCGATCTCGTGCACGACCGTGACCGCGATCTCGTCGATCACGTCGTCGTCGGTGTCACAGATGCGCAGGATCGGCAGCCGGTAGATGAAGATGCGGTCCGGCAGCACGCCGGCGTAGTCCCAGCCCCGACTGGTCAGCGCGTGCCCCTCGTAGAGGCCGAGCAGCTCCGGCTCGCCGGCGGGTGAATCGTCCTCGACCAGGATGACCACGTTGCTCATCAGGTCGAGCAGCTCCTGCGGAACCTCGTCGAGGGCCTCGGCGACCAGCTCCTCGAAGCGTTCGCGGCTCATCTCGACGGGCACGTGACCCATTCTCGCGCACCGCGGCCGGTGCACGACCGGCGGAGCGGGTTGATCAGGGAGTGGCCGGCGGCCACTCCCTGATCAACGGAGGATGACGGGCGTCAGGCGAGCCGGGCCGAAAGGGTGATCTCGGCGCCGGGGGAGAGCAGCCGGGAGATCGGGCAGTTGGCCTTGGCCGCCTCGGCGATCTTGGCGAACTCGGCCTCGTCGATGCCGGGCACCTCGGCGACCGTGTCGAGGTCGATCCGGGTCACCGTCATCCCGGCGTCCGTCTTGTCCAGGTGTACGCCGGCGGTGGTCGCCACCGAGTCGGGCGTGAACCCGGCGTCGGAGAGCGCCTTGGCGAAGGCCATCGAGAAGCAGCCCGAGTGCGCCGCCCCGATCAATTCCTCCGGATTGGTGCCCTCCCCCTCCTCGAAGCGCGACTTGAATGAGTAGTTCCCCTCGTACCCACCCTTGCCGGTGCGGATCGTGCCGGAACCATCGGTGAGATTGCCCTGCCAGCGGGCAGACGCGGTGCGGATAGGCATGGAGCCGACGCTAGCCCAAAGCGCCCCCGGATGCGACGGGTCGACCGATCGCGCCGCGGCCGGTGCCGGGCCGGCGGCCCGCGTGGTCAGAGCCGGAATCCCCGCCGCTGTGTCATCATTCGCACAGGACCGCGCGCACGCGGAAGGGCTTACCGATGTCCCAGGACCCGCCGATCCCCCGTCAGGAGAGCCGCCTCGACCAGGACGCCGAGCCGGGCGAGGTGGCCACCGTCGAGTGGGGTGAGACCGAGCCGGGCCGGCGGTCGCGAAGCACGCGCTGGCTGACCGGGATCGGCCAGGATCACCGGCTGGTACCCGTGCTCGCCGGCCTCGGCGTGGCCGGTGTCATAGCGTCGCTGGTGGGCGAATGGTCGGTCACCACCGTGCCGAACGCCGGTGCGAACGGCGAGGCGGTCCGGCTGCCCGGCGGGGTGGCCGACGTCGCCAACTTCGGCGCCGGCTACCTGATCGGGCTGCTCGGTGTCATCGGCTCGATCGCCCTGGTGCTCTTCGGCGCCCCCGCGAGCCGGCACAACGCCCGGGTGCTCGGCCTGGCACTGACCGGCGGGGTGCTGGTGCTGCTGGTCGCCGCCACGACCGCGCTGGACCAGGGCACCGAGCGGTTGCTCTTCGGCGCCAGCGAAGGGCTGCAGATCGCGTACGGCCGGGGCCTGACGATGGCCTTCCTCGGCACCGCCGCCCTGGGCCTGGCGCTCCTGCTCGCCGGCCGATTCGTCCAGCCACCACCGACCGCCATCGCCACCGGCGCCACCGCCGCGGCGCCGCCCGCCAGCGGCGCACCCACCAGCGGTACGCCCGCCACGGACGCCGAGCTGCCGGCGGACGGGCCGGGCGACTGGCCGTGGCGCCGGCCCGGTGCCGGCCGGGGACAGTCGACGGACCTGGGCCAGCACGACGACCGACCGGCCCCGACCGATCTCACCGTCGGCCCGGCCACCCCCTTCGCCCACCCGGACCGCCCGGACGACCGCTGAGCCGCGGAACCGGAACCGGCCGACCCGGGCCGGGCAATCGGCGACTCGGGCCGGGCCAGCCGCAACCGGGGCCGCAGGGCAGGGCAGCAGGCCGGATGTCGGGGGCGGATATCGACATGCGGTGTCCAACGGGGCACCGGTAGGCTCGGTTCCCGTGATCGACCTGCGTCTGCTCCGTGACGACCCGGAAGCCGTCCGTGCCAGCCAGCGTGCGCGCGGTGAGTCCGAGACGGTCGTCGACGACCTGCTGCGGGCGGACGAGGAGCGGCGGGCGTCGGTGCAGCGCTACGAGGCGCTGCGGGCCGAGCAGAAGCAGCTCGGCAAGCGGATGCCGAAGGCGACCGGTGACGAACGGGACGCGCTGCTGGCCCGCACCAAGGAGCTCTCGGCCGAGGTGAAGGCCGCCGAGGCGGCGGTGACCGGCGCCGAGCAGGCGCTGCGCCGGGCGCAGCTCGCCCTGCCCAACCTGGTCGAGGAGGGCGCGCCCGCCGGCGGCGAGGACGACTACGTGGTGCTCCGCGAGGTCGGCGAGCGGCCGGCGATCGACAACCCGCGCGACCACCTGGAGCTGGGCGAGGGGCTGCGGGCGATCGACGTGGAGCGCGGGGCCAAGGTCTCCGGCAGCAGGTTCTACTACCTGACCGGCGTCGGCGCGCTGCTGCAGCTCGGCCTGCTCCAGCTCGCCATCGCCCAGGCCGTCGAGTACGGCTTCACCCCGGCCATCCCGCCCGTGCTGGTCAAGCCGGAGTCGATGGAGGGCACCGGCTTCCTCGGCGAACACGCCAGCGAGGTCTACCGGCTGGAGGCCGACGACCTGTTCCTGGTGGGCACCAGCGAGGTGCCGCTGGCGGCGTACCACTCGGACGAGATCCTGACGTTGGACGAGCCGAGGCGGTACGCGGGCTGGTCGTCGTGCTTCCGCCGGGAGGCCGGGTCGTACGGCCGGGACGTCCGCGGCATCCTGCGGGTGCACCAGTTCGACAAGGTGGAGATGTTCTCCTACTGCCGGCCGGACGAGGCGCACACCGAGCACCTCCGGCTGCTGGCCTGGGAGGAGGAGATGCTCGCCAAGGTCGAGGTGCCGTACCGGGTGATCGACGTGGCCGCCGGCGACCTGGGGACCAGCGCCGCCCGCAAGTACGACTGCGAGGCGTGGGTGCCGTCGCAGGGGCGGTACCGCGAGGTCACCTCGACGTCGAACTGCACGACGTTCCAGGCCCGCCGGCTCAACATCCGCTACCGGGACGCCGACGGGAAACCGCAGACCGCCGCGACCCTGAACGGCACCCTCGCCACCACCCGGTGGCTGGTGCCGATCCTGGAGAACCACCAGCAGCCGGACGGGTCGGTGCGGGTGCCGAAGGCCCTCCAGCCGTACCTCGGCGGGCGGGACGTGCTCGAACCCCGCTGACCCGGCCGGGTTTTACCGGCCGTTCGCGGATAAGTCATGGTCGCCTCACCGTCCGCGAGGTACGGTTGCTGCCCCGCCGCCCGGGAAGCCGGCGGTGCAGTCCGGGACGCCGGGGGCGAAGGAGGAGACATGCCCCGACCGGGACTTCCCAAGCTCATCGCCACCGACCTGGACGGCACCCTGGTACGCAGCGACAACACCGTCTCGGCCTTCACCCACGAGGTGCTGGACCGGGTGCGGGGGGCCGGCATCCCGGTGGTCGGCGCCACCGGGCGTGGCCCGCGGCTGACCGAGCTGACCCGCAACGACATCCGGGCCGCCGACTTCCTGGTGATGGCCGGCGGCGGTCGGGTGGTCGACCAGACCGACCCGGCCGGGCCGGTGGTGCTGCGCGACGAGCGGCTACCCGGACCGGTGCTGGCCCAGCTGCTGGCCGCGTTGGAGGCGGAGGTCGGGCCGCTCACGGTGATGGTCGAGGCGTCGGACAGCCACGAGGCGCCGCTCTGGGGGGATTTCGACGCCTCCTGGCCGTACCCGGACCGGTTCGAGGCCCGCTCCCGGTCCGAGTGCGTCGCCGACGAGGTGATCAAGGCGTTCGCGCGTACCCCCGATCATGACGTGGACGCGTTGCTCGCCGCCGCCCGGCGGATCGTGCCCCCCGACCAGGCCGCGCTCACCCAGGCCGGGTTGGGGTTCGTGGAGATCTCCCCGCCGGGGGTGGACAAGGCCACCGGTCTGGCCGTGGTGGCCGACCGGCTCGGCGTCGACCCGGCGGACGTGCTGGTCTTCGGTGACATGCCCAACGACCTGCCAATGTTCGAGTGGGCCGGCTGGGCGCGGGTGGCGGTCGCGAACGCCCATCCCACCATCCGGACGGCCGCCGACGAGGTGACGCTGCGCAACGACGACGACGGGGTGGCGATCTACCTGGACCGGCTACTGTCGCACTGATGAACGAGGCACCACCCGGCCGTCCACCCCGCGTCGTCGCCACCGACCTGGACGGGACGCTGTTGCGCCGGGACCGCACGGTAAGCGTCCGGACCGTCGAGACGTTGGCCCGGATCTCCGCGGCGGGCACGCTCGTCGTGCTGGTCACCGGCCGTCCGCTGCGCTGGCTACCCGCCGTGTACGAGCAGCTGCCCGCGCCGTTGCCGGCCGTCTGCGCGAACGGAGCGGTGGTCTACGACCCGGTCAACGACGAGGTGCTGCGGGCCGACCCGCTCGCCCCGGAGCTGCTGGCCGAGGTGGTCGCGCGGCTGCGGGCCGAGGTGCCGGAGGTGAGCCTGGCGGTGGAGGTGACCGACAGCCGGCAGATGCGGCACGAGTCGGCGTACCCGGTGCAGTGGGAGCACGGGCACACCATCCGGCTGGTCGACGACCCGGCCCAGCTCATCGCCGAGCCGGCCGTGAAGCTGCTGGCCCGCTCCGCCGCCCACGACTCGGACGCGTTCGCGCTCGTGGTGTCGACCGCGCTGAAGGGGCTCGCCGAGGCGACCCACTCGTCGTACTCGGGGCTGGTGGAGATCTCCGCCGCCGGGGTGACGAAGGCCGCGGGCCTGGCCTGGTTCTGCGAGCGGCACGGGCACACCGCGGACGAGGTGATCGCCTTCGGGGACATGCCGAACGACGTACCGATGCTGACCTGGGCGGGTCGGGGGGTGGCGGTGGCGAACGCGCACCGGTCGGTGCTGGCGATCGCCGACGAGGTGACCGCCTCGCACGAGGAGGACGGGGTCGCCGCCCACCTGGAGCGGCTCTTCCCGCCGGAGCCCCAGCCCCGCCCGCCCGCGCAGCGCCAGGGCGGCTGAGGCCGCGACCCGCCCGGGACCCGTCAGAGGTACTGGCCGGTGCTGTGGCCGTCGCCGGGCTGGTTCGGGCCGCCGGTGCCGGGCATGCCCGGCAGCAGGCCACCGCCGGGACCAGCCGGCAGCGCCTGCCGGCCGCCGGAGCGCATCTGCTCAAGCTGCACCCGGGCCGCCATCTGCTGCGCGACGAGCGCGGCCTGGATGCCGTGGAAGAGCCCCTCCAGCCAGCCGACCAGCTGGGCCTGGGCGATCCGCAGCTCGCCCTCGCTGGGGGTGACGCCCTCGCCGAACGGCAGGGAGAGCCGCTCCAGCTCGTCGCGGAGTTCGGGAGCCAGGCCGTCCTCCAGCTCGACGATCGACCGCTGGTGGATCTCGCGCAGCCGGTTGCGGCTCGCGTCGTCGAGCGGCGCCGCCTTGACCTCCTCCAGCAGCTGCTTGATCATGCTGCCGATCCGCATCACCTTGGCGGGCTGCTCGACCAGGCGGGCCGGGTCCTCGGCGTGCGACTCGCCGTCGGTCTGCACGGTGCCGACGGGCCGGCCGTCCGGGCCGACCACCACCACCGTGCCGGGGCGGCCACCGCTCGGACCGGTGGGCTCGCTGTTCTCAGGGGTACCTGGAGCGTCGGTCATGCCCTCCATCTTCGCGCAGCCGGCGGACCGGCCGCTCGCGGGGGCCGACCCCCCACACCCGTCCGACCAGGCACTGCTACTGCGCGGTAGTCTTCGCCGCAGGCTCGTCGACCAGGAAACACCCCGGCTGGCTCAAGGTAAGTATGGCGTTACATTCCCTGGTCAGGAGACCCCCGGGCATTGACGCCACGACCCGAACCGGGTAGAACGCCGGATGGGCTGGCACGGCCCGCACCTACGGGGAGGAAACCCTTGTCGCAGATGGAACGCAGGACGGCTCTCAAGCTGATGGCCGCGCTCGGCGCGACCGGGTTCGCCGCCGCCTGCAGCACCGACTCCGCGACCGAGGACGACGAGGCCGCCGAGCTGCTCAGCGACGACCCGGTCAAGATCGGCCTGATGGTGCCACAGACCGGCGGCTACAAGCCGATCGGTGACGAGATGGCCAAGGGTTTCCAGCTCTTCCTCGACCAGAACGACCAGCGGCTCGGTGGCCACCCGGTGAACCTGGTCACCGCCGACGAGGGCGAGACGGCCGACTCCGGGAAGGCCGCGCTGGAAGACCTGATGCGCCAGGGCGTGCTGGCGCTGACCGGGGTGGCCAACTCCTCGGTGATGCTCGGCATCCGGGACGCGGTCGAGGAGGCCCGGGTGCCGCTGATCGGGTCGAACGCCTCACCCGCCTCCCTGCAGAGCGTGGTGTACATCTGGCGGACGTCGTACGTCGATGACGAGCCGGGTCGGGCGCTGGCCCCGTACGTCGCCCAGCGGGTGCCCCGCAACGGCAAGGTCGCGATCATCGCGCCCGAGTTCCAGGGCGGCCTGGACTCGGTGGAGGGCTTCCGGCAGGCGTTCGGACCGTCCGACAGCCGGATCTCCGACCCGGTGATCTGGACGGAGTTCACCACCGAACCGGACGAAAACCACTTCGCCGCCGATATCAGTCGGCTGCGGGACCGCAACCCGGACGCCATCTACTGCTCCTACGCGGGGGCGGCGGCCACCCAGTTCCTCAAGCAGCTCTACGCCTCCGGATACCGCAACCAGGTGTACGGTCCCGGTTTCCTGACCGAGGGCGAGGTGCTCGCCGACCTGAAGGACAACGAGGCGAACGGCATCATGACCGCCCTGAACTACTCGGCCGACCTGAACAACGCGGCGAACCGCCGGTTCGCGTCGGCCTACCGGAAGGCCCACGGCGCCTCGCCGACCACCTACGCGATGGCCTCGTACGACGCCGCGCAGGTGCTGAACAAGGCGATCCGGATCGCCGGCGGGAACCCCAACTCGCAGCAGGTGAACCTGGCGCTGGGCCGGGTCGGGCAGATCGACAGCCCGCGCGGCCCGTGGCAGTTCAACCAGCCGCGTACGCCGCAGCAGAAGTGGTACCTGCGCCGGGTCCAGCGCGACGGTCAGGTCCTCTCGAACCTACTGATCAACGAACTGGCCACCCTGGGCTAACGCCCGTCAGAGAGCTCAGAGAGGGCCTCAACTGACTGGCCCGTGACGGCGGCGATGAGGTCGAAGTCCTTGTCGACGGCGAGGACGGTCAGTCCCGCCTTTTCGGCCGTCGCCGCGATGAAGAGGTCAGGGATTGACGGGGTACGGTGCTGGCCGCGGTCTGCGAGCAGCATCTGAACCTCCAGCGCCCGGTCCTCGATGGCGGGTGTCAGATGCTCGACCGGCATCAAGGAGAGCGGCGGGACGGCGAACTGCCGCCGTCCCACCTCTCCAGAGCGTGCCGAGTAGCCAAGCTCCAGCCGGGTGATGGAGGAGAGTCGGACCAACCCGCGGCTGATGCGTGCGCTCCATTCGTCCCGGTTCGCCACCTGGCCGAGTTGGAGACGGATGTACGCGGACTTGTCGATCAGCCAACTCGTCACCGCCATGCGTTCTCCATGACCTCGGGGTCAGCAAGATCCGCGAATGCCTCTGCGGATCGTTGCCAGTCCTCAGCGGTGACGGTCCGCTCGCCGGCCGGGCTGATGTTCTCCTCGAACTTGCGGCGCAGGTATTCGTTGCGGGACAGCCCGAGGTTGGCGGCGGCGGCATCGATGCGGTCGATGGCCTCCTGGCTAAGGTCTCGGACGAGAATATTGGGCATATGACACCTCCAACCGGAGTAATGCTATCACGATATCATCCGGTGCGGAGTTCGGCGATGCAGCATTTGACGCTGCCGCCGCCCTTGCGTAGTTCGGTGAGTTCGACCGGTACCGGGGTGTAGCCGGCCGCCGCGAGCTTCGCGGCCAGGCCGGTCGCCTCGCTGTTGAGCAGGACGTGCCGGCCGTCGCCGACCAGGTTCAGGCCGAAGGCGAACGCGTCGACCTCGTCGGCCAGCAGCGCGTCCGGGAAGAGCTGGCCCAGCACCCGCTGGGCGGCGATCGAGAACGCGCCCGGGAAGTAGCTGATGGTCCGGTCATCCAGCACGCCGAGCGCGGTGTCGAGGTGGTAGAAGCGCGGGTCCACCAGCCGCAGCGACAGCACCGGCCGGCCCAGCACCTCCTGCGCCTCGGCGTGCGCGGCCGGTTCGGTGCGGAAGCCGTACCCGGCGAGGAGCAGCCCGCCGTACGCCTCCGGCAGGTAGGCGAAGTCGCCCTCGCCCTCGTTGATCTCGCCGGATTCGACGTAACGCCAGCCCTGTTCGGCGTAGAAGGCGCGGTGGACGCCGGCCTCGGCGGCGCGCTGCGGGTGCCGGAACGTCGCGCCGTACGCGGTGCCGTCGACGGTGAGGGCGCCGTTGGCCGCGTAGACCAGGTCGGGCAGGCCGGGCACCGGGCGCAGCACGTGCACGGTGTGGCCGAGGTCGAGCAGGGTCTCCCGGAGCCGGTCCCACTGCTTGACGGCGAGTTCGGTGTCCACCGGCGTGCCGGGGTCCATCCACGGGTTGATGGCGTACTCGACGTCGAAGTACTCCGGCGAACACATGAGATATGTCCGCTTTCTTGGGATCCGCTGCTGGTTCACGAAAACCAAGAGTAGGTATGTTGAGCAGGCACTAACAGCCGGAATTCTTGCTTCCGAGAGGCGGAACGTTGCAGATCGACGGGGTCGACCAGCGGATCATTGCATCACTGGTCGCCGACGCGCGGGCGTCGTACGCGGAGATCGGCAGCCGGGTCTCGCTCTCCGCGCCGGCGGTCAAGCGCCGGGTGGACCGGCTGCGCGCGGAGGGGGTGATCAAGGGATTCACGGCCGTTGTCGACCCGGCCGCCGTCGGTTGGAACACCGAGGCGTTCGTGGAGCTGTTCTGCACCGGCCGGACCACCCCGGCGCAGATCGCGGTCGCCGCCCGGCGGCACCCGGAGGTGATCGGCGCCTACACGGTCTCCGGCGAGGCGGACGCGCTGGTGCACCTGCGGGCCGCCGACATCGCCCACCTGGAGCAGGCGCTGGAACGGCTGCGGGCGGAGTCGTTCGTCACCTCCACCCGGAGCATGATCGTGCTGTCCCGGCTGGCCGAGTCACCCTCGGTCGCACCGCCGCCGGCCTGAGGAATCCGAGCGGAGCGTCCGGTGTGGACTGGTCGCAGCAGCGCGGCGACAATCGCATTGGTCGATATACAACGGAGTCATGATTATGACTCGGTGGTATATCGCCAACCAGGCATGTTTTTCGGATCAGGTTCACCGGCGGGTAACAGGCAGCGGTCCCCCGGGTCCGGGCCGGGGGGTAGCCGAGAGCCGGGGGCAGGCGGGAACCGGGTCGGCGGGTATCGCGTCGAAGAGGGCATGGGACAGCGACGGGGACTACGAACAGCCGACCGGCGATCAGGCAGGGCGGGGCTCGCCGCCCTGCTCGGCCTGGTGGTGCTCACCGCCTGCACCGCGACACCGACCGCGGCGCCACCCATCGCCACCCACCCGGTGCCCGGCGGCTTCCGCCTCGTCGCCTTCGACTCCTGCGCCGAGGCACTGGCCGGCCTCCGAGCCGCCGCCCAGGCGTACGTCGGTCCATGGGGTTTCGACGGCGGCGGTCGCGCCCGGACCGCGATCGACGGCGACACCGCCGCCGCCGGCGCCGCCCAGGACGGCGCGGCCCGAGGCAGCACCGCCGAGGGCAAGGCGGCGCCGGACAGCGCGCGGCCCCAGGACGGCACCCACTCCGGCACCAACAACCACGAGTCCGGAGTGGATGAACCGGATCTGGTGAAGACCGACGGCCGCCGGATCGTCACGGTCACCGGCGGCACGCTGCGGGTCATCGACCCGGCCGCCCGGCGGGTGACCGGGAAACTCGCCCTCGTCGACCAGGACGCCTGGGCACCCTGGGCACAGAGCCAACTGCTGCTGCACGGCGACCGGGCGCTGGTGCTGATCCCGCCGACGTACGGCGACATCAGGCGGGGCGGCCAGAAGCCCGGGCCGGACACCGAACCCGCCCGCCCCCGGCTGGTCCTGGTCGACCTCGCCGGCCCACCGACGATCGTCAGCGACTACGCCATCGACGGCGACCTGGTCGACGCCCGCCAGGTGGGAGGCACCGCCCGGGTGGTGGTCCGCTCGGCACCCCGACTGGAGTTCCCGCACCGGCCGAACGACGACGACAAGGAGCGGCTGGCCGCCAACCGGAAGGTCATCGCCGCCGCCCCGCTGGAGGCGTGGCTGCCCGGATATGAGGTGACCATCGGCGGAACCACCCGCGCCGGGCACGTCGGGTGCGACCGGCTGGTCCGGCCGGCCAGCTACTCCGGCGCCGCGCTGCTGACCGTACTCAGTTTCGACCTGGCGGCGGACCGCGCGACCGGACTGGCCGACGGTGACCCGCTCACCGTGGTTGCCGACGGCGAGACGGTCTACAGCAACGGATCCCGGCTCTACATCGCCAACGACCAGCGGTGGCGGGTGCTGCCGACCCTGCTGGGCGGCCGGGCCGCGCCGGACGCGAAGGACGAGCTGACCGAGATCCACCAGTTCGACGCGTCCGGTCCCGGCCGGCCCCGCTATCTCACCTCGGCCAGCGTGCCGGGCTGGCTGGTCAACCAGTACGCGATGTCCGAATGGGACGGTCACCTGCGGGTCGCCACCACCAGCGGACGCACCTGGGGCGACGAGCCCAACTCGACCTCGTCGGTGTACGTGCTGCGGGCCGACGGTGACACCCTCACCGAGACCGGCCGGGTCACCGGACTCGGCCGGGGCGAACGGATCTACTCGGTCCGCTTCGCCGGCCCCGTCGGGTACGTCGTCACCTTCCGCGAGACCGACCCGCTCTACACAGTGGACCTTTCCAGACCGGACGCGCCCCGGGTGACCGGCGAGCTGAAAATCACCGGCTACTCTGCTTACCTGCATCCGGTGGCGGGCGATCGGTTGCTCGGCATCGGGCAGGAGGCGTCCACGCGCGGTCGGACCCTGGGCACCCAACTCTCCCTCTTCGACGTCTCCGACCTGTCGAACCCGAACCGGCTGGCCCAACACCACGTCCGGTACGGCCGATCGGAGGCGGAGTTCGACCCCCACGCGTTCCTCTACTGGCCGGCCGACCGGCTGCTGGTGGTGCCGCTGACCACCCACGGTGACGCCGGTCTGGGCCGACCCGCCGACACCAGCGGCGCACTGGTACTGCGGGTCGACGACACGGCGTTCACCGAACTCGGCCGGGTCGAGCACCCACCGCCGGCCGGCGCCGAGGGCGGCCCGCCGGACCGGATCGACCCGGCCCACGCCACCGCGATCCGCCGGTCGATGATGATCGACGGGGTGCTCTGGACCTTCTCCGACACCGCCGCCCAGGCGACCGACGCCGCCACCATGCGGACCCTCGACGTGCTGCGGCTGACCGGCTAGAGGTACATCCCGGTGCGGTGCTCGCCAGGACCGCGGTTGGCCGGCTTGTCGCCCTCGCCGAAGAACCGCTTGCCGCCGAACTCGCCGTGCAACCGGTCGTCCAACTCGTCGGCGAGCCCCGTCATCACCTGCACGGCGAGCATCAGGTGGGTGGCCTGGAAGTTCCGGCCGAAGACCGGGACCGACGCCCAGACCGTGTCGTTCGTGCAGTACAGCCGCCCGATCGGCATCCGGTTGGTCAGCTCGGAAAGCTTGACGTAGAGCTGCTCGGTCGGCTCGACCTCGGTCAGCACCGGCGAGAAGACGTCCACCAGCGGCGGGTTGTCGCGGACCCGGACGAAGACCATCGCCGAGCCGGCCCGGATGCCGATGTCGCCGTCGGTGTCCACCTGGAGCTGGTCCGCCGGCGTCTTCAGCATCGCCGAGACCACGGTGCGGACCCGGTCCTCCAGCCCGATCGTGTCGTCGGCCGCCGGGCCGCTCGGCACCTGCCCCAACTCCTCGTCCAGCCCGCCGTCGCCGTCGGCGCCCGGGACGAACTCGGGCCGGGCGGTGCCGAGTGGCTCCACCGCGAGCGGCTGGTCGTCCGCGTCGTGCACCAGGAAGACCAGGAACGCCGGGTGCGGGGCGCCGTAGACGTCGCGCATCGTCCGGGACACCGTGGTGGCCAGCCCGACCGCCTCGGCGGTGCGACCGGCCAGGCCGAAGTGTTCACCCGACCCCTCGACCACGCCCGGCGGCGACCAGCCGAGGGCCACCATGTCGGCGACCGCCGGACGGTCCAGCCGGTAGCCCTGCGGCAACACCGCGTTGCCGACCGCCCGGCCGAGCACCCGGCCCTCGTCGCCGACCTGGAGGCTGACCGAGTAGACGGCGTCGCCGGTGCCCGAGGCGGTCGGGTCGAGGGTCAGCTCGATCTGCGCGCCCACCGGCAACCCGCGCAGCCGACCGGCCAGCGCCCGCGCGAACTCCTGCCACGCCTGGGTCACCTTGGCCCGCAGGTCGGCGGTGCTCGGCTCGTCCAGCAGGATCGGTTCGTGAAAGTCCGGTCCGGGCAGGTCAGGCCCGGTGCCTTCGATCTGCTGGCCGTCCGGCGCCGGGGGGTGGTCTGCCGTCATGATCGCCTCCGTCCGTCACGGGACACCCTACCGAGCGCTGTCATCGAACGGGATAGGGCGGACCGCCAACAGACACAGAGCGGAGAGGTCCGGTGACGTAGGGCACACACGGCCAAGCGGCCACCAACTGACGGTCGACCCGCCGACGCCGACGTGAGACGGTGCAGGAATGGCGAGAAGAGCACCCCGCGACGACGCGGGCGACCGCGACCTGCGGATCGGCGAGCCGGAGCGCACCTCCGCCGGGCTGCCCGGGGTGGCGCACGGCCTCGCCGCCGGCCTGTCCCAGATGGGGGTACGCCGTACCGCGCTCACCCTGGCCAACGTCAACCAGCCCGGCGGGTTCGACTGCCCGGGCTGCGCCTGGCCGGAACCGGCGCCCGCCCACCGCGCGCACGCCGAGTTCTGCGAGAACGGCGCCAAGGCCGTCGCCGAGGAGGCGACGCTGCGCCGGATCACCCCGGAGTTCTTCGCCGAACACTCCATCGCCGCCCTCGCCGAACGCTCCGACCACTGGCTCGGCCAGCAGGGCCGGCTCACCACCCCGATGGTCCGCCGGCCCGGCGCCGACCACTACACCCCGATCTCCTGGGACGACGCGTTCGCCCTCGCCGCCGATGGGCTGCGGTCGGTGGCGCCCGACGAGGCCGCCTTCTACGCCTCCGGCCGCACCTCCAACGAGGCCGCCTTCCTCTACCAGCTGCTGGTCCGGGCGTACGGCACCAACAACCTGCCGGACTGCTCGAACATGTGCCACGAGTCGTCCGGGGTCGCGCTCACCGGCACCATCGGCATCGGCAAGGGCTCGGTCACCCTGGACGACATCCACCGGGCGAAACTGATCGTGGTGGTCGGCCAGAACCCGGGCACCAACCATCCCCGGATGCTCTCCGCCCTGGAACGGGCCAAGCAGGCCGGCGCGAAGGTGGTCGCGGTCAACCCGCTGCCCGAGGCCGGCCTGATCCGGTTCCGCAACCCGCAGCGGGCCAAGGGCCTGATCGGCGGCGGCACCGCGCTGGCCGACCGGTTCCTGCGGATCCGGGTCGGCGGCGACCACGCCCTCTTCCAGGCCATCGGCGCGCTGCTGGTCGAGTGGGGTGCGGTCGACACCTCGTTCGTCGAGGCGTACACCGCCGGCTTTTCGGAGTACGCGGCGTCGCTGCGTACCCTCGATTGGGCCCAGGTGGCGACGGCGACCGGGCTGTCCCGCGAAGAGATCGAGGCCACGGCCCGGCTCTTCGCCGACTCCGAGGCGACGATCGTCTGCTGGGCGATGGGGCTGACCCAGCGCCGCGACTCGGTGGCGGCGATCCGCGAGATCGTCAACGTGCAGCTGCTGCGCGGCATGCTCGGCAGGCCCGGCGCCGGCCTCTGCCCGGTACGCGGCCACTCGAACGTGCAGGGCGACCGGACGATGGGCATCCACCACCTCCCGCCGCCGTGGACGGCCGCGCTCGGCGCGACCCTCGGGTTCGCCGTGCCACCCCGCCCCGGTTACGACACTGTGGACACCATCCGGGCGATGCGCGACGGGCGGCTCAAGGTCTTCGTGGCGCTCGGCGGCAACTTCGCGGCGGCCACCCCGGACACCGCCGTCACCCTGGCCGGGTTGCGCTCCTGCGCGCTCACCGTGCACGTGTCGACGAAGCTGAACCGCTCGCACGTGGTGCCCGGCGAAACCTCGCTGATCCTGCCCTGCCTGGGGCGGACCGAACGGGACCGGCAGGCCGGCGGCGACCAGTTCGTCACGGTGGAGGACTCGATGTCGGCCGTGCACGCCTCGCGGGGCCGGCTCGCGCCGGCCTCCGACGCGCTGCTCTCCGAGGTGGCGATCGTGTCCCGGCTGGGCCGCCGGCTGCTGCCCGAGTCGCCGATCCCGTGGGAGTCCTTCGAGGCCGACTACCGGACGGTCCGGGCGTTGATCGCGGAGGTGGTGCCCGGCTTCACCGACTTCGAGGCCCGGGTCGGCGACCCGGCCGGCTTCACGCTGCCGCATCCGCCGCGCGACCGGCTCACCTTCCCGACCGCCTCCGGGCGGGCCAACTTCACGGTCAGCCCGCTTACCGTGATCGAGGTGCCGCCGGGCCGGCTGCTGCTGCAGACCATCCGCAGCCACGACCAGTACAACACCACGATCTACGGGATGGACGACCGTTACCGGGGGGTGCGGGGCGGCCGGCGGGTGGTCTTCGTCAACCCGGACGACCTGGCCGCGCTCGGCGTCGCCGACGGCGCGCTGGTCGACCTGGTGTCGGAGTGGTCCGACGGGACGGAACGCCGGGCCGAGGGCTTCCGGGTGATCGGTTACCCGTCGGCTCGCGGCTGCGCCGCGAGCTACTTCCCGGAGGCCAACGTCCTGGTCCCGCTCGACTCGACCGCCGCCGGCTCGCAGACCCCGACCTCAAAGCAGATCATCGTACGCCTGGAGCCGGCGCCTGCCCCATGACAAGCGTCCCACCGGCTGGTTCGGAGTCGATGCCCCCGGTCGACGGCGACTCTAGAGTTCACAGCGATGACTGGCGAGGTGCACCACTTCGGGTCATTCGACCGGCGGGTGATCGCCATCGGCACCCCGGTCCGGGCGGCCGGTCGAGCTGGCAGTTGATCGGGGGTAGCGGGTCGGCGGTCCGGACGCGGGCCGAGGTACTCACCCGCCGGCAAGGCGGAACAGCTCCGCGTGGATCTGGCGCTTCGGCACTCCGAGCTGCCGCAGCGTCGCCAGCACGGCCACGGTGAGTGCCGGCGGCCCGCAGATGAAGATGTCACGCTCGGTGATATCGGGTACGAGCCCGGTCAGGTTGGCCGGAGCGAACGGGTTGTTGTCGGGTCCGGTGCGGCCGGTCAACAGGTGCAGTCGGGCGCCCCGGCTCTGGGCGAGGTTGTGCAGCTCGCCGCCGAAGACCGCGTTCGCCGTGTCCCGGACCCGGTAGAGGACGACCACGTCGGTCAGGTCCGGGTCCTCCAGCAGAGCCCGGATCGGGGTGATACCGATCCCGCCGGCGATCAGCAGGGTGGCGTCGCGGACGCGCTGCGAGGCGGTGAGCGCGCCGTACGGTCCCTCCGCGAAGACCCGGGTGCCGACCCGGATGGCCCGCAGCCCGGTGCTGGTGGTGCCGACGCCCTTCGCGGTCAGCCGCAGGGAACGGCCGTCCGGGGCGGCGGAGAGGGAGAACGGGTTGACCTGCCACCACGGGTTGTGCCCGGGGAACCGCCACAGGAAGAACTGCCCGGCGCGGGCGGGCAGCAGATGCAGGTTCCGGCCGGTGATGTGCACCGACACCGCGTTGTCCGGCTCGGGGACCACGGCGGCGACCCGCAGCGCGTGCCGGGCGTTGCGGACCAGCGGGAGGAGCAGCCGGCCGGTGAGCAGGGCACCGATGGCGAAGGCCCAGAGACCCCACCAGTAGAGCTGCCGCAGCGGGCTGCTGGTGAACGCGGTGCCCTCGTACACCTGGTGGATCACGGCGAGCAGGACCACCGCGTACAGCAACAGATGGACGGCGTGCCAGACCTCGTACGGCAGTCGTTTCCGGGCGGCCTGCACCGAGAAGGCGACCACGACGATGATCAGGGCGACCGCGATCATTCCCAGCACGACCGGTAGCTGCTCGGACAGGATGGCCGTCTGCCGCAGGAACGAGATGTCGCTGACGGTGGCGAAGCCCAGCACCACGCAGACGGGGTGCAGCACGGCGACCCAGAAGACCGCGAACCCGGTCCACCGGTGCCAGACGGTGAGGTGATCCATCCCGAAGCCACGGTCCAGCAACGGCAGCCGGGCGATCAGCAGCAGTTGCACGACCATCGCGAAAGCCAGATACAACCCGAGGAGACGACCGACCGAACCCAGAACGTTGTACGCCGGACGCTCGGGCGAGAGGAACATCGCGTGGATGATGACGGCGTTGATCAGCAGGAAGGCAACGGTCACCACGCGCGCGACCTGGCGCGAGTGGAAGGTTCTCGTCGATGTCACCGGCGCCCGGACCGCGGTCGTCCCGTCGTCGGCAACAGAGCCCTGGCGCGTTCTCACTTGCGATAGCCCTTCGATCGACAGTCCGGGCCCACGGTTCATGACCCGGTAACAGCTTCCGGAATCTGGCTGCTCAAGACTTGGGGAAGATCTGACGAATCGCTGAGGGTCACCTTTCGGCGTCGTCGGCTGGCCAGGCTCTGGCCAGCGCGGCGAGCCGGGCGGCGGCCTCCGCCGGGTCCGCGCCGCGTCCGGTCGCAACCCCGAGCAGGTACGCGGTGACCGGCGCGCCGGGCCGCAGGACGTGATGCGCGACGTCGCGGGCCAGGTCGAGCACCATCGGCACGTCCACGTCGGCCGGGTCGAGACCCAGTTCGCCGGCGGCCAGCGCCACCCAGCCCGGCATCGCCTGCTGTCCCGCCGTCGCCGGTTTCCCTGCCGTCGCCGGTTTCCCTGCCGTCGCCGGTCTTTCCGCCGTCGCGGGCTGCTCTGGCTGGTTCGGGGTCATCGGGTCCATTCCTCGGCGCGGCGGACGTCGTCGCCGGTGTCGACGTCGAACCAGGGCGGCGGCCCGGGCCGGGTCCACCGCAGCTCGGCGACGGTCAGGCTGGCGAGCAGGGTGTGCATGGCCGCGCCGGTGAGGTCGCCGCCGCGCTCCTGGGCCAGCCGGTCCAACGCCGAGCGCAGCGCCGCCGTCCGCCACACCCCGCACAGCGGCTGCCGCCGGCCCGCGCCGTCCAGGTAGACCACCCCGTCGGCGGAGGTGCGGACCAGTTCGTCGGTGAGTAGCCGGACCGCTCCGGCGGTCAGCAGCGGCAGGTCGGCGGCGAGCAGCGCCACGAACTCCGGGGCGTCCGCCGGCGGTCCGAGCGCCGCGAGGCCGGCCGCGGTCGCGGCGACCGGGCCGCCGCCGGGCGGGTCCTCGCGGGTGACCAGGACTCCCGGCGGCACGTCCACCGGTGGGCCGACAAGCACCAGCGGTGACGCGCCGGCCGCGGCGGCCAGCACCCGGTCCCGCATCGGCAACCCACCGACCGCCACCCCGGGTTTGTCGACGCCGCCCATCCGCCGGGCCGCGCCGCCGCCCAGCACCACGGCGCCGAACGTCCCGGCGACAAGTGAGGTGTCGCGGTGTCCCAGTCGTTCATCCACCACGAAGTCTCCATGCCCGCCCACCCCGTCAGGTTAGTGCCGACCGGCAAGGATCGCTCTGGATGGGGCGGAGGAGTACACCACATCCGGGCGGCGACGCGTTTCCTGGCGGGCGGTTCGCACACCTGTCGGGTAACTTCTTCTCCCGGTCCGGTGGCAGCGAGCCGGGCCACCGGCAGCGGCGACAGGAGAAGGTTCCCGGATGGGCAAGAAGACGGTTCATGTCTCCGACCTGAGCGGCAAGGTGCTGGGCTCCGACGACGAGGTGGTCGGCATCGTCGTGCTGGAGCACCCCGACCTGGTGGTCGGCCCGGTCCGGTTGGAGGCCACTCCGGCCGAGGTGGAGAGCATCGACGACGCCGCCCTGGACGTGGCGGTGGTCGAGTTGTACGACGCGCACGGCGGCGGCGAGCCGCGCCGGGTGGTCTTGACGGCCAGCGAGTTCGACGCCCTGGCCACCGACGTGCCGATGGCGCAGCTGCTGCGTACCGCCGAGCGGGTCCGGCCGCCGAAGACCCCCCGCAAGGCCGCCGAGAAGATCGACTACGCCACCCTGGAGCACGCCGGCAAGCCGCACCGGGGCCGGACCACCGACGAGGAGGCCCAGCTCGTCCGGGACCACCTGGAGGAGATCAACAAGCGGCTGGCCGACGAGGGGCTGCGGCAGATCGACCCGGCCGACCCCGACCACGCGATCAGGTACGGCTTCCCCACCCCGGCCTGAGCCGCCCGGCCCGGGTGGGCTCAGGTCCGGTAGCGCCAGATGGCGAGCGAGCCGGTGCCGTTGCGGCAGACGATGTTGGCCGTGCCGCCGACGCAGCCGGTGACCCGCTGCGGCACGGTGCCGAGCACCCGCAGCGCGTCGGCCGGCGGCGGCAGGACGGCGAACCAGGTCCGCCCGTCGGCGCCCGACCGGACCCCGAGGAACGCCGAGTCGCCACGCCCGTCCAGCGCGGTCTCCCAGTCGCTGAGCGGTCCGATGGTCCGGCCGGTGGTCGGGTGGACGATCCGGGCGGTGCCGTTCCCACTCGTACCCACCTCGAAGGTGACCAGGTAGCTGCCGAAGTCGACGACGAGGTCGGTCTGTTCCAGCTGCCAGGCGGCCGCGCCGGTGGCCGGGTCCACCGCCAGGATGCTCCGGTCGGCCGGGAAGCAGATGAGCGGTCCGCACTCGGTCAGCCGGCCGAGACCATCCGGGATGCCCCGGCTCCACCGCTCGTCGAGGGTGGCCAGGTCGTACGCGACCACTCCGGGCTCGCCGCCGCGCCGGTCGCGCAGCAACAGGCTGTCGCCGAGGATCACCGGTGAGCCGCCGTCGGAGACGGTCCGGGCCAGTTCGACCCGGCCGTCCCGCGCCGCCCGCAGGTGGGCCCGGCCGCGCTGGTCCAGCAGCAACACCCGGCCGTCCGGTGCGGCCAGGACCGCGGTACCGAGGGCGGTGACGGTGCGCCACAGCTCCCGGCCGGTGGCGAGATCCAGTCCCCGTACCGTCTGGGCCCGGCCACTGGTGGCGTCCGCCGCCCCACCGGCGGTCCCGTCCGACGGGCCGGCGGTCCCGCTGATCACGTCGGCGGTGGTGCCGCCGCCCTCGTCCACACCGTTGTCGGTGGCGCGGTCGCCGTTCGCCGCGTTGTCCGTGGCCTGGGGTGGCCCGTCGGTCTCGGTGACCACTCCGGTTACGCCGTCCCCGGCGATCACCAGGGCGGCCGGCGCGATCCACCTCGTCTGGCCGGTGGTCGCGTCGAGCACGATCGTCGACGCCGCCCCGGCCGAATTCGGCCGCCCGTTGACCAACACGACGTCGCCGGCCCGCCGCACCCGGGTCAGCTCGCCGGTCGGTGACTGGTACCGCGTTGTCCACAGGTGCCGGCCGGTGGGCATCTCGTACGCCGAGAGCAGCCATCGGGCGGCCCGGTCCGCACCGGGGTCGATCGAGGTCACCAGCAACCGGTCGCCGATCACCACGAGGTCGCGGGCGTCGATCGGGTGGGCGGCCACCTGACGCAGCACCGGCGGTGGGACCGGTACCGAACCGGCGAGCCCGAGCAGCAGGAGCCCGCAGGCGCCCAGCGCGACCGGGCGTAGCCGGCGCCGCGACCACCACCAGCCGCGCGGCGGATCCGGCGGCTGCGGCTGCCGATCCAGCCCGAGGTCGATGACCATGGTCAGAACTCTCTCACGGCACCCCCCTGCCGAAACACAGCGAACCGGACATCAACCTGCAGACCCCGTCAGTCCGGGCCGGTCGATCCGGCGGCGGGGGCAGGATGGAGCCATGGGACGGGCCTCTGACCGGCGTACGGTGTTGCGGATCGACCTGGCCGAGGGGTCGGAAGGCGGCCGGGTCGCGGTGCGCCGGCCGGACACCCTGGCAGCCGAGGAGCCGCTGGAGATCCGGGTCGGCCCGGCCGCGCCGGGACGCCGGCAGCCGCTCGCGGTCACCATGCGGACCCCCGGGGACGACCTGGACCTGGCGATCGGGTTCCTGCTGACCGAGGGGATCATCCGGACCGCCCACGACGTGCACACCGCCCAGTTGTGCGCCGGCACCGACACCCCGAACACCTACAACGTGGTCGACGTGGTGCTCTCGGCCGGGGTGCCGCCGCCGCTCACCGATCCGGCCCGGAACTTCTACACCACCAGTTCGTGCGGCGTCTGCGGCAAGGCGAGCATCGACGCTGTGCGTACCCGATCGGGGTTCGACGTGGCGGGTGACCCACTTACCGTGCCGGCGGCGACGCTGGCCGCCCTGCCCGACCGGCTGCGGGCGGCTCAGCGCGGCTTCGACCGCACCGGCGGTCTGCACGCCGCCGGCCTGTTCACGTCGGCCGGCGAACTGGTGGTACTGCGCGAGGACGTGGGCCGGCACAACGCCGTCGACAAGGTGATCGGCTGGGCGGCCCGGGAAGATCGGCTGCCGCTCGCCGGTCACCTGCTGCTGGTCTCCGGCCGGGCCAGTTTCGAGCTGACCCAGAAGGCGTGGATGGCGGGGATCCCGCTGCTCGCCGCCGTCTCCGCGCCGAGCACCCTCGCCGCCGACCTGGCCACCGAGGCCGGCATGACGCTTGTCGGCTTCCTGCGCGGCGCGACGATGAACGTCTACACCGGCACCGCCCGGGTCACCGTCTGACCGGCCCGCCGCGCCCGGCCCGGCTAGTCTCCTCGGATGCGGCTTGACCTGGTTGCGCTGATCGTGGCCGACTACGACCCCGCCATCGAGTTCTTCACCGAGGCGCTCGGGTTCGACCTGGTCGAGGACTCGCCGTCGCTTACCAACGACGGCCGGCCGAAGCGGTGGGTGGTGGTCCGGCCGCCGGGCGGCGGGACCGGGCTCCTGCTGGCCCGCGCCGACGGGGAACGGCAGAGCGACGCGATCGGGGAACAGGTCGCCGGCCGGGTCGGCTTCTTCCTGCGGGTGGACGACTTCGCCGCCGCTCACGAGCGGATGACCGGCGCCGGGGTCACCTTCGTGACGGCACCGCGCACCGAGCCGTACGGGCAGGTCGCCGTCTTCCTCGACATCAGCGGCAACCGGTGGGACCTGGTCGGACCGGCGGCCTGACAGTCGCCGGGATCGTCGGCTGGCGGTCACGGTGAGCGCCTCGGTTGCCGGTTCGGGCTGCGTCGCCGACCACCCGACCCACCGCGCAGTGCGCCACTACGGCCGCCACCACCCGCCGGACCGCCACCACCCATCGGACCGCCACCGCCCGTAGTGCCACCACTGCCCTCGCCGCCGCGACGCGTCCCGCCCGCACCCGCACCGCCGCGACCTCTGCCGTCCTTACCTGGGCCGTGACCCCGACGGCGGGTGTCCGGGCGGGCGCGGCCGGACGCGGACCGCCGGACAGTCGGCCAATCGTCGAGGGTGGATGGTGGTAACCCGCGGTGCAGCACGTCGGCCAGGAGCATGGCCATCGAGTAGTCCGGTTCCGCGTCGAAGGCGCGATCCAGGGCGACCGCGGCGAGGGCGCCCTGTCCCGACCGCCAGGCGACGAAGGCGAGCAGGCTCGCGGGCGCCGCCGCCAGTCCCGGCTCGGCGCGTCGGAGCACGTCCGCCCAGAGCGCGATCTGCCAGTCGTCGCCGTCGCAGCGCTCCCAGGCCAGGTCGCGGACCGGGATGTGGGTCAGCAGCAGGCTCAGCCAGGCAACCTCGTCGTCGGTGAGCAGACCGCCCTGGCGGTGCCGGGCCATCGCCGCGTCGACCGCCGCCTCACCGACCCGGCGCAGGGTACGGCCGCCGAGCACGTCCGCTGGCGGCGCCGCCTCCAGCACCTCGACCAACCGCTCCTCGGCGCGGTCGGTCGCCTGCCGCATGCCGAGCCGGCCCAGCCCGTCGACCGGTGCCACCTGATCGATCAGGGCGGCCCGGTCGGGGAGCGCTACCTGCCCGGCGAGGGTGGCCTCGGCGGCGAACCGGCTGCCCGAGACGTCGACCGCGGTGCCCTCGGGTGGACAGCATTCCGGGTTGTCACAGATGTAGGACCAGTACCGGCCGTCGGTGATCCGCAGCGCGTCCACCAGCTCCGGACCGACCCGGCCGGCACTCCTCCCGCCCAGGGTCGCTCCGCCCGGAGGCGTTCCTCCGAGTGGCGCTCCGCTGGCGCTCTCCCTGCCCGGGGGCGTGCCTCCGACGCTGGCCCGGGCGAAGCTGGCTCGGACGGCGTCGATGACCGGGGTGACCCGCTCCGGCGGGCCGTACCCGAGCACCGTCACCGTCTCCGCGTCCTGCGCTGCGACGACGGCCACCAGGTAGTCGGCGATCTCTCGGACTTCGCCGGGCGGCCCGCCGTCCGGAAGGTCGCCTCGGGCGGCGAAGACGACCCGGGCTCCGCGCATCGCGACCACCACCACGCTCTCGGTCGGGTGGAAGCCGATCAGGTAGGGCACCGCGGCGATGAGGTCGGCCGTGGAGCGGACTGTCAGGGTTGGTTGTCCGGGGGCAGTCATGCCAGCGAGCCTGGCCGGCGGCTGGCGACCCGGGAAAGTAGCGGATTTCGGCTGTGGACGACACGCCGTCCCATCCACAACCACTGAGAGTAGTTGGCCTGGTCAGCGGTAATGTTCGGCATGAGCGGTAAACGGGCCGGTCCGCGCGGTCAGATCGAGCGCCGGCTGTAGCGCGGCCGGGAGACGGGGCCTCGGCGGCCCTCAGGGGCGACCCAGGACAGGAACCGGTTGAAGGTCTCGGCCGGGGTCGGCAAACGGTCGTCCGGGCGCAGCGCACGCAGGTCCCGCAGCGCCTCGTGCAGTTGGCCGCACAGGTAGATCCGCAGATAGGTCGGGTCGTTGGCGTGCTCGCGGAGCAGCTCGATCTTCGCCTGGCCGCAGGGCCACGGCTGAGCACAGTTGCGACACAGCCAGAGTGGCCGTTGCGGGACATGCGGACGGGCCGGCGGGCGGCGGTTCACGACGCCTTCCGCCTCAGCCAGGCGGCGGCCCGGACCTCCCGAGCCACCTCGGCGCGCTGGTCCGGATACAACGGCCCACGATTGACCGGTCGGACCCGGGCCGGCGACGAGTATGCCGGCTCCGGCGTCGGCTCCACCACCGCCACCGGCACCGGCACGAGCCCCGGTGCCGGCGTCGGTCCCGGCACCGGAGCGGGCCGGGAGACCAGGTGCCGCTGGGGACAGCGCCAGCGGTAGCCGCATCGGCAGTACCGCCACAGCCGGCGCCAGTCCCGGCGGTGCAAGTCGATTGAAGGGTTCGATCTGGTCTGCACGGGGCGCCTCCCTCAGCGACGGATTCACAGATCGTCGCTTCCGTAGGCAGACACATACACAGCGTTGCGATATGGTTCGGAGATATTCCGAACGTCCTCAAGGGAGGGACGATGAATCAGGCACTACGCGCGGCGATGGCGGAGGCGGGCCACACGGTCGAATCGCTCGCAGCCAAGGTAGGAGTCGATCCGAAGACCGCCGGGCGATGGCTGGTGCCGGGGCGGGTGCCGCACCCCCGCACCCGAGCCCGCGCCGCCGAAGCCCTCGGCCGAGAGGTTGAGGACATTTGGCCGGACACTTCCAGAAGGCGAGGGCCGTCATGGTTCCGGCAGTGGGCTGATATCGAGCGAGTGGCGATCGCGCTGCGGAGCTTCCAACTGGCCTGGGTGCCCGGACTCTTTCAGACCGAGGCATACGCGCGGGCAACGCTGGCCGGCGAGGCGCTGACCGCCGAAGAGGTAGACCACCTCGCGATGTCTCGGATCAACCGTCAGTCCATCCTGCGCCGGGAACGGCCACCGCTGCTGATCGCCGTCATCGACGCCGGCGTCCTGTACCGGTCTGCCTATGGCGATCGCGCATTGATGCGGGAACAGTGTGAGTACCTGGCCAACTGCGCGGAGTTGCCGTCGGTCCAGGTGCACATGGTGCCCACGTCGGTGGGGATGTACCCGGGGCTCGGCGGTCCGTTCACCGTCGCTGACCTACCCGAAGGCGGGCGGGCCGCGCACGTCGACGGTCAGGCGCCAGCGCAGATCCTGGAGAAGCCAATGGAGATTGCTACCCTTGACCGACGATGGGAACGGATCCGGGGAGAGGCCCTACCCCGAGCGCAATCCCTCGACCTGATCAGGGAAGCGGCGGCATCATGGACGTGAGCGGCGCGCATTGGCGCAAGAGCAGCAGGAGCGGCAACAACGGCGGGGACTGTGTGGAGGTTGCCGACAATCTGGGCGGGGTCGTGCTCGT
This sequence comes from Solwaraspora sp. WMMD1047, assembly GCF_029626155.1. Lineage (NCBI taxonomy): Bacteria > Bacillati > Actinomycetota > Actinomycetes > Micromonosporales > Micromonosporaceae > Solwaraspora > Solwaraspora sp. WMMD1047. Next base: position 19,394 of record NZ_JARUBL010000001.1, on the reverse strand, counting down.
TCGGGACACAAAGGACCGCGACGGCGGCACCCTTGCCTTCGCTCCGTCGGCCTGGCGAGCCTTCGTCACCCGCACCCCAACCCGATAGCAAGATCGTAAGGACATACAGCACGCCCTGAGCCTTCAAAACGTGCCCAATGTCCTGACGATCACGACGCCCTACGACCCGACGATGAAGACGCAGGCGATCAGTGTGCCCACAGCGGTCGAGGGCAGGTGTTGAGACGATCCGTAGTCGTCCCAGCGGCTAGCCAAGCATCATCACGTCCCTTATGCCCGTCTAAGTTAGTTATTGAGGCCGCGGTGGATCTAGTCAAACCAGCATCATCTGGGGCAGCTAGAAGGCGATGATCATCCAGAACAGGCCACCCGCCCATCAGCGCGAGGGTTTGTGTCGGCGGCCCAACACGAACCAAACTCTCATATCCGCCCGTGGCTGATATGGATGTCATGTTGGCGTAGCCATGCGCACGCCGGTCGCCCCGAAAACGCGGGTCGGTGCCCTGCCGGGGGCAAACAGAACATCCCACCTCCGGCAAAATCGTCGGCTTCTCGGCGTCTCATGATCGAGCAAAGGGTCGCACTGCCATCCAGGTAGCTTCCCGTGCAGGCCGGCTGCCGCGCGGGACCACCCCCACGCCCGTGGGGAGGACAGCCGGGGTTCCACGTCGCCTTGGGCGTGTTGCGGACCACCCCCACGCCCGTGGGGAGGACTCACCGTCAACCGGCCCGACGTGCTCCGGTGCAGGACCACCCCCACGCCCGTGGGGAGGACGCACCCGGTACGGCATGTGCCGCGACGACATCCGGACCACCCCCACGCCCGTGGGGAGGACAAGGTGCCATCGTCGGTTGTTCTCTCCGGGCCTTTCGGGCCCCACCTCTCCAGCAAGTTCTGGCCCCTCCAGCTTCGGGGTGTGTCCATGTCTCGATGGAGGCTCCAGCTCCAGTTGGCTCCACCAGTCCCAGAGGCCGGAACGGCCATAGTTCGGGCCGGCGGAACCCCACCAACCCCGCCACCAACCCGCCGACGCCGCCGAGCTGCGCTACGACCAGCGACGCCTTCAGCCGGCGGTTCGGTGGCAAGCCGGTCGAAGACCGGCGCGGCAGCAACTCGACGCTGAGCGACGCGAACCGGTGGGGCCGCGATGACGCCGCCAGCCATCGACGCTGATGTGGGGCCGCAGGTTTCTGAATTCGAGGTGGCGGGTCCAGGAATCGATGGAGCAGTGGGGCCCGAACAAGTCGGCGAGAACAGTCGGTGATGACCACCCGGAACGGACCACCCCCACGCCCGTGGGGAGGACGGTCCATCAGCGCTCGCTCCGAGGCCCGGCGGCGGACCACCCCCACGCCCGTGGGGAGGACACCACCATCACCGCGCCACCCGGCCCGGCGAACGGACCACCCCCACGCCCGTGGGGAGGACGCGTAGATCAGCCGCTCGCCGACCGGCTCGCCCGGACCACTCCCACGCCCGTAAGGAGGACTTCGCAGGTGCGGGTTCCATGATCTGTTTACACGGACCACCCCCACGCCCGTGGGGAGGACGACTTCTTCCGCCACAGCTCCCCCCGTTACCTTTTTGATCGTCCCCGATGGGGACTGCTCGGTCGCTCGGTCCGGTATGACTTACTGTCCCTGTCGTACGCATGATCCGGGGGGTGTTGTCGCCGGACCGGGTGGCGTCGGCGGACCGCTGATAGGGACCCGGCCACCCTCGGGTAGGTCTCTCCGTAACGTGGATGCCGGCAGTCCGACGCTGTGGCCAGCGACCGAGCCTGTGATGGACCATGGGAGGCGAGGCGTGCACAACGAGTACGGCGTGTTCCTGGGCTTGGACGTCGGCAAGTCCGACCACCATGCGGTCGCGCTGGATCCCGCGGGCAAACGACTGCACGACGCGGCGCTGCCGAACACGGAGGCTGGGCTGCGCAAACTGTTTGACAAGCTCGCTCGGCACGGCCGGCTCCTGGCCGTGGTCGACCAGCCCGCCTCGATTGGCGCCCTGCCCGTCGTGGTTGCCCGCGCCTGCGGGCACCAGGTTGGCTACCTGCCCGGTCTGGTCATGCGCCGGCTTGCGGACCTGCACCCGGGGACCGCGAAGACCGATGCCCGCGACGCGTACGTGATCGCGGACGCGGCCCGGACGCTGCCGCACACGCTGCGCCGGGTCGACACTGGCGATGACACTCTCGCCGAACTGGAGGTCCTGGTCGGCTACGACGACGACCTAGCCGGCGCGGTCACCCGCGTCGCCAACCGCATCCGTGGCCTGCTCACCCAGATCCACCCGCCCCTGGAACGGGTGCTGGGACCGAAGGTGCAGCACCCGGCCGTGCTGGAAGCGTTGGCACGGTGCGGTGGCCCAGCCGGGCTGCGCAAGGCCGGCCCCAGCAAGCTGGCCGAAATCGTCAAGAGCCGGGCTCCGCGCATGGGTACTCGTCTGGTTGAGCAGATCTTCACCGCGCTCAACGCCCAGACAGTCGTCGTGCCTGGCACGACCGCGGCCGAGGCCATCCTTCCCAGGCTGGCTGACAACCTCCGTGAGCTTCTGGAACAGCGCAAACAGGTGGCCGAGCAGGTCGAGGGGATGCTTGATGCGCACCCTCTTTCCTCGGTCCTGACCTCGATGCCCGGCATCGGCGTCAGGACCGCGGCCCGGATCCTGCTCGAAGTCGGTGACGGTGCCGCGTTCCCGACCTCCGGGCACCTCGCCGCCTACGCCGGACTGGCGCCGGTGACCCGTCACTCGGGCACCAGCATCCGCGGTGAGCACCCGCCGAAGGGCGGTAACAAACAGCTCAAACGCGCGTTCTTCCTGTCCGCATTCGCGGCCCTGTCCGACCCGCTCAGCCGGGCCTACTACGACCGGAAGCGCGCCGAAGGCAAGAAACACAACGCCGCGCTGATCTGCCTCGCCCGCCGCCGCATCGACGTCCTGCACGCCATGCTGCGCGACCGCGCCCTCTACCAGGCTCCCACCGCCCAACCCGGGGCCCGAGCAGCATGAAGAAGGTCGTGATCCTCGGCCGTGGTGGCGCGGGTAAGTCGACCCTCGCCGCCCGCCTGGGCACCGCCCTGGCTCTGCCGGTCATCGAGCTGGACAAACACTTCTGGGCGCCAGACCTCACTCCAACACCCAAGAACCAGTGGGCGGACATCCAACACCGGCTGACCAGCGGCCGACGGTGGATCATCGACGGCGACCTCGGCCCCTACGACGTGCTCGACGTACGACTACGAGCCGCCGATACCGTCATCGTGCTGGACTTCCCCCTCTGGCGCTGCGCCTGGCGCGCGCTACGCCGCTCCCGAGAGAACCAGGCATTCTGGCGCTGGGTCCTCACCTACCGACGCCGCAGCCTGCCCACCGTCATGACCGCGATCGCGAACAACGCCGCCCACGCTGACCTCCGCGTGCTTCGCAGCCCCCGCGCCGTCGAACAACTCCTCAACCAGGCCAACCCCGCAACCCCACCCGACCAAGACCCCTTGACAAACCCATAGGGACCCCCCCGTCAGCGGACCACCCCTACGCCCGTGGGGAGGACATCATCTCCGCGAGGTGGCGGCCGAAGTCCGGCGGACCACCCCCACGCCCGTGGGGAGGACTTCGCGTTGCCGGCCAGGACCTCCTGCCACACCGGACCACCCCCACGCCCGTGGGGAGGACAACTTTGCCGGCCGGCCCGCGCTGGTTGACGACGGACCACCCCCACGCCCGTGGGGAGGACACCGGCACTCAGCCGCTGCTGGTGGTCGGCGACGGACCACCCCCACGCCCGTGGGGAGGACGCCACGTCGAGACGCCGTGGATGCTGGCCACCCGGACCACCCCCACGCCCGTGGGGAGGACGACCCGTGGGCGTACGCCCGCTACGCGGAGGGCGGACCACCCCCACGCCCGTGGGGAGGACACCTCGCCGGCGTCGATGCGGATGCCCATCAGCGGACCACCCCCACGCCCGTGGGGAGGACTTCTGGCCGGTCTTGGCCAACGGACTGATCGGCGGACCACCCCCACGCCCGTGGGGAGGACAGCCGCTTTTTGGAGTCGATGATCTCGATGTGCGGACCACCCCCACGCCCGTGGGGAAGACCTGGACGCCTACGGGGAGCCGGTCGCCCCCGCCGGACCACCCCCACGCCCGTGGGGAGGACGGCATCAGCAACACCCGCGTCCGGGCGTAGACCGGACCACCCCCACGCCCGTGGGGAGGACCCGAGGCGCAGTAGCGATCCGGCGTATAGATGCGGACCACCCCCACGCCCGTGGGGAGGACGGCGGCGGTGCGGGGCGGGGGGCGGTGACGGACGGACCACCCCCACGCCCGTGGGGAGGACATCTGGACGGCAGTCTCCGCCTCGTCGCAGACCGGACCACCCCCACGCCCGTGGGGAGGACGGCCAGATGTTCGCCAAGGCGCTGGTCTACAACGGACCACCCCCACGCCCGTGGGGAGGACCCGGCCGCATAGTCAAACCGAGCTGTCCGCTGCGGACCACCCCCACGCCCGTGGGGAGGACTGCCAGCGGCGGGCCTCCGCCGAGTGCGGGGCCGGACCACCCCCACGCCCGTGGGGAGGACTCGCTCGCCGCCGCCCGGACCGCCGGGTGCTCCGGACCACCCCCACGCCCGTGGGGAGGACGAAGAGGGCGTTCTGCACGTTGAGTTGGAGACCGGACCACCCCCACGCCCGTGGGGAGGACCCGATCAGGCCCGTCTTCGCGCCGAGTACTCCTGGACCACCCCCACGCCCGTGGGGAGGACTCAGCCGAGAGTCCGATCGACTCGAACGCCGGCGGACCACCCCCACGCCCGTGGGGAGGACTCCTTGTAGGGCAGGGTCCAGTCGATGGCCTGCGGACCACCCCCACGCCCGTGGGGAGGACAGCTGTGAGACGCGGAGCTTGACCGACGCCTCCGGACCACCCCCACGCCCGTGGGGAGGACGAACGCACCATCACCGAGGTCCGCCTCTACGAAGGACCACCCCCACGCCCGTGGGGAGGACCTCGACGCCGGCACCGGATCGATCCTCTGCGGCGGACCACCCCCACGCCCGTGGGGAGGACGCTCTCAGCGCCGCGCACCTCTTGCTGTCAAGCGGACCACCCCCACGCCCGTGGGGAGGACGATCTGATGACCCGCACCGCGACCGCCGCCGGCGGACCACCCCCACGCCCGTGGGGAGGACCCACGATGGGCGCCGAGTGGCTCAAGGACGACCGGACCACCCCCACGCCCGTGGGGAGGACGTCGCCTACAAGAACCGCAACACCGACGACGTCGGACCACCCCCACGCCCGTGGGGAGGACGAGTTCGCCGCACACACCGGAGATCGCAGCGTCGGACCACCCCCAGGCCCGTGGGGAGGACCGCGCCGCCTACCTGGCCGGCGTCGCCGTCATCGGACCACCCCCACGCCCGTGGGAGGACGGTGTACCTGACGTACGGGCCGTCGCTGGTGTCGGACCACCCCCACGCCCGTGGGGAGGACACCCCGACGCTGGGGGTGCGCCAGCTGATCGACGGACCACCCCCACGCCCGTGGGGAGGACCGCCCACGCCCCGCAGCCGGGCAACGGCCGCACCGGACCACCCCCACGCCCGTGGGGAGGACCCGGCCGGTCCCGAACTCGGTCTGCTGAGCGACGGACCACCCCCACGCCCGTGGGGAGGACGACGTTCTCCATCTCCGCGTGGACGGCGGTGCCGGACCACCCCCACGCCCGTGGGGAGGACGCCTGATCCACCTAGCCAATTGGGGCCGCTCCCGGACCACCCCCACGCCCGTGGGGAGGACAGTTCCAGCCGGCGGTCGCCCTCGATCTCAGCCGGACCACCCCCACGCCCGTGGGGAGGACCCCGGACCACCACGAGGGGGGTCGTATGCCTGCGGACCACCCCCACGCCCGTGGGGAGGACTGGTGCTGGCCACCACTGCCCGTCCGGCCGGGCGGACCACCCCCACGCCCGTGGGGAGGACCAGCGTCAGTCCGTCGCGGTCACGGGCTCCTCCGGACCACCCCCACGCCCGTGGGGAGGACGGCTACAACGGCGGCCAGTCGATGAGCGTCAACGGACCACCCCCACGCCCGTGGGGAGGACGCCACCTCATGGCAGCCATCGACCTTGCAGAACGGACCACCCCCACGCCCGTGGGGAGGACAGCTCCTCCGACGGGCCGGGGTGGATCCCCCGCGGACCACCCCCACGCCCGTGGGGAGGACCGGAGCGGCGGCGCGGTGAGCACGTCGTGGTTCGGACCACCCCCACGCCCGTGGGGAGGACGGCGACACCTGGGCGGCGCGGGCGACGGCCAACGGACCACCCCCACGCCCGTGGGGAGGACCGGTCGTCGTCATCGGACGGTAGGACGTGGGACGGACCACCCCCACGCCCGTGGGGAGGACTCGGGCGGCACCGCGGACGACGGGTGGACGACCGGACCACCCCCACGCCCGTGGGGAGGACCGGTGCGCACGCACCCGCGCCAGCACCTCCGCCGGACCACCCCCACGCCCGTGGGGAGGACTAGGTCCCGGCGGTCAGCCGGCGGACCCGGATCGGACCACCCCCACGCCCGTGGGGAGGACCCGGCCGGTGTCCCGGACATCGTGACGATGACCGGACCACCCCCACGCCCGTGGGGAGGACACCCGCACCGTGGCGGTGTAGGTACGTTCCATCGGACCACCCCCACGCCCGTGGGGAGGACTTTCGGGCGCGGGCGTCCATCCGGTCGAACGCCGGACCACCCCCACGCCCGTGGGGAGGACAGACGTGCGCCCCGGTCGGTGCCGGCATGGTTAGGACCACCCCCACGCCCGTGGGGAGGACTTCTTACGGCGGGTCGAGTTGGACCGGGACACCGGACCACCTCCACGCCCGTGGGGAGGACCCGCCGATGCTGATTGCCTGCTCAACCGTGTACGGACCACCCCCACGCCCGTGGGGAGGACCCGCCGCCGGCCAGAGCCAGCAGCATCGCCGCCGGACCACCCCCACGCCCGTGGGGAGGACTCTCCGCCCCCGGGTACGACCCCGCCACCCGGCGGACCACCCCCACGCCCGTGGGGAGGACTCCCGGCCGATCCGGATGTGCTCGAACTCGCGCGGACCACCCCCACGCCCGTGGGGAGGACGAAGTACTTCGTGTTCACGCTGCGATCCGGGTAGGACCACCCCCACGCCCGTGGGGAGGACGGCTCCAACCGCCGATCGGCATCACCCGGGTGCGGACCACCCCCACGCCCGTGGGGAGGACCGGTGGCGCCTGGATGACCTCGACCCGCCCGTCGGACCACCCCCACGCCCGTGGGGAGGACAGAACGCCGACCCGTGGGAGCAGGACGACTCCCGGACCACCCCCACGCCCGTGGGGAGGACGTGACCGCGCCGGAGGTGGTGGCCGTCCACGGCGGACCACCCCCACGCCCGTGGGGAGGACGCCTCCGGCAGTTTGGCGCCACGGATTAGCGTCGGACCACCCCCACGCCCGTGGGGAGGACGAGCCCGACATCTACATGGGCCTCATGCTGGCCGGACCACCCCCACGCCCGTGGGGAGGACGCCACGGCCTCCGCGACCGCCGTCATCTGGTCCGGACCACCCCCACGCCCGTGGGGAGGACCCGACCGCACCGCCGGACAGCCACATCTGCACCGGACCACCCCCACGCCCGTGGGGAGGACTCCCGGGTGGAGATGCCCAGTGCGCGGGCCGCCGGACCACCCCCACGCCCGTGGGGAGGACGTTGGCTGGTTGTACCAGCGGTCCGCCGGCGGCGGACCACCCCCACGCCCGTGGGGAGGACTAGGTGGCGACCACAACGGTCACGTCCACTAGCGGACCACCCCCACGCCCGTGGGGAGGACGTGCTGTCGGCGGGTACGCACACGCTGAGCGCCGGACCACCCCCACGCCCGTGGGGAGGACGTCCCTCTCGCACTCAACTTCCGCGCAGACGCCGGACCACCCCCACGCCCGTGGGGAGGACGCATCCGCGAGCGGTGGCTGTGGGGGCTGCGGCGGACCACCCCCACGCCCGTGGGGAGGACATCTCCCGCCAGACGCGCCGGCCGCGCCGGTCCGGACCACCCCCACGCCCGTGGGGAGGACGCCCTGAGCGGCGGGGAGGTGGCGTCAGGGACCGGACCACCCCCACGCCCGTGGGGAGGACCTGCGGTATCCGTGGATGGTGGACGGGTCGACCGGACCACCCCCACGCCCGTGGGGAGGACAACGCCGGCAAGCCCGAGATGGCGGTTGCCGCCGGACCACCCCCACGCCCGTGGGGAGGACGCCGCCATGGCGCGCCTGCAGCGGCGCGCCGACGGACCACCCCCACGCCCGTGGGGAGGACGTGAGCGCCGCGGCGACCACCGCGACGAGGGCCGGACCACCCCCACGCCCGTGGGGAGGACTCTGGGCTGATACCTCGCTGGCCGCCCTCCATCGGACCACCCCCACGCCCGTGGGGAGGACGAGCCGGTCGACGATCTCGCGGACGACGTCGGCGGACCACCCCCACGCCCGTGGGGAGGACGCCGGCGATGGCCCGCCGGTACGCCGTTTCGGCGGACCACCCCCACGCCCGTGGGGAGGACGGGTGGTCGACCAGCGCCATAGGCCGGCCCAGCGGACCACCCCCACGCCCGTGGGGAGGACTCGAGGATCTCGTCGATGACCGCCTGAGCCTGCGGACCACCCCCACGCCCGTGGGGAGGACGGCCGGTTGGACCACAGCACCTCGGTGCGGGGCGGACCACCCCCACGCCCGTGGGGAGGACGCGTGGACCGAGGAATGCCACCTGATGGCCCGCGGACCACCCCCACGCCCGTGGGGAGGACGGCCCGGTCGCCGCGCGGCGCGGCGCGGCTCTCGGACCACCCCCACGCCCGTGGGGAGGACCCTTCGCGACCTGGGCGTTTACCAGCCCTCGGGCCAGATTTCCTCGGTTATGGTGTTCGCCGGTTCCATTGGGTTCATGGCGATCAGGGTGAGGCCGTCGAAGTCGACGGGTCGGCGTCGGCGTTGTCCTGCGGTTCGGATCGAGTAGCCCTGTTCGGTGTTGTCTGGGTGGATGAGCACGGCGGCTCCGTCGCCGACGACTGCGGCTGCCGTTGCCCATAGTTCGTCTCGGACTTTGGCTGACAGGGTGCCGACGAACATGCCGGGGGTTATCTCGATCATCCATCGGCTGAGGGCGCCGCGTAGGTGATCGGGTACGGCGGTGGTGGACAGGACGACCATTGAGGCCATGGGGCGGTTAGTCCTCGCTGCCGTAGTTGACGCCGGCAGGCACCTCGCCGAGTTCTGGGTCCCAGAGTGAGACCACGTCGGCGCCCCGTTCTGGCGTTGGGCGGACCGTGTCCGGGTCGAGGAGGTGCTGGATGTCGGTGATGATCGTGGGCATCAGCTTGAGGAGTCGGAACTCTTCGCGGAGTTTGCGCCGGGCGTCGCGTTCCGGATTGGTGGAGTTGCCGAGTGAGAAGGCCAGTGGGGCGGTGACCCTGGCTTTGTAGAGATCGGCGATGTCGTAGACGAAGGCGTGTTGGGTGCCGCTGTGTACGAAGCCGAGCGCCGGTGAGCAGCCGAGGGCGAGTGTCGCGGCGTGGACGACGCCGTAGAGGCATGCGCTGGCGGACGAGAGGGCCAGGTTGACCGGGTCTTGCGTTTCCCACTGGTCTGGGTCGTAATTGCGGCGGAACTTGCCGGTCCGGTGGTGTTCGGCGAGTAGGCGGTAAAGCTTCTTCATTCGCTGTCCCTCCATGCCGCGGAGTTGGGCGAGTGATGTTCCTTCGGGGACGGCTTCTCCGAACCGGCGTTCGTACATGCGCACGGCGACTGCCAGTCGTTGAGTGTCGTCGGCCCAGCATCGGACTTGCCGCTCAAGCCAGCTTGTGGTGAGTCCGGCGGGGGTGATGGCCGCGTAGCTGCGTACTCCGCCAGCGCCGACGCAGACGACGGTGGTGCCGTGTCTGGCGAAGGTGGACAGCGCCCGGTGTGTGATGGAGGTGCCGGGGCCGAGGAGTACGCAACTGACAGCGGCGGTGGGGAGATAGACGCGTTCGACGCCTCTTGGGGTTTCGACTTGGGCGCAGACGCCGGTGTCGTCTTGGACGATTCGGACGACGTCGGCGTAGAGAAAGCTGAGAGAGTCCGCGACTCTGGGGAGCATCGCGAGGGTGGGCGCAGCCAGACGTCGTCGCGCGTTGCCGGTCACCGGGCGGCGGCAAGGCTGAGTAAGCCGCAGCCGAACGATTTGCCTCGTCCGATTCCGCCGAGCACGGCGGCGCGTACCAGGTCGACATCCCGTACGACGGCTGTGCCGTCGAATCGTGTCACCGCGTGCCGGATCGGTTTGGCCTTGCCGATCATCGATGGCTGGGGGTGGGTGTGCATTTGTTCGAGGGCGAGTCCGTGTGTCTCGGCGCGTTTGATCCACCACGCTTCTACGTCGGGGCCGGACAGCGGCACGACTTTGCCGGCGTGTGGTCCGGTGATCGCCCGTTTGGAGGGGTTCGCCGCGAGTCGGTATCGGACCCGCATCCCTGGGTGGATTGCTTTGAGGAGTGGGCCGATGTCTCTGGTGTCAACGTGGCCGTAGCGTGGGGGTAGTCGGCTCGGATCTGGTTGCAGGGTGGTCTGCACCAGCACGACCGGACCTGTCGGTTCCTGGTCGATGCGGAACAGCACGCCGGCTCGCTGTCGGGGGTCGCGTCCGAGGCCGTCAGGTACGAGCGTCATCACCCGCTGGTGTATGGCGACGATGTCCCGTAGGTCCTGGCTGGCGGACCGGTTACGGAGATCCGGTTCGATTCGGATCAGCCAGGCGTTCACGCCGGTGCTCCTTTCAGATACGTGGCGAGTGCGGTGAGGTAGCGGTCGCCCAGTCCGACGCAGAGGTCGGCTGGTAGGGACTGTCGGGTTATCCAGAGGGACCGGGACAGGTAGCGTCGGCGGTGCGGATGGAAGTCGAGTGGCACGTCGTTGGCGGTCAGTTGCGACGCGTCTTCCCTGCCGGGTGGTGGGCTTTCGAGGACGAAGTCAACCGGTACGGTATCGCCGGTCACCGGTGGCCGGGCCATCGGCACCGACTGGTACAGGGCGTGCACCGGATCGCCGGGCGTCACCTGTAGCAGCAGTGGCGCTTCGGCTGGGCAGGATCGGCGGCCAAGGTAGGGAGCCCAGGCTGGTCGGTCAAGGGCATTGGCGATTGCGTCCACGAGCGGTTGCGGACCGGTCATCGCGACGGTGAAAGCGGCGTCGGTGAGGTAGTAGCGGTGCGAGACGATTGTGCCCTGACCGGGACCTCGGCGGCTTCCCTCAGCGGTGGGTACGGTCTGATCACGGGCGAGGCCGCCGCCAACGGTGTGGAAGTCGCGTAGGACGGCTCCAGCTCGGTCGACCCGAATGGTGAAGGCCAGGGCGGTCAGGTCGCTGATCGGCTCTTCGCGGCGCCGGCCCAGCGCGGAGGCGATTAATCCGATGAGGGCCGACCGGGTCGGGTACGCGCGGGTGTCTCTTGTGGAGAAGGTGCTGTGATCGCCCCAGGATTGCAGCGGCCCGGCGAGCCGCAGTAGCAGCCCGGTCACCGCAACCCGGCCCGTGCGATGGCGTTCTTCACCAAAGCGGCGTGGGATGGCGTCAGCTCGCCGAGATGATCGAGGCCCTTCTCGTCGGTCAGGGCGTGCGCGTGATGCACGAGTCCGTCTTCGCCGATTAGCCGGTAGATGTGGCCGGCGTACTCGGACAGTACTGTCCGAGATTTCGGACCGAAGCCGCCGTCCAGGGGTGCCCGCACCGGAGGCTCGAAGGCGCTGGCGAGCGAGACGGGGCGGTCGCCGCGGACCGCGATGTAGACGAGATCCGGGACGGTGAACGCGGCGGTGGAGTTCTTCTTCGCGCCTGGTATGGCACTGATGAAGTTCGTGAGGAAGTCTGCCGCGAGTTCGGCAGCGAGCGCCTTCTCGCCCTCGAGGTTCCGCGTCAGGTCGTGAAGGTTGACGCAGGCGTAGCGGTAGAACGTGCCAGCACTGAATTCGGCGCTGTTCATGTGTCCACTGCCGGTCTCGTCCGCCGCCTCGTTCAGGTCGTCGACGGCGGTGAAGAAGTCAACCTGGGCGCTCGTGCCGTGCACGGTGAATGCATGAGCGACCTGGACCGCGCCGTCGACGTGGGCGGTGGGCACGTCGGCGAGCATTCGGCCGAAGAGGTTGATGACCCCGTTGCGGCCACTGATCGTCCGAGTGACCTCGTCACGTGGCAGGATCGGGTCCGACTTTGTCGACGACTTGCCCGTCTTCGGCTTGGCTGTCTGGGCGTGGCTGAGGTCGTCCCGGTTCTCCTCGCAAATCCTGGCCAGGTCGTCAAGGGCCGATGCCGGCAGGTAGAGCAGAACCGAGGTTCCGCCGTTGGCCTCCAGCCCCAGTCCTTTGCTGGTGATGCTCGCCGCCACCTGCTGACCGGCGAACGTCGCCAGGTCTTTGGACCAGCCTTTGCTTCGCAGCCGCGAGGCAACCTCGATCGGCACCCGGCGGGTGCGCAGCGCCTGCTCACCGGCCGACTCCTGCAGCGCGAGCCGGACCGCCCGCTTCCAGCTCTGGCTGGAAACCCGGGTACGTTCGACGCCACCGAAGGTCATCGACTTGGGCGAGCCCAGGTCGTCGCGGTTCAGATTGGCGTACGGGATGCTCTGGAGCAGGTGAATATCGATGTATCGGGCCGGGGTCATGCTTGCTCCTCGTTCTCGGGATTCAGAGTGCGGTAGAAGTCTTGTAGCCACCGTTTGGCGACGAGCTCACGTTCCTGATCCCACTTGCGCAGGTCGTCAATGAGCCGAACCCAGTCGATGGCCGTTTCCACGGACCGGATGTGCTGGACGAGGCCGGGTAGCTGCCGATGCACCCCGGTTAGGTCCTGCCTGACGAGCAGGTGCAGCCGCTTCTCCGCGGTTGTGCGGCTGATACGACCTCGGCTTGCCGCCGTAGCATTCACCGCCCGGGCCAGCGCAGTGCCGATACTGGGCCTGCTGGAGAGCCGCTGGCGGGCGGTGCCGAGTTCCGGACCGTTCCCGACGTCCCCCAGGCCGTCCTCGATATCGCTGTCGGGCGCATCCGTGGCCGGATCGTCAGGGCCGATTCTTGTCGCCGATCCGCGCTGACCGCTGCGGGTTTGAGCAGCAATCATGGCTGCTACGGAGTACAGGGCGTACTCCTGCGCCCGGTCGCTCTGGCGGGGCAGCCAGCGGGCGACGGTGGCGTGCATGCCGTACGCCTGCTCCGGTGGTCGCCCGAGCCCACGACGCAACGAGGAGCGCCGCTCCGGAACGTTCGCGCACAGTCCGATGACGTGTTGGACGAACTTGTCAATCATGTCGATTGACAAGGGAGTCGCGGTGTCGGTACTCACTTCGCCTTACCCTTCTGGCGTTTACCGGTGAGCCGGTGGTGTGCCTTGTCGATGGCGGCAGCGAAGCGGGGAAGGTGAGCCTCGCCATTGGTCGCCCAGTCGATGGCCTCGTGCCCGAGCTGTCGGTATGACTTCCGGGCAGTGGCCCACGTCCGGTTGTGCAGGTGCGACCAGAACAGGTCTTCTGCTCGTGGCCAGTAATGGGTCTTCACCCGAGCCACCCACGGCCCGACCCGGTCCTTGACATCGGTTGACTCCTGCCAGGCCAGTTTCATCAGGTAGGCCAGCACGTTGCCGACATCCTCCGCAGCTTTGACGACGGTCACGCTCTCAACCGCTGCCTCTTCGTCGTACTTGATCATCCAGCGTAAGATCGGTGGGGTGACCGAGGTGAACCACTGCCTATCCTTGGCTTGGCCGTCCTGGTCGAAGCCGAAGGCGCGGACACGCTGCTCACCTTCATCGAAATCCTGGGCGCTCACGAGGATCCTCGGGCGCTGACTTTCGTCTGTGATGTCGCAGAGCAGCGCTGGCACATCCCGCCACAGCGCTCGAGAACCGTCGGCCGGCAGCTGGTACCAGCTGCCCTGCTTGCTGAACCGTCGAATCACGTAAGGATCAGGCGTCTGCATCGGAGGCGTGCGTCTACCCCAGGTGAGGTACGCATCGGTGACGACCCGGCCATCCTCGTCGGGAACCAACAGGACGGCGTGCTGAAACCGGCCGGTCAACAGCCCACCGGGCCAAGTCAGCGCTGGCGGCGGAGCTAGTGGGTCCAGCAGGGCAGGGCGCTCCCACGGACACAGGTCAGGCTCATCGTTCGCCGTGTGCTCCCCGGGAACGCCAAGCACGAGAGACTCGAAAAGAGCTCCGCCGAGTGGGTGGTACGACATCGCCGATCGCAGCGGTCCGGCGTTGCTGTTGGCGAACTTCTGCCCGTCGACCTCCCGGCTGGTGCAACGACCTGAAGCGCCATAGTAGAGCTGAGCGACGAGGTGCCACGCCGCTTCAGCTGCCGGCAAAGGCAGCGGAGCAAGGTCGTTATAGTGCCCAAACCACACCTGCGCGTTGCCAGCTGGCCGGCCGAAGACCAGCTTGTTGACACCCGACGTCTTCGCGCACTGCGACCTCAGACGCGGATCCTGCAACCACGGCCGCTCCGGGTGGAACAGATCAAAGGAGTTCCGGTACTGATCAAAGTAGGCGGTCACACTCTCCGGATCGAAGCGCCGCCGATCGAGAACATGACCCTGACGCTCCGCCCAGGAGCTCCGCTTGTCCAAGCCGGTGAGCCGAGCGGTGATCGCGTAGAGGATCCGCCAGAGCCCCGACGCCGCCGGCGGCACCGGCACCACAAGATCGTCGAACTCATGGGCACGTAGATAAAGCTCACGGAGTCCGACCGAGACCGTCTGCTCACCCGCACGAACGGGGAGCCAGGGCTCGACGAGGAGATCGAACGAGGCGGAGACCATGTTCACCCTTCGGAGCGGAGGACTGCCAGACAGTGCCGCAAGCGTTCGGACGCTCCAAGACACCTGTCGGATGGATGACATATGCTGCGGATGGTTCCCCATGCTCGTGGGGGTGCGCCGGCAATTGGTGGAGCCGCTACCGGTCTGCCGTCATCTTCCTCACGGTCGTGAGGGCAGGCTGGCCGACAAGGAACTTGTCGGCCAGCCCCTGCCAGGACTACGCGCTGGCGATGCCTAGCACGATGAGGTGGACCACCAGGACGATGACGAGGACGACGGTGGTTTGCGGCAACTTGAGTGTTAGGCCGAGCCCGGCTCGGGTCTGCATTCGGACCTCCTGGAAAGGCAATGGGTGGTTAGCGGCGCGCGTCCACAGAGTACAGCACTCTGCGATGCCGGCAACTGGTCGTCACCTGTGGCCGGTCGTTCTGCGGATGATCAGGCCGAGATCCCGGTCGAGGTGGACGAGGCGACCGCCGATCTCGATCGGATGAGTTCCGGCGGGTCCGATCGGGAACCAGAGAGGATGGAGCTCGCTGAGCCATGGAGTCTTGTCCCATCGTGCGGGTCGCTCGGCGTCGGGTTTGTAGCCGCTGATCAGGGACTCTCGGACGGGAATGCTCAGCTTGAGCAGCGACCGGATGTCGTCAGGCTGATATCGGCCATCGAGGCCGGATCCGTGATGGGGTAACGGATGCCGGCGGTGAGGGTCGAGCCATTGCCTACCGTCGGAGTCGAGATAGCAGCAGAGCACCCGGACCGAATCGGCTCCCAGCCGTGTCGCCGCCTGCCCGTCGGCGACCTCGCACTCGCTGAGGAGGGAAAGGTCGCCGAGGCTGCTTGGGTCTGGGATAGTCCACAACTCGGCCGCCTGCCGACCCACCATCTCATCCACCTGATAGTCGGTGTGCTCGTCCCTGAGTTGGGGGTCGACGATGCCGGTCGGGCTGTAAACGGCTTCCATATGCTCTTGGACGTCCTCGGGTATCCGGATCGTCTCCACACCGCTGAGCCGCAGGTGCGTCGCCCGCAGCAGGTAGTCGTGGTAGACGTCGCCCCAGCGGCGTGGCTTCGCGTAACGGCCATCGTGGTGCGGGTCGAGGATGACCAGACGGGGTGTTCGCGCCCAGGCCGGCCGCGCCCGGGCGTGTCGATGACAGCGACCCGCGCGCTGCAGCACCTGGGCCAGCGGCGCCAGATCGCTGACGACCAGATCGAAGTCGAGGTCGAGGGACTGTTCTATCACCTGAGTCGCGACGACGATTACTCTCTTGTGCCGTTCGATGCTGTCCTTGCCGAGGAGCGCGACGATTCGTTGGGTGATCTCCTCGCGCTGCCCGGACGGGAATCGCGAGTGCAGAAGGTAGACCTCGGCCCGATCCCGAGTCCACTCTCGCGTCATCTCGTAGGTCTGCTGCGCGTCATCGACCGTGTTGCAGACCACGGCCGCGTATCCGCGGTCCCGCACGAGAGGGGTAAGCACGGCTTCCAGCACGGCCCGACGGTCAGACGGATCGCTGGTCTCGGAACCGCTGCTGTGACGCACCGGCCGGATATCCAGCCGCAGGGGGATGCGTCGCCCGGTTGCGACAGCGGCCTGCGCCTCGGTTGAGATGGTAATCGATGACCCACCAGAGCGGGCTGGGACGAACACCCATCCCGGGTAGGGAACGGGTCCAAGGCGAACTGGAGGGAGGCCTGCGCCGCGTCGGTACGCAGCGGCGAGGCTGTGAACATGGCTGGCAGGCAGAGTCGCGGAGAGCAGAATCACCGAGCAGCGCATCGAACCGAGCCAGGTGAGGAGCTTGCAGAGAACCGCACGCATGTAGTCGTCATACGAGTGCGCCTCGTCAACGATGAAGACCTTGCCGGACAGACCGAGCAGCCTCAACGCATTGTGCCGGGTAGCGAGCGCGGCCATCAGCGCCTGATCGATTGTGCCCACGCTGAAACCAGCGAGCAGCCCGCGCTTACGCCCCTTCAACCAGTCTGGCGCAGCCGTCAAGGTGTACTTGTCGCTCGAAGCGACATCGCTGTCGCCCTGCGGCTCGTCCTTCGGACTCCCCTCGTACGCGGCATTCAACCAGGACAGACTGTGCAGCAACGTCACCGCCGCAGGTCCATCCGCGACCCGGTTCGTGAACTCCCGGACTCGCTTGTACATCTGGTCAGCGGTAGCCATCGTGGGAAGGGCAAAATAGAAGCCACTGGCGTCGGAGACCTCGGCTAGCTCTCGTGCCGCGATCAATGCCACTTCGGTCTTCCCGTCGCCGGTCGCAGCAGTCACGATCAACAGACCCGGCCCATCGACCCTTGGCAGCAGTTCGTCACGGATAGACCGCTGCAAGGCGTTGGGTCTGAAGGGAAAGACTTCCTCGAAAGTTAGCTGTCGCAGGATCGGGACGCCCAGCCCAGCGCCATCGAGGAGCCGAGTAGCCCGACCGCACAGACCGGCCAGATGGGCCGCGACGACCTCGACCGACGAATCGGCGGGGACAGACAGCAACTGACCACGTAGATAGTGCTCCTGACTCGCGAGCCAGTCAGCCAGAATGATCAGCCCCGTGACCAGGACCGCGACGCGCGGATCGACGCGCTCCGGAGAGGCAGGGCTTCCTACAGCCTTCGTAATCGTCCGAAACAATGCGCTCCGCTGGGACGCCCAGCTGCCCCCGCCAAGCCGTCCCGCAATCAAGTCACGATGCTGGGCGCTCCGAAACCGACCATGATGACCACCAAGCATCTGCGCCACCCGATATGCGGGCTGCCCGCTCCTCGGACCCACCTGCGGCCGATCCTGACCAAGTAGCTTGACCAACGCAAGCTGTGACGCCATGTCATGACCGAGATCCCGCCCGCCGGCAACAAGACCGTAAGCTGGATCTGCACGAAGTGGCTCGTAGGCGCGTTGGCATTGCACCTGGAAACCCGGGCTCGCCTTGCCAAGATCGTGAAGCCCGGCCCAGAGCATGACGAGGAGCCGGGCGTGACCCTCATCGACGTCCATCCCGCTGGCGACGAACCGTCGCTGGCCAGCGGTCAGGTGACCATCCCAAAGGGCTCCGGCCACCGCTGCTGTATCCACCAAATGCCAGAGCAACGGATACGGCGAGGCGAGCCCTCGTTCCTTACCCCAGATCCGAAGATCCACAATTGCCTCATGACTCATACAGCGGCCTCACCGACGCGAGCGGAACGATTGCGGGCAAGAGCAGAGCACACGGGTACGACAATCTCCGCTCGACGCCCCTGGCGATCCAATTCCGTCACCCAGCAGTGAAGTCCCAAGTCGCGAAGTGTCCTCCCCACGGCCGTGGGGGTGGTCCGGGGCTCATCCGCGCAGGGACCGTCGACGCGGAGTCCTCCCCACGGCCGTGGGGGTGGTCCGCCGTGGCTGTCGAGCGCGGCGTCGGGGTCGGCGTCCTCCCCACGGCCGTGGGGGTGGTCCGCCGAGGGCTGCGGTGTCGTTGAGGTCGGGCGCGTCCTCCCCACGGCCGTGGGGGTGGTCCTGGCGTCGGGCGCCAGCCCGACCGGGGTGTTGTGTCCTCCCCACGGCCGTGGGGGTGGTCCGGATCGCAAGACCAGCCGGGAGGCGATCCGTCGGTCCTCCCCACGGCCGTGGGGGTGGTCCATGCCACCGCCACCGCGGCCAGCTCGCCCACAAGTCCTCCCCACGGGCGTGGGGGTGCTCCGTCCGCGAGGGACTCCAAGTGCGCGGGCAACCGGTCCTCCCCCCACGGGCGTGGGGGTGGTCCGGAGGGGATTCCCTGGGCGCACTCACCTGTTGCGTCCTCCCCACGGGCGTGGGGGTGGTCCGAAGGGGGTCGAATACGCTCGGGGACTTTGAGCGGTCCTCCCCACGGGCGTGGGGGTGGTCCGGCCCGCAACGCCGCCAGTAGCCGGCTGCCGGCGTCCTCCCCACAGGCGTGGGGGTGGTCCGCTGGCGATCAAGGACGGTCCGACGTGGCCGGATGGGAAGCCTTCCACTACCTCGTCCTCCAACGGGCGAGCGTTCCCAGGATGAGAGGAGGCTTGGCGTGACGCCGGTCCCGCCGCCGGGCGCGTCGATCCTGGCGAAGCTCAGATGGTTGCGATCAGGGATGTAAAGCGCGCGGCGCAGCCTTGGGTCGGCGAGGCTCGGGTAGGTAGCGTCCGCCGCGAGCGTGGATCCCGGTTTGGATGGTACGCCGATGACGTACATACCGGCTGCGCGCGCGGCGGCAACCCCGGTCGGAGAGTCCTCGATCGCTACAGCGTCTTCGGGCGCGACAGCGAGGCGGGCGCAGACGGCTAGGTAGATGTGCGGTGCGGGCTTGGGCGCGTCTACTTCGTCGCAGCCGATGATGGTGTCGAAGGCTCGGGGGAGGCCGATTTTGGTGAGGTAGCGTTTGACGATCGCTGCCGGGGAGTTGGATGCGACCGCGAGGGGGCGTCTGGTGGCGTTGAGTGCTAGGACGAGGTCGACCGCGCCGGGTAGGGGCACGATGGGGTCTC